>NZ_JBBJOZ010000002.1:0-1331369 GCF_049727625.1 Roseococcus sp. YIM B11640
CAACACCTCACGCGGGGTGGAGCAGCCCGGTAGCTCGTCAGGCTCATAACCTGAAGGTCACAGGTTCAAATCCTGTCCCCGCATCCAGCTTTGCCGAACTCAAAGCCCCATTGGCCTTGCCAGTGGGGCTTTCTGCGTTCAGCGCCAGCGGAAGAGCTCTCCACGCCGCCCGCGCGCAGCATCGATGTCAGGTGGCCGGTGAGTTCCGTGCGATCGGTGAAGACCTCGACGCGCGCGATCAGCGCCCGAAGCGCCTGAAGCACCTTGGGCGAGGCGAGCGTCTGTATCGATGCGCGAAGATTTACGACCCGGGTCCGATAGACCTCCGGGATATTCGGCAGGAAGACGAGCGCAGGCGGCTCGGCCTCGCCAGCCGCGATCTCCCCCGAAGAACTGCCTGACGCGCCTCGAGCTCCTCCAGTCGCTGCTTGAACCCCGCCGTCCGAAGGCCATCGGCGATCGCGTCCATCAGGCCGGACAGCGCGCCCTGGCGCCGGGCAGCTCACGCCGCTTGGCCGAGAGGTCCGAGCCCCGCCCCGAGGCGAGGCGGTTCAACTCGGCGACGAATTCAGCGACCAGTTCCGGGCGCATGAGCTCGCTGCCGAGGGCGTCGAAGATCCGCGCCTCCAACTGGCACAGAATAACGGTTCAGCAGATCGCGGCGACCGCAATTCCACTGAGTGCGCGGTCAAGATAGGGGGCGGTCCGGCTATTCCGGCAGGCGGCGACCTTCGGCGGAGGGCCGCTCGCAACCATCCGGCCGCCTTCGTCTCCGGCGCCGGGACCGATATCTATCACCCAGTCGCTCGCCGCCGCGACCTTCATGTCGTGATCGACCAGGACGACGGTGTTGCCGGCATCGACCAGCGCGCTGAGCTGGCCGAGCAGGCGCTCGACATCGGTCGGGTGCAGGCCGGTGGTCGGCTCGTCGAGTACATAAAGCGCGCCGCCGCGCTGCGCGCGCTGCAACTCGGTGGCAAGCTTCACCCGCTGCGCCTCGCCGCCCGAAAACTCGGTCGCGGGTTGCCCGAGGCGGAGGTAGTCGAGCCCGACCTGGCGAAGCACCGAGAGCGACCGGCCAATGGTTGGCACATCGGCGAAGAACGCCGAGGCATCCTCGACAGTGAGCGCAAGCACATCGGCGATTGTCTTGCCGCGATAGCGGATTTCCAGCGTCTTAGGGTTGTAACGGGTGCCGTGACAGGCGGGGCAAGGCGCGTACACGCTCGGCAGGAAGAGTAGCTCGACCATCACGAAACCTTCGCCCTCGCAGCGCGGGCATCGGCCCTTGGCAATATTGAACGAGAAGCGGCCGGCATCGTAGCGGCGTTTCCTCGCGGCAGGGGTTGCCGCGAACAGCGCACGGACGTGGTCGAACAGACCGGTATAGGTCGCGAGGTTGGAGCGTGGCGTGCGGCCGATCGGCTTCTGGTTGACCTCGATCAGCCGCTTGACGCCTTCGAGGCCACCGACGATTAGGCCTTCCGTAGCGCTGCTGGAGCGGTTCTCGAGCGCGGCTTCGGAATCTGATTCCTCTGGTGCTGCGACGGTGCCGAGCTCGCCGGCCACCATCTCAACCAGCGCCTGGCTGACCAGGCTCGATTTCCCCGACCCGGAGATCCCGGTTACGGTCGTCATCACGCCGAGCGGGATCGCGCAATCGACCTTTTTCAGATTGTTGCGCGAAACTCCCTCAAGTCGCAGCCAGCCAGTAGGCTTGCGCCTGCGGCTCGGCATCCCGCCGCCTTCGTCGAACAGATGGCGCCTCGTCTGCGATGCGGCGACCGCGCGCAGGCCCTCGACCGGGCCGCTGTAGAGGATTTTGCCGCCCTGCTCGCCGGCGGCGGGGCCGACATCGACGATCCAGTCGGCGCGGCGGACGACGTCCATCTCGTGCTCGACCACGAACAGCGAATTGCCGACCGCCTTCAGGCGATCTAGGGCTCGCAGCAGCGCCTCCGTGTCGGCGGGATGGAGGCCGGCAGATGGCTCGTCCATGACATAGACGACGCCGAACAGGTTGGAGACAACCTGCGTTGCCAGCCGCAGCCGCTGCAATTCGCCCGGCGACAGCGTCGGGGTGCTGCGTTCCAGCGTCAGATAGCCGAGGCCGAGGTCGAGCAGCACCGACAGTCGGCGGCACAGATCGCCGGCGATACGCTCCACCACCAGAGCTTTCTCCGGATGGGTCTGACGCAGCGCGGCGAGCTTGCCCGATTTCGCCTCGGCATAGGGCGCGAAGATCTTGGAGAAGCCCGCCATGGGCAGTCGGTTCATTTCGGCCACATCGAGGCCCTCGAAGCGGACCGACAGGGATTCTCGCCGAAGCCTTTTGCCCTCGCAGACCGGGCAGAGACTGGCGATCATGAACCGCGCCGCGCGCTTCTTCATCATCGCGCTCTGGGTGGTCGCATAGCTGTGGGTGACATGGCGCTGCGCGCTCGAGAAGGTGCCCATATAGGCCGGTTCGATCTTGCGGCGGACCGCGCGCTTGATCTCGTCGTGGCTCCAACCGGGATAGACCGGGACCTGCGGCTGCTCCTCGGTGAACAGGATCCAGTTGCGCACCTCCTTCGGTAGGTCGCGCCATGGCGTATCGACGTCGATGCCAAGGCTGATGAGAATGTCGCGCAGGTTCTGGCCGCCCCACGCGATCGGCCAGGCGGCGACCGCGCGCTCGCGGATCGTCTTCGAAGGATCGGGCACCATCGAGGCCTCTGTGACCTCGTGGATCCGGCCGAGGCCTTGGCAGCGCGGACAGGCCCCCTCGGGCGTGTTGGGCGAAAAGCTCTCGGCATCGAGATGAGGCTGGCCGGGCGGATAGTCGCCGGCGCGTGAATAAAGCATGCGCAGCAGATTCGAGAGCGTGGTGACGCTGCCAACGGAGGAGCGGGTGGTTGGCGATCCTCGCTGCTGCTGCAAGGCCACGGCCGGCGGCAGTCCCTCTATTTCATCGACTTCGGGCACCTCCATCTGGTGGAAGAGGCGACGCGCATAGGGCGAGACCGATTCCAGATAGCGGCGCTGCGCCTCCGCATAGAGGGTGGAGAAGGCGAGCGACGACTTGCCCGATCCCGACACCCCGGTGAATACGACCAGGGCATCGCGAGGGATATCGACATCGACATTCTTCAGGTTGTGCTGGCGCGCGCCGCGAACACGGACGAAGCCCGACGCCCGGTTGTCTCGCATGCGAATCTCCTGGCGTCTGATACGCCCCCCCTCGTTCAACTCGGTCGCGCGAGCGTCGGTTGAAAGGCCCAGAAGATCAATCTGACGCGCTCGTTTGCGACGTCGGTGGCCTCTGATCGATCTCAGACATGGCGTAGCCCAGCGTCGGCGCCACGCGCCTGACGAGCGGCTCCCATTCCTCGCGTCTCGCGACATACGCCTCAGTGCCGTCGGAGCGAACTGGGATACCGGCACTCTCGAGAATTCGCGTCGCGGCCGCGTAGCTTCGTCGGAGCCGTCCAGTCTCTCCAGCGAGATCGGTGCGATCCTCAGCGGTTGGAAAATGTGAATCGAGCGTCTCGATCAGCATCCGTGCTCCGCGCCGGATGGATGCGACAGCGGCGGAGGTCGCAAGGCCGCCATAGCGCTGCCGGTCGAGTGCTGTTTCGATCAGCGTGGTCGCGTCAAGAAGGACGAAGCTGAAGCGCGACACCGCGTAGCGCGGCTCCTCGAAGCGAAAGTAGAACAGCAAGGGATAGAAATGGTGCGCCTCCTTGGTTGCGGCGAGAGACCCGACCAGGTTCCCGAGCTGGCTCTTCAGGTTTGAAGGGTCACCTTCGGGCATGAGGCGCGCGAGCATGACCGCTGCGTCTCCGGTGCCGTCGGTCATCAGGTCGACCGTCAGCGCCAGCGCGTTGCGCTCGCGGAGGCCCGAATAGACCTGGACGAGGTAACTCAGCACCAGCGACACCACCGACGCGCCGACTAGGGAGTTCATCAGGAAGAGCAAGCGCGTGCCCGTCGTGTAGGGTGAATGGTCCCCGCCGCCAACGATCGACAGGCTGTTGCCCGCGACGAGGAGGGACGTGAGGAAATCGGTATGGGTTTCGCCGCCGGAAGCGCGGATCGCGGCGCCGAGCTCAGGCTGGATGACCAGGGCTGCGCCAAGCGTAAGGCCCATCGACCAGAAACCGAAGAGTGACACGACGATGAGCGGACCGGCCAGCGAGAGCAACGTGCCGCGGCGCCTGCCAGCCAGATGGGCGAGGCCGCGGAGCACCGTCCATACCGCGCGGTTCCAGAGGGGTGCGAGGAGCCCGGAGCCCGCCCGGGCATAGAGCACGGTCAAAAAGATATCGGCAAGAAACAGCAGCGTCAGAATGACGCCGAGCATCTGTTCGAGCATCACGGCTCAGCTTCCCGTCCGCTGCCACTTCACGGCGTGAAAACGGCCCGAAGACAGCCATCCTCCTTATGCTTGAACATGCGATACCCCGTCGGGCTGTCCTCCAGCGAGAAGCGATGGGTGGCCAGGGCGGCAGGGGTCAGCTCGCCGCGGAGGGCGTGTTCCAGGAGGCGCGGGACATAGGCCTGGCCATGTTGCTGGGCCGTCCGCACCGTCACGCCCTTGTTCATCAACAGCCCAAGGGGGAATTTGTCCATCATGCCATAGACCCCCAGGATAGAGAGCGTGCCGCCCTTGCGGACCGCGTACATCGCCTGGCGCAGCGCGGCCCCCCGATCCGTTTCCAGATAGAGCGCCTGCTTGATGCGATCGTAGGCGTGCTGGGCGCCCTGACCGTCCGCCTCCATGCCGACGGCATCGATGCACGCATCCGGACCGCGCCCGCCCGTCAACTCTTTCAGGGCCTCGATCACGTCCACCTTGGTGAAGTCGAGCGGGATGGCGCCGAAAGCCTGCGCCTGGGCAAGCCGTTCGGGATACTGGTCGATCGCGATCACGCGTTCGGCCCCGAGGATCATCGCGCTCTGCTGCGCCATCAGCCCGACGCCGCCGCAACCCCAGACCGCGATCACGTCACCGCGCTGGATGTTGCAGAAATCCGCTCCCATGAACCCTGTCGGGGCGGCATCGGAGATGAACAGCGCGTCCTCGTCCGCCAGGCCACCGGGCACGACGAAACAGTCGGTGTCGGCAAACGGCACGCGGACATATTCCGCATGCGAGCCCGCATAGCCGCCAAAGGCGTGCGAATAGGCATAGATGCCCGCCGTCGGATAGCCGAGCAGCGGCTCCTGCAGTTCGGGCTTGGGATGGCTGGTGTCGCAAAGCGAATAGAGATCGTGCTCGCAATACCAGCATTGCCCGCAGGCGATGAAGGACGGCACGACGACGCGGTCGCCGCGCTTCACCTTCGCCACCTCGCGCCCGACGTCGACAATCTCGCCCATGAACTCGTGGCCCAGGACGTCGCCCTCGCGCATCGTCGGGATCAGCCCGTCGATCAGGTGCAGGTCAGACCCGCAGGTGGTGGACAGACGCACCTTGAGGATGACGTCCTTGGGATTCAGGATCGCGGGGTCGGTGACCGTCTCGACGCGAAGGTCGTTGACGCCGTTCCAGCAGAGTGCGCGCATCGGCCTGGCTCCTAGCGGTCCGATCCACCCTTGCGGGCGGCAGGTTGCGGTTCGGTGGCAGGAATTTCTCCGGACAGCGCGAGCGCGCGGAAGCGGTAGAGCGCCTTTCCCACGATCTCCTCCGGAACGATGTGGAAAAGCTTGCTCAGCGCCTCGCCGACGACTCCGCCGGGCGGATCGAACCGTACATTGAGGTGAAGCTCGGTGCCGCGATCGCCCGGCGCCGGCCGGAAGCGGAGTGTGCCGGCGTTCGGGACGTCGGCGCCGTCCAGCGAGGACCAACGGATCTGATCCGAGCCGGTGTCGATGATCTCCGTGCGCCACCGATATTGGCCGCCTGCCGGGCCGCGGGCGACCCAGTCCGCGGTGCGGCCGTCGAGCGCGGTCACGTCGGCGAAATGCGCCCATATGCGGGCCTGCGTGTCCGGATCGAGCCAGAGCGCACGAAGGTCATCGGGGGACCGGCCGATCGTGACCGCAGCGCGTGCGGAGGCCTCAAGCTCCGATTCAGGGGCGTCGTGCCGAATTGAGGCGTTCATGCCGGTCTCCTCGGGTTGAGTGCGACCGACTTAGAGTTTGATGATTGTTGGCCACATAGGGACGATCCCTAAGGAACTTTACCCCGCCGCGACGTGTTATCGACCTGCCGGCACCTTGCCTGCAGGAGGGCCGGCAGATGTCGGAAGATCAATTCAGCAACGAAGCCGGCCAGGAATCGTCGACACACGATCGCGTGGAACGTGCGCTGCAGGACGAGTGCATGCTGCTTGCTTCGGTTCTTCAGAACCTGCCGCTTGGGGTCGGTGTCTATAACTGCGACGGCAATCTCATTCACTACAATCAATCCCTGCGGGGCGATGCAGGCCAGGGCCGTCTGCCCTCGCGCCAGCCGGCGGAGGCGGGACGTTGGCGAGGGTACGACTCCAGCGGCCGATTGCTCGACCCCAGCGACTATCCCGGCGCGCGTGCGCTGCGTGGCGAACGGGTGATGCCGGGCATCGACTTTCTGTATGAGGGCCGCGACGGGCCGGAGCGCTGGATGCGCGTCAGCGCGGTTCCCTTTCGCCGCGAAGGTGCCGAAGGCGATGAAGCCATTCTCGTTGTGCAGGACATCGACGATCTCAAGCGCGCGCGCGAGCAAATCGAGGCGGTCGTTTCGAGATACGCCAGCCAATCGCGATTTCTGGAAGCGATGCTGTCGTCGATCCCCGACTGCGTCTACGCTTTCGATGCCGGGCGCCGTTTCGTCTATGCCAATCCCGTCATGCTAGACCTGTTCGGACTGACAGCCGGCGACATGCTGGGCCGGACCTTCGAGGATCTGGGTTATCCGCCCGAGCTGGCGAGCCATCTGAACAGGGACATCGATCGCATCTTCAAGGATGCTGTGACAATCGAGGACGAGGTGTTCTTCGAAAGTCCGACCGGCATCGCCGCCTACTTCGCCTATCGTTGGGGGCCTGTCCGCGCCGACGATGGTTCGGTCGAACTCGTCGTCGGTGTGTCCCGGGACATCAGCCAGCGGCGATCTTTCGAGGAGGTCTCGAGGCACAGCGAAGCACGCCTTCGCGCTGCCACGGAGTTGGTCGGCCTCGGCATCTATGCGTGGGATCCCGTCACGGGTGCGCTCGACTGGGACGAGCGATTACGCCTCATGTGGGGGCTTTCGCCCGACGACCCGGTCGACATGTCGGTTTATGAAGCGGGTATCCATCCCGAGGACCTTTCGCGTGTTCGGGAGGCGATCGCCGCCTGCGTGGATCCGGCGGGCGATGGTCGTTATATGATCGAGTATCGCGTGATCGGGCGGGATGACGGCATCACCCGTCACATCGCGACTTCAGGTCGTACAGAGTTTGAATATGGTCGCGCGGTTAGCTTCATCGGCGCCGCCATCGATGTCTCCGAGCAGCGTCGGAATGAGGCGGCGGTGCGCGCCAGTGACGCACAGTTCCGGAGCTTCGCCGAGAATAGCAGCAACCTGCTTTGGATCGCCGAGACGGCGTCTGGTGAGATCGTCTATCGCAGCTCCGTCTTCGAACTGATCTGGGGCGAGTCACTCGACAAGGCGCCGGACAACCTCGAGACTTGGTTGGAAGGCGTCCACCCTGATGATCGCTCGGGTGTGCTTCGCGCGTTGGAGAGCGTGAAGGCCGGTGAGGTCACCCGGCATGAATACCGCATCGTACGCCATAAGGACGATGGAGTCCGATGGTTGCGGGATACGAGTTTCCCAATCCGTGACAGCCATGGCGCGATTACGCGAATCGGCGGCATTGCGGAGGACCTGACCCATGAGGATAGCCGGCAGGTCTATATCGTCAGCGCCAGGGAGTCCGAAGCACGCCGTCTTGCCGGTCTGGTCCGCACGGGCGGCTACCATGCCCGCATCTTCGGGAGCGCCGCCGCCTTCCTCGACATAGCGCCGGTCCTCGCGCCTGGTTGCGTTCTGGTAGACCTCCGCGGGAAGCGGGAGGCCGGCATGGCGATCCCGCGCGAGCTCAAGGCACGGTCCATCGCCCTGCCAACGATAGCGCTGGATGACGCCGGGGCCGGAGCCGACGCAGCTGTTGCGGCGATGAAGGCCGGTGCGATGGATGTCATCCTGTTCAGCGAAGAGGCTGTCCTGCGAAACAAGCTGTGCGCGGTCGTCGCAGAGTGCCAGGCGGCAGTGCGCCCCGCGACGCGAAACGAGGAAGCCAGTGCGCATATTGCCCGCCTGACGCCGCGCGAACGCGAAGTGCTGGTCGGGCTGGTGGAAGGCGGCACCAACAAGGTCATCGCCCAGGCACTTGGCATCAGTCCACGAACCGTCGAACTGCATCGGTCCCAATTGATGAGCAAACTGGATGCCGGCAGCTTGACCGAACTGGGCCAGATCGCGCACGCGGCGGGTATCGCCCGGTCCGGCGCGGGCGCAAGGGCGCGGAAGCCGACTTAGGGCATTCCGGATGCCGCAACACGTGGTCAAGGCCTGACACCGGACATGGTGGATGGCGGCGGCCTTCCATTTCCGGCCGGCGCACTCTGACAGCGGCAGACAGGTAGCGATCAAATCGGCGGCGCGGCTGCGCGCGTACAGTTCCTTAGGGAAGGTGCGAGTGCCCACAAGCCCGCAACATCTGCAAAACCGTTCAGACATCGCAGGAGCTTCGGGATGGACGACTCTGCACCTGATACATCGCGTGAACCCGCCGCGCCGGTTGACCAGCCGGGAGCCGGGGTGGCGAAAGCGCTGTTTGTCCGCCTTACCGCGCAAGAGGGTAAGGGCGACGATGTCGATACCTTTCTGCGCGACGGCCTGGAAGCCGTCATGGAGGAGCACGACACGACCACATGGTATGCCGTGCGCTTCGGCCAGGACGACTTCGCGATCTTCGACACCTTCCCGGATGACGCAGGGCGCCGTGCCCATCTCGCCGGCAAGGTCGGACGCGCACTCGCTGCCCGCGCTCCGGAATTGTTCGCGAGCCCCCCGGAGATCGAGCACGCCCAGGTGCTGGCCTACAAGCTGCCCGGCCAGAGCGGCCAGGTGAGTGGGTGATGTCAGACCCGCGCGACATCACGAGGGTGCCCCGCATCATCACGCGCTCAGACAACCGACCGTTTCACGAAGGAGGATGTCATGAGAGCAGTCGTCTATAACGGCCCGCGCGATGTGGCGGTGCAGGACGTCCCCGACGCGAAGATCGAAAAGCCAACCGACGTTCTGGTGAGGATCACCAGCACCAACATCTGCGGCTCCGATCTGCACATGTACGAAGGCCGCACCGACTTCCAGCCCGGCGGCGTGTTCGGGCACGAAAATCTCGGTCAGGTGGCGGAAGTGGGGGGCGCGGTCGACCGCGTGAAGGTAGGCGACTGGGTCGCCGTCCCCTTCAATATCGGCTGCGGGTTCTGCAAGAACTGCGAACGCGGTCTGAGCGCCTTCTGTCTGACCACGGCCGACCGGAGCGTCATGCCGAACATGGCAGGCGCCGCCTACGGCTTCGCCGGCATGGGGCCCTATCGGGGTGGCCAGGCCGATCTCCTTCGCGTTCCCTACGGCGACTACAACTGCCTGAAGCTGCCGCCGGACGCACAGGAGCGTCAGAACGATTATGTGATGCTGGCCGACATCTTTCCAACCGGCTGGCACTGTACCGAGCTGGCAGGACTGTGCCCCGGAGAATCAATTGTCATCTTCGGCGCCGGGCCGGTCGGCCTGATGGCGGCGCATTCCGCCATGATCAAGGGCGCCTGTATGGTCATGGTGGTTGACCGTCATCCCGATCGGCTGCGGCTGGCGGAATCGATCGGTGCCATCGCCATTGATGATTCCAAGGGCTCCCCGGTGGAGCAGGTACTGGAACTGACGAACGGCATCGGCGCCGACAGGGGCTGCGAATGCGTTGGCTACCAGGCCCACGATCCTGAAGGCCAGGAGCATCCCAACATGACCATGAACGACCTGGTGAAGTCGGTGAAGTTCACCGGCGGCATCGGCGTGGTCGGCGTCTTCGTCCCGCAGGATCCAGCCCCCCAGGACCCGATCTACGCGCAGGGCGAGATTCTGTTCGACTACGGCCTGTGCTGGTTCAAGGGGCAAACGATCGGAACGGGCCAGTGCAACGTGAAAGCCTATAACCGTCAGCTGCGCGACCTGATCTCCACCGGGCGGGCCAATCCCTCGTTCATCGTGTCGCACGAACTGCCGCTGGGCGAGGCGCCGGCCGCGTATCGGCATTTCGACGCGCGTGCTGATGGCTGGACGAAGGTGATCCTCAAGCCCGCCGCATGACGGCCGATCCGGGGCAGGGCGGCCGCTCGGCCTCACTTGCGCTCCATCGCCCCAACAACGAGGAACGCCATGCCGATCTACCACTATCATTGTCCTGCCTGCGGGCCATTCACGGCGATGCGGGCCATGGCAGCATTCCGCGACCCATGTGCCTGCCCAGCTTGCGATGCCGCGGCGCCGCGGATGTTTTTGAGCGCCCCGGCCCTCGCAGGCATGGCCCCGAAACCGCGCAGCGGTGTCGCCTCGAACCCGCGTGGAGCAAGCGGTCAGCCTGGCCCTCCGGCGGCACATCCCGCCGGCTGCGGATGTTGCGTACGCCGATGGCCCATCCCGGGCGCGCTGTCCTCAAAAGGCCGCGTATTCGCCGCGAGTGGACCGGTGCCCCGAAGCGGAGGGTGAACGCGGTCCCGTATCCCCACTTGCTGAATGGAGAATGACATGGCCTCTCAAACCCTCGATGGCCTGAAGGTCGCCATCCTCGTCACGGACGGCTTCGAGCAGGTCGAGATGACCGAGCCGCGCGAAGCGCTGGATGAGGCGGGCGCCGACACAAGGCTCGTATCGCCCAAGGACGGCCAGGTAAAGGCTTGGGACTTCACGGATTGGGGTGACACCTTCCCCGTTGACGTGCTCCTGGAAGACGCCCGGCCCGAAGCGTTCGACGCACTTCTGCTGCCAGGCGGCGTCATCAACCCCGACGAGCTTCGGACGCTGCCCGAGGCGGTCGCGTTCGTGAAGGCCTTCTTCGAGGCCGGCAAGCCGGTCGCGTCGATCTGCCACGGCCCCTGGACCATCATCGAGGCGGGGGCCGCTCGCGGGCGGCGCCTGACCTCCTGGCCGTCGCTGAGGTCCGACCTCCGGAACGCAGGGGCGGAGTGGGTGGATCAGGAGGTCGTCGTCGATCAGGGCCTGGTCACGAGCCGCAAGCCCGACGACCTCCCGGCTTTCAATCGGGAAGTCATCAACCTGTTTGCTGGCGTAGGCGCGCCATCGCGGCAGGCCGCGGACAAGTGAGCGCCGCGGGCGGCCCGGCGCGGAGGCAGGATGGTATCGAGCTACAGCCGTTTGGTTCCGCCGGGCGCAACGTCGCGGTGATCGGCCAAGGGACTTGGCACATCGATGACGCACACCGGCCGACCGCCATCGCCGCCCTCGTCCGCGGTCTGGACCTCGGCATGACCCATATCGACACCGCTGAGATGTATGGCGACGCCGAAGATGTGGTAGGCGATGCGATCACCGGCCGGCGCGACGAGGTCTTCCTCGTTTCCAAGGTCGTGCCGAGCAACGCCTCGAGCGCCGGCACGGTCGCGGCCTGTGAGCGCTCGCTCACGCGCCTGCGCACCGATCGGCTCGACTGCTATCTCCTGCACTGGCGCGGTTCGTACCCGCTGGAGGAGACGTTCGGCGCCTTCGAGCTGCTCCGCGAGCAGGGAAAGATCCTGTCGTGGGGGGTCAGCAATTTTGACGTGCCCGACCTCGAAGCGGCCTGGAAAGCTGGTGGCGAGGGCCGGATCGTTTGCAACCAGGTGCTCTATCATCTGGAGGAGCGTGCGATCGAACACGCCGTGCTGCCCTGGTGTGCGGCGCATGGCCTCGCCACAGTCGCCTATAGCCCCTTCGGCCATGGCAGCTTCCCGGACGCGCGTTCGCCGGGTGGCCGAGTGCTGGCGGAGATTGCGGCAAGCCACCGAGCGACCCTGCGACAGGTGGCGCTCCGCTTCCTCACGCGGCACTCGTCCTCCTTCGCCATCCCAAAAGCTTCGAGCCCCGAGCACGCCACCGAGAATGCGGGTGTCGGCCCGCTGCGGCTGACCGATGCCGAACTCGCTCGGATCGACGCCGCCTTCCCACTCGGCCTGCCGCCCCGGCGGCTGCCCATGCTTTAAGTCAAAGGCCCTGTCGGCGTCGACTAAAGGACGGCCTCAGACGGCGAGAATGAGATGGGCTCTAAAAGGCAGTGGCCGTTCGGTATGGCCCACCGGCTCTTCATCTTCGTCATCCGGATATGCGGCCTCGCTCGAAGTGAACTCGAATTCGCCTCGCCCGGCAGGCCATAGGCGGAACCCTGTCCCGCACCCCAATCCAAAACAAACCAAAAAGCCCGTCGCCGCCAAGCGACGGGCTTTCGGTGTTCAAGGCCAACAGAAGAAGGTAAGAAAGCGGCCCCGCGCATTGGTCGGGGACCGTTTCTACTTTCCGGCAAGTAGCCTTCGAACGCGCGGCGCCTTCACCCGCTGAACGGAACGTGCACCCATCCCTGCATCAGGATGCGCGCGCTGCGGCTCATGATGGCCTTGGTCACGGTCCACTGGCCATCCACCTGCTTCGCTTGCGAACCCACCCGCAGCGTGCCGGAGGGATGCCCGAAGCGTACCGACTCCCGCTCGCCGCCGCCGGCCGCCAGGTTCACCAGCGTGCCGGGCACGCCGGCTGCCGTTGCGATGGCCACCGAGGCCGTGCCCATCATGGCATGGTGCAGCTTGCCCATGGACATCGCGCGAACCAGCACGTCGACGTCGCCCGTGCCGATCGCCTTGCCGCTGGACGACGTGTATTCGCGAGGCGCTGAAACCCAGGCGACCTTCGGCGTATGCTGGCGCTGCGCGGCCTCCTCGACCGACTTGATGAGGCCCATGCGGAGCGCGCCATAGGCGCGGATCTTCTCCAGCCGCGCCAGCGCCGCCGGATCGCCGTTGATGTCGTCCTGCAACTCGGTGCCGCGGTAGCCGATGGCTTCGGCATCCAGGAAGATCGTCGGGATGCCCGAATTGATCATGGTCGCCTGGAAGGTGCCGACCCCGGGCACCTCCAGCGTGTCCACCAGGTTGCCGGTGGGGAACATGGACCCGCCATCCCCATCATCCGCCGGATCCATGAATTCCAGCCGGACCTCGGCGGCCGGGAAGGTCACGCCGTCCAGCTCGAAATCGCCGGTCTCCTGCACCTCGCCGGCCGTCATCGGGACGTGGGAGATGATGGTCTTGCCGATATTGGCTTGCCAGATCCGCACGATGGCGACGCCGTCGCGCGGGACGCGGGCCGGATCGACGAGACCGTTGCGGATCGCGAAGGGGCCGACCGCGGCGGAGAGATTGCCGCAGTTCCCGCTCCAGTCCACGAAGGGCTTGTCGATCGAGACCTGACCGAAAAGATAGTCCACGTCGTGGTCCGGCCGCGTGCTGCGGCTCAGGATCACCGACTTGCTCGTGCTGGAGGTGGCGGCGCCCATGCCGTCGGTCTGCTTGCCGTAGGGGTCGGGGCTGCCGATCACGCGCAGGAGCAGCCGGTCACGCGCCGGGCCGGGCACGCGCGCGACCTCCGGCAGATCATCCAGCACGAAGAAGACCCCCTTGCTCGTACCGCCGCGCATATAGGTGGCGGGAATCCTGATCTGGGGGGCGTAGGCCATGGTCGCTTCCTGAGTCGTGCGTTGGGCGCAGGATACCCCGCGCCGTTATTTGTGGAAGGCGCCGGCGGTCAGCCGGCCTTCGACGGTATCTCGGCCTCCAGGAAGTCCTGCGCGAAGCGCTGCAGCACGCCGCCCGCCTCGTAGATCGAGACCTCCTCGGCGGTATCGAGCCGACAGGTCACGGGCACTTCCGCCGTGCTGCCGTCGCGGCGATGGATCACCAGTGTCAGATCCGCGCGCGGCGTGCGTCCGCCGACCACGTCGTAGGTTTCGGTGCCATCGAGGCCGAGCGTCAGCCGGTTGGTGCCCGGCTTGAACTCCAGCGGCAGCACGCCCATGCCGATCAGGTTGGTGCGATGGATGCGCTCGAAACCCTCGGCGACGATGGCCTCGACGCCCGCGAGCCGCACGCCCTTCGCCGCCCAGTCGCGCGAGGAGCCCTGACCGTAATCGGCGCCCGCGATGATGATCAGCGGCTGCCTGCGATCCATGTAGGTCTCGATCGCTTCCCACATGCGCATGACCTGGCCGTCCGGCTCCACACGCGCCAACGACCCCTTGCGCTGGGTCCCGTCGGCGTTGCGTGCCATCTCGTTCACCAGGGTGGGATTCGCGAAGGTCGCGCGCTGCGCCGTCAGATGGTCGCCGCGATGGGTCGCGTAGGAATTGAAGTCCTCCTCCGGCAGCCCCATCCGCGCGAGATACGCACCCGCCGCGCTGTCGAGCAGGATGGCGTTGGAGGGCGAGAGGTGGTCGGTGGTGATATTGTCGCCCAGCAGCGCGAGCGGCCGCATGCCGCGCAGCGTGCGCTCGCCGGCCAGCGCCCCTTCCCAGTAGGGCGGACGGCGGATGTAGGTGCTCATCGGCCGCCAATCGTAGAGCGGGCTGACCTTCTTCCGCGCGCCCTGGTTGCCGAACATCGGCGCATAGACCTTGCGGAACTGGTCGGGCTTCACTGCGGAGGCGACCACCGCGTCGATCTCCTCGTCGCTCGGCCAGATGTCCTTGAGGCGGATCTCCTTGCCGCTGGGATCGATGCCCAGCACGTCGCGCTCGATGTCGAAGCGGATGGTGCCGGCGATGGCATAGGCCACCACCAGCGGCGGCGAGGCGAGGAAGGCCTGCTTCGCATAGGGATGGATGCGGCCGTCGAAGTTGCGGTTTCCGGAGAGCACCGCCGTCGCATAAAGATCGCGGTCGATGATCTCCTGCTGGATCGCCGGGTCGAGCGCTCCGGACATGCCGTTGCACGTCGTGCAGGCGAAGGCGACGAGGCCGAAGCCCAGCGCCTCCAGCTCCGTCGTCAGGCCCGCTTCATCCAGGTAGAGCGCCACCGCCTTGGAGCCGGGCGCCAGCGAGGACTTCACCCAGGGCTTGCGCACCAGCCCCGCCCGGTTCGCGTTTCGCGCCAGAAGCCCGGCGGCGATGACGTTGCGCGGGTTGGAGGTGTTCGTGCAGCTCGTGATGGCCGCGATGATGACGGCGCCGTCGGGCATCAGGCTGCCCTCCTGCGTCCAGGGTGCGCTGATGCCGCGCTCCGCGAGATCCGAGACCGGCAGCCGGCGATGCGGGTTGGACGGGCCGGCCAGCGTCCGCACCACGGTGGAGAGGTCGAAGCGCAGCACGCGCTCGTACTCCACCTTCGCGAGATCGCCGGACCACAGGCCGGCCGTCTTCGCATAGGTCTCCACCAGCTTGATCTGCGCATCCTCGCGCCCGGTCAGGCGCAGGTAGTCGATGGTCTGCTGGTCGATCGAGAACATGGCGGCGGTGGCGCCGTATTCCGGGGCCATGTTGGAGATGGTCGCGCGGTCGCCCAGCGTCAGGCTCGACGCGCCCTCGCCGTAGAATTCCAGCCAGGCGCCGACGACGCGCTCCTTGCGCAGGAACTCGGTCAGCGTCAGCACGATGTCGGTCGCGGTGATGCCGGGGCGGGCCTTGCCGGTGAGCTCCACGCCGATGATGTCAGGCAGGCGCATCCAGGAGGCGCGGCCGAGCATGACGTTTTCGGCCTCGAGCCCGCCGACGCCGATGGCGATGACGCCCAGCGCATCGACATGCGGCGTGTGGCTGTCCGTGCCCACCAGCGTGTCGGGGAAGGCCACGCCGTCCAGCGTGTAGATGACGGGCGACATCCGCTCCAGGTTGATCTGGTGCATGATGCCGTTGCCGGGCGGCACGATCTCCATGTTCTGGAAGGCGTGGCGCGTCCATTCGATGAAGTGGAAACGGTCCTCGTTGCGGCGGTCCTCGATGGCGCGGTTCTTGGCGAAGGCGTCCTTCTCGAAGCCCGCATGCTCGACGGCCAGCGAGTGGTCGACGATAAGCTGCACCGGCACGACCGGGTTCACCTTCGAGGGATCGCCGCCCTTCTCCGCGATGGCGTCGCGCAGGCCGGCGAGGTCCACCAGCGCCGTCTGGCCCAGGATGTCGTGGCAGACGACGCGGGCCGGGTACCAGGGGAAATCCAGGTCCCGCCGGCGCTCGATCAGCTGGGTCAGGGCATCGGCCAGCAACGCCGGGGGGCAGCGGCGGACCAGGTTCTCGGCCAGGACGCGGGAGGTATAGGGCAGGCCGTCATAGGCGCCGGGCTTGATCGCCTCTACGGCGGCGCGAGTGTCGAAGAAGTCCAGATCCGTGCCAGGCAGGCGCTTCCGATATCGCGTGTTCATACTTCACTCCCGGGCCGGGTTTGGGCCAGCGATCTTCATTCGATGTCGATACCGCAGAAGCCGCCGGGCCGAGGGAGCGGCGCGGAAGGCGGGCTGCTGCCCCGCCGCTCTTGGATGCGGCGAGGGGGGCATTGTGCGCGGTGTGGGTTGGTGGCGCCAGATGTGGGGTGCGAACCAATGCGTGTTAAGGGCGATGCGCGGCTGGCGCCGAACGGGGTCACCCAGCCCTTACCAGCTGCCTAAGGGCTGTTCAGAGCCTTGACGATGCGTTGGAGGGCGTTTTCCCAGGGTGGCAATGAGACGCCGAAGGTTTGCTGGAGCTTGGAGNGCGCTGGCCGAGGCGCAGGAGCGCCTGGTCTCCGCGACCGACCAGGTGCGCCGGCTGGAGATCCGCGCGCCCGTCGCCGGCACGGTCGTCGGCCTTGCCATCTTCACCGTCGGCGCGGTCATCTCGCCGGGTCAGCTCCTCATGCAGATCGTGCCGACCGAGGACCGCCTCCTCGCCGAGGCCGAGATCCGCCCCGAGGATGTGGAGCGTCTGAGGCCGGGGCGGCGTGCCGTGATCCAGCTCACGGGCCTGCCGCAGGTGGAACTGCCGCAAGTGGCGGGAGAACTCCTGCTCGTCTCCGCCGATCGTCTCACCGAGCAGCGCACCGGCACGCCGTTCTACAAGGCGAGGGTCGCGATCGACGAGGAGAGCCGTGTCAGGCTCTCCGGCAGGCAAATCGTTCCTGGCATGCCCGTCCAGGTCATGATCGCCACGCGGCAGCGAACGGCGCTCGGCTACCTGCTAGACCCCGTCATGCTCACCCTCGGGCGCGCCATGCGAGAGAGATAGACGGCCAGAAGGGCGAAGCGGGCCGGATGCGTGCAGCACAGCCGCCGACACTGAGAGGAGGGCTGGCTGCTGGCCGCCCACCCGACCGGAAAGCTACTCACCGAGTCTGGTTGGCCATGAGCCGAACTCAGTCCCCGCATCCACCAAACCAAAAAGCCCCACTGGCTCCACCAGTGGGGCTTTCTGGGTTCAGGGCAAATGGAAGAAGGTGGCTCACACCGCGCGAGGAGAATAGCGATATCGGCTGGGCAGACAAAATCCGAACGCGGGCGACCTCGCTGTCCCGACAAAGAAGAATTGCCCACTCTTATAGTGGATCTGGTGATTTGCGCGACGGCCCCGAAAATAATGAACGGTTAGAGGTCCGGTCTAAGTGCGTTGGAGATCATATAAGGGTATTAAAAGCTCATACTTGTATTTCTATACTATTTCTGCTGCGCGCTCACCCGAATAGCCCGGCTCCGTCGGCGGCGACCCGTTCACACGCCGCTATGCGTCGGCAGAGCTCGCCGAGATTACGCGGAGGCCCGCAGGGCTCAGCCGGGCGCAATCGATGGCGGGACGTTTCAATACCTCGAAAGGTCCTGCAGTCCGATAAGTGTCCTTGTTTGGAGGTGTGATCGTCGGAGCATAGCTCCCGCACGACTCTGAACTGCTTGAACGAGGCTTCCAGCAGAGCCGTCATCATCTCTTCAATGGCGTGGCTCAGGGTCTGGACGAACAGCGGTCTTGAGGCAGACCGTGCCGGTCATCACCCCCTTGCGAGCGTCCCGGCCAGGAAGGTGTCCACGGCGGCTGCGACCCGGTAGGAGATCTCGCTCGGATCCGGCTCCTCTCGCTGGCCCAGCAGCATCCACAGATGCGGCTCACCGATTGCGAGCCCGAAGAGCATGCCGGCGGCCATGGACGTATCCGCGATATTCAGCCGGCCTCGGGCCACATGAACCTCCAGGCACCGCTGCAGCGCGCCCGCGCCGCGGCCGCTGCTGGCCCGGTGAAAGGCGGCCGCGATCTCGGGGGCGCGTTTCACCTCGGAGGAGATCAGGCGGAAAATCGCGATGTGCCGGCCGTTCAGGATGTGGGCTGCCGCCCGTTCAAGGATCGCGATGAGGCCTTCCCGCGGCCCGGCTTCCACCTCCTTCGGCGCCACGGTCAGAAGGGGCGCGAAATGGGCCGTCAGAACGGCCTCGAACAACGCTTCCTTCGAGGCGAAGACCTGGTAGAGCGTCTTCTTCGACATGCCGGCCCGGCGTGCGACCTCGTCCATGTTCGCCGCCGCGTAGCCCTCGCGGACGAACACGTCCTCCGCCACCCGGATCAGTGCCTCGCGTCGCTCCGCATCGGTGCGTCGCGGCCGGGAGGCGCTCACGGCCGAGCGGCGTCGGTCCAACCGCCGCCGAGCGTCTTGTAGAGCGTGACGAGCGTCTGCAGCCGCTGCAGGCGCAGGTTCACGAGTTGCTGCTGCGCGGTGAACAATTGCCGCTGGGAGTCCAACGGCGTCTGGTAGGTATCGAGCCCGCTGCGGAAGCGTAGCATCGAGAGGCGGAAGGCGTCGGCATAGGCATCGGCCAGCGCCGTCTGCGCCTGAATCTGCGTATCGTAAGTTCCGCGGGCGGCCAGGACATCGGCGACCTCCCGGAACGCGGTCTGGATCGAACGCTCGTATTCGGCGACCTGAATCTGCGTCTGTACCTTCGCGAGGTCCAGACTTCCGCGTAATGCGCCGGCCGAGAAGATGGGGAGATTGATCTGCGGCGCGAAACTCCAGCTGCCGCTCCCGGCCGCGAAGAGATTGCTGAAGCTCGAGCTCGCGGTGCCCGCGCTCGCCGTCAGCGTGATGGACGGGAAGAAGGCGGCGCGCGCCGCGCCTATATTGGCATTGGCCGCGCGTAGATTGTGCTCAGCCGCCAGCACGTCGGGCCGGCGCAGCAGGATGGCGGAATCGAGCCCCGCCGGGACCGTGGCGATGGCGGCAGCCCCTGGCAGCGAGGCGCCGAGCAGCTCGCCCGGCACCGGCGCGCCGACCACCTCGACCAGCGCGTTGAGGTCCTGAGCCTCCAGCCGCGTGTACTGCGCGAGGCTGGCGCGGGCGGATTCCACGGAGGTTTGGGCCTGGCGCAGAGCCAGCGCCGTGGCCGTCCCGCCATCATAGCCCGCCTGGGTGAGACGCAGCGCATCCTGCTGGTTCGTGAGCGTCTGCTCGGTGAGCGCGAGGAGCTCCCGGTCGGCGAGCACGGTGAGCCAGGCATTGGCGACCTGCGCGACGAGGCTGATCTGGGCGCTGCGCCGCGTCTCCTCATAGCCCAGATATTGCTCGAAGGATTGCTCGCTCAGGCTGCGAACGCGGCCGAAGAGATCGATCTCATAGGAGGTGAAGCCGATGCCCCCGGACCAGGACCGGCTCGTGAGCGCCCGTCCGCTGGAGGAGAGATCGGCCGGAAGCCGTTGCGCGGAGAGCGAGCCGTTCGCGCCGATCTGAGGCAGCAGGTCGGCCCGCTGGACGCGATAGCGTGCCTCCGCTGCCGCTACGTTGAGGGCCGCCACGCGAAGATCGCGATTGTTCGCCAGGGCCAGCTCGATCACGCGCTGGAGCCGCGGGTCGCGGAGCACATCGCGCCAGCCCATCGCATCGGCAGGGATGGCCGATGCTGCCTCGGGCGGTCGCCGGTACGCGGGTCCATCGGGCCAGGCCGCCGGCGCGGGCGAGGCAGGGCGGTCTAGCGCCGGGATCAGGCTGCAGCCGGAGAGAAGCAGCGCTGCCAGCGGCAGCGCGATCAGGTGGTTTCGCATGATCACTCTCCGGCCGCGGGCTGCGGTTGCGGCTGCGGCGGCTCGGCCGTGGGGCGCTTCACCCGGAAGAGGTTCAGCACCACGAGGAAGAAGACGGGAACGAAGATGATGACGAGCAGCGTGCCGGAGACGACGCCGCCGACCACGCCGATGCCGATGGCATTGCGGCCGCCCGCGCCGGCACCCGTGGAGATCGCGAGCGGCATCACGCCGAGCACGAAGGCGAGCGAGGTCATGACGATCGGCCGCAGGCGCTGGCGGGCTGCGAAGATTGCGGCCTCCGTCAGGCTCTTCCCGCGCTCGAGCTCCTCCTTGGCGAATTCGACGATCAGGATCGCGTTCTTCGCGGTCAAGCCAACCGTGGTGAGAAGGCCGACCTGGAAGTACACATCGTTCGCCATCCCGAAATGCCACGTCGCCAGCACCGCGCCGAGGACGCCGAGAGGTACGGCGAGCATGACGGCCGCCGGGATCGCCCAGCTCTCGTAGAGCGCGGCCAGGCACAGAAACACCACCAGCAACGACAGGACGTAGAGCGGCGCCGCCTGCGCGCCGGACTGGCGTTCCTCATAGGACAGGCCGCTCCAGTCGAAGCCGATGCCGGCCGGCAGCTGAGCGGCCAGACGCTCCATCTCCGCCATGGCCTGGCCGGTCGAGGCGCCGGGGGCGGCGTTGCCCATGATCTGGAAGGAGGCGACGCCGTTGAAGCGTTCCAGCTTTGGTGGACCGTAGATCCATTCGGCGGTGGCGAAGGCGGAGAAGGGGACCATCTGGCCCGACGAATTGCGGACGAACCAGCTTTCCAGATCCTCCGGCAGCATGCGGGAGGAAGCGTCGCCTTGCATGAAGACGCGCTTCACCCGGCCCCGGTCGATGAAGTCGTTCACGTAGCTGGAGCCCCAGGCGGACTGGACCGTGCTGTTGATGCTTGCGACGGTCAGCCCCAGCGCGCTCGCGCGCTCCCAATCGATGACGAGGCGATACTGCGGCTCGTCATTCAGCCCATTGGGCCGCACGCCGACCAGCAGCGGGCTCTGCGCGGCGAGGCCGAGCAGTTGGTTGCGAGCGGCCAGCAGGCGCTCGTGGCCAAGTCCGCCGCGGTCCAGCAGCTGGAACTCGAAGCCCGAGGCATTGCCGAGCTCCATGATGGCGGGCGGCGCGAAGGCGAAGATCATGGCGTCGCGATAGCCGCCGAAGCGCTGCATGACGCGCTGCGCCAGGGCATTTACGCTGGTCTGGGCACCCGGCCGCTCATCCCAGTCCCGCAGGCTGATGAAGGCCATGCCGGAGTTCTGGCCACGGCCGCCGAAGCTGAAGCCGGTGATGCCGAAGACCGATTTGACGGTGCTCTTCTCCTCCTCGAGCAAATAGCGCGTCAGTTCGTCCACGGCGCGCTGCGTGCGCTCCACGGTGGCGCCGGGTGGGGCGACGACCTGCACGAAGAGCGTGCCCTGATCTTCCTCTGGCACGAAGGATTTCGGCAGCCGGACGAAGACGAAGGCCATGATGGCGGCCAGGAGCATATAGAGCAGCAGCATCCGTTTCGGCCGCCGCAGGGCACCCCCCACGCCACGCTCATAGGAACGGGCGCCACGGTCGAAGCTGCGGTTGAACCAGCCGAAGAAGCCGCGCTTCTCGTGATGTCCCTTCGCCGGCTTCTTCAGGATGGTCGCGCAGAGCGCAGGGGTGAAGACCACAGCCGTCAGCACCGAGAGCGCCATGGCCGTCGCGATGGTGACCGAGAACTGGCGGTAGATCACGCCCGTGGAGCCACCGAAGAATGCCATGGGCAGGAACACGGCCGAGAGCACCAGGGCGATGCCCACCAGCGCACCGGTGATCTGATCCATCGACTTTCGCGTGGCCTCGAGCGGGGAGAGGTTCTCCTCCTCCATGAGGCGTTCGACGTTCTCGACCACGACGATGGCGTCATCCACCAGCAGGCCGATGGCCAGCACCAGGCCGAACATGGTCAGCGTGTTGATGCTGTAGCCCAGGGCCAGCAGCACCCCGAAAGTGCCAAGTAGCACGACCGGCACGGCGATGGTCGGGATCAGCGTCGCGCGGATGTTCTGCAGGAAGAGGAACATCACGAGGAAGACGAGGACGATCGCCTCCACCAGCGTCTTCAACACCTCATGGATCGAGAGGCGGACGAAGGGCGTCGTATCGTACGGGTAGACCACGTCGACGCCGGCAGGAAAACTCGGGCGCAGGCGCTCGATGGTGGCGCGGACGGCCTGCTCCGTATCCAGCGCATTGGCGCCGCTCGCGAGCTTGATGGCGATGCCCGAGGCGAACTGGCCATTGTAGCGCGAGGTGATGGCATAGTTCTCGCCCCCCAGCTCGACGCGCGCCACGTCGCGCAGCAGCACGCGGGAGCCGTCCGGCTGCACGCGCAGCAGGACGCCGCCGAACTGTTCGGGCGTCTGGAGATAGGAGGGGCCGATGATGGTGGCGTTGAGCTGCTGGCCCGCGACCTGCGGCAGCGCACCGAGCTCACCCGAGGCGATTTGGACGTTCTGGGCCTGGATGGCTGTGGCGACATCGGCCGGCGTGAGGCCGAAATTGACGAGCTTTGCGGGGTCGAGCCAGATGCGCATCGCGTACTGCGCGCCGAAGAGCTGGTAATCGCCGACGCCCGGCGTGCGGCTCAGCGGGTCCTGCACGCTGGAGGCGATGAAGTCGGAAAGGTCTGCATTGTTCAGGCGCCCGTCGGTGGAGACGAAGCCCACCACCAGCAGGAAGTTGCGCGTCGCCTTCGCGATGCGCAGGCCCTGCTGCTGCACCGCCTGCGGCAGGCGGGGCGTGGCCAGCGAGACCTTGTTCTGCACCTGCACCTGCGCGACGTCCGGGTCCGTGCCCTGGGCGAAGCTGAGGGTGATGGTGGCGCTGCCGTCCTTCGCCGTCTCCGAGTTGAAGTAGAGCAGGTTGTCGATGCCGCTCAGCTGCTGCTCGATGATCTGCACGACGGTGCTCTGCACTGTCTCGGCCGAGGCGCCGGGATAGGTGACGGAGATCGAGATGGAGGGCGGCGCGATGTTGGGATATTGCGCGATCGGCAGGCTCCGGATCGCGAGGAAGCCCGCCAGCATCGTGGCGATGGCGAGCACCCAGGCGAAGACCGGGCGGTCGATGAAAAAGCGTGCCATGGGATGACGCTCAGCGGCCGGCCAGGGTGATCTCGGTCGCGCGGACCTTGCCGCCGGGCCGGGCGCGCTGGACGCCCTCCACGATCACGCGCTCTCCATCCGCCAGCCCCTCGGTCACGAGCCAGGAGGTGCCGATGGCGCGGGCCGCGTTCAGGATGCGGGCCTCGACCGTGCCGTCCTCCTTCACGACCAGGGCCGTCGCCTCGCCGCGCGGCGTGCGCGTCACGGCCTGCTGTGGCACCATCAGCGCCTGGTCGGTGACGCCTTCCTCAAGCTGCGCGCGGACGAAGAGGCCGGGCATGAGCTGGCCATGGGGATTGGGGAAGACGGCGCGCACGGTCACCGAGCTCGTGCCCTGGTCCACGATGACCTCGGAGAACTGGAGGCGGCCGGGTTCCGGATATTCAGTGCCATCCTCCAGCTTCAGGCGCACCACCGCCTGGCCCTCGCTGTCCCTGCGAAGCGCGCCGCTGGCGAAGTCGCGCCGCAACCGCATCAGGCGCGACGCGGGCTGCGTCATGTCCACATAGATCGGGTCGAGCTGGGTGATCGTGACGAGCGAGTTCGTCTGCTGGGCGGTGACCAGCGCGCCGGGCGTGACCGAGGAGCGCCCCGCGAGGCCGGCGATGGGCGAGGACACCGTCGTGTAGGCCAAGTTGATGCGTGCCGTCTCGACGGCGGCCTTGGCCTGGGCGACATCAGCCTCGGCCTGGCGCAGCGCGGCTTCTGCGAGGTCGAGGTCCTGCTGACTGACGGCGCGGGCGCGAACCAGCGGCCGGTAGCGCTGGACGGTGACCAGCGCCGAGGCGGCGGTCGCCTCGCTGCGCTGGAGCGTCGCCTGCGCGCTGTCGAGTGCGGCCCGGTAGGGTGCCGGGTCGATCTGGTAGAGCTTCTGCCCGGCGGTGACCGCCGTACCCTCCTGGAACAGGCGCTCCTGCAGCACGCCACCCACCTGCGGCCGGATCTCGGCGGTCAGGAAGGCGGAGGTGCGGCCGGGCAGTTCCATCATCAACGGAACCGCGGTCCGCCGGAGAGTAACGACCGAAACCTCGGGCGGGGGAGGGGCCTGGGGCGTCGCCGCCTGGGTTCCGCCCGCATCGTCGCAGCCGGCGGTGAGGAGGGCGGCCGAGAGAGCCAGCGCCGGGAGGGCGAGCGTCGCTATGCGCGGGAGAACGGGCATGGGAATCGCTTTCAAAGGGAAACTCGTCAGTTTTAGATACCGGTGAGTTTCCTTTTGGTCAAGCGAGAGCCAGCCCGGGACTGCCCTGGCGCAAAAAGGCTTGGTTCTCGTGGATTAGTCCGGTCTCGACCCGCGCAAGAAAAGATCGACGGCGCGGTTCACCAGCCCCGATACCTCGGCCGCCGATGGCTGTTCACGCAGCCCCAGCATCAGCAGCACATGCGCCTTGCCCACGGCCATTCCATAGAGCATGCCGGCCGCCTCCAACGGGTCCGTGATCCGGATGCGGCCGGCTTGCGCGTGATAGGCGATGCAACGCTGGATCGCGTCCTGCCCGCGGCCTGGCCCGGTGCGATGAAAGGCCTGGGCCAGTTCCGGGGAGCGGCGGCTCTCGGCCGCGAGCAGCCGGAAGAGGCTGACCTGCTTGGGATCGAGGATGGTGACGGCCGCGCGTTCCAGCAGCGCGACGAGGGAGGCCCGCGGGTCCTCGCCGGACTCGTCGGGCGAGGACTCATGGAGAGGCGAGAGCTGGTGTGCCACCACGGCCTCGAACAACGCGGCCTTGGACGGGAAGATCTGATAGAGCGTCTTCTTCGACATGCGCGCGCCGCGGGCGACATCGTCCATGTTCGCGGCGGCGTAGCCCTGGGCCAGGAAGACCTCCTCGGCCGATTGCAGGATGGTCCCCCGGCGCTCGGTCTCGGAAAGGCGCCGCCGAGCTGGGCTTGTCTCCGCCAGCGCGATGTCGGCCTCGGCACCTGTCATGATCGTTCCTCCGAGTCGTATCGATGCAGATTTTCATGATCGCGAGGGATTTGCATCAGCCACGTGCTCGGCTTCCTTGCGGGCGTTGCATCGGAGATTCGCATGCCCTCCATCCGGGAAGCCGTTCAGGCGCAGACGCCACTTGTGCAGAACCTCTTGGACGGCGTGGCGCGGATCGGGGCCGATCCGCCTGGCATCACGCGCGACGCGTTCGGCCAGGGCGAGAACGGCGCCATGGCCCTGATCGCGGAGGCGGGGCGGGCACTCGGGATGTCTGCCGCCACCGATGCGGGGGCGAACCTCACCCTGCGCTGGGCGGCCGCCAGAGCCGAGGCGCCGCCCATCCTGATCGGTTCGCATGTCGATAGCGTGGTGCAGGGCGGCAATTTCGATGGCGCGGCCGGCGTGATCGCGGGCATCGGCGCCGTGGCTGCCGTGCAAGCCGCCGGCATCGCCCCGCGCCGGGACATTGAGGTGCTGGCCCTGCGCTGCGAGGAGGCGGTCTGGTTCGGCCTCGGCCTCATCGGCAGCCGCAGCATGCTGGCGCGGCTGCCTGACGGGGCGCTGGATCTGCCGCATGCCCGCACGCGCCGGACCCTGGCGCAGAGCATTGACCATTGCGGAGGCGATTCCGCGCGCCTCCGGGCGAAGACGCCGTTGCGCGACCCCCGCGAGATGGGCGCCTATCTCGAGATCCATATCGAACAGGCGCCACAATTGATCGAGGCGGGCGCGCCGCTGGCGGTCTGCCTCGCCAATCCGGGCAATGTCCGGCATCCCTTCATCCGCATCACGGGCGAGGACGCGCATACCGGCCTGCCGCACCGCTTCCGGCACGATGCCGCACTCGCGGGCGCGGATCTGTCGCTCGCGCTGGAGCGGCTCTGGCTGGATGAGGAGGCTGCGGGCCACCCGATGGCCGTGACCATCGGCCGCTTCCACACCCCGGCCGATCGGCACAGCCTGACCGCCGTTTCCGGCCAGTTCGAGCTGAGCCTCGACCTGCGTGCCTATGACGCGGCCCATCTCCAGAGGCTCGAGGGCGAGTTGCAGCGCCTGGTGGCGGAGGTCGCGGCACGGCGGAAGGTGCGGATCGAGCTGGGCGAGCGCAGCGCGGCGGCGCCCGGACCCATGGACCCGCGCCTGATCCGCGAGCTTTCGGCGGCGGCGGAGCGCTGCGGCATCGTCGCGCCGCGCCTGAACAGCCCGGGCAGCCACGACGCCAACAACTTCGCCGCCTCCGGCGTGCCGACGGCCATGCTGCTCGTCCGCAACCAGAATGGCAGTCATAACCCCTATGAGGCCATGGACACACCGGACCTCATGGCCGCCATCGCCGTGGCGGCCGAGTGGATCGCTTCGGCGTAACGCCGGAACGTTGAAGTGGCCGCTCAGTTCACCGCATGCGGCGGCTTCGTCCCCAGCCGCAGCGCGGCGTCCAGGTTCTCCAGCGCGCGCTGGCCCATGGCGGCACGCGTCTCGATCGTGGCGCTGCCGAGATGCGGCAGGAGGGCGACGCTTTCCAGCTTGAAGTAGCCGGGATTCACCACCGGCTCGCCGTCGTATACGTCGAGGCCGGCCGCGCGGATGTGGCCCGAGGCCAGGGCCGCGATCAGCGCCTCGTCGTCCACGCTGCCGCCGCGGCCGGAATTCACGACCAGGCTGCCCTTCTTCATCTTGGCCAAACGCTCGGCATTCAGCCACTTGCGCGTGGCATCGCCTCCCGGGACGTGCATGGAGATCACGTCGATCGTCGCCAGGAACTTGTCGTCGCTGTCGTGATAGATGGCGCCCTTCTCCAGTTCCGGCGGCAGCTTGTTCACGTCGCGATAGTGGATCTCCATCTTGAACCCGCGCGCCATGTCCGCGAGTTCGCGCCCGATGCGGCCCATGCCGAGGATGCCGAGCTTCTTCTTCTCCAGCGTCACGCCCATGAGCTGAGTGGGCGCCCAGCCTTCCCACTTCCCGGCGCGGACCATGCGCTCGCCCTCGCCGGCCCGGCGGGCGGCCATGAGCATGAGGGTCATCGCTGTCTCGGCCGTCGCGAAGCTCAGCACCTCGGGCGTGTTGGTCACCACGATGCCGCGGGCGGTGGCGGCGGGCACGTCGATATGGTCGTAGCCGACGCTGAAGGTCGCGATGGCCTTCACCGAGGCGGGCAGGGCCTTGATCGTCTCGGCATTCATCGGGTCGCCTGCGGCGCAGAGGACGCCGGCGGCCTGGGCCTCGGTGGCGCGCTTGGCGATCTCGGCGCCGCTGCGGAACCAAGGGTCGTCATTCGGATTCAGCCGGGCGTCGAAGTCGCGGGCGGCGCGGACCTCGATGGCTTCGGGAAGCTTGCGGGTGATGAGCAGCACAGGCTTGGACATGACGATTTCCTGGTCGTTTCCGATCTGCGCCGCAACATAGCCGGGTTGGCCCGGCTTGCCAGAGGGTGCGGGGGGCGGCAGGTTCCGCCGTCAGGTTTCTCAGGGATTTTGGATGATGGATCTCGGGCTCAAGGGCAAGCGGGCGTTGGTGATGGGGGCCTCGAAGGGCCTGGGCCGCTCGATCGCGGATGCGCTTGCGGCGGAGGGTGCGGCGCTTGTCATCAGCGGCCGGGACCAGGCGAGCCTGGACGCGGCGTCGCGGGAGCTCGTGGCGCTGGGCGCTGCCTCTTGTGTGGGCATTCCGGCCGATGTCGCCGAGGGCGAGCAGATGGACGCCCTGGCCGAAGGCGCGATCAAGGCCATGGGCGGGGTCGACATCCTCGTCCAGAACCACGGCGGCCCGCCGCCCGGCCCCGCGCTGGAGGTGACCGAGGAACTGCTGACCACCTGGTTCCAGCGCATCGTCCTCGCGCCCGTCCGCATCACCAACAAGCTGCTGCCGGGCATGCGCGCGCAAAAGTTCGGCCGCGTCATCAACGTGGGCAGCACGGGCATGGCCGCGCCCATTCCCAACCTCGTGCTCAGCAACGCGCTGCGCGCCAGCGTCATGGGCTGGATGAAGACGCTCTCCGCTGAGGTCGCGCATGAGGGCGTCACCTGCAACATCGTGGCCCCCGGGGCCATCCGCACCGACCGCAGCCTGGAGACGGCCGCGGGCCTGGCCAAGCGCTCAGGGAAGTCGGTGGACGACGTGATCGCGGACCGCAGCAAGACCATCCCCGCCGGCCGCTACGGCTTGCCGAGCGAATATGGTCCGCTGGTCGCCTTCCTGTGCAGCCCCCAGGCCGCCTACATTACGGGCGAGATCTTCCGCATCGACGGCGGCATGGTTCGCGGGTGGTGAGCGTGGGAAGCAAGGCACGCCTGGCCGTCGATATCGGCGGCACCTTCACCGACGTGGCCGTCGAGGCGAAGCTCGGCGAGAAGAACAAGCAGCGCTGGACCGCCAAGGTCCTGACCACGCCGCATGCGCCGGAGCTCGGCGTGCTGGAGGGCGCCCGCGTGGCGCTCCAGCGCGCGTCGCTGCAACCCGGCGATATCGAGCTGCTGATCCACGGCACGACGCTGGCGACCAATGCGCTGATCGAGCGCAAGGGTGCGAGGACCGCGCTCCTCACCACTGAGGGCTTCCGAGACGTTCTGGCCCTCGGCAATGAGAGCCGCTACGACCAGTACGATCTCAACATCGACCTGCCGCAACCGCTGGTGCCGCGCCGCTGGCGCCTGCCGGTGCCGGAGCGCCTGGACAATACGGGCCAGGTGCTGAAGCCGCTCGATGAGGCGGCGCTGCGCGCGCACATTCCCTTCCTGCGCGCGGAGGGCATCGAGAGCCTCGCCATCGGCTTCCTGCATGGCTTCGTGAACCCGGTGCACGAGAAGCGCGCGGCGGAGATCGTCCGTGCCGAATGGCCGGAGCTTTCTATCTCGCTGAGCTCCGAGGTCAGCCCGGAGATGCGCGAGTGGGAGCGCTTCAGCACCACCGTCGCCAATGCCTATGTGCAGCCGCTGATGGCCAGCTACCTGGCGCGGCTGGAGAAAGGCTTGCGCGAGGGCGGCATGTCCTGCCCGATCTTCCTGATGCTCTCGGGCGGCGGGCTTACCACGATCGAGACCGCTTCGCGCTTCCCGATCCGCCTTGTGGAGAGCGGGCCGGCGGGCGGCGCCATCTTTTCGGCGCATGTCGCTCGCCAGCGCGGCTTCGATAAGGTGCTGAGCTTCGACATGGGCGGCACCACGGCGAAGGTCTGCCTCATCGACGATTTCGCGCCCCAGGCCAGCCGCACCTTCGAGGTCGCGCGCGTGGGCCGCTTCCGCAAGGGCTCGGGCCTGCCGCTGCGCATCCCTGTGATCGAGATGGTCGAGATCGGCGCGGGCGGCGGATCGCTCGCGCATCTGGACAGCATGGGGCGCATCCAGGTCGGGCCGGAGTCGGCGGGCGCTGACCCGGGACCGGCCTGTTATGGCCGCGGCGGCACGAAGCCGGCGGTAACGGACGCCAACCTGACGCTGGGCCGCTACGACGCGGCGGCCTTTGCCGGCGGTCAGCTCAAGCTCGACACGGGGGCGGCCGCGGCGGCGCTGGATGCGCATGTCGGCAAGGGCCTGGGCCTCGAGCACGGCATGGCGGCGCTGGGCGTGGTCGAGATGGTGGACGAGAACATGGCCAATGCGGCCCGCGTCCATGCCATCGAGAGCGCGAAGTCCTACGACGGCCGTTCCATCATCGCTTTCGGCGGCGGCGGGCCGGTGCACGGCTATCGCGTCGCCGAGAAGATCGGCGTGAAGCGCATGCTGGTGCCGAGCGGCGCGGGCGTGGGCTCCGCCATCGGCTTCCTCCGCGCCCCGGTGGGCTATGAGGTGGTGAAGAGCCTCTATACGCGCTTCGCCAGCTTCGACGTGCCCGGAGTGAATGCGCTGCTCGCCTCCATGAGCGCCGAGGCCTCGCGCGTCGTCGCCGAGGGCAGCTTCGGCGCGCCCACGGTCGAGAACCGGATCGGCTACATGCGCTATGTCGGGCAGGGGCACGAGATCGCGGTGGTGCTGCCTGTTCGCCCGTTGACCGAGGCGGATATCGCGGACATCCGCGCGGCCTACGACGCGGAGTACACGCGCTTCTACGATCGGCCCGTCCCGGGCTCGGATGTCGAGGTGTTGAGCTTCGCTGTCACCGTCGCCACCGTGGTGGAAAAGGTCGAGCCCGTGGCAGAGGTCGCGAATGCGGCGGCGCCGGCGCCCATCCGGGTGCAGCAGGTCCGCGACACCGCAACGGGGCTGGTCTCGCCCTGGCAGGTCTACGACCGGACGCAGATGAGCCCTGGCGCGGAAGTGCCCGGCCCCTGCATCATCGCCGAGGACGAGACGAGCACACTGGTTGGGCCGGGCTGGTCCTGCCGGATGGACGGCCTCGGATACCTGGAGCTGAAGCGGGGCGAATGATGACCGGAGCGGGTCGCCGAACTTGCCGGGAGGGCCCGGGACCGACCGGGATCGCCCGCTGAGCGACGAGCCGGCCCGCTCCGCTTTCCTGCAGCGCGGTCTGGGCGCGCTGAGCCGCCTTGGGCTGAACGTGCAGCCATGGATCGAGCTGCAACGCGCACGGATCAACCGCCCTGTGGCGCTAAGGCTGGAGGCCGAGGCGTCCGCGCTGCGGGATGTTCTCGTCCAGCAGGCGGAGATCTTGCGTCAGCAGGCCGACGCCCTGGCCCAGCAGAACGCGGCTCTGACACAGCAGAACGAGGTGCTGCGTCAGCACGACGAGGCCCTGCGCGCCCAGGCGACGGCTTGGCGGGATGCCTTGCTGGCGCAGGCCGAGGCCGCGAAACGGCGTGCATCCGCGGAGGACGAGCGCAGTTCCGGCCTGCAGCGGGAGCTCAGGGCGCTTCGCGGCGAGCTCGCGAAACTCCATGCCGCGACCGGCGCGCTCACCGAGCGCTCCACGGCCGCGGAGAAGCGCCTGTCGGGCCTCGACCGGCAGGTTTCGGCGCAGCATCCGCTGATGCGGCAGAAGGCGCGCGACGCCCTGGCTCTGCCCGCGATCGTGTCCGCGGGCGCGTTACCCGAGGTCAGCATCGTCATGCCGGTGCGCGACCGTGCGAACCTCGTTGCCCACGCGATCCGCAGCGTGCAGGCCCAGTCGCACGTGTCGTGGGAGCTTCTCGTCGTCGATGACGGAAGCTCGGACGGCTCGGCTGATGTCGTGGCGGCCCTGGCCACGTCCGACGACCGCATCCGCCTGTTCTGCGAGCCGGCACGGGGCCACTCGGCGGCCCGGAACGTCGCGCTGGCCGCGGCGCGCGGTTCGCTGATCGCCTATATCGACAGCGACAATGTCTGGTTTCCCGGCTTCCTGGCGGGGATGGTGGAGGAGTTCCGGGCGGACCCCAGCCTTCAGTCAGCCTACGGGATGCTATTCGCCGACGAGTCCCTGGTCGCGGACAGGCCTTATCTTTGGGAGAGCTTCGATCAGGCCGAACTGGAGCGCACGAACTTCATCGACATTAACACCTATGTTCACCGGAGCGAGCTCGTCGAGCAATGCGGCGGCTTCGACGAAGGAATGTCCCGCCTGGTCGACTGGGAGCTGGTCCTGCGCCAGGCGGACCACGCGACGCCACGGCGCTTGCCCATTCCCGCGGCAGCCTATCGCTGCCGGCTCGACGATCGCGTAACCCTGAGGGAGCCAATCGGGCCCAACCTCTTTCATCTGCGCCGCAAGCGGCTGAACCCCGGCAGGGGCCATCGCGCACCCCGCGTTCTCTATGCGGTCTGGCACTACCCCCAGATCACCGAGAGCTACATCGAGACCGAGCTGCGCTGCATGCAGCGCCTGGGCGCCGAGATCGAGGTCTGGTCGCAGGAGAACGTCGCCTCGCCTTACGCGCCTGCGGCCCGCTTCCATCGCGGCCTGCTCGAGGACGCGATCGTGAAGTTCCGGCCGGATGTGGTGCATGTGCATTGGCTCGGCCATGCGACGCTCTATGGCCCGGCCGTCGCGGCGGCGGGCCTGCCGATGACCGTCCGTGCCCATGGCTTCGAGACCTCGGCCGCGGGGATCGAGGCGGCCTTGTCGCTCGGGCTGATCACGCGGCTGTATCTGTTCCCCAGCATGACGGCCGGCGCGCCACTCGATGACCCGCGCGTACGCGTTTTGCGCGCGGCCTTCGATACGCAGCTCTTCACGCCGCCCTCGGCCCCCAAGGACCGGCGCCTCGTGCTGCGCACGGGGGCGGCGCTGCCTTCCAAGGATTATGGCCTCTTCTTCGAGACCGCCGCGCGCCTGCAGGACCATCGCTTCGTGCTCGTGGCCGGCACCTGCCTGCAGCGCGAGAATGTGCCCGCCGAGCTGCATGCGCTCAACGAGCGCATGGGCGGCCATGCCGAGATCATGATGGATGTTCCGCGCGAGCAGGTCGCGTCCTTGATGGGCCGGGCCGGGCTCTACCTCCACACCGCGCTACCGCCCGGCGTGCCGGACGCGACGCCCATCGGCGCGCCGATCTCCATCGCCGAGGCGATGGCGACGGGCGCGCATGTCCTGTTCCGCAACCTTCCGCCCTTCGCGGAATACGTGGGCGAGGCCGGGGCCGGCTATTCCCATGCCGGTGAGGCCGAGAACCTGATCCGGGCGACCACCGCCTGGGACGATGCGAAATGGGACAGCGCCGTGCGTGCGTCAGTGGACCGGGCCTGGTCGCTGCACGCCGACGACACGACGCTGGCCCCGCTCTATGAGGACTGGTGCGCCATTGCCGCGGCGCGTGAGGCCGGCCTCAATTCCTTGCCTTGAACTGACTAGAGACGATACCGGAGATCGCGATGCGACAGACCGACGCCCTTGAGAAGATTCAGCGCCAGATCCAGTGGAATCGCTTGATCGCGGTGGTCGAGGAGCAGGCGCAGACCATGATCCGCACCGCCTTCAGCACGACCGTGCGTGAGGCGGGCGATCTTTCGGCCGGCATCTTCGACCTCCAGGGCCGCATGCTGGCGCAAGCCGTCACCGGCACGCCCGGCCATGTGAACTCCATGATGGAGAGTGTGGGGCACTTCCTGGCGAAGTTCCCCGCCGAGGGTATGAAGCCCGGGGACCATTACATCACTAACGATCCCTGGCTCGGGACCGGCCACCTGCACGACCTCACCGTCGTCTCGCCGGCCTTCCGCAACGGCAAGATCGTGGGCCTCTTCGCCAACACCGCGCATATCATCGATATCGGCGGCCTGGGCATGGGGCCGGAGGGGCGGTCGGTCTTCGAGGAAGGCCTCTACATCCCCATCGTGAAGTGCTTCGACCGGGGGGAGCCCAACGAGACCTTCTTCGACTTCATCCGGGTGGGCTCCCGCACGCCGGTGGAGCTGGAGGGCGACATCTACTCCCTCTGCGCCTGCAACGACGCGGGTGCGAAGCGGCTCGTCGAGATGATGGACGAGTACGAGATGGACACCATCGACGACCTCGCGACCTTCATCTTCGACAGCAGCCTCGCGGCCACCGTGGCCGAGATCCGCAAGCTGCCGCAGGGTCAGGTCTGGCAGGCGGAGATCAAGTCCGACGGCTACGAGGCCCCGGTGACGCTGCGCGCGGCGATGCGCGCCGAGGATGACCGCATTATCGTCGACTATGCGGGAACCACCGGGCTTTCCACGCGGGGCATCAATGTGCCGCCGGCTTATTGCCGCGCCTATTCCTGCTTCGGGATCAAATGCGTCGTGGCACCCGAGATTCCGAACAACTGGGCCAGCCTCTCGCCCTTCGTGATGGAGATCCCGGAAGGCTGCATCCTCAACGCGCCGCGCCCCTATCCTGTGAGCGTCCGCCACGTGGTGGGACAGCTGCTGCCCGACCTCATGATGGGATGCCTCGGCCAGGCGGTACCGGAAAAGGTGAATGCCGAGGGCAGCTCCGCCCTGTGGAACCCGCCGCTACGCGGCGGTTCGCAGGTGAGCGGCCAGGATGCGGAGGTGGATGATTTCGAGATCATCACCTTCAACTCCGGCGGCACCGGCGCGCGCCCGACCAAGGACGGGCTGGACGGTATTGCCTTCCCCTCGGGCGTGCGGACCATGCCGGTGGAGGCGACGGAGAACGTGGCGCCCATCATCTTCTGGAAGAAGGAGCTCCGCCCCGACAGCGCCGGCGCCGGCAAGACCCGTGGTGGCTTCGGCCAGGTCATGGAGATCGGCGCGAAGAAGAATGCCGAGTTCGCCGTGAACGCCATCTTCGACCGCGTGGCCAATCCGCCCAAGGGGCGGTTCGGCGGAGGCGGCGGCGCGGGGGGCTGGGTCGGGCTCGATGACGCGAATGGGACCGTGCTGCGGACCAAGGGCTTCCAGGTGATCCCCAAGGGACGGCACCTCGTGCTGCTGCTGCCAGGCGGTGGCGGCATGGGCGATCCGAAGCAGCGCGACGCGGCACTGGTAGCGCGCGATGTGGCCGACGGGCTGGTGAGCCCCGAGCAGGCCAGGAAGGTCTACGGCCAGGCGGGCACCGCGGGGGACTGAGCAGTGCGGCGAGCCCAGACGAACGCCGCGACCCTGCTCTTTCGAGAGATGGATGTGCTGGCGGCGGCCATCCATCTCCTGGGTGACGGCGAAGGGCTCAACATCCTCTCCTTTGGCTGCTCCATCGGCGACGAGCTCGCGACGTTGCGGTCGCTTTTTCCGCGGGCTCGTCTGCAGGGCTGCGACATCAACCGGGAGGCGCTCGCCATCGCGACGGCGAGCGTGGGACACTTGGCCGAGGTGTTCGAATCGGATGAGGCCGCGATCCGTGCGCGCGGGCCTTACGACCTGATTTGCGCCTTCTCCGTGCTCTGCGTGAACCCGATGCCGAAGCCCGAGGAGATGCCCCGGATCTTCCCGTTCTCACAGTTCGAGGACATGGTCGGGCTTCTCGCGGGCGTGCTGAAGCCTGGCGGGTTGCTGGCGCTGAAGAACACGTCCTATCTCTTTTCCCAGACCGAGGCCTTTGCGGATTTCGACATCTGCCGGATCGGGTCGACCTATCAGAACGGATACGTCGCGGTCCTTCACAAGGATCAGCGTATCGCGCTCTCGATCCAGAACACGCTCACATTGCCCATGCACCGCATCGTCGACGTGGAAGGGCTGAGCGACTGGGACTTCATCGACTCGCTCTTCAGGAAGCGCGGCGGGCCGGGAGGCCAGGAGATCATCCCCATCTCCGTCATCCAGGATCGCCCCCCGGGCAGCCGGGAGATCGGACGCTGGACGCGCTCCAATCTCGACATGCTCAGGCCGGGCGTGGATCGGACCGGGCTCCTGGAAATCCGTCAGGAATTCGTAAGCTTCACCTCATCTGGCCATCCCGGCCGTGTGCTGCTGGAACAGACGAGCCTGCGGCAGCCGCTGGACGGCGGTCCGCTGCGCCAGGTGGCTTTCCACCGCGTGCTTTCGGACCAGTAGCCCCTCAACCGCCCATGGCGGCCGCGATCTCAGCCCGCTGGGCCTCAGTCATGTGCAGGCCCAGCTTGGTGCGCCGCCACAGCACATCCTCGGCCGTGCGTGCCCATTCGACGCGGCGCATCCAGTCCAGCTCCGCCTCGCTCAGCCCCGCGGGCAGCATCGCTCCCGTCCCATGCTCGAAGACCTTGGGCAGGTCGCTGCCGTGCGTGCGGATCAAGCGTGGCAGCGTCGCCCGATCGAGGAAGGGGAGGGCGCGCGCCATCTCCTGGGCATAGGCTGCCTGGGTAAGGTTCTGGAGCTCGCCCCCCGGCAGTGTGGCGCCCGCGGTCCAGGCTGAACCTTCCCGCCCTAAGGCTTTGCCGATCTGTTCCGATGCCTCTTCGGCCAGGCGCCGGAAGGTCGTGATCTTCCCTCCGTAGATGCTCAGCAGCGGCGCCGCGGCCGTATCCAGCTTGAGCACATAATCCCGCGTGACGGATGAGGGATCCGCCGCACCATCATCATAGAGCGGCCGCACTCCCGAATAGGTCCAGACGATATCGAATTCCTGAACAGGGCGGCGGAACTGTCGCGAGACCGCTTCGCGCAGGTAGTCGGCTTCCTCGGGCGTGCAATGGGCCTGGCCAGGGTTGCCTTCATGCATCACGTCCGTGGTGCCGATCAGGCTGAATTCGTCTTCGTAAGGGATGACGAACACCACGCGCCGGTCGTCGTTCTGCAGGATGAACGCTTCCGGTCCATCATGCAGCCGTGGCACGACGATGTGGCTGCCGCGGACGAGCCGCACCGCGCCGGGCGGCGTCTCGTGCGCTGCGCCGAGGGCCTGCTGCACCCAGGGGCCCGCTGCATTCACCAGCGCCCGCGCGTGGATGGTCTGCGCCTGGTCGTCCAGCCCCCGCAGCGTCACCTCCCAATGGCCGGCATGGCGGGTTGCCGATTCGAAACGCGTCCGGGTGCGGATATCGGCGCCGCGCGCCGCGGCATCCCGCGCATTGAGCAGGACGAGGCGGCTGTCCTCCACCCAGGCGTCGGAATAGGCAAAGGCGTGGGTGATCTCAGGCTTCAGCACTGTGCCGGCTGGCCGCGTGGCGGTGCGGAAGGACTCGGCGCCTGGCAGCGAGGCCCGGCGCGCGAGGTGGTCATAGAGGAAGAGGCCGGCGCGAATCATCCATCGGGGCCGCATCTCCGGCCGGTGCGGCAGCACGAAGCGCATGGGCCAGATGATGTGCGGTGCCAGGCGCATCAGCACCTCCCGCTCACCCAAGGCCTCCCGGACGAGGCGGAACTCGTAGTGCTCGAGGTACCGCAACCCGCCATGGATGAGCTTCGAGGAAGCCGAGGAGGTCGCCTGGGCGAGGTCCCCCTGCTCGGCGAGGAGGACGGTATGGCCCCGGCCGGTCAGGTCTCTGGCAATGCCGGCGCCGTTGATGCCGCCGCCCACCACCAGGATGTCGAAACTCTGCATCGCACCAAAATGACCGTCCCTCGCAACGAAGGGAAGAGTCAGGCGTGGCCGATCGGCCCCATGGAATCCACACTGGTTGCCCGGACCACGGAGGCGAAGAGGCGGAGGGCATCCGGTCCGCCCTGGTCGCGTAGGCTGCCGCCCTCCATCTCGAGGGCGAGAAGCTCCGCATGCTCGGCCAAGGTCTCCGCCGCGCGGCGCAACGCCTCGCGCGCGAGGACGAGCTGGAGCTCGTCAGGCATGTCCCGCCAATCGGAAGGTGGCATGGGATAGTTCATCCTCGCTGCCCGCCCTTCTGGCGGATGTCCGGCCGTCCGGCCCTGCGCCGGACGCCTGTGCTTAGGCCGGGCCGGTTAACAAATTCCTTCCCCGCCGGTCTCAGGTGAAGCGCACCCCCACATGGCCAAGGCCCTCGAAGACCACGTCGACGCGGCAGGGGCCGTCGAGCCAGATCGGTGGCGTGACCGACCCGAGCCACACCACTTGCCCCTTGCGGAGGCCGCCGAAGACCTTGGCGGCGCCGGAATTCGCGAGCCAGGCCAGGGCCTCCATGGGGTGGCCGAGCAGATCCCGTCCGAAGCCGAATCCCCTGGACACGCCGTCGACCGTCATCTCGCCGCGGATGGCACCGAGGTCGAGGCTCCTCCAGCCGGGACAGGGCGGGCCGAGCACGCCGGAGGCGTGGAAGACCTGATCCGCGATCAGCGTCGGCGTGCCGAGCTCGGCCAGGTCGCCGTAGCGTTTCTCCACGATCTCGATGGCCGGAAAAACCTCGGCGACCGCGGCTTCGGCCTCGGCGCGAGTGGTGTGGCCGAAGGGCAGGTCGGCGCCGAGGCGCACGCCCACCTCGCACTCGACGCCCAGGTTCAGGAAATCGAGGGACGGGCGCTCCAGCCCGTCCGCATTCAGGCTTGCCGCCGGCACGAAGCCTGCGGCGGGGTGCGGCAGGCCCAGATAGTCCTGCATCTGCTTCGTGGTGGCGCCGATCTTGAAGCCCGCTGGCGGAACCGCGCCCACGCTCTGCGCGATCTCGAACTGGACGGCATAGCCCTCAGCCGGCGTCCGGGGGGCGGCGGCTCCCAGCGGCGCCAGGATGCGCCGGGCCTTCCAGGCTTCGAGAATCAGCCGTGCCGCTTCGCTCATCGCTTCACTCCCGGGCCAGTTCGTAGAGCGCGACCGCCGCGGCGGCCGACACGTTCAGGCTTTCCATCGCCGGCTTGATCGGCAGGCGGACCAACTCGTCGCAGGTCTCTCGCGTCAGGCGGCGCAGGCCTTCGCCCTCGGCTCCCAGGACCAGGGCCACGCGCCGGCCCGAGAGGCCCGACTGCGCGAGGGTGACCGGCCCCTCGGCTTCCAGTCCCACGACCCAGAGGCCCGCCTTTTTCAGCGCCTCCAGGGCGCGGGCAAGGTTCACCTCGCGCAGGATGGGCACGACTTCCAGCGCGCCGGAGGCGGCGCGCGCCAGGGCGCCCGTCTCCTGCGGCGCGTGCCGGTCCTGGACCACCAGCGCGGCGGCGCCGAAGGCGGCGGCCGAGCGCAGGATGGCGCCGACATTGCGGGGGTCCGTCACCTGGTCGAGAACCAGGACCGGGCCGTTGCCATGGTCCAGGACTTTTTCCAGCGGGGGCGGGCTCAGCGGCTCGACGAGAAGGGCCGCGCCCTGATGGATGGCGTCGGCCGGCAACAGGCTGTCCAGGCGCTGGCGTTCCACGAGCTCCGGGGTGATGCGCCAGGGGGGCGAGAAGCGTTCGGCCAGTTCCTGCTCGGCGGTACGGGTCACGAGCAGGCGGCGCAGACGGCGAGCGGGATTGGCCAGGGCTGCGGAAACGGCATGGTGTCCGTAGAGCCAGAGGCCGCCCTCGCTGGGGCCTGTGGCGTCCGGGGCAGGGCGATGGCGATGACGTTGGTGGCGCATGCCGTCATCAAGCGCGACGCTGCCCCGCTGGCAAGCTGCGTCTTGCTGCACTAGAAAGCCCGCGGGCGCGCCGGGTTAGCTCAGCGGTAGAGCAACCGCCTTGTAAGCGGTAGGTCGTCGGTTCAATCCCGACACCCGGCATGCCGCTCGAGTTCTCAGGCAGCCCTTGTCGCTGCCAGTCCCAGTGCCGCCGCGCGTTCATCCAGCTTTCGGCGAAGACTGGCGGGAAGCTGCCGGGCCGATTTCGCCCGCGGGGCCTCGATTTCCTCGACACGGAACTCCGCCTCGCCATAGAGCGCGACGAACTCCGCGTGATTGTCGAAGCGGGAGCGGGCCGCGTTGTCCATCAAGGTCTCGGCCGGGGTCCCTTCGGCCAGGATCACGGCGTGATCATCCGTCTCGATGTGGAAATAGGTAAAGCGCTCGGCTGGCCGCGGCACGCGCGTGATGCTGCTGCCGTTCACCAGCGCCGCCGCCTCGACCAGCAGCCCTTCCACCATCAGCCCATGGCCCGGCGACAGGAACAGGTCGCGCGAGGGCACATTCTCGTCCAGGGCGCCCGCCCGTATCTGGATGGGGTAGGCGTGCAGGGGGTGGCTGAAGAGGCGCGTATGCTCCTGCCGCCCGATCCAACGGACGGGCCTCGCTCTTCCATCCTGGTCGAGGACGAGGTCCCCGATCGCAAGGGTTTCCACTGCGACCTCGCCCGAGGGTGTGGCAATCCTGGTGCCACGCAGGAAGCAGGCAGCGAAGGGCGCCGTGCGGGCCGGCAGGTTCTGGCTCGCGGCATAGGTCGTCGTTTCCGTGAAGATGTACTGGACGCCGTTCTGCTGGAGGATCACGCCCTCGCCGCTCAGGTGACGGCCGATATAGATTACCGGATCAGCAGTGAAAGGACCGCCGGTGATCGTGATCGTGTCGCCAGCGGCCAGGTCGTGATCTCCCTGCGTTCCGTCCGAGATGGTGATCGCGCCCGGACCCGCATTGGTGCTGGCGGCCGAAGTTGTAAAGCGGCCGCCGTCGACTGCGGCATATACCCCAATAGTATAGTATTGAGCGATGTACGTTGCCATGCTTGAGCTCCGCTGCATTGAACATCGGCTGGCAATGGGTCACGGATTTTGAAAATGAGCGCGACGAATTCTTTTCAGGCTAGTGGTCTATGTGCGGTGCAGCAAGGCAAAAATGAAGCTCTCATCGCCGGGGTCCATCCGCTTCCGACATTCCTGGAAAAGGACGCCTGAAGGACTTCGCCATTCCGGAAGCGTCGTCACATTTCCTCACTTCTCGAGACCGTGTTCGCCACGCCTCCGTTACAAACACACCCCATCTTCCACTCCATCGGGAAGGCATTTCGCCGGCCCTTACTGGAGACCACGATGAAATTCGCTCAGACCCTGGCGATTGGTGCCATGCTTCTCGGCGGTGGCGCCGCCCTGGCCCAGACGGCGGCCCCGGCTCAGCCGGGCGCATCCGCCCCGTCCGCCACGCCTTCCGCCCGCCCGGAGCGCGTGCCCGGTGGCCGGATCTTCGCGATGTTCGACACGAATAGCGACGGCCGCGTCACCTGGGACGAAGCCTGGGCGGTGATCACCACTCGCTTCAATGCGGCCGATGCGGACCGCAGCGGCGGCCTCACGGTGCAGGAATTCGCGCAGCTGCGCCGCGTGCGCCCCGAGGGCCAGGCGCCCCGCCACCAGGGCGGGGAGAGGATGGAGCAGATGCGCGGCGTCATGTTCCGCAGCCTCGACGCCAACCGCGACGGCGTCGTGACCCTGGCTGAGATCGAGCCCTTCGCCCAGGCGCGCTTCCGTGGCTTGGACGCGAATGGTGACGGTGCGGTGACGCGTGAGGAGATGCCCCGCCCGCCGCGCCATCACCATGGGCATCACCGCCACGGCGACCGCCCGGCGCCTACGGACGCGCCCGCGCAGCCGGCGCGCTAACGACCTCCCAGACTGATCCTCTCTCCGATCAGGAACGGAGCCCCCGGGGCGGCCTGCGTGAAGACGCAGACCGCCTCGACCTTTCGGGGAATGTCCGCGATACCGGCGAAATGCGCCTCCGCCGCGGGCTTGTAGATGTCACGCTCATCGGGCGTCAGGCGGCGCGTCAGCGTCATGTGGAACTGCCACTCGCCCATCACGTAAGGATAGCCCCAGCGGGCGAGCAGTGCCTCATGCGCCTCGCTGAGCTTCGCGCGGCGCCGCCGGGCGAGCTCGTCTTCCGTCGGTGGGGCGCGGTGCCCGTCCAGAGCCTCTACTGCGCTATCGGCCAGCGCGTGGAGGGGCGGGCAGGGCGCCGTCTCGCGCAGCGCGAGAAATCCCTTCAGATCCTGCACCGACAGCGCCGGAAGCTCGAACGGAGTGGCGTCCGCCGCCCATTGCCGGAGGTCGGCGAGGAAACGCTCATAGCCATTCGCCAGCCGGAAGGGCGGCTTCAGCGTGGCGTGGAAGCCATAGCCGCGCGGGTCCGCGGTGATGCCCGCCACGTCCGGCAGGTTAGGTTGGGCCAGGGTCGCGCCCGTCTCGGCGTCGCGCCCCAACCAGACACTGGCAGCAGCGTGCAGGGGATCCTGCGCCTCTGGCGCATAGTACACGGCGACGCGGTGCATGCTCAGGCGATCCGTTCGCCCGAGCGCCACACCTGCCGCACCACGGGCATGGTCCCATGCCGCGCCACGCGCACGAGATCCGCCCGCAGGCCCGGCACCAGCGCACCGCGATCCTCGAGCTTGCACATCGCCGCGGGGCCGGAGGTGATCATGGCGACGGCCTTGGGCAGCCCCATCTCGTCCGCCACGTGGAAAGCCGCCTCGATCAGCGCCGGGGGGACGTAGTCGCTGGCCAGCACGTTCACGGCATTGGCGCGGATCAGGTCGATCGCCGCCACATTGCCCGAATGGCTTCCGCCACGGACGATGTTGGGCGCGCCCGCGATGACGCCGACGCCGATGCGCGCGGCCTCTTCGGCCGCCTCCATGGTGACGGGGAACTCGCTGACGCGGATGCCGTCCTCCGCGTTGCGGCGGACCTCGGAAGCGTCCTCGTCGTCATGGCTGGCGAGCGGGATGCCGCGCCCCGCGAAAAGGTCGATGACCAGCTGGCGCTGCTTCTCGCGCAGCTCGGCCCGCTGCTCCTGCAGGGCCGCGATGCGGCGTTCCACCTCGTCCTCGCTCATCCGCGTCTGGCGGATGCGCATGGCGCGGTAGCGCGTGAGGTCCCGGTACTGCCCGACGCCCGGCGAGTGGTCCATGAGGCTGACCATCGCCACCAGCGGATGGCTGGCGACCGGCTCCAGCGCGCCCGGCATGTCGCGGGCCGGCAGCTCGCAGCGAAGGTGCAGCAGGTGCTCGGCCTTCATGAGGCCGGTGGCGGACATGGCGGTCAGGTCCTCCACGCCGTCGCGGAAGGTCTGGTCGCGCCCCTGGTCGAAGCCCAGGTCGCCGAGGCAAAGCGCATCCAGCACCGTCGTCACGCCCGCCGCCGCGCATTGAGCGTCGTGCGACACGAAGGCGGAGCGCGAAGGCCAGCGGGCATTCACGCGGGGCTGCACCTGGCGCTCCAGATTGTCCGTATGAACATCCACCACGCCTGGAATGATGAACTCGCCGCCGCAATCGATCGCGGCGGGGCTGGAGGAGCGTCCGGTCTGGATGTCCGAGATGATGCCGTCGCGCAGCGTCAGCGTGCCGTCGACCACGGCCTCCGGAGTGACGATACGGGCGTGGGTCAGGATTGTTTCCGTCATGCGGCTTCTTCTAGGGGACGAATGTCATGCAGGCGATCCGCGACCCGGTCGCGCACTTCGATGTCATGGAAGATTCCCACGAGGGCCGTGCCGCGCGCCTTGGCCTCCTGGATGAGGCCGATCACCACCTCGCGGTTCGCGGCGTCGAGGCTGGCGGTGGGTTCGTCCAGCAGCAGGATGGGATAATGCGGCGCGAAGCCGCGCGCGAGGTTCACGCGCTGCTGCTCGCCGCCCGAGAAGGTCGCTGGTGGCAGGCTGTGCAGCCTGGCGGGCAGGTTGAGCCGGGTGAGCATCGCGGTGGCGCGTGCCTGCGCCTCGGCCCGCGGCATGCCGCGCTCGATCAGCGGCTCGGCCACCACGTCGCGGGCCGAGACGCGGGGAATGACCCGCAGGAACTGCGAGACATAGCCCAGCGTCTCGCGCCGGATCTCGCGCACCAGCCGCGCGTCGGCGCTGGCAAGATCGGCCACTCCGCCCCGATGGGTGAGCAGGATGCGCCCGGCATCGGCGCCGTAATTGCCCTGCAGGCAGCGCATGAGCGTGGACTTGCCCGCGCCCGAGGGGCCGGCGAGCGCCACGCACTCGCCCGGCATCACCGTCAGCTCCTCGCCCTGGAGAACCTGGAAGCCGATACCGCCCTGGAGATGAAGCGTGAAGCCCTTGGCCAGGGCCTCGACCTTGAGAGCTGCACTCATGCCGCGAGCACCGAGGAAACGAGGAGTTGCGTATAGGCGTGGCGCGGATCGTCCAGTACCCGGTCGGCCAGGCCTTCCTCGACCACGCGGCCATGGCGCATCACCACGATCCGGTGCGAGAGCAGGCGCGCGGCCGCGATGTCGTGCGTCACGAAGAACACCGCGAGGCCGAGCTCGGAGACCAGGTTGCGGATCAGGTCCAGCAGCTTCGCCTGCACGCTGACGTCGAGCCCGCCCGTCGGCTCGTCCATGAAGACGAGGCGGGGGCTCGTCACGAGGCAGCGTGCGATCTGAAGGCGTTGCTGCATGCCGCCCGAGAAGTTCTTCGGCGGTTCGTCGATGCGGCCGGGGTCCATCTCGACACGGCCCATCCACTCGGCGGCCGTGGAGCGGATGTGGCCGTAGTTGCGGTTGCCGGCCGCCATCAGCCGCTCGCCGATATTGCCGCCGGCGGAGATGCCCATGCGCAGCCCATCGCGCGCATTCTGGTGGACGAAGCCCCAGTCGCTGCGCATGAGCTGGCGACGCCCGGCTTCGCTGAGGGCATGGATGTCCAGCTCCTCGCCGGCCGGGTCCCGATAGAGCACGCGGCCCGCCTCGGCGTTACGCTGGCCGGCCAGCACGCGCAGCAGGGTGGACTTGCCCGACCCGCTCTCGCCCACGATGGCGACGACCTCGCCCGGAAAGATCTCGATATCCACCCCGTCCAGCGCCCGGACGGCGCCGAAGCGGAGCTGCAGGCCCGAGGCCTCGAGAAGTGGTGCGCTCATCGGCCCTGGGTCTCCGCGCAATGGTCGGTGTCGGAGCAGACGAAGATGCGCCCGCCCTTGTCGTCAGCGATGATCTCGTCGAGGTAGCTTGTGGCGCTGCCGCAGGCCGAGCAGCGCTGCGGCGCCCGCATCGGCTTGAAGGGATGGTCCTCGAAGTCGAGGCTGCGGACATCCGTATAGGGCGGCACGGCGTATATCTTTTTCTCGCGCCCCGCGCCGAAGAGCATGAGCGCGGGCGAGTTGTGCAGCTTCGGATTGTCGAACCCCGGAATGGGCGAAGGCGACATCAGGTAGCGGCCGCCGACCATCACCGGATGGTTGTAGGCGCTACCGCTCTCGCCCTGCTTCGCGATGTCCTCGTAGAGCCTCACCTGGGCCAGCGAGTAGTCGCCCAGCGCGTGCAGACGGCGGGTCTCGGTCAGGCGCGGCTCGAGCCGGAAGAGGGGCTCGGGCATCGGAACCTGGAAGACCATCACCTGCCCCTCGGTCAGCGGGCGCTCGGGGATGCGGTGGCGCGTCTGGATGATCGTCGCGTCGGCCGTGCGGGTGGTGGTCTGCACATCGGCCACACGGGCGAAGAAGCGGCGGATCGAGACGGCGTTCGTCGTGTCGTCCGCCCCCTGGTCGATGACCTTCAGCACGTCGCGGGGTCCGAGAATGGCCGCCGTCACCTGGATGCCGCCGGTTCCCCAGCCATAGGGCAGCGGCATCTCCCGCGCGCCGAAGGGAATCTGATGGCCCGGGACCGCGATACCCTTGAGGATCGCGCGGCGGATCATCCGCTTCGTCGCCTCGTCGAGATAGGCGAAGTTGTAGGCGGTATCCGCGCGGTTGCGAGGGGTGATGGCGTTCATTCCGCGGCCTCCGCGACGGGGTTCGCCGCGCGATCGGCGTGCCAGCGCGCGCGGATGCTGCGGAGCTTCTCCAGCTCGCTCTGGAAATCGACGTGGTGCGGCAGCTTTAGGTGCTCGACGAAGCCCGTCGCCTCGACGTTGTCGGCGTGCAGCAGGACGAACTCCTCGTCCTGGGCGGGCGCCGTCGTGTCCTCGCCCATCTCCCGGGCCATGAGGGCGCGATCGACCAGCGCCATCGCCATGGCGCGGCGCTCGCCATGGCCCATCGCGAGGCCATAGCCGCGCGTGAACTGCGGCGGATTCTGCGCGCTGCCGGCGAACTGATTCACCATCTGGCATTCGGTGACCGTGATGTCGCCGATGGAGACGGCGAAGCCGAGCTCGGAGGGCGCCAGCATCACCTCGACCTCGCCCATCCGGAGCTCGGCCACGAAGGGATGCGCGTTGCCATAGCCGCGCTGCGTCGAATAGCCGAGGCCGAGCAGGAAGCCTTCGTCCCCGCGTGCGAGCGACTGCAGGCGCAGCGGACGCGGGGCGGGGAAGGCGAGGGGCTCGCGCGTCAGGTCGGGCGGGGTCTCCTCGCCCGCCACGGCGTCGCGCGCCATCAGGCCTTCGCGCGCCAGAAGCTCAGTGACGTGCGGCATGGCGGCGCCGGAAGCCTCGGCTTCCTCGGGCGCTTCCGGCGGAAGGCCCTCGGCGGCCAGCGCGAAGTCCAGGAGGCGGTGCGTGTAGTCGAAGGTCGGGCCCAGCACCTGACCGCCCGGAAGATCCTTGTATGTCGCACTGATGCGGCGCTCGACGCGCATGGCCGCCGTGTCCACCGGCTCGGCCGCCGCGAAGCGCGAGAGCGTGTTCCGGTAGGCGCGCAGCAGGAAGGCGGCCTCGATCAGGTCGCCCCGCGCCTGTTTGATGGCGAGCGCGGCGAGGCCCCGATCGTAGCAGGAGCCTTCGGCCATCACGCGATCCACGCTGAGACCGAGCTGTTCCTCGATCTGCGCCGGCGAGAGTTCCGGCAGGCTTTCGTCGCCACGACGACGCTGGGCGAGCCACCCATGCGCCGCGACGATCGCCGCCTCGCCACCCTTTACGGCCACATACATCAGCCGGCCTCCTTCACTTGCGTCGTGCGCGGCAACGCCGCGAGCTTCGAGCCCGCGCAGAGAACGAGGTCCACGCCGCGCGGGAAGGCCCGGCGATTCGAGGACCATTGCTGGACGAAGTCGGAAGGCATGCCGGCGGCCGCCAGCCGGTGCTCATGCTCGATCCCCGGACCGGCCAGGTGCCAGCCCGTCCCGGCGTCGAGGGCGTCGGTCTGCATGATCAGCGTCGCGCTGTCCTGCGGCATCTCGTCGGTGCCGAGCTCGAGGGTGGCCAGCGCGGGCATCGCGCCGGTCGCCAGCAGGAAGAGCGCCTCGCCGGGCTCGGCGACGAGAGGCGCGCCGGTGTGGAAGGCGATCCAGTCGCGCGCCTCGCCGGAGGCATCGGTCCAGACCGGCGTCTCGGCATCGGCCAGTGCGAGCAGCGCCGCGGCCGCAGCGGGCGACAGGCCGTCGGGCAGATCGGCCAGCACCCCGCAATCCTGGATGCGGCCGGGGCGGGCCATGGCGTCCATGAGCGCGCGGAAGGCTTCCTGCGCGCCGAAGACGGGATCTGCGAAAGCGGGCTTCATCGCATGGCCGCCAGGGTTGCGAAGCGGACTTCGGTGGCGGCGGCGCGGCGCGCGGTCAGGGCAGCGGCACTGGCCTGCGCATCGCCGAGCGGCGTGATCACGGAAGCGAGCAGCGCGGGCCGGAGTGCCGCCTGCTGAAGCGCGGCGTCGAGCATCGCCGCCAGCTCGGCCGCGCGCTTGTCGCGGCCCAGGCGCCAGCAATGGCCGAGCGTGCCGTCTTCCAGGCTCACGGAGCACCGCGTCACCGTGGCCTCGCCGAGGTTGAAGGCGGAGCCGTCACCTCCGGCGCGGCCGCGCAGCATGGTGAGCCCGATCTCGGGCCCACGGATCACACGATGCGCCGGCAGGGCAGGGGCTTCTGCCATCAGGCGCTCCATATCCTCGGCCGAGGCTCGGGCGAGGATAGACATCCATGCGGAACGGTCTATCATTTGTATAGACGACTAAACGTCTGACCCTGTAAGGTCAAGCGAAACTGGCAGGCTGGAGCGATGAGTTGGTTGAAGCTTCTGTGACGCCCGGACCCGCCGCGCTGGATCGCGGCGCGGGCGTGGCCCTCTGGCGGCAGATCGGTGCCGCGATCGAGGAGGCGATCCGCGCCGGGCACCACGCGCCCGGCGACCGGCTGCCGACCGAGACCGAGCTGGCGCAACGGTTCCGCGTCAATCGCCACACCATCCGGCGCGCGATGGAGGAGCTGGAGGGCCGCGGCATCGTCCGGGTCGAGCAGGGCCGTGGCAGTTTCGTCGCGGAGGATGTCCTGGATTACCCGCTCGGGCCGCGCACGCGCTTCAGCGAGATCATCCGCGCGCAGAATCGCGAGCCCGCCGGACGCCTGCTGCGACTCGCGGAAATCCCGGCCGAGGCCCGGGTGGCGGAACTGCTGGAGATCCGTTCGGGCCGTCACGTTATCCTGGCCGAGCGCCTCGCCATGGCCGATGGGCGGCCCGTGGCGCTCGGCGCGCACCACTTCCCGGCCCAGCGTTTTCCGAAGATCGCGGCCATGCTCCGCGAGGATCCTTCCATCACGCGCGCGCTCGCTGGTTCCGGGGTTCCGGACTATCGCCGGCGCATCACCCGCATCACTGCCCGAATGCCCACGGCTGAGGAGGCCGAAGTCTTGCAACAATCCCGCAATCGTCCGCTCCTGATCTCCGAGGCGGTCAATGTCGATGCCGAAGGTCGGCCCGTCGATGCCACGCTGACGCGCTATGCGGCTGGCCGCGCCCAATTGGTCGTGGAGGCGTCGTGAACATGTCCTGGAACATCGCGGGTGGAACGGTCTTGCGCGACGGCGCGCTGGCGCCGGGCGACGTGACTTTGGCGGAAGGTCTGATTGCCGTGGGGCCCGGCGCGGCTGATCGTCGCTTCGATGCCGATGGCCTCATAGTCATGCCGGGGCTGATCGATATCCATGGCGACGCGCATGAGCGCGCCATGCAGCCGCGCCCCAATGTCGACTTCCCCGCCGGATTCGCGATGCGGGACGCGGCCGCGCAGCTTCTCGCTTCGGGCATCACAACGGCTTATCTCGGGGTGACGCTGTCCTGGGAGCCGGGGCTGCGCTCCCTTCAGGCCTTCGAGGCGACGATCGGCGCGCTGCGTGCACCGCCGCCCGGGCCTGATATCCGCGTTCACCTCCGCTTCGAGGCCGATAATTTCGAGGCGGAGCCGGCGGCGCTGGCAGCGATGGCGGCCGGCGAGGTGCATCTGCTCGGCTTCAACGATCACACCCCCGGCATCCGCAAGAAGCTGGGCAATCCCAAGGAGCTCGGCAAATACGCGGGTCGCGCCGGGGTGGGCGAGGAGGAATTCCGGGCGCTGGCGGAAGCGGCCTATGCCCGCCGGGACGAGATTCCCCAGTCGCGCGCCCGGATGTCCGAGGCGGCGCGCGCGGCAGGCATTCCGATGCTCAGCCACGACGACGCCAGGCTGGAGGATCGCGCGCTATTCCGGGCCCTAGGTGCCGGCATCTGCGAGTTTCCGATGACCGAGCCGGTCGCGCAGGACGCGCGTGCGGCGGGCGAGGCTGTGGTCATGGGTTCCCCTAATGTGGTGCGGGGCGGCAGCCATCTGGGCTGGGCCAGCGCCGCGCCGCTCGCCGAACGCGGTCTCGTCACCGTCCTGGCCAGCGACTATCACTGGCCCGCGCTGCTGGCTGCACCGTTCCGGATGGCGGCGCGTGGCGTCATGAACCTCGCGCAGGCCTGGGCTTTGGTGTCGTCCAACGCCGCCGATGCGCTGGGGCTTGGCGATCGTGGGCGGATCGCGCCGGGGCTGCGCGGGGATCTTGCGCTCGTCACGCCGGATGGCGGCCTCGCGGCGGTGTTTTCGCGGGGAGAACTGGCCTGGCTGGCACCGGCGGCGGCGACAAGGATGAGCTGATCGGATCATCCTACTCTCCATGCGCTCCGATCCGTCTGACGAACCCCGCGTCGCCGTCCTGGTTCCCTGCTACAATGAGGCGGCGACCGTCGCGCGAGTGGTGCGCGATTTCCGCGCCGCGCTTCCGTCGGCGGAAATCTGGGTCTTCGACAACAACTCGACGGACGGCACGGCCGATCTCGCCCGCGCCGCGGGTGCGTTCGTCCGGCGCGAGGAGCGCAAAGGCAAGGGCAACGTCGTACGTCGCATGTTCGCCGATGTGGAGGCGGACCTTTACGTGATGGTGGACGGCGACGCGACCTATGACGCGACGGCGGCCCCGCGCCTCATCTCCATGGCGCTGGAGGGCGGGTATGACATGGTCAACGTGGCCCGCCTGGAGACAGGGGAAAAGGCCTATCGGCCCGGCCACCGCTTCGGCAACAGGCTGTTGACCGGGCTTGTCGGGCGGGTTTTCGGAACGCGCACCACGGACATGCTCTCCGGCTACAAGCTTTTCACCCGCCGCTTCGTGAAGACCTTTCCCGCGGTGAGCACGGGGTTCGAGATCGAGGCGGAGCTGATGATCCATGCCCTGGAGCTCGGGATTCCCATCGCCGAAATCTCGGCGCCGTATGGCGAGCGGCCGGCGGATTCGGCCAGCAAGCTGCAGACCTGGCGCGATGGTTTCCTGATCCTGCGGCTGATCGGTGCGCTGATCCGGCGCGAAAGGCCGCTCGAATTCTTCAGCCTGGCTGGAGCAGCGCTGGCGCTCGTCTCGTTGATCCTGGGGCTACCCGTGATCCTCGAGTTCCGGGAGACGGGGTTGGTGCCCCGGCTTCCCACCGCCGTGCTATCCGCCGCGATCATGCTGGCGGCCTTCCTGTCCTTCGCCGTGGGCCTGATGCTGGAGGCTGTTGCCTACAGCCGGCGCGAGATGAAGCGGCTCGCCTATCTCGGCGTGCCGCCTCGCCCCTGAGGCGCTTCAGGCGCCCGGCTGGCGCTCCAGCAATTCGATCGAGATGTTCTCGGGGCCGCGGATGAAGCAGATGCGCACGCCGGGACGCGCCTCCGTGATCTCCATCGTGAAGGGCACGCCCTTGGCCTTGAGTTCGGCCACCGCCTCGTCGAGGCCCTGAACCGCCAGTCCGAAATGGTCCACGCCCTGGTTCGGGGCCGAGGGCGGCGCGGCGGTGTTCGCATCCGCCTGATTGATCAGGATGGTTGTGCCGCCGAGGGTGAGAACCATGCGCGGCCGGCCCTGCGCCATGACGCGCGAGACCTTGGCGCCGAGCTTCTCCTCGAACCAGGCGGCCGTCGCCTCGATGTCGGGGCTGCGAAGGTGGATGTGATCGAACGTAAAGTTTGCCATCGGGCGTCCTCCTCTGTCCGCGCGAGCCTAGCCGCTCGCGCCGATGGGTCCAGAGGGGCGCCGGCTATCACCAGCGCCGGGCGTCCTCTATCCGGCGGCGATCGTCCTCGACCCGCCAGCGCTCCATCTCCGCCTCATGCCGGCGGTGTTCCGCTTCCCGGCGGTGGCGCTCCTGCTCGGCCCAGCGGCGGCGGTCCTCCTCTTCCCGGCGGCGGGCCTCCTGCCAGTGTCGGCGCTGTTCTTCCTCGCGGCGGCGCGCCTCCTCGTAGCGGCGGCGGTCTTCTTCCTCCTGCCGGCGGCGCCATTCCTCGCGGCGCCAGCGGTCATCGTCATAGGCGCGCGCCGCCGGAGCCAGCGTGGCGGCGCCACCAAGCGAGAGGAGGGCCAGCAGGGCCCTGCGGGGTGTTCGTGCGGTCATGGCGAAACCTCGTTCCTACGGGCTGAGGTAACGCGGGCCAGGCGGCAAGGTCGCGGCTTCGGGGCGGCGGGAATGAGGCGGTGAGTGGAGGCCCGAGGAGGGAGAATTCTCGTTTGAAGAGAATGGCTCCGGCGGTAGGATTCGAACCTACGACCAACGGATTAACAGTCCGCTGCGCTACCGCTGCGCCACGCCGGATCGCCTTGGGCGGGCCAGCCTCTAGCAGCCCCTCGCGGGGGACGCAACACCACCCCCGTCACAAAGGTGAAAGCTGGGTTTCCGGCTGCGAATCACCGGGCGCCGGCGCGTCCTGCCCAGAGAGCAGATTCGCGACCCACCGCGCGCCGGAGAAGTGCCGGCACAGTGTCAGGGCCGCGATCAGTGCCGGGACGCCGATGAAGGCCCCCGGCACCCCCCAGAGGAACGCGCCGAGAAAGACCGACAGCAGCACCATGAACGGCGAGATCGCGAGCCGCTTTCCCGCCAGCAGCGGCTCGATGTAGCTGCCCGAGACCGACTGGATGACGTTCAGGCAGAGGAACACGACCACGGCCGTCTGCCAGGATTCGAATTGCAGGATGGCGAAGACCGTCGGGAAGAGCGTCGCGACCAGGGGGCCGATGAAGGGGATGTAGTTCAGGACGAAGGCGATCATGCCCCATTCGGCGGCGAGCTCGAGCCCCATGAGCCGGGCGAAGGCCCAGACCGCCACACCGGTCACCACGCTCATCACGGTCCGGACGATCATGTAGACGCGGAGCTTCGAGCCGGTCTCGATAGCCGCCAGGCGCAGCGTCGGGCCCACCCGGCCCGGCATGCGCGCGAGCTGCCGGTCGACGATCGAGACCTCCATCAGTCCCAGGACGAGAAAGACCACCGTCACGACGGTGAAGCTCACGAGGCCATGGAGCTGGGACGTAACCTCCTGCGCGACCCGCACGAGCCAGCGGGAGCTGAAGAGGTCCGACACCAGCGGCGCGGCCCCGATGCCGTGGGCATCGAGCCATTCCAGCTTCCGGAGGTAGAGAAGCTGGATCTGCGACGAATTGCCCACGACCCATTGCGCTACGCTGCCGAAGGCCCAGGCGACCACCAGCCCCAGCCCCACGACCGCCACCATGGCGAGCAGCACGGTGATGAGCATCGCCAGGCCCCCGGGCAGCACGCGCCGGAACAGCGCCTGGATGGGCCAGACCAGCGCGATGAGGAACAGGGCGAAGGCCACCGGCGCCAGAATGGACTGGGCCCAGTAGAGCGCGGCGGCAGACAGGATCGCCGTGCAGATTCCGATCATCATGCGGCACCTTCGCCAGGAAGCTCCCCGCGCGGCAAGCGGGACTCGCCAGCGGGCGGGCAGGGGACACGAAACTTTGCCCTGGAATGAGACAACTTGCCCAGCTATGGGACGCCTGGGCGGTCCCCGCCTTTCGGCCGCGGACGATAATCTGCGTCCTATTCCGGGGAAACGGGCGAGGGGTCATGGCATGGGATGATTTCGTCCCGGCCGTGCCATGGCCAGGATATTGACCGGCCCCCTCGCTCGTGGCGACGGGTTGCCCAGCACCGGAGGATGCATGGCGAGGACCGCGAAGCCTGTAGCCGCGCAAGGGCGCGTGCTGATCGATCTGGCGTTGCAAGGCGGCGGCTCGCACGGTGCCTTCACCTGGGGCGTGCTGGACCGGCTGCTGCAGGAGGATCGCTTCGAAATCGAGGCCATTTCCGGGACCTCCGCCGGCGCGATGAATGCCGCCGTCCTGGTGGACGGCTTTCAGCGCGGCGGCCCCGAGGGCGCCCGGGAGCGGCTGGAGATGTTCTGGCGCCGGGTGTCGGCCGGCGCGGCCCTCAGCCCGTTCCGGCGCGGCCCGGTCGATGTGCTGCTGAACCGTTGGTCGCTGGACCACTCGCCCGGCTACGTGGCGATGGACGTCATGAGCCGGCTCTTCTCGCCCTACGACGTTCCCTTCGCTCCGCCCAACCCGCTGCAGGAGATCCTGGCCGAGGTCATCGACTTCGAGGCCCTGGTCGCCGCGCCGATCAAGCTCTTCATCACGGCGACGAATGTTCGCACCGGGCGCGGCCGTGTCTTCCGCAACGCCGACCTCTCGCCCGAGGCGCTGCTCGCCTCCGCCTGCCTGCCGACCATGTTCCAGGCCGTGGAGATCGACGGCGAGGCCTATTGGGATGGCGGCTTCTCCGGCAATCCGACCATGACGCCGCTCATGGAGGAGTGCGTGTCGGACGACACGATCATCGTCGGCATCAACCCGGTGGAGCGGGCGGGCACGCCGCGCTCGGCGCGCGACATATTGAACCGCCTCAACGAGGTATCCTTCAATGCCGTCCTGCTGAAGGAGCTGCGGATGATCGCGCTGCTCCGCAAGGTGTCCGATCCCGGCAATGCGGAAACGGCGCATTGGGCCAATATGCGCGTCCACCTGGTCCGCAGCGATCTGCTGACCGACCTCGGCGCCTCCTCGAAGCTCAACGCCGAGTGGGACTTCCTGACGATGCTCCGCGACGAGGGCCGGCGTGCGGCGGAGCAGTTCCTGGTGGCCAAGGGCGCCGATGTCGGAACGCGCTCGACGCTGGATATCGACCAGCTGCTGGCGGGCCGCTGACCCATGGGCATGCTCGGCATCCTGGCTGGCCTGGGGCTGCTGGTCTGGCTAGCCTTCCGCGGCTGGAGCGTGCTGCTGCTGGCGCCGATCGCGGCGCTGGTGGCGGCCGCCTTCGCCGGCGAGCCGCTGCTGGCCCACTGGACGCAGACCTTCATGATCAGCGCGGCGGCCTTCGTCGCGCAGTTCTTCCCGCTCTTCCTGCTCGGGGCGCTCTTCGGAAAGCTGATGGAGGATAGCGGCGCGGTCGCGGCCATCGCGCGCTGGATGACGGTGCGCCTGGGCGAGCGCCGGGCCATGATCGCCGTGGTGCTGGCGGGCGCGGCCGTCACCTATGGCGGCGTCAGCCTCTTCGTCGCGATCTTCGTGCTCACCCCCATGGCCCAGGCGCTGTTCCAGTCCTCCGGCATCCCGAGGCGGCTGATGCCGGCGGCGATCGCGCTCGGCACGTCGACCTTCACCATGTCTGCGCTGCCGGGGACCCCCGCGATCCAGAACGCGATCCCCATGCCCTTCTTCGGCACCACGCCTTTCGCCGCGCCGGGCCTGGGCATCATCGCGGCAGCGGTCATGCTGAGCATCGGCCTCTGGTGGCTGATGCGCGCGGAGGCCAAGGCGCGGGCGCGGGGCGAGGGCTTCGGCGGCGCCGGTGAGCGAGGCGCGGACGAAGCGGCCGACGACCCCATCCTGCGCGAGCGTGCGACCACCGCACTCTCCTTCGACCCGGCCGAGACGCATCGCAGCTCGCATGCCCTGGCCGAGCCGGGCCTTTTGCCGGCCGCGTTGCCGCTTCTCGTGGTGGTGGGGGTGAACCTCATCATGTCCTTCCTGGTGCTGCCTCGCTTCGATGCGGGCTTCCTGGCCGAGGAGCGCTGGGGCGGCACCAGCCTTGCCGCCGTCGCGGGCGTCTGGTCGGTGGCCGTGGCGCTGCTGGCGGCCATCCTGACCATCCTGGCTCTGGCCGGGCGCCGCATCCCTTCGCTGCGCGCGACCATGGATGCAGGCGCCAATGCGGCCGTCCTGCCGATCTTCGCCGTAGCGAGCCTGGTCGGCTTCGGCGCGGTCGTCGCCGCCATGCCGGCCTTCGCCGGGGTCCGGGAATGGGTGCTGGGCATCGGCGGCGGGCCGCTCGTCTCCCTGGCAGTCGCGACCAATGTGCTGGCGGCGCTGACCGGCTCGGCTTCGGGCGGGCTCACCATTGCGCTCGACGCGCTGGGGCCGACCTACATGCAGATTGCGGCGCAGCAGGGGATCGATCCGGGCCTGATGCACCGCGTCGCGGTCATCGGCGCGGGCACCCTGGATAGCCTTCCGCACAATGGCGCGGTGGTGACCCTACTGGGTGTCTGCGGCTGCACGCATCGCGAGAGCTACCTTGATATCGTGATGGCCTGCATCGTCAGCGCGCTGGCCGCGCTGGTCGTCGTGATCATGCTCGGCAGCCTCGTCGGTTCCTTCTAAGCTGCTGACGGAAACAAGGAGAAAGCAAGAACATGGGCAGCCATTTTAATGCCGAGCGCCGGCATCTCACGGAAGACGAGATGCCGCAGGTCATCCGGAGCCATTTCCCCGACCTCGGGACGCTGGAGCGCGAGGAACTCGTCACCCTGGCACGCTGGCTTCGCTCGCAGCACGGCCGGCTTCGCGACATCCTGCGCGGCCGTCGGCGCATTCATCGCGGCAAGGCGGACCCCCGCGGCTCGACCACGGAATCGGCAGGGGAACGCGGGCTCGCCGAGAAGAAGCAGATTTTCGCGCGCGGCCTGAAGCGCGTGAACGCCCGTCTCGGGGATATCCGCGACGCCGAGAAGCGCGAGCGCGCGCTGGCCGCCCTGCGCGGTGCCCTGGCACGGCGGCAGGAGGCCAAGGCTCATCACCCGAAGCCCGGCCGGACGGCCCATCCGGGCATGACATCGAAGGCCAGCAACCGCCCGCGCGGGATTGTCAGCGGCGGTCGGATCGGTAGCGTTTCCCAGGCGGGCAAGAACGCCCAGGCGCAACGGGACAGTCGCGCCGGCTGAATTCGGGAATCAGATGATGCGCCGCGTTGCGTGGAAGTGGTCGAGGCGGCTTGCCGTTCTTTGTGTGGGCGTTTTCATTGGGTTCCTGGCGCTTCGTGTCTTCGAGACCGAGCGCGGCCCCTCGCTGGAGCTCTGGCACCGGGCCGCGCTGCATGACCTGCATGCCGAGGAGATCGACCGCCTCGACTGGCAGGGATACCTGGCCGCCGAGGCGCGGCTTTTCGACGAGTTGCGCCGCGAGGTCACGGACCAGCTGCCACCCGAGCGGCGGACCCCGGACAACCGCTATTTCGCGGGAAGCCCGATCTATCCCGGCCGCTTCGCTCAGGACTGGAACCGCAGCTACGTGCTGGAGCCCGAGGGCACGCCGCGTGGTGCCGTGGTGCTCCTGCATGGGTTGACGGACGCGCCCTACAGCCTGCGGCATATCGCGGCGCAGTACCGCGACGCGGGCTTCGTCGCCATCGGCCTGCGCGTGCCCGCGCACGGCACGGTGCCTGCTGCCCTGACCGACACGAGCTGGGAAGACTGGGCCGCCGCCACGCGGCTCGCCATGCGGGAGGCGCGCCGGCGCGTGGGGCCGGATGGCACGCTGCACATGGTCGGCTTCTCCAATGGCGGCGCGCTGGCCCTGAAATACGCGATGGACGCCATCGAGAACCCGGCCCTTGCGCGGCCGGCCCGGCTGGTGCTGCTCTCGCCCATGATCGGGATCACGGTGTTCGCTCGCTTCGCGGGCCTTGCCGGCCTGCCCGCCATGCTGCCGGCCTTCGCCAAGGCGGCCTGGCTCAGCCGCATCCCCGAGTTCAATCCGTTCAAGTACAATTCCTTTCCCGTGAACGGGGCGCGCCAGTCGCACCGGCTGACCCAGGCGCTGCAGCAGCAGGTCCGCACGCTCTCGCGAGCCGGGCGGCTGGACCAGTTGGCGCCCGTCCTCACCTTTCAGTCGGTGATGGACTTCACGGTGAGCACCCGGGCGGTGATCAGCGCGCTCTACGAATTCCTGCCGGCCAATGGCAGCGAGCTCGTGCTGTTCGACCGGAACCGGAACACCAAGCTCGGCCCGCTGCTGCGCCCGGCCTTCGACGCCTCGCTGGCCCGCATGGTCCCCCCGGCGCCCCGGAACTGGCGCCTGACCTTCATCACCAACGCATCGGATGACGAGGCGGAGATGGTGGAACGCACCACGGCCGCCGGCTCGGATGTGGAACAGGAGAGGAGGCTCGGCCTCATCTATCCACGCGACGTCTATTCGCTGTCGCATGTGGCGCTGCCGTTCCCGCCCTGGGATTCGCTCTACGGCACGCGCCCGCAGCCGGAAGGCGAGTTCGGCGTGAGCCTGGGCGCCATGGCGGCGCGCGGCGAGGTGGGCGTGCTGATCCTGGCCCTGGATTCCCTGGTGAGGATCTCGTGGAACCCCTTCTACACCTATGTCCTGAGCCGCATCGGAGAGGGGATTCCGCCGCGGCCCTGAGCTCTCTTTGGGACGCCATGCGTAGTTTCGGGACAAGCCACCCGCGCTCGGGCCGGCCAAAAAGGTTAACGGAGAATGGGGCTGGCCTCGCTTGGGATTTGCCTCAGACTTCGTTCGGGTTGGTTCAGCATCCTGCGGGGAATTGGCGGATGGCCGTGATATCGCGACTGGGATTGATGGCGCTTCTCGTCGCCCTCGGCGGCTGTGACGACGGCCCCCAGGCCCCGCCGGCCGAAATCCGGCCCGTGCGCGTCATCTCTGTCGAGGGCAGGGCGGGGGGCGAGATCGTTGCTCTCACCGGCACCATCCAGGCGGAGACGGAGGTCAACCTCTCCTTCCGCATCGACGGCCGCATAATCGAGCGTTCGGTCAATGTGGGCGACCGCGTGACGGCGGGTCAGGTCGTGGCCCGGCTGAACCGCGACAATGAGGAGAACAACCTCCGCGCCGCCCGCGCTGCCTTGGTCGCCGCCAATGCGCGCGTCGTGGAGGCCCGGAACAACTATTCCCGACAGCGCCAGCTGCTGCAGAGCGGCTTCACCACCCGGGTCCGCTACGACGAGGCGACGCAGGTGCTGCAGGCCGCGCAGTCGGCCGCGGATTCCGCCAAGGCGCAGCTGAACATCGCCGAGAACCGGCTGGGCTACACGGATCTGATCGCCGATTCCTCCGGCACGGTCACCGCGCGCGGCGCCGAGCCGGGCGAAGTGGTGGCGCCGGGCCGCATGATCCTGCAGATCGCCCAGGATGGTGGGCGCGATGCCGTCTTCGGCGTTCCCGCCGGGATCAAGGACCGTGCGCCCGAGAACCCGCTGATCGAGGTCTCGCTGACCAGTGACCCGTCTATCCGCGCCCAGGGCCGCGTGCGCGAGGTGGCGCCCCGCGCCGATCCCGTGACAGGCACCTTTGCCGTGCGTGTGGGCCTCTCCGACCCGCCGACCGGGCTGCGCCTGGGTTCCACCGTGTCGGGGCGCATGCAGATCGGCGGTGCGGACGGCTTCGCCATCCCGGCCAGCGCCATGACGCGCCTGGACGGCCAGCCGGCCGTCTGGATCGTGGATCCGGCCGCGCAGACCGTCTCCCTGCGCCGCGTCGAGGTGGCGCGGTTCGATCCGGCCGGGGTCGTGGTGTCCTCCGGGCTCGTGGCCGGTGACATCGTGGTGACGGCTGGCGTGCAGGCGCTTCGCCCAGGCCAGAAGGTCCGTCTGCTCGGCGCCGCGTCGTGATCGGCCCCAACCTCTCCGAATGGTCCATCGGCCGCCGGTCGCTGATGGTCTATTTCATGCTGGTCGCCGTGGTGGCCGGCAGCCTCGCCTTCATGCGCCTCGGGCGGAACGAGGATCCGGCCTTCACCTTCCGGACCATGGTCGTGCAGGCCTCCTGGCCTGGCGCCACGCTCGAGGAGACGCTGAAGCAGGTCACCGAGCGGATCGAGCGCACGCTCCAGGAAACGCCGAATGTCGACGATGTCCGGAGCTACACCGTCCCGGGCACGACCACGATCTTCGTGAACCTCAAGGGCTCGACCCCGCCGGCCATCGTGCGCGACATGTGGTACGAGGTCCGCAAGCGGGTGGGCGATATGCGCCACACCCTGCCGCCGGGCGTGATCGGCCCGGGCTTCAACGATGATTTCGGCGACACCTTCGGCATCATCTACGGCTTTACCGCCGACGGCTTTACCCATCGCGAGCTGCGCGACCAGGTGGAGGCCGCGCGCTCCCGCCTGCTGCTGGTGCCCGACGTCTCGAAGATCGAGATCCTGGGCGCCCAGGACGAGCAGATCTTCATCGAATTCTCTATCGAACGACTGGCGGGCCTCGGTCTCAATCTCCAGGCGCTGCTCGGTGCCTTGCAGGCACAGAATGTCGTCCGCCCCGCGGGCGTGGTGACGACGGGGGATGAGCGTGTCGCGCTGCGGGTCTCGGGCTCCTTTGAATCCGAAGCGGATATCCTTGCCGTCAACTTCCAGGTGGGCGACCGCGTGATCCGGCTCGGCGACATCGCCGAGGTGCATCGCGCCTATTCCGATCCGCCGCAGCCCATGTTCCGCGTCAACGGGCGCCCGGCGATCGGCCTCGCCGTGGCCATGCGGGATTCAGGCGACATCCTGGCCCTTGGCCGGAATATCAAGGCGGAGATGGAGCGCATCCGTGCCCAGCTGCCCATCGGCATAGAGCCGACGCTCGTGGCCGACCAGGCGGTGACCGTGGACACCGCCATCGGCGAGTTCACCGAGAGCCTCTGGCAGGCCATCCTCATCATCGTGGTGGCGAGCTTCGTGAGCCTTGGCGTTCGGCCGGGCTCGGTGGTGGCGCTGTCCATCCCGCTAACCCTCGCCATCGTCTTTCCCATCATGTCGCTGGTCGGCATCGACCTGCAGCGTATCTCGCTGGGCGCGCTTATCATCGCGCTGACATTGCTGGTGGACGACGCGATGACGACGGTGGACGCCATGATCCGCCGCCTCGCGGTCGGCGACAGCAAGGAGCAGGCGGCCACCTTCGCCTACAGAAACCTCGCGGCCCCCATGCTGACGGGGACGCTGGTGACCATCGCGGGTTTCGTGCCCATCGGCTTCGCGGCGAGTTCGGCGGGCGAATACACCTTCTCGATCTTCGCCGTGGTGGGTATCGCGCTGATCGTGTCCTGGTTCGTCGCGGTGCTCTTCGCGCCGCTCATCGGCATGGCGCTGCTGAAGAAACCGCTGATGAAGAAGGCCGGGACGGGCGCGGCGAATGACGGCTTCGTGATGCGGGTCTACACCAAGCTGCTAACCACGGCGATGCGCGCCCGCTGGATCACCATCGCCCTGACCTTCGGCGTTTTCGCGCTCTCGATCTTCTGCATCCGCTTCGTCCCGCAGCAGTTCTTCCCTGCCTCCGACCGGACGGAGCTGCTGGTGGACCTGACCCTGCCGCAAAGCGCCTCCATCCTGGCGAGCGAGGAGGTGACCACGCGGCTGGAGCAGGCACTGGCGCAGGACCCGGATATCGAGCGCTGGAGCTCCTATATCGGCCGCGGCGCCATCCGCTTCTACCTGCCGCTCAACGTGCAGCTCGCGAATCCGTTCTTCGCGCAGGTTGTGGTGGTGGCGAAGGACCTGCCGAGCCGTATCCGCCTGCAGGAGCGGCTGGAGAAGCGGCTCGCCGAGGAATTCCCCAATGTCGTCTCCCGCGTTTCGCCGCTGGAGCTCGGCCCGCCGGTGGGCTGGCCGGTGCAGTACCGGGTGAGCGGCTCCGACCTCGAGCAGGTGCGGCAGGTGGCGCTGCGCCTCGCGCAGGTGGTGGGCACGAGCGAGGGCGCGCGGCACGTCAATTTCGACTGGATGGAGCCCGCCCGGCAGCTGCGCCTCCGGGTGGACCAGGAACAGGCGCGCCAGCTCGGGCTGAGCTCCGCCGGGCTCTCGGCGATGCTCAATGCCGCGATCACGGGCACGACCATCACGCAGGTGCGCGACGACATCTACCTCGTGAACGTCATCGCCCGCGCGACGGCGGAGGAGCGGCTTTCGCTGGCCAACCTCCGCTCCATGCAGGTCTTCCTGCCGGGTGGGCGCAGCGTGCCGCTCAGCCAGTTCGTGACGTTCGAGTATGAGCAGGAATACCCGCTCATCTGGCGCCGCGACCGTGTCCCCACACTGACCGTCCAGGCCGATGTTCGCCCCGGCGTGCTGCCCGATACGGTAGTGAGCGAGCTGGCCCCCCGCATCGCGGAGCTCAACGCCACGCTGCCCGCCGGCTACAGCATCGAGCTCGGCGGCATCGCGGAGGAGAGCGCTGAATCCAGCGCATCGGTCTTCGCGGTCGTGCCGCTGATGATCGTGCTGATGCTGACCGCGCTCATGTTCCAGCTGCAGAGCTTCCAGCGCCTCGCCATGGTGATGGCGGTACTGCCGCTGGGCATGATCGGCGTGGTCACGGCCCTGCTGGCATTCCGACAGCCGCTGGGTTTCGTCGCGATCCTGGGCATCCTCGCGCTGCTGGGGATGATCGCGAAGAACGCGGTGATCCTGATCGTGCAGATCGAGTCCGACCGCGCGGAGGGCCGGGATGTGTGGGCGGCCGTGCTCAGCGCCAGCACCTCGCGCCTGCGGCCGATGATGCTCACGGCGATCTCGACAGTACTGGGCATGATCCCGATCGCGCCGACGGTCTTCTGGGGCCCCATGGCCTTCGCGATCATGGGCGGCCTGCTGGTGGCAACGCTGCTGACGCTCGTCTTCCTGCCCACGCTCTACGTCGCGTGGTTCCGGGGGCAGCCGGCATCGCGCGGCCCGGCGAGGAGCTAGATGCCCGCGCGCGCGGCCGCCTCGAGGTTCGCGTGTTTCCTCGCCGTCTGGCTCGCGGCCGATGGCGCCACGCTGTCGGGCCTCGCGCTGGGAGTGGTTGCCGCGGGCCTGGCTTGCCGGGCGAGCCTCGCCCTGCTGCCGCCGGGGCAGTTCAGGCCGCAGGCGCTGCCTCTCCTGGGGCTGGTGCTGTCCTATCCCGTCCGGGCGCTCGTCGCGGGCTTCGCCGTGGCCTGCCGCGCCTTCGACCTGAGGCTCGATCCGGGCGTCGTCGCCTTCCGGCCCCTCCTGCCGGCGGGAATGGTCCGCGACGCGTTGCTCACCTGGTCCAGCCTCATGCCCGGGACGCTGCCCGTCCCGCACGAAGGCGGGGATGTCGTCGCCGTCCACGCGCTGGATCGCGCGCAGCCCGTCGCCGACGACATGGCGAGGGAGGAGGCGCGCGTCGCGCGAGCGCTGCTTGGCTGAGTTCCTGACCCTCGCCGCGGCTGTCGCTCTGCTCACGGCGCTGGCCGGGTTGTGGCGTGGCTGGCGCGGCCCGGCGGCGATGGACCGGATCATGGCCGTGCAGCTTCTCGGCACCTCCGCCATTGCGACCATGGCGCTGCTGGCCTTCGCGCTGGACGAACCCGCGATCTTGGATGCCGCGCTGGTGCTGGCCTTGCTGGCGGCTACGGCTTCGGCCGCCTTCGTGCGCTTCGGCTCCGGAAAGGGCGAGGAATGAGCCTCGCGGCGGATATCTTAACCATCGTCGCCGTGCTGGCCGGGCTGTTCTTCCTGCTGGCCGGCTCGGTCGGCCTGCTGCGCTTTCCCGATGCGCTGAGCCGCTTGCACGCGCTCACCAAGGCCGATGCGCTGGGTGCCGGCCTCATCCTGGTCGGCCTCATGCCGCAATGCGATTCCTGGATGGGCGCGATGAAGCTCCTGTTGATCTGGGCCCTGCTGACGGTCTCGGGCGGCACCGTCGGGCAGATGATCGCGGGGGCGGCCCGGCGATGATCGCCGGGACGGTGCTCGATCTCGTGATCGCGCTGGCGGTGGTGGGGCTTGCGCTCTGGACCGTCGCGGCGCGCGGTGTCTTTCCGGCGCTGGTGGGCTTCATCGGCCTCGGCATGATGCTGAGCCTCGCCTGGATCCGCCTGGGCGCGGTCGACGTCGCGATGACCGAGGCCGCCATCGGCGCGGGCGCGACGGGCATCCTGTTGCTGCATGCGTCCGCGCGGCTGGCCGGCCACCGTTTCGCGGCGCCGGAGGACGTGGCCGGCCCCGGCGTGCGGATCGCGGCGGGGTGCCTCAGCGCCCTGATCGCGGGCGCCGTCGGCTTCGTGCTGCTGGGCCTCCCGGAGCCCGCGCCCAGCCTCGCCCCGCTGGCGGCCGAGAACCTGGCGCGCACCGCCCTGGGCAATCCGGTGAGCAGCGCGCTCATGACCTGGCGCGCCATCGACACGCTGCTGGAGGCGGTGGTCGTCCTGCTGGCCGTCATCGCCGTCTGGTCGCTCGCGCCCGACGGGGCCTGGGGCCGCGCGCCCGGGCCCGCGATGCCGCGGCAGGAGCATGGGCCCTTCGCCCTGCTGGTGCGGATCCTGGCGCCCATCGGCATCGTGATCGGCGTGCATATCGTCTGGACCGGCGCTGACGCGCCGGGCGGGAAGTTCCAGGGGGCCGCGGTGCTCGCGGCCATGTGGATCCTCGCCTGGATGGCGGGCCTCGTCCGTGCGCCCCGCGTCACGAGCCCGGGGCTGCGCGGCGCGCTGGTTGCTGGGCCGCTGCTCTTCATCGCGATCGGCGCGCTGGGCTGCCTGACGGCCGAGGGCTTCCTCGCCTATCCCGAGGCGGTGACCAAGCCGCTCATCCTGCTCATCGAGGCCGCGACGACGGTCTCGATCGCCATGGCGCTGGCGCTGCTGCTGGTCGGTCCGCCGGAGGAGGGGTGATGGAGCCCCAGATCTTCAGCCTGGTCGCGGCGGCGTTGATCGGAATCGGCCTCTACGGGGTGTTCGTGCAGGCCGAGCCATTTCGCCGCATCCTTGCCTTCAACCTGCTCGGCGGCGGTGTCTTCCTCACCTTCGGCGTGATCGCGCGGCGCGGGGAGGGGGCGGGCTTCCCTGGCGACCCGGTTCCGCAGGCGCTGGTGATCACGGGCCTCGTCGTGGCCCTGGCTGCGACGACGCTGGCCGTCTCGATCCTGGTGCGGCTGGCGGCCGCGCGGGGGAAACCCCGTGACTGAGGCGCCGGTCACCACGCCGGGCGGGCTGCTGCTGGTGGCCGCGCTCATCCTCCCAGTGATCGCGCTGCTGCTGGCCTTCGCGCTGGGTGGCCGGCGTGCCGCGAACCTCGCCCCCGCGGCGTTCGGCCTAGGCCTGATGCTGGCCGTCGCGATCTGCGTGGAGCTGATGGGCAGCGGCGCCGCCATTTCGTACCGCCTTGGCGGATGGGCGCCGCCGCTGGGGATCGCGCTGCGCGCCGATGGGCTTTCCGCCGCCCTGCTCCTGACCAGCGCCATCGTCCTGCTGGCGACCTCGATTTTCGTGCGGCCGGACTTCGCAGCAGGGACAGAGTCGCGCTCGGAGCTCATGTTCTGGTGCCTGTTGCTCGGCCTGTGGTCGGCCATGTGCTGCACGCTGCTGAGCAACGACCTCTTCAACCTCTTCGTGGGGCTGGAGCTGATGACCTTCGCGGCGGTGCCGCTCGCCTGCCTCGCCGGCAGCCGCGAGACGCTCGAGGCCGCGCTGCGCTACCTGCTTTTCGCGCTGCTCGGCTCGGTGCTCTACCTGCTCGGCGTCGCCCTGTTCTACGGCAGCTACGGCACGCTGGACCTGGTCCAGCTTTCGCGCATCGCACGGGCGGATGGCGCCACCATCCTCGCCGCCGCGGTGATGACGGCGGGGCTCATCGCCAAGGCGGCCCTCTTCCCGCTGCATCTCTGGCTGCCGCCCGCCCATGCGGGCGCGCCGGCGCCGGCGAGCGCGGTGCTTTCGGCGCTGGTCGTGAAGGCGGCCTTCTTCCTGCTGCTGCGCCTCTGGCTGGGCGTGATGCCTGCCGCCGCCTCGGGCCTCGCGATGCAGCTGCTGGCGGCGCTGGGCGCGGCGGCCATCCTCATCGGCAGCCTGGTCGCGCTGCGCCAGGCACGGCTCAAGCTGCTCATCGCCTATTCGACGGTCGCGCAGATCGGGTACCTCTTCCTCATGTTCCCGCTCTCCGTCGCGGGACCGGAAGCGGCGGCCGCCTGGCTCGGCGGCATCCTGCAGGCGGTGTCTCACGCCTTTGCCAAGGCTTCGATGTTCCTCGGCGCGGGGCTCGCGGCGAAGGCGCTGGGGCATGACCGCATCGATGGCCTCGGCGGCCTCGCGCGGGCCATGCCCATGACGGTGATCGCTTTCGGCCTCGCGGGGCTCTCGCTCATGGGCGTGCCGCCCAGCGGCGGCTTCACGGCGAAATGGCTGCTGATCCAGGCCTCGCTGGAAGCGGGGCAATGGTGGTGGGGCGTGGTGATGCTCTGCGGCGGGCTGCTCACGGGCGGCTATGTCTTCCGGGTACTGGCGGCCTCGATCCAGGGCGACGGCGCGGCGCGCGTCTCCTTGCCCGCGTCGTTCAACTTTCAGGAGCGTGTGGTTCTGGGCCTTGCCCTCCTCTCGGCGGTGATGGGGCTGGTGCCGCTTGGTTCGTTCAGCGTCGCGCAGATCGGCAGGATTGGCGGATGAGCGCGCTGCTTCTCCTCACCATCCTCTGGCCGCTCCTGCTGCTGGCTCTCAGGGCCTCGTCCGTCCTGCTGATCCTTGCCCCGCTGCCCGGGTTGCTCGCCGCGCTGTTCTGCGCGGGGGACACCATTGTCTTCGATGCGGAGCGCCTGCGCTTCACCCTTGCGCTGGACGCGCCCTCGGCCGTGCTGCTCGGCGCGGCGGCGCTGCTCTGGATGGCGGCCGGCGCCTATGCCGCCGCCTATCTCGGCCCGAAGCCGAATTTCCGGCGCTTCACGGCCTGGTGGCTGGTGACCCAGGCCGGCAGCCTCGGCGTCTTCGTCTCGGGCGACCTCGTCAGCTTCTACCTGACCTATGCGATGGTGAGCCTCGCCGCCTACGGCCTGGTGATCCATGACCGCACGGCGCGGGCGTGGCGCGCAGGCTCCATCTACCTGCTACTGACGGTGATCGGCGAGATCCTGCTGCTCACGGCCTTCGCGCTGCTGGCCTTCGCCGGCACGGGCCCGAGCCTGGCCATCCGCGACGTGATGACGACGCTGCCGGACTACGCGAACCGCGATGTCGTGATCGGCGTGATCCTCGCGGGCTTTGGGCTCAAGGCGGGGCTTTTCCTGCTGCATGTCTGGCTGCCGCTGGCCCATCCGGCGGCACCCATGCCGGCCTCGGCGGTGCTGAGCGGCGTGATCGTGAAGGCGGGCATCATCGGCCTGATCCGCTTCCTGCCCTTCGACCACGGCCTCGTGGACTGGGGCGAGTTCCTGGGCGCGCTGGGCTTCCTCACGGCCTTCTACGGCGTGGCCATCGGCGTGACGCAGTCCAACCCCAAGACCATCCTGGCCTATTCCACCGTGAGCCAGATGGGTGTCGTATCCGCCGCGCTGGGCTTCGGCCTCGCGGCCGCGCAGACCGGCGCGCCGCTGGCCGCGGCCTTCGCGGCCAGCCATCACCTCTTCGCCAAGGGAGCGCTGTTCCTGGCGGTCGGTGTGGCGTATGCGACGGCCCGCCGCCGGGCCTGGCCCGTCTTGCTCCCGGTGCTGCTGCTCGTGCTGAGCTTCGGCGGCTTCCCGCTCACGGGCGGCGCCTTCGGCAAGGCGGCGCTGAAGGATCAGCTCGGCGCAGGCATGCTGGGCTGGCTCTCCGCCTTCTCGGCGGCAGGCACGACCGTGCTCATGCTGCATTTTGCCCGCCATCTCCGCGCCGCCATGCCGGAGGAGGGCGCGCCGCGCCCCGCCGGGATGGTGGTGCCCTGGCTGGCGATGACGCTCGCGGCGCTGGTGCTGCCGGCCATGCTCTACGCGCCGCTCGGGATCGGCCCGCTCGGGGATGCGCTGAAGCCGGCGGAGCTCTGGAAGGCGCTCTGGCCCGTGCTGCTGGGTGGTGCCGGGGCCTTGGCGTTGAAGCGCGTGGAAAGCCGCCTGCCTCGCATCCCGGAAGGCGATGTCCTGGTGCTGGAGGAGCGCGCCTATCTGAGCGTGAGCGTGCCGTTCTCCGCGGCGATCGACCGCGCCGAGGCGGAACTCCGGGCCTGGCCGCATGCTGGCCTGGCGCTGCTTCTGCTGGTGGTGGGCTTCGGCGCCGCGCTGCTCGCCGCCCGCTGAGGCCGCCTTACTACCTTACTATCTTACTATCTTACCTCCCGGAATCAGAAACGCCCGGGGCGCGGACCCCGGGCGTTGGCAGGCGCTATCCTAGCCGGAAACGCCCCCCAGATCCAGCGGAACCGGAGGGCGCATCCCGCCACGTCAGGCAGAGGGCTGCCCCGCGGCCGCCTGCGCGCCTGTCAGGGCTTCGCGCAGCGCCTCTTCCTTCGTCTCGTCGAAGGAGCTGCGCAGGATGGTGCCGCCGCTACCCGAAAGCTCGGCCATCACCTTGTCCGTCGTCATCTTGCGGATCAGGAGGAAGAGCGCGGCCTGGCCGGAATTCAGCGCCTGGGCGGCTTCCTTCATGAACTTGTCGTTGATGCCGAGGTCGGCGAGCTTGCCGCCCAGCGCGCCGGAGGCCGCGCCGACGGCCGCGCCCGCCAGGGGCATGAGCACCAGCAGGCCGATCAACGTGCCCCAGAGCGCGCCGGAGGCGGCGCCCGCGGCGACGGGCTGGAAGAGCTGGTTCAGCTTCACCTTGCCGTCCGGCTGCTTCACCGCGACGACGGCGTCGCCCAGCTCGATCAGGTATTCGCGCTGCAGGCCGAGCAGCTTGGTGCGGACTTCCTCGGCGCGGGCCTCGGTCGGGTAGGCGATGACAAGAAGGTCGGACATGGCGTTACTCCAGGAAAATGTGAAAAAAGAGGTCAGCGATAGGAGGCGAAGGCCATTCCGGCGGCAGCCTGTCCGCCGCCGCCCCGGAGCGCGAGGCCCAGAAGCAGCCTTGCCTTGAGGCTGGAGAGAATGCCGGCCGGAATCAGCCCCCTCTGCAGCAGATCGATCTCCGAGCCCGGATAGCCATAGGTCTCGGTGAAGACGGGCCCCGTCAGCGTACGCGCGGCGAGCACCACGGGCATGTGCATCGCCAGCTCGCCCAGGCGTGGCGCGACATCCGCCGGCACATGGCCCGCCCCCATGCCGCCGATGACCGCCCCACGGTAGCCGAGCCCGGGAAGCGTATCGAGCATGCGGCCGTCCTCGCCCATGCTCCAGGTCAGCAGTGCGACCGGCGGCGGCGGGCCGCCATAGGTGGGAAGCGTCGGCAGGCGGGGCGGGCGGGTGAGGATCCGCGTCCGGCCCTCCGCGATCACGCCGACAGGACCCGTGAGCGGCGAGGCGAAGGCCGAGGGCAGGGCGGTATGCGCCTTGTGCACGAAGCGCGCCGCGTGGATGTCGTAGTTGAGCACGACGAGCGTGCCGAGGCCCCGCGCTTCCTGGGAGGCCGCGACGCGCGCGGCGGCCAGCAGATTGGCCGGCCCGTCCGCCCCCGGCGCCTCGGCACCGCGCATCGCGCCCGTCACCACCACGGGCTTGTCGCCCTGGATCAGCAGGTCGAGGAGAAAAGCCGATTCCTCGATGGTGTCGGTGCCCTGGATGACCACGGCGCCGTCGATATCGCCCGCGAAGGCATCCTCGATGCGCTTGGCGACGTCGATGATGTGGTCCGCTCCCAGCGACGGGCTGGGCAGGCGGAAGGGCGAGGCGGCATCGATCTCGGCGACCTCGCGGAGCGCGGGCACGGAAGCGATGAGCTCTTCCGCGCCGAGCTTCGGCGCGATCCCCGCCCCTTCGCCCGGCACCATGGTGATGGTGCCGCCCAGCGAGAGGAAGAGGAGGCGTGGCTTGCGGCTCATGCGTTCTCCGCCGCTTCTTCCTCGCGGCGTCCTGGCGGGCGCCCGCGAGGCTGGATGCCGTCCGGGATCTCGCCCGGCCGGTATGCGGGCAGGCGGCTCGCGGGAATGACGGCGAGCGCCGCGACGGCGGCCATGATCAGCAGGCCGATCTTCAGCGCTCGCAGGCGCGCCTCCGTGTTGATGCGGACGGCTTCCTCGACCGCCGCGGGCGGCGCGCCGGTGCGCTCCATGATGGAGAGCAGGCGGTCGTTCGAGACGAAGTTGATGCTGTCCATGTCGATCTGCGACAGCACGCCCACCGGAAGCTGCGGGTTCTCCGCCACGCGATAGACGATGCCGGCCGAGAGCAGGCCCACCAGCAGCGCGCCCGCGACCGCCGTGCCGACGCCGGCCGCGAGGTTCTGCGTGGTGCCGCGCAGCGAGCCGACATCGCCCGCGAGCTCCTTGGGCGCGGCGGTCACCAGCACGTTGAAGACCAGCGTCACCAAGGCGCCTTGCCCGAGGCCGAAGGCGATCAGGCCGAACATCACCGGGACGGCGGACCAGTCGTTGCGGACCACGAAGGCGAGCCACAGAAGCCCCGCGATGCAGAGCAGGAAGCCGCCCTGCGCGATGCGGCGGGGCGAGACCTTGTCGTAAAGCCGCACCACGAGCATGGCGGTGAAGAACACCGTCAGGTTGAAGGGCATCATCGCGACGGCGGTCTCGATCGGCGTGCGGCCCTGGACGATCTGGATGTAGAGCGGGACCGTGAAGTTCAGCATCGCTTCCAGTCCGACCACGGTGAACATGGCGTAGACCGCGGCGCGCTCCTCGCCCGAGGTGATGACGCGCAGATCCAGCAGAGGCGTGCCGCCGCGCGCGGCGACGCGCCGGCACCAGCTGATGAAGATCTGCAGCAGGATCGCGCCGACGACGATCATCAGCGGTGCCGGCGACATGCCCAGGACGTCGAAGGGCGCGCCCGGGCGCGCGACGCCGAGGCCCCAGCGGTTGAGGTTGTTGAAGCCGAAGACGATCATGATGATCGCGCAGGCGGCGAGCACGACGCCCACCAAGTCGATCTTCACATCGGGCCGTGAATCCTCGGGCTTCAGCTTGAAGCTCAGCAGGAAGACGATGCCGGCCAGTACGACGAGGATGCCGAAGACCGGCCGCCAGCCGATGAAGGTGCCCAGCATGCCGCCGATCAGGAAGGCGGCGACGCCCGCCGCCGCGCGCGCGGAGCCGAGCGCGCCCACCGCCGTCGCCTGCTGGGCGCCCCGATAGTGATGCGCGATGAGCGCGACCAGCGCCGGGACAATGACCGCGGCGGCGAGGCCCGCGACGAGCTGGGCGGCGAGCATCATCGTGGCGACGGGCGCCATCACCATCATCACCTGCGCGATGGCGAAAATTCCGACCACGACGCGGAACACCGCCGTCGAGCCGAAGCGCTGCACCAGCTTGGCGCCCAGCATCACGAAGCCCGCGACGGAGAGCGAGTACATCACGATCCCGGTCGCGACGGTGGTGGGTGGCACGCCGAAGCTGCTCACCATGCCCGCCAGCGACACGGGCAGCGCGGCGACGTTGAACGACATCAGCACCTGGCCGAGGGCGATGGCGATCATTGGCACCCAGGAGGCGCGGGGTTCTTCAGTGGTGGCGCTCATCTCGGGGGCTCCTTGGTTCAGATTTCTGGCTTGGACGCGAAGAGATTCAGGCCGAGCCTTTCGGAAAGGAACTTGGTGGCGAGCTGGCCACGCACGCTGTTGCCTGCCTCGTCGAGCGGGGGAGAGAAGGTGCCAAGACCCCCTTTTCCGGGCGCGATGGTCACGATACCGCCCGCCACGCCGCTCTTGCCCGGCAGGCCGACTTCGTAGAGCCAGTCGCCCGATTGTTCGTAGAGCCCGGCGGTGGCCATGACGGCCAGCACGCGGGCGCAGCGGTCGGCATCCATCACCCGCTCCCGCGTCACCGGATTGACGCCGCCATCGGCGAGAGTGGCGCCCATCACCGCCATGTCGCGGGCGGTGACGTTCAGCGCGCACTGCCTCGTGTAGATGTCCGTTGCCTCGTCGGGGTCCGAATACATTCGGCCGTAGCCCAGCAGCAGCCGTGCGATGCCCTGGTTGCGCTGGTTGGTCGCGGCCTCGGATGCATAGACCTCCTGGTCCATCTCCAGCTCGCGGCCGGCGAAACGCGAGAGGCCATCGCGGATGAACTTCCACTTCTCCTCGGCATTGCCGCCGGGGGCGAGGCTCGTGGTCGCGATGGCGCCCGCGTTCACCATGGGGTTCATGGTACGGTCGGCATTGAGCTCGATGGCCATGACGGAATTGAAGGCGAGGCCGGTCGCATTCACGCCGATCTTCTCTCGGGCCTGGCCGCCGCCCAACGCCTGGCAGACCAGGGCGAAGACGAAGGGCTTGGACATGCTCTGGATGGAGAAGGGGCGCTCGGCATCGCCCACCTGGTAAATGGCGCCATCCACGCTTGCGACGCAAAGGCCGAAGAGGTCCGGCGCAGCGGAGGCCAGGGCGGGAATATAGTCCGCGACCTTGCCCTCGGAGATCGGCGCATAGCGCGCCCATGCCTCGTCCACGAGGCGGCGGACCCGGTCGGGATCGGGAAGATGGCCAGTCGATACGGTGTGGGATGCGTCGGCGTCGTCGAGGTGCAGGCGGATATCCATGTCTGGCCCTTCCACCGGGTCTGTGATGTGACACTAGGTACTCCCAGCCTAGGGCAGATGAGCCGGAAATCCTCGAACTATCCCTTGCGTCCCGATTTCGGTGGGCGATACGGTGCAGTGTGCCGCTTCGAATATATCCGGTCCTGCGGGGCCCGGAGGATCGATGGATGGACGGTCGCGGTAGTGTTGCGGAAGACTGCGCGGAGATTGCGGCGGATGGGGGGTACGCGAGTTCCTCATCGATCGAGTTCTCCACCCAGCATCTTCCGGTGGCGCGGCAATTCGACGCGTGGCGCGAGCATTGTGCGCCGGTCATCGAATGCTGGCCTTTGCCGGACCGCCCGCCGGGCTATGCCGTGCGGTTCCGCTTATGGAAGTTCGGGCATTTCGCGTTCAGCACCGTCACCTCTCCGGCCTTCGGCTTTCGTCGCACCGAAGCGCAGATACGGCGGGACTCGCTCGACCATTGGCAGATCAATCTCGTACGGAAGGGCACGACGCGAATCCGGATCGATGGCGCGGATCTGTGGATCCCGGCCGGCGTTCCGCACATTCTCTCCCTCGACCAGAGCTTCGACGGTGAGCGCGGCGATGCGGAATGGCTGTCGCTCTACGTCTCGCGCGATGCCTTCACCCATCTGGCCCCCGCGCTCGACGCCTGCTGGGATACGCCGCTGACCAGCGCGATGGGCGGCGTGCTGGCGAGTTTCATGGACGGGCTTGCCGCGACGCTGCCGGACATGCCCACCGCCGATCTGCCGCGGCTGTCGGAAGCGACGCGCGCCGTGATCGCGGCTTGCATCACGCCCAACCTGCCGAACGAGCCGGGCGAGGCGACCGTCAAGCGCGCGCGGCTCGGACGCATACGGCAGATCATCCGACAGAACCTGCGGTCCACGCGGCTCGGGCCCGACCGGCTCTGCAAGCTCGCCGGCGTGTCGCGCTCGCAGCTCTACCGGCTCTTCGAGCCCTTCGGCGGCGTGGCGCGCTACATCCAGAGCGAGCGCCTTCGGCAAGCGCACCGGGCCATCGCGGATCAGTCCCACGCGCGCGACATCATCCGTGTCGCCGAGGATTTCGGTTTCTTCGACCCCTCGGCCTTCAGCCGCGCCTTCCGCCGCGAGTTCGGCTATGCGCCGAGTCAGCTTCGCGCGGCAGCGCAATGCGGATGGTTCGCCGCGCCCGCGCGCAAGGGCGGCGAGGGCGCGCTGGCGGGAAGCGACTTCGTGAGCACCCTGCGCCGGCTGTGACCGGTTGGGATTCTCGGCACCATGGGGGTACGGCGCGCCTATTGGATCGCGCCCCCCGCAATCCTAGCGTCATGGGACAACCCGGCATGTCCGGGAACGGAGAGGGCATCGAACATGCGTAAACTCGGGACATGGGCGGGCGGCCTGCTGCTGATGGCAGGCGCGATGGGCGCGGCCTCCGCGCAGACGGCGAGTCCGGCGACGGGGCCGCTCAGCACCGCCACGCTCGCGAACCTCTGCGCCGCTGCTCCGGACGGCGAGGGCGCCATGGCCGTGGGCTATTGCCGCGGCTTCATCATCGGCGCCTGGCAGTATCACACCGAGATCACGCGTCCGGGCGGCGCGCCGGCCGTCTTCTGCCTGCCGGACCCGGCGCCCACGCTCGACGCGGCGCAGAGCGCCTTCGTCGCCTGGGTCGCTGCCAATCCAGGTTATGGCAATGACAAGGCCATCGACGGGCTGATGCGCTGGGCCGCCTCCGCCTATCCCTGCCCGACCTCCGCGCCGGCGCGCGGCAGCCGCCGGTGAAAGGTACAGCCATGCGCATCCGTTTCGTGATCCCCACACTGCTGCTCGCCGGCCTCGCCGGCTGCAACGAGCCCATGTATGTCAGCCCGACCACGCAGCGCATCGGCGGCGGTGCCGCCGCCGGCGCGCTCACCGGCCTTGCCATCGGCTCGCTGTCCGGCAATGCCGGGACGGGCGCGCTGATCGGCGCGGGCGTCGGCGGTGCGGGCGGCTTCGCCTGGGACCAGCACCAGCGCAGCCGCCAGCGCGCCTTCAACCAGGGGGTCGCTGCCGGGCGAGCCGGCGCGCCGCCACCGCCGCCCGCGCGGCGCTGACGTTCTCGTGACGCCGCGTCCTCTCGCCCTGGTCCTGGGGCTTTGCGTGGCCGGTCTTTCCTCGGGCGCACACGCGCAAGGGGAGGCCGCGACCGTCGCGGAGCTGCAGCGTCAGGTGGAGGAGATGCGGCGCCAGCTTTCGGGCTTTGACGCCATGCGCCGGCGCCTCGAGGAACTCGAGGCCCGGGTCGCGCGGCAGAGCGCCCGGCCCCCGGCCGTAGCGGCCGCGCCTCCGCCGGAGCGAGCCCCGCGCCGCGCCGTGCAGGCCGATGCCCAGGCCGCGCAGCAAGCGGCGCGCGAGGCTCGTGCCTCGGCCGACGAGGCCGCGGCGATTCAACGCAGCCTGGCCACGGCGCCCGCGCCGCTTCCGCCGGCCGGTGCTTCCTATGCCGAGCGGACGGTCCCTGGGCTACGCGCCAATGAACTCATGGGTAGCCCCTATGAGGATGCGCTGCGCTCCGATCTGCCGGGGATCGCCTTTCGCGTTCCGGGGACCGACACGCAGGTCCGGCTCTACGGCTTTGCCAAGATCTCCGCCTATAACGACTTCGGTGCCCGCAACCAGACGGATGCGCCTTTGCCTGGCGGCATTCCGCTGCGCGGCAGCGATGCCGACCGGCAAGGCGGCGATTTCGGCGCTACCGCGCGCTTCAGCCGCTTCGGCATCGACACGCGCACGCTCACCGGATGGGGTACGCTCGAGACGCGCATCGAAGGCGATTTCGGCGGCGGTGCCGCGACCTCGACCAACGCGGTCTTCCGCCTGCGCCAGGCCTGGGCGGAGCTCGGCTCCGATTCCTTCCGCGTGCTGGCGGGCCAGGCCAACAGCCTGTGGAACGAGGGGCTGTTCGAGACCCTGATCGACGCCACGAACCTCAACCAGTCCTTCATCCGGCAGGCTCAGCTGCGCGTCACGGGCCGGCTCATGCCCGGATTGACGGGCCAGCTCTCGATAGAAGCGCCGGAGACGCAGTACACCTCGGCGCGCGGCGTGTTCCTGCCCGGCAGCGGCCTCGACGGTGGCGCGAGCCCATCCTTCAATTCCATGCCGGATTTCCTGGGCCGCCTGACCTATCGCAAGGATGGGCTGGAGGTCGGTATGCGGGGCCTGCTGCGCCAGATCCAGATCCGTCCCGACGGCACGGCGGCCGTGGCGGTGGCACCGCCGGCCAGCGTGCGCGCGACGGGCTGGGGCTTCGCTGCTCATGGGCGCTTCCCGATGCGCTGGGTCTCGGATTGGTTCGGCGCGGACGAGCTGCTGGGCATGGCCTATTACGGCGAAGGCATCGGCCGCTATTTCCCGGGCAGCACCAATGGGCAGGATGCGCTTTCCAACATCGGCCTGGCGGGCGTGCAGGGCAGCGTGAGCCTCAACCCGATCCCGGCCTGGGGCGTGACGGCAGCCTACCGCCGCTTCTGGCTGCCGCAGCTCCGCAGCAACTTCTCCTATGCCTATTCGCGGCAGGATTTCCCGAGCTATGCGCTTTCCTTCGCGCCAGGCTCCGCGGCCGCGACCTCGCTGAACAGGGGTGTTCACCAGATCTTCGCCAACCTGATCTGGAGCCCCTTCGGGACCGTGCGTGACGGCGGCTTCTCCGCGAGCTGGCTCGACCTCGGATTGGAATTCGTCCACACGCGTAGGGATATCTACGGCGGTGCGGCGGCGGCGGGGACAGGCCAGGTGGGGCACGGCATCGCCAATCGCATCCTCTTCGCGACGATCGCCCGCTTCTGATCGGGGCGCGACAGCGCAGAACCGAGACGCTACAACCGCAGCATGAAGGCAGGACAACAGGCATTCCGGCGCGGGGCTCTGGTGCTCGCCGCGCTCGTTCTCTCCGCCTGCAGCACTGTCGTCCGCCAGCCGGCGCCGCCTGCCGAGCAGACCGAGGCCGTCGCCCCGCTTGGCATCGCCAATGCCCGCTTCTGGCTCGACGCCCGGCCTGACGAGCTGGAGCGCGAGGGCGAGCTTGCGGCCCAGCGCGAGACCGCCCTCCTGCCGCGTGGCGCGAGCCTGCCGCCGGCCGCGATGCTCGCGCTCTCGGGAGGGGCGGATAGCGGGGCCTTCGGCGCGGGGCTGCTGGTGGGATGGACGGCGGCCGGAAGCCGGCCCGAGTTCAACATCGTCACCGGCATTTCGGCCGGCGCGCTGATCGCGCCCTTCGCCTTCCTCGGCCCCGACTACGATCCGCAGCTGCGCGAGGTGTTCACGGGCGTCGCGCCGCGCGACATCCTGCTGCTGCCGCGCCAGGTCTTCGCGGTGTTCTCGCTCTTTGGAGAGGCGCTGGGCGATGCCTCGCCGCTCTACCGCCTCATCATCCGCCACGCCAACGAGGAGATGCTAGCCGCGATCGCGCGCGAGTACCGGAAGGGCCGGCTGCTGCTGATCGGCACCACGAACCTCGACCTGCAACGGCCCGTCTTCTGGAATATCGGCGCCATCGCGGCCAGCGGACATCCCGGCGCGCTCGATCTCTTCCGCCGCATCCTGCTGGCTTCCGCCTCCATTCCCGGCGCGTTCCCGCCGGTGCTCATGCCGGTGGAGCTCAACGGGCAATCGTATCAGGAAATGCATGTCGATGGCGGCGCCGCCACGCAGGTCTTCCTCTACCCGCCCTCGCTGCGCCTGCAGGAGCTGCGGGCGGCACGCGGCTCGCGTCGCCAGCGCGTCGCCTATGTCGTCCGTAACGGGCGGATCGACGTGGAGGGCGAGAGCACGCGGCGGGGCCTGTTCAGCATCGCCCGCCGCGCGGCCGCCACGCTGCTGCATTTCAGCGCGATCGGCGACATCAGCCGCATCTACCTGACCACGCTGCGGGACAATGTGGATTTCCGCCTGGCCTTCATCGGTTCGGATTTCCACGCCGAGCGCAGCGAGCCTTTCGACCAGGCGTTCATGCAGGCGCTCTTCGACTATGGCTACGCCCAGGGGCGGGAAGGGGGGCGCTGGCTCAGCTCCCCGCCGGGGGTCAGCACCGCGACTTTCCCGCGCGGAGGCGCCGCCGCCGTCCGGTGATGGGACGGCAGGCCAACGGGAGGGACGAGCACGGCATCCGTCTACCGTTCCGGCTGATGTAGTCTCGTGTCACGGTATGGCGGCGGGAGCTAACGCGGGTAGACCGCGCCTTCGCTCCTGCAGCATTCGCTGGGGGAAGAGCCATGAGCCGATTGAACGACGTCCTCGCCCATATCGACGCGCAGCAGGATGCCGCGCTCGAGCGGCTCTTCGCGCTGCTGCGGATCAAGTCGATCTCGACGGACCCGGCCTATGCCGCCGAATGCCGGGCCTGCGCCGAATGGCACGCGAAGGACCTCGCCTCCATCGGCTTCCAGGCCGAGGCGCGGGGAACGCCCGGCCATCCCATCGTCGTCGCGCACGACCGCAGCGCGAAGGGCACCTCGGCGCTGTTCTACGGGCATTACGACGTGCAGCCCGTCGATCCGCTGGAACTGTGGGAGCATGATCCGTTCGAGCCGAAGCTGGAGACGCTCGCGGACGGCACGAAGGTGATCCGCGCACGCGGCGCGGCCGACGACAAGGGCCAGCTCATGACCTTCGTCGAGGCCTGCCGGGCCTGGAAGGCCGTGACCGGCAGCCTGCCCATCCCGGTGACGATCCTGCTGGAAGGCGAGGAGGAGTCGGGCGGGCCGAGCCTGCCCGGCTTCCTCGAGGACAATGCCGCCGAGCTGAAGGCCGATATCGGCCTGATCTGCGACACCAACATGTGGGACGCGACCACCCCGGCCATCAACACCATGCTGCGCGGCCTGGTGGGCGAGGAGATCATCATCACCGCCGCCGACCGGGACCTGCATTCCGGCTTCTACGGCATGGCCGCGGCGAACCCGAACTACGTCCTGGCGCGCATCCTGGCCGAGCTGCGCGACGCCGATGGCCGCGTCACGCTGCCCGGCTTCTATGACGGCGTGCCCGAGCTCGATCCCGCGCTCAAGGCGCAGTGGGAGGCGTTGCCCTTCGACCCGAAGGCCTTCCTCGGCGCCGTTGGCCTGTCGGTGCCCGCCGGCGAGAAGGGCCGCTCGGTGCTGGAGATGACGTGGTCGCGGCCGAGCTGCGAAATCAACGGCATGGGCGGCGGCTACCAGGGCGACGGGTTCAAGACCGTCATCCCCTCCAAGGCCTCGGCCAAGATCTCCTTCCGCCTGGTCTTCGACCAGGATCCGCACCAGATCCGCGAGGCCTTCCGCGCCTTCGTCCGCGCCCGCGTGCCGGCCGACTGCAAGGTCGAATTCCTGGAGCACGGCGCCGGGCGCGCCATCCGGTTCCCCATCGATGCCCCCGCCTTCGGCCAGGCGCGCGATGCGCTCTCGGCCGAATGGGGGAAGGAGGCCTTCTTCATCGGCGGCGGCGGGTCGATCCCCGTGACGCATCAGCTCAAGACCTCGCTCGGCATGGACGTGATCCTAGCCGGCTTCGGCCTGGAGGATGACCGCATCCACAGCCCGAACGAGAAGTACAACCTGAACTGCTTCCTGAAGGGCATCCGCTCCTGGGCGCGGATCCTCGACGCGCTGGCGAAGTAGGAGCCCGACCATGAGCGACGCCGCCGCGAAGACCCGCATGCAGAGAATCCTCGACACGGTGGAGCGCGTGGGCAACCGCGTGCCGCACCCGGTGATGATCTTCGTCTACTTGATCGCCATCGTGATCGTGCTCTCGGCCGTCTTCGGGGCGATGGGCGTGCATGTGAACTACCAGGCCTACAACCCGGCCACGGGCGATATCGAGCCAGCCAGCACCCATGCGCGGAGCCTGCTGACGGCCGAGGGCATCCGCTTCATGTTCACGGGCGTCGTCCAGAACTTCATGAACTTCAACGCGGTCGGCGTGATCATCGTCGCCATGGTGGGCGTGGGCGTCGCTGAGGAGGCGGGGCTGGTCAAGGCGCTGATCCGCAAGCTGGTGGTTGTCGCCCCGCGCAAGGCGCTGACCTACATCCTGGTCTTCGTCGGCATCGTCTCCTCCATCGCGGCCGATGCGGGATATCTGGTGCTCATCCCCCTTGCGGCAGCGGCCTTCGTGAGCGTGGGGCGGCACCCGCTGGCCGGCCTGGCGGCGGCCTTCGCGGCCGTGGCCTCGGCCTTCCTGGTGAACGTGCTGATCGTGCCGGTGGATGGCATCCTGACCGAGATCACCAACGACGCGATCCGCCTCATGAACTCCAGCCGCTCCATCGACCTCGCGGCCAATATCTGGTTCTCGATCGTCTCGGTGATCATGCTGACCTTCCTGATCACCTTCATCACCGAGCGCATCATCGAGCCGCGCCTTGGCCAGTATGAGGGCGACTACGCCGTTCCCGGCGAGACGGGCCTTTCGGACGACGAGCATCGCGGCCTCAGCTTCGCCTTCTGGGGCATGATCGCCTCCTTCGCCTTCATCGCGCTGCTGGTGCTGCCGCCGGGCGCGCCGCTGCGCCACCCGGAGACGGGCGCCATCATCGGCAATTCGCCGTTCATGACGAGCCTGATCGTCTCCATCGCGCTGATCTTCCTCGCCTGCGGCGCGGCCTATGGCATAGGCTCGGGCAGCATGAAGGGCGTGAACGACGTCATCGCCGCCATGCAGAAGGCCATCGTGGGCCTGGCGGGGCTGATCCTGCTTCTGCTGGTGATCAGCCAGTTCATCGCCTTCTTCAACTATACCAACATGGCGACGCTTGCGGCCGTCTCGCTCGGCAGCGTCCTGGGGCGGATGAACCTGGACGCGCTGTGGCTGCTGATCGGCTTCGTGTTCGTGGTCTTCCTGCTGGACCTGATCATCACGGCGGCCATCGCCAAATGGGCGATCTTCGCGCCGATCTTCGTGCCGCTGCTCATGCAGCTCGGCGTCGAACCGGAAGCCGTGCTGGCGGCGTACCGCGTCGGCGACAGCCCGATGAACGCGATCACGCCCCTCAACGCCTATTTCGCGATGATCGTGACCTTCGCCATCAAGTACCAGAAGGATGCGGGCGTCGGCACGGTGATCGCGCTGATGCTGCCCTATGTGATCTGGATTTCCTTGATCTGGACGGCACTGCTCGCGGCGTGGCAGGTCATGGGCCTGCCCTGGGGTCTTCACTAGGGGCGCCGCCTTGAATCACGAACTTCTCATCGTCCTGGCGCTGCTCGCCGCCTCGGTGGGCATGTTCATGCTCAACCGTCCGCGAATGGACATCGTCGCGGTCCTCATGATCGTCCTGCTGCCCTTCACCGGGGTCGTGACCATCGGCGAGACGATCGCGGGCTTCGCGGACGCCACCGTCGTGCTGATCGCTGCGCTCTTCGTCATCGGCGAGGGGCTGGTGCGGACCGGCGTCGCCCGCGCGATGGGCGACTGGCTGAATGCGAAGGCGGGCGACAGCGAGACCAAGCTGCTGGTGCTGCTGATGGCCTCTGCCTGCGGGCTGGGCGCCTTCATGAGCTCGACCGCCGTCGTCGCGATCTTCATCCCGGTCGTGCTGCGCATCTGCCAGAACACGGGAACGGCGCCCGCGCGGCTCATGATGCCGCTGAGCGTGGCGGCGCTGGTGAGCGGCATGATGACGCTGGTCGCGACGGCGCCGAACCTCGTGGTCAACGGGGAGCTGATGCGCCATGTGCCGGAGGGCTTCGGGTTCTTTTCCTTCACGCCCTTCGGCCTGCCGGTGCTGGCCATCGCGATCGCGTACATGCTCTTCGCGCGCCGGATGCTGTCGGGGGTGTCGGTTCCCGCGCCCGCCGGGCGGCGGGCGAAGCTGCAGGACTGGATCGAGCAATACGATCTCGCGCGGCGCGCCTACCGGGTGCGGATCATGGTGGGATCGCCCCTCATCGGGAAGAAGCTCGACGAGCTCTTCATGCGCAAGGAGGGCGCGAACCTCCTCGCTATCGAGATCGGCGGCCGCTTCTCGACCGAGGTGATCCGGCCGACGCCCTCGACGGTGCTCCAGGCAGGCCAGATCCTGCTGGTGGACGTCATCCTGCCCGGTGTCCGGATCGACGAGCTGCGCGAAAAGTTCCGGCTCGAGGTCCTGCCTCTGGGGGAGAGCGGCTACATCACCGGCGTCTCGCAGGAGATCGGGATGGCGGAGGTGATCATCCCTCCCGAGTCGGAGCTGATCGGGAGCACGGTGCTGGAAGCGCGGCTGCGCTCCGAATCGGGCCTCACGGTCATTGGCCTCCGGCGGGGCCGCAAGGTGATGGGCGCCGGCCTGGCGGAGGAGAGGCTGAAGCTCGGCGACACGCTGCTCGTCACCGGCTTCTGGTCCGATATCCGGCGCCTGCAGGCGGGTTCGGGCAGCATCGTGCTGCTGAGCCTGCCGGCGGAGCTGGATGAGATCCTGCCCGCTTCCGGACGGGCGTTCTTCGCGGTCGGGGCGCTGGCGGTCACGGTCGTGCTCATGATCAGCGGCGTCGTGGCCAATGTGCACGCGGCGCTGATCGGATGCCTGCTGATGGGCGCCTTCGGCTGCATCGACATGAACTCGGCCTATCGGTCCATCAGCTGGAAGAGCCTCGTCCTGATCGTGGGCATGCTTCCCTTCTCGCTCGCCCTGCAGCGAACGGGCGGGGTGGACCTGGCGGCCGAGGCGGTGACGGCGGTGGCGGGGGAGGCATCGCCCCACGCGGTGATGGCGCTCCTGTTCCTCATCACGATGGTGCTGGGGCTGTTCATCTCGAACACGGCGACAGCGGTGCTGATGGCGCCCGTGGCGCTGGCTGTGGCGCAGGAGATCGGGGCCTCGCCCTACCCCTTTGCCATGATCATCGCCCTGGCAGCCTCGACAGCCTTCATGACGCCGGTGTCATCGCCCGTGAACACGCTGGTGGTGGGGCCGGGCAACTACAGCTTCGGGGATTTCGTGAAGGTCGGCGTGCCGCTCAGCATCATGGTCATGGTGGTGAGCGTCCTGCTGGTGCCGGTCATCCTGCCGTTTCACTGAGCGGGCGCTTGGAGGTCCGAGGCGGAATTGAACCGCCGTAGCAGGTTTTGCAGACCTGTGCCTAACCACTCGGCCATCGGACCATTCGGGGGGTGTATCGGGCGCCGCCGCGCCAAGGTCAAGGCACCTGCTTTCCGCGCTGCGGCACGCGGCCTATAAACCCGGGGACAAGGACGAATAGGTGGTCAGATGCCGCAAGGCCTGGAATTGAGCGCGCCCGCGCCCGCGGAGGATTTTTCCCGCGCCCGCAAGTTCATGGTGGATGGTCAGCTCACCCCGAACGGCATCACGGACCCGCTGCTGCTGGGCGCCATAGCCGAGCTGCCGCGCGAGGACTTCCTGCCCGCCGGACTGGGCGTCCGCGCCTATGCCGATGAGGCGGTGCCGCTGGGCGAGGGGCGCTTCATGCTGGCGCCCATGGTCCTGGCCAAGATGATCCAGATGGCCCTGCCGCAGCCGGGCGACCGCGCGCTGGTCCTGGCTTCGGGCACGGGCTACGGCGCGGCGGTGCTGGCGCGCATGGGCCTCATCGTGGATGCGGTGGAAAGCGATGCGCGGCTTTCGGCCATTGCGGGCTCGGCCCTGGATTTCGACCTCAAGGGCAACCGGCCGCGCCTGATCGCGGGCGGGGCCGCGGCGGGCAATCCCGCCGGGGCGCCCTATCGCCTGATCCTGATCGAGGGGGCGGTCGAGGCGGTTCCCGATGCCCTGACTGCCCAGCTGGGCGAGGGCGGGCGAATCGTGACGGTGCGCCGCGTCGCGGGCGGTCCAGGCCGCATTGTGATGTGGCGCCGCCTGGGGGGCACGGTGAGCGAAATTCAGGGGCCGGACGCGGCGGCCACACCTCTTGCCGATTTCGCTCCGGAGCCGGGCTTCACTTTCTGAGCCGTGGTGCCATTTCGGCGGAAGATGGGTATAAGTACTCGGCAGTGGGGATTGGGGTATGAGGCGGATGCAGCGCGGCATGAGGAAGATTCTCCTGTTGGCCGGGGCGGCTGGGGCCCTGGCGGCGCCGGTTTCCGCCCAGACGATGCAGGAAGCCCTCGCGCAGACCTATAACAACAACCCCACGCTGCTCGCCGCGCGCGCGCAGCTGCGGGCTGTTGACGAAGGCGTGCCCCAGGCCCTTGCCGGCTGGCGCCCCTCGGTCGTGATCGCGGGTTCGGCCGGCGCGGCGGATGCCCGCTCCAGAAGCCTGGCGACCTCCTTCCGGCCGGATGGCAGCTTCTACTTCCGCGACCAGACCTACCCGGTTCCCAATACGATCCGGCAGGAGCGCACGCCCGCTGCCGCCACGATCACCATGACGCAGCCGATCTTCCGCGGCGGCCGCACGACGGCGCAGACCCGGCAGGCCGAGAATGCGGTGCTGGCGCAGCGCGCCCGGCTGCTCGCCGTCGAGCAGCAGGTGCTGGGCGATGCCGTCCAGGCCTATATCGGCGTGATCCAGAACGCCGAGCTGCTGCGCCTGAACATCAACAACGAGCAGGTCCTTGGCCGCCAGCTCGAAGCGACGAACGAACGCTTCCGCGTCGGTGAGATCACTCGGACGGACGTGGCTCAGGCGGAGAGCCGCCTGGCCGGCGCGCGGACGTCGCGGACGCAGGCCGAGGGCACGCTCCAGGTCGCCCGCGCCACCTATCAGCGCGTGATCGGCGACCAGCCGCGCCGCCTGGTGAACCCGCAGCCGTTGGCCGTGCCTGTCCGCAGCGCCGGCGAGGCGCAGCAGGTCGCGATGGCCAACAACCCGAACGTGGTGTCCGCGCTGTTCAGCGCGGCCTCCGCGCGCGACAATGTGGACGTGCAGATCTCGGTCCTGCTGCCGCAGGTTTCCGCGACCGCGCAGGCTTTCCGCCAGGACAACAACCTCGCCCCGCATACGCGCCAGACCGGCGGCCAGGCGACGCTGAACCTCACGGTGCCGATCTATCAGAACGGCGCCGAGCACTCGGCCGTGCGCCAGGCGCGTCAGCAGGCCCAGCAGTCCATCACCCAGGTGGATGAGCAGCGCCGGCTCGTGGCCCAGAACGCCTCGCAGTCCTGGGAGTCGCTGCGCAGCGCCCGGGCGGCGGTCGAGAGTGTCCGCGCCCAGATCCGCGCCGCCGAAATCGCCCTGGACGGCGTGCAGCGCGAGGCGATCGTGGGCAGCCGCACCACGCTGGACGTGCTGAACGCCGAGCAGGAATTGCTCAACGCGCGCACGAGCCTCGTGAACGCGCTCTCGCTGGTCATCACGGGATCCTATGCCCTGGCTGCCTCCATCGGCCGCCTGACGGCGCAGGATCTGGGCCTGCAGGTCGAGATCTACGACATGACCGCCTATTACAATGCCGTCCGCAATCGCTGGGCCGGCATCGGCGACTACTCCACCGCCTCCGTGAGGCGCTGAGGCATGTCGGCGTCCCGGCCGCCGGGGGGCGGCAATGACCCCTCGATGGATGATATCCTGGCGTCCATCCGCAAAATCTTGAACGAGGACGAGCAGGCCGCGGCCCAGACGGTGGTCGCGCCCGTCGCGCCGGTGGCGGAAGCCATCCAGCTCACGCCCGAGATGATGGTCACCCCGGCCGCGCCGGTGGCCGAGGCCGCCCCGCCCCCGGTCGCCGAATCCATGCCCGAGCCGGCGCCGGTCCTGGCCGCCGCCCCCTCGTCCCCCTCGGAGTCGATCCTGATGAGCCTGGAGCCCCAGCAACCCGAGACCCTGGTGGATGCCTCGGCGGCTGCCGCCGCGGCCTCGGCCTTCAGCCAGCTCTCGCGCCTCGCCCAGGACCGCGCCGTGGCCGTGACCCCGCGTGGGCCGAGCCTGGAAGAGGTGATCCGCGAGGAGATCCGCCCCATGCTCAAGGCGTGGCTCGACGCCCACCTTCCTGCGACCGTCGAGCGTCTGGTTCGTGCCGAGATCGAGCGGGTGATGTCCCGCCAGGGTTGACCTGACCCCCGGGGGCCACGGCCCTCGCATGCCCCTTTGGGGCTTGACGTTCCGGGCGCCGCGTTCGACCTCTTCGCGATGCTCGACAAGGCCTTCGACCCCGCCTCCATGGAAGCGCGCCTCTACGCCGCTTCCGAAGCCTCCGGCGCCTTCTCGGCGAATCCGGAGAGCAATGCGCAGCCCTTCACCATCGTCGTCCCGCCGCCGAACGTCACCGGCAGCCTGCACATCGGCCATGCGCTGAACAACACCCTGCAGGACGTGCTGGTGCGCTACCGCCGCATGCAGGGGCGCGACGCGCTCTGGATGCCGGGCACCGACCATGCGGGCATCGCCACCCAGATGGTGGTGGAGCGCCTGCTCGGCAGCCAGGGCAAGACCCGCAAGGAGCTGGGCCGCGAGGCCTTCGTGGACCGCATCTGGGAGTGGAAGGCGGAGAGCGGCGGCACCATCACCCGCCAGCTGCGCCGCCTGGGCGCCTCGCTGGACTGGCCGCGCGAGCGCTTCACCATGGATGCCGGCCTCTCCAAGGCCGTGATCGAGGTCTTCGTGCGGCTGCACAAGGAAGGCCTGATCTACCGCGACACGCGGCTGGTGAACTGGGACCCGGTCTTCCAGACCGCGATCAGCGACCTCGAGGTTGAGAACCGCGAGATGAAGGGCCAGATCTGGACCCTGCGCTATCCGGTGGAGGGCGAGCCCGGCCGCTTCATCGAGGTCGCGACCACGCGCCCCGAGACCATGCTGGGCGATACCGCGGTCGCCGTGCACCCGGAGGACGAGCGCTTCCGCGACCTGGTCGGCAAGCGCGCCATCCTGCCGCTGACGGGCCGCGCCATCCCCGTCGTGGCAGACGAGTACAGCGACCCCGAGAAGGGCACTGGCGCGGTGAAGATCACGCCCGCGCACGACTTCAACGACTACGGCGTGGGCCGCCGGCATGACCTGCCGATGCCCTCCGTGCTCGATGCCGAGGCGCGCGTCTGGCTGGCGGAGATCGAGGCCGACCTGCGCGCCGTCGACGGCGTGGCCGATCCGGACTTCGTGCGCGCCCTCGCGGGCGTGGACCGCTTCGAGGCGCGCAAGCGCATCCTGGCCGAGCTGGAGCGGCTGGAGCTGCTCGTGAAGGCCGACGCGCACACGAACATGGTGCCGCATGGCGACCGCTCGGGCGTGCCGATCGAGCCGCGCATGACGCTGCAGTGGTATTGCGACGCCGCGACCCTGGCCAAGCCCGCCATCGAGGCCGTGGAGACCGGCAAGACCGAATTCGTGCCCAAGCAGTGGGAGAACACCTTCTTCGCCTGGATGCGCGACATCCAGCCCTGGTGCATCTCGCGCCAGCTATGGTGGGGCCATCGGATCCCGGCCTGGTACGCGCCCGACGGCAGCGTCTTCGTCGAGAAGGACGAGGAAGCCGCCCAGGCGGCGGCGCGGGCGAAGTTCGGCGGCGATGTCGCGCTGACGCGCGACGAGGACGTGCTGGACACCTGGTTCAGCAGCGGCCTCTGGCCCTTCTCGACGCTCGGCTGGCCGGAGCAGACGCCCGAGCTCGCCAAGTACTACCCGACCGACGTGCTGGTGACGGGCTTCGACATCATCTTCTTCTGGGTCGCCCGGATGATGATGTTCGGCATCCACATCATGGGCGAGGTCCCCTTCAAGCACGTGGTCATCCACGGCCTCGTGCGGGACGAGAAGGGCGCCAAGATGAGCAAGTCGAAGGGCAATGTCCTCGACCCGCTCGAGCTGGTGGATGCCTATGGCGCGGATGCGGTGCGCTTCACCCTCTGCGCGCTCGCCTCGCCGGGACGCGACATCAAGCTCGCCAAGTCGCGCATGGAGGGTTACCGCGCCTTCGCGACCAAGCTGTGGAACGCCTCGCGCTTTCTGGAGATGAACGGCATCGCCGCCAATCCGGCCTGGAAGCCCGAGAGCGCCCAGGGCGCGCTGGCGCGTTGGATCCTGGACGGCGCGAACACCGCCATCGCCGAGGCGACCGCGGCGCTCGACGCCTTCCGCTTCGATGAATACGCCTCGGTGCTCTACCGCTTCACCTGGAACAGCTTCTGCGACTGGTTCATCGAGTTCGCGAAGCCCGTGCTGAACGGCCCCGACGGCGCCGAGAAGGACGAGGTGAAGGGTGCGGCCCAGCATGTGATCGGCACGATCCTGCGCCTGCTGCAGCCGGTCATGCCCTATATCACCGAGGAGCTCTGGACCCATCTCGGCTTCGGCGGCGAGGCCAGCCTGATCAAGGCCCCCTGGCCGGCCGCGGCCGAGGTGTCCGGCGCGGCCGAGGCCCGCGCCGAGCTCGACGGCGTGGTGCGGCTCATCACGGAGGTCCGCGCCGTGCGGGCCGAGGTGAACGTGCCGCCTTCGATCACGACCAAGCTGCTGGTGCAGGGCGCCTCGCCCGAGACGCTGGCGCGGGCGGACCGCTGGATCGACGCGATCCGTCGCCTGGCCCGCGTGACGGAAATCGAGAAGCTGGATGGCCCGGTGCCGCCGGGCGTCGTGCAGGCGGTGGTCGGCGAGGCCACGCTGCTCCTGCCACTGGGCGACGTGATCGACCTCGGGGCCGAGCGAGCGCGCCTCTCGAAGGAACGCGCGAAGGCCGAGGGCGAGGTGAAGAAGATTTCCGCCAAGCTCGGCAATGCCGACTTCATCGCCAAGGCGAAGGAGGAGGTGATCGACGAGAACCGCGAGCGGCTGGCCGACGCGGAAGCGGAGATCGCCCGCCTCGACGCCGCCATGGCGCGTATCGCGGGTTAACCACTTCCTCAGCACCTGTGGGCCATCCTCAGCCGATCGAGGATGGAGCCCGCAGGATGCTGGATTCACTGGAGCCCGCCGGACTGGTGCCGGCCATGTCGCCCGCCGAGCAATCCCTGCTGCGGGAGGCCGCGCGCGGCGCGGCCAGCGCCGTCGAATTCGGCACGGGCGGCAGCACGCGCCTGCTGCTGGAAGTGGTGGCGGGCCAGCTGGTTTCCACCGAGAGCGATCCCGCCTGGCTGGAGCGTGTGCGCGCCGACCCGGCCTGTGCCGCGGCCGAAGCGTCGGGTCGCTGGCGCGGCCTGCATGCCGATCTGGGCCCGGTGGGTCGCTGGGGATGGCCCGCGGACGCCGCGCGCCACGGCGATGGAGCGATCTATGCGGAGGCGCCCTGGAAGGATGCGCCAACGCCCGGCTTCGTGCTGGTGGATGGCCGCTTCCGCGTCGCTTGCGCGCTCTCGGCGCTGGCGCGGCTCGCCCCCGGCGGGCTGGTCGCCATCCATGACTTCTGGCCCCGCGAATACTATCGGCCTGTGCTCGAATGGGCCGATCTGGTCGGCACCTCGGTGAGCCTTGTTCTGCTGCGCCCCAAGCCCGGGGCGACGATCCCGGCGCCCGGCGCCTTCCATCGCGACCCGCGTTAGGCGGCGTAACCTTTCCTTAAGTCGGCCGCCTTCAAGCTGCGCATGCCCCCGAAAGCCATCGGGGGTGAAGGCAAAGGAAAAGCCCCATGTCTCTGAACTCCGTCAATACGAATATGGGCGCGATGGTGGCGCTCCAGTCGCTCAACAAGACCGGCGAGGAGATGGCCGCGACGCAGAAGCGCATCTCCACCGGCTACCGCGTCGCGGATGCGAAGGACGACGGCGCCGCCTACGCCGTGGCCGAGCGTGTGCGCGGCGACCTCGCGGCCACGACTTCCGCGAACCAGCAGCTCGGCGGTGTGAAGGGCCTGCTGGATACCACCATGGCCGGGCTGCAGGGCGTCTCGGACATGCTCAAGGAAGTGAAGTCCACCGTGGTCGCGCTATCCGACAGCAACATCACGCCAGGCCAGCGCGAGCAGTACATGGCTTCGCTGAAGGAGAAGTTCTCGCAGATCAAGAATTTCCTCTCGGACACCTCCTACAACGGCCAGTCCATGCTCAACACGACGGCCACGGCCGGCGACACGGGCACGACGCTGGGCGAGGTGCGGACGGTCCGCAATGGCGAGGGCGCTTCCTATGCCTTCGCGAAGATCGCGACTGCCCCGCTCAACGGCGCGGCGGGTTTCACGGCGCTCACGGCGCTGGGCATGACGACCTCCGGCGTGGCGGCGGGCGCGACGCTGACGGCGGCGCTGGGCAGCTTCGCGGCCGCGCTGACCACCGGCGGCGCCGTGAACGGCGCGATCAACGCCACGCTGACGGCCCTCAACAACCTCGGGAGCTACAGCGGCTACGTGGACAGCCAGATCACCTTCAACAAGGCGAAGATGGACGCGCAGGAGTCCGGCATGGGCGCGCTCATCGACGCGGATCTTGCGAAGGAATCGGCCCGGCTGCAGTCGCTGCAGATCCGCCAGCAGCTCGGCACGCAGGCGCTCGGCATCGCCAACCAGGCGCCGCAGGTTCTTCTTCGCCTCTTCGGCTGATCGCAGTTCCAGGGCTGGCAGGAGGCCGCCCGCCTTTCCTTCCCACCTCACCGGACCACGCATTCTGCGTGACGGTTTGCCCCATGATCGAGGCCTGCCATGAATCCCTCCTCCGTGGCCGATAGCTATCGCCGCCGCCTGACACCCAAGCAGGCCGAAGCGCAGATCTATGCTCGCGCCACACGCGCTCTCCGCGAGGCGCTCGAGCTCGACAATCCGGTCGCGCTGGCCCGTGCCATGGCGGACAACCGCCGCCTCTGGGACGCGGTACTGGGTTCCGTCGTCGACCCCGCCAACCAGCTTCCCATTTCGCTCCGCGGCCAGATCGCGAGCGTCGCCCGCACGATCCTGCGCGAATGCGATGCCGAGGCGCCGGATGCCAACCTCATCATCGAGATCAACGAGCACATGGCGGCGGCTCTCTGGACATGAGCACCTCCGTCATCGCCCCACCGCGCGATCCTGCCGTTCTGAACCGCCTGATCGAGCGCGGACGCGCCATGCTGAGCGATCGCAAGACGCTGGACGCCATCACGCTGCTGGAGCGCGCGGTCGCGGTGCCCGATGCGCCGGCCGAAGCCTATGGCCTCTTCGCCGAGGCGCTCTCCGAGGGCGGCCGTGAGGCCGAGGCCCTGGCCGCCGCCGATATCGCCATCGCACGCAAGCAGGCGGATGGCATGCTGCGCCTGCTGCGCGCGCGGATCCGGCGAAACCGCGGCGATGTGCCGGGCAGCATGGAGGATGCGGCGGCTGCGGTGATGGCCGATCCCTCCTGCGCCGAGGCGAAGTCCTTCCTGGCGACATGCCTGTCCGAGGCAGGCCGGCATGACGAAGCCATCCTGTTGTTTCACCAGGTCTTCGCCCAGCGCCCCGCGGACGCGCATGCCGAAGCCATGCTTGCCATGGCCTTCATGCGGGCCGGGCGCCATGAGGCAGCTGAGGAGCTCTTCGCGCGGGCCCAGAGCCGCCAGGGCGCCGAGAGGCTGGTCGTCCTGCGCGCCCAGAACGCGATCCTGGACGGTCGCGTCGAGAGTGCCATCGCGATGCTGGAAGCCTCGGTCCTGCAGATGCCGGAGGAGAGCGCGCAATGGGCCATGCTGGCCCAGGCGCGCCAGCGGCAGGGGCAGGCCGAGCTCGCGGCAGAGGCCTATCGCCGCGCGGCGGAGCTGGATCCGGGGAATGGTTATCTCGCCCATCTGGCCACTTCCGCCGGCGGGATGACGACGGATGCCGACCGTGCTTCCGACCATTACGTCACGGAGGTCTTCGACGGCTTCGCGGCCCGCTTCGAGGGCGCGCTCTTCGCGCTCGGCTACCGCATACCCGGCGTGATGCTGCGGATGATCGAGGCGCATTGGCCCGGCATCGCCAACGGCTCCCGGAAGATCGGCGATGTGCTGGACCTCGGCTGCGGGACGGGCCTCATCGGCGTCGTGCTGCATGACCTGCTGGGCGGGCGGCTCGTGGGCGTGGATCTGTCCCAGCGCATGCTCGATGTGGCGCGGGACAAGTGCATCTATACCGAGCTTCGGCGCATGGATGCGCTTGCGGCGCTGGAAGGCGACGGCACCACCTACCAGGCCGTGATCCTCGCCGATGTGCTCTGCTACTTCGGTGCGCTCGACGCGCTGTTCCGTGCAGCGCGTCAACGGGTTGAGGTGGGAGGCGTCCTGCTGTTCAGCATCGAGGCGGGGGAGGAGGGCTCGCGTTGGACGCTCTCGCGCAATGGCCGCTACCAGCAAAGTGCCGAGTATGTTCGCGCCTGCCTCGCGGCGGCGGGCTTCTTGGCCGCCGATTTCCGGGACGAAGTGCTGCGGCATGAGAATGGAGAGCCCGTGCGGGGCTACATCGTCCTCGCCGAGGCGATCTCCTGAGATGCCGGCGCTCGCCGCGTTCAGCGAGGCGGTGGCCGCGCTGAAGCAGGGGCGGGGGCTCGATGCCGTGCCCTTGTTGGAAGCCGCGCTGGTCGCCGAGCCGGAACACGCGCTCGCGCGGCTCAACCTGGGCATGGCCCTGATGGATATCGGCCGGCTCGACAGTTGCGAGCCGCATTTGCAGGAGGCCGCGGCGGCGCTTCCCCATATGGCCGAGCCGCAGTTCCGGCTGGGCCGCCTCGCGCATCTGCGCGGCGATCTCGCGGCGGCACGGCAGGGCTACGAAGCCGCGCTGCTGCGCCGAGGCGACCACGTGCCCGCCCTGGCCGGGCTTGGCGTGGTGGAGCAGGCGGAGGGGCGCCCGCTCCAGGCCGAGGCGCTGTTGCGGGAAGCCCTGCTGCACGCGCCAGGCGACAGCTCCGTCATGCTCGAACTGGCGCGTAGCCGGATGTCGAGGGGCGAGCATCTCCAGGCGCTGGAGGAGATCGAGGCCGTGCTGGAGCGCGAGCCGGAGCACGGCCAGGCCGGCCTTCTCTGGACCGACGCGCTGGTGCAAGCGCATGGCCATGCGGCCGCGCGGGAACGCATGGAGCGGGCGATCGCGGCCGACCCCTTCGGCGCAGCCCGTGTCGCCGGGCTGGCGGCCATGCTGGACGGCTGCGGCGCGCCCTCGGAGGCGCTGGCGCAATGGCGGCTGGCGGAAGCCTTGGCGCCCCAGGATGGACAGATCCTGAGCGGGCTTGGTCATGCGCTGTGGCGGCAGCGCAGCTATCAGGAAGCGCGGGCGGTCTTCGAGCGCGCGGTCGCCATCCTCCCGCAGGACCGCAAGATCCGGGTGGCCTTGGGCGAGCAGCTGTTCCGCACGCACCGCCTGGCGGAGGCGGCGGAGACGCTCCGCAGGGCCATGCGGGAGCTGGGCCCGGACTACCGGGGCAATGCCACGCTCGCGCTGGTGGAGGTCGCCCAGGGCCTGCAGGACCAGGCCTTGGGCGCTTGCGAGGCCGCAGGTGGCGAGAACGAGCTGCTGCTCCGCCTGTGCAGCCTCGGCCCCTATCACGACGAGTTGTCACGGCCGCTGGAGCTGCGCGCCGTGGCCGACCGGCTGCATGCGGGTCTTTCCACCGACCTGCTGCCGTATCAGGCCCCGGCGCGCGCGGGGCGCGAGCGGCTGCGGATCGGACTGCTCTCGGCTCACTTCGGCACCCATCCGGTGGGCTGGCTGACGCTGCCGGGCATCGAGGCGCTGCCTCGAGAGGAGATGGAGCTCGTCATCCTGTCGCTGGGCGATCGCGAGGGGCCGCTGGCACGCCGTTTCCGCGAGCGGGCCGATCGCTGGATCGCCATCAACCCAGGTATCACCGAGCGCGGCCTTGTCGACATGCTGCGGGCGGAGGAGTTCGACATCCTCATCGACCTGGGCGGCCATGGGCATGGCGGGCGCGTTCGCGCGCTGCGGCACCGCTGCGCGCCGGTGCAGATCAAGTGGGTCGGCTCGCAATCGGCGACCACCGGCGTGCCGAATGTGGACTGGATGCTCACCGACCGGTGGGAGACGCCTGCGGGCTTCGAGGCCCAATACACCGAGCGCCTGCTGCGCCTGCCCGACGGCTATGTCTGCTACCTGCCGCCGCCCCATGCGCCGGAGGTGGGGCCTGCACCCATCCTCGCGCGGGGCCATGTGACCTTCGGCTGCTTCAACAATTTGGCGAAGGTGACGCCCGGGCTGCTCGCCTGCTGGGAGCGCATCATGCGGGCGCTGCCGGATGCGCGGCTGGTGCTGCGGACCCATGCCCTGGGCGACGCGCCCACCCGCGCCGCCTTCGAAGCGCGGGCAGGGGAGGCCGGCCTGCCGATGGATCGCGTCGAGATGCACAGCGCCCTGCCGCATGGCGAATTGCTGGCGGCCTATGGCGGTATCGACATCTCGCTCGACCCCTTTCCCTACAATGGTGGGCTGACCGTTTGTGAATCCCTCTGGATGGGGGTGCCCGTGCTGGCGCGGATCGGGGAGCATTTCGCGGGGCGCCATGCCTTCTCGCACTTGTCCAATGTCGGACTCGCGGATTGGGCCGAGGCGGATGAGCAGGGGTATGTGCGCCAGGCCATCCGTCGCGCGGCGGACCCGGCCGCCCTGGCGGCGCTGAGGGCGGGGCTAAGGGCGCGGGTGGCGGCCTCGCCGCTCTGCGACGGGCCGCGCTTCGGCGCCGGCCTGGCCGAAGCGCTGCGTCGCGCCTGGAGCGAACGGCCCGGGAAGGGTTGACGCCGGGTCTTTCCGCGCGAACTTCTGCGGCATGAGCGCAACCGAAATCGCCTCCCATCGCGGCGGGGCCTTCCTCTGGCCGGAGAACAGCCTCCTGGCCTTCCGGCACGCCGTCAGCTGGGACGCCGAGCAGCTGGAATTCGACGTGCATATGAGCGCGGATGGCGAGCCAGTCGTCATCCACGACTCAACGCTCGACCGCACGACCGATGGCTCGGGCACCATCGCGGAATGGACGTGGGAGGCGCTGCGACGCGTCCGGCTGCGCGGCACGGGCGGCGAGACCGTCCCGCATCTGCGCGACGCGGGCGCCATCATCGCGCCGAGCCCCCAGCGCCTGCGCATGGAGATCAAGGCCGACAGCAACGGCCGCCCGTACCCGGGCCTGGTCCGCCGCTGCGCGGAGGTGCTGGACCAGTCCGGTCTTCGCGCCCGCACCGTGATGATGAGCTTCGAGGCGAGCAGCGTGGCCGAGGCCGTGGCTCTGGGCGGGTTCGAGCAATACGTGCTGCTCATCGAGACGCGGCCCATGCGCGCGCTGCGGCCGGCCGATGCCATCGCGCTTTGCCGCAGCTGCGGTGCCACCGAGCTCGGCGTGCATGAGGCGGTGGCCGATCGCGCGCTGCTCGATGCCCTGCGCGCCGCGGGGCTTCGGCTCTCGGTCTGGGGCGCCAATCATGCCGAGAGCATGGCCCGGGCGCTGACCATCGGCGTGGACGTGCTGGCGACGGATGATCCGCCGCTGGCCCTGGAGATGCGCCAGCGCGCAATTTCATTGCGCTGACTTTCCGCCCCGCCTAGCCTTCGCCCCAACGAGAATTCTTCAGGGGGAGCGGGTGGTGCCTTTGGGCGCGGGTGATTCGATTCTGGCCGTGGAGGGGGTTTCCCTTCGTTTCGGTGGCATCCGCGCCCTGTCGGATGTGAATTTCGACATCCGGCAGGGAGAGGTCTTTTCCATCATCGGCCCGAACGGCGCGGGCAAGACCTCCATGGTCAACTGCATCTCCGGCCGCTACCGCCCGACCGAGGGGCGCATCCTCTTCCAGGGGCAGGACATCACGCGGCTGCCTTCCGCGCGCCGGGCGCCGCTGGGCATCGGCCGAACCTTCCAGAACCTGGCGCTGTTCGGGCACATGAGCGTGCTCGACAACATCATGGTCGGCCGCCACCACCTGCTGAAGAGCGGCTTTCTGCGCGGCATGGCCTATTGGCTCGGCGGCGCGCAGCGCGAGGAGCTGGCGCATCGCCGCGAGGTCGAGGAGATCATCGATTTCCTGGAGATCCAGCACGTCCGCAAGGCGCCGGCCGGCACGCTGCCCTATGGCCTGCGCAAGCGCGTCGAGCTGGCGCGGGCCATCGCGCTCAAGCCCCGGCTGATTCTGCTGGATGAGCCCATGGCGGGCATGAACCTCGAGGAAAAGGAGGACATGGCCCGCTTCATCATGGACCTGAACCAGGAATGGGGCATGACCGTGCTGATGATCGAGCACGACATGGGCGTGGTGATGGATATCAGCCACCGCGTGATGGTCCTCGATTTCGGCAAGCGCATCGCCCTGGGCACGGCCGAGGAGGTGCTGGCCGACCCGCATGTGAAGCGCGCCTATCTCGGCGAGGCCGGGGAGGAAGTCCTCGCCGCATGACGGATACCCTGCCGAAGCTGCTGGCGCGCAACGCCGGTGAATTCCCGCATGAGATCGCGCTGCGGGAGAAGGATTTCGGGATCTGGCGGGAGATCACCTGGGCGCAATACCAGGACCGCACGCGCGGCTTCGCGCTCGGCCTGGCCGAGCTCGGCGTGCAGGCCGGCGAGGTGATCGGCCTCATCGGCGACAACCGGCCGGACTGGGTGATGGGCGAGGTCGCGGCCCATGCGCTGGGCTGCCGCAGCCTCGGCGTCTATCGCGACGCGCTGGAGGAGGAGGTCGCCTATCTCCTGGGCTTCAGCGGCGCCTCGGTCGTCTTCGCCGAGGATGAGGAGCAGGTCGACAAGCTGCTCAACATCGGAGACCGGCTGCCCGGCCTGCGCCACATCGTCTTCAGCGATCCGCGAGGGATGCGCAAGCTCGCGGATCCGCGGCTCATCAGCGCCGATGATCTGCTGGCGCTGGGCGCGAAGCGGCCCGCGGCGGACTACGACGCCATGGTCGCGGCGACGGATGGCGAGGCGGTGGCCATTCTCTGCACCACCTCCGGCACCACGGCGAAGCCGAAGCTCGCCCAGCTCAGCGCCGGGCGGCTGATCCGCCATTGCGAATCCTACCTGCGCGCCGACCCCAAGGGGCCGCGCGACGAATATGTCAGCGTGCTGCCGCTGCCCTGGATCATGGAGCAGATCTACGCGGTGGGCTGGAACCTCATCGCGCGCATGAAGGTCAATTTCGTCGAGGAGCCGGAGACGATGATGGCCGATTTCCGGGAGATCGGCCCTACCTTCGTCCTCTTCGCCCCCCGCACCTGGGAGGCTATCGCCGCCGAGGTCCGCGCGCGCGTCCTGGATTCCAGCCCGCTCAAGCGGCGGCTCTACGATGCCGGCATGAAGCTGGGGCTCGCCGCGCTGGACAAGGGCGGGCGAAGCGCCGCCGCGGACCAGATCCTCTTCCGCGCGCTGCGGGACCGGCTCGGCTTCTCCAACCTGCGCTCGGCCGCCACGGGCGGCGCGGCGCTGGGGCCGGACACCTTCCGCTTCTTCCTCGCGCTCGGCGTGCCGCTGCGCCAGCTCTACGGCCAGACGGAGCTGCTGGGTGCCTATACGCTGCAGGCGCCGGGCCGCTCGGATTTCGAGAGCGTCGGCATTCCGTTCGGGCCCGAGATCGACCTGCGCATCGACGATCCGGACGCGAATGGCGTGGGCGAGGTCGTGACCCGCCACCCGAACATGTTCCACGGCTATTTCGGCACGACCGAGACGGCGGACATGCGCGAGGGCTGGCTGCACACCGGCGATGCGGGTTTCATGGATGCGGCAGGGCGCCTCGTCATCATCGACCGCATCAAGGACATCGCCAGCACATCCGCCGGCACGCGCTTCAGCCCGCAATACATCGAGAACAAGCTGAAGTTCAGCCCCTATATCGCCGAGGCCGTGGTGCTGGGCGACCGGCGCCCGCATCTCGCGGCCATGATCTGCATCCGCTTCCCCATCGTCAGCAAATGGGCCGAGCGGCAACGCATCGCCTTCACCACCTACACCGACCTCGCGGCCCGGCCGCAGGTGATGGAGCTGATCGCGGCGGAGGTGGAGCGCGTGAACGCCACGCTGCCCGCCGCCCAGCGCATCCGCGACTTCCTGCTGCTCTACAAGGAGCTGGACGCGGACGACGAGGAGCTGACGCGCACGCGCAAGGTCAGGCGCGGCGTGATCAACGAGAAGTACGGCGACATCATCGAAGCCGTCTATGCCGGCCAGGCGGAGATCCCGGTGGATACGACCATCACCTTCCAGGACGGCTCCAAGAGCCGCATCCGCACCACGCTGCATGTGCGCCGCGCCGGTGCCCCGGCCGAGAAGGCGGTGGCGTGATGCAGGGCAGCCTTCTCCTCCAGCTCGTGCTGAACGGGCTGATCGTGGGCGCGCTCTACGGCGTCGTCGCGATGAGCTTCGTGCTGATCTACAAGGCCAGCCAGGTGGTCAACTTCGCGCAGGGCGAGTTCATGCTGGTCGGCGCCTGGGCCTGCTGGTGGCTGCTGACCCAATGGGCGCTGCCCTTCTGGATCGCCTTTCCCGTCTGCCTCGCCTTCATGACGATCTTCGGCATCGTGGTGCAGATCGTGGTGTTGAGGCCCCTGATAGGCGAGCCGGTGATCAGCGTCATCATGGCCACGGTCGGTCTCTCCATCTTCTTTCAGGCGTTGATGAAGTGGATGTTCGGCGTCTTCGCGCAGCCCTTCCCGCCGATCTTCCCAGCCGAGCGCGTCTCCCTCTTCGGGCTGGAGATGCAGAGCGTCTACCTCCTGTCGCTCGCACTCTCGGGCGTGATCATGCTGGGCTTCTGGTGGTTCTTCACCTTCAGCAAGCATGGGCTGGCCATGCGGGCCACCGCCTTCGACCAGCAGGTGGCGCAGTCGCTGGGCGTCTCCGTGCCTCGGGTCTTCGCCATGTCCTGGGCGATCTCGGCGGTGGTCTCGGCCGTCGCGGGGGTGGTGGTGGGTGTGGTTTCGGGCGTCAGCTCCGGCCTCAGCTTCTACGGGATCAAGGTGTTCCCGGCGGTGATCCTGGGCGGGCTGGATTCCATCGTGGGGGCCATGCTGGGCGGGCTGATCGTGGGCCTGCTGGAGAACCTGGCCCAGTACCTCGACGCGCAATGGCTGAACTGGGGGAACATGATCAACATCGCGCCCTTCTACGCGCTGGTGCTGATCCTGCTGATCAAGCCCTACGGGCTGTTCGGTACCAAGAACATCGAGCGCCTCTGATGAGCATGACGCCCTGCGGGGATTTCCGCACCAGCTACGCGGCGGACATGACGATCTTCCCGACGCGCAACTCGCGGTTGGCGCTTCTGGCCGGCCTGGTGCTGGCCATGGCCGCGCCGCTGGTGCTCGGCCGGTACGAGCTCTCGCTCATGATCCAGATCGGGTTCATGGGGATCGCGGCGCTGGGCCTCAATATCCTGGTGGGCTTCACGGGGCAGATCAGCATCGGTCACGCGGCTTTCTTCGGCTTCGGCGCCTTCGCCTCGGCGGGGCTGGTGGAGCACGGGGTGCCGGTGCCGCTGGCCATTCCGCTTGCAGGCGTGGCGACGGCCCTGGTGGGGCTGGTCTTCGGCCTCCCCGCGGCGCGGCTGAAGGGCTTGTACCTCGCCATCGCGACGCTGGCCGCGCAGTTCATCCTGGAGGATTTCTTCGCCCGCGCGCAGTGGTTCTCGGGCGGCGTGGCGGGGCGCATCACGGAGCCCTTCACCCTCTTCGGCCTGCGCTTCGACCGCGAGGAGACGTATTTCTACGTCGTGCTCTTCTGGGTGGTGGTGGCCTTCGTGGCGGCCGCCAACCTGATGCGGACGCGCGACGGCCGGGCCCTGATCGCGGTGCGCGACCATTATCTCAGCGCCGAGATCATGGGCATCAACCTCGCCTACTACCGCACGCTCTCCTTCGGCATCGCGAGCTTCTTCGCGGGGCTGGGTGGCGCCCTCTACGCCCACTACCTGCTGTTCGTGAGCGTGGAGGCGTTCAACATCCTCTTCTCCATCCAGTTCCTGGCGATGGTGATCATCGGCGGGCTGGGCTCGGTCATGGGCAGCCTGATGGGCGCGGCCTTCATGGTGCTGATGCCGGAATTGGTGCAGAGCGCGGCCCAGGCGCTGGAGGGCGGGGCGATCGACCGCGCGCTCTCGCTGGGCGCCTCGATCAACTTCCTGCGTGAGATGGCGATCGGTGCCGCCATCATCCTGTTCCTGATCTTCGAGCCGGATGGGCTCGCCCGCAGATGGCGGCTCATCAAGGCCTACTGGAAGCTGTATCCTTACTCCCATTAAGCAAAAAACAGTGGAGGCAACGATGAAGAAGACGATCCTCGCGGGCGCGCTTTCCCTGGCGATGGCAGCCCCTGCCATGGCCCAGGCGCCCTATCCCATTGGCCATATTGCCGATTACAGCGGCGCGACCTCCGATGTCGGCGTGCCCTATGGGCGCGGCGTGCAGGATGCGCTGGCCTGGGTGAACGCCAATCGCCGGATCGGCGGGCGCACCATGAACGTCATGACGATGGACTACGGCTACCAGGCCCAGCGCGCCATCGCCCAGTATCAGAGCTGGATGGGCCGCGAGCGGCCGGTCGCGATCCAGGGCTGGGGCACGGCGGATACCGAGGCGCTGACGACCTTCGTGACACGCGACCGGGTGCCCTACATCTCCGGCTCCTACTCGGCCGCGCTGACAGACCCCACGGGCCGCGCGCCGCGTGCGGAGAAGGCGGCGCCCTTCAACTTCTTCTACGGCCCGTCCTATTCGGACGCGCTGCGCGCCATGCTCATCTGGGCGCGAGACGACTGGCAGGCGAGGGGCCAGCAGGGCCGGCCGCGCTACGTGCATATGGGCGCCAACCACCCCTATCCGAACTCGCCCAAGGCGGCGGGCGAGGCGCTGGCGGCCGAGCTCGGCTTCGAGGTGCTGCCCGCGATCCAGTTCGCGCTCACGCCCGGCGACTACACCGCGCAGTGCCTGACGCTGAAGAACCAGGGCGCCAACTACGCCTATCTGGGCAATACGGCGGGCTCCAACATCTCGGTGCTGCGGGCCTGCCAGACGGTGGGCGTGCAGGTGCAGTTCCTTGGCAATGTCTGGGGGATGGATGAGAACGCGATGAAGGCGGCAGGGACCGCGGCCAACGGCGTGGTCTTCCCGGTCCGCACCGCGGCCGTCTGGGGCGCGGATGCCCCGGGCATGGCGCAGGTGCGCGCCATCTCGCGCATCAGCGACCAGGCCGGCAACGCCTACCGGCCCGTGCACTACGTCGCCGGGGTCTGCGCCGCCATGCTGATGGTGGAGGCGATGGAGAGCGCCGCCGCCAATGGCGGGCAGGTGACCGGCGTCAGCATCCGCGACGGCTTCTACGCGCGGCAGAACTGGGTGCCCGCGGGCTTCGAAGGCGTCTGCGCGCCCTCCAACTTCACCGCCGAGGACCATCGCGGCACGCTGGCCGTCGGTCTCTACCGGGCGGTCGTGCGCGGCGACACCACGCAGGGCAGCGTCGACGAGCTCATGCGCGCCGGCACGATGCGGCTGGAGCATGTGACCACCGTCAACCTCGACCGCCGCCGCGACTGGCTCGGCTGGTGAGTGAGGTTCTGCCCGCGCCGGGAGCGCCCGCGGCAGCGCGAGAGCTGCTGCTGCAGGTGAACAACATCGAGGTCGTCTACAACGACGTCATCCTCGTCCTGCGCGGGCTTTCGCTGGAGGTGCCGAAGGGGGAGATCGTGGCCCTCCTCGGCGCCAATGGCGCGGGCAAGTCCACGACGCTCAAGGCCATCTCCGGCCTGCTCAAGACGGAGGAAGGCGAGGTCACGCGCGGCGAGATCCGCTTCGGCGGCGAGCGCATCGACGGGATCGACCCGCACCTCATCGTCCGGCGCGGCATCTTCCAGGTGATGGAGGGGCGGCGGATCGTCGCCGACATGACCTCGCTGGAGAACCTGCGCCTCGGCGCCTTCACGCGCTCGGATGGCGAAGTGAAGCGCGATATCGAAATGGTCTTCGACTACTTCCCCCGCCTGAAGGAGCGGACGGGCCTCGCCGGCTACCTTTCGGGCGGCGAGCAGCAGATGCTGGCCATCGGCCGCGCGCTGATGGCGCGGCCCAAGCTGATCCTGATGGACGAGCCATCGATGGGCCTCTCGCCGCTGCTGGTGAAGGAGGTCTTCGGCATCATCCAGCGCCTGAACCGGGAACTCGGCATCACCATCCTGCTGGTCGAGCAGAATGCCCGCATGGCGCTCTCGGTCGCGAGCTACGGCTATGTGATGGAGCAGGGGAAGGTCGTGCTGGACGGCGCGGCCAGCGCCCTGATGGACAATGAGGACGTGAAGGAATTCTACCTCGGCGGCCATGGTGCCGAGCGGAAGAGCTTCCGCAACATCAAGAGCTACAAGCGGCGCAAAAGGTGGCTGTGACTTCCTACGAGGAATGGCGCCGGGACTTCCGGTGGAACATCCCGGGTCGCTTCAACATCGCCCATGCCTGCTGCGACCGCTGGGCGGACGGCAGCGGCCGCCCGGCGCTGCTGAGCGAGGCGGGCAGGGGCCTCACCTTCGATGACCTGCGCGAACGCAGCGCGCGGTTGGCCAACGCCCTCCTTGCCCAGGGCCTCCGGCCGGGCGACCGGGTCGCGATCCTGCTGCCGCAGGGGTGGGAGGTCGCGGTCGCGCATCTCGCCATCTACCGGATGGGCGCGATCGCCGTGCCGCTTTTCGCGCTGTTCGGGGCGGATGCGGTCGCCTATCGGCTGGCCGATTGCGACGCGCGCGCGGTGATCACCGATGCAGCGGGGCTGCCCAAGCTGCCGCAAGGGCCGTTGGTCATCCTTACCGAAGGGCGCGCGGCGGGTGCGGTGGATTTCCACGAGGCCATGGGCCGGGCCAGCGACCGGCACGAATGCGCCGACACCGCCGCCGACGCCCCCGCGCTCATCATCTACACCAGCGGCACGACGGGCGCGCCGAAGGGCGCGCTCCACGCCCATCGTGTGCTGCTCGGCCATCTGCCGGGCGTGGAGATGCCTCAGGATCTCTTTCCCCAGGCCGGCGACGCCTTCTGGACGCCGGCCGACTGGGCCTGGATCGGCGGGCTGCTGGACGTGCTGCTGCCCTCGCTGTTCCACGGCGTGCCGGTGATGGCGCTGCGGATGGAGAAGTTCGACCCCGAGCGCGCCTTCCGTCTCATCGCCGAACACCGCCTGCGCAACTTGTTCCTGCCGCCCACCGCCCTGCGCCTGATGCGGCAGGTGCCGGATGCCGCATCGTTCGGTGCCCGCCCGCGCTCCATCGGCTCCGGCGGCGAGACACTGGGGAGCGAGATGCTGGAATGGGGGCGCGAGGCCTTCGGCGTCACCATCAACGAGTTCTACGGCCAGACGGAATGCAACCTCACCGTGTCGTCCTGCGGCGCGCTCTTCCCGCCGAAGCCAGGCTGGATCGGCCGCGCCGTGCCGGGCCATGAGGTCGCGGTCATCGATGGCGAGATCGCGGTGAAGGCGCCCGACCCGGTGATGTTCCTGCGCTACTGGAACCGCCCCGAGGCCACGGCGGAGAAATACCGCGACGGCTGGCTCATGACCGGCGATGCCGGCGAGATGGACGCCGGCGGCTTCATCCGCTTCGTCGGCCGGGCGGATGACGTCATCACCTCCGCCGGCTATCGCATCGGCCCCGCCGAGGTGGAGGACTGCCTCATCCGCCATCCCGCCGTCGCCGCGGCCGCGGTGGTCGGCATTCCGGACCCTCTGCGCACCGAGGCCGTCGCCGCCGCCATCGTGCTGCGCGCGGGCGAGCAGCCGTCCGAGGACCTCGCGCGCCGCCTGCAGGAGCACGTGCGCTCCCGCCTCGCGGCGCATCTCTATCCCCGCCACATCCGCTTCGTGGCAGAATTGCCGCAGACCGCCACCGGCAAGATCATGCGCCGAGTGCTGCGCCAGGACTGGAGCCGTCTCCCATGATCCCGAACTCGCCCCCCTCGCTCGATTTCGGCCTCGGCGAGGAGATCGACGCGCTGCGCGACGCGACGCAGCGCTTCTCCGCCGACCGCATCGCGCCCATTGCCGCGGAAATCGACCGCACCGACGAATTCCCGCGCCATCTCTGGCCGGAGCTCGGCGCGCTCGGCTTGCACGGCATCACGGCGGAGGAGGAGTATGGCGGCGCGCGCATGGGCTACCTCGCCCATTGCGTCGCCATGGAGGAGGTGAGCCGCGCCTCGGCCAGCGTGGGGCTGAGCTACGGCGCGCATTCCAACCTCTGCGTCAACCAGCTCACCCGGAACGGCAACGCCGCCCAGAAGGCGAAGTACCTGCCGAAGCTCATCAGCGGCGAGCATCTGGGCGCGCTCGCGATGAGCGAGCCCGGGGCGGGCAGCGACGTGGTCAGCATGAAGCTGCGCGCCGAGAAGCGTGGCGACCGCTACGTGCTGAACGGCACCAAGCTCTGGATCACCAACGCGCATTACGCCGAGACGCTGATCGTCTACGCCAAGACCGACCCGACCGCCGGGCCCAAGGGCATCACGGCCTTCATCGTCGAGAAGGGGATGAAGGGATTCACCCCCGCGCAGAAGCTCGACAAGCTCGGCATGCGCGGCTCGCCCACCTCGGAACTCGTCTTCGAGGATTGCGAGGTGCCGGAGGAGAACGTGCTGGGCGCGGTCAATGGCGGCGTGCGCGTGCTGATGTCGGGCCTGGACTACGAGCGCGCGGTGCTGGCGGCGGGGCCCATCGGCATCCTGCAGGCCTGCCTGGATGTCGTCGTGCCCTATATCCACGAGCGCAAGCAGTTCGGCCAGGCGATCGGCGAATTCCAGTTCATCCAGGGCAAGGTTGCTGACATGTACACGCAGCTCAACGCGGCGCGGGCCTATGTCTATGCCGTGGCACGGGCCTGCGATGCCGGAAAGACGACGCGCAAGGACGCTGCCGGCGCCATCCTCTTCGCCGCCGAGGCCGCGACGAAGGCAAGCCTGGACGCGATCCAGATCCTCGGCGGCAATGGCTACATCAACGACAACCCGACCGGCCGCCTGCTGCGCGACGCGAAGCTCTACGAAATCGGCGCCGGCACCAGCGAGATCCGCCGCCTGCTCATCGGCCGGGAGCTGTTTCGCGAAACCGCGTGACGATCGGCCGTCTGGCCGTCGCGAATCCTTTGCAAACCAGGCTGGGCATTCGCTCGGGAATGCACGGGACTGGCCGTGCGGGAAGGCTTACTCAACCAAGGAGAAGTATGCTTTCCCGGTTCTACTCGCAGAACTTGTGAACCTGATGATATCGACTGATTTTTTGTATTTTTCTGCTAATTTTTTTAGTCGATGCCTTGACCGGATCGTTTCGGGTCGGTCTGATTCCCCTTGCACGCGGTCCTATTGAAGCTCAAAGCTGACGTCTGGACCGAAGTCATCAATGGGGCGTGAACCAATGGCTGAGGAAACCGAAGGCCCGGCGGCAGCGGCCGTTCCGGCCCATCAGGCGAATGTGATCCGTATCGCGAAGGCCGAGGAAGGCTCTGCGAAGGGTGAGTTCTGGGCCGTCCTGCGTGCCGTGATCTTCCTGATCTGCGGCATCCTGGTCCTCGGCTGGATCATCAGCTGACCCCGGCGAGCCATTTCACTTAAGAGTGGAAGCCCTCACCTAACAGTTGAATAGCGCGCCTTCGCGCCGCATTCCCCTTGCACCGCCGGCCGCGGCGGTGCTCCATTCGCGCCTCGACGGGGAGGGGCCATGCCAGCTCGCAGCGCCGATGCGATCGTGGTGGGTGGCGGCCTGGTGGGCTCGGCCATCGCCTGGGGGCTGCAGCGTGCCGGCCTCGCGACGATCCTGCTCGACGAAGGCGACGTGGCCTTTCGTGCATCACGTGGAAATTTCGGTCTCGTCTGGGTGCAGTCCAAGGGCCTGGGCGCGCCGCACTATCAGCGATGGACCCGGCGATCCGCCGAGGAATGGTCCGGCTTCGCGGCCGAGCTGCAAGGCCTGACCGGCCTGGATTGCGGACACCGCCAGCCAGGCGGGGTTCACCTCTGCCTCAGCGAGGCTGAGCTCGAGGACCGGGCCAGCCGCATGGAGCGCATGAAGGCCGAGGCAGGCAATTACGGCTACGAGTATCGGATGCTCGACCGGCGGGAATTAAGCGACATGCTGCCCGGCATTGGCCGCGACGTGGTCGGTGCCTCCTGGACCCGTTACGACGGCCACGCCAATCCTCTCAACCTGCTGCATGCCCTGCATGCGAGCTTCGTGGCGTCGGGCGGGCGTTATGTGAGCGAGGCTCGCGCCCTCGCGGTCCAGGCCGCCCCGCGCGACTTCCGGATCGAGACCTCGGCCGGCGATTTCCGTGCGCCGCGCGCGGTGCTGGCTGCCGGACTGGGCAATGCGGAACTGGCCCCGCATTTCGGTCTTCGCGCCCCGGTGCGCCCGCAGCGCGGGCAGATCCTGGTGACCGAGCGTGCCCGCGAGCTGCTGCCCATGCCCACGACGACCATCCGGCAGACGAATGAGGGAACGCTGCTGCTGGGCGACAGCCATGAGGAGGCGGGCTTCGACCTGTCCCAGGCGCCCATGGTGATGTCCGCCATCGCCCAGCGGGCCGTCCGCTGCTTCCCCTGGATCGACCGGCTCAACGTCATCCGTGCCTGGTCTGCGCTGCGAGTCATGGCTCCGGACGGCTTGCCGGTTTATGATGAAAGCGAAATCTATCCCGGTGCCTTCACGGCGAATTGCCATTCCGGCGTCACGCTAGCGGCTGCGCATGCCAAGGTTTTCGCCCCGATGGTGGCCGCCGGCACCCTCGATTCCGCCCTCGAATTGTTCTCCGCCCGGCGGTTCAAGGCGTTGCAGGCAGCCTGAGCGGTTTGCTGGCGGGGAATGATTTGGTGTAAGTTATCCACATGGACCGTCGACAATTTCTGACCGGGTTCGCGGCTCTCGCCGCGGCGCCGGGTGCCGCGTATGCCCAGGGACCGGGCGCCGCCGGCCGCACGATGGTGGCGCAGCCCGAAGCGATGCGCCGCCTGGCGGAGCGCCTGGCGCGGCTGGAGGAAGATGGGCTCGACCCGCAATGGTACGGGCTCAATCCGCAAACCCTGCGCGAGCCGGCGGCCGTCGCGCGCGCGGCGGGGCTCGCGCTGGCCGATCTGGTGCAAGGGCGAGTCGCTTCCCTGCCTGGCCGGATCGACATTCAGCGCGACAGCAACCCGGCCGCGCTGAATGCGTGGCTGCAGCAGATCGCCGACGCCGCGGAGCCGGCTCTGGTCATCGACCGTGCCTCCGATTCCATTCCCGACGCCGCCGTGTTCAAGGCCGGCCTTGCCGCCGCGCGGGCGCGTGCGGCCGCCGGCTGGCCGAGCTTCCCTGTGGGGGGCCGCACGCTGGAGCCCGGCGTCACGGACGAGGCGCGCGTCACCGCTTTGCGCGAGCGTCTGGTGGCGACGGACGCCATCCTGGCCGCCAGCCCCGGCAGCGGGCCCGTCTATGACGAGAGCCTCCAGGCGGCGGTGAAGCGCTTCCAAGCGGCGGTCGGCACGGAGCCCGACGGCCGCATCGGCATCTCGACCATGGCGCTGCTGAACCGGCCGCCCGAGGCCACCGTGAACCAGATCCGCGTCGCGATGGACATGCGTCGCGCCGCCGTACAGCGGGGACGCGACCGGCGGATCGAGGTCAACATCCCAGACTATCGCCTGCGTGTGCTCGAGGATGGCCGCACGGTCATGGACATGGCGGTGGTCGTGGGCCGGCCCGCGCGCCAGACGCCGATGATCACCACGCGCGTCACGTCGGTGCAGTTCAACCCGCCCTGGGGCGTACCGCAGCGCAACGCCAAGGAGGATCTGCTGCCGCGTTTCCGGCGCGATCCGGCGGCCATGTCCCAACGCGGCTTCCGCGTGTTTCAGCGCGTGGAGGGGGAGCTCATGGAGATCGACCCGACCACCATCGACTGGCGTTCCATCAACCCCGACCGTTTCCCGTACTACATCCGCCAGGATGCGGGCGACGCGAACTCCCTAGGACGCCTCAAGTTCATCATGCCCAACAGCGACGATATCTACATGCACGACACACCGGACCGGCACTATTTCCGCCGCGCGGACCGGGCGCAGTCCTCGGGCTGCGTGCGGCTCGAGAAACCCATGGACTTCCTGACCCTGATGCTCGACGGCATGTGGGACCGCGAGCGGGTGGACCGCGTGCTGGCCAGCCGCGCGACCTCGGTGGTGACGCTGCGGCGCCAACTGCCGGTGCGGCTCTTCTACAGCACCGTGACGGCCGAGGGTTCCGAGCTGCGGGTCCGCCAGGACATCTACGGCCTCGACCAGGCCTATGCCCGGGCGATGGAGACGCGCACGCGCGTGCCCGGCGTTCCGATGGCGGCGGCCCTCTGATGGCCCGGCTCTTCGAACATTCCTGCCCGGCCTGCGAGGGTGCGGAGGGGTTGGGTTGCGAGGGTGGCGTGGTATCGCGCCGCGGTGCGCTCGGCCTGCTGGCCGGTGCCGTGGGTTTCTCGCTGCTGACGCCGGAAGCCATCGCCCAGCGCCTCGGCAATGCCGGCACGCGGACCATCTCCATCAAGCGCATGCAGACCAACGAGGCCTTCGAGGGCGTCTACTGGCGCGACGGCCGCTATGAGCGCGAAGCGCTGCAGCGGCTGGACTGGGTGATGCGCGACCCCGGCATGTCCGAGGCGACGCCGATGGACCCGCGGCTGTTCGATGTGCTGAACACCGTGCGGCGGCACCTGGATTCCGATGATTCCTGGGAAGTCATCAGCGGGTATCGCGCGCCCGAGACCAATGCGGCCCGCGCGCGCCAGTCACGCCGCGTCAGCCGTGCCTCGCTGCATATGTCGGGCATGGCCGCCGATTGCCGCCTGCCGGGGCGCAACTCGCTCGGCATCGCGCGCATCGCGGCGGACATGCAGACGGGCGGCGTCGGCCTCTACCGGCGCGACGGCTTCGTGCATCTCGACTGCGGGCCTTCGCGGCGCTGGTAGATGTTTCGCCGGACCGGGCCGACCGACTGCACCATCCGATGGAATGAGCAGGAGATCCCGGCGCGGGCCGGCGAGCCATTGGCCGCCGCACTCCTGGCGGCGGGTGTCGCGGGCTTCCGGCAGACGGCCGTGACCGGCGCGGGCCGCGGCCCCTTCTGCCTGATGGGCGCGTGCTTCGACTGCCTCGTGGAGCTCGACGGCGTGCCCAACAAGCAGGCCTGCATGGTCAGCGTCACGCCCGGCATCAGCGCGCGCAGCCAGGACGGCGCGCGGATCGCGGGCGAGTGAACCTCCTCATTCTCGGCGCCGGCCCGGCCGGCCTCGGTGCCGCCGTCGAGGCCCGGCGGCAGGGCCTCGATGTCCTGCTGCTGGATGAGAATGCTGCGCCCGGCGGGCAGGTCCACCGCGCCGTGGGCGGGGCGTACCGGCCGGAGGCCCAGGCCCCGGGTGCCGCGCAGGCCCGTGATGGCCTGGCGCTGATCGAGGCCGCCAGGGCCAGCGGCGCGGAAATGCGCTTCGGCGCGACGCTCTGGGCCATCGAGGGCGACGGCACCGTGACCTGGTCCGAAAGCGGTGTCGCACAGCGCGGGCAGGCGCAGACCATCCTGCTCTGCCCCGGCGCGCTGGAGCGGGCCTTGCCGATCCCGGGCTGGGATCTGCCGGGCGTGATGGGCGTGGGCGCCGCGCAGATCCTGCTGAAGACCTCGGGGCTGGTTCCGGAAGGGGAGACCTGGATCGCGGGGCAGGGGCCGCTGTTATGGCTCTACGCGGCGCAGGTACTGGCCAAGGGTGGGCGGCTCGCGGGTATCCTGGACCTGTCGGACCGCACGGCCTGGAGACGGGCGGCGCTTCGCCTGCCATTCGCATTGATGCGGCCCGGCATGATGTGGAGCGGACTTTCCTGGATGCGGGCCGTGCGGGCGGCGGGCGTGCCCGTGCATCGCGCCCGCGAAGTGGCGGCGCTGGGCGAGGGGCGGCTGGAGGCCATCCGCTTCGACGGCCAGGAGGCGGCGGCCGACCTGCTGCTGCTCCATGACGGCGTAGTGCCCAATACCCAGCTGACCCGCGCCATCCAGGGTTGCGCGCATGTATGGGACGACGCGCAGGCGAGCTTCCGTCCCGTCCTCGACGAATGGGGTGCGACCAGCGTGGAGGGCGTGATGGTCGCCGGCGATGCGGGCGGCATCATCGGCGCCGCCGCCTCGGCGCTCTCGGGTCGCATCGCCGCGCTGGAAGCCGCTCGGCGCGCCGGGCGCCTGACCGTGGAGCAGCGGGATGCGCTGGCCGGGCCGCTCCAGATGCGGCGCCGGGCGGAGGTGGCGCCGCGCGCCTTCCTCGATGCGCTCTATGCGCCGCTCGCGCCGTCACGCATCGCCGACGGCACGATGGTCTGCCGCTGCGAGGAGATCACGGCGGGCCAACTGCGCGGGGCCGCGCTGCTGGGGGCGCAGGGGCCGAACCAGGCGAAATCCTTCCTGCGCGTGGGCATGGGCGCCTGCCAGGGGCGGGTCTGCGGGCCGCTCGCGCATCGCATCCTGGCCGAGGCACGCGGCGTCGCCCCCGGCACACTGGCCCCGCTGCGTACGCGCTTCCCGAGCAAGCCGGTCACGGTCGGCGAGATCGCGTCCCTCGCTTAGTCCGCGCGGATGCCCGCCCGCTGGATCACCTCCTGCCAACGTGTGCGGTCGCGGTTGATGGTGGTGCGGAACTGGTCGGGATCGGTGAGCGTGATCTCCATCGCGTTCTCCGTCATCTTGCGCTGGAAGTCCGGATCGGCGCCCACGCGGTAGAGCGCCTCCATCCACCGGTCCACAACGCGCGGCGGCAGGCCCGCGGGGCCCGCGATGCCGAACCAGGAGGACATCTCGAACCCCGGCAGCGCCTCGCTCACCAGCGGCAGGGGCAGCAGCGGCGACGGGCGCGGCGCGCCATAGGCCACGGCCCTCAGCCCCCCGTCGCGGATCTGGCCGAGGAATTCCGGCATGTTGCCGAACATCATGTCGACGCGCCCCGCAGCCATCTCCACCACCGCCGGCGCGCCGCCGCGGAACGGTACGTGCAGCAGGCTGACATTCGCCATCCGCTCGAACAGCGCGGCGGCGAGATGCTGCGAGGAGCCGTTGCCGGTGGAGGCGTAGCTGAGCCGCCCCGGCTCCGCCCGCGCCAGCGCGATCAGCGTGGGCACGTCGCGGAAGCGCGCCTGCGGGCCGGTGACGAGGATGTTGTAGACATTCGCCACCTGCGCGATCGGCATCAGCTCGCGATCCACGTCGATGGGCATGCGCGTGCCCGGCATCACCGGCATCACCGTCATGTTGGCCATGCTGACGAGGAAGACGGTGTGCCCATCGGGGGCCGAGCGCGCGACGGCCTCGGCAGCGATGAGGCCGCCTGCGCCCGTGCGGTTTTCCACCACCACGCGCTGGCCCAGCACGGGCGAGAGCTTGTCGGCGAGGAGCCGCGTCAGCAGGTCGCAGGTGCCGCCGGGCGCGAAACCGCAGAGGAAGCGCACGTCGCGCGCCGGAAAATCCTGTGCGCGCCCGGCCAGCGGAAGAAGGGCGAAGATGGCGGCGATGGCCGCCCCGAACAGGCGTCGTGTCATGTCCATCCTCCTGGGTCAGCGGTCACACGTAGCCGGGGCCCTCGATCGCGGGGTGGGCCTTCAGGAATTCTTCGTCGACCTCCACGCCGATGCCCGGCGCCTCGTTCGGCCGCACGCAGCCGTCGGCCTCGATCTTCCACGGCGTGCTGCACAGCTCGTCGCGGAACTTGTTGGCCTTGCTGATGTCGGCCTCGAAGTAGCCGCCATTGTCGATGGCGCAGAGCAGGTGGATCGACGCCGCCTGGTTGATGCCCGTCATCGAGGAGTGCGGGTGGAACGGGATCTTGAAGGCGCTGCCCATGGCGGCGATGCGCATGCACTCCGTGATGCCGCCGGCCTTGGAAAGGTCGCCCTGCCAGATGCGGATGATGCCGTCCTGGAGCACGCGGCTGAACTCGTAGCGCGTGAAGTGGTTCTCGCCGGCCGCGAGCGGCGTGCGGCCATAGCCGGCGGCCTGGCGATAGACCTCGTGGTCATGGGCGGGGAAGGGCTCCTCGAGCCAGCCGATGTTCAGCGCGTCCATGGCGGGCATGACGCGGCGCACGTCTTCGATCGTGTAGCCGATATTCGCGTCGGTCAGGATGTCGATCTCGTCGCCGAAATGCTTCCGGACGGCCTCCATGCGGGCGATGTCGTCGCGCGGATTGTCACCCACGCGCAGCTTCAGCGCCTTGTAGCCGGCCGCCATGTGCGGCGTCGCTTCCTCGATCAGCTGCGCGGGCGGCTGGTAGCCGAGCGCGACGCCGCCGGCATAGGCCGGGATGGGCTTGGAGACGCCGCCCAGCAGCTTGTAGAGCGGCCAGCCGGCCGCCTTCGCGCGGATATCCCACAGCGCCATGTCGAGCCCGCTCATGGCGAGCGACGTGCCCGCGCCCATCCCGTGCGAGGCGAGCTGGTATTTGTAGATCTTGGCCCAGACGCCCACGACATCGGCTGCGCTCATGCCGAGGACGAGGCCCTTCAGCGTCGTCTCCAGCAGGCGCGCGACGGCGGTATGCGCGCGGCCATGGTGGGATTCGCCCCAGCCCACGATGCCGTCCTCGGTGGTGACCTTCACCATCACCGCGTCGCGCTTCACCGCCTGGCCGATGCCGAGCTTCGGGCCGCCCGGCGGCAGCGGAAAGCTCGTCGGATAGGCGCGGATATCCACGATCTTCAAAACCCGTTTCCTCCCTATTTGCGCGGGAGGCTCGCTGATGACGCAGGGGCTGGCAAGCACGGAAATGCCGCGCCACTATCGCAGTGCAGCAGGAGCCTCGTGCATGAGCGAACCCAAACTGGTCCTCCCCACCATCGACGCCATCAGCCGCTGGCAGGGTATCGCCGTGCCCAATGAGGCCGCGCGCTACGGGCTGAAGGACATGGCCGGCCTGATCGCCGCGCTGGAGAAGCTGCGCGGCGGGCTCGTGTTCGAGGACGAGCCCTCGGGCTTCGAGGCCGCGCTGCAGGCCTGCAAGGAGAAGCAGGCATGAGCCCCGACGCCCTCTCCGAGCTTTCCATGACCGAGGCCGCCGACGCCTTCGCGCGCGGCGACGTCACGGCCGCCGCACTGGTCGAGGCGGTGTTCCACCGGATCGAGAAGCACGAGGCGAAGGTCAACGCCGTGATCCGCCTCGACCGCGACGAGGCGCGCACGGCGGCGCTGGCGGCGGACAAGGCCCGGGCAGGGGGGACGAAGCTCGGCCCGCTCGCGGGCGTGCCGATGATGCACAAGGACATGTACTACCGCGCCGGCAAGGTCAGCACCTGCGGCAGCAAGATCCGGCGGGACTTCGTGCCCGATTTGACGGCGACGGTGCTGAAGCGGCTCGACGCGGCGGGCGCGATCGATTGCGGCACGCTCAACATGGCGGAGTTCGCGCAGAACCCGACGGGCCACAACAGCCATTTCGGCGACTGCATGAACCCCTGGAACGCGGCGCATTGCACGGGCGGCTCCTCCTCGGGCTCGGGCGCCATCGTGGGCGCGCGGATCGTGACGGCGGCCCTGGGTTCGGACACGGGCGGCTCCATCCGCCTGCCGGCGACCATGTGCGGCGTCACGGGCATCAAGCCCACACAGACCCGCGTGCCGCGCACGGGCGTGATGCCGCTCTCCTTCTCGGCCGACAATGTCGGGCCGCTGACGCGCACGGCGCGCGACGCGGCGCGCTTCATGGGCGTGGTCGCGGGCGCCTGCCCGGCGGACCCGACCAGCGCGAAGGAGCCGGTGGCCGACTACGAGGCGGCGCTGACCGGCGATATCCGGGGGCTTCGGGTCGCGGTCGTGATGCCGCACTTCTTCGACGGCATCGCCGAGCCGGTCTATGCGGCCTTCGACACGGCGATGGAGGTGCTGAAGAGCCTCGGCGCGACGGTCGAGAAGGTGCAGCCGGAATCCATCTTCGCCATCAACACCTACACGGCCGTCGTCTCGCGCGTCGAAGGAGCCACCATCCACCAGCAATGGATGCGCGAGCGGCCGGACGACTACGCGGTTCACCTCTCCGCCCGCATCTATGGCGGCAACGCCATTCCAGGGACGGCCTATCTGGAAGCGCTCTCGCGCCGCGGCCCGCTGCTGCGCCGCTTCTGCGATGAGGCGCTGGGCCGCTTCGACGTGGTGATCACGCCGACCATCAAGGTGCGCGTGCCGACGCGCGCGGAGACGAGCATCGAGGCCAGCCCGGAGAACTGGGACCGTTTCATGGATCTCTCCGCCAACACGCGGCCCTTCAACTACCTGGGCCTGCCGACGGTGAGCGTGCCGATCGGGCTGGACGATGTGGGCCTGCCCATCGGCATGCAGATCGCGGGCCGTCCCTTCGCGGAGGCCCGTGTCCTCAAGGTGGCCGATGCCTACCAGCGCGAGACCGACTGGCACCGGCGCAACCCGCTTCCCTGAATCGCGGGGAAGGCCCCCTTCGGCGGGTCCGTCGAAGGGGGCCGGACGCTAGTGGATCTCCGGCTCTGGCGTGGGCGCGCCCCGCTCCAGGAAGTCCATGTCGCAGCCCGTATCCGCCTGTCGCACGCTGCGCTGGTAGAGGCCGGTCCAACCGCGTTCCTGCAGCGCCTTGCGAGGCTTCCATTCGGCACGGCGCGCGGCGAGCTCGGCCGCGTCCACCAGCAGGTCGATCCGCCGACCGGGCACGTCGAGCTTCACGAGGTCGCCATCGCGCACCAGCGCCAGCGGCCCGCCCAGCGCCGCTTCCGGGGCCACGTGCAGCACGCAGGTGCCGTAGCTGGTGCCCGACATGCGCGCGTCGGACACGCGCACCATGTCGCGCACGCCCTCCTTCAGCAGCTTCTTCGGGATGGGCATCATGCCCCATTCCGGGAAGCCCGGGGCGCCGATGGGGCCGCCGCAGCGCAGGATGAGCACGCTGTCCTTGGTCACCGGCAGGTCCGGGTCATCCATGCGCGCATCGAGGTCCTCGTAGTCCTCGAAGACGATCGCGGGTCCGGTATGGACCAGCTTCTCCGGACTCGCGGCGCTGTGCTTGATCACGGCGCCCTCGGGCGCCAGCGTGCCGCGCAGGATGGCCACGCCGCCCTCGGGCTGCAGCGGCTTGTCGAGCGGGCGGATGATGTCGGCGTCGAAGACCTCGGCGCCCTCGATCTGCTGACCGAGCGTGCCGTTCACCGTCACCGCGTCCAGCGCCAGGTGCGGCGCCAGCGTGGCCAGGAAGGCGCGGCTGCCGCCGGCGTAGTAGAAATCCTCCATCAGATAGGTGTCGCCATTGGGGCGCAGGTTCGCGATCAGCGGCACGCGCGCGCTGATCTGGTCGAAGCGCTCCAGGTCCATCTCGATGCCCGCGCGCCGCGCCATGGCGATGAGGTGCGGGATGGCGTTGGTGGAGCCGCCGAAGGCCATCGTCGCGGCCACCGCATTGTCGAGGCTGCGCTGGTCCAGCAGCTTCGCGATGGTCAGGTCCTCCCACACCATGCCCACGATGCGGGAGCCCGCGCCCGAGGCCATGCGCGCATGGCCGGAATCCACCGCCGGGATGCTGGCCGCACCGGGAAGGGTGAGGCCCATCGCCTCGGCCGCCAGGGCCATGGTGCTGGCCGTGCCCGCCGTCATGCAGGTGCCGGCCGAGCGCGACAGCCCGGCCTCCATGTCGTTCCAATCCTGCTGCGTGATGTTCCCCGCGCGCAGCTCGGCATAGTACTTCCAGACGTCGCTGCCGGAGCCGAGCTTCTTGCCGCGCCAGTTGCCGCGCAGCATCGGGCCCGCTGGGATGTAGATGGTGGGCAGCCCCATGCTGATGGCGCCCATGATCAGGCCCGGGCCCGTCTTGTCGCAGCCGCCCATCAGTACCAGCCCGTCGATGGGCAGGGAGCGCGCGAGCTCCTCCGTCTCCATCGAAAGGAAGTTGCGGTACAGCATGGTGGAGGGCTTCTGGAAGACCTCCGGCAGCGCCATGGCCGGCAGCTCGATCGGCACGCCGCCGGCCTGCCAGACACCGCGCTTCACATCCTGCGCGCGCTCACGGAAATGGCCGTGGCAATGCATCAGGTCGGACCAGGTGTTGATGATGCCGATCACCGGCTTCCCGCGGAACTCCGGATAGTCGAAGCCAAGCTGAAGAAGACGCGAACGATGGTTGGCCGAGCGCATGGTCTCGGTGCCGAACCAGCGGTGGCTGCGGAGCTCCTCGGGTTTCTTCGCCATGGTCAGCGCGGCGCCATGCGAAGCGCGCCGTCGAGACGGATGGTCTCGCCGTTCAGGTAGCCGTTCTCGATGATGCTCATGGCCAGCTTTCCGTATTCGTCGGGGATGCCGAGGCGGTGGGGGTTGGGCACGCCCTGCGCCAGCGAGGCCTTGATGGCGTCCGGCAGGCGCTGAAGCATGGGGGTGTCGAAGATGCCGGGCGCGATGGTGCAGACACGGATGTTCTTGCTCGCGAGGTCACGCGCCGCGACGACCGTCATGCCGATGACGCCCGCCTTCGAGGTCGCGTAGGGGATCTGGCCGATCTGCCCCTCGATGCCCGCGATGGAGGCGGTCAGGATGCAGACGCCGCGTTCGCCCTCGATGGGGTCGGTCTTGGCCATGGCGACGGCCGCGAGGCGCACGGCGTTGAAGGTGCCGGTCAGGTTGACCCGGATGACTTCCTGGAAGTGCGCGAGGCTGCCGGCGGAGCCGTCCTTCTCGATGAGGCGCAGCGGCCCGCCGCGGCCCGCGCAATGCACCAGGACGCGCACGGGGCCCATCGCCTCGGCCTGCTCCACAGCCGCCTGCATGCTGACCTCGTCGGCCACGTCGGCGACCGCGAAGCCGCCGCCCAGCTCCTTCGCGACGTCGGCGCCATGGGAGGTGGCGAGATCGGCGATCAGGACCTTCGCGCCCTTCGCGGCAAGCCGCCGTGCCGTGGCGAGACCGAGGCCCGAAGCCCCGCCGGTGACGATGGCGACCGCATTCTTGACGTCCATGTTTTCCTCCTGGCTACGATCCTAAGGCACCACGCGATCCGCATTGACGCAACCCGCGCGGCGGTCCGAACCTGTCGGGCAACAACCAGGGGGACGTCCATGCCATTGCTGGCCCGCCATGCCGCGCTTACGCCCGGCAAGGTCTGCGCGATATTTCCGGATACGGGCGCGAGCCTGACCTTCGCCGAGCTCGACGCGCGGGCCAACCAAGCGGCCCATGGGCTGATCGCGCTGGGGCTCCAGCCGGGCGAGGGGATCGCGCTCTCGCTGGAGAACGGGCCCGACTTCCTGATCCTGACCTATGGCGCGAAGCGCGCCGGCCTGATGGTGACGCCGCTCTCGATCCATCTGCGCCCGCCCGAGGTCGCGCATGTGCTGACGGATTCGGGCGCGCGGGCGCTGTTCGCTTCGGCGCATCTCGCTTCGCTGGTCGCGGCGCTGGATCTTTCGGAGGTACCGCACCGCTTCGCCGTCGACGGCGCGCTTGCCGGCTTCAAACCCTTCGGCGCCCTGCTCGACGGCCAGCCCACGACCTGGCCAGAGGGCGAGAGGCCGATCGGGCGGGAATTCCTCTACTCGTCCGGCACCACGGGGCTCCCGAAGGGAATCCGCCGCCCCCTGATTCCCTTCGCGGACCGGCTGAACCCCGAATTCGACATGACCTGGAAGCCTTTCTACGGCTTCGGCGAGGACAGCATCTACCTCTCCCCCGCGCCGCTCTATCACGCGGCCCCCAACCGCTACGTGCAGCGGGCGATGGACCATGGCGGAACCTCGGTGATCCTGAAGAAGTTCGACGCGGAACAGTGCCTCGCCACGATCGAGAAGCAGCGCATTACCCATAGCCAATGGGTGCCTACCATGTTCGTACGCATGCTGGCGCTGCCGGGGGAGGTGCGCGCGCGATACGACCTATCCAGCCACCGCTGTGCCATCCATGCGGCGGCGCCGTGCCCGCCCGCCGTGAAGCGCGGGATGATCGAATGGTGGGGGCCGATCCTGCGCGAGTACTACGCGGGCAGCGAGGGCATCGGCACCGTCATCATCGACAGCGCGGACTGGCTGCGGAAGCCGGGCAGCGTGGGCCGTCCCGCCTATGGCAGGATCCATATCGCCGACGACGAGAACCGCGAGCTGCCGCCGGGCGAGACGGGGCGCATCTGGTTCGAGGGCGGCGCGCGCTTCGCCTATCACAACGATCCCGCCAAGACGGCGCAGGCCTACAACGAGCGCGGCTGGGCCACGCTGCACGATCTCGGCTGGGTCGATGCGGAGGGCTTCCTCTTTCTCTCCGACCGGCGCGCCGATCTCATTCTCTCGGGCGGCGTGAACGTCTATCCGGCGGAGATCGAGAGCGTGCTGGCGCAGCATCCGCGCGTCAGCGAGGCGGCGGTCATCGGCGTGAAGGACGAGGAGTTCGGCGAACGCCCGCGCGCGCTGGTGGTACCGCTCGGTGAGGGCGACGACATGCTCGCCGCCGAGCTCATCGCCCATTGCCGCGCGCATCTGGCGGGCCCGAAGATCCCGCGCGCGGTGGAATTCCTGGAGGAGCTGCCGCGCTCGGAGGCGGGCAAGCTCCTCCGGCGCGTGCTGAAGGAACGCTACAACTAGATCCTGAGCCCAAGGCGCGTGACGCGCGCTTCCTCCTCGTCGGCCGTGCGGGCGATGAAGCGGCCGTAGTCGGCGCTGTTGAGATATTCCAGCGGCATGTCGAGCCGCGCCAGCGTCGCGATATGCTGCGGGTCGTGCGCGGCCGTGCGGAAGCCGTCATGCAGCCGGGCCACGATCTCCGGATCCATGCCGAGCGGCCCGACGAGACCGTAGGGCGAGGTCACGACCATGTTGTCGTAGCCCAGCTCGATCAGGGTCGGCACATCGGGCAGCTTCGGCGCCCGGCTGCGGGACCAGACGTTCAGCGGCCGGAGCTTCCCGTCGAGGATCAGCTGCATCGCGCCGGAGCCCGCGGCCATGGCATCGATATGCTCGCCCATCAGGGAGGGGATGCCGTCGCCCTCGCCGCGGAAGGGCACATGCGTGACCTCCAGGCGCTCGCGCTCGGCCAGGTCGATCATGGTCAGATGCGGCGTGCCGTTGGCGCCTGTATTGCCGAACTTCAGCGCGCCGGGCCGCCGCCGGGCGTCGGCCACGAGGTCGGCCCAGGTGCGATAGGGGCTTTCGGCCCGGATCAGCACCATGAACAGGTAGCCGGTGAGATGGATGATGGGCGTGAAGTCCGTGCGCGGGTTGAAGGCCATCCGCTGCATGAAGGGCAGGCGGATGGCGGGCAGCGCGAACTGCGCGATGGTATAGCCGTCGGGCCTGGTGTTCCGCATGTTGGCTGCCGGCAGCGTGCCGCCGCCGCCGGGGCGGTTCTCGATGATCACCTGCTGGCCGAAGGCGCGCGTCGCGGCCTCGGCGAAGCCGCGCATCTGCACATCCGTGGCGCCACCCGCCGGGAAGGAGATCTGGATGGTGATGGGCCGGGTGGGAAAGCTCTGCGCCCGGGAAAGGCCGGGCGCGAAGGCGGGGGCGGCAATGGCCCCTGCCAGAAGCTCGCGACGTTTCATGGCTCCTGCTTCCTTTCTTCTTAGAGCGTGCGCGCGATGATCTCGCGCATCACCTCGCTCGAACCGCCATAGATCCGGCCCACGCGCGCATCGGTCCAGGCGCGGCCGATGTCGAATTCGGCCATGTAGCCGTAGCCGCCATGCATCTGCAGGAAGTCGTCCAGCAGCCGGTTCTGCATCTCGGTGCCGAGCAGCTTGGCGGCGGCCGCGTCCTCGCCCGAAAGCTCGCCGCGCATGTGGCGCGCGATGCAGTCGTCCAGATAGACGCGATACATGGCGATCTCGGCTTTGGCCTGGGCCAGCTTGAATCGGTGCACCTGGAAATCGAACACGGAATGGCCGAAGACCTGCCGCTCCTTCGTGTAGGCGATGGTCTTCTCGAGCATCGTCTCCATCACCACGCCGGCGCGCAGCGCGATGATCAGGCGCTCCTGCGGCAACTGGTGCATGAGGTGGCGGAAGCCGCCATTCTCCTCGCCGAGAAGGTTCCCGGCCGGCACACGCACATCCTCGAAGAAGAGCTCCGACGTGTCCTGCGCATGCATGCCGATCTTCTCGAGGTTGCGGCCGCGGCTGAAGCCCGGCGTTCCTTCCTCGACACCGATGAGCGAGATGCCGCGGCGCCCGGCCTCTGGATCCGTCTTGCAGACCACGATCACGAGGCCCGCATTCTGCCCGTTGGAGATGAAGGTCTTGCTGCCGTTGATGACCCAGTGATCGCCGTCGCGCACCGCGCGGGTCCGCACGGCCTTGAGATCGCTGCCCATGCCGGGCTCGGTCATGGCGATGGCGCCGATCATCTCGCCCGAGGCCATGCGGGGCAGCCAGTCGCGCTTGCGCTCCTCGCTGGCATAGGCGCTGACATAGGGGACGATGATGTCGGAATGGAGCTGGAAGGCCACGCCCGAGGCGCCGGCGCGCGCCAGCTCCTCCATCACCACGGCGGCATGGCCGAAATCCCCGCCGCCGCCGCCATATTCTTCCGCCACCATGGTGCAGAGCAGGCCCTGTGCGCCGGCCTTCTTCCACAGCTCGCGTGGGACCAGCCCCGTGCGCTCCCAGTCGCGGTGATGCGGCACGATCTCGCGCTCCACGAAGCGGCGGACCTGCTCGCGGAACATCTCATGTTCGGCGGTGAAGACATTGCGGGCGCGGATCGAGCCTGCGGCGTGCGTGTCCATTGGACGTACTCCCCTGTTGCGGGAGAGGCTAGAGCGCGATCCGCCGCGGCGGAAGCGCGGTTTCAGGCCTGGGCGGGCACGCGCGTGGCCAGAGCCTCGATCTCCTCCGCCGAGAAGCCGAATTCCGCCAGGACCTCGTGGCTGTGCTCGCCGCGTAGCGGCGGCGGGCGGCGCAGTTCTCCGGGCGTGCGGGAGAAGCGCGGGGCGGGGGCCGGTTGCACCGTGCCTTCCAGCGTCGCGAAAGTGCCGCGCGCGGCGTTGTGCGGATGGTGCGGTGCTTCCTGCATCGAGAGGACCGGCGCCACGCAGGCATCGCTGTCGGCGAAGAGCGCCGTCCAATACGCGCGCGGCCTGGCGCCGAAGGCCGCGGCGAGTAGTGCCTTGTGCGCGGGCCAGCGCCCCGGCTCCATCCGCCCTTCGAAGAGCTTCGGATCGAGGCCCATGCGCGCCACCATCTCGTCGAAGAACTGCGGCTCGATCGGGCCCACGGCGACGAAGTCGCCATCGGCGCAGGCATAGGTGTCGTAGAAGGACGCCGCGCCGTCGAGCAGGTTGGAGGCGCGCGCATCCGACCAGCGGCCGCGCGCCATCATGCCGTAGATGGGCGCCATGAGCAGCGCGGCGCCATCGACCATGGCGGCATCCACCACCTGGCCCTGGCCGCTGCGCCCGCGCTCCACCAGCGCGGCCAGGACGCCCATCGCCAGCAACATCCCCCCGCCGCCATAGTCGCCCACGAGGTTGAGCGGCGGGGCAGGGGGCTCGCCCGCGCGGCCCATAGCGTGGAGCGCGCCGGTCAGCGCGATGTAGTTGATGTCGTGCCCGGCGCGCGGCGCCAGCGGGCCTTCCTGGCCCCAGCCCGTCATGCGGCCATAGATCAGCTTCGGGTTGCGCGCCTGCACCGCCGCCGGGCCGAGGCCCAGGCGCTCCATCACGCCGGGGCGGAAGCCCTCGATCAGCACGTCGGCCTTCTCGGCCATGCGCAGGACCGCCTGCACCGCCGCCGGCTGCTTGAGGTCCAGGGCCAGCGAGCGCCGGTTGCGCAGCGGCACGTCCTGCCGCGATCCCGCCGGCCCCTCGGATCGCTCGATGCGGATGACTTCCGCGCCGAGATCGGCCAGCAACATGGCGCAGAACGGTCCGGGCCCGATGCCGGCGATTTCCAGGACGATGGTGCCGGCCAGCGGACCCATGGCGTGTCTCCCTCGAAGTTCTTGGGATGAAGGCTAGGCGCCGCGTCAGCGCGCGTCGAGGGCGGCCAGCTCGCGCGTGATGGTATCCCGCATGCGTGGGTCCGTCGTGACGGAACGCGCGCGCAACATCAGGCGCCGCGCTTCCGCCTTGTCGCCGCGCGAACTGGCGCCGAGGGCGGCGCGCAGCGCGAAATCCGCCTCGCGTTCCGGCAGGCCGGACTGGCGCGCGGCATCGGCCGAAAGTTCCAGCGCCCGGCTGATGCCCCGGTAGTCGAGCGTATCGCGGCGAAGGCCAGCGGCGCGCTCGGCCTCCGCGAAGGCTGTGGATTCGTCGCGGTTCAGCAACGCCGCCATGGCCGCAAGCTCGGCGGCGTCGGCCTGGAAGGAGCGGCCTTCCGGCGTGCCGATCCGTCCCCTGGCCTGGGCGAGCGCCACGGGATCGCGCCGCGCGCCGGCGATCAGCCCCTCGATGAAGCTCGCGCGCCGCATCACGTCCTGGTCGGGCGAAGCGCGGAGCGGCGTGAGAAGCGCGGTCGCCGCGTCGAATTCGCCCAGGCGGAAGCGCGCCACCGCCTCGGCGAGGATCAGGTCCGGCGGGACGGGCGTGCCCCTCCGGCGCAACTCGGCCGCAACGCGCGCCGCCTGCTGGCCTGCCTCCGCCGCCCGGCCCTGGCCCAGCAATGCGACACTGCTTCCTGTGGCGGCGTCGGCGATCTCGGTCGCTGAATCGCGTTCCCTCGCGCGAACCAGGGCCCGGTCGAAAAGGCGCGCCGCTTCCGCGTTGCGCCCCGCTTCGAGCGCGAGGCGGCCGATGCGGAGCTGCTGGTTCAGCGTCTCATCCGGCTGCACCGGGGCAGGCCCCGGGCTGCGCGAGGAACACGCGGCGAGCAGCAGCAGGACCAGCAGCGTTCTCATGGCCGGATCCGTTCCACCGGCACCCGTTGGCGCTCGGGGGGCGCGGGTGGACCACCGCCGCCGAGGATCCAGAGCGTACGAAGCTGGGCCGTCAGCTGCTCCAGCTCACGTGCGGTGGACTGCGCTTGGAGCAGGAGGGCGGGCACCTCCGCCAGGCTTTCCTCCGCGCTGCGGACCAGGGGTTGGCCGCGCGGCGCCATCCGGGCGAGCTCCCGCGTGACGCGCTGGAGGTCGGCCATCATGGAATCCGCGCGCCGGAGCAAGGAGGGCACGCCTTGCGGGCCGTTCAGGCTGCCTGTGAAACGCGCGCCTTCGGCCGCCGCGGTTTCCGCGCTGGCGAGCACGCGGCGGAGCGTGTCCATCATGGATCGCACCTCGGCCAGCATGTCCCGGGCCTGGCCGCTCATCTCGTCGTCGGAGACCAGGCGGCCGACGAAGCCTTCGCCCCGCTGGATGCGCGCGGCGGTCTCCGACAGGCTGTGCGCCGCGCGGCCGAGATCGTCCAGAATGGGCATCACCTTGCCTCGCACCTCGTCGAAGATGGCACCCAGCGTTTCGGTCGGGGCCCGGTCGGAATTCGCCTCGATCACGGCGAAATTCCAGTCGAGCGGCGCGCCGGTGCCCCGCGCGATATCCAGAAAGGCCGCGCCGGCGACACCGTAGCGCTTGCGGATGGTCGCGACCGAGTCGCGGCGGACGAAAGCCTTGGCCTGTTCGTCCAGCTGGACCTCGGCATAGAGGCGGGCGGCGGGCGCGATGACCACGCGGCGCACGGTGCCCGCGCGGGTGCCCAGCACCTCGACCTCTGCGCCGACCGAGAGTCCGCCGATACCCTCGTTCGGGAGCAGGACGCGCAGCGTGGCCGAGGGAGTCAGCCAGTCGCGCAGCACGCCAGCCTGCAGCACGGCGCCGAGGAAGATGAGCACGGCAAGCAGCACGATGAGGCCGATCCACTCGTCGCCGTTCATCCGGGCGCGCCAGGGGCGGGGGGCGCTCATGCCGAGAAGCCCCTCACCTGCATCAGCCCCTGCTGGCTGAGGCGGTAGCGGTGTGCGTCGGGAACGGCCTGGTCGGTCCATCGCGACAGCGAGGAGGTCAGCCAGACGCAGGCGATGGGATAGGCGGCGGCGATGGCATCGAGCAGCGGTAGCCGGAGCTCGTCCACCAGACCGCCCAGCAGCGGGCGCTCGAGTATCAGGAGGTCCGGACGCATCAGAAGGGCGCGCGCGCAGGCCGCGGCGGCGAGCTCGGCCGGCGATAGATGCTCGGGGGGCTGGAGCGGCATGCCCGGCAGCCCGAAGCGGCGGCAGAGATCGGAGGCACGTTCGCGCAGAGGCTCCTCGTCGGATATCCGGTGTTCCAGGGCCGGCAGCATGATGCTCTCGGCGACCGTAAGGTGGGGCGGCCAGCCGCCGTGCAGGAAGGTCGCGCCGATCCGCGCGCGCTGGCGCCGCACCTCCTCGGGCCGCAGCGCCCGCCAGTCCCGGCCGAAGACCCTTACCTCGCCGCCGGTGATGGGGAGGAGGCCGAGGCAAAGCTCGGTGAAGCGGGAGAGGCTGGCGAGCTCTTCGGCTTGGATCAGGGCCATCTCGCCCGGATGGAGCGTCAGCGAGAAGCGTTCGCCCACTTCGGATGTATGCACATCCTTCAGTTCCAGCGCGGGAGGCATCGAGGTGCTCATACGGCGAGGCTCAGTACGACGGAGGATGTCAGGATCGCCAGCACGCCGCGGACGAAGCAGGCCGGAAGAAGTTGCGACGTGCGCGTGTTGCGCGGCGCGGTCAGCGGGGTATGGGCCACGACGGCACCCACCAGCATGCCGGTGACCAGCAGCTTCGCGGGGAAGATCACGACATCGGCGGGGCTCATCGCGCGCAGCACATCGTTCAGCGAGCCGAGGATCGCTTCGGACTGTCCGCCCAGGAGGGCGGCAAAGGCGCTGCCCGAGACGAGCGCGACCGCCACGAAGATGATCCCGAGGGTGAGGCAGGAGAGCGACTGGGCCACGGCGGCCGGCGCCGCGTAGAGCCGCACGAGGTCCACGCCCTGCAGGGTCAGCGCGCGCTCCGCACCCGTCGCGCGGAGCGCGCCGAGGTCCGCCGCGACCGCGATGCCCGAGCGGCCCAGGATCAGCGTGGCGATGAGGACGGGTGCCAGCTCCCGCACCAGGACGGTCACCAGCACGGTGGCCAGCAGCCCGCGCTGATCGGCGGCACCCGCCCAGGTGATGCCCTGGAAGACCAGGCCCATGCCGATGAGCACGCCGAGGACGAGGCTGGGCAGCATGCCGCCAAGCAAGGCCTGGCGGAGACGGCGGAAGAACTCGCGTCGTTCCGGCAACGGGCGCCCGAAGGGGCGCATGCCCCAGGCGATGAAATGCACGCAAAGCGCCAGGACGTGCAGCAGCTCCAGGAAGCTTTGCCGGAAGGGCCTGCCGATCGCAGCGAGCATCAGAGCGCCGCTGCCAGGACGTAGCTCGCCTTCCGGCCATGGCGCGGCATGAGGAAGGCGCCACGGGGACGGAAGAGGAACTGGCCGGACACCGCGCCATACAGCGCGGCGGTCACCTGGATACCCCCCAGCGGCGCGCTGTCGGCCATATGGCCGGCCAGGGTGACGGCCTCGCCCCAGAGGTTGAGGAAGCCTTCGCCCGGGCCCACGCGGCCGCCGAAGGCGATGCCGAGGTCCATGCCGATCCGGAAGGCGGGCTCACCTCCTGCCTCCTCGAACAGCGTCGTGCAGAGCTTGCGCGCGGCGAGCGCGAAATCCGCGATCTCGTTGGCGGGCGCTGGATCGGCCTCCGGGCCGAGGCCGGTCGCGGCCACGACCTGGGTGCCCAGCACCCGCAGATAGGGAATGCCGCTTTGCCCGGCGGCGCGTTCCAGCCCATGGGCGAGGCGTTCGAAGAGGGTGCCGGTGGTGCCGCCGCCACGGCGGCCGCCCAGTGCCAGGGGATCGGTGAAACGCAGAACCATCACCGCCGCCTGCGGATAGACGTCCGCGAGAATCTCGCTGCCCAGCGCCGCGCAGAGCGCGGTGTCGACGAAGCTGGTCGTGGATTCGGGCTTGCTGGCCTCGGGCTCGAGCGCATGGACCGCCGCGGCGCGCTCGGCCAGCTTGCCCGCGCCGCCGGCGGCGCGAACGGCGAGGAGGCTGGCCACCGCGCCGAGGAACTGCAGTCCCCCGCTGGCGTGGCGCGCATCCTCGACCCAGACCACACCGAGGTTACGCGCGCCATGCTGGATCGGCACTGCGAGCACGGAGCGGGTGCCGAGCGGGCTGAGCCAGGCCCGGTGAAGCGCCGCCGTCTCGGGCTTCGTGGCGGCATCCTCCACGAGGATGGGCTCGCCGGAAGCCAGGCGCGAGAAGAAGGCGGGCATCTCCTCCCGCAGCAGCCGGGCGTCGCCGGTGTGGCCCATGCGGTCGGAATCGAAGCTGTCCTCCAGCGTCAGGCTCCGCCCGTCGGGAGAAAGGCGCCAGATGCAGGCCCGCGCGGCACCGGTCACGCGCGCCATGCGCTCCGTCAGTTCCGGCGGAAGCGGCGATCCCGGGTCGAAGAGCGCGGGCGATCCCGCCAGTTCGGAGAAGGCGGCGGATTGCGAGGCGATGCTCGCGCGCTCACGCAGCAGGTGCCGCGCGGCGCGGTCCGCGCGCAGGCCCTGGCGGATCAGCAGCAGGGCCAGCACGAGAACGAAGGCGACGACCCCGAGCGCCATGACGAGGACGCGGCGGGAGTTGGTGTCCACGAAGCCCGTGAAGTCGCTTTCCGGCACGGCGACGAGCAGCCGCCAGCCCGCGACCGCCTGGTCCTGCAGCGAGGTCGTCATGATGATGTGGCGCTGCCCATCGACCGTCTCGACGGATCTAAAGTCGCCCTCCAGCCGCGTGCGGTCATAGGCGCGGGCCAGAACGGGGTCGCCCAGCTCGTCGAGCCTGAGCGGCGTCTCGCCATCCGGCGCGGTCCGCATCGTGACGGCGAAGTCCGGATAGGCGACGACGCGCCCGTTACGGTCGATGATGACGGCGCGGCCGTTGCGCGCGATCTCGAGGCTCGCGAGGAAGGCCGAGAGCGAGCGCAGCGAAATATCGAGGGCGATGACCCCTGTCGGCTCGGGCGATGGCGGACGCCGGATCGCAGTCGCGACCGTCACGCCGATCATGCGGTCCGTGAAGAAGCGATAGAGCTCCGTCCAGGCCTCGTCGTCATCCTGCGTCGCCTCGATGTACCAGGGGCGGGTGCGGGGGTCGAAATTGTTCTCCGGCTGCTCCTCCTCGCCCAGGAGGCGGCCATTCGGGTCGAAGCTGCGCTGGGTGAGCCGGCGGGGCCCGGGCGAGTTGCGGATGATGAAGGAGGTGAAGCCCCCCTCGCGCCGGTGCCGCACGGCGAGGTAGTTCCCCTGGGCATCGGCCGCCATGAAGAGCGAGACCTGCGGGAGCTCCCGCAGCATCGCCTGGCCGAAATGCTCCAGCGTCTCGCGCCGCTCTCCCCGCACGTCCTGGCCCACGAAAAGCTCGCGCGAGAGGCGCACAGCGCGTTCGGAGGAGAGGAAGAAGATCTCGACCTCCCGGCCGATGCGGGACTGCAGGTCGGTCAGCAGGCTCTCGGTGAGGTCCAGCGCCCCGCGACGGTTGGCCTGATAGCCATAGAGCGCGATCGAGGCGAGGGCGCCCACGATGAGCAGCACGCCTCCCAGGGGCAGCAGCACACGCAGCGCCGCCTGGCGCCGGCTGTCGAGCCCCTGGGCGTCGCTCATTTCAGCGCGCGCGGCGCGCTGACGGAGCAGCGCAGCCTGACCAGCTCGGCGAGGACGGAAGCGGCCTCGGCATGCTGGGGGGTGCCGGGGGCGAACTCGCCCGCGCGGATGCGGCGCGCGAAGCCCGCCTGGTCCCCCGCGAGGCGGCCGAGCCGGGCTTCCACTGCCGCCGCGTCGGCGCCGATCGCACGGCCCGCGATGGCGAGCGCATTGGCGGCCATCCGTGCCTCGTAGTGCAGATGCGGCGGCAGGGCCGGCAGCAGTTTCTCCAGCAGCGAGGCGCGGGCGGTGGCCAGCAGGTCCGCCGCGTCGGGGGCTTCAAGCATCGAGCGCCTCCGCCTGCCGCAGGATGTCCATCTCCAGCTCCGGGATGATGTGGGCGGTGAGCGCCAGCTCCAGCCCGCGTTCCTGGCCGGAGAGATGGCGGGCGCCCTGGTCGGCAGCGATCACGGCCCAGCGGATGCTGGCCGCGAGTTCCCAGAAGGGCAGGCGGGACGGGTCGGCACCCGGGCCGTAGCCTTCCAGCAGCGCGGCGCGGGAGCCGAGACCGCCGGCCTCCAGCCCCAGATTGCCGAAGCGCCAGCACGGCGCGCAGAACCAGCCCAGATCCGCATGCGGGTCGCCCCAGGCGGCGAACTCCCAGTCGAGCACGGCGGTCACGCGATGCTGGTCCACCATCAGATTCCCTGTCCGGAAATCATTGTGGCACAGCACGGCGGGCAGGGGGGGAAGCAAGTGTCGCTGCAGCGCGGCAAGCCCCCATTCAAGCGCCGGGCGGGGCGTGCCCGCGGCGTCCAGCCGGGCGCGCATGGCGGCGATGAAGGCGATGCCCGCATCGGCTGGCGGCTCGCCCAGGAAGGCGAGGTCGTCGCGCGGCGGGCGGATGGTGTGGATGCGCGCCATCTCCTGGCCGGCCGCGCGGACCAGCGCGTCGTCCCCACCGGTGGATGCCGCCTGTTTGGCAAGCCGGAAGCCGGTCGCGATGCCGCCTACGCGGCGCATCACGAAGAAGGGCGCGCCGATCACGCCCGCATCGGGGCAACCGAAAAGGGGTTCCGGCACGGTCACCCCCGCCGCGAAGGCCGCGCGCAGAAGCGCGTACTCGGCCTCGCGCGGCAGAGAGACGGCGAGGGTGGCGGCATTGTCGGTCCGCAGCACCCATTCCTCGGGCACGCCGCCGCGCGTGACGGAGATCGCCCAGTTCTGCTGGATGGCGCCACCGGAGAGCAGTTCCGCCGCCGTGATCGCGACGGGCACGCCCGCCGCTTCGGTCAGCCAGCCGGTCAGCGCCGCGCGGCGCGCCTCATCCATGGTGGCCCCAGCCGAAGAAGTCGCTGCCCTCGCGCCGGAGGAAGTTCGCCAGCACCATGCGATGCACCTCCGACGCGCCGTCAACCAGCCGCGCCTGGCGGGCGTAGCGGTACATCCATTCGACCGGCGTGTCCTTGGAATAGCCCTTGGCGCCCAGCAGCTGGATCGCCGTGTCCGCCGCCTTGTGAAGCGCATCGGCGGCCACGATCTTCGCCATGCTGACCTCCTTCCGCGCGAAGTCGCCCTGGTCGAGCTTCCAGGCGGCGCGCATGGTCAGCATGCGGCTGATGTCGAGCTGCATCGCGGCCTCGCCCACCATCATCTGCACGGATTCGCGGTCGGCGAGCTTCGTGCCGAAGGTGGAGCGCTGCTCGGTATGCGCCTGCGCGATCTCCAGCGCGCGCCGGCCCATGCCGGTCCAGCGCATGCAGTGGGTGAGTCGCGCGGGGCCGAGGCGGATCTGCGTCAGCTTCAGCCCGTCGCCTACGCCCATGAGGCGGTTCTCGTCGGGAATCTCCAGCCCGTCGAACTTCAGCTCGCAATGCCCGCCATGTTCTTCCGGCCCCATGATCGGGATACGGCGGACGATCTCCCAGCCCGGCGCGTCCTTGTGGAAGAGGAAGGCGGTAAGGCCCTTGCGCGGATCGTCGCTGGTCTTGGCCATCAGGATGAAGTTGTGCGCCTCGCCGGCGCCGGTGATGAACCACTTGCGGCCGGTGATGCGCCAACGGTCGTTCCCGACGCGCTCGGCGGAGGTGTAGGTCATTCCCGGGTCGCTGCCGGCGCCGCCGGGCTCGGTCATCGCGAAGGCGGATTGCACGTCCCCGCGCACGACCGGCATCAGCCACCAGTCCTTCTGCGCCTGGGTGGCGACCTTGTTCATCACCATCATATTGCCGTCGTCCGGCGCGGCGGAGTTGAAGCAGACCGGTCCGAAGATGGAGCGGTTCATCTCCTCGTAGCACGCCGCCATGCCCGTGAAGGGCAGGCCCTGGCCGCCGATCTCCTCGGGCAGCTGCAGGCACCAGAGGCCAGCGGCCTTCACCTCGGCGCGCAGCGTCTTCAGCAGCGCGGGCGCGATGTTTTCGTGCTCGTCATAGCTGGCGCGGTCGGCCTCCAGCGGGATGAGGCGGTCGTTGACGAAGGCGCGGACGGCCTGGCGCTTCGCTTCGCTCTTGGGGTCGAGGGTGAAGTCCATGGTGCTGCCTTCAGATGGGATTGATCGAGTGGCCGCCGTCGACCGTGATGACGGAGCCGGTCATGTGTGCGCCCGCCTGGGAGGCCAGCAGAAGCAGCGCGCCGTCGAGGTCCTCCGGCTTGCCGAGGCGCCGCTGCGGTACGCGGCGGATCATGGCCTGCCCTGCCTCCGAGGCAAAGAACTCGGCATTGAGCTCGGAGGCGATGTAGCCGGGGGCAATGGCGTTCACGCGGATGGAATGGCGCGCGAGCTCCACGGCCATCTGCCGCGTCAGCTGGATCAGGCCCGCCTTCGCCGCCGTATAGCCCGCGACGCCGGGGATGATGCGCAGGCCGAGGATGGAGGCGATGTTGATGATGGAGCCGCCGCTCTTCGCCGCGACCATCCGCTTCGCCGCCGCCTGGCCCACCAGGAAGGCACCGCGCAGGTTGATGTCGAGCACGCCGTCCCAGTCCCGCGCGGTCTGGTCGAGGAAGCCGCGGGTGGCGGCGATGCCGGCATTATTCACGAGGATGTCGCAGACGGGGCCGTGATCAAGCGCGGCGGCGATGCTCGCCTCGTCCTGCACGTCGAGCTTCACTGCACTGGCGCGCGGGCCGAGCTCGGCCGCCAGCGCCTCGCAGGCCTCGATGCGGCGCGCCGCCAGCACGACCTCCGCCCCGGCCTTGTGGAGTACCCGGGCGAAATGCCCGCCCAGGAGGCCGGAGGCCCCCGTCACGAGGGCTCTGCGGCCCTCCAGATTGAACACGTTCCATCCTCCCGCAATGCGGCGCGCGGAGGATCGGGGGGGCTGCCTTGCGGGTCAACCCGGGCCTATGCTGCCCTCAAGAACGGACGGGGAGTGGACGGGAAATGGCGAGCACCATGTTCGACCGCATCTGGGACCGGCGGGTGATCGCCGATCTCGGCGAGGGATGGTCGCTGCTCTATCTGGACCGGCTGCTGGTGCATGACCTCAGCGGCGGCCGAGCGATGCGGGAGCTCGCCGAAAAGGGCCGTCGCGTAGCCGAGCCGAACAAGGTCTTCGCCGTGCCGGACCATGCGCTTTCCAGCGCGCCGGGACGTACGGAGCATACCTATCCCCAGGGAGCGAAGCTCCTGGCCTCGCTGCGTGAGGAATCGGCGAAGCAGGGCGTGCGGATCTTCGACATCGGCACGCCGGGCAACGGCATCGTCCATGTGGTGGGACCGGAGCAAGGCATCGTGCTGCCGGGGCTGACGGTCGCCTGCGGCGACAGCCACACCTGCACCAATGGCGGCATGGGCGCGCTGGCCTTCGGCATCGGGTCCAGCGAGCTGGTGCACGCCCTGGCCACGCAGACCCTGCCGCAGCGACGCCCCGGCACCTTCCGCATCCGCTACGAGGGCGTGCGCCCGGCGGGCGTCACCGCGAAGGACATGATCCTGGCCGCCATCGGGCGCTTCAGCGCGGCGGCCGGCACGGGCATGGCGATGGAATATGCCGGCAGCGCCGTGCGGGCCATGAGCGTCGAGGAGCGTCTGACCCTCTGCAACCTGTCGATCGAGATGGGCGCCAAGACGGGCATGGTCGCGCCCGACGACACCACCTTCGAATACATCGCGGGCCGCCGCTTCGCGCCGAAGGGTGCGGCCTGGGACGCGGCGCTCGCCGATTGGCGCCAGGTGCCTTCCGACCCCGATGCGCGCTTCACGCGCGACGAGGTGATCGACGTCTCGACGCTGGCGCCGCAGATCACCTGGGGCACGAGCCCGGAGATGGTGGCCGACGTCACCGGCCATGTCCCGGCGCTGGAAGACACGGTGCCGAGCCGCCGCGCGGGCCTCGAAGCCGCGCTGCGCTACATGGGGCTGGAGCCGGGGCAGAAGATCGCGGGCACCAAGGTGGACTGGGTTTTCATCGGCAGCTGCACCAACTCGCGCCTCTCGGACCTGCGCGCCGCCGCCGACGTGATCAAGGGCCGCAAGAAGGCCGAGCACGTGACGGCCTGGGTGGTGCCCGGAAGCGAGCAGGTGAAGGCCGATGCGGAGGCCGAGGGCTTGCACCATCGCTTCCGCGAGGCCGGCTTCGAATGGCGCGAGCCGGGCTGCGCGCTCTGCGTCGCCGCCAATGGCGAGACGGTTCCCAACGGCGCGCGCTGCGTCTCGACCTCCAACCGCAATTTCGTGGGGCGGCAGGGCACGGGGGCGCGCACGCATCTCGCCTCGCCCGCCATGGCCGCGGCTGCCGCGCTGGCCGGCGCCATCGTGGATGTGAGGAGCTACTGAGATGCAGGCCTTCCGCACGGTCGAGGGCACGGCCATTCCGCTCATGGAAGCCAATGTCGATACCGACGTGATCATCCCGATCCAGCGCCTCGTCGGCTCGGGCCGCGAGGGGCTCGGCCCCTATGCCTTCGAGCGGCGGCGCTACGTGGCGGGCGGCGCCGACAATCCGGACTTCATCCCCAACCAGCCGCCCTATCGCGGCAGCCCCATCATGCTGGCGGACGAGAATTTCGGCTGCGGCTCCTCGCGCGAGGGCGCGGTCTGGGCGCTGATGGGCATGGGCGTGCGTTGCGTGATCGCGCCGAGCTTCGGAGATATCTTCTTCTCCAACTGCTTCCAGAACGGGCTGTTGCCGGTGAAGCTGCCCATCGAGGCCATCCGCCGCATCGCCGAGCAGACGGAGGAGGCACCGGGCAATGCCCGCACCACCGTGGACTTGGAACGCAAGCTGGTGATCACCCCGCGTGGCGAGGCCATTCCCTTCACCGTGGATGACCGCAAGCGCGAGGCGATGCTGGACGGTCTCGACGACATCTCGCTGACCATGAAGCACGCCGACGCCATCGCCGCCTTCCGCGAGCGCGACCGCGCGGCGCATGGCTGGGCTTGGGAGAGTGTGGCTTGAAGGTTCTTGTACTGGCCGGCGACGGTGTCGGCCCCGAGGTGACGGCCCAGGCCGTGCGTGCGCTGGAGTGGTTCGCGGCGCATCGCGGCCTGGAGCTCAGCCTCGCCGAGCGCGATTTCGGCATGACCAACTGGCTCAAGCACCGCACGATGATGCCGGACGAGACCTGGGGGCAGATCGAGGCTGCCGACGCCATCCTCTTCGGCGCGACCGGAAGCCTGGACCAGGCCGGCATCATTCCGCCCGAGGAGCGGCGCAAGGGCTCGCTGCTGCGGATGCGCAAGGCGCTCGACGTCTTCGCCAACATGCGCCCCGTGCGGATGCCGTCCGCGCTCGCCGAGGCCAGCCCCTACAAGAGCCGCGTCACGGATGGCGTGGATCTCATCTTCGTGCGGGAGCTGACGGCGGGGATGTACTTCGGCACCCCGCGCGGGGTGGAGACGCTGCCCGACGGCAGCCGCCGCGGCATCAACACGCACAGCTACACCGAGGCCGAGATTGCGCGCGCCGTGCGCTTCGCCTTTGCCCTCGCGCGCACGCGGCGCAACCACGTGACCAGCGTGGACAAGGCCAATGTCATGGAGGCCGGCGCCCTTTGGCGCGAGATCGCGACGGGCATCCATCAGTCCGAGTTCCCCGACGTCGGCTTCGAGCACATGCTGGCCGACAATTGCGCCATCCAGCTCGCTCGCCATCCGAAGCGCTTCGACGTGCTGGTGACGGACAACCTCTTCGGCGACCTGCTGAGCGACGCGGCCGGCGCCATCATCGGCTCGCTCGGCATGCTGCCCTCGGCCTCGCTCTCCGCGCCCGATGGGCAGGGGCGGCGGCGCGCGCTGTATGAGCCGATCCATGGCTCCGCCCCCGACATCGCGGGGAAGGGCATCGCCAATCCGCTCGGCGCCATCCTTTCCGTCGCGATGATGCTCCGCTGGAGCGCGGAGCGGCCGGCGGATGCCGCGCATCTCGAGGCGGCCGTGGATCGCGCGCTCGCGAAGGGAGCGCGCACGGCCGATATCGCGGGCCCCGGGGAGAGCACGCTCTCGACCCGCGCCATGGGCGATGCGGTGATCGCGGAACTCTGAAAGCGGCTGTCCCGCGCCGCTGGCGGTGCGGTGCAAATAGTTGTATAATACAACTATGTCCGATATCGCCGATATCCGCGCCGCGTCGCGGCGGCTGGTGCGGGAGCTGGGCTTCATGCGCCCGACCCTCGCCGGCACCGACCTGTCGCCTTCCGCCGTGCATGCGCTCGTGGAGATCGGGGCGCGCGGCTCCCTGACCGCTGCCGAGCTCTGCGAGGTGCTGCTGCTGGAGAAGTCCAGCGTCAGCCGCCTCTTGGCCAAGCTGTCCGCGGCGGGAGAGATCGTGGCCCGGCCCAGCGAGACCGACGCCCGCGCCAGGCCGGTCTCCATGACGCCGAAGGGCAGGGCCACGCTCGCCCGTATCGACCGGTTTGCGGAGCGCCAAGTCTCGGCGGCGCTGGTGCGGATGGAACCGGCGTCACGACGCGCGCTGGCCGGCGCTCTCGGTGCCTATGCGGCGGCGCTCGCGCAGGGACGGATGGAGGATGGCGATGGGTGAGCTTCTCGCGGGCAAGGTCTGCCTCGTTTCCGGTGGCGGCAGCGGCATCGGCCTTGCCACCGCGCTGCGCATGGCGGGGGAGGGCGCTTCGGCCGTCGTCATCGCCGGGCGCCGCGCAGCGGAGGGCGAGGCGGCCGCGCAGGCCGTGCGTGACGCGGGCGCCCGTGCCCTCTTCGTCCTGACGGACGTCCGGCGGGATGAAGAGATGCAGCGCCTCGTCGCCATCACGATGCGCGAGTTCGGCCGGCTGGACGCCGCCTTCAACAATGCCGGCTTCCAGGAACGGCGCGCCCTGGCCGCGGAGCAAACGGACGCGGTGTACGACCAGGTGCTCGATACCAATCTCCGTTCCCTGCTCCATGCGCTGCGCCATCAGATCCCCGCGATGGAGGCGGGCGGCGGCGGGGCCATCGTGAACAATGCGAGCGTGAGCGGCGTTCGGAATCCCAATCCGGGACTGGCGCTCTATGCCGCCTCCAAGGCTGCTGCCCTGGCGTTTACCCGCGCGGCCGCCATGGAATATGCGCCGCGCGGCATCCGCATCAACGCCGTCTCGCCCGGCCGCGTGGAGACGGAGATGATGCTCGCTTCCGGCATCGCCGACATGGCGCAGGTAGCGGCCGGGCTACCGCTGCGCCGGCTGGGCCGGCCGGAGGAGGTCGCCGCCGCCGTCTGCTGGCTCCTGTCTTCCGAGGGCAGCTTCGTGGCCGGCCACGCGCTCAGCGTGGATGGCGGCTTCCTCGCCGCCTGATCCTCAATCCGCCGCGCCGAGCACCACGGACACGTTCTGGCCGCCGAAGCCGAAGGAATTGGACAGCGCCGCCCGGAAGCCGTGCGGGCGCGCCTGCGGCACCGTGTCGAGGCCGAGGGATTCGTCCACGTCGTCCTGGTTGATGGTCGGCGGCAGGGTCTGATGCTGCAAAGCCAGCAGGCAAATTGCCGCCTCGATGGCACCGGCGGCGGAGAGCGTATGGCCGATCATCGACTTGGTGGAGCTGACCGGCGGCGGGGCCTCGCCGAAGAGGGCGCGGATGGCCAGCGCCTCCATCTTGTCGTTCTCGGGCGTCGATGTGCCGTGGGCGTTGATGTAGCCGATCGCGCTTGGCTCCAGCCCCGCATCGGCGATCGCATCCGCCATGGATCGGATGATCGCCGCCCCGTCCGGCGAGGAGCGGGTCCGGTGGAAGGTGTCGGCGGCCTCGCCCGTTCCCAGCACGTAGCCGAGGATGGTCGCGCCGCGCGCGCGGGCGTGCTCCTCGGTCTCCAGGATCAGGGCGCCCGCGCCGTCGCCCATCACGAAGCCGTCGCGCGAGAGGGTGAAGGGCCGCGAGGCCGCTTCCGGCCGCTCGTTCTGGGTGGAGAGCGCCTGGAGCAGCCCGAAGCGGATCAGCGTCTCGGTCTGCAGGCTGGCCTCGGAACCACCGGCGATGGCCATCGGCGCCTCGCCGCGCCGGATCGCCTCGATGGCGAGCTGGATGGCCGAGGCGCCGGACGCGCAGGCGGTGGTCACGATCTGCGGCACGCCGGTGGTGCCGAAACGCTCGGCCAGCCGCGCGCCGGAGCCGCCGAAGAGGAACTCCTCGTAGAATTCCTGGTGCCCCGGGGCGCCGGCCAACAGCTGCGCGTAGTTCTCCGCGCCGAAGCTCGCGCGCTGCGGCCATTCCATCTCGACCGGCGGCATGCCGAAGGCGAGCGGGCCGCCGAAGGGCGCGGACAGCCCCGCCTGGGCCAGTGCCTCGGCGATGGCCATCTCGCCCATGCGCTCGACGCGCTTGGCGACGGAGAGCGGCTGGCCAGGCTTGTCCTCGGGCAGGTCCACGCAGGCGGCGATGGTGGCGCGCATGCCGGTGGCATCGAAGCGTGTGATGTGGCGGACGCCCGAGCGCCCGGCGGCGAGGGCGCCCCAATTCGCTTCCGCGCCGAAGCCGAGTGCGGTGACCAGGCCGATGCCCGTGACGGCGATGCGCGTTCTCATGCGGGGGCCTCCAGCATCGCCACAGCCTCGCCGCGCCATTGGCCCGTCCCGGTGACTAGCACCTGCGGCGCGCCGGCCTGGATCGCGAGCACGCCGAGCGCCAGGCCCATCGGGAAGGCGGCTTCCACGGCATGGCCGAGCAGGTTGCCAGTGAAGACGTCCGGCAGGGCGCCGATCGCCGCGAGTTCGTCGCGCGTCGGGCCGGGCGCTCCGGAGGTGGTGGAGATGACGATCCGCCCCGGCCGTGCGGCGGGCAGCCCGGCCATCAGCCGGGCCAGCCGCCCCGGCCGGCCCGCGGGTGCCCCCTGGTCGGTCGCGATGTGGGAGAGGATCGCGAGCGGGTTGGAGGCCGCGTCGGCTGCCTCGAAGGTCAGGAAGGCCGCCGCGCTGCCCAGCACCATGCCCTGGCGCTGCGGCAACCGCGCCCACGGCCCGGCATGCAGTCCGCCGCCCATGGCGTAAAGCAGCAGGTTGTCGGACCGCTCGGCGATGAAGCCGGCGCCCGCGAGGCCGATTTCCGACGTCCCGGCCGCGATGCGCAGTGCCGCGACGCGGATCGCCTCGGCGCCGGCGATCTCCTCGCCCAGCAGGGTGCGGGAGGACCCCGCCACGTTGTGCACGATCGAAATCGAGCCTGCCAGCAGGTTGGAGAGCTGCGCCAGAAACAGCGTCGGCCGCAGCCCGTCCATGAGCATGCGGTTCAGGCCCGGGGCGTCCGGCTTCGCGGCGAGGATCTGCTCGTCCAGCGCCGTGTCGCGCTCCCCTCCGCCGGCCGCCACGGTGAGGTCGATGCCCGCCACGCGCTCGCGCAGGGCCGCGTCGTCGAGAGCGAGGCCGGCCGCGTAGACGCCCAGGCGCTGCCAATTCTCCATCTGCCGGTTCTCGCGGCGTGGAATGGCGGTCTCGAACGGCATGGGAGCCAGGGGATGGACGGGGTGCGGCGCGAAGCGGGCCTCATCCAGCACGGGTGGCGCCCCGTTGAGCAGGGCGGCATGCGCGTCCCGCCCTTCGCCGGCCGAGGAGGCGAGCCCGAGCCCCGTGATCGCGACGCGCCGCATCAGGCCGCGAGCCCGATCTGCGCGGCGCGGGACCGCACGGCGGCCTCGAGATCCGGCGAGGGGTAGGGAACGACCCGCAGCGTCAGCTCGGCCTCGGCGACGCGGGCCTCGCCCTCGGCCAGCTGGCCGCGCATCACGGCGTAGCCCGAGCCGTCATGCACGAGCTCGGCCGTCACGACGAGGGAGGCGCCGGGCTTCACCATGCCGCGCATCTTCGCCTGCTCCACCTTGGCCAGCAGGGCGATGCGGGAGAAATTGCTGCGGGCGATGACCAGCCAGCCGCAGGCCTGCGCCATGGTTTCTACCATCAGCACGCCGGGCATGATGGGAAAGCCGGGAAAATGCCCCTCAAAGACGGGGCTTTTCTCGGGGACGCGGGCCTCCGCCACCAACCGCTCCGGCTCGAAGGCGCGGACGCGGTCGATCATCTCAAAGTATTCGAGCCGCAATTCTCAGCCCTGCTTGGCGGCCACGAGCTCGGCGATGCGGTCCGCGAGGCTGCCCATCACGAAGAACTGCTCGGCCGGCGCCTTGCCGCTGTTCACCTGCTCGGTCCAGGCCTCCACGGGGACCTTGATGCCGAACCGCTTGTCGATCTCGAAGACGATATCGAGGAAATCCAGGCTGTCGATGCCGAGGTCGTTGATCACATGCGCCTGGGGCGTGATCTTCTCCCGGTCCACATTGGCCGTTTCCGCGATGATATCGGCGATCGTGTCAAAGGTCTCAGTCGATGCCGAGCTCATGCAGGCAGACTCCGTAGGGGCGGGTGGCAGGATTTGGCGCGGATGAGGCGCGCTGTCCAGCTTCCTTCCCTCCCGGCTCAGTCCCGGTCCGGCGCGCCCAGGGGGAAGTAGTGCCGGAAGGGCCGCGCCTCGTCCACTGCGCGGGCGAAGGAGGGCCGGGCCAGCAGCCTCTCCCGGTAGGTGCGCAGGTGCGGGAAACGGTCCCCGAAGGGATGGACCCAATCCGCGTAGAAGAGCGAGGGCGCCGCGGCGCAGTCGGCCATCGAGAACTCGGCCCCGGCAGCCCAGCGGCGGGCGGCCATGACCTCGTTCAGCCAGGAATAGGCGGTATCCAGCTGCGCGCGGCACCGCTCGACGCCGAAGGGATCACGCTTGTCCTCGGGGCGGAGGCTGTTGAAGACGATGCTGGACATCGGGGTCTGCACGTAATTGTCGAAGACCCGGTCCATGAAGCGGACCTCCAGCGCCGCTTCGGGGTCCTGCGGGATCAGCCGGACGGGGCCCGGGTGTTGCTGCTGCAGGTACTCGATGATGATGCTCGATTCCCGGACGGGGCGGGGGCCGTCGGTCAGCACGGGAAAGAGCTTGAAGGGCCAAATGGCGTGGAGCTCCTCCTGGAAGGCCTTTTCCTCCAGCGTGCGGTACTCGAAGGCGGTCCCGTTCTCGTAGAGCGCGACGAGCACCTTCTGGCAGTAGGCCGAGAAGGGATGGCTGTAGAGGGCAAGGCTCATGGACGTGCTCCCCGTTCTGATTGCATAGTGCAAGCAGATCCCCTATGCCGAAACCGATCCCGATTTGCAAGCAGTCATGAATTTCACCGACCCACGCTCGGGCTGCCCGATCAACCTGACGCTGGAGGTTCTCGGCGACCGCTGGAGCCTCATCGTCATTCGCGATGTCATGTTCGGGAACCGGCGCCATTACCGGGAACTGCTGCAGAATTCCGAGGAAGGCATCGCCTCCAACATCCTGGCCGACCGGCTAAAGCGGCTGGTGGCGGCGGGGCTGCTTTCGCGCCGCGACGACCCGGCGCACCGGCAGAAAGGCATCTACAGCCTGACCGAGCCCGCCATCCAGCTGTTACCCTTGCTGGCCCAGATGGGCGCCTGGGGCCGCCGGCACCGCCCCGTATCCCCCGAGCTGTCCATCCGCGCCGAATTGCTGGAGCAGGGAGGGCCCGAGCTCTGGGGGCGCTTCATGGATGAGCTGCGGCACCAGCATCTCGGCGCGCCGGCGCCCGCGACATCCGTCTGGGCGGAGCTGAGGGCGGCCTACCTGGCCGTTCTCGCAACCGTCTCCGACCGCCCCGGTTCTTCCTGAAGGTCACGCAAAGGAGAGAGATCATGCCTTACGTCGACGGCTTCGTTCTCGCGGTTCCCCAGGCCAATCTCGAGGAATACCGGAAGATGGCGCGCCTCGCCCGCGACGTCTGGAAGGAGCACGGCGCGATCGACTACGTGGAATGCCTCGCCGATGACGTGCCCTATGGCGAGCTGACCTCTTTTCCCCGCGCCGTCCTGGCCAAGGAAGACGAAGTGGTGATCTTTTCCTGGATCACCTACGAAAGCCGCGAGGCCCGCGATGCCATCAATGCGAAGGTCATGGCCGATCCGCGCCTCAAGCCCTCCATGACCAACATGCCGTTCGACGGTAAGCGCATGATCTATGGCGGCTTCAAGATCCTGGATCTCTGATCACTCCTCCCCTGCATGCGAGAGCGGGCGCGCGACTTCCTCCAGCGAACGCCCCTCCGCCGCGAAGCCCAGCTTCCACTCCGTCGCGGCGGCGATCAGCATCAGGGCGGCGCCGAGCAGATAGCCCCACATGATGTCCGTGCGCTGGCCGCCCTCGATCAGATGGCCGAAGAGCGCAGGCCCCGCCACGCCGCCGACCAGCGTGCCGAAGGCGTAGAACAGGGCGATCGCCATGGCGCGCATCTCCAGCGGGAAGCTCTCGCCCACCGTGAGATAGGCCGCCGAGGCCGCCGCGGAGGCGAAGAAGAAGATCACCGTCCAGGCCAGCGTCTGCTCCCAGGCTGACAGCCAGCCCTGGGCGAAGGCCAGGCCCGTCAGTGCCATCAGCACGCCCGCGATGCCGTAGGTCGCCGTGATCATGGGCTTGCGGCCGATGCTGTCGAAGAAATGGCCGAGCAGCAGCGGTCCCATCAGGTTTCCCAGCGCGAAGGGCAGCATGAACCAGCCGATATGCTGCGCCTCGATCCCATAGAACTTCGTCAGCACGAGCGCGTAGGTGAAGAAGACCGCGTTGTAGCAGAAGGCCTGGCAGGCCATGAGCACCACGCCCAGTACCGAACGCTGGCGATAGGTGCGGAACATCGTCGCCGCCACTTCGCCGAGCGAGGTGTGGCTGCGCGGCCGGATCGCGATGGGCTTGCCCTCCACCGGCGGCAGCCTGCCCGTATCGCGCGCGACCCAGGCCTCGATATCGCCCACGATGGCCTCGGCCTCCTCCCGGCGGCCATGGGTCATGAGCCAGCGCGGACTTTCCGGGATCCAGCGGCGCAGCAGCAGCACGATGAGGGACAGCGCGCCGCCGATACCGAAGGCCAGCCGCCAGCCGAGCTCAGGGTCGATCACCGCCGGGTCCAGCAGCAGCACCGAGGACAGCGCGCCGATGGCCGCACCGCCCCAGAAGGTGCCATTGACCGCGAGGTCCGTGGTGCCGCGCCGCCGTGCGGGTATCAGCTCCTGGATCGCGGAATTCACCGCCGCGTATTCGCCGCCGATGCCCGCGCCGGTGAAGAAGCGGAAGATGGCGAAGGACCAGAAGTCCCAGGAGAAGCCCGTCGCGATGGTCGCGGTCAGATAGACCAGCACCGTCAGCGTGAAGAGGCGTTTGCGGCCCAACCGGTCCGTCAGCCAGCCGAAGAACAGCGCGCCGCTCACCGCCCCCAGCAGATAGGCCGAGGCGGTGAGGCCGATCTGGCTTTCCGTGAGGCGTAGGCTCGGGGATTGATGGATCGCCCCCGCCAACGATCCCACGAGGGTGACCTCCAGCCCGTCCAGGATCCAGGTGACGCCTAGCGCCACCACCACCAGCCAGTGGAAGCGGCCCCAGGGAAGCCGGTCTAGCCGGTGCGGGATGTCGGTGCGGAATGTATCGGGCATCCAGGGTTAGACGGCCTGGACGCCCGGAAGTTGCAGTCAGAACCTCTCGGGCCTGTAAGGCGCGGGATCCACGAAGGGAGCGTCCCCGCTCATCATCTCCGCCACCAGGCGCCCGGTGGTGGGGCCGAGCGTCAGGCCCTGGTGGCCATGCCCGAAGGCGCACCAGACCGCTGGCTTGCCGGGCAGGGGCCCGATGACGGGCAGCATGTCCGGCATGCAGGGCCGGACGCCCATCCAGGGCTTGGCATCCACGCGGTCGGCCAGCGGCAGGATCTTGCGCGCCACGGGCTCGGCGCGCTCGAGCTGGATGGGCGTGGGCTCGTCATCCGTGCCGGCGAACTCGGCGCCGGTGGTCAGGCGGATGCCGGCGCGCATGGGCATGAGCGCGAAGCCGCTGTCGGTGTCGATCACCGGGCGGTTCAGCACCGCATTGCCCTGCATCCGGTAGTGCATGTGATAACCGCGCTTGCCGAACAGCGGCGGGTCATAGCCGAGCGGCTTGGTCACCTTCTCGGCCGCGGCACCCAGCGCCACGACCACGCGCTCGGCCTCGACCGGCCCTTCCTGCGTCTGCACCCGCCAGCCGGAGCCGGCCTGCGCCAGCGTGGTCGCGTCGCCCAGCGCGAAGCGGCCGCCCTCCTGCGCGAAGAGGTGGAAATAGGCCATCACCAGCGCATGCGGGTCGCTGACCGACAGCGGGTCGGTCCAGTGGATGCCGCCGGGGCGGCGGATCAGCAGCGAGGGCTCGGCCTCCGCGATCGCCGCTGCGTCCAGCGCGCGGTAGTTCACGCCGTATTCCTTGTGCGCGCGTTCGGCCTGCGCCAGTGCCGCGTCGAGCGCCTGCTGGTTGCCGTAGAGCCGCAGCCAGCCGATGGGCCGCAGCACATCCATGGCGGGCGTGCCCTCGGCCAGCGCCAGGTGCTCGTCCACGCAGGTCTCGATCAGCTTGGCCCAGGCTTCGACCGTGCGCTGGTAGCGCGCGGGCTCGGAATGCCACCAGTAGCGCAGCAGGGGCACCGCGAAGCCGGGCAGGTCCGTCGTGTGGTACGAGACATCCACCGCCCGGTTCTTCGCGATGCGGATCAGTTCGGAAACCGAGCGCGGGAAGGCGTGCGGGAACACCGCCTCACGCTGGATCAGCCCGCCATTGCCGAAGGAAGCGCCTTCGCCTGGGCCCTGGCGGTCCACCAGCACCACATCGAAGCCGCGCCGTTTGAGATGCAGCGCCACCGAGACGCCCACCATTCCGGCGCCCAGAACCATCACCGACTGAGTCATTCACCCAACTTCCGTCTTTGGCCCAGAGGTTGGATCGGATCGGCCAGGACGGAAAGTCCGCCGCCTTACTATCTTACCATCTTACTTTCCAACCCGTGCCCAAGGTGCGGGCAGGGCGGACGCAACTGGGCCCCTTGGTGCTCTGCCAATAGCCATAAACGTCAGAAAAATCAAGATTTATAGAGGTAGTCGGCGGGCAGCCCGAGCCGCAGGGAGGATTGGGCGGGAGGCGCGGAGCGCAGCACGATGCGATCCGCGAGACCGGCCGCGCGCTGCAGCAGCCAGGCCTCGCCACGGCGCAGCCCGGCCTGGCTCAGCCACAGCCTGTCGCGCACCCACCCAGGCAGCAGGTCCACCGCGCCGCGGATCATCAGCCGCTGCAGCGGCCGCATCACGCGCGGCAGCGCCGGTGCATCGCGCATGATGCCCAGGAATTCGTCGACGATGGGCGAAGGCTCCAGCCGATCGCGCATCCGCTCCAGAGCGGATTCCCATTCCGCCCAGGAACGCGGCGCGCCCGTGGCGCCGTAGAGCCGGGCTGCCGGCTCGGCCTCCGCGAAGGCGCGGTCGAGGCCGCTCGGGCCCAGCGGGCGGACGTAGCGGTCATAAGCGCCCGCGAAGCCGAAGGTGGCCGTGGCCTGCACCCAGTCGAGCAGCTTCGGGTCGTTGGCGCGGTAGGCCTCGCCGGCCGGGGTTGCGCCCTCCACGGCCTCGTGCCGGCGCACCACGCCCGCGATCATGCGGCGCGCGGCCTCGCTCGGGCCGTAGACGGTCATCATGGCGGCGGCGCCGGTGCGCTGCAGGCGCGGCACCGGCTCGCGCCGGAAGGAGGAATGCTCCCACACGCCGCTGCGCACCGCGGGCTCGGCCAGCTCCAGCAGCACAGCCGCGACGCCGCCGACGAAGAGTGCCACGGGGTTCTTGAAAATCTGCCAGGAGACCGAGTCCGGCCCCACCAGAGCCGGCGCGCCGGCCGGCTTGGCGTAATCGAAATCCGCCAGGCCGGGCGCGGCCATCAGGCGCGCGCCCATGCGGTCCAGCGGTTCCTCGAGAATGCCTTGCGCTATCATGCCTGAATAATAACCGGCGGCGCCGAGGGTTTCAGCCGCCGCGCCATATCCGCCGCAGCAGCACATGCCCATCACCCCCGCCGCACGCTGCGAAGCTTGCCGCTGCCGGCCCCGCCGCAGAAGAAGCGCCGGCCCTTCGCGTCCGCCTCCAGGCCCGAGACGAAGACGCCTTCCGGCATGGTCATGGCCTCCAGCACCTCGCCCGTCACGGGCTCGATGCGGCGGATCTCGCTTTCCTCGCCTTCCCAGGTGGCGTGCCAGAGCTCGGCGCCCACCCAGGTCACGCCCGTGACGAAGCGGTTGGATTCCAGCGTGCGGAGGATGGCGCCCGTCTCGGGATCGATCTGGTGGATCTTGCGCTCGCGGTATTGCCCGACCCATAGCGTGCCTTCCGCCCAGGCCATGCCGGAATCCTTGCCGCCGCCCGGGGCGGGTATGCTGGCCAGTACCTCGCCCGTGTCCGGGTCCAGCTTCTGGATGCGGTCCTCCGCGATCTGGAAGATGTGGGTCCCGTCGAAGGCCGTGCCCGCATGGGCCGGCACCGGAAGGGTGCGCGCGATCTCGCCGCTGTCGGGGTCGAGGGCGTTGATCCGGTCGCCGGAGGCAAACCAGACGCGGCTCCCGTCGAAGGTCACGCCTCCGATGGAATCGACGCCCTCGAAGGGGCCGTATTCGCGGAGGATCTGGGCTGGGGTGCGTTTCATACCCCGGAGCCTATCCAGGCGGCAGTGGGGCCGGGAGTAACAAGCTCGTCGTGATTCCGGCGAGGGTGGGCGTCATCCAGCGGCGCGCGCGACCGGCGCCCACGGGCCGCACCTGGCCCTTTGCCGCCAGGGCATCGAGCGCGCGTTGCACGCTGCGCTGGCTGCTGCCGAGCGCCAGCGCCAGGGCAGAGCTCGGCCAGGATTCCCCGTCCGCCAGCAGCGCCAGCACCTCGCCATGCGGGCCTTCCACGGGCGGGGCGAGCACCATGGCCTCCCGCCCGCCGCGTGGTGCGAGGGCGAAGCCGCGGGGCGTCGCGGTGATGGTGGCGGCCTTCCGCAACAGGGCGCGCAACCGGCCGATCTCGACACGGAGCCGGGCGCGGTGGGATTCGTCGGCATGGCGGGCGCGAAAGGCGCGGGCGATCAGCGTTTCGCGCGGGACGTCTCCCGGCCAGGCTTCGGCCAGCGCGCGGGCGAGGGCGAAGAGCACCGGGCGGCGCGCAAGCGGCACGACGCCGTCGCCGCGCAGCGCGTAGCGGCAGGCATCCACCACCAGCGCGTCCGAGGCCAGCAGCGCCTCGACCTCCGCGAGGCGCAGAGGGCGTTCCTCGCCGCGCGCGATTCGGCGGGCCGCGGGGCTTTCCAGCAGGCGCTGCGCCGCCTCCACCTCCGCGACCTGTCCGGGAATGCGCGCGGCCCGCGCGGCTGCGGCCAGCGCCGCCGTGGCGCGGCGCGTGTCGATGCGGCGGATGGCGATGCCGGCCTCGGCCAGCGCATGGGCCGCGCGCGCGGCGGCGGGCAGCGCGGCGGTATCCAGCGCCGCGAGCCGCCGTTCCGCTTCGTCGAGCCGGCCCAGCAGCAGCAGGCGCCGCGCGGCGAGGCCCGCGGCATGCGCGGCATTGGCGTGGTCGCCATGGGCTTCGAGCGAGACGCGTGCCGCCTCCAGCGCGCGGGTGGGAAAGCCGAGGTCGCGCGAGACGAGCGCGACCTCCGCCTCCGCTACCACGCAGCGTGCCCGTGCCAGGGCCTCGCGCGGGCCGAAGGCGCGGGCGGCGCGGCGAAGCAGCAGGGTCGCGCGCGGGAGGTCGCCGAGCTGCGCCATGGCGGTGCCGCGCAAGGCCAGTGCCGGCGCGTCCTCGCGCAGCGCCACGAGGTTGAGCGCGGCCAGCGGATCGCCCGCCGCCAGCGCCCGTCCGGCGGCGGTGATCAGCGAGTCCATGGCAATCGCGTCAGACTTGTCACTCCCCGGCCTCCGAAGCGCGGACGTAGCCATTCACCGTGCAAGCAGCCAAGGAGGCAAGCATGTCGATGCAAAGAGTGGGAACGCGCCAGGAATGGCTGGCCGCGAGGCTGGAGCTGCTGGAGGCGGAGAAGGCCCTGACGCGGCAAAGCGATGCGCTGGCGCGCCAGCGCCAGGCGCTGCCGTGGGTGAAGGTCGAGAAGCCCTATCGCTTCGAGACCGAGCAAGGCGGGCAGGGGCTGGCGGAGCTCTTCCGGGGCCGGTCGCAGCTGCTGGTCTATCACTTCATGTTCGGGCCGGATTTCCGGGCGGGCTGCCCCTCCTGCTCGGCCATCGCGGACGGGTTCGACGGGGTGCGGGTGCATCTGGCGAACCACGACGTCTCGTTCTTCGCCGTCTCGCGCGCGCCGCTGCCCACGCTGCTGGCCTATCGCCAGCGCATGGGGTGGAGCTTCCCCTGGGCGTCGTCGCTCGGCAGCGATTTCAACTTCGACCACGGCGTCTCGATCACCGAGGCCCAGCAGCGCGCGGGGACGGGCGGCTACAATTATCAGAGCGGCCGCCATCCGATGGACCTCGCCGAGCTGCCTCCACCCGTGGTCGAGACGGCGGCCTGCTGCGGGACGGATCCGGCGGGCTTCGTCCGCGAACGGCCGGGGCTATCGGCCTTCGCGCGCCAGGGAGGGGAGGTCTTCCACACCTACTCCACCTATGCGCGCGGGCTCGATGCGCTCTGGGGGATGTATCCCTGGCTCGACCGCGCGCCGCTGGGGCGGAACGAGCAGGGCATGTGGTGGCGCCGGCACGACGAGTACGACGCGTAGTTCGCTTGTCGCGGGGACTTCTAGGATCGCGTCATGCCCAGAAGCTTCCTGCCGGACTGGCTCGCCTTCGAGAGCCTGGAGAACGAGGAGCATAACCGCTGCCTCGACCTCCTCGAACGCGCGGACGGTACCTTGCGTCTTCCCGTCGCGCGATGCGGCGCTCGCGGCGGCGGTCGAATGGCTGAAGAGGCGGCGATAGGATTGGTGCGGGCGGTCGGACTCGAACCGACATATCCGTGAGGATGGCGGATTTTGAGTCCGCTGCGTCTACCATTCCACCACGCCCGCGCGCGGCCCGGTTAGCATGAGGCACCGCGCGGCGGCAAATGCCCCACAGGTCTGTTACAATCGGGTACGTACTGAAACCGCCCCCGATTGTAACATGGGCCCCATGGAACCCGCTCCGCACATCCTCATCCTCGACGACGACCGCGAGATCCGTGAGCTTCTCGGCAAGTTCCTGGAGAAGCAGGGCCTGCGCGTCACATTGGCCCGCGATGCGCGCGAGGCCAAGCGCATCTGGCCGCTGGCCCGCTACAGCCTCGTGGTGCTCGACCTCATGCTGCCCGGCGAATCGGGGCTCGACGTGGCGCGCTGGCTGCGGTCGCAGTCCAACGTTCCCATCGTCATGCTCACCGCCATGGGGGAGGAGACGGACCGCATCGTCGGGCTGGAGCTCGGCGCCGACGACTACGTGGCCAAGCCCTTCAACCCGCGCGAGCTCCTGGCGCGCATCCGCGCCGTCCTGCGCCGCGCCCAGGGCGCCGACAGTTCCAGCGGCACGCCGGAGGACACCACCGCCATGGTCCGCTTCGCGGGGTGGCAGCTGGAGCCTGCGCGTCGCCGCCTGCTCAACCCCCAGGGCGCCGAGGTGCCGCTGACCGGCGGCGAGTACGAGCTGCTGACCACGCTGCTGGAGCGCCCCAACCGGGTGCTCACGCGCGACATGCTGATGGACCTGCTGCACAACCGCCAGCCCGGCCCCTTCGACCGCGCGATCGACGTCGCCGTCTCGCGCCTGCGGCGGAAGCTGGAGGATGATGGGCGCAACCCCTCCGTCATCAAGACCGTGCGGGGTGGCGGATACGTGCTGTCGGCCAACGTCGAGCGCGCCTAGTGTCCTCGCCTTCGGCGGCCTGGCGCCTATGGCCGGCGAGCCTCGCGGGGCGGACGGCGCTGGTCCTCATCCTGGGGCTGATGGCCGTGCAGGCGCTCGGACTCACGATCCACGCCTTCGACCGCGTGGAATTGCAGCGCGAGGCCTCGGGCCGCGAGGCCTCGGTGCGCGCCTTCAACCTGTGGCGCGCACTGGTGATCTCGCCGCCAGAGCGCCGCGCGGCGATCCTGGCGGATGTGGATCTGCCCTCCACGCTCACGGCCTCGCTCGACCCCGTCGCGACGCTTCCGCCGGACCTGCCGCACGTGCCCCCACATCTGGGGCGCGTCTTCCGCATCGATGGGGCGGGGCCGCCGCCGCCCGGCATGCCAGCGCCGCCCCGCCGCTACCGCCCGGCCGAGGTGAAGGCAGGCGGGCTCGGACCGGACAGCTTCGCCGTCTCCATGCGCTTCCCGGACCAGGGATGGCTGAACCTCACCTTCCGCTCGCCGCTGCCGCGGCCCTGGCATTCGGATACCTTCCTGGTGGCCTTCATCGCCATGTCGGTGACCGCGGCCATCCTCATCCTCTGGGGCGTGCGGCGGCTGACGCGGCCGGTGGCCGAGCTCGCGGCGGCCGCCGAGCGGCTGGGGCGCGACGTGAACGCACCCCCCATGCCGGAGGCCGGCCCGGCCGAGGTCGCGACAGCGGCCGCCGCCTTCAACACGATGGCGGCCAATATCCGCCGCTTCGTGGCCGACCGCACGCAGATGCTGGCGGCCATCAGCCATGATCTGCGCACGCCCATCACCCGGCTGCGCCTGCGCGCGGAGTTCCTCGACGATGACGAGCAGCGCGCGAAGATGCTGGCCGATCTCGCGGAGATGGAGGCGATGATCGCCTCCACGCTCGCCTTCGCGCGAGACGATGCGGCGCACGAGCCCGCGACCGCCGTGGACCTGGTGAGCCTGGTCCGCACCGTGCTCGACGAGGCCGCCGACGCGCACCCCGAAAGCGCCGAGCGCATCACCTTCGAGGGGCCGGAGCATCTGGTCATGCGCGTGCGCCCGGTGGCGCTGAAACGTGCGCTGAGCAACCTGGTCGGCAATGCGATCAAGTATGGCGAGGCGGCGCGCATGAAGCTGGAGCGGCGCGAGGACGGCATCCTCATGCTGCTGGAGGATGACGGGCAGGGCATTCCCGAGGCATCCATGGAGGCGGTGTTCCAACCCTTCCAGCGCATCGAGGGCAGCCGAAACCGCGAGACGGGCGGCACCGGCCTCGGCCTTACCATCGTGCGCAGCATCCTGCGGGCCCATGGCGGAGAGGTGACGCTGCACAACCGGGTGGGGCCCTGCGGGGCCGTGCAGGGGCTGAGGGTGGCGGTGCGCCTGCCCGGGTGATAGGCCGTTGGGGCGCTTCCAGGAGCATCCCATGGCCCTCAAGGCTGGTATCATCCCCGTCACCGCCTTCCAGCAGAACTGCACCCTCGTCTGGGACGACGAGACGAAGGAGGCGACGGTCATCGACCCGGGCGGGGATGTGGACGTCATCCTCGGCGCGCTGGAGAAGAACGGGCTCAAGCTGACGCAGATCCTGCTGACGCACGGCCATATCGACCACGCCGGCGGCGCGGACGAGCTGCGCGAGAAGACGGGCATCGCCGTCATCGGCCCGCAGATCGGCGACAAGATGCTGCTCGACCACCTGGAGAACCAGGGCAAGGCCTATGGGCTCGAGGCGCGCAACCTCGTGCCCGACCGGTGGCTGGAGGAGGGCGGCAAGGTCACCCTCGGCGGCGAGGAATTCGCCATCCTGCACTGCCCCGGCCATTCGCCCGGCAGCCTGGTCTACGTGAGCGAGAAGCTGCGCATCGCCTTCGTGGGCGACGTGCTCTTCCAGGGCTCCATCGGCCGGACGGACTTCCCCTATGGCGACCACGACGCGCTGATCTCCGCCATCAAGACCAAGCTGCTGCCGCTGGGCGACGATATCGGCTTCGTTTGCGGCCATGGCCCAGGCTCGGATTTCGGCACGGAGCGACGGACCAATCCTTTCCTGCAGGGCTGATCCGCTGGCAGAATGATCCTTCCCAGGAGGGGAGGGCGGGGATGCGGAGATCCTATGGCAGCCGGCTCGGCGCCGGGCTGCTCGGGGCGGTGCTGGCCTGGGCCGTGATGGTCGCGGTTGCGGCGATGATCGACACCACCTTCGTCGCGATCCTCGTCTTCTGGCCCATCTACGGCATCACCTTCCTGCTGGCGGGGCTGGTGGGCGCCTTCGTCGCCGCCGGCTTTGCGCGGCGCGAGTGGCACCAGACGCTGCTGCTTGCCGCTTCCCTGACCATTGTGCTCTTCGCGCTGGTGCCGATCTGGTTCGCCTGGATCAATCAGGGCAACACCCGGTTCTAGCCTCCTGGCCCCGAAGGCGGCATCTTCGCCGCCGCTTCTGAAGGGGATGGGCATGGCGGAATTCGACCTGGTGGTGCGCGGCGGGGAGGTCGCGACCGGCCTCGGGACCATGCATTGCGACATCGGCGTCAAGGCCGGCCGCATCGTGGCGCTGGGCGAGAAGCTGGACGCGGCATCGCCCTCGATTTCCGCCGAGGGCCTGCTGGTCCTGCCCGGCGGCGTGGACACGCACTGCCATATCGAGGAAGCGCAGCCCGGCGGCGTGGCGGAGGAAAGCTTCGTCACCGCCAGCCGCTCCGCCTTCGCGGGCGGCACCACCTCGGTCGTCTGCTTCATTCCGCAATGGAAGGGCGGCGGCGTGCTGGAGCGCCATGCCGATGCCTCGGCCCGCGCGCAGAAGGGCATGGTCGACTACGGCTTCCACCAGATCATCGCCGACCCGACGGACGAGGTGCTGGAGAAGGAAATCCCGCAGCTCGTGGCCAAGGGTATCCGCAGCCTCAAGGTCTTCCTGACCTACGACAACGTGCACCTCAACGACGCCGAGTACCTCAAGGTGCTGGTGGCGGCGCGCAAGAACGGCTGCCTCGTCACCGTCCATTGCGAGAACTACGACGCGATCAACTGGCGCACCAAGGCGCTGCTCGCGGCGGGTCTGACGGCGCCGAAGTACCACGCCTGGTCGCGCCCGCCCGTGGTGGAGCGCGAGGCGACGCACCGCGCCATCGCGCTGGCCGAGCTGGTGGACCAGCCCATCCAGGTCTTCCATGTGAGCTGCGCCGAGGTCGCCGAGGAGATCGCCCGCGCCCAGGCGCGCGGCGTGAAGGTCTGGGGTGAGACCTGCCCGCAATACCTGACGCTCACCGCGGCCGATATGGACCGCCCCGGCTTGGAGGGCGCCAAGTTCATGTGCAGCCCCGCGCCCCGCGACGCCGCCGAGCACGAGCGCATGTGGGAGGTGATCCGCAAGGGCACGCTGGACGTGATCTCGTCGGACCACTGCGCCTTCAGCTTCGAGGGCGACAAGGGAAAGGCGCAGAACGGGCGCGACGCCGTGTTCCGCGACATTCCGAACGGCATCCCGGGCCTCGCCGCGCGCCTGCCCATCCTGTTCAGCGAGGGCGTCTCCAAGGGGCGCATCAGCCTGGACGATTTCGTCCGGCTGACGGCGACGAACCCGGCGCGGATCATGGGCCTCGCGACGCGCAAGGGCCGCATCGCGATCGGCGCGGATGCGGACCTCGTCATCTGGGACCCCCATGCGCGCCGCACCATCACCAACGCCATGATGCAGCATGTGGTCGACTACACGCCCTATGAGGGGCTGGAGGTCGTCGGCTGGCCGCAGGTCACGATCCGCCGCGGCGAGGTCGTGATGCGCGACGGCGTGGTGCAGGCGGAGCCCGGCACCTCGCAGTTCCTGCCGCGCGGCCCCTATGACTTCATCAAGCCGCGCGGCGTGCTGGCGAACGGGTTCGACGCGGCGCGGGCGGGCTAGATGCCCGCCAGCCGTCCCGGCAGCTCGGCGAGCCGCTCGGCCTCCGCATTGGCAAATGCCAGCCTGAGATGCCGTTCCTGCCCTGGCCCGAAGAAGGGGCCAGGCAGGCAGAGCAGTCCACGCTCGGCGGCCAGCGTCTCGGCGGCCGCCATGGCGTCCGGCGCGCCATCCGGCAGGCGCAGATAGGCGAAGTAGCTACCCATCGCGTCGATCCAGTCGGCGTTGAGCGCGGCGCGGCAGGCGGCGGCGCGGGCCTCCATGATGGCGCGGTTGCCCGCGCGCCACTCCCGCAGCGCCGGCACAGCCCAGGCCACCGCCCGCTGGGCCGGCCGCGCCGGGCAGATCTGGAGCGTGTCGAGCGCCTTGGCGAGCTGCCGCTGGAAGGCTGGCCCCGCCACCACGGCGCCCAGCCGGTGGCCCGGAATGCAGTAGGCCTTGGAGAAGCTGTAGAGGTGCACGAGCCCGTCCCGCCATTCCGGATCCTGGAACAGCGCATGCGGCGGGCCATCCGCCTCGGAGAGGAAGTCGCGATAGGTCTCGTCCAGGATGAGCCAGAGGCCGCGCCGCTTCGCGAGCGCCGCGAAGGCGTGGATCACCTCGGGGGGATAGACGGCGCCGGTCGGGTTGTTGGGCGTGACCAGCAGGATGGCGCGGGTGCGTCCGTCGATCAGCGCCTCGGCGCGGGCCGGGTCGGGGACGAAGCGGTCCTCGGGGCGGCAGGGCAGGGCGCGCGCCTCGATGCCCGACATGGAGAGGGCCATCTGGTGGTTGAAGTACCAGGGCGTGGGGACCAGCAGGTTGTCGCCGGGGCTGGCGATCACCTTGGCCGTCATGGCGAAGGCGAGGTTGCAGCCGGCGGTGATGGCGACGTCGGCGGTCGCGATGGCGGCGCCGTAGAAACCGCCCACATCCTCGGCCAGCGCCGCGCGCAGCGCCTCGTCGCCATTGATGGGGCCGTAGCCCGCCGTGTCGCGCGAGCCCGCGGCCTCCGCGATGCGGCGCATCAGCTCGGGATGCGGCGGGTAGCCGGGGACGGCCTGGGTGAGGTCGAGCGCCCGGCCCCGCGCGCCGTCATAGCGCGCCGCCCAGGCGCGGGCGGTGGGGATGGCCGGGTCGGCGGTTTCGAGAATCGTGGGAGAGAAGGCAGGCATGAGGCCAAATTGGCACCGGGCGCAGGCGGGAACCAGGGCATGACGGCGATCTTCGGCAGGCTGGCGGAGGGCGGCACGCGCCCAGACGAGGGCGGCGAGACCTTCCAGGACCTGCTGGCGGGCGGCGGCGCGCGGGTCGAGCGCATCCTCTCGCGCGGCGCGGCCAGCCCGCCGGGCTTGTGGTACGAGCAGGAATGGGACGAGTTCGTGCTGCTCGTCGCCGGCGCCGCCGTGCTCGGCTTCGAGGACGGGACGGAGCGAAGGATGGAGGCCGGCGACTATGCCATCCTCCCCGCCCGCTGCCGCCACCGCGTGGCGTGGACGGACCGCGAGACCTTGTGGCTCGCGGTCCACATGCCGCCGGGCTAGGCCGCGAAGAGCGACCAGACCCTGGGTGGCGTCAGCGGCATCTGCAGCGTGTCCGCCTGAGTCTTCCGCCCCGCGCGGGCCAGCGCATCCGCCACCGCATTCACCAGCGCGGGCGTGGCGCCGATGGTGCCGAGCTCGCCCACGCCCTTCACGCCGAGCGGATTGGTCTTGCACGGCACGGACTGGTCCAGCGCCGTGACATAGCCGGCCACCAGCACATCCGCGCGCGGCATGCAGTAGTCCTGGAAACTGGCGCTGAGCGGCTGGCCGCTCTCGGGGTCGTAGACCACGGCCTCGCACATCGCCTGGCCGAGGCCCTGCAGCGCGCCCCCCTGGATCTGCCCTTCCACGATCATCGGGTTCACCACGCGGCCCGCATCATTGACCGAGACATAGGAGATGACGTCGATCTCGCCCGTCTCGCGGTCGATCTCGACCTCGCAGATGTGACAGCCGTTCGGCCAGGTGGGGCCGTCCACCTTGGTGGTGGAGTCGATGAAGATCCGCCCCTCGGGCTGCTTCGCCGCGACCTCGAAGAGGCCGATCTCCCGGTCCGTGCCGGCCACGCGGAAGACGCCCGCCTGGTACTCCACATCCGCCGAGGCCACTTCCAGCGCATCGGCCGCGAGTTCCTTGCCCTGGTCCACGGCCTTGCCCGAGGCGACGCTGACGGCCGAGCCCGCGGTGAAGAGCGAGCGCGAGCCCGCGCTGCCGAAGCCCGTGCCACGGTCGGAATCGCCCATGACGATGCTGATCTTCTCGATCGGCACGCCGAAGACATCGACGGCGAGCTGCGCGTAGCTGGTCGCGATGCCCTGGCCCATCTGCTGCGTGGTCGCGTAGATCTCGATGCCGCCATCGCCCTTCACGGCGACGGTCACGCGTTCCTCCAGCGCATTGCCGCCGGTCCATTCCAGGAAGGTGGCGATGCCGCGTCCGCGCAGCTTGCCCTTCGCGGAGGACGCCGCCGCGCGCCCCTCGTAGCCGCCCCAGTCGGCGAGCTTGAGGCCCTGGTCCAGCATCTGCTCGAAGGCGCCGCTGTCGTAGGTCTGGCCCATGGCGTTGCGGTAGGGCATCTGCGCGGGCGCGATCATGTTGCGCCGGCGCAGCTCGGCCGGGTCCAGGCCCATCTTGCGGGCGGCGACGTCCATCAGCCGTTCGATGATGTAGATGGCCTCGGGCCGGCCCGCGCCGCGATAGGCGCCGGTGGGCGCCGTGTTGGTCATCAGCGCTGTGAAGGCAAAGTCGATGGTCTGGATGTCGTAGATGCTGGTCGAGACCCAGGGGCCGATGAGCAGCTGGATCGCGATGCCGGAATTGCGCGGATAAGCGCCGACATTGGCGAAGCCGCGCACGCGCAGTGCCAGCACCTTGCCCTCCGCATCGAGGGCCATCTCGGCGCGGCTGTCCACGTCGCGGCCATGCACGGCGGAGAGGAAGTCCTCGATGCGCGTGGCGGCCCATTTCACCGGGCGCTGCACGCGCCGCGCGGCGAAGGCGACGACCGCGTCCTCCGGGTAGAGGTTGGTCTTCATGCCGAAGCCGCCGCCCACATCGCCGATGACGACGCGCACGGTGCCCTTCTCCAGCCCCAGCAGGTCCACCAGCTGGTCGCGCGCGGTGGACGGCATCTGGCTGCTGAGGCGGACGGTGATGCGGCCGGTGGCGGCATCGTCCTCGGCCAGGACCACGCGAGGCTCCATGGGCGCGGGAGCCAGGCGCTGGTTCGCGATGTCCACGGCCACGACATGCGCGGCCTTGTCGAAGCCGGCCTGGGCGACGGCCTCGTCGCCATAGCGCGTCTGGGCCACGACCAGCGCCGGGTCGGCGGCGGCCTGGGAAATGACGGTGACGGACGGCAGCTCCTCGTAGTCCACCCAGATCGCCTCGGCGGCGTCGCGCGCGGCGGCGACGGTCTCGGCGATCACGGCGGCCACCGGCTCGCCCACGAAGCGCACCGTACCGGTCGCGAGCAGCGTCTGCGGCTGGGCCTGCAGCGGCGAGCCGTCGGAGCGCTTGAAGGGCAGGCCGGCCGTCATCGGCTTCACGCCGGCGGCGGCGAGGTCATCGCCCGTCAGCACCGCCAGCACGCCGGGGATCTCCAGCGCCGGGGCGGTGTCGATGGAGAGAATGCGCGCATGGGCGTGCGGGCTGCGCAGGAAGACGAGGTGGGAGACGCCCGCGGGCGCGAAATCCTCGGTGAAGCGGCCCTGGCCTTCCAGGAGGGCCTTGTCCTCCACGCGGCGCACCGCGCGTCCGCTGCCGAAGCGCCCGACGTCCATCTCCATGCCTGTCATCCTTATCAGGGGTCCTCGATTAAAGGCCGACCCGTCACGTGCCGCCAGTGGTGCCAGAGCAATCGGGCCGCGAGCGAGCGCTGCGGCGACCAGGCCAGGGCCATGCGCGCCAGGGCCACCGGCTTCGGCCGGTCCTCCAGCGCGAAGAGATGGCGTGCCGAATTGGCCAGCGCGATGTCGCCGGAGGGGAAGACGTCCAGGCGTCCCTCGGCGAAGAGCAGGTGGACTTCCGAGGTCCAGGGCCCGAGGCCCCGCACCGCGCTCATCATCGCGATGGCCTCGGCGTCCGGCAGGCCCTGCATGCGCGCGAAATCGAGCCGCCCGTCCAGGCAGGCCTCCGCCAGGGCGCGCGCATGCGCGGCCTTGGGGCGGGAGAGGCCGGCGACGCCGCAGAGGGTGGCGTCGTCCAGGGCCAGCAGCCCCTCCGGCGTCAGCGCGCCCGGCAGCGCCGAGAGCCGCGTCCAGATGGCGCCGGCCGCCTGGTTGCTGATCTGCTGGCCGCAGATGGTCCGCAGGATGCCCGCGAAGCCGCGCGGCCGCGTGCGCCAGGGCAGGGGCCCCGCCGCTTCCTCGATGCCCGCGAAGCGAGGCTCCAGCGCGAAGAGCTCGGCCCGGCCGTCAGAAAGCGGTGCGGAGGCGGAAGCTGAAGATGGAGACGGGGCCACGGTCCGCATTATAGGCCGGGTTCACCACAAGCTGATAGCCGAGGGCCGCGTTGACCCCAGGAAGCACGCGCGCGTCGTAGTAGACCTCGGTCACCCATTCCGGCGCGTAGTTCAGCCGCCCGTCGCCAGTGATGAAGCCGATCCCGCCCTGCTCCAGGTAGCGCTGACGGCCGGCGCTGATGAAGCCGATATTGGTGCCGAGGCCCAGGGTGTCGCGCGGGCGGTTCCAGCGGCCGCCCGTGAGCGCGCCGCCGAAGCTGATGGCGCGGTCCATCTCGGTGAACATCCAGTTCTGCGTGCGCCCGTCATTCCAGGAGAGCCGCGCGAAGACGCCGAAATCCTCGTTGATCTGCTGGTCGAAGGAGAGGGTGACGTTGTGCTTCAGCCGGTAGCCCGTCGGGTTCTTGCTGAAGGTGTCGAAGCCGTTGTTCTCGAGGTCTCGCCAGGTGGACTGCCGCGTGCGCGAGGCGCCGTAGATCACGCGCAGCGCGCCCTCCCGCTCACCGATCCGCCAGTGCCGCTCCACCGAACCGATGAGTTGGAAGGCACGGATCACCGAGGGGTCGAGCCAGAGGCCGTTCGCCTCGCGCGCCACGCGGAAGGCGCCGCCGCGCACGGCCCAGCGCCCGTTTTCCCATTCCAGCGCCGCGCCCTCGGTATAGCCGCGGGCGTCGGCCACATAGTCGAAGGCGCCGCCGCCCACCAGCGCCCAGCTCATGAACTGGGTGCGCGGATCGTGCGCGTAGCGGTTGTCGTCGAAGATGTCCCAGGCGCCGAACTTGCCGATGGTGAAGGTGATGCGCTCTCGCGCCATCGGCTCGCTGAAGCGAAGCGGGTCGTCATCCGAGGGGACCGTGTCGCCGGACAGGCCGATGGTCTGCCGGAAGAAGACGCGCGGCACGTAGAAGTTCGGCTCGGAGGTGCCGAGGCGGAAGGCCTCGCCATTGGGAAAGCTTGCCACGCCCGTGGAGTTGGACAGGCCAAACCCCCGCGTGACCGAGGGATTCACGATGATCTCCGCCCCGTGCCACAGCCGCCGGCCGAGGATGAGGTCGGTCGAGAGCGTGTTCCGGGCCTGGGGGGCGGGCGTCAGGCTCCCCTCCGCGCGGTAGGGCGAGGTGAAGCCTGGATGGCCCTGGAGGATGAAGGTCGCCTGGCCGCGCAGCAGCCAGCCCTGCTCCTCCAGCCGGTCCTGCAGCTCGGCCGCGCGGGGGATCAGGGCGTCCTCCGGCGGGCCGATATTGGCTACGCCGCCCGAGCCGTAGCGCCCGGTCTGGGCCCCGGCGACCGCGGGGCAGAGGAGCATGAGGAGGAGGGCGAGCCGGCGCATCGGCCCTCGCCTAGACCGGCGCCATGCCGTCCCGCAAGTTCGACTCGAAAACGTCACGGGCGGGTTTGACGGGCGGCGCGCATCCCCCGAAGCTGCGGCCCTCACCGGAGGAACACATGACCCAGCGTCCATACACCCAGGCCGATCTCGATGCGCTCTGCGCCTGGGATACGCCCACCATCTGCAATGCGCTGGAGCTCGTGGTTCCGGCCCGCCGCGGCTACGGCTACACGGTGCGGACCTTCGACTGCGCGCATCCGTCGTTGTCGCCCATCTGCGGCCCGGCCCGCGTCGGCACCATTCGCGCGCAGTTCCCGCACGGCCGCACCAAGGAAGCGGACCGCGCCTCCCGCATCGGCTGGTACGAATATGTCGCCAATACGGACATGCCGACGGTCGTCGTCCTGCAGGATCTCGACGACGTCCCTGGCACCGGCGCCTTCTGGGGCGAGGTGAACACCACGGTCCACAAGGGCCTGAAGGCGCTCGGCTGCGTCACCAACGGTTCGATCCGCGACCTCGACATGGTGGCGCCGGGCTTCCAGCTCCTGGGCATCATCAACCCGAGCCACGCCTTCGTGCACATCGTCGACTGGGGCCGCCCGGTTACCGTCCACGGCATGGCCGTGAACCATGACGAGGTCGTACACGCGGACCGCCACGGCGCCGTGGTGATCCCGGCCGATGCCGTGAAGGCCCTGCCGGCCGCGATCGACCTGCTGACGCGCAAGGAAGCCGTGATCCTGGAGATGGCCAAGCGGCCCGACTTCGACATCGGCAAGCTGCGCGAGGCGCTGTCCAAGTCCGACGAAATCCACTGAACGGTGCCGTTCGTCGAGAACGGCCCCGCGCCGCGTATCGTGGAGGGCTGGTTCCTTTGGGACCAGCCCTTGGCGTCTGTCCGTCCCGAATGGGTGGATGGCTACAAGCACATGAACATGGGCAACTACCTCGTCGCCTATGACCTGCAGACCGACCGGCTCTGGCCCCATATCGGACTGGGAAAGCCGCTGCGCGACCGGGGCCTCGGCACCTTCGCGGCGGAAGCCTGGCTCGACTACCAGCGGGAGATGCTGGAGGGCATGCCCATCGGCGGTGCCAGCCGTGTCATCTCCTTCGACGAGAAGCGCCTGCTCTGCCGTCACCGGATGACACATCTCACCGAGGGCTGGACGGCGTCCGAGCACGAGGTGCTCTACCTCTGCGTGGATCTCGGACTGCGGAAGGTGAGCACCTGGCCGCCCGAGATCATGGCGAAGTTCGCGGAGTACGCGACGGGCGAGACGCCGAAGCGCCTGGCCCTCAAGCGGAAGTGAACCTGCGGCGCAGCGGCCAGAGGATGGCCGCCAGCGTCATCACCCAGAGCGCGATGGAGACCGGCGAGGCCGCGAGCTCCATCACGTTTCCATCCGAGAGCGAGAGCGCGCGGCGGAGGTTGTCCTCCAGCATGCGGCCGAGCACGAAACCCAGCACGATCGGCACCAGCGGCACGTCCAGCTTGCGGAAGAGCCAGCCCATCAGCCCGAAGCCGATCGCGACCAGCAGGTCGAAGGCCGAGTTGCTGACGGCGTAGACGCCCGCGAAGCTCAGCGCCAGCACGCCCGGATAGAGCACCCAGGCCGGCACCGTCAGCAGCCGTGCGAAGACGCCGACCAGCGGCAGGTTCAGCAGCAGCAGCATCGCATTGCCGATGTACATCGACGCGATGAGGCCCCAGGCCACGTCCGGCCTTTGCGTGAACAGCAAGGGGCCCGGCGTGATGTTGTACATGAGCAGCGCGCCCAGCAGCACGGCCGTGGTGCCCGAGCCCGGGATGCCGAGCGAGAGCATGGGCACCAGGTTGCCGATCTGCGCCGCGTTGTCCGCCGTCTCGGGTGCCGCGACGCCGCGCAAATCGCCTTTGCCGAAGGTGCCCTCGCTCTCGTGCAACCGCTTCTCGGCCGTGTAGGAGAGGGCGGAGGCAACGGAGGCGCCGGCCCCGGGCAGCACGCCGATGACAAAGCCGATGCCCGTCGCGCGGAACATCGCGGGCAGGCAGAAGACGATCTCCCGCAGGGAGAGGCGCTTCCCGCCGCCGATCTTGGCCGCCTCGGCGCGCAGGTTGCTCTCGATCAGCAGCAGGATCTCGCCGATGGCGAAGAGGCCGACCGCGAGCACCGTGAAGTCCAGCCCGCCCAGCAGCTCCAGCGAGCCGCCGGTGAAGCGCTCGACGCCCGTGCCGGAATCCACCCCCACCAGCGCCAGCATCACGCCGAGCGCTCCCGCCGCCCAGGCCTTGGGCGCCGACGCGCCGCCGACCGCGCCCAGCAGCGAGAGCGCGAAGGCGATCAGCGCCACGTAGTCCGCCGGCGAGAAAGCGACCGCCACGCGGGCCAGCGGCACGGACAGGAAGCTCATCAGCACCACCGAGAGGGTGGCGCCCAGGAAGCTGCCGATGCCGGATATGGCCAGCGCCGCACCGCCACGCCCCTGCTTGGCGAGCGGATGCCCATCCAGCGTCGTGAGCACGGCCGAAGGCTCGCCCGGCATGTTGAGCAGGATTGCCGTGATGCGCCCGCCGTAGCCGGAGCCGTAGTAGACGGCGGCGAGGAGGATCAGCGCGCTCTCGGGCGGCAGGCGCAGCGCGAGGCAGAAGGGCAGCAGCAGCGCGATGGCATTCAGCGGCCCGATGCCGGGCAGCACGCCGATGGCCGTGCCGATGATGCAGCCGAGGAAGGCGAGCGCCAGGTTCGTCGGCACCAGTGCCACGGCAAACCCGCCACCCAGTGCGTTCAGCGTGTCCATCATGCGCCGAGCAGTCCCTTCGGCAGGGGCAGGTCCAGCAGCCGGTCGAACAGCGCCCAGAGCGCCACGCTGGTGGCGGCACCCGTCAGCAGGGCGGGCAGGGGACGCGCGCCGAAGAGCAGCGCGACGGCCACCGCCAGCAGCGCCGTGCCGATGAGGAAGCCGAGCGTCTCCAGCACCAACGCATAGGCGACCATAGCGACGACCAACAGCAAGGGCGCCAGCTTCCGCTCGGGCCATTCGAAGGTCGCGCCGCGCGCGATCAGCAGCAGCAATCCGCAGGCGCCGAGCACCACGGCGACGGCCGAGGGAAAGCCGCGCGGACCGAGCGGGTCGGCCGCAAAGGGCACCTCCCAGGATTGGGCGGCCCAGATCGCGCCGCCGGCCAGGACGAGCAGGACAACTCCCAGCACGCGATCCGCGGAAATCACTGGCTGATCAGCCCCACGTCGCGCGCCAGCTGCCGGAACTCCGCCGTACGGCGCTTGGCCAGCGCGTCGAACTCGGCGCCCGACATGTTGAACTCGAAGAGGCCCTGTGCCGCGCGCTGCTCCGGAAAGGCCGGGTGCTGCTGCAGCTTCCGGATGGCTTCCACCCAGAAGTTGTAGGCGGCATCGGGCATCTGCGGCGGGCCGTAGAAGCCGCGCACGATGGGCCATTCCGCCTCGAAGCCCTGCTCCTTCGCCGTCGGCACGGCGGCCATCGCGCCGGGCAGCCGTTCCGCCGAAAGAACGGCCAGCAGCCGGATCTCGCCCGCCTCGAACTGGCCGCGCGCCTCGGATGCATCGACCGGCGCCATCTGGATATGTCCGCCGAGCAGCGCGGCCAGCGTCTGGCCGCCACCCTCGAAGGGAACGTAGCGCATGCGGCGTGGGTCTACGCCCGCCGCGCGCGCGATCAGCGCGGCCTTGGTCCAGTCCTGGCTGCCCACGGCGCCGCCGGCCCCCATGGGAACGCCGGCGGGGTTGGCGCGCAGCGCGGTCACGAGGTCGCCCAGATTCTGGAAGGCGCTGTCCTTCTTCACCGCGATCACGCCGTAGTCAGCGCCGATGGTTCCGATCCAGCGAACGTCGTTCTCGCCGAAGCGGCCGAAGCGTCCTGTCGCCATGTTCACCCAGGAACCGGTGGAGACCGCGACGATCACGTTCGGGTCCGCGCGACGCTGCGCGTTGATGTGGTTGATCGCGACCGCGCCGATGCCGCCGGGCATGTTCTGCGTGCGGATGGCAGGCCCCACGATGCCCGTCTCGTTCAGCATGCGCGCGGTCAGCCGGCAGGTGATGTCGAAGCCGCCGCCCGGGGCCGCCCCGGCGATGCATTCCGGATTCTGCGGCGTGAAGCCCTGGGCCGTCGCGGGCAGGGGAAGAAGGGTCGTGGCGGCGAGAAGCGCGCGTCGTTGCATGGTCGTGATCCTGTCGGCGTCCCAACGAAAATGCCTGAGACTGCCGATGATGTCATGCGTCGCTGCACAAGCGGGCGGCAGTCGCAGGATGATGTCCTTCGCCGGATGGGGCGGGCGCGGTTGACGCCATCGGGAGCGCGCGGGAGCATCCCCACAGGTTGCATACGGGGCGAGCCTTGAGCGCAGAGATCATCTTCACGGGCGGGTCGGTTTTCCGCGGGCTTGCGGGCGGCATGGCGGAGGCGCTGGCCGTTTCGGGCGGCAAGGTCGTGGCCGTCGGTTCGCGCGACGAGGTCGAATCTTTCGCAGGTGCGAAGACGCGCCGCGTGGACCTCGAGGGACGGCTCGCGATCCCGGCCTTCAACGAAGCGCATATGCATTTGCTGCCCTTCGGCCTCGGGCTCTCGATGGTGAACCTTCGCGCGGAGGAGGTCCGAACCCGTGACGAGGCGCTGCGCCGGTTGCGCGACGCCGCGAAGCAACGCCCCAAGGGGGAGTGGGTTGTGGGCCGCGGCTACGACCACGGCGCGCTCGATATTGGTCGCCACCCCACGGTGTCGGAGCTCGACGCCGCTGTTCCGGACCATCCTGTCTTCATCGTCCGCACCTGTGGGCATATGGGCGTCGCCAACACGGCGGCGTTGCGGGCGGCGGGCATCGGCCACAACACGCCGGACCCGGAGGGCGGAGTGATCGAGCGGCGCGACGGCGCGCTCACGGGCCTCATCCAGGAACGGGCCATGAGCCTCATCAAGGCCGCGATTCCCTCGCCGGCCGAGGCGCAGATGGTCGATGCCATCGAAGCCGCGGGCCGCTTCCTGGCCGAGCGCGGTTTTGCTTCCGCCACCGACATGAATGTCGGCATGACGGCCGATCTGGCGGAGGTCGGGGCCTATGAGCGCGCGGTGCGCGATGGGCGCTGCCTGCAGCGCATGTGGATGGTGATCGCGGGCAATCCCGAAGGCATCGGCGATGCCGCCTGGGACGCCGGCATGCGCCCCTGGAAGCCGGGCGACGACCTTCATGCCATGCTGCGCTGGGGTGCGGCCAAGGTCTTCGCCGATGGCAGCGCGGGAGGGCTTACCGCAGCCTTCTTCGACCCCTACCTCGCCAGCGCGGGCGGCGGCACGGGCGTCTTCACCTTCCCGGACGACAAGATCCATGCCCTGCTGAAGAAGTATCACGAGCAGGGCTGGCAGCTTGACATCCACGCCATCGGCGATGCGGCGATCGAGCAGGTGCTGGTGGGCATGGAGGAAGCGGGGGCTTCCCCCGAACGCCGCCACCGCATCGAGCATTGCGGCTTCGTCACGCGCGACCAGCGGCGGCGCATGAAGGCGCGCGGCATTCTGCCCATCCCGCAGCCCGCCTTCATGTACGAGTTCGGCGACCTCTACCTGAAGAACCTCGGCCTGCCGCGCACCGAGAATGCCTATCCGATGAAGACCTGGCTGGACGAGGGGCATCACCCGGCGGCGTCGACGGACTCGCCAGTCTCGAACGTGGATCCCTTCCCGAACCTCTTCACCATGGTCACGCGCAAGACCAACCAGGGCACGGTCTTCGGGCCGGACGAGCGCCTCTCCATCCAGGAGGCGCTGCACTGCTACACTTGGTGCGGCGCGCATTCGACCTTCGCCGAGAATGTACGCGGCACGCTGGAGCCGGGCATGGATGCCGATATCGCGGTGCTCTCGCAGGACATCACGGAGATCCCGCCCGACGAGTATCTGGGCGTGAAGGCGGACCTCACGCTGCGCGGCGGCGTGTCCATCTTCGATCGCCATGGGGCGCTGGCCTGATGCTGCGCCATGCGCTGCAACGCATCGGGCTTGCCATACCCGTCCTCTTCGGTGTCCTGCTCATCGGCTTCCTGCTCATGCAGGTCGTGCCGACGGACCCCGCGACCGTGCGCGCCGGCCCGCAGGCGACGCAGGAGGTGATCCAGGCCATCCGCGCCGAGCTCGGCCTCGACGAGCCGGTCTGGGTGCAGTTCGGTAAGTATCTCTGGCGCCTCGCCCAGGGAGATCTCGGCGTCTCCATCATCAACAACGTCGCGGTGACGGAGGAGCTCGGCAACACCATCGGCCCGACGCTGGAGCTGATGTTCGCCGCGCTGTTCTGGTCCATCCCGCTCGGCATCTTCCTCGGCACGATCGCCGCCTATTGGCGCGGCTCGATCCTGGATCGCCTGGTGATGGCGGTGAGCGTGGCGGGCGTTTCGGTGCCGGTCTTCTTCCTCGGCCTGCTGCTCATCTGGTTCGTGGGCTTCCAATGGCAGCTGCTGCCCTTCACGGGCCGCGCGGGTCCGCTCTGGACCATGGACGGGCTGCTCGCGATCATCCTGCCGGCGGTCACGCTGGGCGGTGTCTTCATCGGGCCGGTGGCGCGTATGACGCGCACGGCCGTGGTCGACCAGCTCTCGGCCGAGCATGTCCGCACCGCCCGCGCCAAGGGCCTGCCGGAAAGCCAGGTCGTAGCGCTGCACGCGCTGCGCAACGCGCTTATTCCGGTGGTGACGCTGATCGGGCTGCAGATCGGCTTCCTGCTCGGCGGCGCGGTGGTGACCGAGACCATCTTCTCCTGGCCCGGGGTAGGGCGGCTGGCGGTCGGCGCCATCCTCTCGGCCGATTTTCCGATGGCCCAGGGCACGATCATCGTCCTCAGCGCGGGCTTCATCATCGTGAACCTCGCGGTGGACCTTCTTTATGCGGTGCTCGACCCGCGGGTGCGGCAGGCATGAGCACGATCACGATGGAAGCCGAGGTGAAGGCGCCGAAGCGGCCGAGCGTCCTGCGCATGCTGATGCGCGACACGGGCGGCATCGTCAGCCTGGTCATCGTGCTGCTGGTGGTGCTGGCGGCGGTGTTCGCGCCCTGGCTCTCGCCGCGCGACCCCTACGAGACGGACCTGCTCGCCATCATGCAGCCGCCGTCCGAGCAGTACTGGCTGGGCACGGACGGGCAGGGGCGGGATATCCTGGCTCGCATGCTCTACGGCCTGCAGGTGACGCTCTTCATGGGCCTCGCCTCGCTGCTCGTGGGCGGGGTGATCGGCGCGGTGATCGGCTTCGCGGCAGCCTTCTATAAGCGGATCGACGGGCTGCTCATGCGGCTCATGGACATCATGCTGAGCTTCCCGGCCATCCTCTTCGGCCTGGCGCTGGCGGCGATCTTCGGGCCGGGGCTCACCTCGGTCATCATCGCGCTCTCCATCGCCACCGTGCCGCTGATGGCGCGCATCGTGCGCGGCTCGGCCCTCGTGGTCATGGGGCTCGACTACATCGAGGCTGCGCGCGCCACGGGCATGAGCGACACGCGGCTCATCCTGAAGCATCTGGCACCCAACTGCCTCTCGCCGATCTTCGTCTTCTCGACGCTGCGGCTGGGGCAGGTGATCCTGCTGGGCTCGGCGCTCTCCTTCCTCGGCCTCGGCGCGCAGCCGCCGGTGGCGGAGCTCGGCGCCATGGCGGCGCAGGGGCGCAGCTTCCTCTTCATCGCCCCGCACATCAGCGTCATCCCCTCGCTCGGGATCTTCGTGATCGTGCTGGCCTTCAACCTGCTGGGGGATGCGCTGCGCGACGCGCTCGACCCCCGGCTGCGCATCTGAACCATGGGAGAGACTCGAATGACGACGATTTGGCGACGCGCGGCGCTGGGCGGCCTCGCCGCCCTCGGCCTCGCGGTCACGGCGCAAGCCCAGACGCAGCCGCGCAACCAGATCACCATCATGCGCGAGATCGACAGCGACCGGTACGATCCGCACCGCTCCACCGCGCTCGCGGGCGGCGAGGTGATCCAGACGCTCTCCGATACGCTGGTGAGCATGGATTTCGACATGCGCACCATCCGGCCCGGCCTGGCCGAGCGGTGGGAGGTGAGCCCGGACGGCAAGACCTACACCTTCCACCTGCGTTCCGGCGTCACCTTCTGCGACGGCAAGCCCTTCACGGCCGAGGACGTGGTCTACAGCATCAACCGCTGGATCGGCCGCACCACGCCCCGCGTGGTCTCGCCCGTCGCCTGGCGCGCGGGCCCGGTGAAGGAAGTCCGCGCCACCGGGCCGCTCACGGTCGAGTATGAGCTGACCGAGCCCTTCGGCGAGCTTCTCTCCCAGCTCAGCCAGTATTTCGGCGTGATCGTGGACCGCGCGACGGTCGAGCGCCTGGGCGACAATTTCGGCGTGCAGGGCTTCAACGGCACCGGCCCCTATTGCTGGGGCAGCTGGACGCCGCGCTCCGAGCTCGTCACCACCCGCCACCCGACCTACCGCTGGGGCCCGCCGGTCCTGCAGAACCAGGGTCCGGCGCATGTCGAGCGCATCGTCTGGCGCGTGATCCCCGAAGCCGCGGCACGCGTCGCCGCCATCCAGGCCGGCCAGGCGGACATCACCCAGTACATCCCCGAGGCGTTCTGGGACGCGATGCGCCGCGTGCCCACCATCCGCTTCAGCACCCAGGAAAACTACTTCTGGGACGTGTTCATGGGCTTCAAGGTCGACAAGCCCGTGGTCAACGATCCGGTCATCCGCCGCGCCGCGCACATGGCCGTGGACCGCACGGGCCTCGTCCGCGCCGTGTGGTCGGGCCACGCCCTGGCGGCCCGCAACATCGTGAACCCGAACACGCTCGACTACGACGCGCAGTCGGATGCGATGGTGCCGAACTACGACCCCGCCGCCGCCCGCCGCATGCTGGATGAGGCGGGCTGGCGCATGGGTTCCGACGGCATCCGCGTGAAGGACGGCCAGCGTGCCTCCTTCGTGATGTTCGGCATCACCAACCTCAACAACCAGCGCAGCGCCGAGATCATCCAGCAGGGCCTGCGCCAGGTCGGCATCGAGATGCGCGTGCAGCTCTTCGACGCCACGGTGGCCTGGGGCCGGCTCGCGACGCAGGAGTTCGACGCCTACATCCTGAGCTATCCCTACATCTCGACCACGGATGCGCTGTCGCTCTACTGGCACAGCCGCAACCGGCCTTCGCCGAACCGCATGAACTGGAACGACCCCGAGACCGACGCCTGGCTGGAAGAGGCCCGCCGCGGCACCGATCCGGCCCGCCGCGCGGAGGTGACGGCGCTGATCCAGCGGCGGCTCGCCGAGCAGGCGCCCTGGCTGACGTTGGCGCGCACGCAGCTTGGCGTCTTCTCCACCCAGCGCGTGGATGGCGTGCGGGCGCACGGCCTCTACGGCATCGGCATCTACCGCGGGCTCGACCTGCGCGTGGTGCGCTAAGCTACCTACCCCTCGGGCGGGCTGCCGTTGGGGGCGGCCCGCCCCATCCGACTGCGGAGCAAGAAGAAATGGCCATCACCCTGATCAAGGGCGCCGACCTCGTCGTCGCCTGGGACGCTTCCGAGAAGCGCCACGCCTACATGCCGGGCGGCGACGTCGCCTTCGAGGACGGCGTCATCCGCTTCGTCGGGCGCGGCTATGAGGGGGTGGCGGACGAGGTCATCTCGGGCAGCGGCCTCATGGTGATGCCCGGCCTCGTGAACATCCACTCGCACCCGTCCAGCGAGCCGATGAACAAGGGGCTGATCGACGAGATCGGCAGCCCGGGCCTCTATAACTCCTCGCTCTACGAATACATGCCGATCTTCCGCACGGATGCGGAAGCCGTGCCCGACTGCGTGCGCGTGGCGCTCTCCGAGCTGCTGCTGAGCGGCGTCACCACCCTGGCCGACCTGTCCATGGCGCATCCCGGCTGGCTGGACCTGCTGGCGGAATCCGGCATGCGCGTCTGCATCGCGCCGATGTTCAAGTCGGCCCGGTGGTTCACGAAGAACGGCCACGTGGTCGAGTACGAATGGGACGAGAAGGCCGGCGTGAAGGCGATGGAGGAGGCCTTCACCCTCATACAGCGCGCCGAGCAGCACCCCTCGGGCCGCCTCTTCGGCATGGCCTGCCCCGCGCAGATCGACACCTGCGCACCCGAGCTCCTGCGCGACAGCCGGGCGGAGGCGCGGGCGCGAGGCATCTCCTGGCAGATCCACGCGGCGCAGTCCGTCTCCGAGTTCCACGAGATCACGCGCCGCCACGGCTTCACGCCCATCCAGTGGCTGCACGAGATGGGGCTGCTGGACGAGCGTGCGGTCATCGGCCACGGCATCTTCCTGGACGACCATACCAGCACGCCCTGGCACACGAAGAAGGACGTCTCGATCCTGGCGGAGACGGGCACCACCGTCGCCCATTGCCCGACGGTCTTCGCCCGGCGCGGCATCACGCTGCGCGATTTCGGCCGCTACCGCCGCAACGGCGTGAACATGGGCGTGGGCACCGACACCTACCCCCACAACATGGTCGATGAGCTGCGCCTCGTCGCCTACCTGGCCCGCACCCAGGCGAACGATCCGCGCACGACCACGACCAGCGAGATCTTCGACGCCGCGACGATCGGCGGCGCGCGGGCGCTGGGCCGGGACGACATCGGCCGCCTCGCGGCCGGCTGCCGCGCGGACTTCGTGCTGGTGGACGCGACCCACCCCCGCATGCAGCCCAACCACGATCCGGTGCGCGCGCTGATCTACGCCGCCGGCGACCGCGCCATCCGCGACGTCTATGTGGACGGCCAGCAGGTGGTGAAGGACGGCCAGGTGATGACGATGGACTTCAAGGCGGCGGCCCTGGCGCTGTCGGAAGCCCAGAAGCGCATTGTCGCCCAGGTGCCGGAGCGCGACTGGGCGCACCGGACGGCGGACAAGATCGCGGTGCCGACCTTCAAGTGGCTGTGACCCAACCCCTGTTGCGCGTCGAGGAGCTGCGGACCGTCTTCCGCACCTCCGGCAGCGAGGTCACGGCCGTGGACGGCGTCTCGCTGGAAGTCGAGCGTGGCCGCACGCTCGGCATCGTGGGCGAGAGCGGTTGCGGGAAGTCCGTGCTCTCGCTCTCCATCATGCGGCTCATCGCGCATCCGGGGCGCATCGCCTCGGGCCGCGTGCTGCTGGAGGGCAGGGACCTCGCAGGCCTTTCCAACTCGGAGATGCGCCAGGTGCGCGGCCGCGACATCGGCATGATCTTCCAGGAGCCGATGACCTCGCTGAACCCGGTCCACACGGTCGGGTTCCAGATCACCGAGGGTATCCGCGTCCACGAACCCAAGGCGAGCAAGGCCGAGTTGCGGGAACGCGGGATCGCCGCGCTGAAGCGCGTCCGCATCCCGTCGCCCGAGCGCCGCTTCGACGAATATCCGCACCAGCTTTCCGGCGGCATGCGCCAGCGCGTCATGATCGCCATGGCGCTCGCCTGCTCGCCGCGCCTGCTCATCGCCGACGAGCCGACGACCGCGCTCGACGTCACGGTGCAGGCGCAGATCCTGGAGCTGCTCCGCGACCTCCAGGCCGAGACGGGGATGTCCATCATCCTCATCACCCACGATCTCGGCGTCGTGGCGGAGATGGCGGACGACGTGGCGGTGATGTACGCCGGCCGCGTGGTGGAGCGGACTTCCGCACGCGCGTTGTTCGAGGATCCGCAGCATCCCTACACGCTGGGCCTGCTCGGCTCCGTACCCCGGCTGGACGAGGAGCGCGAGCGGCTGCTGGCTATCCGCGGCTCCGTGCCGCCGCCCTTCGCGCTGCCCAGCGGCTGCCGGTTCAACCCGCGCTGCCCCTTCGCCACGGAGACCTGCCGTTCGGAAGTTCCCATGCTGCGGACCATCATCCCCGGGCACGAGGCCGCCTGCCTGCGCGCGCCGATCGAAGAGAGCGTCGCGGCATGAGCGAGACCCTGCTCGAGGTCGAGGGCCTCGCCAAGCATTACCCCGTCCGTGCGGGCCTGATCCGTGCGAAGCAGATCGGCGTGGTGCGCGCCGTGGACGGCGTCTCCTTCAAGATGAAGCGGGGGGAGACCCTGGCCCTGGTAGGTGAGAGCGGCTGCGGCAAGTCCACCACCGCACGGCTGGTCCTGCAGCTTATCGAGCCGAGCGCCGGCAGCGTGCGGTTCGAGGGCGCGGAGGTGACGAAGCTCTCCGGCGCCGAGCTGAAAGCCTTCCGCCGCCGCGCCCAGATCGTCTTCCAGGACCCCTATGCCTCGCTCAATCCACGCCTGTCGGTGGGCGAGACGATCATGGAGCCCATGGAGGTCCATGGCATCGGAGACCCGGCCTCCCGCCGCGCGCGGGCAGAGGAGCTGCTGCGCCTGGTGGGCCTCGCGCCCTATCACGCCCAGCGCTTCGCGCATGAGTTCAGTGGCGGCCAGCGCCAGCGCATCGGCATCGCGCGCGCGCTCGCGGTGGAGCCCGATGTGGTGATCTGCGACGAGCCGGTCTCGGCGCTCGACGTGTCGATCCAGGCTCAGGTGGTGAACCTGCTGCGCGACCTGCAGAAGCGGCTGGGGCTGTCCTACCTCTTCATCGCGCATGATCTCGCGGTGGTGAAGCATGTCGCGGATCGGATCGCGGTCATGTATCTCGGCCGCATCGTGGAGATCGCCGAGAAGCGCGAGCTTTTCGCAAATCCGCGCCATCCCTATACGCGCGCGCTGCTGGCCGCGATTCCGCATCCGGACCCGGCGCGGCGCGGCAAGGTCAAGCCGCTGGGCGGCGATCTGCCGAGCCCGCTGAACCCGCCCCCGGGCTGCCGCTTCCACACGCGCTGCCCCTATGCCCAGCAGGTCTGCAAGGAGAAGGATCCGGTGCTGACCAACGGCGTGGCCTGCCACCTGGCGGACCAGCTGCCGCCGCCGGATCTCGACTTCTCGGGCGGCCTCACGGAGAAGGCGTCGCAGCGCCTCGCTCTCTATGCGGCGGCGGCGGAAGGGTGATTCCCAGACCGGACAAGCCCGTCTAACGTCCGGACATGAGCACGATGATCGTATCCCCCCGCCAGCTTCTCATCGGCGGGGGCACGCTGTCCCGCCTGGGTGAGGTGCTGAAGCAGTTCGGCCTTTCCCGCCCGCTGGTCGTGACCGACCCGTGGATGGTGAGTTCCGGCACCGTCGAGAAATGCCTCGCGCCGCTCCGCGCGGCGGGCTTTGCGCCGGCCGTGTTCCACGAAACCGTGCCTGACCCGACCGACACGGTCGTCGCCGCCGGCGTGGCGGTGATGAAGGCCGGCGATTTCGACGTGCTGGTGGGCTTCGGCGGAGGCAGCCCGATGGACACGGCCAAGGCTATGGCGATCCTCGGCGCGGCGCCGGAGGGCACGCCCATGAGCCAGTTCAAGGTCCCCTACGCCGCCGACCAGGGCGCGCTTCCCGTCATCTGCGTGCCCACCACCGCCGGCACGGGCAGCGAGGCTACGCGCTTCACCGTCATCACCGATGTCGCCCGCGACGAGAAGATGCTGATCGCGGGGCTCGGCGCGTTGCCGCTGGCCGCCGTGGTCGATCATGAGCTGACCAAGACCGTCCCTGCCCGCACCAAGGCCGATACGGGCATCGACAGCCTGACCCATGCGCTGGAGGCCTATGTCAGCAAGCGGGCCAACCCGGTCTCCGACATGTTTGCCGAGCGCGCGATGCGCCTCATCGGCCCGAACCTCCGCCGGGTCTATCGCGATGCCGAGGACGCGGCGGCGCGCGAGGCGATGATGATGGGCGCGACGCTCGCGGGGCTCGCCTTCTCCAACGCGTCGGTCGCGCTGGTCCATGGCATGTCGCGCCCCATCGGCGCGCATTTCCACGTGCCGCACGGGCTCTCCAACGCGATGCTGCTGCCCGCCGTCACGGCTTTCGGCCTGAACCAGGCTCTGCCGCGCTACGCCGCCGCCGCCCGCTGCATCGGCGTGGCCGAGCCGGACGATGCGGACCAGCTCGCCGGAACCCGCCTGATGGAAGAGCTGCGCGCCCTGAACCGGGAGTTGGAGGTGCCGACGCCGCGCGCCTATGGCATCGGCGAGGACAAGTGGAACGGGCTGCTGCCGCTCATGGCCGAGCAGGCGCTGGCCTCAGGCAGCCCCGCCAACAATCCGCGCGTGCCCGATGCCACGCAGATCATGGCGCTCTACACCGAAGCCTACGGCTGAAACGCTTTCGGCGGCCTGCCTCGCCAACGTTCGTTCCAGGCCGGCAGCGCCCCGATGGGCAGCGGCCGGCCGATCCCGAAACCCTGAACCCGCGCGACGCCTAGGTGGCGGAGCTGGCGCATCTGCGCGGCGGTGGACACCCCTTCCGCCGTCATGGCGATCCCCTGCCGGGTGAGCCGGAGCACCAGCTGCCGGGCCCGAGCGGAACGCGGCAGCTTCATCACCAGGCTGCGGTCCAGCTTCACACCATGGAAGGGAAGGGAGAGCAGGCGCAGGCGGCTGTCGTCCAGCAGCAGGTCGTCCAGAAAAATCTGGTGGCCGCCCGCCGTCAGCCGCTGAAGCGACCGCGCGAGGCGTGAGCGGTCCGTCACCGGCATGGTTTCGGTAAGTTCGATGGCCAGCCGCCGGCGCGGGAGGCGTGCCCGCCGGATCTCGCGGCCGATCCAATCCGCGACATCCCGCTTCTCCAGTTCGGAGGCGGGCAGGTTCACGGAGACCGGGATATGCACCCGCGGGCCCATCCGTGCGAGGTCCCGCGCCGCGATGCGGGTCACGGCCGCGGCGAGCAGGCGGGAGAGGCCCATCTGCTCCATGGCCGGCACGAAGTTCATGGGCGTGAGCGCGACCGGCTCGCTGCGCCAGCGGGCCAGGGCCTCCACCATCACGAGACGGCGTGTCCGCGAATCGACGATGGGCTGATAGCGCAGCAGCAGCCGCTCGGAGTTCGTGCGATCCGGCACATCGTTGCGGCCGGGCATGCGCGGCTGGTGCGCGAGGTCGCGCGTGCCGGCCAGGACGCCGACGAGAAAGCCCCCGTCTTCCGACGACACGGTGTGCAGGTTCAACGCCGTGATGCGCGCGCGGGGCGAGGCCTCGGCCAGCGCGTCGATCAGCGGCTGCTCGATGGGAAGCGCGGTGTCCTCGATGAGGACGTGGACGAAATCCGCGAGGTTGGCGACCACCGCCTCCAGCACGTCGGACTGGGATCGCAGTACCAGAGGCTCGGGCCCGCCGAGGTGATCCACGGCGCGGATCACCGGCCCGATCAGCTGGGCGTCCTGCGCGATGACCAGGACACGGCCCCTCCCGGCTGCGCGCGCAGCGGGCTGGACGGTCCCGGACCCTTGGCGGGTCTCAAGACCGGTCAAGGGCCGGAACCATGATCATGGCGGCGAGCCTACACCTTTTCCACTTCGACTCAATCAGCGGATGGCGGTTTGGCCCTTGGGTGCCGCAGGTGCGGGTTCGCCGCGGCGCAGCGAATGGCGGCCGCTGAACAGCACGATCGGCGCCGCGATGAAGACCGAGGAGGAGGCCGAGACGACGATGCCGAAGACCATCACCCAGGCGAAGCCCGCCAGCGTGTCGCCGCCGAAGAGCGCCAGCGGCAGCGCGGAGAGCAGCAGCGTCATGGAGGTGCCGAGACTCCGGTTCAGCGTCTCGTTGATCGAGAGGTCCACCAGCTCCTGAAGCGGCATCGTCTTGAACTTGCGCAGGTTCTCTCGCATGCGGTCGAAGACCACGACCTTGTCGTTGGCCGAGAAGCCGATGACGGTGAGGATGGCCGCGATCGTCGTCAGATTGAACTCGATCTGGAAGAGCACCATGAAGCCGATGGTCTTCGTGGTGTCGAGGACCAGGGTGATGATGGCCGCGATGGCGAACTGCCACTCGAAGCGCACCCAGATGTAGATCAGCATCGCCAGCAGGCTGAGGCCGAGCGCCAGCAGGCCGCCGATGAAGAGCTCGTCGGAGACGCGGTTGCCGACCGCCTCCACGCGCATCACGCGAATGCCGGGGGAGGCCTGCTCCAGTGCCGCGCGGACGCGGCTGACGACAGGCTGGGTCTGCGCCTCCTCGGCCGGGGCAGGCAGGCGGACGAGCAGCGTGCTGTCGTCGCCGAACTGCTGCAGCCCGACATCGCCGAGGTTCAGCGCGCCGGTAGCGGCGCGCAGGCCATTGATGTCGGCGGGGCCCTGGGTGCGGACCTCCATGACGATGCCGCCCTTGAAGTCGATGCCCTTCTCCAGCCCGGGATAGAACGCACCGACCAGGGAGGCGGTGGACAGCACGCCGGAGACGATCAGGCCCATCACGGCGCCCCGCATGAAGCGGATCTTCGTGACGTCGGGGCAGATGCGGAACAGCGGGCGGGCCAGGCGCTGCAGGAAGGAGAGGCCCGGGCGCTCCAGCACCGGGAGCTCCTTCGGCTTCGTCCAGCGGTACCAGTAGACGACCATGAGGCGCGTCAGCACGGTGGCCGTCCACATCTGCACGATGGTGCCGATGGCGACCGTGACCGCGAAGCCCTTCACCGGGCCCGAGCCGAAGCCATAGAGGCAGGCCATGGCGATCAGGTTCGTCAGGTTCGAATCCATGATCGTGCCGGAGGCCTTGGTGTAGCCAGCCTCCAGCGCGCTGATGGGCGACCTGCCGACCTTCACCTCCTCGCGGATGCGTTCATTGATCAGGATGTTCGCGTCCAGCGCGGTGCCCAGCGTCAGCACCACGCCCGCGATGCCGGGCAGGGTCAGCGTCGCTTCGAGCAGCGAGAGGAAGGCGACCATCAGAATGATGTTCACTGCCAGCGCGATATTCGCGAACCAGCCGAAGAGGCCGTAGGCGAAGCCCATGTAGAGGAAGACGAAGGCCGCGCCGGCGGCGAGGCTGATCATGCCCGCGCGGATGGCATCGGCGCCGAGCTCGGGCCCGACCGTCCGTTCCTCGACGACGGTGAGCGGCGCGGGAAGGGCGCCGGCGCGCAGCAGCACCGCGAGGTCGTTCGCGCTGCGGACGTTGAAGTTGCCGCTGATCTGCCCGCGGCCGCCCGTGATGGGCTCGCGGATATTGGGGGCGGTGATCACCTTCTCGTCGAGGACGATGGCGAAGGGCCGGCCCACATTGGCGCGCGTGACCTCGCTGAAGCGGCGGGTGCCGACGCTGTTGAAGGTGAAGTTCACCACCCACTCGCCCGAGCGCGTGTCCTGCGCGGCGCGGGCGTCGGTGAGGTCGGCGCCGTCCACCTCCACGCGCCGGCGCACGGCATAGCGCTCGCCCGCCTGCTCCCCGCTGAGGAAGAGCACGCCCGGCGGCGGCGTGGGGGCCTGGAGGTTCGCGGTCTCGTCCAGGAGGTGGAACGTCATCCGGGCGGTGCGGCCCAGCAGGTCCTTGATGCGGCCCGGGTCCTCGACGCCGGGAAGCTGGACGAGGATGCGGTTCTGACCCTGGCGGGCGATCAGCGCCTCGGCCACGCCGGTCTCGTCGATGCGGCGGCGGACGATCTCGATGGATTGCTCGACGGCACTGGTGGCCTTGGCGCGCAGGCCCGCCTCGGTGACGGTGGCCGTGACGAGCCCGTCCGGCGTCGCCGCCACCTCGATGTCCGGCGCCTGGGCTCCGCCGCCGACGGTCACGGGATTGGCGAGCTCGCGCAGGATGCGGAGGGCGTTGTCGCGCTGCGCCGGGTCGGTGACGCGCAGGGACATGCGCCGCTGGTCGGGCTGCGTGGTGAGAGCGGTGTAGGCGATGCGGGGATTGGCCTGGACCATGCCGCGGCGCGCGCCCTCGACCAGGCCTTCCAGCCGCTCGCGCAGCAGGACGGTCGTATCGACCTCCAGCAGCAGGTAGGAGCCGCCGCGCAGATCGAGGCCGAGCGAGATCTGCCGAACCGGCACCCAGCTCGGGAAGGCCGAGCGCGGCAGGAGGTTGGGCAGGCTGACGAGCACGCCCAGCAGGCAAACCAGAAGAATGGCGGCTGTCTTCCAGCGCGCGAAATACATCATGAGGGAGAAATACCTCGACCAGCGATCCGGGCGGAACATGACGAGGGGGAGGGGGGGATGCAAGCCTCGCCCGGAAAGGAGTAGGGAAAGCCCATGAAATCTCCCAAGGTCGGCATCTTCGGCGCCGGGCATTTCGGCCGCTTCCACGCGCTCAAGCTCGGGAAATCAGGGCATCTTTCCGGCTTGCACGACCCGGATGCGGCCCGCGCGGCGCTGGTCGCGGGCGAGGCCGGCTGCGAGGTGCTGGGCGCCGAGGCCCTGCTGGCGGCATCGGATGCGGTGATCGTCGCGACTCCTACGCTCCATCATGCGCGCCTGGCCGATGCGGCCCTGCGTGCGGGCAAGCATGTCTTCGTGGAGAAGCCCATCACGGCGACGCTGGCGGAGGCCGACGGGCTCATCGCGCTCGCCGCCGAGCGAGGCCTGACGCTGATGGTCGGGCAGATCGAGCGCCATTCGGCGGCCATCCAGACGTTGCGGGAAAGCCTTTCCGGCCGGCGGCTGGTGGCGCTGGAGGCGACGAGGGTGGCGCCCTTCCGGCCGCGCAGCCTGGATGTCTCCGTGGTGCTGGACCTGATGATCCACGACCTGGACCTGATCCTCTCCCTAGTCCCGGCACCGCTGGCCGAGGTGCGGGCGGTGGGCGGCAGCGTCATGACCAAGCTGCCCGACTGGGCAGTGGCCCAGCTGCGCTTCGCCGACGGCACCCAGGCCCAGGTGACCGCGAGCCGCGTGGCCGTGGGGCTGGAGCGCAAGCTGCGGCTGCTCGGCCCCGAGGGGGAGATGCGGGTCGACTTCCTGGCCCGCAGCCTCGAATTCCTGGCTCCCGACGGCGAGGTCGAGGTGGAGAACATGCCCGGCTGGGGCCTGACCCGGCGAAGCTGGGTGGATCATGACAGCCTGGAAGCCGAGCAGGCCGCCTTCATGGCCGCGATCGGCGGCGGCGCCTACGAGGCGAATGGCGTCCAGGGCCGGGCGGCCCTGGACGCGGCGCTGCGCGTCGAAGCCGCCCTAGCGGCCTCGGCGTAGCAGCTTGCCCGGCAAGGCGCCGGTCGCCTTGCCGTTCCGGTAGGTCACGACGCCACGCTTGATGGTGGCGCGATACCCCCGCGCCCCCTGCATCAACCGCTTCCCGCCTGCCGGCAGGTCGTGGAGCATGCGGGGCTGTTCCAGCCCGAGCTCGTCCGTCGCGATCAGGTTGATGTCAGCCAGGTAGCCCGGGGCCAGCACGCCGCGGTCGTTCAACCCCATGGCGCGGGCGGTGTCGCTCGTCTGGCGACGGATCAGCTCCTCCAGCGAGAAGCCGTTCTTGGTCCAGTGCATCAGGACGAAGGTCGGGAAGCTGCCGTCGGAGATGAAGCCGACATGCGCCCCGCCATCCGAAAGCCCGATGATGGCATTGCGATGCCGGATGCATTCTGCTGACGCATCAAGGGTATAGTCCGCAAAGTTCGTGAGCGGTGCGAAGATGAAGTTGGCACCTTCGCCGTCGGCGAGGAAATCATAGACCACCTCTTCCGGCCTGCGGCCCTCGCGCTCGGCCTGAGCGCCGAAGCTCTTGTCGCGGGTGGGGGCGTAGTCGGGGGGATTTCCGAACGGAAACATCCGCTCCCAGCTCAATCTTGTGATGAGAGGGAAGTTGGAGCCCGCAACCCGGTCTTCCTGCAGCATTTTGGCCCGGCGTGCCGGATCGCGCATCGCGGCCGCGCGCTCGGCCGGCGGCAGGTGGCCGATCTCCTTGTAGGAAGGGCAGCCCGAGAAGGGATTCTGGCTACCGACCAGCCCGAGCAGGATGCCGATGGGCCGCGGCGGGAAGACCGGGCGGATGCTGAGCCCGTCATCGGCCGCCTTGTCGGAGAGGGCCAGCAGCTCCTTCCAGGCCTCGGTGCGGTCATGCCGTGCGGTCAGCGAGAACACCACAGGCCGGCCCGAGGCCTCCGAAACGCGGCGGACGATGGCGAATTCCGTGGCCGGGTCCGGCGTGTTCCAGTCGGAGACGATCTCCACCAGTCCGCCCCCGCCCTCAGTGAGCCCGTGGGCCAGGCCCGCCAGCTCCTCCTCCTGCGCCTTGAGCGTCGGCGTCGGATCGCCCGCCAGCGTCTTGTGGCTGATGGTGCGGCTGGTGCTGACACCGAAGGCGCCGGCCTTGACGGCCTCGGCGGTGAGGCGGCGCATCGCCTCGATCTCGGCCGGGGTGGCGTTCTCCAGCTCCAGCGCGCGCTCCCCCATCACATGCACGCGCAGCGCGCCGTGGGGCAGCAGGGCGCCGATGTCGATGTCGCGCTCCTTGCGATCCAGCGCGTCGAGGTATTCGGGGAAGCTTTCCCAGGACCAGTTCAGCCCCTCGTGCAGGACCGGGCCGGGGATATCCTCGACGCCTTCCATCAGGGCGATGAGCGTGTCGCGGTCCTCGGCGCGGCAGGGGGCGAAGCCCACGCCGCAATTGCCCATGAGGGCCGTGGTCACGCCATGGATCGCGGAGGGGGCGAGGTGGCTGTCCCACACGGCCTGCCCGTCATAATGCGTGTGAATATCGACGAAGCCCGGCGCGACCACGAGGCCGGTGGCGTCGATCTCCTCCCGCCCCTTGCCCTTGACCTCGCCCACCTGGACGATCTGCCCGTCCTGTATGGCGATATCCGCCCGGAAGCCCGGTGTTCCGGTTCCATCGATGACTTGTCCGCCGCGGATGACGAGATCGTGCTGGCTCATGACTTGGCTCCCCGGATGAGGCGGCCCGGCAGGGCCTCTGTGAATTCCCCGTGCCGCTGCGTGACTTGGCCGGAGAGGATGGTGGCAGCATAGCCCTTGGCACCCTGAACGAGCCGCTTGCCGCCCGCGGGCAGGTCGTAGCGCATGTTCGGACGCTCGATCGTCAAAGCTTCAAAATCAATGACATTGAGATCGGCTTTCTTGCCGACTTTCAGGACGCCGCGGTCGTGAAGCCCCAGCGCCGAGGCGTTGTCCGAGGACAGCCGCTTCACCACGAATTCGACAGGCAGCTTATTGCCGCGGGCGCGGTCGCGGGCCCAATGGGTCAGCATATGGGTCTGGGCGGAGGCGTCGCAGATATAGCCGACATGCGCCCCGCCATCGCCGAGGCCCATGAGCGTGTGCGGATGAGTGACCATCTCGCGGATCACGTCGAGGTTCCCGTAGGCGTAGTTCAGAAGCGGGCGGTTGAGGATAGCGCGGCCGCCTTCCTCCATCATCCAGTCGTAGCAGAGGTCCTCGGGGTCGCGGCCCTGGGCCCTGGCTTGCTCCAGCACGCTGGCCTCCGGCGGAGGCTCGTAGTCCGGCGTCAGCTTGTAGAGGCGGGCGTAGTTGTTGAGGCGGGCGCGCAGTGCCGGATCCTCAGTCTGCTCGGCCAGGATGCGCGCGCGACGGCCGGGGTCGCGCAGGGCCTCGACCCGCTCGGCGATGGGGAGATGCGCCACTTCCTGGTATCCGGCACGGGTCAGGAAGGGGTGCTGCGACAGCTCCCAGCCGAACATGAGCCCGACCGGCCGGCCCATCACCTGGCCGGTGATGGGGATGCCCTCGGCATTGGCCTCGCTGACCTTGTCCAGTATCCAGCGCCAGAATTCCGGGCGGGATTCGCGCTGTAGCAGCGAGAAGGTCATGGGCCGCCTGGCGATGCGGGCGATCCGCATCAGCCGCTCCCACTCTTCCTCCGCCGGGTCGTCGAAGTCGGAGATCAGCTGCATCCAGCCGCCGCCGAGCCCGCCCGCGATCTCCGCGAGCTCGATCTCGGCCGCACCCAGGGTCGGCGTGGGCTCGCCCGCCAGCGTCTTGTGGGCGATGGCGCGGGAGGTGGAGAAGCCCAGGGCGCCCGCCGCGATGCCCTCGCGGGCCAGGCGGGCCATCTCGGCGCGGTCCTCGGCCGTGGCGGGCTCGCGCTCGAAACCGCGGCGGCCCATGACATGGACGCGGAGCGCAGCGTGCGGCACCTGCGTGGCGATGTCCATATCGTAGGGGCGGCTGTCCAGCGCGTTCAGATAGTCGGGGAAGCTTTCCCAGTTCCAGGGCAGGCCCTCGGTCAGAACCACCTCGGGCAGGTCCTCCACCCCTTCCATCAGCTTCACCAGCATGTCGCGGCTATCCGGCCGGCAAGGGGCGAAGCCCACGCCGCAATTGCCCAGCAGCGCCGTCGTTACGCCGTGCAGCGAGGATGAGAGGATGCGCGAGGTCCAGGTGACCTGCGCGTCGTAATGCGTGTGGATGTCCACGAAACCGGGCGTGACAAGGTGTCCGCGGGCATCGATCTCCTCCGTCCCGCGGGGGACGGAGAGGTTGCGGCCCATCGCCGCGATGCGCGCGCCGTCGAGCGCGATATCGGCCTCATAAGGCGCGGCGCCGGTCCCATCCACGACGGTTCCGCCGCGGATGATCAGGCTGGGATCTGCCATTGGACATTCTTCCTCGATTTGTCCGGATGATGGCATGGCATGTACGGGAGGGCGAGAGGGGCGGACGCAACTCCATGGAATGTCACGGCGTTCGGTGATATCCCATAGTGGATAAGGATTGTTGGGCTTGTGGCGCCTCCTCATCATCGGCTTCTCGGCGCTCTCGGCCCTTTTGGTGTCGGCCGTCGTCGCCGCGTGGTTCGCGCTGCCGGGCGTCGAGCTCGCCTCCTACGCTTCGCCCTATCTCACCCGGGCGGCCGGACGCCGCGTGGAGGTGGAAAGCCTGCGGATCACGCCCGGGCTGACGCTGAGCATCGCCATGCGCGGCGTGAAGCTCGCCAACATCGAAGGCGGGAGCCGGCCCGAGATGCTGGAGGTAGCGGCCCTTTCCGCCGAGGTGGAGCTGCTGCCGCTGGTGCTGCGCGGCGAGGCCGTCGTGCATGGCGCGGCGGTCGAGGGCATGTCCCTGCTGCTGGAGCGCGCACCCGGCCGTCGCAGAAACTGGCGCCTCGGCGGGGAGGACCCGGTGGCGCCTGGCCCCTCGGGGCCGCAGCCGGAATCGCGACGGGACTTTCCCTATGTTCCCCGCGTCACCATGACCCGCAGCGAGGTGCTGGTTCGCACCAGCAGCGGCAGGACGCTGCGCATCGGCCTCGATGACGTCTCACTGGAAACCGGGGGGTCCGACCAGCCCGTGCAGCTGAACGCACAGGGCGCCTACAACCGGATTCCCCTGCGGCTGGAGACCCGTCTCGGCAGCTTCGAGCAACTCTGGGACTGGGAAAAGCCGTTTCCCTTCGACCTGACGGCCCAAAGTCGGGACACGACCCTCCGCCTGCGCGGCACCGCCACCGACCCCCTCAATTTCGACGGGATCTCAGGGCATCTGAGCTTCCACGCGCCGGACCCGCAGGGCCTGCTGGCCATCGGCGAGATCGAGGGGCGGCTTCATGCGCCGGTTCGCCTGGAGGGCGATTTCCAGCGCGAGGGCGACCTGTGGCGCCTGCGCCGCGTCACCGGTGAACTGGCGAACGAGAAGGTCGCCGGCGATCTCCTGGAGCTGCGCGAGGGAGGAAGCGGCCAGCCCGACCGCCTCGTCGCGCACCTCGGCTTCGAGGCGCTCGACCTCAACCGCATCCTGGGCGGGCCTGAGCGGGGCGGCGACAACACGGATATCGACCTGCGGCGCTTCGTCAGCCCCACGCCCGACCCGTTGATCGAGGCACGGCTTACGGCGGGGAGCCTCGCTTATGGCGATCTGCGGGCCACGGCCGTGCGCCTGCAGGCCGCGACGACCGCTGACCGCGTGGTGGTGGACGAGCTCGAGATGCGGGCCTTCGGAGCGCGCATCACCGCCGCGGGACAGATCGAGACCCGGCCAGGCGATCAGGTCGCGGTGACGGCGGGCGTCCGCCTGCGGGAGGGTGACCTCGACACGCTGCGCCGCGCCTTCGGACTGCGGTCGCTGCCGCTTTCCGGGCGCGTGGAGGCCATCGCGGCGGCGACGGGGCAGGGCCAGACCCTGAACGGCATCTCCAGCACGGCCGATATCTCGGCGGTGGTTTCCATGCCGCAGGGGATGATCGACCGCCAGGTGATCGAGCTCGCCTCGACCGACATCCGGGCGCTCTTTCGCACGGCGAGCGGCCGGACGCCGATTTCCTGCCTGCTGGGCGTCGTGCATATCCGGGCCGGCCGGGGCGAGCTGTCGCCTTTGCGTATCCAGGCCGGGACCGGCTCGGTCGGCGGCATGGCGACGTTCGACCTGAACCGCCGCACGCTGGACGCGGTGATCGGCAGCCAGCGCGACACCACGAGCTTCTGGGCACTCGATGTGCCTATGCAGATCAGCGGCAGCTTCGCGAACCCGAGCATCCGGCCCGCGCAATGGTCCGCGGATGGGCGCGCGCGGCTCGCGGCAGCCGACAACGTGGCCGCCGTGCCCGCGGAGCTGAGGGATTCGCTCCGTGGCAACCGCTGCTTCCATGGTGGGGCGGTGGCTACGCCGCCCGCACCAGCACGTGCTTCTTCCGCCCCGCCGAGAGCTTCGCAGCCCCGTCGCGCAAATCGTCGGCAGTCACGGCCCGCTGCGCGTCGCTGACCGTGTCGTCGTTGAGGCGGATGCCGTTCTGCGCCACCAGGCGCCGGGCCTCCCCCTTGCTGGCGGCGAGGCCGGCGCTGACCAGGAGGTCGGCCAGCGTCGCGGGCAGGGCGGCGGTAATGGTGGGCAGCGTCTCGGCGGCCGCGCCCTGCTCGAAGGCGAGGCGGGCCGTCTCGGCGGCCTGGTCGGCGGCGGCGCGGCCATGCAGCAGCGCGGTCGCCTCGGTGGCGAGGATCTTCTTGGCCTCGTTCACCTCGGACCCCTGGAGCGCACCCAGGCGGCGGACCTCGTCCATCGGCAGCTCGGTGAAGAGGGCGAGGAATCGTCCCACATCGGCATCCTCGGCGTTGCGCCAGAACTGCCAGTAGTCGTAGGGCGAGACACGGTCGGCGTTCAGCCACACGGCACCCGCGGCCGTCTTGCCCATCTTGGCGCCGGAAGCCGTGGTGATGAGCGGTACGGTGAGACCGAAGGCCTCCTTCTGGTCCATGCGGCGCAGCAGGTCGACGCCGAGCACGATGTTGCCCCACTGGTCGCTGCCGCCCATTTGCAGCGTCACGCCCTGGCGGCGGTTCAGCTCCACGAAGTCGTAGCTCTGCAGCAGCATGTAGTTGAATTCGATGAAGGTCAGCGGCTGATCGCGCTCCAGGCGCAGGCGCACGCTGTCCATGGTCAGCATGCGGTTCACACTGAAGTGCCGTCCGACCTCGCGCAGGAACGGGATGTAGCGCAGCTGGTCCAGCCACTCGGCATTGTCGAGCATGATGGCCGTGCCGGGCTTGTCGCCGAAGGTCAGCAGATTGTCGAAGGCGCGCAGGATGCTGCGCTTGTTCTCCTCGATCCGCTCCTCGGTCAGGATCATGCGCGTCTCGTCGCGGCCGGACGGATCGCCGATCTTGGTCGTTCCGCCGCCCATGAGGACGACCGGTCGGTTGCCCGTGGTGGCCAGCCAGCGCAGCAGCATGATGGGCACGAGATGGCCGACATGAAGGCTGTCGGCCGTGGCGTCGAAGCCGATATAGGCGGCGACGGGACCCTCGGCGAAACGCGCGGTCAGCCCCGCCTCGTCCGTGACCTGGTTGATGAAGCCGCGTTCGCGGACGATCTCGATGAAGTTTCGCGCAGACATGCCGTAGGACCCGATTGGCGTAAGGGCGTGCGGCGTAGCACAATCCGCCGATGTTGAGAATCGTGGGCCTGATGAGCGGAACCTCGCTCGACGGGGTGGACGCCGCATGGGTGGAGACGGATGGGGAGCGCGTGGGCCAGCTGGGCCCGGCGTTGACGGTTCCCTATGAGCCTGCGCTCCGTCGCGACCTGCGGCGCCTGCTGGAACTGGCGCCCAACCTTTCGGCCGACGACCCCTTCCTGCTCGACTGCACGGGGCGCCTCACGGACCGCCATGCGGCGGCTGTGGCGCGCGTGGCGGTGGAGGCCGCCCGGGCCGGGCTCCCGGAAGCCGAGCTGATCGGCTTCCACGGCCAGACCATCCTGCACCGCCCCATCCGGCCGGGCGATGGCGCGAATGCCCGGGGCTACACCTGGCAGATCGGCGACGCGCAGCTGCTGGCGCGAAGCACCGGACTTTCCGTGGCCTATGACTTCCGCACGGCAGACGTGGCGGCGGGCGGGCAGGGGGCACCGCTGGTGCCCATTGCCCATGCCGCGCTGGCCGCGGGGCTTCCGAAGCCGCTTGCGGTGCTGAACCTGGGTGGGGTCGGGAACGTCACCTATCTGGGCGCCGACGGCGAGCTGATGGCCTTCGACACGGGCCCGGCCAATGGCCCCCTCGACGATTGGGCCAAGCGCTCGCTGGGGCGCGACTATGACAAGAACGGGCATCTGGCCCTGGCGGGCCACGCGGATGGCGCCGTGCTCGGCCGGCTGATGGGCCACCCCTATCTGGCGCAGGAGCCGCCCAAGTCGCTGGACCGGCTCGATTTCGACCGCGCGTTGCGCGAGGCCGGCGCCCAGGCGCTCTCGCCCCAGGATGGCGCGGCCACCCTGGTGGCCTTCGCCGCCGTCTGCGTGGCGGCGGCCGCGCGCCATTTCCCAGAACCGCCGCTGCAATGGCTGGTCGCGGGCGGCGGAAGGCGGAACCCGGCGATGATGCGGGCACTGCAAGCTACGCTGAGCGAGCCGGTGCGGCCCGTGGAGGTCGCGGGCTGGAACGGCGATGCGCTGGAGGCGCAGTGCTTCGCCATCCTGGCCGCGCGCACGGCGCGGGGCCTGCCGATCAGCTTCCCGGGCACGACCGGCGCGCCCCGCGAGATGCGCGGCGGCCAGATCCTGGGCGGGTTGCTCTAGACGCCCGAATTCGGGGCGTCGCACATGTAGCGCGACAGGTGGTAGGGCCGCGACGCGAGGCCGGAGCAGAAGCTCGCCACAACCGGCTCCAGCAGCTCGAACAGCGCCTTCTGCTGGGCGTTCGCAGCCTCCAGCCGGTCCCGCGCGGCCTCCGCCTCGTCCACCAGCTTCGCGAGGTCGATGAGCGTGTGGCGGCCGTCGCGATAGACGAAGCGCCCGCCGATCATCACATGCCGCACGCCGGTCGAATCCTCGGCGTGGACCAGCTGGTTCATCGTGGAGTTGTGCGGCATCCAGTGCGGCTTCACGAGATCGAGGAAGACGATGTCGGCCTTCATCCCCGGCGCGATCGCGCCCAGGTCGTCGAAGCCCGCCGCCCGCGCCGAGCCGAGCGTGCCCGCGCGATAGACCTGCTCGGCCGTCGCCCAGTTCTGCGGCACCGGCGTCTGCACGTGAGAGGTGAAGGCGGCGAGGCGCATCGCCTCGTACATGTTGCAATTGTCGCCGCTGGTCACGCCATCCGTGCCGAGCCCGACATTCACACCGAGATCCAGCGCCCGCTTCAGCCGGAACATGCCGTTGCCGAGCTTCATGTTGGAGGCCGGGTTGTGCGCAATGGACGCGCCCCGGTCCGCCAGCAGCTTCAGATCCTCATCGTCCAGCCAGACGCCGTGCGCGACCGTGAATTGCGGCCCGATGAGGCCGAGGCTGTCCATGTGCTGTGTCAGCGTGCGGCCGTAGGTGGACATGCCGACGACGGCCTGGACCTTGCTCTCGGCCACATGGCTGTGCAGGCCCACGCCGTATTCCCGCGCGAGGTCCCGGCAGCCGCAGAGGAATTCCCGCGTGCAGTGATGCGGGATGGTCGGCGCCACGGCGAAGCGGATGTCCTCGGCGTTCCAGCGCCAGTGCTTCAGCGCCTGGGCCATGACGGCGAGCGTCTCCTGCGCGGGGCGCAGGCGGATCTTCTCCGCCTCGCGGCGCAGATTGTCCGGGAGCGCGTCGAGCAGGCCGGGAATGGCCTCGTAGAGCGAGCGGTCGGCGACCATGGGCGCCACCACCGCGCGCATGCCCACGGCCGAATAGGCATCGGCCACGGCGTCCAGCCCCTCGACAGTCGGGGTGGGCACCTCGGTCGTCAGGTCATAGGCGCAGGTGCAGCCCTTCGCGACCATCTCGGCCGCGCAGAGCAGGGTAGAGAGGCGCTTGTCGGCCAGGCTGCGGCTGCCGCCCACCCAGGGCGCCGAGGCCAGCAGCGTCTCCAGCGACCAGCGGTCGCCCTGGCCGCGGCCCAGGCCGCCATGGCCATGGACATGGGCGTTCACCAGCCCCGGATGCAGCAGGCAGCCGGAAGCATCCACGACCGCGGTGCCTTCGGGCGCGGCCAGGCTCTCGCCCACCTCCCGGATGATGCCGTCCTGGATCAGGATCTCGGCCGGGGCCGCGCGGCGAAGCTCCGGGTCGGCGACGCGGCCGCCCCGGATGATCTGCCAACCGGGTTCCGCCTTCGCCATGGATCAGAACTCCGGAACGAGCTCGAGCTGGTCGATGACCCATTCGCCGTTCTCGCCTGGCTTCACGTGAAGCGGCAGGGCGTTGGGCGTGCGGACATTGGCGGGCAGCCCCGCCTCGTAGCGGAAGGCGCGCCAGAGCGCCCCGTGCGCCACCACCAGGACGGGCGCCTGCAGCGCCGTCGCACGGTTGATGGCGCTGACGGCGCGGGCCCGGAGCGCGGAGAAAGTCTCGGCGCCCACGGGCGTGTAGGTGCCGGCGATCCAGTCGTCGTACCAGTCGCCCATCGGCTTGCCTTCCTGCTCGCCGAATTCGACCTCGCGCAGCTCGTCATCGACGATGACGCCGAGCTTCAGCTGCTCGGCCACCATCTCGGCCGTGTCCTTGGCGCGGCTGAGCGGCGAGCAGACGATCGTCTTGATGGGCACCACGCTCAGCGTCTTCGCCGCGCGCCTGGCTTGCATGATCCCGACATGGTTCAGCGGGATGTCGGTATTGCCCTGGCTCAGCCCCTCGGCGTTCCAGTCGGTCTCCCCATGGCGGAGGAACCAGAAGGGGATGGGATTGAGTCTCATGCGGAGAACCCTTCAGCCTCGAGCGTTGCGGCGAGCGCGGGCAGGGCGAAGAGCCGCCTGCGGTGCGCCATCAGACTATCCGGAGGGGCCACGCCCAGGAACCCCGCGAAAATGGTGAGCAGGACGATGGTGCAGTCGGCGGCCGTGGGGGCCTGGCCGACCGCCCAGTCGCGGCCCTCGAGTTGGGTGTCGAGATAGGCCAGCGCCTCCTCGACACGGATCAGCGCCATGCGCTGGATCTCGCCCTCGGCCGGGGCGGGCCCGAAGCGATGCGGCGCGAAGCCTGGCTGGAAGCCGCGCGGGATCTGCCAGCAGCACCAGGCCATGAACTCGGCCACGCGCCAGCGCGCCACGCGCTCCTGCGGGATCAGCCCGCTTTCTGGCGCCATCTCCCCCAGCGCCAGCAGGATCGCGGGCGTCTCGGTGACGACCGTTCCGTCGTCGAGCACCAGCGCGGGCACCTGACCCTTCGGATTGACGGCCAGGTATGCCGGCTTCCGGCCCTCGCCCTTCCGCAGCCCGATCTCCCGGACCTCCGCGCGCAGCCCCGAGAGCGCGAGGCCGAACCTCGCCGCCATGCTGGAGCTGCGCGTGGAGACGTAGAGGATCAAGCGGCGAGCAGGCCTTCGTCCTTCATCGCCTTGGCGATGGCGGGACGGGCCAGCAGGCGCTCGTAATAGGCGGCGACGTTCTTGGGCAGGTCGAGCTTCATCCGCTCCTTCGCCCAGAAGATGACGTAGAAGGGCGCGGCGTCGCCGAAGCTGAAGCTGTCGCCGGCCATGTACTGCTTGCCCTCGATCGCCTTGTCGAGCCAGGCGAGGCCCTTCAGGTACATCTCCTTGCCCTTCTCCTTCACGGCCTCGTGGTCGCCGGCGGAGGGGGCGTAGTTCTCGGGACGGAACATGCGGGAGAAGGCCTGCATGTGCAGCGTGGCGACACAGTAGTCAGTCACCTCGATGGCGCGAGCCTGGTCCTCGGCGGTCGCGGGCATCAGCTTCGCGGCCGGGAACTTGGCGGCGATCCAATAGGCGATGGCCGGGAACTCGGTGACGACCGAGCCATCGTCGCGCACCAGCGTCGGCACCTTGGACTTGGAGTTGATCGAGGTGAATTCCGGCTTGAACTGCGCGCCTTCGCGGATCTTGAGCCACTCGGCCTCATAGGGCTGGCCGCTTTCCTCGAGCAGGGCGTGAATGCCGAGCGAGCAGGCGCCGGGGGCGTAATAGAGCTTCATGGACTTTTCTCCCTGTGTGGACGTGTCAGACGGCTTCGCGCGCGAGGGCGCGCTGGACGGCGGGGCGGGCCTTCATGGCCGCGAGATGCTTCGCGAGCCTGGGCGGCAGCGTCATTCCCGCGCGGCCGGCCGCCCAGTTCTCGAGGAAGAAGAGCGCCGCGTCCGCGACGGAGTAGCCCGAGGCCAGCAGCCACGGATCGCCCGCGAGGCGGCTGTCCACCAGCGCCAGGTATTCCTCGGCCGCGGCCTTGCCCTGGGCGATCACCCGCGGCTGGTCGGCCTCGTCCTTCGCGAAGCGGTCGGCGCGGAACTGGCGGGTGAAGCCCTGCGGGTGAACGGTGCCGCAGAGGTAGTCCATCCACTCCATCGCGCGCGCCTCGCCGTCGAGATCGGCCGGGATGAGGGCGGCTTGGGGGTTGGAGCGGGCGAGCCACCAGGCGATGACAGGGAATTCCGTCAGCACGGTGCCGTCGTCGCGCATCAGCGCGGGCACCTTCGCCTTGGGATTGATGGCCAGGTATTCGGGTTTGCGGTTCGAGCCGTCGCGCGTCGAGACCCGCACGGGCTCGAACGGCCGGCCCAGCTCTTCCAGAATCACATGGATGCCGACCGAGCAGGCGCCGGGCGAATAGAAGAGCTTCATGGTGTCCCTGTTCAGCAGAACAGCGACGAGACCGACCTCTCCTCGCTGATTCGGCGCATAGCTTCCGCCAGAAGCGGGGCGATGGGAAGCTGGCGGATATTCGTCGCCTCCTGCACCGCCTGGGTCGCCGCGATGCTGTCGGTGACGATCATCGACTCGATGGGCGCCTTCTCGACCCGCGCCACCGCGCCGCCGGAGAAGACGCCGTGCGTGACGTACACGCTGGCCGACTTCGCGCCGTTCTTCATCAGCGCCTCGGCCGCGTTGCAGTGCGTGCCGCCGCTGTCGATGATGTCGTCCACGATGATGCAGTCACGGCCCTCGACGTCACCGATCACGTTCATGACTTCGGAGACGCCGGCGCGGGGACGGCGCTTGTCGATGATGGCGAGGTCGCTGTGGATCTGCTGCGCGATCGCCCGCGCACGCACCACGCCGCCCACGTCGGGACTTACTACCATCAGGTCCCGCCCGGCGAAGCGGCTCTGGATATCGCGGGCGAAGAGGGGCGCGGCGTAGAGGTTGTCGACGGGAATGTCGAAGAAGCCCTGGATCTGGCCGGCGTGCAGATCCATCGTCAGCACGCGGTCGGCACCCGCCTGGGTGATGAGGTTCGCGACCAGCTTCGCCGAGATGGGCGAGCGCGGGCTGCTCTTCCGGTCCTGCCGGGCGTAGCCGAAATAGGGCATCACGGCGGTCACGCGGCGGGCCGAGGAACGGCGCAGCGCGTCCAGCGTGATGAGCAGCTCCATCAGGTTGTCATTGGCCGGATAGCTCGTGGACTGGATCACGAAGACATCCTCGCCGCGGATGTTCTCGTGGATCTCCACGAAGACCTCCATATCCGCGAAGCGGCGGACCGAGGCATTGGTCAGCGGCAGGCCGAGCTTGTCTGCCACCGCCTTTGCCAGGGGCAGGTTGCTGTTGCACGCGACGATCTTCATCGGGCCATGTCACCCCTGGTTGCCGGACGCGGCAGCGAATAGCCGCCGCGCCGGGATGTGTAAACTTGCCCGTCCCGCGAAATCAGCCTGAGCCCGCGGGTGGAAGGGTGTTCGCGTTGTTGATGATGGTCTCGACGCCGCCCGCCGCCTCCTGGGCGGCGACGTAGGCGACATCGCCCCAGAAGCGGTTGAGGCTGCCCAGCGGAACCTCGTTGATCTGCACCACGCGGCCGAGCTCATGCCCGTCCCGCCGGGACACGATCCATTGGATTTCCACGCGGTTGGTACCCGGGGAGCCCGGCACGACGGCGACTTCTGCCGTGACCCCATAGGCCGCGCCTTCGGCGATGTCCTGCACGACATAGCCCTTGGTGCCCAGGAATTCCCGCATGCGGTTGCCGAGCGCGAGGTTGCCGTCGCCCGGCGCGCCGCGGACAGGCATGAGCCGGACGCGGGACGGACCTGCCTGAAGTGCGGCCGGCGTGGCCGAGGCACGGGCGGCCTGCACCGAGAGCAGCGCCTGCGTCACGCGCGGCGCCGCCTGGGCGGCGACGGAACGTAGCAGCTCGGGCGAGCCCTCGGCCCAGGCGGCGGTCGGGATGGCCGTGCCCTGGAAGGCGGTCTGCGAACGGCCGTCGGCGTTCAGGATCTCGAAGCGTGGCTGGACGGTGCTGCCCGTGTTGCTGGCCGTGATCTGCAGCCGCCAGTCGAGCGGCTGGGGCGTGGTCGTGGCCACGGCGGGCACGTCCACGGCCTGCAGCGCCTCGGCCAGAGCATTCGCGAAGACGTCGGCGCCCTCGTTACTCAGCAAGGCCTCTGCCGGCGGCGGCACGGCGAGGCGCACGGCGAGCGGGATGGCCAGAACGCGCGACATGCCCCCAGGCCGGCCCCAATGCGGCGTGATGTCCGCGCACGCGCCCAGTGCCAGCAGCAGGACCAGGCTCAGCCTAGCCCAGGACACAGGAAGCCATCGCGCCCAGGAGGAGCAGCAGCAGGAAGATGAACATGTAGGGCATGGGCCGCTCATAGCATGATCGCCGAGATCTGGTGGCCGAGCGGCCCGCCGCCCGCCAGCGTCCGTCGCCGGTGGCTGAAGAAGCGGGCGTCGTCGGTCAGGGTGTCGATGTTCAGGGATTGAGCCTCCAGTCCCGCCGCGACCAGGCGCGCGACGCAATAGCCCGCGAGGTCGAACTGGAAGTGTTCCTCGTCCCGGCCGGGGGTGAAGAAGCGCGGATCGGCCACGGCGTCGCGCAGATCGGCGCGGACCTCATAGCTCGCCTGGGCGATGCAGGGGCCGACGACGGCAGTGATCCGGGTGGCGCCGAGGGCGCGCATGGCCTCGGCGGTGGCCTCCAGCACGCCGCCCACGGCGCCCCGCCAACCCGCATGGGCCGCGCCGATGATGCCGGCCTCGCGGTCCTCGAAGAGCACCGGGGCGCAATCGGCGGTGATGATTCCGAGCGTGACGCCCGGCTCGCGCGTCACCATGCCGTCTGCCTCCGGCAAGGCGTCCCAGGGGGCGCCGGCCTCGATCACGCGGGGGCCATGAACCTGCCGGAGCGAGCGCAGCCCTTCGGGCGTCCCGCCCAGGGCACGGGCAGCCCGGGCGCGGTTCTCGGCCACGTTCTCGGCTGCGTCGTCGCCGCGCAGGCCGCAATTCAGCTCGGCGTAGGCGCCGGTGGAAACGCCTCCGCGCCGGGTGAAGAAGCCATGGCGCGCGGCAAGCGCGGAATGGGTCAGGAACTCCGCCATCAGGGCTCGAATCCGGCTGGGGTGGGCAGGGCAGGGTGGGCGATCGCCAGCGCCTTGAACAGCTGGCCCATGCCCTCGGGCGCCACGAGGCGCTGGGCGGCCGAGAGGATCATGCCCGCGCTGCGGGGCGCGGCCTGGGCCAGCATCGCGCTGCGGCTCATCAGCCCCAGGCGCTGAAGGAAGAGCCCCATGGGCAGCGGGCCATGCGGGGTGGCCCCGGTGCGGCGCGCCACGGCCGCGAGGGCCGCGAAGTCCACATGCGCGGTGATGTCCACCTCGCCGGGGTCGGCCAGCGGGTCGGCGCGGTCGTGCCCGCGGAGCGCCTGGAGCGTGTCGCCGAAGCCACTCTGGGCGGGGCCATAATCCAGCGCCAGGAGCGCGCCGCCCTGGCTGGCGATGCGACGGGCGAGCTTCGTCATGACAGCCTCGGAGGCCTCGCCCCATTCGCGGATGCTGCCCTCCGGCGCGTCTTCCGCGCGGTCGGCGGGAAGCTCGGCGAAGGCGCCGGCTTCCACGTGCCGCTCCTTCCAGCCATCCGCACGGCGGATGAACTGGCGGATGGGCAGGGCGTCGAAGAACTCGTTGGCCAGGATGATGGCGGGGCCGGGTGGAAGGGTGTCGATCCCCTCGTGCCAATGGGCTGCATCGCCCAGCTTGGCACGCTGCGCCGCCCGAAGCTGGGGCGAGGTCTCGACCAGGTGAAGCTCGATCGCCGCCGCGAAGCCGGGCAGCACGTCGCGCACGCCGCGCAGGGCATCGGCCATCAGCGTGCCCCGCCCGGGTCCGAGCTCGGCCAGCACCACGCGGGAGGGCGCGCCCATGGCCTGCCAGGTGACGCCGGCCCAGAGGCCGAGGCACTCGCCGAAGGCCTGGCTCATCTCCGGCGCCGTCGTGAAGTCCCGCCCGATGCCTTCGCCCTTCGCGTAATAGGCGGCGGCGGCGCGGGCCATGAAGGCGTCCAGCCGCTCCATCAGGCGGAAGGCCGCGAGCGCCAGATGAGGAAAGCGCCCACCAGCAGCATCGGGATCGAGAGGAGCTGCCCCATGGTCGCGCCCGCGAAGAGGAAACCCAGATGCGCGTCCGGCTCGCGGAAGAACTCCCCGATGATGCGCGCGATGCCGTAGCCCAGCACCATGGAGCCCACGAAGAAGCCGGGCCGGTGGCGGAAAGGCTTGTGGCTCCAGAGCAGCAGCAGCGCCACAAAGAGGACGAGCCCTTCCAGCCCCGCCTGGTAGAGCTGGCTGGGGTGGCGAGGGATCTGCAGCGGGTCGGCCGGGAAGACCATGGCCCAGGGCACATCGGCCGCCCGGCCCCAGAGCTCGCCATTGATGAAGTTGGCGAGGCGGCCGAAGAACAGGCCGATCGGCGCCACGATGGCGATGCGGTCGCCGAAGGCCAGGATGCTGAGCTTGTTCTTCCGGCAGAAGAGAATGATGGCGGTGACCACGCCGATCAGCCCGCCATGGAAGGACATGCCGCCCTGCCAGACCATCAGGGCTTCCAGCGGGTGGAAAAGGTAGTGGCCCGGCCGGTAGAACAGCACGTAGCCGAGCCGCCCACCCAGGATGATGCCGAGCGTGGCCCAGGTGACGAAATCGTCCATCTGCTCGGCCGTTGAGGCCTTGGGCTCGGTGACCGTCAGCCGGCGCGCGATGCGCCACCCCAGCACGATGCCGGCGATATAGGCCAGCGCGTACCAGCGGATCGCCAGCGGGCCGATCTGGAGGGCGATGGGGTCGATCTGCGGGTACTGCATGCGCCGGAGGGGTAAAGCATTTCGCCGGGACGCGATATCGCTCCCGGGACACGGAAGCGGTTGAACATCCGGCCGCCGGCGCCAATTGCGGGCTGCGGAGGAGCGATGCAGCGACGAAAATTCTCTCTCGCGGCCAGTGCCCTGGCAGCCAGCCCTGCCATTGCGCGGCCGGCCCTGGCAAGGCCCGCGCCCGGCCAGCAAGGATGGCCCTCGCATGACGAATGGGCGGGGCTGGAAACCCGGGTAGGGGGCGCCCTCCTGCGGCCCGTCTCGCCCTTCGACGGCTGTTCCGGGGCGCCCGGCTGCCAGGAAGCCTTGGCGCAGCTTCGCAACCCCTTCTTCCTGGGCGACCACCCCGCGCTGACGCAGACCTCCGGCTGGGCCGGGGCGTGGACGTCGCGGCCGAGCGCCTATGCGGTGGCCGCGCGGAATTCCGGCGACGTGGCGGCGGCCGTGGACTTCGCCCGCACCCATGGCTTGCGGCTTGTCGTGAAAGGCGGCGGCCATAGCTACAAGGGAACCTCGAACGCGGCGAATTCCCTGCTGATCTGGACGCGCCGGATGCGCGACGTGACCCTGCACGAGGCCTTCCTGCCCCAAGGCTCCGCCGGACAGGCCGTGCCTGCCGTCTCGCTCGGCGCGGGGGCGCTCTGGCTGCACGCCTACGAGGCCGTGACGACGGGCGCCGGGCGTTATGTACAGGGCGGCGGATGTACGACCGTCGGCGTGGCCGGGCTGGTGCAGGGCGGGGGCTTCGGCAGCTTCTCCAAACGCTTCGGCACAGCGGCCAGCGGGCTGCTGGAGGCGGAGGTGGTGACCGCTGATGGCCGCATCCGGACCGTGAACGCCGATCGGGACCCGGACCTCTTCTGGGCCTTGAAAGGCGGCGGCGCGGGATTCGGCGTGGTGACGCGCCTCACGCTGCGGACCCATGCGCTGCCCGGCACGTTCGGCGGCGTCTTCGGGACCCTCCGTGCGCGCGACGAGGCTGGGTTCCGGAACCTCATCGCGCGGTTCATGACCTTCTACCGCGACGCGCTGCACAACCCGCATTGGGGCGAGAGCGTGCGCTTCCGGCCTGACAATTCGCTCGTCTTCGGCATGGTTTTCCAGGACCTCTCCCAGGCGGAAGCGGAGCAGGTCTGGCAGCCTTTCCTGGCCGGCGCGGACGCGGAGATCGAGGCGCCGATCCGCGTCCTGGCGCTGCCGGCGCGGCGCATGTGGGACGCCGCCTGGCTACGGCAGGCGGTGCCCGGCCTCACCTTGCCGGATTCGAGGCCGGGCGCAGCTCCCGGCCATTTCTTCTGGGCCGGCGACCAGGGCCAAGTGGGGCAGTACCTGCACGGCTACGGCTCGGCCTGGCTGCCCTCGGCCTTGCTGCGAGAAGCCGGGATGGTCTCGCTCCAGCAGGCCATCCTGGAGGCGAGCCGCCACGCGACGGTCGCTCTCCATTTCAACAAGGGGCTTTCCGGCGCGCCTCAGGAGGCGCTGGCCGCCTTCCGCGGGACCGCCACCCACCCGGCCGCGGCCGATGCCTTCGCCCTTGCCATCAGCGGTGTCGAGGGGTCGCCGGCCTTTCCCGGCCAGCCCGGACCTGAGCCGGATCTCGCGCGGGCGCGCCTCAATGCGGCGCGGGTCGCCGCCGCCATCGCACGGCTGCGCCGCATCGTTCCCGGCGCCGCGGCCTATGTCTGGGAAAGCGACTATTTCGAGCGCGACTGGCAGATCACCTATTGGGGTTCGAACTACCGGCGGCTCCTCGAGGTGAAGCGCCGCTACGATCCGGACGGCCTCTTCACCCACCATCATGCGGTGGGATCGGAGAACGCCTGATCACGGCATCCGCAGCACGCCCTGGCACTGCGCCGGCAAGCGCGGCGGCGGCCCGGGCGGGCCCGGCGGCCGGCGGCGCGATTCATCGCTGAGCCACCAATCGAGGCTCGAGTCGCAGCCATCGCCGGCCGGGATGGCGGGGCCTTCGCGGCAATCGGGCGAGCTCGCGGGGCAGCGCAGGCGGACATGCATGTGGCTGTCATGCCCCCGCCAGGGCCGCACGCGGTGCAGCCAGGATTCGCCGCGATGCATGGCGCAGAGGCTGCGCTTGATGCCGTGGTTCACCAGCACGCGGTCCACGCCCGGCGCCTCGGCCGCGAGGCGGATGAGACGCGCGTGCTGGGGCGTGAAGCGGGACGGGTCCACGGCCGACTGGTCCGGCAGCACCAGCGAGGTCTCGGGAATGCTCTCGCGCGCGGGGCGGCTCATGGCGGGCTTGGGGTTGAGGTCGAGCCAGATGTCCACGTCGATGCCGCTCTGGTGGCTCACATGGGCATTGGGCATGGGGCCGCCGCGGGGCTGGCCCAGGTCGCCGATCCAGAGGTCCGGCATGCCCTGGCCACGGGTGCGCGCGGCCAGAGACTGTACGAAGCGGATCAGGTCCGGATGGCCCCAGAAACGGTTCCGCGAGAGCCGCACCACCTGGTAACCCGGCCCCTCCGGCGGAAGGCCGACGGCACCCGAGATGCAGCCGAGCGCTGTGCCGCCGATCACGCGCGGCGGGCCCTGGCTCGGCGCCGGCACCGCGGCCCAGACGGAGGCGGGCTGCGCGGCGGCGGGGCCCGCCATCAGCAGCAGGAGAAGCAGCGCGAGCCTAGCCACGGGCGCGCGCCAGGATGGAGGTGGTGGAACGTCCCGGCAGCAGGTCCAGGAGCAGGGTCTGCCCGCCCCAGGAAGCGACCTCCGGCGCGCCCACGACTTCCGCGATGGTGTAGTCGGCGCCCTTGAAGAGGCGGTCGGGGCGAAGCTCCAGGATCGCCTCCAACGGCGTGTCCTGATCGAAGGCGATGACGGCGTCCACCGAGGCGAGGGCGGCGATCACGGCGGCGCGATCCTCCAGCGGGTTCACGGGGCGGTTCGCGCCCTTGAGGCGCGTCACCGAGGCATCGGCGTTGAGCGCCACCACCAACCTGTCGCATTGCGCGCGGGCGGCGCGGAGCATGCGGGTATGGCCCGCATGCAGCACGTCGAAGCAGCCATTGGCGAAGCCCACGGCCAGGCCCTGCTCCTTCCAGGATTGCACCAGTCGCTTTGCGGCGGGCCAGCTCAGCGCGTCGCCGGTCGCGCCCTCGGCTTCGCGCAGCGCATGGTCGAGCTCGGCGGCCGAGCAGGTGGCGGTGCCCAGCTTGCCGACGACGACGCCCGCCGCGGCATTGGCGGTGCGCATCGCGCCCTCCAGCGGCAGGCCGGCGGCGACGCCGAGCGCCAGCGTCGCGATCACCGTGTCGCCCGCGCCGGAGACATCGAAGACCTCGCGCGCCATGGCGGGGACGGTGATGGCGGGCTGGTCGCGGCGGACGAGCATCATGCCCTTCTCGCTGCGCGTCACCAGCACGGCATCGACCGCGACCTCCGCCAGGACCGCGCGGGCGGCGGCTTCGCAATCGGCGTCGGCGGAGACGGGCAGGCCGGTCGCTTCCGCCAGTTCGGCGGCATTGGGCGTCAGGCACGCAGCGCCGGCATAGCGGGTGAAGTCGCGCCCCTTGGGGTCGGCGATAACCGGCACTCCCATCGCGCGGGCGGCCGCGATGGCGTGGCCAAGGACGGAGGGCGTCAGCACGCCCTTGCCGTAGTCCGAGAGGATCAGCGCCTCGGCGCCCTTCAGGGCGGCGGCGAGCGCGTCAGCGATGGCGGCGGCCTCGGCGGCATCGGCCTCGCGGCGCTGCTCCTCGTCCACGCGGACGATCTGCTGGCGGCCGGCGATGACGCGGAGCTTGGTGGTGGTCCGCCGCGCCGCCGAGGGCAGCAGCCGGGCCTGGCCACCCAGCAGGGACGCAAGCTCGCGCGCCTCGTCATCCTCGCCGACGAGGCCGATCAGCGCGGGCTCGCCGCCGAGCGCGGCGATGTTGCGCGCGACATTGCCCGCGCCGCCCGCCATGGATTGCGTGCGGCCCAGGCGAACCACGGGGACGGGCGCCTCGGGCGAGAGACGGCTGGCGTCGCCATAGAGGAAGCGGTCGAGCATCACGTCGCCCAGACAGACGACGCGGTGGCCGGAAAGATCGAGCATGGCCCGCTTCTACACCGGGAAAGCCCCGCGCCGAAGAGGCGTCAGCCGGGAGGCACCGCATAGATGGCGATGCCCTCCGCGCGGAAGTTCGCGCGGGTCAGGTCCGGGTCCCAGTCCGGCCCTTGCCCGCCGGTCACGACATAGAAGCCGACACGAATGGCGTGGAGCCTCGCCATGGCCTCCGCCTCGGAGGGCGCGGCGACGATGGCGGCCAGGGCGGTCTCGCGTTCCGCCACCTGTCCTGGCCGGTTCATCCGATGAAGGCCAGCCCGGGCGAGGTAGGAGGGGACGCCGCTCAGCCCTGCCAGAAGAGCACCCTCGTCCATGAGGATCGCCGCCGGGTCCGGCCGGGCCAGGGCGAAGGCGTCGGAGCGGCCGGCGTTCGCGCGCATCCAGGCAGCGGCCTCGACCACCGGACGCGGGACCTCGTTGTGGCGGAAGGACCGCGCCCATTCCATCCGTGGCGCCTTCCATGCCGCGCCCGACTGCCAGGTCACAAGCCCGGCCGCCAGCGCGCCGAGCGCGAGCGGCATGGGCCGTGCCAGCCGGGGCAACAGCAGGACCAGCGCCCGGGCGACCCAGAGCTGCAGGACGAGCGTCACGACCAGGAAGCCGCGATGGCGAAACTCGGTGAAATCGCCGTTGGAGGGCGTGGGCGCCCAGGACATGAGCGCGACGGCCCAGAGCAGGGCGGCCAGCGGGAAGACATCGATGGAAGTCGCGAGGCCGCGCCGGCGCAGCAAGAACAACCCCAGCAGCGTGCCCACCAGCGGAATGAGGCCGAAGCCCGAGAGCGCCAGGACCGCCTCGCCCGGCCAGGCCCAGGGGCCGTCGAGCCCGTCGAGGGCGGCGGCATAGGCGGAGAGGGGCTCGGTGCTGCGGAGGAAGCGGAAGAAGCGCGTCGCATCGCCGAGGAGCCCATGCTCGGCAATCGCGGCGCGGTTGATCCAGAGCAGGCCGGCCCACGCCAGCATCGCCCCAGCTGCCATGAGCGGCGCCTTCCAGCGGCGTGCCACGAGATTGCTTTGCAGCACGGCGCAGACCGCCCAGGGCAGGGCGAACCAGACGAAGATCTGCGCCCGCAGCAGCGACACCGCGAGCATGGGCAGCATCGACAACACGATCCCGCGCCCGCCCTCGGCCCGCGCCAGGAGGGCCAGCGAGACCATCGCGCAGCCCAGAGCCAGGCCCGAGGCCGGCGAGGTTTCCAGCAACCAGTGAAAGGAGAGGAAGCCGACTCCCCATCCCTGCGAGGCGCTGTCGGGCAGGGCGGCGAGAAGCAGCAGCGCCAGCGCGCCGCCCGCCATTCCGGCCAGCGCGCGCCCCGCGGCCAGCACGCCCAGCGCCATGGCCAGGATGCCGACGGGCAGCCAGATGCCCGTCACCGTCGCGAGGGGGACGGCGTCCACGCCACGGACGGCCAGCGCCGGAAGTGCGAAGCTTACGAAGTGATAGGCGAGCACCGGGAGGTCGGCGAAGGTGGAGTTGCCGCGTCCGAGCGAGCGTGGGTCGCCCATCTCGGCGATGGTCGAGGCGTGCAGGAAGACATCGGTCCAGAGCGCGAGCGTGCCGCTGCTCGCGAAGCCGGCGAAGCGCTGCGCGACCTCCAGGTTCCAGGCCAGCGCGAAGCCAAAGGCCGCGAGGATCGCCAGCAGGGCTGCGCCTTGCCCGGGGGCGCGCGGCGGGCGCCAGAGCAGCAGGCCAAGTGCCGTCGTGCCCATCCCGGTCCACAGGATATCCGCGCCCCAGAGCCAGTGCGGCAGGGCCATCGCATAGGCCAGCAACACGAGGCCCAGCACCAGGGCGAGCTCCGCCGGCGCGTCGAGCCGGAACGCGCGCGCCATGGCCCGCCCGAGGCCGAGCGCGCCCCATGCCGCCACCGCCGCCCCGGCGCCCGCGGCGAGGCGCGGGCCCGGCATGCAGGCGGCGACCAGAACCCCCGCCAGCAGCGCGGCCAGCAGGTCGGCCCGGCTGGCGGCCCAGCGCGAATCCGGAACGGGGGGGAGCGTCATACGGCGCGCCTTATGGCGTCGGATCAGTCGTTTGGGAACCGTGACACTCCGTTACGCACCGCCCTTTTCTGGCGATAATCGGGCCGTGTTGCCGCCTTGGCCCGAGACCATCCTCCAACATGAAAGTCGAGGAGGACACGATGATGTCTCGCTTCTTTACCAAGGCTGTTCTGGGCGCCGCGATCGGCATCGGCCTGATGGCCGGCACCGCTTCCGCCGCGCCGTTCCATGGCGGCCATGCGCCGCAGGTGATGGCGGCGACGCCGGTCCACTGGGACCATCGCCCGCACTACGCGCCGCCCCCGCCGCCGCCCCGCCACTATGGCTGGCACCGGCCGGCGCCCCGCTACTACGGGCCGCCGCCCCGGCACTGGCATCACCCTCCCTATCGCGCCTACGGCTGGCGATAGGAGATCCGGCGGGCCGCGGCTCCAGGGGTGGGGCGTCGCGGCCCGTCGCGATTCCTTGCGGCGGTTTTTCTTGACCACGGTGAATTGAGCCGCAACGCTCCCTTCCAATGACAAGGCACCCGGCCAGACCGGGCCAGACAGGAGGGAGTTCATGTCCGTATCTCGCCGCGGCCTCGTCGCGGGCGGCCTTGCGTTGCCCATCGCCTACAAGCCCTTTACCAGCCTGGCGCAGCCTGCGGGCGGCCAGCCCATTCGCATCGGCGTGCTGTTCGACCTCTCCGGCCCCTTCGCGGCCGCGGGCTCGCAGGCCTGCGCCATCGGCGCCGAGATCGCGATCGAGCTCTTCAACGAGCGCGGCGGCGCGGGCGGGCGCCCGGTCCAGGCCGTCAGCGCCGATAGCCAGAGCCGCGCCGAGGTCGCGATCAACGAGGCCGAGCGCCTGATCAGCCAGGAGCGCGTGGACGTGGTCGCGGGCGTCTACAGCTCGGCCCACGCCGTGCCGCTGTCGCAGCGCTTCGAGGCGCAGCGGAAGATGCTGTGGATAACGACAGCCGTCTCCTCCGCCGTTCTCAAGGGCAAGAACTTCACGCACGTCTTCCGCCCGACCGTTCATTCCGACCAGTACGGCGAGGCCTCGGTCCAGTTCATCGCCGAACACACGGACCGCGCCTTCCGCATGCCCGCGCGCGACGTGAAGATCGCCATCATCCACGAGGACGGCCCCTACGGCACGGGCGTTGCCAGCGCGACGGAGGAACAGGCCAAGGCCGCCGGCATGAAGATCGTGCTGCATGAGGGCTATTCGGCCACCACGCCCGATCTTTCGACGCTGGTGACGAAGCTGCGGCGCGAGCGGCCGGACGTCATCATGCACACGGGCTACAACCCGGACATCACGCTCTTCCTGCGCCAGGCGAAGTCCGGCGGGCTGCGGACGCGCATGATCATCGGGCAGGGAGCGGGGTATTCCCAGATCGACCGCCTCTCCGAGACCTTCGGCGCGGAGATGAACGGCTTCTGCAACGTCGACCCCGCGGGCACGCAGATGCTGGAGCCCGACAAGCTGACGCCCGAGGCGCGCGAGCTGCGCCAGATCCTGATGCAGCGCTATGAGACGCGGACCCGCGCGCGCGACCTGCCGACCCATGCCTCCACTGGCTTCAACAGCACCTGGACATTCCTGGAGAACGTGCTGAAGCCCGCTGTGCGCGAGGGCGACGGCAGCATGCAGGCCATGATCCGCGCAACGCAGGGCGTCGACCTGCCGGTGGGCGGGACCATCCAGGGCCATGGGCTGAAGTTCAATCCGCCGGGCCATGTCATGGCCGGACAGAACGGCCGCAGCTCCACCGTGGTGATGCAGTACGAGAATGCGCGCGCCAAGGTCGTGTGGCCCACCGCCATCGCCGGCGGCCCGCCGATCCTGCCCTTCGCCGCCGGCAACCCATTCGGCCTGAGGAGCTGATGCTTCTCGAAGTCTCGGGGCTGACGAAGAAATTCGGCGGCTTCACGGCGGTGGACAATGTGAGCTTCAGCGTGGCCCAGGGCGAAATCCTGGGCCTGCTGGGGCCCAATGGCTCCGGTAAGTCCACCACCTTCAACTGCATCGCGGGGATGCTGCGCCCGACCTCGGGCAGCGTGAAGCTGGATGGCGAGGAGATCGGCGGGCTCAACGCCGACCGCACCTGCCACAAGGGGATCGGGCGCACCTTCCAGATCCCGCGCCCCTTCCGCGAGCTCTCGATCCTCGAGAACGCGACGCTCGCCGCCTATTACGGCGCGAACGGCCATATCACGCGCGCCGAGGCCGAGAGCCGCGCGCGCGATGCGCTGGCCCTGGCGCAGCTTCCGGTGGACGCCTCGGCCCGCGTGGGCGGCCTGGGCGCGGCGGGGCTGAAGAAGCTGGAGCTCGCCCGCGCGCTCTCCACGCAACCCAAGCTGCTGCTGGCCGACGAGAGCCTCGGCGGGCTCGACGCCGGCGAGATGCGCCAGGCGGCGGAGATGCTGAAGCACATCCGCGACGCGCGCGGCATCACCATCGTCTGGGTCGAGCATATCATGGGCGTGCTGCTCTCGGTCGTGGACCGCGTGGTGGTGCTCGACCACGGCGCCGTCATCTTCCAGGGCACGCCGCGCGAGGCGCAGCGGGACGAGCGGGTGGCCGAGGTCTATCTCGGCCCGCCCGAAACCCGCGCCGCATGACGGAAGCGGCGCTGAAACCCACCCCATCCGGAGGCACGATGCAGGAGAGCACCCTCGTCCTGGAGGGCATCCGCGCCGGCTATGGCGACTTCCAGGCCTTGTTCGACGTGGGGCTGCAGGTGCGCCCGGGAGAGGCGGTGGGCGTCGTCGGTCCCAATGGCGCGGGCAAGACCACGCTGCTGCGCGTCATCTCCGGCATGCTGCGGCCCAAGGCGGGCACGGCGCGCTTCGGCGCGGTCGACATCGCGGCCACGCCCGCGCACGAGCTGCCGGCGGCCGGGATCGCGCATGTGCCCGAGAACCGGCGCCTCTTCCCGCACCTGACGGTGGAGGAGAACCTGCGCGTCGGCGCCTTCATCCCCACCGCACGCAAGCGCTTCGCGGAGCGCGCGGACTACGTCTTCAACCTGTTTCCGAAGATGGCGCAGCGGCGGCATCAGCTGGCCGGCACCATGTCGGGCGGCGAGCAGCAGATGTGCGCCATTGGCCGCGCGCTCATGTGCTCGCCGCGCATCCTGCTGCTGGACGAGCCCTCGGCCGGCCTCGCGCCGCTGGTGGTGGCGCAGGTCTTCGAGCTGGTGAAGCGCATCCGCGACGAGGGGCTGACGGTGCTCATCGTCGAGCAGAACGTGGCCCAGGTGCTGCGTGTCGTGGACCGGGCCTATGTGCTCGACGCCGGGCGGGTGGTAGCGGAGGGCGCCTCGGCCGCGCTCGCCGCCGACCCGGCCATCCGCAACTCCTATCTGGGCGGGCACTGAGATGGATCCCTTCCTGCTCGAGGCCATTCTCAACGGCATCCTGCTGGGCGGCGTCTTCGCGCTGCCGGTGCTGGGCTGCAACCTGGTGTTCGGCGTCGTGGACGTGGTGTGGCTCTGCTACGCGGAGCTCGTGATGGTGGGCATGTACGCCGTCTGGTTCCTGCACACGCAGCAAGGATGGGCGCTGGGCCTGGCCTTCGCCGTGGCGCTTCCGCTGGTGGCCGTGCTGGGGGTTCTGCTGCATCTCTGCGTGGTGAAGCCGCTGCTGGGCGCGCCCCCCATCAACCAGCTGCTGGCGACGGGCGGCGTGCTCTTCATCCTGCAGGGCGGCGCCATGCTGGTCTTCGGCACCGACTTCCGCAGCCTGGGCGTGGAGCTGCCGCCGATGGAGTGGGCGGACATCTTCATCTCCGGCACCAAGCTCGCGGCCTTCTGCGCCGCGCTGGTGGGGGCGGCGGCGCTCTGGGCCTTCCTGAAGTTCACCTATATCGGCATCGCCATCCGCGCCATCGCGCGCGACCGCGAGGTGATGCCGCTGATGGGGGTGGACCCGCGGCGCGTCTACGTCGTGGCCTCCGCGGTGGGGGGCGCGCTGGCGGGGCTGGCGGCCTGCCTGCTCGTGGTGCAGCTCGACGTGCATCCCTTCATCGGCCTCTCCTTCGGGCCGATCACCTTCATGATCTGCGTGATGGGCGGGCTCGGGAACATGCTGGGCGGCTTCCTGGCTGCCTTCCTCATGGGCGTCATCGTCTCCACGGGCAGCTTCTGGTGGAACACGGAGATGAGCTACGTGGTCGCCTTCGCCTTCTTCATCGTGGTGATCTTCGCCCGGCCGCAGGGGCTCTTCGCCCGATGATCCCTGCCGCCGTCGCGCTTGCCGCGATCCTGGCCGTCCTGCCGCTGGTGGGGCTGCCGGACTACTTCCTGCACCTGGGCGTCACCTCGCTGCTGATGGCGCTCTCCGGCACCGGCTGGGCGATGATGGGTCGCTTCGGCCTCGTCTCGCTGGGGCACGGCGCCTTCATCGGCACGGCTGCCTACGTCATGGCGCTGCTGTGGAACGAGGCGGGGCTGACGCCCTGGCTCGGCCTGCCCATCGGCGTGGGGGCGGCGATGATCCTGGCGGGGCTGCTGGGCTATCCCTGCTTCCGGCTGCGCGTGGTGGGTCACTACTTCGCGCTGGTCACGCTGGCGGCCGGCGAGATCGTGCGCCTGCTGATCGTCGCCCTGCGCGAGCATACCGGCGGCTCCCTCGGCATGACGCCGCGCCTGGCGCCGGAGACGCCCTTCTGGGCGATGCAGTTCTCCAAGCTCGGCTTCTGGTGGATGGCGCTGCTGGCCTGGATCTTCGGCCTGCTGGTCTGGTGGTGGCTGGACCGGAGCATGGGGTCCAAGGCGCTGGCCGCGATCAACGAGGATCAGGACGCCGCCGCCTCCATCGGCATCCATGTGACGCGGGAGAAGATGCGCGTCACCATCATCTCGGCTGGCATCGCTGCGCTGGGCGGGGCGCTTGGGGCGCAGTACCGGCTCTACCTCAATCCGGAATCGCTGGCGGGCATCGGCATCTCGCTGCAGATCGTCTTCGGGGCGATCGCGGGCGGCATGTACTCGATCCTGGGGCCGACGGTGGGCGCCGTCTTCACCATCGCGCTGGAGGAATCGCTGCGCGTCGCCTTCGGCACGGCCTTCATCGGGGCGGCCCCGCTCGTCTATGGCGTGCTGCTGGTGCTCTTCATCCTCTTCCTGCCGCGCGGTATCACGGGCCTCTTCGAGCGGCGAAAATGATGCGCCTCGCCCTCTGCAACGAGGTGCTGCGCGAGCTGGCCTTTCCGGCCCAGGCCGGGCTGGCCGCGAAGCTCGGCTATGACGCGCTGGAGGTCGCGCCCTTCACCCTGGACGCCGAGGCCCCGCATCGCCTGCCGGCCGCGCGCCGGGCGGAGCTGCGCCGGATCGCGGAGGATGCCGGCGTGCCCATCAGCGGGCTGCACTGGTTGCTGGTCGCGCCCTCCGGCCTTTCCATCACCGACGCGTCGCGCCAAGCCGCGACCGTCGACGTGATGCGCGGTCTCGTGGACCTCGCGGCCGACCTAGGCGCGCGCTACCTGATCCATGGCTCGCCCGCGCAGCGGCGCGTGGAGGTACCGGGCGACGGAATCCGCGCCGAGGAAGCCATTGCCGCCGCCGCGCGACATGCGGGCGCTGCCGGGCTGACCTATGTGCTGGAGCCGCTGGATCCCGGCCAGACCAACTGGGCCGCTAGCCTCGCCGAAGCGGCCGCGATCGTGATGCGGATCGGCGAGCCCGCGCTCAGGACCATGCTGGACGTCAGCGCAGCCGGGAACGGCGAGGCCGAGGATGTGCCGGCCCTGCTGCACGGATGGCTCCCCACGGGCCTGATTGCGCATATCCATCTGAACGACCGCAACCGGCGCGCGCCAGGGCAGGGGAGCGACCGCTTCGCGCCCATCCTCGCGGCGCTGCGCGAGGAGGGGTATGCCGGCTTTTGCGGCGTGGAGCCCTTCGACTACGTGCCGGACGGGCCTGGCGCGGCCGCCTTCGCCATCGGCTACCTGCGCGGCCTGGAAGAGGCGGCATGAGGTTCCGCGTTCTCGAGGCCGGTCGCTACGAGTGGGACTTCACGCTCCGCATGCCCTTCCGCTTCGGGGTGATCACGGTGCGAGACGGCATCCAGGCGGTGCTGCATCTCCGCATCCGCACCGAGGATGGACGCGAGGGCTGGGGTGTCGCGGCCGAGACGCTGGCGGCCAAGTGGTTCGACAAGAACCCCGCCCTGAGCGACGCCGAAAACCAGCACCAGCTTCGCCGCACGCTGGAGATCGCCTGCGGGCAGGCGCTGGCGGCGGGCGAGAACACGGCTTTCGGCCATTTCGCCGATGGCTATGCGGCCCATGTCGCGGCCTGCGCGGCCGAGGGGCTGGACCCGCTCGTCGCGAGCTTCGGCCGCGCGCTTCTGGACCGCGCGGCCTTCGACGCGCTGCTGCGGATCGCGGGGCTGTCCTTCGATGCCGGGCTGCGCGTTAATCTCGGTGCGATGGCATCGCACGCGCTCATTCCCGACCTCGCGGGCTTCGATTTCGGAGCGATGCTCGCGGCCGTGCCGGCGCCCACGCGCATCCACGCGCGGCACACGGTCGGGCTGGTGGACCCCATCACCGCCGCCGACCAGGCCGAACGCGTGGGCGATGGGCTGCCCGAGACGCTGGAAGAGGTCGCGGCCACCTATCGCCACGGCTACTGGAAGCTGAAGGTGGGCGGCGACATTCGTGCGGATGTGGACCGCCTGGCGCGCATCGCCTCGGTGCTCGACAGGCTGCACGGCTATCACGCGACGCTGGACGGCAACGAGCAATACGGGGATGAGGAGGGCGTGCTGGCCCTCTGGCGCGCCATGCGGGCCGAGCCCCGGCTCGCGCGGCTCTGCCGATCCGTGCTGTTCGTCGAGCAGCCGATCAGGCGGGCACAGGCGCTCGCCACCGGTATCGGCGCGCTGGCGGCGGAACGCCCTGTCATCATCGACGAAAGCGACGGTCCGCTGGACGCCTTCGTCACGGCGCGCGGCCTCGGCTATGCGGGCGTCTCGAGCAAGGCGTGCAAGGGCATGTGGCGCTCGCTCGTCAACCTCGCGCGCTGCCGTGCCTGGGGGGATGGGCATTTCCTCTCGGCCGAGGATCTGACGACCCTGGCCGGGGCCTGCGTCCAGCAGGACCTGGCGCTGGTGAGCGCGCTCGGCCTGACCCATGTCGAGCGCAACGGGCACCACTTCATCGACGGCTTCAACGGCCGGCCCAAAGCGGAAGCGGTGCGCTTCATGGAGGCGCATCCGGACCTCTATGCCGATACCTCGCGCGGGCCGCGGCTAGCGATACGCGAGGGCATGCTCTCCATCGGCAGCCTCGCCACGCCAGGCTTCGGCACCTCCGTGATGCCGGATTTCGGTGCCATGCGGGCTATGGAACCGGCGAAAGCTCCTCCAGCGCCTCGTGCCGGAGGCGGATGAGGCGCAGCACCTCGTCCGGATCCTCCGCCCACCAGCGGCGCGAAAGCAGCTCGACCTCCGTGAAGCCGTCATAGCCCGTCTCCTCGGCCATGGCGCGGATACCGGCGATGTCGATCACGCCGTCGCCCGGCATGCCGCGGTCGAAGACGAGGTCGGTGGTAGGCACCAACCAGTCGCAAGCGTGGAAGGCGGCGATGCGCTCGCCCGCGCGGCGCATCTGCGCGGGCAACTCGGGGTCCCACCACACGTGGTAGACGTCCACCGCGACGCCTGTGCCTTCGCCCAACGCGTCGCAGAGATCCAGCGCCTGGCCGAGCGTGCTGAGCACCGAGCGGTCCGCGCAGGTCATGGGGTGCAACGGCTCCAGCGCCAGGGTGACGCCAGCCGCGCGGGCCTCTGGCAGGATCGCGGCAAGGCCGTCGGCCACCATCTGCCGCGCGCCGGGCAGGTCCTTCGAGCCCGGGGGCAGCCCACCGCAAACCATCACAAGGCAGGCGGCGCGCAGCGCATGCGCTTCCTCGATGGCGCGGCGATTGTCCTCGATCGCGGCGGCGCGGCCGGCGGCATCGGCGGCGGGAAACATGCCGCCGCGACACAGCCCGCTGACGCCCAGCCCCGCGTCGCGGATCTGCCGCGCCGCCTCCGCGATCCCCATGGCCTGAAGCACGTCCCGCCAGGGCGAGATGCCCGGAATGCCCTGCCGCGCACAGCCCTCGATGCACTCCGCGAGCCCCCACTTCTCGCGCACCGTGACGGTGTTGAGCGAGAGCGGCCTCATGCCACGCCGTGCAGCGCGAGAAGCTGCCGCATGCGCGCCACGGCCCGTTCCGGATCGCCCAGCAGCCCGGCCGCATCCGCCAGGCGGAAGAGCTCGGAGAAGTGCTGCAGGCTGCGCGCGCTCTGCTGCCCGCCCACCATCACGAAATGGTCCTGGTGCCCGTTGAGCCAGGCCATGAAGACCACGCCCGTCTTGTAGAACCGCGTGGGCGCCTTGAAGATGTGTCGCGAGAGCGGGACCGTCGGCGCCAGGATCTCGTGGAAGGTCGAGAGGTCGTTGCGCGAGAGCGAGGCCAGGGCGCCCCCCACCGCCGGCGCGATCGGGTCGAAGATGCCGAGCAGCGCGTCCGAATGGCCGCTCGCATCGCCCGCGATGAGCTCGGCGTAGTTGAAGTCATCGCCCGTGTACATGCGAACGCCATCCGGCAGGCGGCGGCGCATCGCGATCTCCTTGCGGTCGTCGAGCAGGGAGATCTTCACGCCGTCCACCTTGGACGCATGCCCGTGGATGACCGAGAGCGCGACCTCCATGGCCTTCATATGGTCCGGCTCGCCCCAGTAGCCTTCCAGCGCGGGGTCGAACATCTCGCCCAGCCAGTGGATGATCACGGGCTGCCGAACCTGGGAGAGGATGCGGGCATAGACGCGCTCGTAGTCGCCCGGGCTGCGCGCAGCCTTCGCCAGCGCTCGCGAGGCCATGAGGATGATGCGCCCGCCCATGGCCTCCACGGCCTCGCATTGCTCCTCATAGGCGCGAATGACGTCGTCCACGGTGACCTGCGGGCCAGGTTCCAGATGGTCGGTTCCCGCGCCGCTCGCGATCACGGCGCCGGGCACGTCCTTGGCGGCATCGAGGCTGAGACGGATGAGCTGCTGGGCCGCCTTCCAGTCCAGCCCCATGCCGCGCTGGGCGGTGTCCATCGCCTCCGCGACGCCGAGGCCGAGCGACCAGAGGTGCCGCCGGAAGCCGATGGTGCGGTCCCAGTCCACCTTGGCGTCGAGCCAGGGATCCTGCTCGGCCATCGGGTCGGCCACCACATGCGCGGCGGCCAGCGCCACGCGGGGGAAGGGGGGCGTCGCGCGCGCGAACTCGCGCGGCGCGCTGGTCGTGAAGGGGGCGAGGGCGCCCCCGGCCGTGGGGAGCGAGATCGTGGGCATCGTCAGATCTCCAGCCGCGGCAGGTCGATCCAGCGCCGCTCCTTCCAGGATTGCAGCCCGGCCATGGCGAGCTGCACGCCCCGCGCGCCGGCCGCGAGGTTCCACGGATATTCCGCGACCTCGCCCGCCACATGCCGCAGGAAGAGCTCCCACTGCACCCGGAAGCCGTTGGGATAGGGCTGGCTGTCGGGGACCTTCTGCCAGCCCTCGAAGAAGTCGATGGTCTGGGGCACGTCGGGATTCCAGACGGGCTTGGGCGTGTTCACGCGCGACTGCGTGCGGCAATCGGTAAGCCCGGCCACCGCGCTGCCATGCGTGCCGTCCACATGGAAGGTCACGAGGTCGTCGCGCCGCACGCGCGTCGTCCAGCTGGAATTGATATGCGCGATGGCGCCGCCCTCGAGCTGGAAGGTGGCATAGGCCGCGTCGTCGGCATCGGCCTTGTAGGGCTTGCCGTCCTCGCCGATGCGTTCGGGGATGTGGATGGCGCCGAGGCAGGAGACCGACTTCACCTCGCCGAAGAGATTGTCCAGCACGTAGCGCCAGTGGCACAGCATATCGAGGATGATGCCGCCACCCTCGGCCAGCTTGTAGTTCCAGGAGGGGCGCTGGGCGGGCTGCAGATTGCCCTCGAAGACCCAGTAGCCGAACTCCCCGCGCACCGAGAGGATGCGGCCGAGGAAGCCGCTGTCGATCACCATCTTCAGCTTGCGCAGGCCGGGCAGGAACAGCTTGTCCTGCACCACGCCGTGCTTGATGCCCGCCCGGGCGGCGATGCGGGCGAGGTCGATGGCGTCCTCCAGCGTGTCGGCCGTCGGCTTCTCGCAATAGATGTGCTTGCCGGCCGCGATGGCCTTGCGGACGAGCTCCGCGCGCATCTGGGTCGTGGCGGCGTCGAAGAAGATCTCGTCCTTCGGATCGGCCAGGCAGGTGTCGAGGTCGGTGCTGACGCGGCTCACGCCATGGGCCCGGGCCAGGGCCTCCAGCTTCGCCCGGTTCCGCCCCGTCAGGATCGGATCCGGCATCAGCACGTCGCCATTGGCGAGCCTGACGCCCCCATCGGCGCGGATCGCCGCGATGGAGCGGATGAGATGCTGGTTCATCCCCATCCGCCCCGTGACGCCGTTCATGATGATGCCGATGCGGCGTTCCGCCATGCGTCTTCCCCGTTTGATCTTGCTTGAAGTAACCAGATGGTTACCTACGCGAGCGGCGGGGTCAAGGACGCAGGTAGCCGAGCACCATTTCCGTCACATGCGCCTCGCGCGCATCCAGCGCCGCCTCGCTGCCGAGATCGGTGCCGAAGACCGTGGAGAGCGTGTGCATGTTGGCCACCGTGAAGTGCCCCAGCGCCACGATGGAAAGGTAGAGCTGGAGGGGGTCCACATCCTTCCGGAACAATCCAGCCTCGGCGCCGCGGGCCAGCACCTCCCGCAGCATGCGCGTCAGCGGCGAATAGAGGGCGGGCACGTCGGCCGAGCGGCGCAGATAGGCGGCGCGGTGGATGTTCTCCTGGTTCAGCAGCGTCACGAATTCCGGATGCCGCGCCGTGTAGCGCAGGTTGAAGGCGACGAGCCGGCTCATGGCCTCGGCCGGCGCCAGGTGCGCGACCTCCAGCCGCTCCTCCTCGGCACGCTTGGCGGCGTAGACCGTCTCCAGCACCGCGAGCCAGAGGTCCTCCTTCGCGCCGAAATAGGCGTAGAGCATGCGCTTGTTGGCGCCGGCGCGGGCCGCGATCTCATCCACCCGCGAGCCCGCCAGCCCATTCGCCGCGAATTCCCCGATGGCCGCGTCGAGGATGCGCGCGCGCGTGGCGGCGGCGCGGGGCGAGAGCGGGCGGGTGGGCGAGGGGCCGTCCATTTCGGAACTCTAGCGCGGGTTGCCCATGGCGGCACGATCCCGCAGCCTGGGGCGACGGTTTCGAGGAAATCTCCCTTGCTTCAGCTCACTGCCGAGAATCAGGTCCAGACATGGCTCGCGCGCTTCGGCGCCGCGCTGGAGGCCCGCGATGTGGCCGGGACGACGGCCCTCTTCGCGCAGGAGGCCTATTGGCGCGACCTGGTCTGCTTCACCTGGTCCATCGTCACTCATGAGGGCCGCGACGAGATCCAGGCGATGCTGGCCGAGCGCCTGGGCGACACGGCGCCCAGCTCCATCGCCTTCGAGCCAGGCACCGCGCGGGAGACCGATGGCGGCGGCGCCGAGGCCTGGTTCCGCTTCGAGACGGCGCTGCTGCGCGGGCGCGGCCATATCCGGCTCGTGGACGGGCTCTGCCGCACGCTCCTCACCTCCGCCATCGAGCTGAAGGGCCATGAGGAGAAGGCCGGCCCGCGGCGCCCACGCGGCGTGGAGCACGGCGCCGAGCGCGACCGCCCGACCTGGATGGACCTGCGCCGGCGCGAGGAAGAGGCGCTGGGCACCACCGAGCAGCCCTATTGCGTCATCATCGGCGGCGGGCAGGGGGGGCTTGCCCTGGCCGCGCGGCTGAAGCGGCTCGGCGTGCCGGCGCTGGTTGTGGACAGCCTGGCGCGGCCGGGCGACGCCTGGCGGCGGCGCTACCGCTCGCTCTGCCTGCATGACCCGATCTGGGCCTGCCACATGCCCTACATGCCCTTCCCGGATCATTGGCCAGTCTACATCTCGAAGGACCGCATGGGCGATTGGCTCGAGATGTATGCCGACGCGATGGACCTCCATATCTGGAGTTCCACCACCGCGAAGGGCGCGGCCTATGATCCCGTCGCGCAGGAATGGACGGTGGAGGTGGAGCGCGAGGGCCGGCCCGTGACGCTGCGCCCGAAGCAGCTGGTCCTGGCCACCGGCATGTCCGGCGCGCCCTCCGTCCCGAGCTTCCCCGGCGCGGAGGATTTCCGGGGAGAGCAGTGCCATTCCAGCGCGTTCCGCAGCGGCGAGGCCTGGGCCGGGAAGAAGTGCGTCGTCGTCGGCTCCAACAACTCGGCGCACGACATCTGCGCCGACCTCTGGGAGCACGGGGCCGAGGTCACGATGCTCCAGCGCTCCACCACGCTCGTCGCGCGTGCCGAGACGCTGTTCCGCTTCATCGTCGGGAAGCTCTTCTCCGAGGACGCGCTGGCCGCCGGCATTACCACCGAGCAGGCCGACTACACCGCCGCCTCCCGCCCCTTCGCCATGCTGGCGGAGCTGCACAAGCCGCTCTACCGCGAGATCCGCCGGCATGACGCAGAGTTCTACGCGCGGCTGGAGAAGGCGGGCTTCATGCTCGACTTCGGCGAGGATGAGAGCGGGCTTTCGCTGAAATACCTGCGGCGCGCCTCAGGCTACTACATCGATGTGGGTGCCTCGGAGCTCGTGGCCAGCGGCCAGATCGCGCTTCGCAGCGGCGTGCAGGTCGCGCGCCTGCTGCCGGACGGGCTGGAGCTCTCCGACGGCTCGAAGCTGGAGGCCGACCTGATCGTCTACGCGACCGGCTACGACCCGATGGAAAGCTGGATCGCGCAGCTCATTTCGCCCGAGGTGGCGGAAAGGGTCGGCCATGTCTGGGGCCTCGGCTCCGGCACGCGGCGCGACCCCGGCCCCTGGGCGGGCGAGCTCCGAAACATGTGGAAGCCCACGCGGCAGGAGGGGCTGTGGCTGCAGGGCGGCAATCTGCAGCAGGTCCGCTTCTACTCGCGCTTCCTCGCCCTGCAACTCCAGGCGCGGATGCTCGGGCTGGACGTGGAGCCGCGCGACCCCCGAGGTCTCGCGCGCTGAAATATCAAGGTTATTCGGGTTGTATCGGCGGCACCCGATAAGCTTGAATGAAGTGGAATGCGTGGCGGGCCGCAGGGGAATGGCATGAGCGTTTCGGAGAACCAGGCGTGAGGGCCCGGAACGGATCGGCCCTGTTGCTGCTGGCGAGCCTCGTCGCCTGCGGCGCGCCCGACTACAGCCCGGTCCGCGAATGGGCCGTGGCAGCCAGCCTTGGAACCGACTATCGGCCCGCGACCGTCGGGACTGAGGCACCGCCCTCTGAGCGGGCCGACGCCATGCTCGCGATTCAGGAGGTGCTGGTCACTTATTTCGCGGCGCTCGCCAAGCTCGCCGACGACGGTGTGCTCCCCTTCATGGAGAACCCCTTCGAGGCTCAGACCGAGCGGGCCGGCCGCATCTCGCCTGAATCCGCACAGGCCATCCGCGATCTCGGTGCGCGCATGCGCCATGCGACCCGGACGAATTACCAGGCCCCGCAGCTTCGCGACGCGATCACTGAATCCGATCCCTATATCCAGAGCCTGATCGGCCACCTGGCGCTGCTCGTGACCGAGCCACCTGCGCCGCCGCCCGCTGTAGCCCCTGCCAGCCCGCCGCCGCGAGCGACGCGGCGCCGGGATGCTCCGCGCGATGCGGAGCTGCGCCAGGCGCTCGCGGACGTCACCGCGCTGCGGGAACGTGACGCCGCCGTGCAGGCCGATGCGCGCCGCAACTACGCGGCCCTGCTCAGCCAGGTGGCAGAGGGACATGCCCTCCTCAAGGACCGCACGCGCCATTTGAGCCAGCTCGAGACGGCGCGGCTGATCCGGGCCTCTGAAATGCGCTTGCGGCGCGCTTCGGCGCTGCTGCCGCGTGCCGCGCCTCCCGCGACATCCATTTCGCCGCTGGGCTGACGGCGAATGCGCCGCGCAACACTGGCCCTGTCAGTGCTTCTCGCGGCTCTGCCCGGCGCCGCTGGGGCGCAGCTGGTCAATCGCGAAGCGCTCGGCGTCCGCCTGGACGATCTCGGCGACCGGGTCGACGCGCTGCAGGGCGCGCTGCGCTCGCGCGGCGCCGGCGTTCTGGGCCTCATGGGCTACAACATGACGCCCGATGGCTCGGCCAACGCCGTGCAGGTCAATCGCACGCGGACCGACAGCGTGGGCAAGGGCGACCGCACGCTCACGCTCAGCCAGTTGGGGTCCGGCTTCACGCTCAGCGAATCCTTTCCGCTCTACCTGGAGGGCTACATCGGCACCGCCCGCTATGACCCGCGCGCCGCTTTCACGGGCCTGGGTGCTCGGGACGTCCCGCTGAAATGGAACAACATCGCGGCGACGGTGGGTGTGGGCTACGACATCCGCATCGGCGAGTATCTCTACCTGCGGCCCATCCTGAATGTCGCCGCCGGCTACGCGGCCTCGGACCTGTCGCTCTTCGGCGCCTTCGTCCGCTACCGAACGGATACCGACCTGGACTTCCTGACCAAGAGGCATGTGAATGTCTGGGGCATCGGCGGCTCCATGGTGCTTGCCTACTACGACCATCGGCCCCGCCGGGAGATCGACCTGGAGCTGCGGTACACGCAGTTGCACCTGCGGACCTTCGGCGACACCTTGCCCAGCGCCCGCGGCTCGGCTGTGGCGCAGACCGCGGCCTTGTGGGCGCGTTATCGCTGGCCGACGGGCTTCGAAGCCTTCGGCCGGCCGGTCCGCTGGGTGATCGACAGCTCGGCCAGCTATTATCTCGGCGACCAGCGCGACGTGATGGGCTTCTCCTGGGCCGTGAAGGTCGGCGGCGGCATCGAGTTCGACGTGGGGCGCCAGGAGATCGGCGCGGCGGGGCTCAACCTTTCCCGGGTGCGTATCATCGCCCGCTACTTCTTCGCGGACAACAACATCACCGGCACGTCGATCGGCCTCGGCTTCAGCTTCTGAACGGGCGATGCCGGGCAACCGGCACCGCCATCCAGAAGGAGTTCAGCGGGACGCCGTGACGCTCCGGTTCTGCACGTTCGTGCTCTGCCACGAGAAGATGTGCGCGGCCATGATCCCGTTCAGGTGTTCGACCTCGACCTTGACCGGCGCGCGGGTGGCCCGATCCAGCCAGAGGGTCTGGCGGTAGCGGTAGTGGGTATCGGCGATCTGGAAGCGGCGATCGACGCGCAGCGTATCGAATTCGCCGGCCGGCGTCGTCACGCGCTCGGCGCCGGGCACGGACCAAGTCTCATTCACGTAGTTCGGGATATAGCCCACCGACGAATGGCTGAAATACGAGATGGTGACCGGCCCGGCACGGCCCGTGCTGAACGCGGTGTCGACCAGGCGCTCGAGATCCGCGCGACCGGCGCGATAGAAGGCATCTCCGGCGCCCCAGTAGCCCAGGACGCGCTCCACGCCGGTCGAGGTCGCGCAGAGGATTGGCGCGGAGCCTTGCCCTCGGTAAGTCACGCTTTCCCCGCGCGTCCGCTCGACGGTCGTGCCCGCCGCCGGGCAACGGTATTCTGGCCGCCCCTGCGCGAAGGCCGGCGCGGCCAGCAAGCTGGCGACGCCGGCGAGTACGAAGTTCCTGATCATCTTCCTTCCTCCGGAAATCACTCTCCGGAATCCGTCCGGAGCGAGGGGAGGCTAGGGTCGCCGCATGTGTCGGGGCTTCTCCGACTAAGACAAAGAATATCGGACCCGTCACAAGTTCCGGGGCAGGAAGAGATGCGCCGAGAGCCCGCCGCTGGGCCGATTGGCGAGGTGCAGGCTCCCGCCCTCGGCCTCGACCGCCCTTCGCGCGATGGTCAGGCCGAGGCCCACGCCGCCGGTGGCACGGTTGCGGCTTTCCTCGATCCGCCGGAAGGGCTCGAAGGCGCGCTCCAGCTCGGCTTCCGGGAGGCCGGGGCCGCTATCCGCCACCTCGATGCGTACGCCGCCGCGATCCTCGCGAAGCGAGATCTGAACGGTTTCGCCATAGGCGATGCCGTTGTTCACGAGGTTCGAAACCGCGCGGCGCATCGTGACCGGGCGGAGCTGCAGCACCAGGCTGGAAGGTCCCTCATAGGCCACGTCGTGCCCCGCATCCGCGGCTTCGTCGCTGATGGTCTGGAGGATGCTGGCGAGATCTGTGGCGCGTTGGGCCTCGCTCTCATGCGCGCCGCGCAGATAGTCGAGCGTCGTCTCGATCATCGCGGCCATCTCGTCGAGGCTCGCATCGATCCGGTCGCGAGCCTGCGTGTCGTCGAGGAAGCCCGCGATGAGCCGCATGCGCGTGATGGGGGTGCGCAGGTCGTGCGAGACGGCGGCCAGCGCCTGGGTGCGATCCTCGATCAGGCGGCGGATGCGCTCCTGCATGGCGTTGAACGCTCGGGCAGCCTGCCGGATCTCGGTGGGTCCTTCCTCCGCGACGCGCGTCATCTGGGCGTCGCGCCCCCAGCGGTCCGCCGCCGCCGACAATTCGCGCAACGGGCGCGTCAGGCTCCGGACGACAAAGATGAACGCGACACCGATGGCCAGTGCGATCGCGGCGAGCCAGGCGAAGCCCTCCGGGTCGAAGAGGGGCTCATGGTCCGTGAGGAGAAAGACGGGCGCCGAGAAGGAAAGGGAGCCCGCCTGGTCCACCGGCAGCGTGCCGACGAGGAGGTGGTGCCTGTCGCCATCGCCCCAGGCGATACGGATGCCGTCCAGTTCCGGCGAGGTGCGTAGCAGCCATTGCCGGACCAGCTGCAGGGAAGGGGGCTCGGGGGCATCCTCCAGCCCGGCCGGCCCCTGGTGCCAGCGCAGGTCCAGCCCCGGACCGGAGAGCGCGCGCGCCGCGGCCTCCCGCCGGTCCACCGGCAACAGGGAGAGTGCGCGACGGGCTCGCTCGAGGCCCTCGGCGATCGCATCCTCGCGCGCCACGCGGTGGCTCCCGCGCAGCGAGGCCTCGTGGATCCAGACGCTGCCGACATGCAGCGCGAGGAGCCCCGCCACCAGCACCAGGATCGTCCTTCCCGCGAGACCTTTCGGCCAGAGCCGCGGGCGCCATCGGGTCATGCCCTTCCGACCTCGGCCACGAAGATGTAGCCCGCACCGCGCACCGTCTTGATCAGCGGAGGCGCATCCTCGCCGGGCTCGATCTTGCGGCGGAGGCGGCTGACCTGGACATCGACCGTGCGATCGAAGGCATCGCCGATGCGGCGCCGGCCAACCTCCAGCAGCTCATCGCGGGCCAGGACGCGCTGGGGATGCGTCAGGAAGGCCATGAGCAGGTCGAACTCGGCGCCGGAGAGCTCCACCAGGACGCCCTTGGGCGAACAGAGCTCCCGGCGGCCAATGTGCAGTGTCCAGCCTGCGAAGGTCAGCGCGTGCGCGGGGGGTTGCGACTGCGGCTCGGGCAGCCCGCCCGCGCGGCGCAACACCGCGCGCAGCCTCGCCACGAGCTCGCGCCGGCCGAACGGCTTGGTCACATAGTCGTCGGCGCCGAATTCGAGGCCGAGGACACGGTCCGTCTCCTCGCCGCGGGCCGTGAGCATCACGACGGGGATCTGCGAGGACGCGCGGATTTCCTTCAGAAGGTCCAGGCCGGACGTGCCGGGGAGCATGACGTCGAGGAGCACCAGGTCCACGGGCTGCCCCTGGGCCCGAAGCACCTCCCGCATCTCGCGCCCATCTCGGGCGGTGCTGACCGCGAAGCCATTCTCCCGGAGATGGCGGGAGAGGAGATGGCGAACCTCCCCATCATCTTCGACGAACAGGATGTGAGGCTCGGGATTCAGGACGTCTCGCAGCATTCGTGGGGACTTCTCGGGTAGGCGCAGAGGCGATGACATTTCGGCTAACGCAGGGCTCCAGCGATGTCGTCCCGGAATATGGCCGGGATTCCGAAAATGTAAGGAAAGTAAGTTCCGAATAGGCATCCAAGGTGCACAGCGGCATGTCGGTCTATGACAAAGCATTTCCCGGCGTCAAAGCGTATTCGTTCAGCCTGCTGTCATCATTCGTCATGCGCGGTTCACTCAGCAACACGGATCGGGAGCCAGTTTCGTTCAGCACACAGGCAACGAAACAGGAGAAATCGAATGCTTCGCCGGCTCGCCGTCATCGGCCTTCTGATCTCGGGTCCCGCAGTCGCGGCGCCCGTCTACGATATCCGCTCCAATCCCACAGGGGTGAGCGGCACGCACGCGCCGCATGTCGTCGGAAACGATAATGGCCGGCCGATCATCCACCGGCCGGAAAACAACGCCCTGAACTCGACCGCCAATGGCGTGGCGTTCATGCCGGCGGGCGATGTGGACCGCTCGATCAGATATTCGGGACGCGGACGCGGGACGGTGGGCTCCGAGCGTTCGCCACGGATCGTCACGAATGACGATGGGCGTCCGCAGCTGTCCTACAGCCGTTGACCGGAAAAGGCCGGTGCCAATTTCGGAGGGGATGGTGCCGGTCTTTGATGGCAGTGTGGCGGACAGGGTGGGATTCGAACCCACGGTGGGGTTACCCCCACGCCGGTTTTCAAGACCGGAGCCTTAAACCGCTCGGCCACCTGTCCCCCGCGCAGCATGTCGCGGAACCGGGGGAACCGCGCAAGCCCTGGGCCCGCTATTCGCCCGCGAGGCGCGTCTCCGTGCGGGGAACGCCCAGGCGCATCAGCGCGTTGATATCCGGGGCTCCGGCCAGCCCGACCACCGCGTCCGCCAGCTGCGCGGCCTGGGCGTGGCCCAGCACCGCGTCGGCCAGGCCGTGGAACTTCGCGCGGAGTTCGTCCTCGGTGAGGAAGTTCGCCGGCTCGCCCTTTGGCACCACCACCATCTTGGTGAAGACCTGCCCGCGGGCGCGAACCGTCAGCTTGCCGGACATGTAGGCCGGGAACTCGGCCTGGACCTCCGGGTCCTCCACGCAGGTCACCTTCGGCATCAGGGCCCGCAAATCGGGCTGGTCCATCTTTGGATAGCTGTCCCAGCCGAAATGGCCATGGGCCAGGGCACAGGCGACGACGAAGGGGCCGCTGAACTGCCCATCGACCACGTTCTTCGGGTGCCGCTTGTATTCCAGCGGCGCCCCGACCAGCAGCATGCCCTTGTTGGGCAGGCCCATGGTGACGCTCTCGATCTCCTCGGCCTTCAGGTTGTGCTCGGCGCGGATTGCCAGCGCCGCGTCCACATTGGCATGGCCGTAGCGGCAGGAGGGGTAAGGCTTCACCGCCGTCTCCATCAGCTCGAACTCCGAGCCGAGGTTGCGGACGGCGCGCTCCGGGTTGGGGTTGGGGGCATAGGCGCGCAGGAAGCCGGCCTTGCCCTCCAGGGCCTCGGCGGCGCCGCGGAAACCTTCGCGCGCCATCAGCGCCGCGGACAGACCGGCCATGGCGGCCCAGCCGACCTGGAAGCGCTTCGTCCAGGCGCCGTTCTTGAGGAACTGGAGGCTACCCGCGGACTGGCTGAGCGCGATGCCGAAGGCGTCCTCGATCTGCGCGGCGGAAAGGCCGAAGATTCGCCCGGCGGCGGCCGCGCCGCCGAAGACGCCGCAGGTGGCCGTCGGATGATAGCCTCGGTCGTAATGGTCGCCGCCGGGCAGGGCGACGGCGAGGCGGTTCGTCACCTCGTAGCCGGCGACGATCGCCGCGATGACGTCCTTGCCCGCGGCGCCGGTGATCTCGGCTGCCGCGAAGGCAGCTGGAATCACGGGGGCGCCGGGGTGCAGGGTGCCCGCCGCGTGGGTGTCGTCGAAATCCAGGCTATGGGCGAAGGCGCCGTTCAGCAGCGCCGCGCCGGCCGGCGACCAGCGGCTCGCCTCGCCGAGGACGACATGGTTGCCGTGCGACAGCCCCATGGCCCGGGCGCCCGCCATCAGGGGCGCGCTGCTCTCCGCGTCATGACGGCCGCGCACGATATTGCCCAGGAGGTCGAGGATCAGGAATCGCGTGCGGGTTTCGACATCGGGCGGGAGATCCTGATGACGGATCGTGGCCGCGTAACGGGCGAACTGGGCGGTAACGTCGGTCATGGGAACGGTCCCCTCCTTGGGCTGTCTCATTCAAACATAACCGGACAAAACCGGCCACCCGGGGTATCACGCAGGACACCCGCGCGAGCTGTGGATTGGATGCCATGGAAGGCATGTAACCGCCTCGCCGGCTTCATCTCGCATTGCAGCCTTGGCCTGGAAGTGCCACCTAGCAGCGCATGTTCTCGCGTCGTCTCCTGCCGGCCGGCTTCATCGGCCTGGCGGTCACCCCCGCGTTGGCCCGCACTGCCCGTGGGCAGGGGAGCTTCGCAAGCTTCCTGGATGGCGTCCGGACAGAGGCACGCCGCGCCGGTGTCAGCGCGGCGACTCTCAATCGGGCGCTCAACAACCTCAGCCCCAATGACCGGGTGCTCGAGCTGGACCGGCGCCAGGCCGAGTTCACGCAGACCTGGCCCCAGTACCGGGACGCGCGGCTGACGCAGACTCGCATCGATGCGGGCCGCCGCGCCTTCGTCGATAACCGGGCATTGCTCGATTCGATCCAGAACCGCTTCCGGGTGAGCGCCCGCGTCGTCGTCGCCATCTGGGGCATGGAGACGAATTTCGGCAGCTTCACCGGGAACTTCAACGTGATCGAGGCTCTCGCCACGCTGGCATGGGAAGGCCGCCGCGCCAGCTTCTTCCGGGCCGAGCTGATGGCCGCGCTGCGCATCCTGGATGCCGGGAACGTCAGCTTCGAGCGGATGCGCGGCAGCTATGCCGGCGCCATGGGCCACCCGCAATTCATGCCGACGAGCTTCGAGCGGCTGGCCGTGGATTTCGACGGCGATGGCCGGCGCGACATCTGGGACAGCAAAGCGGATGCGCTCGCCTCCATCGCCAACTATCTGGCGCGCTCCGGCCCTGGCTGGCGCGACGGCGAGATCTGGGGCTTCGAGGTCCTGCTGCCCGAGAACTTCGACACCAACCTCGCCGACCATCGCCAGATGCGCCCCATGGCGGATTGGGCCCGAATGCGCGTGACGCGCGCCAGCGGCGGCGCGCTGCCGGGCAGCGCGAGCGACTGGGCCATCGTGATCCCCGGCCTGTCGCGCGGCGACACCCAGGCCTTCATGGTCGGGCAGAACTTCATGCAGATCCGGCGCTACAACCCGTCCAACTTCTACGCGACGGCAGTCGGCCTGCTGTCGGACCGGGTGGCGTGAGGCTCGGCCTCCTCGCGCTCCTGCTCCTTGCCGCGTCCTGCGCCAAGCCGGGCCCGGCCCCGCAGCCGCGCTACCAGCTCGGCGAGGGCTACCGGATGGGCGGGCTCTGGTCCTATCCACGAGAGGATTACAGCCTCGACGAGGCGGGGATCGCCGCAATCCAGCCCACGCGGCAGGGCCTGACGGCCAATGGCGAGGCGAGCGACCCGCGTGCGATGGTCGCCGCGCACCGCACCCTGCAGCTCCCCGCGATCGTGACGGTGACGAACCTCGAGAATGGCCGTTCCGTTCGACTGCGCGTGAATGATCGCGGACCCGAGCAGCCCGGGCGGATCATCGGCGTCTCGCCCCGCGCGGCCGAGCTCCTGGGCGCGCGGGGCGCCTTCCGGGCCCGAGTCGTGGTGGATGGGCAGGCCTCGCGCGAGGCGGTGGAAGGCCTGCCGGGCCAGCCGCGCCTCGCCATCGAAACCGCGCCCATGGGCCGCGTGGACCGCGAGAGCCTGGCTCCGCCGCCGGGTGCGCGGGGAGGGGCTGGCCCGGCCGTGACGGCCAGCGCACGCAGCGACGATGCCGCCCCGATGGCCCGCGCGCCGGAGGCACTGCCGGAGCGCGTCATGCAAGGCTATGCAAATCCTGGGCAAATCTGGCTGGACGCGGGGCAGTTCTTCCGCCGTGACCTTGCCCAGGCACAGGCCGCTCGCCTCGGCGGCCGGGCCGAGCCCTTCGGTCCCGGCGGGCGGCAGCAGCAATGGCGCGTCCGCGCCGGGCCTTATGCCAGCATCGCTGAAGCCGATGCGGCGCTGTTGCGCGCGCTTCGCGGGGGCCAGCCGGACCTGCGGCTTGCGGTCGAATAGTTCGCGGGCGTATCCCGGCCCCATCGTGATGAGGATCTGACCATGCTGCGCCGCTCTCTCCTCGGTGCAACCGCTTCCGTGGGCCTCGCCGTGCCGGCGCTGGCTCAGCGCGGGCAGGCGCCACGCCCCGCCGCCCCCACGGCGCGCCAGCCTGCCGCACCCGCCGTCCCGCCTGCGGCGTCGCCGATCGGCTCCGTGGACACCGTCGCCCGCAATGTGGTGCTGATCGATTTCGAAACCGGCGCGACCCTGCTGAACAAGGGCGCCGACGAGCGCATCCCGCCGGCTTCCATGTCCAAGCTCATGACCATGTACGTGGTCTTCGAGTACCTGAAGGACGGCCGCATCAAGCCTGACCAGATGATGCAGGTGAGCGAGGCCGCCTGGCGCATGGGCGGCTCGCGCATGTTCCTCGACCGCAACTCCTCGGTGTCGGTCGAGGATCTGGCGCGCGGCGTCATCATCCAGTCGGGCAACGATGCCTGCGTGGTCCTGGCCGAGGGCATCGCCGGTACCGAGCGCGCCTTCGTCGACATCATGAACCGCATGGCGCGAGAGATCGGGCTGACGTCCAGCACCTTCCGCAACGCCACCGGCTGGCCCGACCCCGAGCACCGCATGACGGCGCGCGACCTGGCCACGCTGGCTCGACGCGTGATCCTGGACCATCCGGATTCCTACAAGCTCTATGGCGAGCGCAGCTTCCGCTGGAACAACATCAGCCAGGAGAACCGCAACCCTCTGCTGGGCCGCTTCGCTGGCGCGGATGGGCTGAAGACGGGCCATACCGAGGAAGCGGGCTACTGCCTCACCGCCAGCGCCAAGCGCGGCGACCGGCGGCTGATCCTGGTGATCGGCGGGCTGCAGACCATGCGGGCGCGCGGCGAGGAGTCGGAGCGCCTGCTGGAATGGGGCTTCCGCGAGTTCGACAATGTCGTGCTCTTCCGCGCCGCCGATACGATCGACGAGGTGCCGGTCTATCTCGGCGACCGCCGCACCGTTCCCATGGTCGGCGGGCGCGAGGTGGTCGCGACCGTCCCGCGCGGCTGGCGCGAGACGCTGCAGGCCAAGATCCGCTTCGACGCACCCATCCCGGCGCCGGTCGTGAAGGGCCAGGAAATCGGGCGACTCGAGGTCTCGGGCCGCGGCGTGCCGCCCATGACGCTGCCGCTCTATGCCGGCGCGGATGTCGAGCGGCTCGGCGTCATCGCCCGCATCCCGGCCGTGGTCGGCCGCATGATCGGCGGCGGGGGTTGATCCCGCGCTTCATCACCCTCGAAGGGGGTGAGGGGGCCGGCAAATCCACCCAGATCCGCCTGCTGGCCCAAGCCCTGGCCCAGGCGGGCCAAGCTGTGCTGCGCACGCGCGAGCCGGGCGGCTCGGCCGGCGCGGAGCGCGTACGGGAGCTGATCCTCTCCCGCCCCTGGGACCCGCTGGCCGAGATGGCGTTGCACTTCGCCGCCCGCCGCGAGCATTGGGCCCGCAGCATCGCGCCCTGCCTGGCCGCCGGGGCCTTCGTGGTCAGCGACCGCTTCTTCGACAGCACGCTGGCCTACCAGGTGGGCGGGCAGGGGGCGCCGCGCGCCGTGTGGGAGGGGCTGCGGACCACGCTCCTGGGCGACGCCGCCCCGGGCCTGACCTTGCTGCTGGACCTGCCGGTGGAAGCGGGCCTCGCCCGGGCCGAGGCCCGCGGCGAGACGAACCGCTACGAGACGCTGGGCGCCGGCTTCCACGAACGCGTCCGCGAGGCCTTCCTGGCCCAGGCGAAGGCGGAACCGGATCGCATCAAGGTGATCGACGCGACGCATCCGCCGGCCGAGGTCTCGGCCGCGATCCTCGCCGCCTGCCGCGACAGGTTCGGCCTGCCGTGAGCGCCCAGCCGCCCCGCGCGAATCCGGCACTCTTCGGCCATGCCGAGGCCGCCGCGAGCCTCGCCGAGGCCGCGCGTTCCGGGCGCCTGGCACATGCCTGGCTGATGACGGGCCCGGAGGGGATCGGCAAGGCGACGCTCGCCTATCGCTTCGCCCGCTGGCTGCTGGCGGGGCAGCCTTCCGGCGCCGCGCTGGATGTCGCCGAGGATCACCCCGCCTTCCGCCGCGTCGCCGCCGGCACGCATCCCGACCTGCTGGTGCTGGAGCCGCAGGCCGAGCCAGGAAAGCGCCGCATCATCAAGGTGGACGAGGCGCGGCAGGCGCGCTCCTTCCTGACGCTCACTGCCGCCGAGGGCGGCTGGCGCGTCGTGGTGATGGACGAGGTGGACGCGATGGAGGCGGCCTCGGCCAACACCATCCTCAAGACGCTGGAGGAGCCGCCGCCGCGCACGGTGATGCTGCTCGTCACCTCCGCGCCCGGGCGCCTGCTGCCCACCATCCGCAGCCGCTGCCGGCGGCTGGAGCTCGGGCCGCTCGAACCGGCCGAGATGGAGGCGGCGCTCGCCGCCTTCCTGCCGGACAAGCCCGCTTCCGAGCGCCGCGCGCTGGCCACGCTCGCCGAAGGCTCGCCCGGACAGGCCCTGGCGCTGGCCGAAGGGGAGGGGGTGGAGCTCGCCCGTCTCGCCGAGGCCACGCTGTCGGCGCTGCCGGATGCCGAAGGCGCGCACGCGCTGGCCGATCGCATCGCGGGCCGCGACGGCGCGCTGGTCTTTCCGGGCTTCTTCGATCTGCTGCTGCGGCATCTCTCCCATGCGGTCCGCGGCGCGGCGCGGGGCGAGGGGGCGGCACCCTGGGTCGCCCGGCGCCCGCTCGCGGCCTGGGCCGAGGCCGCGGAGGCTGTTCGCGTGCTGGTTCGCGACACGGAGCGGCTTTCGCTCGACCGCCGTCAGGCCGTGCTGGTCGCAATGGAGACCTTGCGGGGGCGGTAGCTCGGCCTCATAGGTCAGGCATGCCGATCTACCTGACGACCCCCATCTATTACGTGAACGATAAGCCGCATATCGGCCACGCCTACACCAGCCTGGCGACCGACGTGCTCGCCCGCTGGCACCGGCTCGCCGGGCGCGAGGTCTTTTTCCTCACGGGCACCGACGAGCACGGGCAGAAGGTCGAGAAAGCCGCGCTGGATGCCGGCGAGGCGCCTCAGGCCTTCACCGACCGCGTGAGCCAGGCTTTCCGCGACCTGACGCAGACGATGGGCTTCTCCAACGACGCCTTCATCCGCACGACCGAGAAGCGCCACTACGCCGCATGCCAGGCGCTCTGGACCCGGCTGGCCGATCGCGGGCAGATCTACCTCGGTGGCTACGAGGGCTGGTACGCCGTGCGCGACGAGGCGTTCTACGGCCCGGACGAGCTGACCGAGCGCGATGGCGTGAAATACGCGCCCTCGGGCGCCCCGGTCGAATGGGTGACCGAGCCGTCCTACTTCTTCAAGCTCTCCGAATGGGCCGACAGGCTGTTGGAGTTCTACGAGGCCAACCCCGACTTCATCGCGCCCGCCAGCCGCCGCAACGAGGTCATCAGCTTCGTGAAGTCGGGGCTCTCGGACCTTTCCATCTCGCGCACCTCCTTCAAGTGGGGCGTGCCGGTGCCGGGCGACGACGCGCATGTGATGTATGTCTGGCTGGACGCGCTGACCAACTACATCACGGCACTCGGCTACCCTGACGAGGGCGCCGATCTCTGGCGCTTCTGGCCGGCCGATGTGCATTTCGTCGGCAAGGACATCCTCCGCTTCCACGCCATCTACTGGCCGGCCTTCCTCATGGCGGCCGGAATCGCGCCGCCGACGCGCATCTTTGCCCATGGCTGGTGGACGAATGAGGGCCAGAAGATCAGCAAGTCCCTGGGCAACGTCATCGACCCGGTGGCGCTGGTAGAGGAATTCGGCCTGGACCCCGTGCGCTACTTCCTGCTGCGCGAGGTGCCCTTCGGCCAGGACGGCGATTTCTCCCGCGCCGCGCTGACCAATCGCCTGAACGGCGAACTCGCGGACGTACTGGGCAACCTCGCCAACCGCACGCTCTCGCTGATCCAGCGGAATTGCGAAGGCAAGCTGCCCGCCGGCCCGGCGGCCGAGGCCGATGCGGCACTGCTGGAGCCGCTGGCGAGCCTGCCGGCCGCCGTCGGCCAGCTGCTGGAGAAGCAGGAATACCACCTCGCGCTGGAGGAGGTGTTCCGCGCGGTTCGTGGCGCCAATGGCTACATCACCGTCCAGGCGCCGTGGTCGCTGAAGAAGACCGACCCGGAGCGGATGGTGGCCGTGCTCGGCCATCTGCACACCGCACTGCGCGCCTATGCGACCGTGCTGCAGCCCTTCATGCCCGCCACCATGGCCAAGCTGCTCGACCAGCTCGGAGTGCCGGAGGATTCTCGCGGATTGGCGTCCCTTGCCACGCCGCTGCCGCCGGGCACGTCTCTGCCGCCGCCGGCGCCGCTCTTCCGGAAGATCGAGGCTGGGGCCTGAGCCGTGATCGTCGATAGCCACTGCCATCTCGACTATTTCAGCGACACCGAGGTCGAGGAGATTCTCTCCCGCGCCGCCGAGGCGGGCGTGGAGCGGATGGTCACCATCGGAACCTCGGTCCCGCAGGCCGAGGCCGTCTATCGCCTCGTGGACAAGTTCCCCCAGGTCTGGGGCACTGTCGGCGTGCATCCGCACCGCGCGGCCGAGGGCACCATGCCGACGGTCGAGGAGCTGGTCGCGCTGGCGCAGCATCCGCGCGTCATCGGCATCGGTGAGAGCGGCCTCGACTACTTCTACGACAAGGCGCCGCGCGACGTGCAGCAGGAGGGCTTCCGCCGGCACATCCGTGCGGCGCGCCAGAGCGGCCTGCCGCTCGCCATCCACGCGCGCGAGGCCGATACCGACATCGCGCGGATCCTGGCCGAGGAGCGGGAAGGGGGCGAGTTCGCCTTCCTCCTCCACTGCTTCAGCTCCACGCCCTGGCTGGCGGACCGGGCCATCGAGATGGGGGGCTATGTCTCCTTCTCGGGTATCCTGACCTTCCCGAAGTCGCTGGAACTGCGCGAAGTCGCGGCCCGGCTCCCGGAGGACAGGCTGCTGCTGGAGACGGATTCGCCCTACCTCGCGCCCGTACCGCTCCGAGGGAAGCGATGCGAGCCCGCCTATACGGCGCATACGGCGAAGGTCCTCGCCGACTGCCGGGGCGTGAGCCTGGAGCGGATCGGCGAGATCACGACCGCCAACTTCCACCGGCTCTTCGCCAAAGCGGCATGAAGATCACGCTGCTGGGAACCGGTCCGTCCCAGGGCGTACCGGCCATCGGCGGCCCGGACGGCCTCGGCGTCTGGGGGCAATGCGACCCGGCGGAGGCGCGCAACAGGCGCCAGAGAAGCTCCGCGGTGATCGAGGCCGCGGACGGCCCGCGGCTGCTGGTGGATTGCGGGCCGGATTTCCGGGCCCAGATGCTGGCCGCGCGCATCGCGCGGGTGGACGCCTTGCTGCTGACCCACGCCCATGCCGACCACATCGCCGGGATCGACGAGCTGCGCGCCGTGAACCGCGCCCTGGGCCACGAGCTTCCGGTCTTCGGGACCGAGGCGACCCTGAGCGAGGTCGAGGCCCGCTTCGGCTATGCCTTCCTGCCGATCACCAGGGGCATCTTCCGGCCGGCGCTGGTCAGCCATCGCGTGACGCCCGGCCAGGCGATCCAGGTGGGCTCCATCCAGGCGGAGCTCTTCGACCAGGACCATGTCGTCATGCGGACCCTGGGGCTGCGGATCGGGAACTTCGCCTACACGACCGACGTGCTGCGTTTCCCGCCCGACAGCTTCGCGCGGCTCCATGGCCTCGATACCTGGGTCGTGGGCTGCATGACCACCGGCCAGAATGCGGTGCACGCCAATCTGGACCAGGTGCTCGCCTGGGTCGCGGAGCTGCGGCCGCGCCGGACGATCCTGACCCACCAGGGCGACACGCTGGACTACGCCAGCATGACGGCGCGCCTGCCGAAGGGCGTCGAGATGGGTGTGGATGGAATGGTGATCGAGGTGCCGGGCTGAGATCGAGCCCCATAATTCACAGGGGAATTCACAGGGTTTTCCCCAGGTCTGTTTTTTCCATAATAAATCTTATGCGGTAATTTATCATGTGGATAACCGGATGGAGCCACGCGTGACCGAACCTGCCCCCTCGCTCCCCCGCCTGCTCGAGGTCATGGCGCGGCTGCGCGACCCCGACACCGGCTGCCCCTGGGACATCGTCCAGGACTTCGGAACCATCGCGCCCTTTACGGTCGAGGAAGCCTACGAGGTCGCGGACGCCATCCGGCGCGGCCCGGAGCCCGCGATGCTAATGGACGAGCTGGGCGACCTGCTGCTCCAGGTCGTCTACCACTCCCGCATGGCCGAGGAGCGCGGCTGGTTCCGCTTCGAGGATGTGGCGGCCGCCATTGCGGCCAAGATGATCCGGCGCCATCCTCATGTCTTTGGTGAGACCCAGGCCTCGGACGCCGCCGGGCTCACGGAGATCTGGGAGGCCCAGAAGACGAAGGAGCGCGCGGCCCGGGCCGAGACGGGCGTGCTGGCCGGGGTGGCGACCACCCTGCCCGGCCTGACCCGCGCTGCGAAGCTGACCAAGCGCGCTGCCCGCGTGGGCTTCGACTGGCCGGACGCCGACGCGGTTCTGGACAAGCTGACCGAGGAAACCGCCGAGCTGCGGGCCGAACTGCCGGCCGCAGACCCGGCCCGCCTGGCCGACGAGGTCGGTGATCTGCTTTTCGTCCTGGCGAACCTGGCCCGGAAGCTGGAGCTGGACCCCGAGGCCTGCATCTCCCAGGCGAACACGAAGTTCGAGCGTCGGTTCAATGCCATAGAAGACGTTCTTGCGAGGCAGGGTCGCTCGCCGGCCGATGCCTCGCTGGAGGAGATGGAGGCCGAGTGGACGGCCGCCAAGCGGCGCGGATTGTGAATCCTCGCCTAACGGACTGAATTCCTACAGGCGCGGCAAAGGAATAAATTCTTTATCGTCGCCCGGGATAAGGCCGAATTTCCGGGCCTCCCAATCATCCTTGGCCTGCTGAATCCGCTCCCGGCTGGAAGAGACAAAGTTCCAGAAGATGTGCCGCGGCCCGTCCATCACGGCGCCGCCGAGCAGCAGTAGCCGCGCGCCCTGCCCGCCTTCCTCGGCCGGCAGGGCCTTGATGGCGATGCCGTCGCCGGGCCGGAAGACCAGCATGCGGCCGGCCTCGAAGCGCTGGCCCGCGACCTCGACCACCCCCTGGACGACATAGGCCCCGCGCTCCTCATGATGGTCCGGCATGGGGCAGAAGGCGCCGGGCGCCAGCTCCAGGTCGGCGTAGAAGAGCGGCCAGGGGGTCTCAAAGGGCGCCCTCGCTCCCCAGCCATCACCCGCGACCAGCCGCAGCCGCGCGCCCCGATCCTCCAGAATGGGCAGGGATTCGGCTGGGTGATGGGCAAAGTCGGGCGCCATCTCCTCATGGGTCTTGGGCAGCGCCGCCCAGGACTGGATGCCATAGAGCCGATTGGAGTGGCTTCGCAGCTCCTGTGCCGTGCGCTCGGAATGGGCGATGCCTTGTCCGGCCGTCATCCAGTTCAGTGCGCCGGGACGGATGGCCTGGGCGCTGCCCAGCGTGTCGCGATGGAAGACCTCGCCCTCGAATAGATAGGTCACGGTCGAGAGACCGATATGCGGGTGCGGCCGGACGTCGAGTCCCTTGCCGGTCAGGAACTCGCCAGGGCCCATCTGGTCGAAGAAGATGAAGGGGCCGATCATCTGGCGCTCCTTCGCGGGCAATGCCCGGCGCACCTCGAAGCCGCCCACATCGTGGGCGCGGGGCAGCAGGACAATTTCGATCTCGGGCGGGAGGGGTGCTTGTTCCATGGCCCGGAGGATGGGGATGCGGAACGCGAAACGCCAGGGCCAAGGGCGGCAGCGATGACCCGCCCTCGCCCGACGGACCGCCCCTTCGGCCGCCGGACGTCAGCTCGCGCGCTGCCCGGGCCAGCGCCCGCCGCTGGCCGGCCGGTCCTTGGCCGGGAAGAGCGAGCCGCCATAGCCCGCCTCTTCCGGGATGCGCAGCATGACATTGCCCTCCTCATCCGGGATCGGTTGCGGCGTCACGGTCACGATGGGCATGCTGCGCGCCGCGTCCATCACCTCGGCGACCGTGCGATGCCGGGCGAGGCGCAGAAGGTTCAGGCGCGTGGCGAAGACCAGCGTGCGGCGGCCGGCCTCGGCCTCCTCCACCGCCACGCCGGGGCGAATCCAGAGCGCCTCGACCGCCTCGTAGCCGTCATGCACGGCCACCTGGCCTTCCGGCGCCTCGGCGAGGAAGAAGTGAGTGTCGAAGCGCTTGGGGCTATGTGCCGGGGTGATCCAATGGGCATAGGGCGTCAGCACGCCGGGGGTCGGCCGCAGCCCGCGCTGGCGCAGGTGGTCCAGGAACGGCGTCTGGGCTTCGACCTCCGGGCCGGGTGGTTCGGCGAGGAGCAGGCCCGTCTCCTCCCAGGCCTCGCGGATGGCGGCGACGCGGAAAGCGCCGAGCGGGTCGCCCTGTGGCGCCAGCAGGGCGTCCGCCTCCTCCACCCGCCCGCCCGGAAAGACCAGCGCGCCGGAGGCGAAATCCACCTCCCGCGCGCGGCAAATCATCATGACCTCGAGCCCTTCCGCGCCATCGCGCAGCATGAGGATGGTCGCGGCGGGGCGGGGAATCGCGGGCGTGTTCATCCGGACATTCAAGCCCAGAGCTGCTGACCCGGCTACTCCGACCGGATGTTCCCCTCGCGGATGATAGGCGCCCAGGTCTCGAAGTCGCGGCGGATGAAGCTCGCGAAATCCTCGGGCGTGCCGCCCACCATGCGGCCGGCCTGCTGGCGCGCTACGGCCTCGGCGACCTCAGGCATCGCGGCGATCTTGCCGAAGACCTCGTTGATGCGAAGCACCATGCCGCGATCCATCCCGGCCGGACCCACCACGCCATGCCAGACGGAGGTGTTGTAGCCGGGCACGTCGCGCGAGAGCGGCGGGACGCCCGGCAGCGTCGGCGTGCCCTCCGGCCAGCTCACCGCGATGGCGCGCGCCTTGTTGTCGCGGATCATGTTGAGGGCCGAGGAGACGGTCGGGAAGCCGAACTGCGCGTCCCCCCGCACCAGCGCCGTCACCATCTCGGCGCCCGAGCGGTAGGGCACGTGGACCATGCGGATGCCCGCCCTCTTCAGGAAGAGCTCCATGAAAAGGTGGCTGCCATTGCCGTTCCCCGCCGAGGAGAAGGTGAAGCCGTCCGGCCGCGCTTTCGCGGCGGCGATGATGTCCGGCACGGTCCGGTAGGGCACGTCCGGATGCGCGATGAGCCCGCCCGGCAGGCTGACCAGGTGGATGATCGGCGAGAAAGCCGTCATCGGGTCGTAGCCGAGGTTGGGGTTCATCTCCTTGGCGATGCAGTTGGCGCCCACATCGGCCATCATGAGCGTCAGCCCGTCCGGCCGCTGCTGCGCCGTGAAAGCCCCCGCGATGGCCCCGCCCGCACCGGGTCGGTTCTCCACGACCAGGGTCTGGCCGTTGGCATGCTCGGCGAAGCGGGCGGCGACGGTGCGGCTCAACGTGTCGATGGCGCCGCCGGCGCCGAAGGGCACGATCAGGCGGATGGGCCGGTCCGGCCAGGAACTCTGCGCGATCGCCGGAGCCGCGAGCAGGCTCGCGCCTCCGGCCAGAATGGCGCGTCGCGCCACCTTGCCCTGAAGCATTCTTGGATCCTCCTGTTCCGGGTTGGCCCCGGATCCATGTCTTCGGCTTTGCCGTGTCCGGGCGGGCGATGCAAGCACCACCCGCCCGCCAAGCTCAGCGCAGCGCAGCGCGGTAGCGCTCCAGCATCTGCTGGCCTTCGGCGCCGGCCCGCTGCACCCATTCCTGCGTCTGGGTCTCGCCGATGGCGCGAAGCTCGGTCATCAGGCGCTCCGGCGGCTCGGGCAGCTCCATGCCGCGCTGGCGCAGGCGGTCGGCCATCACGGTCTCCGCCTCGATGGCCATCTGGCGGCCGCGCGTGGCGGCACGGCCCGCGGCGGCGAGCACCGCGGCGCGGGTCGGCTCGTCGAGGGCCATCAGCGCGCGCGTATTGGCGAAGACGGCATTCCGCGTCCGCATGCCGCCGACATTGTACCAGTAGCGCGTGTAGTCCCACACGCTGACGGAATTGCCGGTCTGGGCCGAGGTGAACATCGACTGGATGACGTTCGTGGCGAAGGCCTGGCTCACCTCCGCCGCCTGGACGGTGACGGGCGTGGCGCCCATCAGCTCGGCCATGCGGGCCGTCACGTTGTTATAGGCGCGGAAGCGCGTTCCCCGCAGATCCTGCGTCGAGGTCATGGGCGTGCGCGTGTAGAAGCCCTGCGCGTCCCAATGGACCATGAAGAGGAGCGTCAGCCCCTGGCGCTCGAAGCGGGCGCGGACATAGGGCTCGGTCGCCGTGTTCAGGGCGTCCGCCTGCGGCCAGGTCCAGGCCAGGAAGGGCACGCCGTCCACCTCGAAGAACGGATCCTCGTTCGAGTAGGCGGAGAGGAGCACCTCGCCCAGCTGCGCCTGGTTGGACTGAACCCCGCGCTTGATCTGGCCCATCGGGAGCAGGGTTGCGTTGTTATGCAGCTGGATGGTGAGGCGGCCCTGGGTGCCCTGTTCCACATCCGAGATGAACTGCCGGATATTCAGGGTGTGGAAATTCTCGGCATAGGGGGTCGCCATGACCCAGCGGGTCTGGGCCATGGCCTGGGGCACGGCGAAAAGCGCCAGCAGAAGGACCAAGATACGCAGCATCGTGACCGGTCTCCCGAAAGGTGAAGCCGCATCCCTGGCGAGCGCCTTGTTCGCCGGCGCCTCGTTCCAAGTGAACTATCCGTAAGAGAATTCCGTCGCGCAACAAGTTCCGTGGCATTGGCTATCGCCGAGTCTCCGATCTATTCCCGGGGCTTCGTTCCTGAATATGCTTGGCCGCGCCGCGAGCGGCGCAGCCCGGAGGATTGCCGTGACCTGGTCGCTGCTCGCGCATGAGCCCGAAACCGACAGCTTCGGAGTCGCCGTTACGACCTGCGCGCTGGCGGTCGGCGCCTCCTGCCCCTTTGTGCGGGCGGGGGTGGGGGCGGTTTCCACGCAGTCTATCACCAACCGCTATCTGGGCCCGGCCGTACTCGAAGCCATGGCGCGTGGCCTCTCACCGGCGGCGGCGATCGAGGGGGCGCTGGTTGGCGACGACGGGAAGAACCTGCGCCAGATCCATGCCATCGATCGACATGGACGCAGTGCGGCCTGGACCGGCAAGAACTGCGTCGAATGGTGCGGTTCCCGTTCGGGGCGGGGCTGGTCGGTCGCAGGTAACATGCTGGCGGGCGAGGAAGTCGTGACCGACACTGCCGCCAGCTTCATCGCCCGTTCCGAACTGCCCTTTCCCGAGCGCATGCTCGCTGCCCTGCAGGCCGGCGAGATGCTGGGCGGTGACAAGCGCGGCCGCCAATCCGCCGCGATCAAGGTCATCACCCATGAGGACTTCCCCGATATCGACTTGCGGGTGGACGATCACGCGGTCCCGCTGGACGAGCTGGAGCGGCTTTTGAAGCTCTGGCGGGAACAGCGGGCGCCCTCGTTGAAACTTCAGCCGCGCCGGGCCAACCCCTCCGGCAGCACGGACCTCGACGCGATGGAGGCCCGCTGGCAACGGCAGGGGCTGGACCTGAAGTTTCGCCGCTGAGTGAACGCGGCGCTACTGCGCCCGCACCTGCTGCAGGAAGCTTCCTGCACGATCCCGAAGGACGCTGGCCTGGTTCGCGAGGTCGTTGGATGCCTCCAGCACCTCGCTCGCCGACCTTCCGGTATCGCCGGACGCGCCGCGCACGTCGTGGATCCGGCGCGTCACGGCACCGGTCCCCTCCGCCACCAGCGCCGCGCTGCGCGCGATCTCCCGCGTCGCGGCGCCCTGTTCCTCGACCGCCGCGGCGATGGCTGCCGTGACCTCGTTCATGCGCTCGATGGTGCCGCTGATCGACTGGAGGGCGGTCACGGCCTGCTCGGTCGTGCCCTGGATGCCGCCGATCTGGGCCGCGATCTCCTCCGTGGCCTTGGCCGTCTGGGCGGCGAGGTTCTTCACCTCGCTCGCCACCACGGCGAAGCCCTTCCCGGCCTCCCCAGCCCGCGCCGCTTCGATGGTGGCGTTGAGCGCCAGCAGGTTCGTCTGCCCCGCGATGTCGCTGATGAGGCGCACCACATCGCCGATCCGCGTCGCGGCCTGGGCCAGGCCCTGGACCGTGCCGTCCGTGGCCCTGGCCTCGTCAGCCGCCGCGCGGGCGACGCGCGCGCCCTCCGCGACCTGGCGCGTGATCTCCGCAACGCTGGCCGCGAGTTCCTCCGCGCTGGCCGCGACCGCCTGGACGTCCATCTCCGCACGGCCCGAGGCTTCGGCCACCGCCTCCGCCTCGCGGTCCGAGGTGGCGGCGCTACCGGACAGCATATGGGCGGATTGCTGCATCTGGCCGGCCGACGCGGCCACGGCGTCGACCACGCCGCCGATCTCGCGCTCGAAATTGTCGGCGAGCTGCGCCTGCGCGGTGGCGAGGCGCCAGACCAGCATGGGCGCGACATAATTGCCCGCACGGTCCGTGATGGCGGTCACGTTCAGGTCCATCACCTCCTGGCCCAGCGGGAAGCGGGCGCGATGGGGCAGCCGCGAGGGGTCGGCCAGGATGTCGCGCTGGTGCTGCGGATGGGCGTGGAAGATATCGATGCTCTGGCCCACCACCTCCGACGCCTTCACCGGCAAGGCATCCTCGACCATCCCGATGAGGCGGGTCGCCTCCGGGTTCATGTAGCGGATGCGAAATTCGTCGCGCGGGTCGGCCATCATGACGCCGAGCGGCATCTGCTCCAGCATCTGCTGCTGCGCGAAGGCCTTCTCCACGCCGCCGCGCAATTCCTCCAGCGCGATGGCGATCTGGCCGATTTCGTCGCGACGGTCGCGGTCCGGCACCGGCTCGGCCGTGTCGCCGGTCGCGATGCGCCGGACGGCCTCCGCGATCCGGCGCAGCGGCGTGCCGATGGCCCGGCCGGTCACCCAGCCCGAAACCGCCAGCATCAGCACCACCGCGAGGCCGATCATCCACACGGAGCGTTCCATCGTGTCCATCGCCTCGGCGGCGGAGGCGGAGGCCGTGCGCGCATCGCTGGCCAGGATCTCGGTGACCTGGGCTGTCGCGGCGGCGATGCCATCCCGGGCATTGGCGATGCCGACGGTCCGGATCTCCTGCATGCGGGCCCCGATCGTCATCATGGCCTCGGCATGCTCGGACAGGGTCTGCCCGGCATTGGTCAGGCGCTGGCCGTCCTGCTGCAATTCGCCTGTCGCCACGGACTGCAGGCGCCGGGCATGCACCCTGCCCTGCGCCATGGCCCGGCGCACCCGGGCGGCGATGGCGCTGTCATCCGTCGCGAGGAAGCGCTGGATGCCGAGCCGCACCTCGTTAACCGAGGCGACATAGGTGTTCACCACGTCGCGGACCTCGTCCCGCTGCTCGGCATTGGCGCTGAACTGCAAGTTGGCCAGCATGGATTCAAGCGCCTGGTCGAATTCCGAGAAGCGCGGGAAGAAGTCCCGATCTCGCCTGGCGATGAGCTCGTTGCGCGCCTGGATCACCTCGTCCAGCCTGTCCCGCAGCCCGGCAAGCCCGGAGGCATAGGCCTCCAGCGCCGGAACGGCCGCCTGATCCGCGGTGGCGCGTAACTCGCTGATGCCCTGGATGGCGGAGCCGAGCCGCGCGCTCATCGCGGCCGTCTCGCGCTCCATCACCTGCGGGTCGTTGGTCAGGAGGGCGGCGCGCTCGGCAGAGATCGCTTCGCTCACGAGCCCGCCGACTTGGCGGATCTTCGACTGGGCGGCGACGGCGCGCTGCTCGGCGGCCTGTCCCTCCCGCAGGCGGGAGCCCAGCTGCGAGACGATGAGCACGAGCGCGGCCAGAAGCACGACCGCGACTCCCGCGCTGGCGGCCAGCTTCCGGCCGACGGACAGATCCCTGAAGAAACGCATCTCGACCTCCTTGATCGATGGAGGGTTAGAGGCGCGGGGTTAAGGCGGCGTGAAGGCCCTCTCGACAGGTCCGGGCCGCGCCGTCAATTTCGCGGCCTCCAACCCTGAGAGGTCCGCCATGCTCTTCGACTTTGAGGCCCTTCCCGCCTCCGAGCGCTACAAGCTCCTGGTTTCGAGCGTGGTGCCGCGGCCCATCGCCTGGGTCGTGAGCCAGGACGAGAAGGGCGTGGTGAACGCGGCCCCCTTCTCCTTCTTCAACGTCTTCACGGATGACCCGGCGGTACTCGCCATCGGCTGCGGTCCGCATCCGAAGGGCCACGCGAAGGACACGCTGAACAATATCAAGGCCACCGGCCAGTTCGTCGTCTGCCTGGTGCCGCATTCGCATATCCAGGAGATGAACGTCACCGCCACCGACTTCGCCGCCGAGGTGGACGAGATCTCTGAGGCCGGGCTGACGCAGGTGCCCTCCACCAAGATCAAGGTGCCCCGCATCGGCGAGAGCCCCGTCGCCATGGAATGCGAGACCTTCCAGCTCATCCCCGTCGGGCACCACACCATCGTCATGGGCAAGATCCTGGCGATGCACATCCATGATGAGGCCGTGCTGGATCCCGTGAAGCACTACGTCGACACGCCGAAGCTCGACCTCGTGGGCCGCATGCATGGCCGCGGCTGGTACGCGCGCACGACGGACCGGGTCGAAGTGCCGCGGATCTCCGTCGCCGATTGGGAAGCGAGGAAGAAGGGCTGAGCGCCACGGCTTACCGCCGCGCTCCCGCCTGGGCGCGGCTCGCCCTGCTGGCGGCCGGCGTCGTCCTGCTGCCCATCCTGGCCGTCGCCGCCGCCGCCGTCACCCCCGCGGGCGATGTCTGGCTGCATATTTGGCGCAGCTCCCTGCCCGACTTTTTGGGCAATACCCTGCTCCTCGCCCTGCTGGTCGCGCTGATGGCGGGCAGCGCGGGGGCGGTCACGGCGTGGCTGGTGACCGCCTGCCGGTTCCCCGGGCGCGACCTGCTGCAGTGGGCGCTGCTGCTGCCGCTCGCCATGCCGGCCTACGTCAGCGGCTATGCCTGGGTGTGGCTGATGGATGTGGCCGGACCCGCGCAACGCGGCCTGCGCGCCGTCACCGGCTGGCATTACGGGGATTACTGGCTGCCCGAGATCCGCAGCCTGGGCGGCGCGGCCATGGTGCTCGCCATGGTCTTGTATCCCTATGTCTACCTGCTGTGCCGTGCGGCCTTCCTGGCGCAGTCCACCTGTCTCGTGGAGGTATCGCGCACGCTCGGGCATTCGCTGTCGCGCGTGTTCTGGCACGTGGCACTGCCACTCGCGCGGCCGGCGCTGGCGGCCGGGCTGCTGCTGGTGCTCATGGAGACGCTGGCCGATTTCGGGACCGTGCAGCATTTCGGCGTCCGCACCTTTACCACCGGAATCTACGAGGCCTGGTTCGCCATGGCCGATCGCGGCGCCGCCTCGCAGCTCGCGCTCGCGCTCCTGCTCTGCATCACGCTGCTGATCGGGCTGGAGCAGGCGGCGCGCGGCGGCCGGCGCTTCCATCCCATGAGCACGCGCCAGGCGCCGCTGCGGCCGGTGCCGCTGCCTGGGGGCAAGGGCGTCCTGGCGCTGCTGGCCTGCCTTCTGCCGCTCGCGCTCGGCTTCCTGGTCCCTGCCGGCGCGCTGCTCGGCCTGATGGCCGAAGCCGGCGACCCGTTCGACCATGACCGCTATATGCCCTATCTCACCCATTCGCTGCTGCTGGCGGCGGTAACGGCGGCGCTGGCCGTGCTGCTCGCGGCCTGGATGGCCTGGGCGGCGCGGATGTACCCGGGCGCCCTCGCCCGGATGGGAAATCGTGCGGTGGCGCTGGGCTATGCGATCCCCGGCTCGGTGATCGCGGTAGGCACGCTGGTGCCCTTCGGCCTGATCGACAATGCCCTGGATGGCTGGGCGCGCGTGCATCTGGGCTTCGGCACGGGGCTGCTGCTCTCCGGCACCATCGTGGCGCTGGTCTTCGCCTATCTGGTGCGGTTCCTGGGCGTCGCGCTCTCCTCGATCGAGAGCGGCATCGCCCGGCTAAAGCCCTCCGTGAGCGCCGCCGCCCGGTCGCTGGGCGCGGGGCCGGCAGGCGTGGCATGGCGGGTGGAGCTGCCGCTCTCGCGCGGGGCGCTGGCGACGGCGGCGATCCTCGTCTTCGTGGATACGATGAAGGAGCTGCCGGCGACACTCATCGTCCGGCCCTTCGACTTCGATACCCTGGCCGTCCGCGTCTACAACCTCGCGACCGACGAGCGCCTGGCCGAGGCCAGCACGGCGGCGCTGCTCATCGTCCTGGTGGGGCTGCTGCCGGTGATCGTGCTGGCGCGGGCGATGAAGCGGGAGTGACGCCGGGCTCTCGCCCGGCGCCGGACATCAATCGGCGTGCTGCTCGGGGGCGGCGCCGCTGTTGAGCTGGATGTAGTTGGCCACGCCCATCTGCTCGATCATGTCGAACTGCGTCTCCAGGAAGTCCTGGTGATGCTCCTCGTCGGCCAGGATCGTCTTGAGCAGGTCACGGCTGACGTAGTCCCGCACGCCCTCGGAATAGGCGATGCCCTCGCGCAGGTCCTCGATCGCCTTGAGCTCGAGCTTGAGGTCGCATTCCAGGACCTCCTTCACGTTCTGGCCGATCAGGATGTGGTTCAGCCGCTGCACGTTGGGCAGGCCGTTGAGGTAGAGGATGCGCTTGATGAGCTCGTCGGCGTGCTTCATCTCCTCGATGCTCTCCGCCATCTCGTGCTTGGCGAGCTTCGTGACGCCCCAGTCGTCGAGCATGCGGGCGTGGAGGAAATACTGGTTGATCGCCGTCAGCTCGTTGGTGAGCTGGGTGTTCAGGAATTCGATGACCTTGGGGTCGCCCTTGGGCATGGCGGTTCACTCCGGCAGGGATGGCTGCCGGTGAATGTCACATGCCACGGAGAGAAATCAAGCGCTAAATACTTGAATTTAAAGGCGACTTAGAGTGAGACGCGTTTGCATCCCGTCTCAGCGCTGCGGCTTGCCGTCCGGCAGGTCCCGCAGGATGCCGAGAATGGCGGCGGTGCAGGTGCCGCACTGCGCCTGGCAGTTGCAGCCCTCATACACTTCCTTGGGACGCGTCGCGCCATTGGAGACGGCGGCGCGGACGTCCCCATCGCTCATTCCATTGCAAAGGCAAATGACCATGGGTGAGTACCGGCTCCCTTAGCGCCAGCCGGCGCGCTGCATGAGGCGAAGCGCCTCGGGGGCATTGGCGAGCATCTTCGCGCCGTCGGGCGCTTCCTTCTTGAAGTCGCCATAGCTGGCCAGGAAGGGATGCACCTCGGCCTCGGCCACCGCCGGGAACTCCATGTTGCCGAGCGCGAAGACGCGCTGGGCCGCCGGGGTGGTGAGGAATTCGAGGAAGACGCGGGCGTTGTCGACGTTCGGGGAGTTCTTCGCCAGGGCGGCGCCCGAGACGTTCACATGCGTGCCGCGGTCGCCCTGGTTGGGGAAGATGATCCCGACGCGCGGCGCGAGTTCACGCTCCTCGGCCTGGTTCGAGATGGACATGAGGCCGAGATAGTAGGTGTTGGAGATCGCGATGGTCCCCTGCCCGGCCATCATCGCACGGATCTGGTCGCGGTCGCCGCCGGCGGGCGGGCGCGCCAGGTTCGCCGCGATGCCGCGGGCCCAGGCCTCGGTCGCCTCGGCGCCATTGGCGGCCAGGAAGCTCGATGCCAGCGCGACGTTGTAGCCATTGCCGGAGGAGCGAACGGCGATCTGCCCCCTGAACTGCTCCTTGGCCAAATCCTCGTAGCGCGAGAGGCCGGCCGGCGCGCCCTTGGCCTTGTCGTACATCAGCACGCGGGCCCGGGTGGAGGCGGCGAACCACTGGCCATCGGGGTCGCGCAGCGCGGCCGGCACGCGGCTGTCGATGGTGGCCGAGGCGTAGGGCTGCGTCAGGCCGAGCTCGGCCGCGCGGGCCAGGCGGCTGGCATCGACCGTGATGATGACATCGGCCGGGCTGTTCGTGCCCTCGGAGCGGATGCGCTCCAGCAGCTGGTCGGCATTGGCTTCGATGACGCGGACGCGGATGCCTGTGGAATCCGTGAAGGCCGAGTGAAGCTGCCGGTCGGCATCATAGTGCCGGGAGGAATAGAGGCTCACCACGCGCTCCTGGGCGCGGGCGATGGCCGGCACGGCAAGGCCGGCGGCGGCGGTCGAAGTCAGGAAGGCCCGGCGATTCATGGGTCCCCATGGGGTTCTGGCGTCGGGCCAGAACTAGCGCGATTGCGAGGCGCTCGCAAGATCCGATGCGAGCGCCTCGCAACTGCACTGAATCGCTCAACTTTCCAGCGCGCGGAGAAACTTCGCCCGGGCGGAGGCGCCAGCCATGACGAAGACATGGTCGGACCCGCCCAGGACGAAGCGGGCACCCATGGCGATGTAGTCCCGCGCCACGACCTCATCGTAGACGCCGCCCATGCCCATGACCTTGCCGTGCTTCCTGCAGGCCGCCGCGACCTTCTCGTAGGCGGCGCGGACGCGCGGATGGCCGATCTGCCCGGCGATGCCCATGGTGGCCGTGAGGTCGCTGGTGCCGAACTTCAGCACGTCCACGCCGGGCACGGCCGCGATGGCCTCGGCATTCTCGACCGCCTCCTCGGTCTCGATCATGCAGGCGATCAGGACCTCGTCGTTGGTCTCCTTCTGCGCCGTCGCGGCATCCGGCGCGGCGAAGCCGTACTGGATGGGCGGCCCGCCCCAGCTGCGCATGCCGAGCGGCGGGAAGCGGAAGGCATTCACCACGGCCTGCGCTTCCTCGGCGGTGTCGATATGCGGCACGACCACGCCCATGGCGCCGTTGTCGAGGCAGCGCGTGCCTTCGAACAGCGCGTCCTTGCAGCAGCGCACGATGGGCGTGCAGCCCTGGTTCAGCGCGGCCATGGCGATGCGCGTGGCGTCGTCCACGCTCATCGCGCCGTGCTCCATGTCGATGAAGAGCCAATCGAAGCCCGATGCGGCGCCCAGAGCGCCGACGGCCGAGCCCCGCAGATGATGCACGCCGAAGCCGAGCGAGAGCTTACCCTCCGCCAGGCGCTGCTTGGCGATGTTCTTCACGATAGGCATGTGTGTTCCTCCGGTTGCGCGGAGGGCATCACGCGGGGCCCGTGCGGTCAATCCGCCGCAATCCTGCCGCCAAGCCGCGCATGATGCGGTCAACCAGACCGGAGGAAGGCCAGATGACGCTCGCCCGCCCGCTCGCCCGCCCGCTCGCCCTGCTGCTGCTCGCGACCACCTCGCTCTCGGCCGCCGAGCTCCCGATCCGTGGAGTTACGCTTTCTTCCGCCGGCGTCGCGCAGATCGAGCGCGCGGGGCCGGTCCCCGGCACCGAGAACGGCGTCGCCTTCGACGTGCCGCTGGACGATGTGGACGACATCCTGCGCTCGCTCGTCGTGGCCGATCCGGCCGGGCGGCTCGACAGCGTCACCATGGCCCCGCAGGACTATGCGGCCGAGGCGTTCCGCAACCTGCCCGTCCGCCCCGAGGACTTCGCCTCCCGCGCGGCGCTGCTGAACGCGCTGCGGGGACACGGCGTGGTCATCGACGGCGTCACCGGCCAGATCGTCCAGGCGGCGGAAGTCGAGGGCGGGCTGCGCGTCTCGCTCATCACGGATACGGGGCTGCGAAGCCTGCTGCTGCGGGACCAGGAGGAACTGCGGCTCCTCGACCCCGCGCTGCGCCAGCGGATCGCCACGGCCGCGCGGCTGCTGTCCGTCACGCGCGCGCAGTCCACGCGCCAGATCATCGTGGTGCTGCGGCCGGGCGATCCCGCGCCCCGCGAGGTGGGCGCGACCTATGTGACCGGCGCGCCGCTCTGGAAGCCCTCCTGGCGCCTCGCCGTGCCGGAGTTCGGCGCCACCGGCGGCCAGGCTCGGCTGATGGGCTGGGCGGTGGTGGAGAACCGAACGGGCTCCGATTGGCTGGGCATTCGCCTCTCGTTGGTCTCGGGCGAGGCGGCGGCGCTGCGCCAGGCGCTCTACACGCCCGTGTACCTGCCGCGCCGCGAGGTCCCGGTGGAAGGCAGCGGCCGCGTGGACGCGCTGGCCGATACGGGCGCGCGCCCCGCGCCGCCTCCGCCGCCCCTGCCCGCCCCCGCCCCGATGGCGCGCATGGCCGCGGGCGCCCCGGCACCCGTCATGGCCGCCGAGGCTGCTCCCGCCGCCACGGAAGCGGTCGCGGCCGCCTCGCTGGGCCGCGTGGCCTTCACCCTGGCCGAGCCGGTGAGCCTCGGCAGCGGCGGCACGGCCAACCTGCCCTTCCTTGACCTCCGCCTCCCGGCCGAGCGCGTCTGGTGGGTGCAAGGGCTCGGAGACCGCCATCCCCTGCAGGCCGTGCGCCTGACCAACGGGACGCCGCACGCCCTGCCTAGCGGCCTGGCGACCGTCTTCGGCAGCGCGGGCTCGGAGGCAGGCGGCTTTCTGGGCGACGCGCAGATCCTCGGCATGCCGCGCGGCGAGACACGGCTGCTCGCCTTCGCGCGCGACCGCGACGTCCAGTACACCACCTCCCAGGCCGGCGAGACGCAGCCGCTGGGCGTCGCGCTGCGCCGCGCGACCGTGGTGGTAAACCAGCGCGGCATCCACACCGTCAGCTTCGCTGTCGATCCGCGCGGCACGCGCGGCAAGTTCGTGGCGGACCTGCCCGTGCGCCGGGGCGAGACGCCGCGCTTCACCCCCATCGCCGAAGGCGATTTCGGCCTGCGCGTGGAAGCCATGCTGGAGGGCCAGCCCACGCGTCTCGACTGGCGGTGGGAGCGCGAGTTCCAGCAGGCGATCCCCCTCTGGGACGCCTCCATTCCCGAACCGCTGCCGCCCATCTGGCGCGACCTGAACCTGGAGCGCGACATCGCCCGCCTGCCCGGCGGCAACGACCGCTATGAGGTGCTGCGGAACCTGCTGCAGCGCCTGCCCGCCGATGCGCCCGGCCGCGCCGATCTCGACGGGCTGCTGCAGGACATGGCGGAGACGCGGCGCCTCATGGACATCTTCCGCACGGCGGCCCGGAACGCCGCCGCTGCGGAATCCGCCCTCGCCCGCGCCCGGCGCGCCTTCGAGGACCGCACAGGCTCCGAGAAGGAGGGCGCGCGCCAGGCCCTCAACGCGGCCTCGCTGGAGGCCAGCCGCACGGGCGCGGCGGCGGACCAGGCCTGGACCTCCTGGCGCAACGCCGCGCAGAAGGTGGTGACGCGAACGAGCGGCTAGCGCCCGATCCACGAAAGCCGATCAGGCTTCAGGGAACGGCGACCGCTTCCTCTCCGCCCGTCTCGATGAGCGCCACCAGCGTGCCGAGCTTGTCCGCGTCCTCCGGAGGCTTGTCGCGGCGGATGCGGGCGATGCGCGGGAAGCGCAGCGCCACGCCGGACTTGTGGCGCGAGGAATACTGCGCGGCGTCGAACTCGACCTCCAGCACAAGTCCACGCTCAACCTCGCGTACCGGGCCGAAGCGATTGGTGGTGTGGTTGCGGATCCACTTGTCGAGCCACAGCAGCTCCTCGTCGGTGTAGCCGGAATAGGCCTTGCCGATGGGAACCAGTTCGCCGTCCTCGCGCCAGAGGCCGAAGGTGTAGTCGGAGTAGAAGCTGCTGCGCTTGCCGTGGCCGCGCTGGGCGTACATCAGCACCGCATCCACGCTGAGCGGGTTGCGCTTCCACTTCCACCAAGGCCCCTTCACGCGGCCGGGCGAGTAGATGCTGTCGCGCCGCTTGAGCATCAGCCCCTCGATCGAGGCCGCACGTGCGCCGGCGCGGATCTCGGCGAGCTGCTCCATGCTGCCGAACTCGATAAGCGGCGAGAGGTCCATGCGGCTAGGCGCGACCCGCGCGAACCAATCTTCGAGGCGCAGGCGCCGCTCGTCGAAGGGCAGCCCGCGCAGGTCTTCCTCGCCTTCGAAGAGCAGGTCGTAGAGGCGCACGCCGGCAGGAAAGTCGCGCAGCATCTTCTGGGTGACGAGCTTGCGGTTCAGGCGCTGCTGCAGGTCGCCGAAAGGGGCCACCTGACCGTCGCGCATCACCAGCAACTCGCCATCCGCCACGCCGTGGAAGGTCATCGCCTCCAGCACCTCCGGGAAGGCGCGCGAGACATCCTCGCCCGAGCGAGACCAGATGCGCGCCCCGCCGGGGCCGGCCGTGAGCTGAACGCGGATGCCGTCCCACTTCCACTCCGCGCGCCAGTCGGCGGCGTCCAGGGTGGCGAAGTCCTTCTCCTCCAGCGGATGGGCGAGCATCAGCGGGCGGAAGATGGGCGCGCCCTTCGGGTCGGGGCGCAACCCCCTGCCCTCCAGCCAGGCGAAGAGCGGCTCGTAGGGCGGGCGGACGCCGTGCCAGACTTCCTCGATCTCGCCGAGGTCGGTCTTCGACCACTCCGCCAGCGCCACCTTGGCCAGCCGCGCCGAGGCGCCGACGCGCAGCCCCCCGGTGACCAGCTTGATCAGCGCGAGGCGCGAGCCGGCATCCAGCGCATCCATCCACCCCTCGATGATCCGCGGCACCTCGCCGCGCGAGGCCGTCTCCAGCGTCTCCACCACATCGGCGAGGCTGACGGGGCCGGCATTGCTGCGCCGGTCCTCGGGCCAGAGCAGCGCGATGGTCTCGGCGAGGTCGCCCACATAGTCGTAGCTGAGGGCGAAGAGTGTCGGGTCCGTCCGGGTCGCGATCAATTCCCGGAGAAGCGCGGGCTTGGCGGTGCGGAACACCAGCTCGCCCGCCAGGGCCGCGAGGCCGATGCCGCGGTCCGGGTCCTTCTGGGTCGCGAACCAGTCGCGCATCAGGGCGATCTTGGCGTTGCGGCCGGGGGAAAAGAGGAGCCGCTCCAGAAGCTCCGCAAAGGCAGGGACGCTCATTCCTCGTCCTCGCCAAGCCCGATGAGATGCAGCGCCCGCCCGCGCACGCCCCGCAGGCCGAGAGCATGGATCAGAGCGTCCTCGCTGCCATGCGTCACCCAGACTTCCGGCGCCTCGACCTCGGCACAGGTATCCAGAAGCTCGGTCCAGTCTGCATGGTCGCTGATGACGAGCGGCAGCTCGACGCCGCCCTGGCGCGCGCGCTGGCGCACCCGCATCCAGCCGGAGGCGAGGCAAGGCAGCGGATCGCTCAGCCGCCGCGCCCAGCGCTCCTGGATCTCGGAAGGCGGGGCCAGGACGATGGTGCCGGCCAGCTTGTCCTTGCCCTGGACCGTCGCCGGGATCAGCTCGCCCAGATCCACGCCGAGCTCCTGGTAGAGCTGGCACATCCGCATCAGCGCGCCATGCAGCGGGATGGGCGAATCCCACCCCGCCTGGCGAAGCAGCGCGATCAGCCGCTGCGCCTTGCCGAGCGAGTAGCACCCCACGACATGCGTGCGCTCGGGAAAGAGGCGCAGGCTCTTGAGCAGCTTGCCGATCTCCTGCTCGGCCGGCGGGTGGTGGAAGACGGGCAGGCCGAAGGTGGCCTCGGTGACGAAGACGTCGCAGCGCTCGGGCTCGAAGGGCGCGCAGGTAGGGTCCGGGCGGCGCTTGTAGTCGCCGGAGACCACGGCGCGCGAACCTTGCCATTCGAGGCAGACCTGGGCGCTTCCGAGCACATGGCCCGCAGGGCGTAGCCAGAGCTTCAGGCCGTTCACGTGCAGCACCTCGCCATAGGCAAGCGGCTGTTGCGACACGCCCGCCCGGTCCGTTCCCATGCGCTCCCGCATGACGGCCAGCGTCTCGGAGGTGGCGAGCACGCGCTCATGGCCCGGGCGGGCGTGGTCGCTATGGCCATGGGTGATGACGGCGCGGTCCACGGGGCGAGTCGGGTCCACGAAGAAGCCGCCGGGCTCGCAGAACAAGCCGGCGGGCGTCACGCGCAACCAGGTCTCGGGATGGGGTGGCATCGGGCTCCTTCACGCGCTCGCGCGGCTCGCATATATCTGGCGCTGGATGAGAACATTGCCAGAACTTTTTGCCGGCTGGTTCGCCGGGCGCGGCTGGTCCCCGCGCCCGCACCAGCTGGAGATGCTGGAGGCCGCACGAGCCGGGCAATCCGCCCTGCTCATCGCGCCCACCGGCGGCGGCAAGACGCTGGCGGGCTTCCTGCCGAGCCTCATCCAGCTCCACGAGGCGCCGCGCGAAGGGCTGCACACGCTCTACGTCTCGCCGCTCAAGGCGCTGGCGGTGGATATCGCCCGCAATCTGGAGGCGCCCATCGCCGAGATGGGCCTGCCCATCCGCGTCGAGACCCGGACCGGCGACACGCCGGCGAACCGGCGCGCCCGCCAGCGGCAGGACCCGCCCAACATCCTCCTGACGACGCCGGAGAGCCTGACGCTGCTGCTCTCGCTGCCGGACGCCGGAACGCTCTTCGGGGGCCTGGAAGCCATCGTGGTGGACGAGGCGCATGCGCTGGCGGGCACCAAGCGCGGCGACCAGCTCTCCCTCTGCATGTCCCGGCTCGCGTCGCTGGCCCCGGGCGCTCGGCGGGTGGGGCTCTCGGCCACCGTGAACCATCCTGACGCGCTGCGCGCCTGGCTCTCGGCCGATGCCACGCCCCAGGGCGTGCGGCTGGTCCGCGCGGCCCCCGGTGCCCCGCCCTCCATCGGCGTGCAGCTGCCCGAGGGGCGCCTGCCCTGGGGCGGGCATATGGGCCTCGCCTCCGCGCCTGACATCCTGGCCCGCATCGAGGATGCGCGGGTCACCATCGTCTTCGTGAATACCCGCGCCCAGGCCGAGCTCATCTTCGCCGCACTCTGGAAGCTGAACGAGAACGCGCTGCCCATCGCGCTCCACCACGGCAGCCTGACCGTGGAGCAGCGCCGCAAGGTCGAGGCCGCGATGGCGGCCGGCAAGCTGCGCGGCGTCGTCGCCACCTCCTCGCTCGACCTCGGCATCGACTGGGGCGATGTGGACCAGGTGATCCAGGTGGGCGCGCCCAAGGGCGTCTCGCGGCTGCTCCAGCGCGTAGGCCGCGCCAACCACCGCATGGACGAGGCCAGCGCCGCGCTGCTGGTGCCCGCCAACCGCTTCGAGGTCATCGAATGCGCCGCCGCGATCGAGAGCGTCGAGGCGGGGGAGCTGGACGGCGAGCCGCCCCGCCCCGGTGGGCTCGACGTACTGGCGCAGCACATCCTCGCCATGGCCTGCCACGCGCCTTTCCACCCGGACGACCTCTATGCCGAGGTCACGCGCGCGGGCGCCTACTCCACCCTCTCCCGCCGCGACTTCGACGACACGCTGCGCTTCGTGGAGGATGGCGGATACGCCCTCTCCTCCTACGAGCGCTACCGGCGGCTCTTCCGGGATTCCGAGGGGTTGATCCATGTGCGCGGCAACCAGGTCGCGCTGCAGCTCAGGCTCAACCTCGGCACCATCGTCGAGCAGCCGCTGCTCAAGGTGAAGCTGCGCGGCGGGCCCGTCCTGGGCGAGGTGGAGGAATGGTTCCTCTCCACGCTGACCCCGGGCGATACCTTCCTCTTCGCCGGCCAGGTTCTCTGCTTCGAGGGGATGGCGGGCATGGTCGCGCAGGTCTCGCGCGGCGGGGGCGGCGAGCCGCGCGTCCCGGCCTATGCAGGCAGCCGAATGCCGCTTTCCACGCATCTCGCCGGCCGCGTCCGCGGCATCCTGGCCGACCGCTCGCACTGGTCCCTGCTGCCCGAGGGCGTGCAGGAATGGCTCGACATGCAGCGCCACATCAGCGAGTTGCCGCGCGAGGACGGCCTGCTGGTCGAGACGTTTCCCCGTGGCGGGCGCTGGTTCATGGTCGCCTACACCTTCGAGGGGCGCCTCGCGCACCAGACGCTCGGCATGCTCGCGACGCGGCGGATGGAGCGGCTGGGCTGGGGGCCGCTTGGCTTCGTCTCCACCGACTACGTGCTGGCCACCTGGTCCGCCTTCGAGCCGGCGGATCCCGACGCCCTCTTCACGGAGGACTTGCTGGGCGAGGAGCTGGAGGAATGGGTGGAGGAGAGCTCCATGCTCCGTCGCACCTTCCGCAACATCGCCACCATCGCGGGCCTCATCCAGAAGAACCATCCCGATGCCGAGAAATCCCGGAAACAGATGAGCGTGAATTCCGACCTGATCTACGACGTCCTCCGCCGCCACGAGCCCGACCACGTCCTGTTGCGCGCCACGCGCGCCGAAGCCGCCTGGGGCCTGACCGACGTGGCACGCATCGGCCAGCTCCTTGCCCGCGCCAAGGGGCACATCCGGCACCGGCGGCTGGATCACGTGTCGCCGCTCGCCGTGCCCGCGCTCATCGAGATCGGCCATGAATGGGTGGCGGGCGGCGCCGAGGAGGCCGTGCTCGCGGAAGCCGTCGCGCTCGTCGACGAAGCGACCGAGGGCCAGGACCATTTCACAGGCGAGCTCGGCCTCGGCGGCATCGCGGAGGACAACCCCGCGCCCGCGCCCCGCCACCGAGAGCGCCGGAAGTCGCGCTTCCACCGGAAGGTGCCGAAGGAGGCCATCCCTTGATCGCCGCCCCCCTTCACCTCGGCGGCGAGCGGCTGATGCTGTGCCCTTCCGGCGTCGCCCTCTGGCCCGCCAGACGCACGCTCATCGTCGCGGACCTGCATTTCGAGAAGGGCAGCGCCTTCGCAGCTCGCGGCGCGCATCTGCCACCCTATGATACCCGCGAAACCCTGTTGCGCCTGGCTTTCGCGATCCGCCGCCATGCGCCGCGCCGCCTCATCGCGCTGGGCGACGCGTGGCATGACGACCACGCCCTCGCCCGAATGGCACCCGCCGACCTTGCGGCCATGCGGAGGCTGCTGGCCCCGCTGGAGGTGATCTGGGTCGCCGGCAATCATGACCCCAGGCCGCAGGACGTGCTGCCGGGCGAGAGCGTCGGAGAGTTCAGCGAAGGAAAGCTGCACTTCCGCCATATCGGCGGCGTCGCGCCGCTGGCGCGCTTCGAGGCGGAGTTGAGCGGCCACTACCATCCCAAGGCGACGCTCCCTACGCGCATCGGCGGCATCACGCGCCCCTGCTTCCTGGCGACGGGGCAGCGCCTGGTCCTGCCGGCCTTCGGTGCCTTCACTGGGGGGCTCGACGTCCGCGACCCGGCCATGACCATGGTCGCGAAAGCGGCCCAGCGGGTATTCCTGCTGGGCCGCGACCGGCTCCATAGCGCCTCATTTGAGGCGCTGCGGGCCTAGCCGTCACATGATGAGCGGCTGGTTGACCGGCATCACCGTGCCGTTGGTCGCCAGGATCTGCGGGCCGGCGAGCATGGCGGGGTTCGGGTAGCCGTTCGCGCCGCCCACGCCGAAGCCGCTGTCGCCGATCACGCGGATCTGCACGGCACCGCCCGCGGGCGAGAAGACCTCGAGCGTGTTGCCGTTGCGGGTCCGCAGGTTCACCCGGCGCTCCGCGAAGTCCGCCACCGTATAGCGGCCTTCCACGATGTGCATGTTGACGAAGGCTTGCAGGCGGACGATGTCGCCCTGCTGGCGCTGCTGGTTCGAGCCGCCGGTGCTGGGCATCATGTCCTCGCGCAGCGCGATCGGCACCAGCTCCACGGCCGGATCGGGCAGTGCGAACAGAGTGAACGGGCCGGGGCCGCGCAGCGTCTCGATGGCGCCAGCCTGGCGGGCGTATTCCAGGAAGCTGTTGAAGCCCCCGGCCTGCGCCAGGGAGTCGACCACGTTGGTGGCAGGAAGGACGCTGCCGCCGGCCACCACGGGCCGGTTGGCCTGCGCCAGGGCCGGGAGCGGCAGGGCGGCGGCGCAGGCGCCGAACAGCATGAGGCGACGGGAGGTCATCTTCGGGGGGCCTTTCATGTTGGAGCCGCGCATGGCGGCGATGCAGCCAAAACGTGGCCGAAAGCGCCCGGTTGCCAGGCTTCGGCTTTGCGCGGCGCGCCCGATGCCCCACATTCGATACAGATGCATGCTTCACCTGCCCTTTTCTGGTTCCGACAGGATCTTCGCCTCGCCGACAATCCCGGTCTCTTCGGCCTCCGGACCCGCCCTCTCCTCGCCGCCTTCGTGCTGGATGACGAGGCTGCGGGCGCTTGGGCGTATGGCGGCGCGCAGCGGTGGTGGCTGCACCATTCCCTGAAGGCGCTGGGCGAAGCACTGGAAGCGAGGGGCATCGGCCTGCATCTCGCCTCCGGCGATTCGGCCGAGATCATTCCCCGTCTGGCGGCCGCGATCGGCGCGGAGGAAGTCGTAGCTGCCCGCATGTACGAGCCATGGGCCGTGCGGCGTGATGGCGCCGTCGCGCGGGCCCTGGCGAAGGACGGGCGCAGCCTGACCCTGGAAACCGGCGCGCTTCTCCACGATCCGGACGGGCTTAGGACCGGCGCCGGCAAGCCCTATTCGGTCTACACCCCCTTTGCCCGAGCTCTCTCGGCCCAGCCCGAGGCACCGCCCCCGCTTCCGGCGCCGCAGGCCCTGCATCCGGCCGCGGAGGCTCCCCAGGGTCTCGCGCTCGACGACCTGGGGTTGCTGCCACGTCGGGACTGGTGGCGGGAGTTCCCGCAGCATTGGATGCCCGGCGAGGCCGGAGCCCAACGCGCCCTCGCGGACGCCGGCAAGGTGCTCCCGGCCTACGGCTCGGCGCGCGACTTCCCCGCCCGCGCCGGCACCTCGCGCCTCAGCCCGCATCTGCACTTCGGCGAGGTCAGCCCGCGCCAGGTCTTCCATGCCGCCCGCGGCGAAGGGGCTTTCCTGAAGGAGCTCTACTGGCGGGAATTCTCGTATCACCTCCTCGCGCATCGGCCAGAGATGCCCGAGCAGCCGCTGCGTCCGGAGTTCGCCCGCATGCCCTGGCGGCGGGACGCGCGGGCGCTCCGCGCCTGGCAGCAGGGCCGCACGGGCTATCCCTTCATCGACGCGGGCATGCGGCAGCTTTGGCGCACCGGCTGGATGCACAATCGCGTCCGCATGGCCACGGCCTCATTCCTCGTGAAGCACCTGCTCCTGCCGTGGCAGGAGGGTGAGGCCTGGTTCTGGGACACGCTGCTGGACGCGGACCTCGCCAACAACTCGGCCAATTGGCAGTGGGTCGCGGGCTCGGGCGTCGACGCTTCGCCTTTCTTCCGCATCTTCAATCCCATTACCCAGGGCGAGAAATTCGACGCGGACGGCGCCTATGTGCGCGAGTGGGTGCCCGAGCTGGCTAAGCTGCCGGCGAAGTTCCTGCATTGCCCCTGGCTGGCGCCCGCTGAGCTTCTTTCAAAAGCCGGGATCGAGCTCGGCCGCGACTATCCGCGTGCCATCGTCGCGCATGAGGAAGCGCGGGCCCGTGCCCTTGCCGGGTATGCGGGGATCCGCGCGTCATGACGCCCAGCATACCTCAGCTGCGCGCCCGGGGGTTTCGCGGCCTGCGCGTCGTCGGCGATGTCCATGGAGAGGCTAAGGCGCTGGAGGCTGCCATCATCGGCGGCTGCGACGAGGATCTGTTCATCATCCAGCTGGGCGACCTCACCGATTACGGGCCGGATTCCCCGGGCGTGCTCCGCGCCGCCTTCGCCATGCTCGATGCCGAGGCCGGGCTTTTCCTGCTGGGCAACCACGACCACAAGCTGCGCCGCGCGCTGGTCGGCGCGCGGGTCCGCAGCCCCGCCGAGGCGACGCCGCGCACCCTGGAGCAGCTTCGCGAAGCGCCGGACGGCGAGTGGCTCAGCCAGCGGGCGGTCGAGGCCATCGCAAAGGCGCCGGCCTGGCTGCGGCTGGGCAACCGGATCTTCGTTCACGCCGCCTTCCACCCGGCCATGTTGTTCGACGCCGCGCCGCGCGACACCGGCACGCGCCGGCCGGACGGCATCGCTTCGCGCGCGCTGTTTGGCCAGGTCACGGGCCGCACGCAGGGCGATGGCTATCCCGAGCGCCTGCTCCATTGGGTAGATTCCATCCCGCCGGGCATCACGGTCTTCTGCGGGCATGACCAGCGCTCGACCGACGGCCGCCCCTGGCGCACCCATGGCCGGCTGGGTGGGGAGGCCGTGTTCGTCGACACCGGCTCCGGCAAGGGCGGCCATCTCTCCTGGGTGGATCTGGAGTTCTAGAGGCTCGCGGTCAGCGCGGCTTCCACAGCTCCTCGTTGCGCAGCAGCTCCGCGCATTTCGCGGCGATGGCCGCGAGCAGCTTCTCGCCCTTCTCCGCTGTCGCGACGCGCGCGTCGCCGACGACCCCGCTTTCCGTGAACTCGCGGAAGGAACGGCGCATCAGCAGGCCAGGCGGCTGCCCCGGCACACGGGAGCTTCCGGGCCCATGCGCATCCGGCAGGCGTTCCTTCCGCACGCCCTCGGGCATCAGGTGCATCACCATGGAGGTTTCGGCCTCGCAGGCGTGCATGAGGCCCGCCTGGCGCTCCAGCAGCGGGGCGATCACCTCGGGCACCATGTGCCAATAGGTACCGCCGGCGACCCGGATCCCGAATTCCGCGGCCAGGTCGGTCGCGGCGGTTCCGATGGCTTCGGCGTTGCCGCCATGGCCGTTGAGCAGCATCACGCGCTTGAAGCCGTGCCGCGCGGCGGAGCGCACGATGTGACGCAGGATGTCCTGGAAAGCCCGGCTATCGAGCGTGACCGTGCCGCCGAAGGCCATGTGATGCTCGGCAAGGCCGGTCCAGACCACGGGCGTCACCAGCGCGGGGTGGCCCGATTCCACCAGTATCTGCGCCGTTTCCAGCGCGACGTTGCCGCCGAGGATGATATCCGTGCCGGTCGCGAGATGTGGCCCGTGCTGCTCCATGGAGGCGACGGGCACGATGAGCAGCGCATCCGCCGCCGCCAACTCCTGCACCTCGGCGGCGGTGAGCTTCATCCATTCGATGCTCTGCGCCATCAGTTGAGCCGCGCGCCCGAGGCCTCGACCATCTGCTGCCGTAGCGGAAACTCCTTCTCCAGGAACCGCACGAAATCCGCAGGCGAAGGGTCGGGAACCGGCAGGGTGCCGAGCTCGGTCATCGCGGCGCGGACGCTTGGCACCTCGAGCGCCGTGCCCATCGCCGCTCCGATGGCGGTGATCGCCGTATCCGGCGTCCCGCTCCGCGCGACGAGCCCCCACCAGTCGTCGACATCGAGCTCGGTCTGCGGAAACGCCTCGGTCACGGTCGGGACCATGGTCAGCTCCTGCGTCCAGACGGCCCGGTACTTCCCCGTTGTCGCGAGGGCCCGCACGGTGCCCGTCCTGATGAGCGGCAGCAGGCCCGTCGCGGCGGCGATGGCGAAGTCAGCCGTTCCGGAGGCGACGGCGCGGGCCTGGAAGCTCCCGCCTTCGTCATGGTGCTGGTAGGCCACCGCATCGGCCGGCAGCCCCAGCCGCTTCAGCAGCAGCGCCATGACGAGATGGCCGATAGAGCCCGCGCCGCTGGTGGCGAGCTTGACCTCGCCCGGACGCGCGCGGATCGCGGCGATAAGGGCGGACAGGTCGGCCCAGGGCTTGTCCTTCGGCACCACCAGAAGCACCGCCGTCTCGCCGATGCGCGTAATGGGCGCGAAGTCGCGGCGCGGCCGGTAGGGCAGCTGGTCGCCGAAGAGAAACTCATGTGCGGTCAGCAGGCTCGAAGAGGCGACGAGCACCGAATGGCCGTCCGCCGGCGCATCGATCATGGCGACGGCGCCCGTGATGCCGCTGTTGCCGGGGATCCAGGCCATCTCGACCGGCCGGCGCAGCGCCTCCTGCAGGTGCGGCTGCAGGAGCGTCGCCACGGCGGTCGTGGATCCGCCACGGCTATAAGGCACGATGAGGCGCAAGGGCGCAGCCTGGGCTCTTGCCCCGAGCGGCGAAAGGGCAAGGCTGCCCGCAAGGGCCGCTGTGAATGTCCTTCGGGTGGTCACGAGCCGATCCTCCGCGCTTGCGCGCGGAGGATCGTCCCGCCAACCGCCCGAGGTCAATGGTTGGAAGGTCTATTCCGCCGTGGCGCCAGACGCCTGGACCAACTCGCGCCAGATCGGCTCCTGCTCACGCCAGAAGGCGCCGAAGGCCGCTGGAGTCGGGTCGGCCAGCGGGAAGACGGTCAGGCTCAGCAGCCGCTCCTTCAGCTCCTCCTGCGCGAGGACGCGCTGGATCGCGGAGTGCATGGTGGCGATCGCCGCCTCAGGAGTCCCCGTCGCGGCCACGACGGACCACCAGTTCAGCGCGTCGATCCCCGCGCCCGGCAGGAGCTCATCCATGCCCGGCACATTCGCGAGTTCCGGCACGTAGTCGATCCGCTTGGCGGAGCCGACGGCGAGCGGGCGGAAGCGGCCTTCCCTCACGTGCGGCAGCAGGGCGGGGATCACGTCGAACATCATGTCGATGTTGCCGGCGATCAGGTCCTGGATGGCGGGGCCGCCGCCGCGATAGGGCACGTGCGTCATGTCCGCGCCCGCGCTGCGCTTCACCTTCTCGAAGTACAGGTGGCTGATGGTGCCCGTGCCGCTGCTGCCCATGGTGATGCGGCCCGGATCGCGCTTGGCGGCGGCGATCTGATCCTGGAAGCTCCGCCAGGGACGCTGGGCGTTCACCACCCAGAGCAGCGTGCCGATGCCCACGCGCGTGACGGGTGCGAAGTCGCGCAGCGGCACGAAGGGCATGCGGCTGCCGTAGAGGTAGGTATTGGCCGTCAGGACATTGGCGGAGGTGAGCATCCAGGTGAGCCCGTCCTTCTCGGACTGCAACACCGATTGCGCGCCGATATTGCCGCCGGCGCCCGGCCGGTTCTCGACGATCACGGTCTGGCCGAGCACGGGCGAGAGCCTCTCGGCGATCATACGGGCGATCAGGTCGTTGGCGCCGCCGGGGGCGATGGGCACCACGATGCGGACGGTGCGGGCCGGCGACCAGCCCTGGGCGATAGCCGGGGCGGCCAGGATCGGCGCCGCGAGGCCGCCCAGCATCAGATGTCGTCGGGAAACAGGAAGCGTCATGGGGGAGTCCTCGGAGGGTGTGGATACATAGTATATTCCCTGGAAAGTTACGCTCCCGTTTCCGTGATCCCTTCGCGCCGGAAGCGCGGGGCGTCAACCGCCACGCTACCGCACGCGGCGGCTCTGATCAGCCGGCTGCCTCATAACTGACCGTGCTGCCATCATCGCCGACCACGCTGTAACCAATCCAGCGACCTGCGACATCGAAATCGAGGACGGCATCCACCTCGCCGGCCACGCGCCAGCGCGTCCCGCCGCCTGACCGGGCCTCGCGCGACCAGCGCAGGTCCATGAGTTTGCCGGTCGTCGTGCCGAAGATTGGGACCGCGCCGCCGAACCGCTGGGGCTCCCACCACGAAAGCGGCGCCGCGCCCGGGGGCAACAACCGCTCGCCCTCGGTCCCACGGATGGCGACACCGTCGGGGCGCGCGACGGCTTCGACTTCCACGATCCGGCCATTGCGGTTCTGGCGCGAGGCGACCGAGACAAAGCGCCCGCCGCGCGTGATCTCCGTATAGCGATGCTCGAAGCGGTAGACGACGATGCCCATGACGCGTGGCGTGACCGACACGTCGGAAACCGCCACGCGATCCTCGCCACGCTGCGTGAAGGTCACGTCATGCGTGCCGATGGCGGTGCCGTTGCGGACCACGCGCCAGCGATAGTCGCCCTGCGGCCCGGCAGCGAGGGCAAGACCGGGAGTGGCCGCCAGGGCGGCGAGGAGGCGGCGGGGAAACATCTTCATCTCTCTGACATCGCTCCCCCCGGGCTTTGCCGCAAGCAGGGACTGGGACACGGCACACATGGCGTGCCATCATGGGGCATGCGCCAGCTCCTGCTGCTCCGCCATGCCAAATCCTCGTGGGACGAGGCCACGCTCTCCGACCACGCGCGCCCCCTCAACGCCCGGGGGCGCATGGCGGCCGCCGCGATGGCGGAACAGATGCGCGAACTCGGCCTCGTGCCCGACATCGTGCTCGTTTCGTCGTCGCGCCGGACGCTCCAGACGCTGGAGGCACTGCAGCCCATCGAGGGCGGCCCGCTGATCGAGGTGATGGACGACCTCTATCTCGCGCCTTGGCCCCGCCTGATGGAAGCCCTGCGCGAGGTGCCGGAGACCGTGCGTTCGGTCCTGCTGATCGCCCATAACCCAGGCGTTCACGAATTGGGGCTCGCGCTGATGGGCCCCGCCGGGGCGGCCCTGGGTAGCGGCCCCGCGCGCCGGCTGGCCGAGGGCTATCCCACCGGGGCGCTCGCCGAGTTCACCGTCGCGGGACCCTGGGGGCAGATAGCGGAGGGTGGAGCCCGCCTGGTGCGCTTCCTGGCGCCGCGAGATCTGCCGGAGGTCGCAGCCTGAACCTGGAATTGACCACCGGGAACCTGACCCGGTGCCCCTCCCACCCCCTTCTCGCTCAGCCGCCCGTGTGGCGCGCCGAGACGCTGACCTGGTTCCGCCGAACAGAGGGCGACGGCGCCCTGCTGACGCGCCGCCGCCGGGAATGGCACCTCGTTCGTACGCTGCCGCTGCCGGGCGTCTGCTGTTGGCCCGGCACGCTGCCGGAGCCCGAGCTCGTGACCGAGCCCGCGCCGGAGGAAGCGGTGGCCATCGCGCGCTTCACCGGCCGGCGCGCCCAGCTCGCCGAGGGGGTATTCTGGCTGGAAGGCCGGATCGAGGCCGGCGGTAGCCGGCGGCGCGTCGCCCGCCTTCTTCTCGAAGGTGATCCCGACCGCATACTGCCCTTCGCCGCGCAGCTCGCCGAAGACCTTCCTCTCCTGCCCGCCGCGGTTTCTTTGGGCGAGGAAGCCTTGGCGCTGGCGGAAGGCCGGCCTGCCCTGCCGCGCCGTTCCGGCCCGCCGGACCTCAGCGGAGCCGGCGATGTGGAGGCGGCCCTACGGGCCGCTCTGGCCCATCTGCAGGACGTTCTGCTGGCCGAGACGCCGCAATGCCGTCTGGAACTCGGTCCACGGGGCGTCCACCAGTCCCGGGTCGCGATTCGGCGCATGCGATCCATTCTCCGCCTCTTCCGCCCCGTGGCGGACGGGCCGGACTGGCGGCTGTGGGATGGCGAGTTGCGGGTGCTGGCGCAAACCCTGGGCGCCGCGCGCGACTGGGATGTTTTCCTGGGCGGAATCGGACGTGGCACGCTCGAAGCGCTGGACGGCGACGCGCGCCTGCGCCGCCTCCTGCGCGCCGCGACGCGGGAGCGCGACGCCGCCTATGGCGCGCTCGGCGTATTCCTCGCCAGTCCCGATTTCCGGCGCCTCGTCTGGCGCGGGCTGCAATTGCTGCTGATCCGCCCGGCCGACGCACCCTCGGTACCCCTCGCCCCCTTCGCCGCCACCTTGCTCTCGAAGCGCTGGAAGCGCCTGAAGCGCGCTGGACGGGCGATGGCCGCGCTGGACGCGACGGCGCTGCACGAGATGCGATTGGATGCCAAGCGCCTGCGCTACGCCGCCGAGCCCTTCTCCGCGCTCTGGCCGGGCCGGGCGTCGCGCCGGTTCAACCGCCGCCTCGCCGATTTGCAGGAGGCTCTGGGCTTGGCGAACGATGCATCCGTGGCGCGCAGCCTCGCCACCAGCCTCTCCGGACGGGGTGCCGGGGAATTCGCGATCGGGACCGTTACGGGCTTCGCGGCAGGGCGGGCCGAGGGCTCCCGCCTCGCTTCCATCGCCGCATGGAATTCATTGAAAAAAAGACCTTTGTTCTGGAAAACACAGCCCGCTTCCGATTCGTAATATCGGGAAACAACCGGGTTGCCAGAGGCCGCGAGGCTCGGTAACCAATCCGCCCATGCGCCGCCGCCGCCTCTTCCAGCCTGCTCGCACGCCCCAGCGCTGGGGGCGCGCCTTCTTTCTGACGATGTCGGCTGTCGCGGGTGGCGCGCTCGTGGTTTTTGCCCTGCCGACCGAGCTCATGGGCTCGGCCCCTCGCAATCAGGAATGGACCTCGCCGGCACCGGCCGTTCGCATCGTCGATGGGGACACGATCCGCCTGGGCGAACGGACGCTGCGCCTCTACGGTGTCGAAGCGCCGGAGCGCGGGCAGTTCTGCACCAATGCCCAGGGCCAGCTCTACGATTGCGGCACTGCCGCCGCGGCGGGGCTCGCCCGCCTGGTGGGCGACCGCAATATTGCCTGCCGCGTGCAGGGCCGCGACCGTTTCGGGCGCGCCCTCGGCGTTTGCCATGCGGGCGGCACAGAGCTCAACCGGGCCCTGGTGGCGGAAGGCTGGGCTTTGGCCGATGCGGGCGCCATCCCCGCGCTCGTCCCGGTGGAAGCCGAAGCGCGCGCGGCGCAACGCGGCCTCTGGAGCGGCGGTTTCGAGCCGCCGGCCCATTGGCGCCGCGGCTACTGAAGTCATTGCAGGCCCGGATGTGATTGCGGACAGGTCACGGTGGGCCGGATGGACAAGCCCGCCCTTGCGCCTATCCTGCAATGCAGCATAAGCCCGGCGTGTCCGGACAAGCGGTTTTTTGAGGGAAGGCTCCTAGCATGAGCAAGAACGGCTCCATCACCATCACGCTGGAGGGCTCGAACGCCAGCGCCTCCATGCCCCTGCTCGGCGGCACGCTCGGCCCGCAGGTCGCGGACATCCGAAAGCTGTACTCCTCGCTCGGGATCTTCACCTACGACCCCGGTTACGGCGAGACGGCGAGCTGCGAAAGCAAGATCACCTACATCGACGGCGATCAGGGCGTGCTGCTCTATCGCGGCTATCCGATCGCCCAGCTGGCCGAGAAGAGCGACTTCATCGAGGTCTGCTACCTGCTGATGAATGGCGAGCTGCCGAGCAAGGACGAGCTCGCGAAGTTCAAGCACTCGGTCACCAACCACACCATGGTGCACGAGCAGATCCGCCGCTTCTTCGACGGCTTCCGCCGCGACGCGCACCCGATGGCGATCATGTGCGGCGTGGTCGGCGCGCTGGCCGCCTTCTACCACGACAACCTCGACATCAACGACGAGCGCCAGCGCGAGGTCGCGGCCTTCCGTCTGATCGCCAAGGTGCCGACCATCGCGGCGATGGCCTACAAGTACGCCCTCGGCCAGCCCTTCATGTATCCGCGCAACGATCTCAGCTACGCGGCCAACTTCCTCTACATGCTGAACGCCGTGCCGGCCGAGCCCTACGAGGTCTCGCCGATCCTGGCCCGCGCCATGGACCGCATCCTGGTCCTGCACGCCGACCATGAGCAGAACGCCTCGACCTCGACCGTCCGCCTCGCCGGCTCGACGGGCGCCAACCCCTTCGCCTGTATCGCCGCGGGCATCGCGGCGCTCTGGGGCCCCGCGCATGGCGGCGCCAACGAGGCGGTGCTGAAGATGCTGGGCGAGATCGGCACCCCGGATAAGATCCCGGCCTTCATCGAGCAGGTGAAGGACAAGAACTCCAACGTGAAGCTCATGGGCTTCGGGCACCGGGTGTATAAGAACTTCGATCCGCGCGCGAAGATCATGAAGGAGACCTGCCACGAGGTCCTCGCCGAGCTCGGCATCAAGGACGAGCCGCTGCTGGACATGGCGATGGAGATGGAGCGGATCGCGCTGACGGACGAGTACTTCATCCAGCGCAAGCTCTACCCGAACGTCGATTTCTATTCGGGCATCATCCTAAAGGCGATGGGCATCCCGACCTCGATGTTCACCGTGATCTTCGCCGTCGCCCGCACGGTCGGCTGGGTGAGCCAGTGGAAGGAGATGATCGAGGATCCGAGCCAGCGCATCGGCCGTCCTCGCCAGATCTACACGGGCGCCGACACGCGCGACTACGTGCCGCTCGACACGCGCGGCTGAGCCTCCGGCTTCCCGGAAAGCCCCGGTTTCCGAGAGGAGGCTGGGGCTTTCTTGTTGGTGCAGCCAGACAATCAGCCGCGGCTGATTGTGGTTTAGGCAGGCTGCTTGCTGAAAGTGCGGACAAATACCCTTCCACGTCGCGCGGCCTGAAATTCTCCCTCGCCTCTCGTTCTGAGCGGGCCTGCGGCTCGGTAGCTTTCGGGGCGTTGCACTCCCGGAGGATGCCGTGCGCAAGACCCTTCCCCCCATTTCGCGTCGAGCCCTGCTCGCCACTCCCATGGCCGGGGCCCTGGCCGCACCCGCCATCGGGCAGACCGCGACCATCAAGGTCGGCGTCCTGCATTCGCTGTCCGGCACCATGGCCATCAGCGAGACCGCGCTGCGCGACACCGCGCTGATGATGGTCCAGTGGCAGAACGCCCGGGGCGGCCTGCTGGGCCGACAGCTCGAGCCGGTGGTCGTCGACCCCGCCTCCAACTGGCCCCTCTTCGCCGAGAAGGCGCGCGAGCTTCTCGCCGTCTCCAAGGTGGACGTGACCTTCGGCTGCTGGACCTCAGTCTCCCGCAAGTCGGTGCTGCCGGTCTTCGAGGAGTTGAACGGCCTCCTCTTCTACCCCGTTCAGTACGAGGGCGAGGAGCAGAGCCGGAACATCTTCTACACCGGCGCCGCACCGAACCAGCAGGCGATCCCGGCGGTCGAGTACCTGCTCGGACCCGATGGGGGCTCGGCCAAGCGCATCGCGCTGCTGGGCACGGACTACGTCTATCCCCGCACGACCAACCGCATCCTGCGCGGCTACCTCAACTCCAAGGGCATCACCGATGCGGACATCATGGAGGAGTACACGCCCTTCGGTCACAGCGACTGGCAGGGCATCGTCAGCCGCGTGAAGGCCTTCGCCGCGCAGGGCAAGAAGACCGCGATCGTCTCGACCATCAATGGCGACGCGAACGTTCCCTTCTACCGCGAGCTCGGCAACCAGGGCATCAAGGCCGAGGACATCCCCTCGGTGGCCTTCTCCGTCGGCGAGGAGGAGCTGGCCGGCATCGACGCCCGCCCGCTGGTCGGCCACCTGGCCGCCTGGAACTACTTCATGTCCGTGCCCGGCCAGCCGAATGCCGAGTTCCTGGCGATGTGGCGCGCCTACATCAACAATCCGCGCCGCGTGACCAACGACCCCATGGAGGCCACCTACACCGGCTTCCGTATGTGGGCGCAGGCCGTGGCCGCCGCCGGCACGACGGCCGTCGATGCCGTGCGCGACAAGCTCTATGGCCAGAAGGTCATGGCGCCCTGCGGCTTCGAGGAGGAGATGCACCGCAACCATCACCTCTCCAAGCCCGTGATGATCGGCGAGATCCAGGCGGATGGTCAGTTCAACATCGTCTACAAGACGCCGACCGCCATCCCGGCCGAGAACTGGTCGCCCTTCATCCCCGAGAATGCGAACCGCCGCCGGCAGTGATCGCATCTGCCGGGCCGCGCTTCGCGGGCCCGGCAACGCGCCTCCCTGGCGCGACAGGCCGGCGGGTCCCGTTGGGCGCGCCGGCCCCCGCGTAGCTGCGAAGGGATGTTCTGACTTGGCCTTGTGGCAATCGCTGAAGCGAACCGGCCGGGGAGCAGCCCTGCTTCTCCTGGGGCTGTTCCTGTTCCTGGCCCCTGCCCGTGCGCAGGATTTCGACAGCCTCATTCCCCGCCTCGGCGGAAGCTTCGGCGAGCAGGCCGAGGCCGTGGAGCGCCTGGGCTCGCTCGGCGACGCTCGCGCCCTGCCCCTCCTTCAGGCGCTGGCCGATTCGCGGCTGCTGAAGCTCGCCGATGGCAGCGTGGCCGTGCAGGAGGGCGCCGCGGTGCCGGAAGGCGCCAGCATCATCCGCATCAACAACCGCGTCCGCGTGGCGCTGCGTGGCGCCCTGGGACGGCTGCAGCTTGCCTCGCCCGTCGTGGCGCAGCGCCTGTCCGCCGCCGATGCCATCCTGCGCAACCGCAGCGCCGAGGACATTCCCGCGCTGGAAGCCGCGCTCGGTCGCGAGCAGAACGCCCAGGTCCGCGAGCGCATGGAGCTGGCCCTGGGCGGCGCCCGCCTCGCCTCGTCGGACGCCGCGGCCAAGCGCGCGGGCATCGCCACGCTCGGCGGCTCCTCCTCGCCCGAGGCGCGGAACCTGCTGCTGGCCTCCCGCGCCGCCAATGCCGAGCTTTCAGCCGAAATCGATGCCGCCATTGCCGCGATCGACCGCAAGCTGCAGCTGCGCCAGGCAGCGGAGACCTTCTTCCAGGGGCTCTCGCTCGGCTCCGTGCTGCTGCTGGCCGCCCTCGGCCTCGCCGTCACCTTCGGCGTCATGGGCGTGATCAACATGGCCCATGGCGAGTTCGTGATGATCGGTGCCTATGCGACCGTGGTCGTGCAGGAATTCTGCCGCGGCATCCCCGCGCTCCAGCCCTGGTCCCTGCCGCTGGCCATTCCCGTCGCCTTCCTGGTCACCGCGGCGATCGGCGCAGCGATGGAGCGCGGGCTGATCCGCTTCCTCTACGGCCGCCCGCTCGAGACGCTGCTGCTCACCTTCGGCGTGGGCATGGTGCTGCAGCAGGTGGTGCGCCTGGTCTTCGGCGCCCAGAACCGAGAGGTCATCAGCCCGCCCTGGATGATGGGCACCCTGGTGCTGCCGGGCGGCGTCACCATCACCCAGAACCGTGCCTGGATCATCCTCTTCTCGCTGGCCGTGCTGCTGGCGACGCTCGCCGCCATCCGCCTCACCCGCTTCGGGCTGGAGATGCGGGCCGTGGTGCAGAACCGCCGTATCGCCGCGACCATGGGCATCCGCACCGGGCGCGTGGACGCCATGACCTTCGCGTTCGGTTCCGGCATCGCCGGGCTGGCCGGGGTGGCGCTGAGCCAGATCGACAACGTCTCGCCCAACCTCGGCACGGGCTACATCATCGACAGCTTCATGGTGGTGGTCTTCGGCGGCGTGGGCTCGCTGATGGGCACGCTCATCGGCGCTTTCACCCTCGGCCTCGTGAACAAGGTGCTGGAACCCTATGCGGGCGTGGTGCTGGCCAAGGTGCTGCTGCTGGTGGGCATCATGTTGTTTATCCAGCGACGGCCGAAGGGTCTCTTCGCGCTCAAGGGACGCGCGGCCGACCAATGATGACCCGCCGGATCGTCCTCCTCGTCGCGGTGCTGCTGCTGGCTGCGCTGCCCGTCCTGAACGCGCTGCCCAGCTCAAATCCGCTCTACGTCTCGGACTTCCTGGTCAGCATCATCGGCAAGTGGATCTGCTACGCGATCCTGGCCCTCGCGCTCGACCTCGCCTGGGGCTATGCGGGCATTCTCTCGCTCGGCCACGGCGCCTTCTTCGCGCTGGGCGGCTATGCCATCGGCATGCACCTGATGCGGCTCATCGGGCCGCGCGGCGTCTATGGCCATCCGGTGCTGCCGGACTTCATGGTCTTCCTGGGCTACCAGCAGCTCCCCTGGTTCTGGCTGGGCTTCGACTGGTTCCCCTTTGCCTTCCTCATGGCCCTCGTCGTGCCCGGGCTGTTGGCGCTGGTCGTAGGCTATCTTGCCTTCCGCAGCCGCATCACGGGCGTCTACCTCTCCATCATCACCCAGGCGCTGACCTATGCGCTCATGCTCGCCTTTTTCCGCAACGACATGGGCTTCGGCGGCAATAACGGCTTCACGGATTTCAAGGAGCTGCTGGGCATGCCGCTCAACAGCGGCACCACGCGCGCGATCCTCTTCTATGCCGCGCTGGCGGTGCTGGTGCTGGTCTTCCTGCTCTGCTCCTGGCTGACGCGCACCAAATATGGCCGGGTGCTGACCGCGATCCGCGACGCCGAGAGCCGCGTGCGCTTCCTCGGCTACGACGTGACGCAGCATAAGCTGTTCGTCTTCGTGCTCTCCGCGATGATCGCCGGGCTGGCGGGCGCGCTCTACGTGCCGTTGGTGGGGATCATCAATCCCGGCGAGTTCAGCCCGGGCAATTCCATCGAGGCCGTCGTCTGGGTGGCCTTCGGCGGGCGCGGCACGCTGGTGGGTGCCGTGCTGGGCGCCTTCTCGGTGAACGCGCTCAAGACCTGGCTGACCTCGGTGGCGCCCGATCTCTGGCTGATCGCGCTCGGCTGCCTCTTCGTCGCCGTGCCGCTGCTGCTGCCCAAGGGCCTGATCGGGATCCTGCGCCGCCAGGGAGGGAAGAAGCCATGAGCGAGTCCCGTCCGGAGGCGCTGGCGGACATGCCGCATGCCGTCTCGACCAAGGGCCTCTATCTGGACGGCGTCACCGTCGTCTTCGACGGCTTCCGGGCGCTGAACAACCTCTCGCTGATCGTCGAGCCTGGGGAGCTGCGCGCGGTAATCGGCCCGAACGGCGCCGGCAAGACCACGATGATGGACTGCATCACCGGCAAGACGCGGCCGGGCTCGGGCATCGTGCGCTTCGGCGACCGCGACCTGACCAAAATGGATGAGGCCCGGATCGCCAATCTCGGCATCGGGCGGAAATTTCAGAAGCCGACCGTCTTCGACGCGCTGACGGTCTTCGAGAACCTGGAGCTCGCGCTCAAGGCGCCGCGCAATCCGGTGGCCTGCATCCGCTGGGTGTTGCGCGGGGAGGCACGGACGCGGATCGAAAAGACCATGCAGGAGATCGGCCTCACCGCCCGCGCCCACGACCTCGCGGGCCTGCTGAGCCACGGGCAGAAGCAGTGGCTGGAGATCGGCATGCTGCTCATGCAAGACCCCCAACTCCTCCTTGTGGACGAGCCCGTCGCGGGCATGACGGATCACGAGACGGAGCAGACGGCCGCCCTGCTCACCGGCATCGCCGGCGAGCGCAGCGTGGTGGTGGTCGAGCACGACCTGGAATTCGTGAAGGCGCTGAACAGCAAGGTGACGGTGCTGTGCGAGGGCTCCGTGCTCTCCGAGGGCTCGATCACCCACGTCCAGAACGACCCGCGGGTCATCGAAGTCTACCTGGGACGCTGAGGATGCGACGGCCCACCCGATCGAACCTGGCGCCCGCGCCACGCATCATCAGCTGCTTTGCTGCCGGGCCGATTCACGCGGCCGCCGCGCGGCCACGATCGGACCGGGCCTCATGCTAGTCGCCACCGACATCGACCTTTCCTACGGCGCCAGCCGCTGCCTGCGCGGCGTCTCGCTTTCCGTCGGGCCCGGCCAGATCGCGGCCGTGCTGGGGCGCAACGGCGTGGGCAAGTCCTCGCTGCTGCGCTCCATCATGGGCCTCGAGCGTATCCAGGGCGGCAGCATCTTGTGGGAGGGCAAGGAAGTCCGCGACCTCGGCCCTGCCGAGCGCGCGCGCGCCGGCATCGGCTACGTGCCCCAGGGCCGCGAGATCTTCCCCTTTCTCACCGTGCAGGAAAACCTGGAAACGGCCCTGGCCGCGGCGCCGCGCGGCAGCTCCGTGCCCGGCGAGGTGTTCGACCTCTTTCCCATCCTGCGGCAATTCCTGCGCCGGCGCGGTGGCGACCTTTCGGGTGGGCAGCAGCAGCAGCTGGCCATCGGCCGCGCGCTGACCGCACGCCCGCGGCTGCTCATCCTCGATGAGCCGACGGAGGGCATCCAGCCCAATGTCATCAAGGATATCGCCAAGGTGATCCGTCACCTCGCGAAGGACCGGAACTTCGCCATCGTTCTGGTCGAGCAGTATTTCGAGTTCGCCCGGGACCTCGCGGACACCATCACCGTCATGGTCCGCGGCGAGGTTGCGCTCGCCGGCCCGACCAGGGAGCTGGACGAGGAAGAGGTGCGGAAGCTTTTGACCGTCTAGAGCAGGGCGTCTGGAAGGCCGAAGCTCAACGGGCGCGTTCGATGCAGAAGCGCACGACCTCGGCCAACGCGGCGCGCGCCTCGTTCTCCGGGAAGCTCTCCAGGGCCTTCAGCGCGGCATCGCCATAGAATTCCGCCCGCTCGACCGTGCGTTCGATGCAGCGGTGGCGCGCCATCAGGCGCTGCGCCTCGGCCATGTCGGCCTCGGTCTGCTCGCCCTCTTCGAGCGTGCGGCGCCAGAAGGCGCGCTCGGCTTCGTCGCCCTCATGGAAGGCGATGAGGACCGGCAGCGTGATCTTGCCCTCGCGGAAGTCGTCGCCGACCGTCTTGCCGAGGCGCGCCTGCTCGGCCGAGTAGTCCAGCGCGTCGTCCACCAGCTGGAAGGCGACGCCGAGATTGTGGCCATAGGCATCCAGCGCCTCGGCATCGGCTTTCGGACGGTCGGCCACCACGGCGCCGATGCGGGTCGCGGCGGCGAAGAGCGCGGCCGTCTTGCCCTCGATCACCTCCAGATACTGCGCCTCCGTGCTCGACAGGTCGTTCTGGGTGATGAGCTGCAGCACCTCGCCCTCGGCCAGCGTGGCCGAGGCGGCGGCCAGGATGCGAAGCACCTCGAGGCTCTTGTCCTCGATCATGAGCTGGAAGGCGCGGGCAAAGAGGAAGTCGCCCACCAGCACCGAGGCCTGGTTGCCGAAGAGCGCGTTGGCGCTGGCCTGGCCCCGCCGCAGCGCGCTTTCGTCCACCACGTCGTCATGCAGCAGCGTCGCCGTGTGGATGAATTCCACGCAGGCGGCGAGCTTGATGTGCCGCTCGCCTTCGTAGCCGCAGAGCTTCGAGGCGGCGAGCGTCAGCAGCGGCCGCAGCCGCTTGCCCCCGGCGGCGACGATGTGGGCGGCAAGCTGGGGGATCAGCGCCACCGGGCTGTGCATGCGCTCGACGATGACGCGGTTGCAGGCCTCGAGGTCCTGGGCCACCAGCGCGGTCAGGCGCGACAGGGCCCCCTCGCCGCGATCCTTTGTCACGGCGCCGTCCCGTTTCGCTTCGATCGCACCGGCCACTCGCTCAATCCCCAGAAAAACAGAAGCGGCCTTGACCACGGCCGCAGAGCCCTAGAATACCCGAGCAGCCGACATGGCGGCAAGGCTAGGGAAATCAAGGATTTCGCGCCGGATGGCCGATGATCTGAGCGAGGATGGCCTGCTGGACGGCAGGGTCAGGCTGCGGCAGCCCCGCCAGGGCTTTCGCGCGGCCATCGACCCGGTGCTGCTCGCGGCCTTCGTTCCGGCCCGAAGCGGCGACGTGGTGCTCGAACTCGGCTGCGGTTCCGGGGCGGCCTTCCTGTGCCTCGGCGCGCGCGTGCCCGGCATCTCCGTCCGCGCGGTGGAGCGGGATCAGGCCCTCGCCGCGCTGGCCCAGGGCAATGCCGCGCTCAATGGCGTGACTGCAGAGGTCCATGCCGGCGATGCACGGGAAATCCAGGATCTCGGCCCCGTCGACCACGCGCTCGCCAATCCACCCTATTGGACCGGCGGCACCGCCTCGCCCGATGCCGCGAAACGCCAGGCAGCCCATGAGGACGCCGCGCTCTTGGATTGGATCGCGGTCATGGCCCGCGCCACCCGGCACAAGGGCACCCTCAGCCTCGTGCTGCCCGCCTCGCGCTTCGCCGAGGCGGCCGGCCTGCTGGGGGATGCGGGATGCGGGGGCGTCCGCCTCCTGCCGCTCTGGCCGCGCGCAGGGGTGGCGGCCAAACGCGTGCTGATCCAGGCCCGTAAAGGAGGCAAGGGCCCCGACGAGGTGCTGCCCGGCCTCGTCCTGCACGAAGCCGACGGCTCGCCCACGCAAGCCGCCGAAGCCGTGCTGCGAGGCGCCTCAGGACTTTAGCGCCAGGCGCTTCCGCCCGGTGCGGCAGTCCGGCCGCCATCCACCAGGAAATGCGCGCCCGTCACGGCGCTCGCGGCATCCGAGCACAGGAAGAGCACCATCGCCGCCACCTCCTCCGCTGTCGCGTAGCGGCCCAGCGGTATGGCCGCCTGGTAGCGCTCCGCCACGTCATTTGCGCCCATGGCGTGCGCCTGATCCTCGAGCGAATGGATCATGCGCGTATCCGTCGGGCCCGGGCAGAGCGCGTTGATGCGAACTCCCTGCTTCGCCACCTCGGCCGAGACGCTGCGCGTCAGCCCCAGCACCGCGTGCTTGGAGGCCGTGTAGGGCCCGAGCCCGGCCGAGCCGACCAGCGCCGCCGTGGACGCCGTGTTGACCACCGCGCCGCCACCCTGCCCGATCATCACCGGCAGCACGTATTTCAGCCCCAGGAAAACGCCCTTCACGTTCACCGCGATGACACGGTCGAACACCTCCTCGTCCTGCTCGTGGATCGCACGCACATGGCCCTCGATTCCGGCGTTGTTGAAGAAGCAGTGGATCGCGCCCCAGCGGTCGACTGCGGCCTTCACATAGGCCTGCACCTCGGCGGCGCGCGTGACGTCCGCCTGATGGAAGGCGACGTCATGCCCCTCGGCGCGCAGTGCGGCGGCCACCTGCTCGCCGGCGGCATCGCGATCCACCAGCAGCACCTTCGCGCCTTCCTGGACGAAGCCGCGCGCGGCTGCGAGGCCGATACCGTTGGCGCCGCCCGTGATGACGACGACCTTCTCCTTGAACCGCATCGTCTCTTTTCCTCCCGCTGTTGGTGCTTATTGGATGGCGTCGCGCAGTGACGCGGCGGCGGCGGCGATCAGCGCCTCCGCGGGGCGCACGACCTTGCTCATGGTCAGCACGCCGTGCAGCAGGTCGGCGGCGTGGAAATGCGTGACGCGCACGCCTTCGCGATCCAGCCGGCTGGCGTAGTCGCGGCCCTCGTCGCAAAGCGGGTCGTAGCCCACGGTCAGGACAAAGGCTGGCGCCGTGCCGGCGACGCTGGCGGCGCGCAGCGGCGAAGCGCGCCAGTCGTCCCAATTCTCCCGATGCGGGGCGTAATGGCCACGAAACCACCGCATGGTGGCGTCGACCAGCGGCAGGCCATCGGTGAAGCGCACATAGCTCTCATGGGTCTGCGCCATGTCCGTCACCGGGTAGAGCAGCATCTGGTGACGCAGCGGCGGCAGCGCCCCGTCCCGCGCCATCAGCGCGAGCACGGCCGCGATGTTCCCGCCGGCGCTATCGCCGCCGACGGCCAGGCGTGCCGGATCGACACCGAGCGCCTCCGCCTCGGATACGGCGTAGCGCACCGCATCGGCGCAGTCGTCCACCGCGGCGGGAAAGGGATGCTCGGGAGCGAGGCGGTAGTCCACGCTCAGCACCGCGCAGCCGGCCAGGTTCGCGAGGCTGCGCGCCAGGTGGTTGTGCGTCTCGATATCGCCCACGACCCAGCCGCCGCCATGCACGAAGATCAGGCAAGGCAGCTTCTCGGCCGCCGTACTGCCGAGCGGGCGGTAGAAGCGCAGCGCGACGCCGTTGGGCAGAGCAAGGCGCCGGTCATCCGCGACCTCGGGCGGCGGCGGCTGCAGCACCTTGGGCCCGGCGGCGTAGAGGACGCGCGTCTCGGGATAGGGCAGCGCCTCGAAGCGAGGCCGCCCCATTTCGCGAATCATTTCCAGCAGCGCGACACAGTCCGGATGCAACGGTGACGTCATGCTCTCTTGGTCCCCTCCGTTAGGTCCGGACCATCTGAGCGCGCCGCGCGTGCAACGGCAACCGCCCAAAGATGTTCCGATCCAATGGATAAGCGACTAGCCTTGCATGATGAGCGCCACATCCCTTCCCCTGGTCATCTGCCTTGGCAACGCCGTGGCGGACCATGTCTTTCACGTGGATGAAGTCCCGCAGCCGCCAGCCAAGGCACGCGCCCGGTCGTATTCGCTCGGCGTGGGCGGCATGGCCGCCAATGCGGCCATCGCGGTCAAGCGCCTCGGCGGCCAGGCCGCCTTCTGGGGGCGCGTGGGCGACGACCAGAATGCCGAACTTTTGACCGACGGCCTCCGGGACGAGGGCATCGACATCCAGGGCATGCACAGGGTCCCGGGCGCCCGGAGTCCGACGTCGGCCGTGCTCGTCGATCGCGTCGGCGAGCGCACGATCATGGGTTATCGGGGCGATGGGCTGGGCACCGATCCATCCTGGCTGCCGCTGGAGAGGCTGAAGGAGGCTGGCGCCTTCCTGTGCGATCCGCGCTGGCCCGAGGGCGCGCGTCACGCATTGGTGGAAGCCGAGCGCCTGGACGTCCCGACTGTGCTGGATGGCGAGCGCAGCGAAACGCGCCTGCTGCTCGACCTCGTTCCGCTGGTGCGGTACCCGATCTTTTCTCTACCGGGTCTCAACAATTACGCGCCCGGCGCGCGTCCGGCGGACGGGCTTCGAAAGGCCGTGTCGGAAGGTGTGACCCGCATGGCCGCCGTCACGCGCGGCGAAGACAGCACCCTCTGGATGATGCGCGGTGAGGAGAAGCCGCGTGAGATGCCCGCCTATCGAGTCCAGGCCACCAACACCACCGGCGCGGGCGACGTGTTCCACGGCGCCTTCGCACTGGCCGTGGCCGAAGGAATGGAGATGGAGGAGGCGCTTCGTTTCAGCAGCGCGGCCGGGGCCCTGCGCGCGCGCGACGGCGACACACCCCATCGCGAAAAGCTCGAAACCTTCATGCGGGAATATTGCACTGCATGAAATAGTTGCGGCGCGGGTGCGAGCGCCTGTGCCACAATGTCCATTGTTTTTGATTTGTCTGGGGAATTTGATGTGAGCGACGCCGACGCCCTTCCCAAGCCTCCCGCCGCACTCGACCTTTCGCCCGCCGCCGCCGAGATGCGAGAGGCCATTCTCCGCAAGATCACCTTCGATCTCGGCAAGAGCCTCGCCGGAGCGCTGGACCGCGACTGGTTCATCGCAACGGCGCTGGCGGTGCGCGACAAGCTGGTCAAGGACTGGCTGAAGGATCAGCGCGGCGCTTACGACGGCGGGCGCAAGCAGGTCTACTATCTCTCGCTCGAATTCCTCATCGGCCGCTTGCTGCGCGAGAACATCTCCAACCTCGGTCTCTCGCCCGATGTGAAGGCAGCGCTGGAATCGCTCGGCGTGGATGAGGCGAAGATCCTGGCGAGCGAACCCGATGCGGCCCTGGGAAATGGCGGCCTGGGACGGCTCGCCGCCTGTTTCATGTCGAGCATGGCGACGCTCGGCATCCCGGCGGTCGGCTATGGGATCCGCTACGAACACGGCCTCTTCCGCCAGGTGATCCGCCAGGGCTGGCAGGAGGAATACCCCGAGGACTGGCTGCAATACGGCAACCCCTGGGAATTCGCGCGTCCTGAAATCGCCCATCGCATCGGCTTCGGCGGCACCGTCGAGGAAGTCGAGGGCGAGGATGGCGAGCAGCGCCAGGTCTGGAAGCCCGCGGAGACCGTGCTGGCCGTCGCCTATGACACACCGATCGTGGGTTGGCGCTGCAAGCATGTGAACACGCTGCGGCTATGGTCCGCACGCGCTGCCGACCCGCTCCAGATCGAGGCCTTCAACGCCGGCGACCACATCGGCGCGCAATCCGACCGGGCGCGCGCCGAGGCGATCTCTCGCCTGCTCTACCCGTCGGACGACACGCCCGCGGGGCAGGAGCTGCGGCTTCGGCAGGAGTTCTTCTTCAGCTCGGCGGCACTGCAGGACCTGATCCGCCGCCACGTGCGCGTCTATGGCGGGCTCGACTCCCTGCCGGACCGCGTCTCCATCCAGCTCAACGACACGCACCCCGCCATCGTGGTGGCGGAGCTGATGCGGATCCTTCTCGACGACCACGGCATGGAGTGGAACCAGGCCTGGACCGTCACGCGCAACACCATTTCCTACACGAACCACACCTTGCTGCCCGAGGCGCTCGAAACCTGGCCCGTCTCGCTGATGGAGCGGCTGCTGCCGCGCCACATGCAGATCATCTACCTCATCAACGCGGTGCATCTGAACGAGGTCTCGGCCGCGCATCCGGGCGATGGGCGCCTGCTCTCCTCCGTCTCGCTGATCGAAGAGCATTCGGGCCGGCGGGTCCGGATGGGCAACCTCGCCTTCCTCGGCTCGCACAAGGTGAACGGCGTCTCCGCATTGCATTCCGAGCTGCTGAAGAAGACCGTCTTTCACGACTTCAACATGCTCTTCCCTGACCGCATCACGAACAAGACCAACGGCATCGACTTCCGCCGCTGGCTGCTCGAATGCAACCCGGGGCTGACGGAGCTGGTGACGGACGCGATCGGCCCCGGTTTCCTCGACAGGCCGGAGGAGCTTCGCAAGCTGGAGGCGCTGTCAGGCGATGCCGCCTTCCAGCAGCGCTACGCTGCGGTGAAGCTTGCGAGCAAGGAGCGCCTGGCCGCGCTGATCCGGCGCGAGACGAATGCGCGCGTCGATCCGTCCGCGCTCTTCGACGTCCAGATCAAGCGCATCCACGAATACAAGCGCCAGCTCCTGAACCTGCTGGAGGCGGTGGCGCTCTACAACGAAATGCGTGCCCAGCCGCATCGCGACTACGTGCCGCGGGTGAAGATTCTGGCCGGCAAGGCGGCGGCGAGCTATCACCGCGCCAAGCTGATCATCAAGCTGGCGCATGACATCGCCCGAACCGTCAACCGCGATCCGGCCATCCGCGATCGGCTGAAGATCGTCTTCCTGCCCAACTACAACGTCTCGTTAGCCGAGATGATTGTCCCGGCGTCGGACCTGTCGGAGCAGATCTCGACCGCCGGCATGGAGGCATCGGGCACGGGCAACATGAAGCTCGCGCTCAACGGCGCGCTGACGATCGGCACGCTCGACGGCGCCAATGTCGAGATCCTGGAGCATGTGGGCGCGGAGAACCTCTTCATCTTCGGCCTGACGACCGAGCAGGTGGCGCAGCGCTGGGCCGAGGGCTGGAAGGGACAGGACTCCATCGACCAGTCGCCGCGGCTGCAGCAGGCGCTGGAGGCCATCGCCTCCGGCGTCTTCTCGCCCGACGATCCCGCGCGCTATTCCGATCTCGTCCGCATGCTGCGGCAGGACGACCGTTTCCTCGTCACCGCCGATTTCGACTCCTACTTCGCCGCGCAACGCACGGTGGCCCAGCGCTGGGCGCACCCGGCCGACTGGACGCGCAGCGCTATCCTGAACACCGCCCGGATGGCCTGGTTCTCCTCCGACCGGACGATCGCGGAATACGCCCAGGAGATCTGGAACGTTCCGGTGCAGAGCTGACGTGGCCGGTTGGCGGGCCAGCGACGAGGATGTCGCGGCGCTGATCGGCGCGCGCCATGGCGACCCCTTCGCGCTTCTCGGCCCCCATCCGAGCGGCGACGGTATCGTGGTCCGCGCGTTGCGGCCGGGCGCGGATGGCGTGGACGTGCTCTTCGAGGACGAGGTGCTGCCGCTCACGCGCCGCGGCGACACCCCTCTCTTCGAGGGCTTCTTCCCCGGCCGGCCCTTTCCCTCGCCCTACGCCCTCGCCATTCGGGAGGGCGGTGGGCGGATGGTGATCCTTGATCCCTATGCCTTCGGCCCGACGCTCGGCCCTTTGGACGATCACCTTCTGCTCGAGGGCTCCCATCATCGCCTGCCCGGCCGGCTGGGTGCGCATATCATCACGCATGAAGGCGCGAAGGGCGTGCGCTTCGCGGTCTGGGCGCCGCATGCGACGCGCGTTTCCGTCGTCGGGGAGTTCAACCGCTGGGACGGCCGCTTCCATCCGATGCGACGGCGCGTGGATTCCGGCATCTGGGAGTTCTTCCTCCCCGGCCTCGAGGAAGGCCAAGCCTACAAATACGAGTTGGCGGGTCCCGACGGCGCGCTGCTCCCGCTCAAGGCCGATCCCGTTGGCTTCGCGGCCGAGCTGCGGCCTGCGACGGCAAGTGTCGTCGCCTGCATCGAAGGCTTCGGGTGGACAGACGAGAACTGGCTCGAGGCGCGCAAGAAGCTCGATGCCCGCCGGGAGCCGATGAGCATCTATGAGGTGCATGCGCCCTCCTGGAAGCGGCACCCAGATGGACGCTTCTGGGACTGGGACCGCCTGGCCCTCGATCTCATCCCTTATGTGAAGGATCTCGGCTTCACGCATATCGAGTTCATGCCGGTGATGGAGCATCCCTTCGATGCTTCCTGGGGCTACCAACCCATCGGCCTGCATGCGGTGACGTCGCGGCTGGGGCATCCTCTGGGCCTGGCGCGTTTCATCGATGCCGCGCATGCGGCCGGTATCGGCGTGATCCTCGATTGGGTGCCCGCGCATTTCCCCAACGACGCGCACGGGCTCTCGCATTTCGACGGCAGCACGCTCTACGAGCATCCGGATCCCCGCCGGGGCTATCATCCGGACTGGCAGACCGCGATCTACGACTATGGCCGCAAGGAGGTGGAAGCCTTCCTCACCTCCAATGCGCTGTTCTGGCTGGAGCAGTATCACGCGGACGGGCTGCGGGTGGACGCCGTCTCCTCGATGATCCACCTGGACTACTCGCGCGGTCCCGGCGAATGGGTCCCGAACGAGGACGGGGGCAACGACAACCGCGACGCCGTGGGCTTCCTGCGCCGCACCAACATGCTCCTGGCCACGGAATGCCCAGGCGCGCTGTCCATCGCCGAAGAGGCCACGGACTGGGTCGGTGTCTCCGCGCCCGTGGCGAAGGGCGGGCTCGGCTTCTCGTTCAAGTGGAACATGGGCTGGATGAACGACACCCTGCGCTATGTGGAAAAGGATCCGCTCCACCGGCGCTGGTATCACGGCCTCATGAATTTCGGCCTCGTCTATGCCTTCAACGAGAACTTCATCCTCCCGCTGAGTCACGACGAGGTGGTGCACGGCAAGGGCACGCTGCTCGGCCGCATGCCGGCGCCGGACGGTGACGACTGGCGGCGCTTCGCGAACCTTCGCACCTATTTCGCCTTCATGTGGGGGCATCCGGGCAAGAAGCTGCTCTTCATGGGCCAGGAATTCGGCCAATGGCGCGAGTGGTCCGAGGAACGGGAGCTCGACTGGTGGCTGCTGCAATACCCGTCCCACCAAGGGGTCCGGGACCTGATCCGCGAGCTCAACCGGCTGCATCGCGAGGTTCCCGCCCTGCATGCCCGCGACACGGAGGCGGAGGGCTTCACCTGGATCGACGCGGATGACGAGCAGCGGTCCATTTTCACCTGGCTCCGCTTCGACGGCGAAGGCGGGCCGCCCGTCGCGGTTCTGTGCAACTTCACGCCTGTCCCGCGAGTTGCCACCCTCATCGGCCTGCCTCAGGCCGGGATGTGGCGGGAGGTCCTGAACACGGATGCGAAGGAATATGGCGGCTCCGGGCTTGGTAACCTGGGGCGCGTGAAGGCTGTCGATGAACCTGCCTTCAACCAGCCAGCCTCGGCGAAAGTGCTTTTGCCGCCGCTTGCCACCGTCTATCTCATGCCAGAGGCTTGGCAGCCGAAGAAGCCTACGCCGCCGGAGGAATGATGCCTGATCGCGCGCCGACCGCCGCCGCGCCGCTTGCCCGCAGCGCGATGGCCTTCGTGCTGGCGGGTGGCCGCGGCTCCCGGCTCATGGAATTGACCGACAAGCGCGCGAAGCCCGCGGTTTTCTTCGGCGGCAAATCCCGCATCATCGATTTCGCGCTGTCGAACGCCATCAATTCCGGCATCCGCCGCGTGGCCGTCGCGACGCAATACAAGGCGCACAGCCTGATCCGCCATCTTCAGCGCGGCTGGAACTTCCTGCGGCCCGAGCGGAACGAAAGCTTCGACATCCTCCCCGCCAGCCAGCGCGTCTCGGAGCATTCCTGGTATCTCGGCACCGCCGACGCGGTGTTTCAGAACATCGACATCATCGAGGACCTCGCGCCCCGGCACATGGTCATCCTTGCGGGCGACCATATCTACAAGATGGACTACGAGCGCATGCTTCAGCAGCATGTGGATCTGGGCGCAGACGTCACGGTCTCGTGCATGGCGGTGCCGCGCCTGGAGGCCGTCGGATTTGGCGTGATGGCCGTGGATTCGAGCGGCTGGGTACGCGACTTCGTCGAGAAGCCCAAGGACCCGCCCGGCATTCCGGGACGGCCCGAGCTCGCCCTCGCCTCCATGGGAATCTACGTCTTCGAGACGAAGTTCCTCATCGAGCAGCTGAAGCGCGACGCCGCCGACCCGCATTCCAGCCGGGACTTCGGAAAGGACATCATTCCGCATCTGGTACGCGAAGGCCGCGTCGCCGCGCATCGTTTCGAGCGCAGCTGCGTCCGCTCCAACGCGGAAGGCGCACCGTATTGGCGGGACGTCGGGACGGTGGATGCCTATTGGGAGGCGAATATCGACCTCACCGACATCATCCCCGCGCTCGATCTCTTCGATAAGGAATGGCCTATCTGGACCTATGCCGAGGTCGTGCCGCCGGCGAAGTTCGTGCATGACGAGGATGGCCGTCGCGGCGAGGCCATCTCCTCGCTGGTGGCCGGGGGATGCATCATCTCCGGCGCCTCGGCTCATCGTTCCCTGCTCTTCACCGGCGCGCACCTGCATTCCTTCGCGCAGGTGAATGGCGCGGTGCTCTTGCCGGATGTGGATGTGGGCCGCGGCGCCCGGCTCACCAACGTCGTCGTCGACCGCAGCGTGCGGATCCCCGACGGGCTCGTGGTGGGTGAGGACCCGGCGGAGGATGAGCGTCGCTTCCGCGTGACCGAGAAGGGCATCTGCCTCATCACCCAGTCGATGCTCGACCGCCTGGCATGAGCGGGACGCCGCTTCGCGTCCTGGCGGTGGCCTCGGAGGGCTTTCCGTTCATCAAGACCGGGGGCCTCGCGGATGTGGTGGGTGCCCTTCCCGCTGCCCTCGCGCCGGAAGGCGTTGCCGTCACCACCCTGCTGCCTGGGTATCCCCCCGTCATGGCCGCGGCGGTGGCTGGGTTCGAAACCGTCGAAACCCTTCCCGACCTCTTCGGGGGCCACGCCCGCCTGCTGGCCGCACGCATGGCCGGGCGCGAGATGCTCGTGGTGGATGCGCCGCACCTCTTCGCCCGGGGGGGCTCTCCCTATCAGCAGCCCGGGGGCGCGGAATGGGGCGACAATGCGATCCGCTTCGCGGCGTTCGGTTATGCGGCGGCACAGGCCGCGCGGCGCATGGGCTTCGACGCGGTGCATGCCCATGATTGGCAGGCGGGCCTGACGCCCGCCTATCTGCGCTATTCGGGTTCCGCGATCCCGACGCTCTTCACCATCCACAACCTCGCCTTCCAGGGGCGGTATCCCGCGACCCTATTCTCGGCGCTCGGCCTGCCGTCCGAGGCGTTTCAGACCGGCGGCCTCGAGTATTTCGGGGGCGTCGGGTACCTCAAATCCGGGATCTGGTTCTCCGATCGCATCACCACGGTCTCTCCCGGCTATGCGGCCGAGATCCGCACGCCGCAGGGCGGCATGGGCCTCGATGGCCTGCTACGCGGACGCGGCGCAGAACTCTGCGGCGTTCTCAACGGCCTCGATACCGAGGAGTGGGACCCTGCTGCGGACACCCGCCTCTCCGCGCGCTTCAATGCCGCCACGGCCGATCTCCGCCAGCGCAACAAGCTGGAACTTCAGGCCCGCATGGGTCTGAACCAGGACGCCGGGGCTCCGCTGCTGGCCTTCGTGGGCCGCCTCGCCTGGCAAAAGGGCGTGGATCTCATTCTCGAGGCCTTGCCCTTCATCCTCGGCCAGGGCGCTCAGCTGGCGATCCTCGGCAGTGGGGAGCCGGAGCTGGAGGCGCGCGTGCACGGCGCAACCGCCTCTCTGGCCGGGCGCGTCGGCAGCTTTCTCGGCTTCGAGGAAGGGCTCGCGCGGCTGTGCTACGGCGGCGCGGACATCTTCCTCATGCCCTCGCGCTTCGAGCCCTGCGGGCTCGGCCAGCTCTGCGCGCTCCGCTATGGCGCGCTGCCCGTGGTCTCGCATGTGGGCGGGCTGGGCGACACGGTGATCGACGCGAATGAAATGGCGCTCGCCGCGGGTACGGGGACGGGCTTCACCTTCGCCCCCGTCACGGCCGAGATGCTGGGCCTGACTATCGAGCGCGCCATCGGCCTCTACCGCGATCCCACCGCCTGGGCGGGCCTGCAGGCCAATGCGATGGGTTGTGACGTCTCCTGGGCCCGCTCGGCCCGGCGATACGCCACGCTGTTCCGAGAGATGGTCGCCGCCCGTGCCTGACCGGCTGGGCGTCTTTCCGGTCGAGGGCGGCATACAGGCAGCCATTCCTGCCCCCGGCGCGGAGCAGCTGCTGCTGTGCCTCTTCGAAGGCGGCCGGGAAGTCGCGCGGCACGAGTTGAGGCCCGATGGAGAGGTTTTCCACGGCCGCATCGCCGGGCCGGCAGCCGGCACGGCCTACGGATTGCGTGCGTCGGGCCCATGGGCGCCAGGGCGCGGCCAGCGCTTCAACCCGGCCAAGCTCCTGCTCGACCCATGGGCGCGGGCGCTCCAGACCCCGGCACGCCTGCACCCCTCGGCCTTCGATACGGGGGCGCATCCGGATCCCGCCGACAGTGGGCCGCATCTGGCGCACGCCGTCCTGGTGGAGGACTTGCCGCCCCTGCCCTCTCAGCCGCTGCCGGCTGGCCCCACCGTGATCTACGAGATGCATGTGCGCGGGTTCACCCGCCTCCATCCCGACATTCCCGAGGCGCAGCGCGGCACTTTCGCGGGACTGGCCCACCCGGCCGCGATCGCACACCTGAAGCGGCTCGGCGCGACACATGTCGAGCTCCTGCCCGTCGCCGCCTGGGTGGACGAGCCGCATCTCGGCCCCCTCGGGCTAACCAACTACTGGGGCTACAACCCCGTGGCCTGGCTCGCACCCGATCCGAGGCTGGCGCCCGGTGGCATGGCCGAGGTCCGCGCGGCGGTCGCGGCGCTGCGCGCGGCGGGCATCGGCGTAATCCTGGACATCGTGCTGAACCACACCGGCGAGGGCGGGCCGCTCGGGCCCACACTAAGCCTGCGCGGACTGGGCGACGGCGCTTGGTACCGGATGGCGGGCGACCCCGCCGCCTATGTCGACGATACCGGCTGCGGCAACACCGTCACCTTCGATCGGATCTGGCCGCTGCGGCTGGCCATGGACGCGATGCGGCACTGGGCGCTGCAGGCGGGGGTGGACGGCTTCCGCCTGGACCTCGCGACCACGCTCGGCCGGCGCGAGGGCGGCTTCGACCCTTTCGCGCCCCTGCTCGCCGCGATCCAGCAGGACCCGGTGCTGCGGCGGTGCCGCATCATCGCGGAGCCCTGGGATGTCGCGCCGGACGGCTATCAACTGGGCCGCTTCCCGGATGGCTGGCCCGAATGGAACGACCGGTTCCGCGACGATGTCCGGCGGTTCTGGCGCGGGCGGGACAGCGGGACACTGGGCCCCCTCGCCTCCCGGCTGGCCGGGTCGGCGGACCTCTTCGCCGGCCGCGTCGGCAAGAGCGTGAACTTCATCACCGCGCATGACGGCTTCACGCTGCGCGACCTCGTGAGCTTCGAACGCAGGCACAACCTCGGGAACGGCGAGCAGAACCGGGATGGCACCGGCAACAATCTCTCCTGGAACCACGGCATCGAGGGGCCAACCCCGGATCAGGTGATCGAGGCCAAGCGGCAGGGCGACATCCGCGCGCTGCTCGCCACGCTGCTCGGCGCCCGCGGCACGCCCATGCTGTCCATGGGTGACGAGGCGGGGCGCAGCCAGCACGGCAACAACAATGCCTATGCGCAGGACAGCGCCGTCTCCTGGTTCGATTGGGATGGCCTGGACCAGGGGCTGGTGGATTTCACCGCGCGGCTCATCTCGGCGCGCCTGCAACATCCCGCGCTGCACAGCCTGGACGCGCTGAGCGGCGGCCCCGCCGATGAATCCGGCATGCCGGATGCCATCTGGCTCCATCCCGGCGGCGATGTGATCAACCCTTCCGACTGGGAAGAGGCGCGGGCGCTGGTGGCCCTTCTGTACGCCAAGGACGATCGCGTGCTGCTGGCCTGCAACGGCGGGGACGAAGCGCTCCCCCTGGTGCTGCCACGGCCCCGCTGGAACTTCGCCTGGGGCCTGGTGGCGGACAGCGCCCAGCCAGATCTTCGGAAATTGCCGGAACAGCCCATCCTGGCCCCGCGATCGGTCCAGCTGCTGGCCGAGCTTCCGCGGGCGCGCAAGGCTCCCGGGGCTGCCGGCCCGGCCGCTCTGGCGCGGCTCGCCGCCGCCGCCGGCATCGCCCCGCGCTGGCGAGATCTGTCGGGCGTGGACCATGACGTGCCGGAGGGCACCCTGCGGCATGTCCTCTCGTCGCTTGGGCTGCCGGCAGAAACCGCTGCTCAGGCCCGGGAAAGCCTGGAACGCCGTCAGCACCGCCCGATGCTGCCCCCGCATCTGCCGCTCCAGGCGGGGCATCCCGCCCGCCTGCCCCTCGCACCCGCCTCGCCTTTCCGGCTGGAGTTGGAACTGACGCTGGAAGACGGGACACGGCAGGACCTCGCCGTGGCTGTCGAGCACGGCGGCATCACCATTCCCGCCCTTCCGGAAGGGCGGCACGTTCTTCGCGTTGGCGACATTGTCTGCCAAATCACCGCCGCACCACCTGCCTGCTACATGGCACCCCAGCTGGAGCACGGACGCCGCTTCGGCGTGACGGCCCAGACCTACGCGCTTCGTCATGCCAGAGACCAAGGCATGGGCGACTTCACGGCCATTGCCGAATTCGCCCGGGCGGCTGCCGGCCATGGCGCATTCTGGTTCGGCATCAGCCCTCCCCACGCTCTGCCGCTCCTCGACCGGGAGCGCGCGAGTCCTTACCAGCCGTCCGACCGGCGGTTCCTCGAGCCGCTGCTGATCGACGTGTCGCGGCTCGACGGCGCGCCGGATTTCCAGGCGCTGCGGGTGGGCGAAACGGTGGACTATCCCGCGGTCTGGCAGGCGAAGTTGGGCGTGCTGCGCCGGGCCTGGGAGCATTTCGACCGCAACGACCCCGCCTTCCTCGCCTTCCGCGCCGAGGGCGGGGCCACCCTGCAGCGCTTTGCCGCCTTCAACGCCATCGCGACGCGGGCGGGCCACACGGACATCTCGCGCTGGCCTGACGGCCTGCGGCACGGCCGCGACAGCGGGGTCGCGGCCTTCTGCGCCCGCGAGGCGGATGAGACCGGCTTCCATGCCTGGCTGCAATTCCTTGCGGATCGCCAATTGGCGGAGGCGGCGGCGCAGGGTATCCGCCTCTACCGCGACCTCGCCATCGGCATGGCCTTCGACGGCGCGGAGCGATGGTCCGGCGATTTCCCGACGCTCTCCGGCGTCTCCATCGGTGCGCCGCCCGATCCGCTCGGGCCGCTCGGGCAGGTCTGGGGCCTGCCGCCGCCGGACCCCATCGCTTCGGAGGCCGAAGGTCACGCGGGCTTCGCCGCGCTCATCCGGGCGAACATGCGGCATGCGGGCGCGCTCCGCATCGATCATGTGCTGGGGCTGAAGCGCCTCTTCCTCGTCCCAGACGGGGCACGGGCATCCGAGGGCTGCTACCTGGACCAGCCCTTCGAGGCCTGGCGCGGGGAACTGGCGCTGGAATCGCACCGCGCTGCCTGCACGGTGGTCGGCGAGGACCTGGGGACGGTCCCGCCCGGCCTGCGCGAAGCCATGTCAGGCTCGCAGATCCTCTCCTATCGCGTCCTGTGGTTCGAGCGTGACGGACCCCGCTTCCGGGCGCCGGACGAATATCCGGCGCTGGCCGCGACCTGCGTGGCGACGCACGACCTTCCGCCGCTGGCCGGCTGGTGGGAGGGCACGAGCATCGCTGAAGGCGAGGCTCTGGGCCTGCTCACCGCCGAGGAGGCGACGGAGGCCCGCATCGCCCGGGCGGAGGACAAGGCGCTGTTGCTGGAGGCCCTGGCCGCCGCCGGGATCGAAGCGCCTTCGGGCGAGGAAGGGGCCGCCCTTTCGCCCGCCATGGCCGCGGCGATCCATGCCTATGTAGCCGCGACGCCTTCGGCCATGCTGCTCATCCAGGCGGAGGACATGGCTGGTGAGCGCATCGCCCTTAATCTTCCCGGCACGGACCGGGAGCGGCCCAACTGGCGCCGCCGCCTTCCCGGTGGCGCCGAGGCCTGTTTCGCGACACCGGTCGCACAGGAAATCCTGGCGCGACTTTCTGCCCGGATGTGAATTGTAGCTGCCATGACGGACAGCTTTTCCATTCTGCCACACCTGCTGGCTCTCGGCGTTGCCTATCTCCTCGCGGTGCCCATCGGCTGGGACCGGGAGAAGGCGGAGCGCAGCGCGGGCCTGAGGACCTTCCCGCTCGTCGCCATCGCGGCCTGCGGCTTCGTCCAGGCGACGGAGAACCTTCTCGCTACCCATCCGGAAGGGGCGGCGCGCGTCATCGAGGGCGTCATCACCGGCATCGGCTTCATCGGCGGCGGCGCCATCATCAAGCACGGGACGTCGGTGTACGGGACGGCCACGGCTGCCAGCCTCTGGGCGACGGGGGCGGTAGGCGTTTCGGTCGGCATCGGGGTCTATGACGTGGCGGTGGTCATCAGCATCATGACCTTCGTCACGCTGCGGTACCTCGCGCCTCTGAAGGTCGAAGGCCCCAGAAGGTGATATGGCTCGCGGCCGCGCTGGGCTTAGGTGCCCTGGCCGTAGCCATGTTCGTTCGCCTCCCGCGCGGCCCGGCGCCGCCAAAGCCCTGGGCCCTATCCGGCGATCGCTCGCCCTTCGGCGAGGCCTTCGCCGAGCGCATGTGGGAGCATGTGCGCCGCAACCGGTACGAGGACGGTATCCTGCCGGAGGGGCATCGGGACTATTGCGGCCATGGCTTGGTGAAGCAGGGCCGCGGTGTCGCGCTCTGCACCGTCTATGACGGCATGCCCCGGATCGAGGCCCCTCTCGCCAGCTGGGACGACGAGGGCGAGTTCGTCGCCTTCTGGTCCCGCCAGAGCAACTGGAGCGTGAACGGCTTCGACCGGAACGAGCCGCTCTTCTTCACCGAGGACGAATGGGCGCGCGCCAACCAGCGGCTGACGCGCGAGGCCATCCTGCGAGTGATCTGATCAGGCGGCCTTCAGCACCCGGCCAGCCACCGCATCCAGCTTGGCGATGAGCGCGGGGTCGCGCTTCTCGGGCGCCGTGATGATCGCGTGGTCCAGCGCCCGGTCGCAGCCCGCCGGGCAGGCGCTGCGCGGCTGGCCGACGCGGGGGATCAGCGACTTCACCAGCGCTCGAGCCTTGTCGGCATTGCCGAGCAGCACCTTCACCACCTGGTCAACCGTCACGTGGTCATGGTCCGGGTGCCAGCAATCGAAATCGGTCACCATGGCAACGCTGGCGTAGCAAAGCTCCGCCTCGCGGGCGAGCTTGGCCTCGGGCATGTTGGTCATGCCGATCACGTGGCAGCCCCAGGAACGGTACAGCTCGCTCTCGGCCTTGGTCGAGAACTGCGGCCCCTCCATGACCAGGTAGGTGCCGCCGCGCGTCATGGGCAGGCCGAGCTCCTTGCCCGAAGCCTCGATGGCATCGGAAAGGCGCGGGCAGGTCGGGTGCGCGACGCTCACATGCGCGACACAACCCGTGCCGAAGAAGGACTTCTCGCGCGCGAAGGTGCGGTCGATGAACTGGTCCACGATCACGAAATGGCCGGGCGGCAGGTTCTCCTGCAGCGAGCCGACGGCCGAGAGGGAGATCACGTCCGTGACGCCCGAGCGCTTCAGCGCATCGATGTTGGCACGGTAGTTGAGGGCGGAGGGCGGCGTCGGATGGCCGCGGCCGTGGCGCGGCAGGAAGACGCATTTGATGCCGCCGAGCGTGCCGAAGAGAAGCTCGTCAGAAGGCTCGCCCCAGGGGGTGAAGACGCGGCGCCACTCACGGTTTTCCAGCCCATCGATGTCGTAGAGGCCGGAGCCGCCGATGAGGCCGATGACGGGTTCGAAAGTCTCGCTCACGCGCGGATCTCCATATGCGAAAAGGGGGCGCGGGTAGCGCCCCCTCCTGGGAAGGATAGGTCAGGGCGGGCGATGCCGCCGTGACGTTGAGGGGTCAGTGGGCGTTGGCCCAGATCTTCCTCTTGGTCAGATAGGCCAGCACGCCCAGGATGCCCAGGAAGATCAGGATCTTCACGCCAAGCGCCCGGCGGGCTTCCAGCTCGGGCTCGGCGGCCCAGGCCAGGAAGGTCGCGACGTCGCGGGCCATAGCATCCACCGTATTCGGCGCACCCTGGCCGAAATCGACCTGGCCGTCGCTCAGCGGCGGGGCCATGGCGATCTGATGCCCGGGGAAGTAGGCGTTGTAGTGCATCCCCTCCATCACGGTCACGCCAGCCGGCGGCTCGCCATAGCCCGTCAGCAGGGCGCGAAGATAGTTCGCCCCGTCGGGCCGCGCCTTGACGATGACCGAGAGGTCGGGCGGCAGTGCGCCGCCATTGGCCGAACGGGCCGCATTGTCATTGGCGAAGGGCCGGCGGAAATGATCCGAGATGCGCCCCGGACGCTCGAACATCTGGCCCTCGTCGTTCGGGCCGTCCTGAATCTGATAGCCGGCCGCGATGTTGCGGACCTGCGCCTCGCTCAGCCCGATCTCCGTGAGGTTGCGGTAGAAGAGCTGCCGCATGGAGTGGCAGTTCGCGCAAACCTCCTTGTAGACCTGGAAGCCGCGCTGCGCGGCCGCCCGGTCGAAGGTGCCGAAGAGGCGGTTGAAGCTGAAATGCGCGTCCGGGATAGCCGGCCCGTGCCCTTCCGCCGCCAGGGCGGGGGAAGCGGCGAAGAGCGCGGCGACGAGGGCGAAAGCCTTGAACTTGCGCATCGGGATCAGGCCTTGTCCATCGGCTGGGCGGTCGCGCCGCCAGGGAGGGGTCCACCGCCCATGGGCCTCTTGAGCACGGCGGCTGCGATGCTCTCGGGCAGCGGCAGCGTGCGCTCGAAGCGGCCCAGCAGCGGCAGGGCCACCAGGAAGTAGGCGAAGTAGAACATCGTCGCGATCTGGCTGATCAGGACGTAGGGCTGCTCGGCCGGCTTTCCGCCGCACCACATCAGGACGAAGAAGTTGACCGTCCAGAGCAGGAACAGGATCCGGCTGATCGGGCGGAAGCGCAGCGAGCGCACCTTCGACGTGTCCAGCCAGGGCAGGACGAAGAGGATCACGATCGCGCCGCCCATCAGCAGCACGCCGCCGAGCTTATCCGGCACCGCGCGAAGGATCGCGTAGAAGGGCAGGAAGTACCACTCGGGCACGATGTGCGCCGGCGTCACCATCGGATTGGCCGGAATGTAGTTGTCCGGGTGGCCGAGGTAGTTGGGCGCGAAGAAGACCAGCACCGCGAAGACCATCAGATAGACGACGATGCCGACGCTGTCCTTGATCGTGTAGTACGGGTGGAACGGCAGCGTGTCCTGCGGGCCCTTGGGCTCGATGCCCAGCGGGTTGTTCGAGCCCGTGATGTGCAGGGCCGCGATGTGCAGGAACACCACGCCCGTGATCACGAAGGGCAGCAGGTAATGCAGCGAGAAGAAGCGGTTCAGCGTCGGGTTATCGACCGAGAAGCCGCCCCAGAGGTACGTGACGATGGTGTCGCCCACCAGCGGGATGGCGCTGAACAGGTTGGTGATGACGGTGGCGCCCCAGAAGGACATCTGGCCCCAGGGAAGCACGTAGCCCATGAAGGCCGTGGCCATCATCAGCAGGAAGATCAGCACGCCCAGCATCCACAGCAGCTCACGCGGCGCCTTGAAGGAGCCGTAGTACATGCCGCGCCAGATGTGGACGTACACGACGATGAAGAACATCGAGGCGCCGTTGGCGTGCGCGTAGCGGATGAGCCAGCCGAAATTCACGTCGCGCATGATGCGCTCGACGCTATCGAAGGCCAGGGTGACATGCGGCGTGTAGTGCATCGCCAGCACGATGCCCGTCACGATCATGATCACGAGGTTGATCATGGCGAGGGCGCCGAAGTTCCAGAAGTAGTTGAAGTTCCGGGGCGTGGGGAACGTCCCGTACTCCTTTTCCATCATGGTGAAGACCGGCATCCGCTGGTCAATCCAGCGGATGACGGGGTTCTTCATCTGAGAGTCGTGCAGGCCACCGGCCATCTTGCTCGTCCTCTGAATCTAGGTGTGTCGCGAACCGGCCTCAGCCGATCCGGACCGCGCGGTCAGACGTGAATGCGTAGGGCGGAACGTGGAGGTTCGCCGGGGCGGGCCCTTTGCGGATGCGCGCAGAGGTATCGTAGTGGCTGCCGTGGCAGGGGCAGAACCACCCACCGTAGTCGCCCTTCGGGTCGGTCGGCTTCTGGCCGAGCGGGATGCAGCCCAGATGGGTGCAGACGCCGATGACCACGAGCCAGGGCTCGCGCTGGACGCGGGACGCATCGGTCGCCGGGTCCTTCAGCTCGCTCATGGGAACGGCCTTGGCGGCCGCGATCTCTTCCGGCGTGCGGTGACGCAGGAAGACGGGCTTGCCGCGCCACATGACCGTGATGGCCTGGCCGACGGTCACGGGCCCGATATCCACATCGGTGCTGGCCAGCGCCAGCACGTCCCGGGCGGGGGCCAGCTGCGAGATGAAGGGCCAGACGATGGCGCCGGTACCGACCGCGGCGAACGCTGCCGCCGTCAGCTTGAGGAAGTCCCGCTTGGTGACGTCCGGAGTGCCGCTTCCGTGAGTCCCATGCGATGCCGCCGCTTCAGCCATCAAACCACCTCTCTGCCACCCATCCGTGGCGGACGAAACCCTTGGCTCCTGGGGCTTTGGGCAGCAGTAGCCCAAGGCTCCGAAGCGCCTTCGTGCCTATTACGGGTGGTTTGGGCATGTGGCAACCGCGCCGCATCGACAGAAGGCGCAATTGGCTCCGGGACTTGCCCCAAGGCCGCATATCGGCGGCGGCTGTTGCCCATTCGCCTCGCGCATGGGTCGAATCGGTCCCCTCCCCCCTCCCGCCGGCGCGGCTGCCTCGGGTAGAATCGCGCCCATGACCGACCCGATCTCGCACCCCCTCGCCGAAACCGCCAGCGCCTGGTTCGCCGGGCTGAGGGACCGCCTCTGCGCGGCCTTCGAGGCGAATGAGGATGCCTTGGCCTCAGGCCCCCATGCCGGCCTGCCCGCGGGACGCTTCACCTATACTCCCTGGACCCGTGCCGAGGGCGGCGGCGGGACGATGGGCCTCATGCGCGGGCGGGTGTTCGAGAAGGTGGGCGTCAACATCTCGACGGTCCATGGGGAATTCTCCCCCGAGTTCCGCTCGCAGATACCGGGGGCCGAAGAGGATCCCCGTTTCATGGCGACCGGGGTCTCCCTGGTGGCGCATCCCCGCTCCCCCCGGGTGCCGACGGCGCACATGAACACGCGCTTCATCGTGACGTCGCGCTGCTGGTTCGGCGGCGGCGGCGACATCACGCCCATGGACATGGCCGCACCCGAAAGCCTGGAGGACGCCGCCTTCTTCCACGACGCCTTCCGCCGCGCCTGTGACCGCCATGACGCGAGCTATTACCCCCGCTTCAAGCAGTGGTGCGACGAGTACTTCTACCTGCCCCACCGCAAAGAGACGCGCGGCCTAGGCGGCATCTTCTACGACTGGCTCGGCGACCGGACGCCCGGCCACGGCACCGAGGCGGACTTCGCCTTCACGAAGGATGTGGGGCTGGCCTTCCTGGAGGCCTATCCCGCCATCGTGGCACGGCGGATGCACGAGGCCTGGACGCCCGAGGAACGGCAGCACCAGCTTTTCCGCCGCGGGCGCTACGCGGAGTTCAACCTGCTGCACGACCGCGGCACGGTCTTCGGCCTCAAGACCGGGGGCAATGTGGAAGCGATCCTGATGTCGCTCCCGCCCGAAGCCGCCTGGTGAGCTATCGCGTCCCGCGCATGTAGCGGCGCTCGGGCCTGTAACCCAGCCAGCGGCGAAGGCTGTTCATCAGTCGGGCAAGCATCGCGGGACTCCTTACCAAAGCCTCAATTTCCCTTTTCGCAGGAGGTTGCGGCGCGGCTGCGCCCGTGTCGCGGCAAGTTTGTGGCATGCGGGTGAACCGCTTCTGAATCGCAGGCTGCCGCGAACCGGGCTCGCCTTCCGGCGTTCATAGGGCGGACGCCAGACGCCTGGCTTTCCCACCCCACCTGGAACGGAGCCGCCCCATGGCCAAGGCCAAGACGATCGACGATCTCTTTTACGACACGCTCAAGGACATCTATTACGCCGAGCGAAAGATCCTGAAGACACTGCCCAAGATGGCGCGCGGCGCGCATTCGCCCGACCTCAAGGCCGCCTTCGAGAAGCATCGCCTCGAGACGGAGGGCCAGGTCGGCCGCCTGCAGGACGTCTTCGAGGTGATCGGCAAACGCGCCGTGGGCAAGACCTGCGATGCGATCGAGGGAATCGTCGCCGAGGGCGAGGAGATCCTGGAGGAATACGGCGGGACCCCGGCGGTGGATGCCGGCCTCATCGCCGCCGCCCAGGCTGTCGAACACTACGAGATCACGCGCTACGGCACGCTGAAGCGCTGGGCGCAGCTCCTCGGCCACAAGGAGGCGGTGGCGCTCCTCGATGCCACGCTCAAGGAGGAGTCGCAGACGGACAAGGACCTCACCGTTCTCGCCGATGCCGGCGTGAACGAGATGGCCAAGGCAATGTAAAGCCGGCGGGTGCGCTTCACGCGCACCCCCCTCGCCCTCCGGCGCCTGTTGCTTCATCCTGGCGGCAAGCAACACGTCCGAGGGAAAGAAGAGTATGACGACTCGCCGCCACATCCTGGCTGCCGGCCTCTTTGCGCCGGCGATCGCGACCACCGCCAGCGCCCAGGCCAATTGGCCCGACAAGCCCGTCCGCATGGTGGTGCCCTGGCCGCCGGGAGGTTCGACGGACGTGCTCGCGCGCCTCGCCGCGGAACAGCTTCAGATCAAGCTCGGCCAGCCCTTCGTGATCGAGAACCGGCCCGGCGCTGGCGGCAACATCGGCGCCGATGCGATCGCGAAGTCCGCGCCCGACGGCTATACGATGGGCCCCCTCACCTTGGGCGTGTGGTCCATCGCCAACTACCTCTACAGTCGCCTGCCCTTCGACTGGGACAAGGACTTCCAGCCGATCTCGATGCATTGGCAGTTGCCCAACGTGGTCGTCGCGCCCACCCAGTTCGTGCCTGCGACCAATCTGCGCGAGTTCGTCGAATGGTCGAAGGCGCGCCGCCAGGGCGTCAGCTTCGGCAGCCCGGGTGTGGGTACAACCGCCCAGCTCTGCGGCGCGCTCTTCTGCAACCGGCTCGGAATCGATGGCCAGCACGTGCCGTTCCGCGGCGCGGCGCAGATCATTCCGGCGATGCTCTCGGGCGACCTCACGTTCGCGATCGACAATCTGGCGAGCTACGTTCCCGTGGTGCAGGAAGGCCGCATGCGCGCCTTCGCCGTGACGGGCGCCGAGCGCCACCCGGCACTGCCGGACGTGCCCACCATGGCCGAGGCCGGAGTTCCCGACTTCGTGGTGAACTCCTGGTGCGCCATGGCCTTCCCGGCCGGCGTCCCGCGCCCCATCGTCGAAAAGGCGTCACAGGCCATGCAGGCCATCGCCAATGACCCGGAGGTGAAGGCCCGCTTCCTGCGGACGGGGGCCATCGCTCTGGGCTCCGAGCCCAACGGCGTGTGGGAGCGCGCGCATCGCGAGCGGCCGCAGTGGCAGGAGATGGTCCGCATCGCGGGCGCGAGGCTCGACTGATGGACCTCAAGGGTAAGGTCGCCCTCGTCACGGGCGGCAATGGCGGCCTGGGCCAGCGCATCTGCCACGCCCTGGCGCGAGAGGGCGCGCATATCGGGGTGATGTACGCGCAGAGCCGCGAGCAGGCCGAGGGCGTGGCGCGGGAGATCGCCTCGCAATACCAGGTGAATGCCGCCGCCTTCGGCTGCGACATCACGGACAAGGCAGCGGTGGAACGGCTCGTGGCGGATGTGCGGGCGCGGTTCGGCGCGCTGGACATCCTCATCAACGACGCCGCCTACAACAAGTCGATCCCCTTTCCCGACCTCGACAACCTCACCGAGGAGGTCTGGGACAAGATCATGGCGGTGAATCTCACGGGCCCCATGCGGCTGACCAAGGCGGTGGCGCCCGTGATGAAGGCGCAGGGTTCCGGGCGCATCGTGAATATTGCCTCGGTAGCGGGGCTGGGGCCGACAGGCTCCTCCATCGCCTATGCCGTATCCAAGGCGGGGCTGATCCACCTGACCAAGTGCATGGCGGTGGCCCTAGCGCCGGAGACGCTGGTGAACTGCGTGGCGCCGGGCCTACTGGAGGGCACGCGCGCCACGGCCAATCTGCGGCCCGAGCAGGTGACGCTCTCGGCCTCGTCCTCGCTGCTGAAGAAGGCGGCTGACAAGGACGATTGCGCCGACATGGTGGTGACGATGTGCCGCACGGAGACGATGACGGGCCAGACGGTCGTCATCGACTCCGGCAGAACCTTTCACTGAAGAAACAGGCTACTCCGCCTTGATGTTCCGCCGCCGGATGAGGTCGCCCCAGCGCCTTCCCTCGGCGGCCAGATAGGGCGGGAAGGCTTCGGCCGTCCCCCCGATCACGTCGATCGAAGCCTCGTCCAGCTTGGCCCGCACCTCAGGGTGGTTCAGGACTGCGCGTGCGGCGGCTGAAAGGCGCTGGATGATCTCGGGCGGCGTGCCGGCCGGGGCGAAGAAGCCGAAATCATTCGTGGCGTGATAATCGGCCAGGCCCGCCTCGGCGAGCGTCGGCACGTCCGGCGCCTTGGGGTCGCGCGTGCGGCCCGTCACGGCCAGCGCCTTGAGTTCGCCGGAGCGGATGAAGGGAATGGCCGTGACAGTGTCCACGAAAGCCATGGTCGTCTCACGCGCCAGCAGCGCCTGCAGCGCCGGCCCGCCGCCCCGGTAGGATACGTGAAGCATGTCGATCCGGGCCATGTCGAGCATGAGTTCCGGCGCCAGCTGACCGACCGTCCCTGCGCCCGGCGAGGCATAGGAGAGCTTCCCAGGCTCGCGCCGCGCCCTCTCGAACAGCTCGGCCATGCTCGTGATCCCGCTCGAGGGATGCACGCAGACGAACATGGCGTTGCTGGCGAGCAGGCTGATCGGCGCGAAGGCGCGGTCATTGTCGTAGGGTAGCGGGCTGAAGAGGTAGGGCGCGAGGGCGAAGGTGCCGGTCGGCGCCACGTCCAGCGTGTAGCCATCCGGCCGGGCGCGGGCGAGTGCGCCATGCCCGACCGTGCCGCTGCCGCCCGTTCGGTTCTCGACCACGAAGGACCCGCCCATGGAGGCCGAGAGATACTGCGCCAGCAGCCGCGCCACGAAATCCGTGGAGCCTCCCGGCGCGAAGGGCACGATGATGGTCACCGGCCGGCTCGGATAGGCCTGCTGCGCCAGCGCGGGCGCAGCCGCGATTGCGGCCGCGCCGGCGAGCAAACCGCGCCGGCCGGGATGAAGGGTGTTGGTCATGTCGGTTCCTTATGATTGTTGTTGTCAGTCCACCCGGGTCAGGCCAGCGGCGTCAGGCCAGCAGATCCTGCATGGAGCGGATGGCCGTCGCGTAGCCGCGCGCGCCAAGCCCCGCGATCACGGCCGTCGCCGCCGGGGACATCAGCGAGCGGTGGTAGATCGCCTCGCGCTTGTGGATGTTGGAGATGTGCAGCTCGATGATCGGGCCCGGGAACATCTTCAGCGCGTCCAGGACCGGGATGGAGGTAAAGGTCAGCCCGGCCGGATTGATGACGATGCCGGCGGCGGGCTCGTCGATCGCCTCGTGGATCCAGTCCACCAGCTGCCCTTCGTAATTGGTCTGCCGGAAGACGATCGCGTCGCCGCCCGCAGCGCCGCGGCACATGGCCTCGACCTCGGCCAGCGTGGTGCGCCCGTAGATCTCCGGCTCGCGACGACCCAGCCGATTCAGGTTCGGGCCGTTCAGCAGATGGATGGTGCGGCTCAATCAGGTCTCCTCCCCGCGTTTCCTCGCGGCTGGGCGGGAGACTGCCAAGAACCGGCCGCGTCGTAAACATACGAAACAGGGATCATCCGACGATCTTGGTTATGGAGGATCATTCCGACTCAGCCCGGCGCCTTGTCGCGGTCGGGCCCGCCATGCGACATTTCCTGTCTGGATCGGGGGCTTGGCATCGGCATGGAGGAGACATCGGTTGGCGAAGCCGCCTATCGCCGCGTCCGCTCCGACATCCTCTTCGGGCGCCTCGCGCCGGGGCAGCGCCTCGGGCTGGACTGGATGCGCCAGACCTACGGCATCAGCGTCTCCACGCTCCGCGAGCTGCTGAGCCGCCTTTCGTCCGAGGAGCTCGTGACCGCCGAGGGCCAGCGGGGCTTCGAGGTCGCCGCCGTCTCGCCTGAGGACTTCCGCGAGGTCGCGGACCTTCGCCTGCTGCTCGAGACCCATGCCATGGCGCAATCCTTCCAGGCCGGGGGCCTGGATTGGGAAGGCCAGGTCGTCGCCGCCCACCACAAGCTGGCCGCGCTCGAGCGCCGCCTGATTTCCGGCGAGGCCGCGCAGCCTGCCGTCTGGAAGCGCTACGACTGGGAGTTCCATCACGCCCTGATCGCGGCCTGCGGCTCGCGCGCGCTGCTGCAGGCGCATGCGGCAGCCTATGACCGCTACCTGCGCTACCAGATGGTGGCCGTGGTCTTCCGGGGTGCCGTCGCGGCCGAAGAGCACCAGAAGCTGCTCGAGGCCGCGCTGGGCCGAGACCGCAAGGCGGCCGAGCGCATACTGCGCGCGCATATCGACGGCTGCGTTTCGCAGGTGCTGGAGGCTGGCACCCTGGAGGCCCTGCGCCGCTCCCGCTAAAGCGTTCCCATAGACCCGATAGGAGCCGCCTCATGAAATCCCGCGCCGCCATCGCCTTCGAGGCCGGAAAGCCGCTCACCATCGGCGAGGTCGACATCTCCGGTCCCAAGCCCGGCGAAGTGCTGGTCGAGGTGATGGCCACGGGCATCTGCCACACCGACGCCTACACGCTATCGGGCCTCGACCCGGAGGGGCTCTTCCCCGCGATTCTCGGCCATGAGGGCGCTGGAATCGTGCGCGAGGTCGGCCAGGGCGTGACGTCGCTCAAGCCCGGCGACCATGTGATTCCGCTCTACACGCCCGAATGCCGGCAGTGCAAAACCTGCCTCAGCCAGCGCAGCAACCTCTGCACCGCGATCCGCTCCACCCAGGGCAAGGGCGTGATGCCCGATGGCTCGAGCCGCTTCTCCTGCGACGGCGCGCAGGTGATGCACTACATGGGCTGCTCCACCTTCTCGAACTTCACGGTGCTGCCCGAGATCGCGCTCGCGAAGGTCCGCGAGGACGCGCCCTTCGAGAAGATCTGCTACATCGGCTGCGGCGTGACGACGGGCATCGGCGCCGTGACCAACACCGCCAAGGTCTGGCCGGGCGCCAACGTCGCGGTCTTTGGCCTGGGCGGCATCGGGCTCAACGTCATCCAGGGCGCCAAGATGGTGGGCGCCGACAAGATCATCGGCATCGATCTCAACCCCGCCCGCGAGGAGATGGCACGCCGCTTCGGCATGACCCATTTCGTGAACCCCGACGTGGTCGGGCGCGACAAGGTGGTGCAGGCGATCCAGGACCTGACCGACGGCGGCGCCGATTTCAGCTTCGAATGCATCGGCAACACGCAGGTGATGCGCCAGGCGCTGGAATGCACCCATCGGGGCTGGGGCACCTCCATCATCATCGGGGTGGCCGCGGCCGGGCAGGAAATCTCCACCCGTCCCTTCCAGCTCGTCACCGGGCGGAACTGGCGCGGCACGGCCTTCGGCGGGGTGCGCGGGCGCACCGAGGTGCCGAAGATCGTGGACTGGTACATGGAGGGGAAGATCCAGATCGACCCCCTCATCACCCATGTCATGCCGCTCGATAAGATCAACGAGGGCTTCGACCTGATGCACGCCGGCGAGAGCATCCGGAGCGTGGTTGTCTTCTGACGGCGGGAAGGCCAGATCCTCCCGCATGACGACCTGGCTCAACTCGCTCTTCGTGGACCACGCCCTGCTGCGCATTCCCTGGCGCAACTGGGGCGTGGTGGAGAGCGGCAGGCTCTATCGCTCCAACCATCCCCTGCCCTGGCAGCTCGCCGAGGCCGCGCGCCGGCATGGCATCCGCAGCGTCATCAACCTGCGCGGCCATCGGGAGACCTGCGGCTCCGACGCGCTGGGGCGCGAGGAGGCGGCGAAGCTCGGCCTCGTACACGCCGACCAGCCCTTCGAGAGCCGCGGTGCGCCGCATAAGGACCGGCTGCTGCGGCTGATCCAGCTCTACCGCAGCCTGCCCGAGCCGATTCTGATCCACTGCAAGTCCGGCGCGGACCGCACGGGCCTGGCTGCCGGGGTCTGGCACCTGATCCAGGGGCGCGACGCCGCTACCGCCGCGGCGGAGCTTTCATTGCGCCACGGTCATATCTCTGCCGCTCGCACGGGCATCCTCGACGCCTTCTTCGCGGCCTATGCCGAAGCCGAAGCGCGGGGCCTGGATTTCGAGACTTGGCTGGCGACTGAATATGACGAGAACGCGCTGCGCGCCGGTTTCCGCCCGCAGCCCGTAGCCGCCTGGTTCACGGATAAGGTTTTGCGGCGCGAGTAGCACCGGATTCGCGGATGAATTCGTCGCATCCGCCGCCTGGATATCCGCGAAAAATGGCGTGTTATGGCAGCCACATGCGGCAAATCGGCAACATCACACGGCCAGACATGCCGTAGGTTTGCATTCAATCCTATCCGTCACGTCAGGCTTGATGCTAGCGTCACGAAGTGTTGCGGAGGCAAACGCCGGTTTCGCTGGTTGCCGCCGTGCGTTTTGTTGCTTCTGCAAGGATGGGAAGAGAACACAAATGATGAAGCCACTCCTCGCGGCTACCGCGATGCTTGCCCTCGCTGCCTGCGATGCGACCCAGAACTCCCAGTCGGTTGCCGGCATGCACCCGCTGCTGGACAACACCGGCCGCGTCGTCAGCTACGCCCCGCCCTCCGCCGTGCGGAACGTGCCTCCCGGCACGGCGATCCGCATGAACATCAACGGCATGGACCAGCTCGTGACCCTTGGGCCACGCGTCAGCGAGGGTACCTCGGCCGGTATCCCGGTGATCGCCGGCACCGACAACGGCCGCCCCGTCATCACGCACATTGGCCCGGGCGCCGGTGACCTCGCCCCCGCCGGGACGCCGGTCGTGACCGGTACCGGTGCCGACGGCCGCCCCATCGTGACCTATGTGCAGCCCGGCCAGCAGGCTCCGGCCGGCGTGGTCGCCGGTCCGCGTGGCAACCGCCGCGCCGCGCCGGTCGCGCCCGGCCAGCTGCAGCCTGGCGTCCCGCCCGTGGTTCAGCCGAACCGCTGAGCGGCACTACCCGCCAAGCGTAGAATCTTCGGAGACGCCCGCCGCACCCCGCGGCGGGCGATTTTTATTCAGCCGCCCGTATGCGGATCCGTCAGCCGCCGGTGCTCCTCCAGCGCGTATCGGTCCGTCATACCCGCGATGTAGTCGCAGACCACTTCGGCAGCGCCGGCCGTTCCCGCCTCGCCCGCCCGCGCCCGCCATTCGTCCGGCAGCATCTGCGGCCCTCCGTGGAAGAGCTGGAACAGCACCTGCAGCACCCGCTTCGACTTCTGCGTGACGCGGTTTACCCGGAAATGGCGATACATCCGCTCATGCAGGAAGGCGCGCATGGCGCCGTTCGCCTCCGCCATGGGCGTGCTGAAGGCGACAACTGGCGCGCGCGCGTGGCGAATGTCGTCAGCCGAGCGCGGGTTCAGCATCGCGATTCGTCGCCCCGTCTCCTCCACCACGTCGTTCACCATGCGCGAGATGACGCGCCGTACCATTTCCGGCGCGGCCCGGCCGGCGGGCATGCCGGGATGCGCGGCCCGCGCGGCCTCCAGCGCCTCGCGCGGCAAGGTCAGCTCGGTCACCTCGTCCAACCGGAAAATCCCGGCGCGGATGCCGTCCTCCAGATCGTGGTTGTTGTAGGCGATATCATCGGCAATGGCTGCGACCTGCGCCTCCGCGCTCGCATGGCTCTGGAGCTCGAGGTCATGCTCGGCGTTGTAGCGCGCCAGATACGCGGCCGGCCGGCGGACCGGGCCATTGTGCTTGGCCAACCCCTCCAGCGTCTCCCAGCTCAGGTTCAGCCCGTCGAAGCCGCCGTAGCGCCGCTCCAGCAGCGTAACGTGCTTCAGGCTCTGAACATTATGGGCAAAGCCGCCATAGCTTCGCATGGAGGTGTTCAGGGCCTCCTCGCCGGCATGGCCGAAGGGCGGGTGGCCCAGGTCGTGGGCCAGCGCCAGCGCCTCGGCCAGATCCTCGTCCAGCTCCAGGCGGCGGGCCAGGCTGCGGGCCACCTGCGCAACCTCGATGCTGTGGGTCAGGCGCGTGCGGAAATGGTCGCCCTCGTGGAAGACGAAGACCTGCGTCTTGTACTGCAGCCGCCGGAAGGCGCGGGAATGGATGATGCGGTCGCGGTCGCGCTGCCAGGGGCTGCGGAAACCGTCCTCCGATTCGGAATGAAGGCGGCCGCGCGTGGAGGTGACGGCCCAGGGGGCACGGGGGCTCTGCATGCCTCAAGGCGTATCAGCCACCGCCGGAAGTGGAAATCCCGGCGTACCGCGCTACATAGGATGCCAAGGAGAGTTCATATGCCCGACGGCAGCACCACCGCCCGCGCCTTCTTCGTGACGCCTCGCGCCGCGCAGGAAATTGCCAGCATCGCCTCGCGACAGGGACGCCCGGGCGCGGGGCTGCGCGTGTCGGTCTCGGCGGGCGGCTGTTCTGGCCTCCAATACGGCTTCGACCTCGAGGACAAGGCCGGGGACGATGATCTGACCGTCACGGTCGAAGGGACGAATGTCTACGTGGACGGCGTCTCGCTCGACTTCCTGGCCGGCTCCGAGCTCGACTGGCACGAGGCGCTGATCGGCTCGCATTTCGTCGTCCGGAACCCGCAGGCCACGAGCGGCTGCGGCTGCGGCGTCAGCTTCGCCGTCTGATACCCCATAGCGAGCCAGGCTCCGCCGGGCTCGACTGCGCTCTTGCCGTGAATGGGCCGGGCCGCCACAACACGGGCATGCGGCTCGCCACCTTCAACGTGAACTCCATCCGGCGGCGCATGCCGCATCTGCAGCGCTTCCTGGCGCGGCATGAGCCGGACCTCGTCTTCCTGCAGGAGACCAAGTGCAAGAACGAGGAATTCCCGGCCCTTGAAGTGGCTGGGTACCAGGTTCACGCGGTCGGTCAGCATGGGGGGCGCAACGGCGTCGCCGTCGTATCGCGCTTGCCCTTTGAAGTCGTGGCCGAATCCCTTCCTGGCGAGGACGCCGACACTCACGCCCGTTTCATCGCGGTGAGCTGCGTGGGGATGCTCGCGGCGGGCATCTACCTTCCCAACGGCAACAGCGGCGGTGAGGACGGGCTGGCCTACAAATGGCGCTGGATGGACCGGCTGCGCGAATGGGCGGCCGACAAGCTGGATGCCTTCACGCCGCTCGCCATCCTGGGCGACTACAATGTCTGTCCGACAGACGAAGATCTGGCGCCCGGCACCCTGCCGCCGGCGGATGCGCTGGTGCATCCAGAATCGCGAGCCCGGTGGCGGGCGCTGACGCATCTGGGCCTGACCGATGCGCTGCTGGCGCTGCACCCGTCCGAGCCGCCCTACACCTATTGGGACTATGGCTCCGCCTTCGAGCAGAATCGCGGCCTCCGCATCGACCACGCGCTCCTGTCGGCGGAGCTGGCCGAGCGGCTGGTGACATCGGGCGTGGATCTGGATGCGCGGGCGGAGGAAAGCCCCTCGGACCACGCGCCAGTATGGATCGAGCTGACGGACTAGTTTGGCCTGGTGCGGTAATAATCGGCACTGAGGCCCTGTATCCAGGGCATATACCGCCCCTGCACCGCCGGCGCGGGATAGGCCGTGGCATTGGGCATCGGTTCCGGACGGTCCTCAGCGCGAAAGTACGCGCAGCCGGCCATCATCAACGCCGCCCCGATGATCATCGCCCGCCACATGCCGCCAGTGCAGCACGCGGCGTGGATGCGGTCCATCAGCCGATGACGAAACGTGCCAGCAGCCAGGCCGAACCGAAGCCCGCGATAGCCCCGAGCAGCAACTGCGTTCGCAGCCGGGGAGCCGGCCGCGGGGTGGCCAGGCGAATGGTCCGCGGCATCGGCGGAATGCGGAGGTCGTCGGGGATCAGGGTCGCGCTCATGACCGTGAACAAAACATAAACACGGCGGGCGCGCAAGCGGATTTTCACCCTTTGTTCCTAAATCAGTCAATCCCTCAATGATGATTTGCGACTCATTCTCAATTGCACTACAAACTCCGGACAACGGAGATCAGCCATGGCGACTCGCGGATTGCCCCAATGGCCGCATTTAGGTCACGACACGGACGCCCTGCCCGAGGTGGAGCGACTGATCCTGGATGCCGCGCGTGCCTGGGCCGATGACGGCCCGGCCGGTCCCATGGGCGAGGCCGCGATCGTGCTGGCCGCGGCGGGCGCAGAGGGCGCGGCCCTGCTGCTGGATCCGCTGCTGCGCTCCCTCTCCACGCTGAACCTGGCCAGCCCGCTCTGCCCCCATGTGACGGAGACGGAGTGTGCACTGCTGCTGGCCATCGCGGCCGCGCAGCAGGGCTCGCGCAGCCTCGCGCTTGGGCTTCTGCACCGCCTGGCGCCGCCGCTCGCGGCCTATCGCGTCATGCCGTCGCTGATCGCGGCCGCCACGGCGCTGCGGCGGGGCGGCCATGTCATGGCGCCGGCGCTGGACCGGCTACGCACCCGTCCGTGACGGGCCCCACACACCCGGCCGCACCGCGACCGCCGTCAGCACGCCATAGGCCGTGACGCCCAGCGCCACCGCCAGGAACTGCCCGTCCATCCCCCAGCCCAGCTGGTCACCCAGCAGCCAGCCGCCGCCCACCGCGATGCCGAGGCGCGAGAGGCCGGCCGCCACGGGATAGCCCATCCGCCCAGCGCCCATCGCCGCGAAATACATCGCCATGCCCAGGCCGAAGCCGCCGAAGGCCGGGCCGATGAAGCCGAGCGCCCGCGCCGCAATCGCCGCGACCTCGGCATCCGAGGCGAAGAGATTCGCAAAGGTCAGCGGAAACAGTGCCACCGTGACGCCGACGGCAGAGCATACCGCCAGCGCCATCAGCCCACCCACCCAGGCGGTGCGCCGCGCGGTTTCCCAATCCCCCTGCCCCACCGAGCGCCCGACCAGCGCTGTCAGCGCCGAGCCCACGCCGAAGGCCAGCGGGATCATCATGAATTCCAGCCGGGCCGAGACGCCGTAGGCCGCGACCGCCACCGGCCCGTAGGAAGCCAGCCGCGCCGTCACGAGGATGGTCGCCATGTTGGCCACGAAAGCCAGGCAGCAGGCGATGGCGCCGACCGCCAGGATGCGCCGGAACAGCGGCCAGCGGAGTTTGACGCGCAGGTCGGGCCGGAAGCCCGCCGCGCCGGAGAAGACCACCAGCGCCATCACCCCCGCCGCGATCCAGAAGCAGACCGCGAAGCCGACACCGAGGCCGAGCAGCCCGAAGCCCAGCGTCTCCGCCAGCACGAAGCCGAGGATGGGATAGGCGATCCAGCAAAAGTTCAGCACCCGTGCCGCCAGCGCGTGCTTGCCCGCGCCGCGCAGGATGGAGGCCAGCGTGTTCGCGAGCCAAGCCGGGATCGCGCCGAAGCCGAAGAGCGCGATGGAATAGGGCACGGCCGCCGCGGCCGCCTCGGGCCCGCCGATCCATGGCAGCACCGTGCGCGGGAAGACCGCGAGCACCACCACGAACATCGCCGCGAAGCCCAGCGCGATCAGCAGCGCATGCACGGCCAGCGCCGAGGCTTCCTCCTCCTTCCTCGCTCCCAGCGCGCGGGCGATGGCGCTGACCACGCCACCGCCCATGGCGCCCGCGGACATCTGGCCGAGCAGCAGCGAGAAGGGCAGCACCACCGCCCAGCCGGCGAGCGCCGAACGGCCCAGGCGCGCCGCGATCACCGTCTCGATCAGCAGCGCGACCACCTGCAGCGCGGAGAGCAGCGTCGTCGGCGCGGCCAGCGCCAGCACGCGGCGGGCAAGCTCTCCCGCGGGGGGGCGCGGCGCGATGGCGGTCGCGACGGCTTCTGAGGTGCTCATGCGAATCGCTCCACGCCCAAGGGCGAAATATCGAGATTGGGCTTCGGCCCCAACATGAAAGAGGCCAGCAGCCGCCCGGTGGGGGCGGAGCCGGTGAGGCCCAGATGCCCATGCCCGAACGCGCACCACAACCCGGGCCGCGAGGCCACGGGGCCCACGACCGGGAGGCTGTCCGGCAGGCAAGGGCGATGGCCCATCCAGAAAGGCTTCTGCGCGCGCGTATCGGCCTGCGGGTAGACCCTGGCGAGATCCTCCAGCAGCAGCGCGGCGCGGCGCGGGTTGGGCGGGGCCTCGGTGCCGCCGAATTCCACGGTCCCCGCGACCCGAAGCCCCTCCTCCATCGGCGTGATGAAGGCCTTGCGATCGGCGGGGATGACGGGCCGGCGCGGCATCACGCCAGGGTCGGTGAGCATGACGTGATAGCCGCGCTGGCTCTCCAGCGGCACCTTGATGCCGATGGCATCCAGCAGCCTGTGCGACCAAGCGCCGGCCGCGAGCACGACATGATCCGCATGCTCCGGGGCGCCGTCCACCATCGCGCCGGTGATACGGTCGCCCTCGCGGATCAGCGCCGTGACGTTGCCCTTGCGGACCTTGCCGCCCATCCGCTCGATCCCGCGCGCCACGACGCGGGCCTGGCGCAGGGGATTCAACGAGTGGCTCTGCTTCGGCAGGAAAACGCCTCGGTTGTAGGTCTCGGCGACCCCGGGCTCGAGCTCCATGATCCCGGCGCGGCGAAGCACCTGCATCTCGAGGCCGTGCTGCCGGCGCAGCTTCCAGGACGCATCGTCCTTCGCGAGATGCGCGTCATCGCGATAGAGGTAGAGCTGCCCGTTGCGCGAGATGATGTCGGCCGCGCCCTCGGCCTCCAGGATTTCCAGATGGCAGTCCTCCGCGCCACGCAGCAGCAGGGCGAGCGCGGCCGCGATCCGCTCCACGCGCTCGGGCGCCGCCGCGCGCACGAATTGCCATAGCCAGGGAAACGCCACTGGCCAGTATCGCGCCGGGATGTGCAGCGCGCCCTTCGGGTCGAGCAGCATCTTCGGCACGTCGCGCAGCACGCCCGGCATGGCCAGGGGCGCGACCGAGCCCGCCGATATCGCGCCCGCATTGCCGGAGGACGTCCCCTCGCCCGGCCCGGCGCGATCCACGATCGTGACGGCGGCGCCGGCCCGGGCGAGGTACCAGGCGGTACAAAGTCCCACGATGCCCGCGCCCGCGACGAGGACGGAAGTCTTGCGTTCCATATAACGATGCTTGTGCAAGATTGACGCGCTCACAATGCGCGCGGAAAGTCGGGCAAAAGCGGGAGGTATGCATGCAGGTCATAGCGAATAACACCGGCCTCGGCGCGCGCGTCCATGGTATCGACCTGTCAAAGCCGATGAGTGATTCGGATTTCCGAGACATCCTGCGCGCCCTGGGCGAGCATGGCGTGCTCTGCTTCCCGCAGCAGGACCTCGATGCGCCCGCGCTCGCCGCCTATGGCCAGCGCTTCGGTACGCTGGAGGTGAACGTGGCGAACATGTTCCACGCGCCTGGTTTGCCGGAGGTGATGATCCTCTCCAACAAGCGCGACGAGGCGGGCAAACCCCTGGGCCTCAACGACGCCGGCCAGGGCTGGCATACGGATATGAGCTACGCGAAGGAAATCGCGCTCGCCAACGTGCTGCACGCCAAGGAGGTGCCGCTGCGCGACGGACGGCCCCTCGGCGACACGCAGTTCCGCAATATGCACGCCGCCTACGAAGACCTGCCCCACGAGGTGAAGGAGCGCCTGGAAGGCCGCGTCGCCATCCACGACTTTGAGAAGTTCTGGGACATGATGCGGATCCGTCCCGGTTCCATCCGCGGCCCGCTGACGCCCGAGCAGCGCGCCAAGCGCCCGCCCGTGCGCCAGCCGATCTTCCGCGAGCATCCGATCACGGGGCGACGCGTGCTCTACGCCAATCCCGGCTACGCCATGTACATCGAGGGTATGGACCGGCGCGAGAGCGATGCGATGCTCGACTATCTCTTCCGTCACCAGTCGCAGTCGAAATACCTGCATAGCCACGCCTGGACGCCTGGCGACGTGCTGATGTGGGACAATATCGGCACCACGCACAACGCCGTCGCGGACTACACGCCCGAGGAGCCGCGCTTCATCCTGCGCGTGCAGGTGATGGCGAGCCTCGACTACGCAGCGCTCGCGGCATGAGGCTCGCGACGCTGAAGGACGGCCGCCTGGCAGGCGTGATCGAGGATGCGCTGGTGCCGCTGGCCGCACGCAAGATGATCGCGCTGCTGGGCGACGAAGCCGCGATGACGGACGCCTCTCGCCAGATCGCCTTTGCGGCGCGGCCGGAGAACGCATCGCTGCGCCTGCCCTTCGACGAGGCGCTGCTCGATGCGCCGCTGCGGCCGGGCAAGATCATCGGCGTCGGCCGGAACTACGGCGCGCATGCCGCCGAGGTGGGCGGGCCGAAGCTGGAGGCCCCTCGCCTTTTCCTGAAGCCCACCTCCTCCGTCTGCGGGCCGGGCACCTCCGTCCACATCCCGCGCGCGGTGACGAAGCCGGACTGGGAGGTGGAGCTCGCTGTCGTCATCGGCGCGCCGGCCTATGAGGTGGAGGAACGCCGCGCGCTGGACCATGTCGCGGGCTACACCATCCTGAACGACATCTCGGCGCGCGAGTTCCAGTTCGACCAGCCGCTGCCGATGACGAGCTTCGCGAAGGGCCTCGCCCAGTTTTGCCCGATCGGCCCCTGGATCGTCACGGCCGACGAGCTGGGCGAGCCCTGGGCGCTCGACATCGCCTGCATGCTGAATGGCGAGGAGGTGCAGCACGGCAATACGCGCGACCTGATCTTCTCCGTGCCCGCGCTCATCGCCTACGTCTCGCGCTTCATGCGCCTGGAGACGGGCGACGTGATCGCGACCGGCACGCCCTCGGGCTCAGGCCATTTCCGCAAGCCGCCACGCTACCTTCAGGGCGGCGACCGGCTTGAACTCACCGTCGAACGCATCGGCGCGCTGAGGCACGGGATCGCCTGACAAGAACAAGCGGGGAGGAAACAAGAATGATGCGACTGATCATGCCGCTGCTGCTGCTGGCCGGCACGGCGGCCGCGCAGCCGCGCGCACCGGGCTCCGACTATCCTAACAGGCCCGTGCGCGTCGTCGTGGCGCTGGCGCCCGGCGGCAATGCGGATATCAATGCGCGCCTCGTCTCCACCGCGCTGTCCGCGCAGATCGGCCAGCAATTCGTGGTGGAGAACCGGCCCTCGGGCGGCGGCACGGTGGCCATGGAGACGGTGGGCCGTGCCGCGCCGGATGGCTACACGCTGCTGGTGGGCGCGCTCGGCTCGCATGCGCTGAATGTCGGGCTCTACCGCAATCTGCCGGTGCATCCGCTGACCGGGCTGGACCACATCACCATCAGCTCGGAAAGCGCGATGGTGGTGGCGGCGCATCCCTCGACCGGCTGGCGGAATCTCGCCGAGATGCGCGCCTCGCTGATCGAGCGGCCGGGCTACTACATCTATGGCAGCTCGGGGAACGGCACGACGGGCCACATCTCCGCCGCGCTCCTGCTGAGCGAGATGGGCGCGGTCGCGCAGCACGTGCCCTATCGGGGATCGGCGGCCTCCTTCGCCGATCTCTCGGCCGGGCGGATCCACTTCCAGGCGGACACCATCTCCTTCATGGAGCAGCACATCCGCGCGGGCACGGTGACGGGCATCGTCATCGGGACCGGCACGCGCTCGCCCATGACGCCGAACGTGCCCACCGCGGCGGAGGCCGGCCTGCCGGGCTTCCTGGCCACGACCTGGACCCCGTGGTCCTCGGCCATCGGCACGCCGCCGGCCATCCTGGAATTCCTGCATCAGCAGATCGCGCAGAGCCTGGCCGCCGGCCCGGTTCGCGAGCGCATCCTGCAGCTCGGCAACACCATCCCCGAGAACATGACACCCGCCCGGACACGAGCCTTCATCGCGGCCGAGATCGAGAAATGGGTGCCCATCGTGCGCGCCACCGGCGCCACCGTCGATTGAGAGAGAGCATGAACTTCACCCACCCCTCCATCCGCGCCCAGATCGTCTCCATCCTGACGGCCTGGGGCATGCCGAAGCACCTGACGGACATCACCGCCGAGATCATGGTCGAGACCGACCTGATGGGCGTGGACAGCCACGGCATCTCGATGCTCATGGCCTATGAGGAGATGCTGAAGCTCGGCCAGCTCCGTATCGCGGGGGAGCCGCGCGTGGTGCGCGACTTCGCGGCGACCGCGCTGGTGGATGGCGCGGACGGCCTCGGCCATCCCGCCGCCGCCATGGGCATGCGCGTCGCCATCGAGAAGGCGAGGCAGTTCGGCATCGGCGCGGTGGGCGTGGTGAACAGCCATCATTTCGGCGCGGCGGGCTACTACGCGCGCATGGCGTCCTCGGCCGGGCTGATCGGCCTCGTGACCTCTTCCACCCGCGGCATCCTGATGGTGCCCACGCGCGCGGCGGAACCCGTGCTGGGCACCAACCCCATCGCCTTCGCCGCCCCTGCCGGGCCGGGCCACAAGCCCGTGGTTCTCGACATGGCGACGACGACGGTCGCGGGCAACAAGGTCAAGGTCTACCACCTCAACGACAAGACCCTGCCCGAGGGCTGGGTGCAGGACGAGGGCGGCCGGCCCGTCACCGACTCGCGTGTCGCCATGGACTACGTGTTCAAGAAGAAGGAAGGCGGCATCACGCCCGTCGGCGGGCCGGAGCATCTGGGCGGGCACAAGGGCTACGGCCTCGCGCTCATGGCGCATATCCTGGGCGGGACCATGGTGGGCGCCAGCTTCTCGCCCATCCGCAACCGTACGCAGAAGCCGGACGACCCGAACAATATCGGCCACTTCATGATGGCGATCGACCCCCGCGCCTATCGCGACATGGAGGAGTACACGACCGACCTCGACGCCGTGATCGACGTGCTGCACGGCGCCGCGCCGGCCGACCCGGCCAAGCCCGTCCTGCTGCCCGGCGAGCCCGAGGAGATGATGCGCGAGAAGCGCCTCGCGCACGGCATCCCGATGCCGCAGAGCCTGATCGACCATGTGCGCGCCATAGCCGGGCGCGCGGGCGTTGCCTACGAGCTGAAGGAGACCTGAGCCCCCTTCACAGGCGGGCGGCCTGGAAGTGCATCCAGTCGAAGTCGCGCACGCGGCCGAGGCTGACCAGGCCCTCGCTTTCGACGATCCGCCAGAACGGGATGTACTCGTCGCGGGCGAAGCTCGCCTTGTCGTGATGCATGTCCAGCGCGTTCCGCGCGGGATCGAGGTCGATGGCGATGCCCCAGCTGTGCATCGACATCCGCGTGCCGCCCCGCATCGGGCGGACGTTCAGGCAGCCGCCGAAGAGATCGAGCCTCAGTTCCGAAAGGCGTTGCGGGCCGTACTGGGCCAGCGTCTTCTGGAAGACGCGCAGGAAGGCGTCGTGCACCTTCTCGTGGCACTGGAAGCGGGTGACGGTCTTGCTCGTGTCCCAGGCGATGCGCATCGTGTAGGGCAGCACCAGCATCACCTGGTTCGTGCCGACCGCGCCGTAGAAGCGCGAGACTTCCGACTGCCGCGGCCACTCCATGGCCTTGCCGACGGCCGGCATCGAGACGGGCGGATCCTCGTCCCGCTCAGGAATGACGAGGGGCTGGCCCGTCTCCATCAGGTGCTGGAAGGATTGCCGCGCGAAGCGCGTCTGCGGGCCGATGAGGCCGTCGATCGCGCCCACGAAGATGTCCCTGTCGCGGATGAGCGACTGCTCCACCGCCAATTGCCGCCGGGCGTCGGACCAGCCGTGCCAGTCGGCCGCAAGGCGCCCGGCCATCGCCTCGGCCGAGAAGCGCGCATCGATGGCATCCTCCAGCGCCGGCGAAGGCTGGCCGTCGATGGGGCCGGCATAGTGCCCCGCCGCATGCAGCTGCTCCTGGAACTGGCGCGGGGTCATCGCGTCGGGCTGGTCTTCCGGTTCCGGCGCCGGTGCCGTGAGGGGCGCGGCGACGGTCGCCGTTCTCGCCGCCGGGGCACCGCCGAGGATTTCCCGCAGACTCGGGACCTGCGACGGCAGCGCGGCATCCGTGGTCATGGCGGCGTTGAGGAAGCGGCAGAAGCGGTCCACGTGGTGGCCCGTGCCGATCGGGTACTGCACCATCTTCCACCGGTTCTCCGGGCCGTCGTTCCACCGGAGGCTGCCGGCATTGTAAGCCGCGGCGACCAGTGGCGGATCGAACCCCGTCCGGCGCGCCTGGCGCCACATATAGGCGGCACCCGCCCGGATCGAGACTTCCGGCTCCAGCAGCTGGGCCAGCGGAAGATCGGGCTGTCCGAGCACCTCCCTCGCCGTGCCGAGCAGCGTCTGCATCAGCCCCCAGGAGACCCGCATCGGCGTACGCGAGGGGTCGTCCCGGTCGCAGCCCGGCTCCATGCGCTTGGCCATAGGATTGCCGCCGCTCTCCGTGCAGATGGTCGCGACGACGAGCTCCACCGGCACCTTGTACTTCGACAGGGCGGTGGTCAGCGCTTGGGAGAAGGTCGTCATGACCTTCGCCACCATCTGCTGCTCCTGCACGGATGGCGCGAGCGAGCCACCCGCGATGGAGATGCCTTGGGGACCCAGCGACCATTCCACGCTGCCCTGGAACAGCCGGTGCGGAACGGTCAGCTTCGCGACGTCGATGATCTGCCCCGCTTCCGTGGGCGGTTGCAGCGCCGCCGCCGGTGCGGTGCCCGGCGGCGCCATGAGGCGGGACCACGTGGCCACGCCGACCACGCCGTCCGCGAGGAGGCCGGCCGCACGCTGGAAGGTCTCGACGGCCTTGCGCGTGCCGCGGCCGTAGAGCCCGTCCTGCGTCAGCAGCGCGCCGCTGGCGACGAGACGGTTCTGCACCATCAGCACGTCGTCGCCCCGCATCATCGGGGTCGTGAACCAGATGTTTCGTTCGAGCTGCGCCGTCGCCATCACACGCACCTCTGGGTCTGCATCGCGTTGGTGACACTGACCCGCAGCGTTTCGACGCGCGGGGCGAGATCTTCGCCCACCGCCGTGGGCAGGCCGACACGGGCGGCGCGAAGATCGGCGCAGCCGGCGGAACCGGCGCGCTGGCCCTGATAGGCCAGCGCCTCGGACTTGAAGTAGGCCGCGGTCGAGGCGCCCCCGGGGATGGAGCCGAGCGCGGTCGCCGTCGTCATCAGCTGCTGGTTCAGCCCATCCGCCGTGGCGCGGCTGCCGCTGTTGTCGCGGTTGTTGCGCTGGGCTTCCGCGAGGCCGGTCAGGACTTTCCGCCGGTCCTCCGCCTCCGCATCGGCGGGAAGCTGGCGTTGCGCGGCGGTGAAATCATCCAGCGCGCAGCCGCGCATCCGCACACGGGTCGCGACGTCCGGCGCCTCGCTGAGGCGCGCGCAGGCGGAGCCTCGCAGCACCAGCAGCCGGACGCAGGCCATATCCTTCTCCGAGCAGCTGATGCTCTCGGCCGCGACCGCCTGCGGATCGTTCGAGTTTCGCATGCGGTCGTACTGGACGAGGTCGTTGTTCTTCACGCAGCCCGCCGTGAGGAGCAGCACGCAGGCCAGGGCATGGCGTCGCATCACGAATTCTCCTGTTGGGTCACTCGTTGCGGGAGAAGCTTTTGCGCGGCGTTCAGCGCATCCACGACCAGCGTCGTGACGGCGCCGCTCTCGTTGGGCAGCTTGCCCAGCGCCTCGGCGAGATAGACCAGCCGCTCGATCTGCGACGCCCCGGCAGGCGTGCCGGACAGCGCCGCCGCCGCATCCACGAGCTGACGCAGATCGATGGCGGCGCCCGGCGCCCCGTCCACCGGGGGCATGTCCACGCTGCCCTCGAGCTGCGAGCGCGCCGCCTGGAAGACGACGTTGCTGCGGTATTCCTCGAGCGCCTGCACCAGCTCGTCACGCGTCGCCACACGCCCTGCGAAGGGGATGATGGTGCCCTCCGCGTTCAGCCCGTCCTTGAGGAGGCTGTCCGCGATCTCCACGGCCGGAACCGGCCCGCCCGCCGGGGAGCGGCGAAGCAGCTCCCGCATCAGGGAGGTCGCGACCGCAGGCGGCTGGTCGCCGAGCAGCGTGGAGAGATGCCGGGACATCCCGAGGGCCGCGGTAGCCGCGTTCCCCAGGATCGCGGAATCAGGCAGCAGCACGGGGTTGAAGGGCTTGCGAAGCAGCGCCGTCTTCAGGGCCTCGAAGCGCTGGTTGTCCTGGGCGAGCTTCACGCCAGCCAGGATGACGCCGCCGGCGATGCCGATGGGCCCGCCCGGAATGCCCGCGACGATCGGGCCCGCGAACTGCACCGCGCCCCGGAGGGAGGCCAGCACATCGGCGAAAGCACCCGGCAAGCCCGCGTTCTCAAGGACCGGCAGCGTCTTGCCGGCGGTATCGAGGATAGCGCCGATGGCATCCGTCGAAGGCGTGCCGGAGAGCAGGGGCTCGATGGTGCGGAGCAGGCCGTCGGCGGTCTCGATCGTCCGGCCCGCGCCCTCCACCAGATCTCCGCCGACGCCCAGGCTGGAGGCGGCCGCGGCAACCTGGCGCACGGCGCTCAGGCGGGCGCGCAGGTCGCGCAGGGTCGCCTGCAACGGCGCCAGTCCCGCCGCCGTCTCGACGCCGACGGGAGCCACGACGACAGCGGGCACCGGCGCGGGGTTGGCGGCGCGGATCGCGGCGCCGGCCAATTCGGTCGTGGCCCTGTTGAGCTGCGTCTGTGTATCCGCCGCCGCCCTCGCCACGGCTTCATTGGCGTTGGTGACCGCCGCCTTCGCGGCGTCCACCGCCTTCTGCGCCTGGTCTCCGGTTCGCGCCGTGAAGTAGAAGGTGATGACGATGCCGATGAAGCCGCTGATGGCCTCGACATTCTGGAGACCCAGGCGGTTCTGGAGCACCAGCACCATCAGGCCAAAGACGATCACGAAGATGGAGAGGAGCGCGCGGATCGAGCCTTCGGGTACGCCCAGCGGAAGCTGCATCAGCTGGTAACGCCACTCGCCGTTCCCCTCCTTGTTCGCGTCCGCGTAGAAGCTCTTGCGGACGCTGCAGGCGAGCATCACGAGGACAGCGAAGCTGACCAGCGCGAAGATGCCGACGAACCACGCGACGATGCGCAGCGCCTGCTGATGGTCTGCCGCCGTGGCCTCGCCGCGCGGCGGCGGCTCGACACGGGCGGCCGCGATCCCCGGCGGCGGGGCGGGCTGGGCGGTTGCGGCCGGTGCCGCCGGAGGGGTCGCGGGTTGCGGCTGCGCGAGCACAGCGCCCCCGATCGATAGCGATAGCGCCAGAACGAGGGTGATGGTTCGCATGACCATGGCAGCCTGTCCTCCGGGGCGACAGCCGCCGTTCGGAACCGGCTTGCCGGTTCACGAAAGGCTCGCGCCGAGGCCCGCTGCGGCGCGGGACCGGAGTAACTGGATCATGTTCGTCCGGCTGGACGTGATTTATTAGGGCGACGTTATTTCGCCGTTACTCATCCGACATGGTCGGCCACCCGTTGTCGGAACGGCTCAGTATCCCGAATTCCGGTCCACCACTTCCCGCAGCTCCTCGCCATCGAGGAACCGCCGCAGGTTCTCGACGAAGAGCTTCGCCACCGCCTTGTCGCGCTCGGCATGCATGCCGCCCACATGCGGGATCACCTGGATGCCAGGTGTCGTCCAGAACGGATGCTCAGATGGCAATGGCTCGGTGCGGAAGACGTCCAGCAGCGCGCCGGCGATGCGCTTCTCGGTGACGGCCGCGATCAGGTCCGCGTCGACGATCGCGCCGCCGCGGCCGAAGTTCAGCAGCCAGGCGCCTGGCTTCATCTTCGACAGGCGCGCGGCGTCAATGAAGTTCTCGGTCTCCGGCGTCGCGGGCAGCAGCAGCACGACGAAATCGGCGCGCGACAGCACCTCGTCCGTGCGCTCCGGCGGCAGGACTTCCGCAATGCCGGGCAGCGGCGTGGGATGGCGCCGCGTACCGATCACCTCCATCCGCAACGTCGCGGCGAGCATGGCCAGTTCCTGCCCGATGGCGCCGAGGCCGAGGATGCCGAGCGTCTTGCCGTTCAGCGAGACCGGCACGCGCCGCTGCCAGCGGCCCTCCTTCTGCGCCTCGTTGGCTGCCGCATAGGGCTTGGTGAGGTGAAACAGCGCACCGATGATATTCTCCGGCATGGAATCCCCATGCGTGCCCCGCGCGCAGCAGAGGATGAGGTCCGGCGGAAGATCGGGCAGCGCGAGCCAGCCCTCGACGCCCGCCATCAGCGCCTGGGCCCAGCGCAGCTTGGGCATGCGCGGCAGCAGCCCGGGCGGGACCGTCCAGCCCAGCAAGGCCTCCGTCTCGGCGAGCTGTTCCTCGCTCGGCTGCTGGGCGCGGGGCAGGCTTTCCATCCGCACGCGGGCCGCGAGGCCGGCCGCCTCCACCGCCGCGACGTATTCGCCGGGCGTGTCGGTCCAGAGCAGGATGCGGCGCATCAGCGGGTCTCGGTGTGGAAGCTCTTGCTCACGATGCGCCAGCCCTCGCTGGTCTTCAGCAGCAGCAGGTAGTCGGTAAACCAGCGCGGCGGAATGCAGCAATTCACCTTCACGCAGGCCGCGTCCTCGCCTGCCATGTCGACGGCCAGGATGCGGTCCTCGCGCGCCAGCCCCTGCTCGGCGGGCTTCGGGCGGGTGGCCATCAGCTTCAGCCATTCCTCGCGCGGCAGATCGGCTACGCCGCCATCCTTCGCCACGCTGTAGAGGTGCGAGACGGGGTGGAAGGCGGCCGCGATCTTCGCGCCATCTCCTTCGTAAAGGCCGTCGAGATAGGTTTGCACCACCGCCTGGATGGCGGTGATGGCGTTCTGGCTCATGTGACCATCAGGCATGGGGACGATTCTCCAGGCGGATGATTCCCCGGGTGTCGATGATGCGCCGCCCCGCGATCCGCTCAGGAGGGATGCCAGCGAAGACGCTGTGATCCGTCAAGACCAGCAAGGCACCGGGCCCCATCAACGCCTCCTCCAGCGGGATCAGCGGCGCGGGGAAGCCGGGCGGCGCGGCGGCCAGATGCGGCTCCACCGCCGCCACGCGGCCCGGATGGCGCCGGGCAAGCTCGGTCGCGATCGCCAGTGCCGGGCTCTCGCGCAAATCGTCCACGTCGCCCTTGAAGGCGAGGCCGAGGCAGATGACGCGCTCGCCCTCCATGCAGACCGCCGAGGCCTGCTCCAGCACCGCGTCGCGCTTGGCCGCATCCACCGCCCGCGCCGCGGGGATGAGCCGCGCGGCTCCCGGCGCGCCATGGGCCAGGAACCAGGGATCGACCGCGATGCAATGCCCGCCCACGCCCGGCCCCGGCCGCAGGATATCCACGCGCGGATGCAGGTTCGCGAGCGCGATGACGCGCCACACGTCCAGCCCATGATGACCCGCGATCAGCGAGAGCTCATTGGCAAAAGCGATGTTCACGTCGCGGAAGGCGTTTTCCGCGAGCTTCACCATCTCGGCCGAGGCCGCCTCGGTGCCGTGCACCTCGCCCTCGACGAAGAGCCGGTAGAAGGCCACAGCGCGCTCGGTCGCCCGCGGGTCGAGGCCGCCGGCGACGCGGTTGTTGCGCACCAGCTCCTCCAGGATGCGGCCGGGCAGCACGCGCTCGGGGCCATACGCGACGGAGATGTCCGCGATATCGGGGCGGAGCTGCCGCAGCAGCTTGCCGATCTGAGCCGTGGTGCCGATGGGGCTCGTGCTTTCCAGGAGCACCAGCGCGCCCTCGTCGAGCGCGGGGGCCAGGGCGCGGGCGGCGTCCAGCACATGGTCCAGCATCGGCGCCTGGCCGGGGCCCAGCGGCGTGGGCACGGCAATGACGAAGACATCGGCCCGCTGCGGTGTGTCGTGGATGGTGAGGGATCCATCTGCCACGGCCTGCCGCACCAACGCCTCCACTCCCGGTTCCGCGATGTGGACACGGCCCTCGGCCAGCGTCGCGCGCAGCTGGGGCGAGCTGTCCACGCCATGGACGCGTAGGCCGCGGCCGGCAAGGAGCGCTGCGGTGGGAAGGCCGACATAGCCGAGGCCGATCACGGTGACGCTGGGGCGCATGGAGGCGAGCTTGGCATGCTTCCGGGGCTTCCGCAGCCCGCAAAGGCGCGCGATGCTGCGGGCAAATAAGGAAACGTTCCCCATGATCCGCCGCCGCGCCCTATGGGCCGCCCCCGTGCTGCTCGCTGCGCCCGCCCTCGCCCAGCCCGCCTGGCCGCAAAGGCCGGTGCGGCTGATCGTTCCCTATGCCGCCGGCGGCGGCACCGACATCCTGGCCCGCGCGCTGGCGGAGGCGATGCGCCCGCACCTGCCTCACCCGATCGTGGTCGAGAATCGCGCGGGCGCGGCGGGCGTCATCGGCAGCGAAGTCGTGGCCCGCGCCGAGCCCGACGGGCACACGCTGATGGCTGTCGTCTCGACGCACATCATGAACAGCCACGTGCTGAGTTCGGTGCCCTACGACCCGATCCGCGACTTCACGCCCGTCGCCATGCTGACGCGCAACACGATGGTGCTCGCCGCCTCGCACACCCTGCCTTTCGCCGACATCCCTGGCCTCGTCGCCTTCTCGCGCAGCCATCCGACGCGGCTGTCCTCCGGCAGCACGGAGGCGCTGTCGAGCTTCATCGGGCAGGAGCTCGCACGGCGCATCGGCGCCGAGATTCCCGACGTGCAGTACCGTGCCGGCAGCCAGCTCATGACCGACATCGTGGCGGGCAACCTGCCGCTAGGCTGGACCAGCACGGCGAGCGCGACACCGCACATGACCACGGGCCGCGCCAAGATCATCGCCGTCTCCACCGCCACGCGCACGCCCTTCTTCCCCGATGTGAAGACGGTGCAGGAGCAGGGCATCCCGGATTTCGACCTCTCCGGCTGGGTGGCCATGTTCGGGCCGAAGGGCATGCCGGACGTCGTCACCGCACGCCTCAACGCGCTCATCGAGCGCGCCTTCAACGAGGAGACCTTCCGCGCCCGCCTCGCAGCACTCGGCATCGAGCCGGACCTGCGCGCGCCCGCGGGGCTGCTGGAGGCGCTCCAGCGCGAGAACCGCATCTGGGCCGCGGCTGCCGCGGCCGGCCACCTTCCCAAGCAATAGGATATCGACACCCATGGCCCATCCATCGCTCAAGGCCTGTTTCGACCAGAAGAAGTTTGTCGTGGCACCCGGCATCTTCGACATGATCAGCGCGAAGGTCGCGGACGGCATGGGCTTCGACTGCCTCTACGTCACGGGCTTCGGCACGGTGGCCTCCGCGCTCGGTGTCGCCGATGCCGGCATCGCGACCTACACGGACATGATCCAGCGCGTCGGCCGCTTCGCGCAGATGTCGAAGACGCCCGTGATCGCCGATGCCGATACGGGATATGGCGGCCTGCTCAACGTGCGCCACACGGTGATGGGCTACGAGGCCGCGGGCGTCACCGGCATCCAGCTCGAGGACCAGGAGGTCCCGAAGAAGTGCGGCCACACGCCGGGCCGCAAGGTCATCCCGGCCGAGGAGATGGTGCTGAAGATCAAGGTCGCGGCCGAGGCGCGGCGCGACCCCAACTTCCTCATCGTCGCGCGCACCGATGCGCGGACGGGCCTGGGCCTGGAGGAAGCCATCCGCCGCGGCCGCATGTACGGCGACGCGGGCGCCGACGTCGTCTTCATCGAGAGCCCCGAGAGCGAGGCCGAGATGGTGGAGATCGGCAAGGCCATCAAGGACAAGCCGTTGCTGGCCAACAATGTCGAAGGCGGGCGCACGCCCATCCTGTCCAAGAAGCGGCTGCAGGAGATCGGCTACGGCATCGCGATCTATCCGGCGGTCGGCTTCCTCGCCGTCGCGGCGGCGCTGGAGCGCGCCTACACGCACCTCAAGGAGCACGGTGACAGCAACGGCCTGCCCGCCTCCGAGAGCTACGGCTTCGGCCGCATCTGCGAGCTGATGGGCTTCCCCGAGGTCTGGGAGTTCGAGAAGAAGTGGGCGGTGAAGGAGCCGGCGGAATGAGCGAGGTCAAGGCACTCGTCTTCGACGTGTTCGGGACCGTGGTGGACTGGCGCAGCGGCGTCGCGCGCGAGTTCGCCGCCTTCCTGCCCGGCATCGGCCGCCCCGACCTCGACCCCTTCGCGCTCGCCGATGCATGGCGCAAGCTCTACCAGCCCGGGATGGAGGAATGCCGTTCCGGACGGCGGCCCTTCACGCGGCTCGACGTGCTGCATCGGGAAAGCCTGGAGAAAGTGCTCGCGGCCCACAACGTCACGGGTGCCAGCGAGGGCGACCTGGACCATCTCAACCGCGCCTGGCACCGGCTCGACCCCTGGCCGGACGTGCTACTGGGCCTGACGCGGATGAAGCGGAAGTACTTCCTGGCACCGCTTTCCAACGGGAACATCGCGCTGCTGGCGAACATGGCCAAGCGCGCGGGCCTGCCCTGGGACGCGGTGCTCGGCGCCGAACCGGTGCAGGCCTACAAACCGCAGCCCGAGGCCTACCTCCGCACGGCGGAGCTGTTGGCGCTCAAGCCCTCGGAGGTGTGCCTGGTAGCCGCGCATAACGGGGATCTGCGCGCCGCGCGGAAGGCCGGCCTCGCCACCGCTTTCGTCCCGCGCCCGACCGAGCACGGCCAAGGCCAGACCATCGACCTCAGCGCCGAGGACCCGTGGGACTGGGTGGGGACGGACTTCGTGGACCTGGCAGCCCGGATGGGCTGCCGTTAGCACCGCCTGACGGCCCGGGGCGCTGTTGCCTCGGGCCGAGAGCCCAAACGCGGCCGCGCTCAGACCTTCACCCCAACCCGCGCACCCGTACGCTGCGCGCCCGGCGCCTGGGGACAGGATCAAGCATCATCGAAGCCGACGCGCCATTCATGGGCGCGCCGTTCGACCCAGGAGGCGCCGCGCGTCGCGAGCCAGAGCGTGAAGGCCTCCTGCTCTCCCGTCTCGCCCTCCAGTGCCAGCACATGCGGGGCCGCCGCGGGTTCGGGCAGCGGCGGGCCGGTGAAGCGAACCGCGACGATCACCTCGCCATCCGCATGCCGCGCGTGCACCTGCGCGGTGGCCAGGCCCCGGGAGGCCAGAACCTCGCCGATCTCGATCAGGAAATGCTCGACGCGTTCCATCGTGGCGCTCTTGGCGGCCCAGGCCCCGCCCAGGCGCAAGGCCTGCTCCTCCGCAACGCGCGGCAGGGTCGCATCGAGCGGCAGGGCGAAGCTCGCCTGCCGGATCATCAGCGGCGAGGTGGCGAAGTGCAGCAAGAAGCCCGTCATGGCCCCGAAGGTGAGCGGCGAGGCCAGGGCCGGCAAATGCTCGGCGAAGAGGTTGGGCACGATCACCACCGAGAGCCCCATGATGAGGCCGAGCCCGACCACCAGGCTCCGCCGCACATCCAGCATGCGCGCGGTCACGAGCTGCAGCCCGGTCGCGATGATGAAGCAGGTGGCGTAGAGGACCATCGCCCCCTTCACCGCCCCGGGCATCGCCACGAAGAGCGCCACCAGCTTGGGTGAGAAGGCCAGCGCCGCGATCATCGCCGCCCCCAGCAGAGCAATGATCGGCGCCAGCGTCCGGTTGGCGATGGACAGCCCCACGCAGGCCGCCGAGGCCGAGGGCGCCATGCCGCCGATGGCGCCCGTCGCCAGGAAGGTCAGGCCCTGGGCCAGGAGCCCGCGGCGCAGCGGGCCACCATCGGGCTTGCGCCAATCCGCGTCCGCGGCGCGCTGCAAGGCCAGCAGATTGCCGAGCAGCACGGCCGTGGCGGGGAGCATGGCGAAGACGAAGCCGAGCTCGAGGTCCACCGGAATGCCCTCGAAATCCGGCCAGACGGGTTGGGGCCAGGCGAACCAGGGATTGGCTGCGAGCACGGCGCCGATCCCGGAATCGCCCGGCAACAGCGCCACCGCCAGCCAGCCCACCGCCGCGCCGACCAGCACGCCATAGGGCGCGAGCCGCGTGCGGGAGAGCGCGATGGCCGCCATCACGAGGAACGAGCCTGCGGCGACGGCGATATCCTTCGTCGCGGTCTCGGGCAGCGCCGGCTTCAGCAGGTGCACCTCGCCCAGAACGACCGGCACCAGCGAGACCCCCAGCAGGACCACCACAAGCCCCGCGAGCTCCGTCGGCACCAGCACCTGGGGCCGGCGGATGAGCAGGCTTGCAGCCAGCGCGACCACGCCCGCCAGCATCAGCAGCGCGCCCGCCCGGCCCGGCGTGAGGCCCGCACCGGCGCAGACGAGATAGATCCCCACGAAGATAGGCGAAGGAATGGCCGGAACCTGATAGCCCGAGCCGACCGGTCCCACGCGCAGGCCCTGCAGCGCTGCGAAGATCGCGAGCGCCAGCAGGCTGAGGCAAAGGAAGTTCGTGGCCTGCCGCACGTCCAGCCCGAAGCGCGCGCCGATGGCCACCGGCAGCACCAGGAAGATCGCCTGCACGGCGAGGTGCTGGAAGGCTAGGCCCGCGGCACTGCCCAGCGGGACGCGGTCGTTCAGCCCGTAGACCGCCGTCGCGGGCCGGACGGGAACCCGGTCAGCCGAACGCGGCGCGAAGCCGAGCATTCCGCTCAGGCTTCGGCGAAGAGCGTGTGAAGGGCCTCGGCATGGCTGCTGCGATCCGGCGCGCAGACCAGGCCGCCCGTGTGCCGCCGCGGCGAATAGGGCTGCCCGTCCAGCTGTGCGGAAAAGCCGCCGGCCTCCGCATGAATCAAGACGCCGGCCGCGTGATCCCACGGCATGAGCTTGTTGTACACGAGCAGATGCGCCCCCCCGGTTGCGGCGAGCCTATACTCGTGCGCGGCGCAGCGGAAGTTCAGCGTTCCGGCCAGCCTTGCGAGACGGGGAAGGATGCGCGCCTTGCGCTCCGGCGGCATGAAGCCCCAGGAGATGGCGCCGACCATGGAGCCGACGGGCACGGGCGGCGCGACGCGGCAGTCGCGCGCCTCGCCATCCGGCGCCTCGATCCAGGCGCCCTCCCCGCGCAGGCCGATCACCGTGTCGTCCCCAAGGGGGTCGTGGATCCAGCCGCCGATGGTCTCGCCGTGATGGATCGCGGCGACCATCACGCCAAAGAGCGGCACGCCAGCGGCGAAGTTCGCGGTGCCGTCCACGGGGTCGATCACGAAGCAGAGATCGGCCTCCAGCATCGCGGTCAGAAGCGAGGGGTCGGCGGCCACCGCCTCCTCGCCCATGATCAGCGCGGAGGGGAACATCCGTTGCAGAACGGGCGTGATGCGCCGCTCCGCCGCCTCGTCCGCCTCCGTCACGAGGTCGAGCGGACTCGACTTGGTGCGGATGTCGCCGGAGGAGAGGCGCCTGAAGCGCGGCATGATCTCGGCCCGCGCGGCCTCGCGCAGCACGCCCGCCAATTCGCTCGCCTGACTGGCCGCGATCTTCATGCCAGCTGATCGTAGCGCGCGCGGTCGGCCGGCGAGAGGCGGACGGTGACGTGGATCACGCCCTCCTCATCCTCGCGTTCCAGCACCTCGCCATGGCGGTAGAGCCAGGCCAGGCGCGCGCCATCCGTCGGCTCGATGTCGAAACGCTCCGTCGTCATGCTGGCGGAGAGCCGCTGGTCGAGCACGGCGCGCAATTCGTCCAGCCCCTCGCCCTCCAGTGCCGAGACCGCGAGCCCGCCTTCCGCGCGGGCCGCGATGGCTTCCACGCCGCCCAGCAGGTCCGCCTTGTTCAGCACCTCGATGGTGCGCGCCCGCCAGCCGGCGTCGAGCGGCGCGTCCGGCCCCTCCGCCATCTCGTCCAGCACGCCCGAGACGTCGTTGCGCTGGGCGATGCTGTCCGGATGCGCGACGTCGCGCACGTGCAGGATGATGTCCGCGGCCGCGACCTCCTCCAGCGTGGCGCGGAACGCCTCGATGAGCTGCGTCGGCAGCTCCGAGATGAAGCCCACCGTGTCCGAGAGGATGGCGTTGCGGCCGGAGGGCAGCGTGATCTGCCGCATCGTCGGGTCCAGCGTCGCGAAGAGCTGGTCCTGCGCGTAGACCGCCGCGCCCGTCAGCGCATTGAATAGCGTGGACTTGCCGGCGTTGGTGTAGCCGACCAGCGCGATGACGGGGTACGGCACGCGCTCGCGCGCCTTGCGGTGGAGGCCGCGCGTGCGGCGCACCTGCTCCAGTTCGCGCTTGATCTTCACGATGCGCTCGCCGATCAGCCGGCGGTCGATCTCGATCTGCGATTCACCCGGGCCGCCGAGGAAGCCGAAGCCGCCGCGCTGACGCTCCAGGTGAGTCCAGGACCGGACGAGGCGCGTGCGCTGGTATTCCAGATGCGCGAGTTCGACCTGCAGCGAGCCCTCGCGCGTGCGGGCGCGCTCGCCGAAGATCTCGAGGATGAGGCCCGTGCGGTCGATGACCTTGGCCCCCCATTCGCGCTCCAGGTTGCGCTGCTGCACGGGGGTGAGCGCCGCGTCGACCACGACGAGCTTCGCCTCCTGCTCCTCCAGCGCCTGGCGCACCATGGCCACCTGCCCTTCGCCCAGCAAGGTCGAAGGGCGGCGCTGGCGCAGCGGATGGATCGCCGAATGGACGATCGTCACGCCGATGGAGGCGGCGAGGCCCACGGCTTCGGCGAGCCGCGCCTCCGCGGCCCGGGGCATGCTGCCCGCGGGCGCGAATTCCAGCACATTGGAACGTTGCGTGCGCTCGTAGGGCAGGATGACCGCCGCGCGCGTCGGCGCGGCGGTGGTGTCTTCACTCGTCGCGGGCAGCGGCGGGCTCCCTGCCGATGGTCAGCGTCGTCTCGCGGATCGGCGTCCCCGCGGCCGTCGTCGCAGCACCGGCTGCACCCGCCGTGCCGGCAGCCGCACCGGCCGCCTGCGGGTCGAACAGCATGATCGGCGCGCCCGGCATGACGGTGCTGATCGCGTGCTTGTAGACGAGCTGAGTGTGTCCATCCCGGCGCAGCAGCACCGAGAAATTGTCGAACCAGGTGATGATCCCCTGGAGCTTGACGCCGTTCACCAGGAACACCGTCACGGGAGTTTTGCTTTTCCGAACGTGGTTCAGGAACACGTCCTGCACGTTCTGGGATTTCTCGGCCATCACGGCCTCCTTCTTCTTCTTAATGCGGTAGCCGGAGGCCGCCGCAAGTGAGGCGCGAATGTCGGGTGTTCAGCCCGCCTTGTCCAGGCCCAGCAAATGCCCGGCCAGGGCCGCGCCGCCCGGAAAATCCATGTCCGGACAGCATGCGGCGACACCTCCGTCATGCTCGGCCGCACCGAGCAAAACAGCCGTACAACCAGCCGCGCGGGCCGCCTGCATGTCGATCGCCGTGTCGCCCACATACCAGACGCCCGGGCCAGGCGTCAGCCCCATGGCCGACAATGCCATCAGGATCGGCGCGCCCGATGGCTTATCCTCGGCGGCGTCGCCCGCGCCGATCACGGCTCCGAAGCGCCGCGTCCAGCCGAGGTGCTCGGCCTCCGCCCGCAGCAGCGCTCCCTGCTTGTTGGAGACCACGCCCAGCGGCCGTCCGGCGGCAGCGTCCAGCATCGCTAGCGTTTCGGGTAGCGGCGTCAGCGCCTCGATATGGGAGGCACGGACGGCTTCGTAGAAGATGTCCCGCGCCCTCTCCCACTCCGCCCCGAAGAGCGGGGGGAAGCTGTCGCGCAGCGACTTGCGCACATTGGCGAGAACCTGCGCGCGATCCCATTCGGGCATGGAAAATTCGCGGAACGCGGCATTCAACCCCGCCTGGATCGCGGCCCAACCGTCGATGAGGGTGTTGTCCCAATCGAACAGGATGGCCGTGGGCGTGGCGCTGGGCGGCGGGTTCAGATCTCCGGGCTTCGCCCTGCGATCGTCGGGCGCCGTCACGCCGCGTTTCCCAGCCCCGCATGCACATGGCGCGAGAAGATATCGAACAGCCGGCGCGTCACCGGGCCGACCTTCCCATCGCCGACATCCTTCCCATCCACCTTCAGGATGGGCTTCACGAAGGAGGTGGCCGAGGTGAGGAACGCCTCCTGCGCGTTCGCCAGTTCGTCCAGACTGTATTCGCCCAGCGAATAGGCGATGCCCGCCGCATCGAGCTCCGCCAGCAGCGCGCCGCGCGTGCAGCCGGGCAGAATGGAATTGTCGAGCTGACGCGTCCGCAGCACGCCGTTCGCGTCCACGATCCAGAAGGAGGTCGCCGCCCCCTCGCGCACCATGCGGCTCGCCTCGTCGTAGAGGATCGCCTCGGTGGCGCCGGCCTCGCGCGCGGCCTGTCGGGCCAGCACGTTGGGCAGCAGGTTCACGCTCTTGATGTCGCAACGGGCCCAGCGAAGGTCGGGGTGGGTGATGGCGGTGCCCGTCCACTTCTCCACATCGGCCGGATAGGCCGGGATGCCGCGGATGGTCACGATCAGGCTCGGCAGGACCTCCCCCGCCGGGAAGGCATGGTCGCGCCGCGCCACGCCGCGCGTCACCTGCATGTAGAGCAGGCCATCCTTCAGCCGGTTCCGCCGCGCCACCTCCTGCAACACCATCCTGAGCGCGCAGCGCGGCATGGGCATGGGCATGCGGATTTCGGCCACGGAGCGTTCCAGGCGGTCGAGGTGACGGTCCTCGTCGATGAAGCGGCCGCGATAGAGATGGACGACCTCGTAGATCCCGTCGCCGAACTGAAGACCCCTGTCCTCCACGTTCACGCCGGCATGGCGCTGCGGCAGATAGGCGCCGTTGACATAAGCGATCTTGGACATGCGATCCTTCCGGGGGTCAGGCCGTTCCCGTGGCCCTGTCCTCGGCCTGGACGCCAAGGAACTTCAGCTTCCGATGGAGCGCGCTGCGCTCCATGCCCACGAAGTTGGCCGTGCGGCTGATGTTGCCGCCGAAGCGCAGGAGCTGCGCCTCGAGATACTGCTTCTCGAACATCTCGCGAGCGTCGCGCAGCGGCAGCGTCATGATTTCGCTGGAACGGTCCAGGCGCAGCATCGAGGGCGCGGCGGAGACGATCTCGGGTGGCAGGGCGTCGGCGCGGATGGGCTGGCCCGCATCGCCCGGCGCCATGATGAGCAGCCAGTCGATGAGGTTGCGCAGCTGCCGGACATTGCCCGGCCACTCATAGGTCTGCAGCGCGGCGATCGTGTCCTCCGCCAGCGCGCGCGGCGCGAGGCCCGAGGATTCGATGGAGCGCGCCATGAAGTGGCGGGAAAGCGCGGGCACGTCCTCCCGCCGCTCGCGCAGCGCGGGCATCCGCAGCGGCACGACCGACAGGCGGTAGAACAGATCCTCGCGGAAGCGCCCGGCCGCGATCTCGGCCTGGAGGTCGCGGTTGGTGGTGGCGATGACCCGCACATCCACCTTCACCCGGGTGGCGCCGCCCACCCGCTCGAAGCCTTGCTCCTGCAGGGCGCGGACGATCTTGCCCTGCGTCTCCAGCGGCATGTCGGCCACTTCGTCGAGCAGAAGCGTGCCACCATGGGCACGTTCCAGCGTGCCGGCGCGGCGAGGCTGATCCCCCTGCGGCTCCACGCCGAAGAGCTCCTCCTCGATGCGGGCGGGGTTCAGCGTCGCGCAGTTGAGCGCGATGAAGGGGCCGTCCGCGCGGCGCGAGCGGGCATGCAGCATGCGGGCCGCGACTTCCTTGCCCGTGCCGGCCGGCCCGCTGATGAGGACGCGCGAATTGGTGGGCGCCACGCGCTCGATGGCCGCGCGCATCTGCGCCATGGCCTGGGACACGCCCACCAGCTCCATCTCGGAGCCGGCGCGGAGCCTGAGGTCGCTCACCTCGCGGCGGAGCTTCGCCGCCTCCAGCGCGCGGGCGACGATCAGGAGGAGGCGGTCGCTTTTGAAGGGCTTCTCGATGAAGTCGTAGGCGCCCTGCTGGATGGCCTGGACGGCCGTCTCGATGGTCCCGTGGCCGGAGATCATGACGCAGGGGACGTGCGGCTCCTCGCGGTGCATGGCGTCGAGGATGCCGAGGCCGTCCAGCCGGGAATTGGCCAGCCAGATGTCGAGAATCACCAGCGAGGGGCGGCGGGCCCTGAAATGTGCCAGCGCGGTATCGGAATTATGCGCCTGACGGGTTTCGAATCCCTCGTCGGAGAGAATTCCGTCGATCAGCGAACGAATATCCGGCTCGTCGTCGACGATCAGGATGTCATGCGCCATGCCCGCGCTCCATCACTTCCCCTTCCAGCACTCCCGCATCGCGCGCCGACAGAAGCAACTCGGCGCGGACGCCAGGTCCACCTTTCGCATTCCGCAGCACGATCCGTCCACCATGGTCCTCCATGATCTTCTTCACGATGGCAAGCCCGAGGCCGGTCCCCTTCGCCTTATGCGTGACATAGGGCTCGGTCAGACGATCCACTTCCACGCCCTCCGGCAGCCCGATCCCGTCATCCTCCACCGCGATCGTCATCATGTCGCCCTCCCGCGCCAGGCTGACGCGAATTTCACCCAAGGGGCGCGGCCTGGGCTTTCCTTCCTCCTCGTCGCGCTGGACCCGCATCGCGATCGCGTCCGCCGCGTTGTTCAACAGATTCGTCAGCGCCTGGTTGATCAGGCGGCGATCGCAATGGGCATGGACCGGCGTCTCGGGCAGTTCGGTCACCCAATGGATCTCGGGGCGGGAGTTCTGCTGCAGGACCAGCGCCTCGCGGACCAGGCGGCCCATCTCCTCGTTCCGTAGCACCGGCTGGGGCATGCGGGCGAAGGCGCTGAACTCGTCCACCATGCGGCCGATGTCGCCCACCTGGCGGACGATGGTGTCGGTGCAGGCGGTGAAGGTCTCCGGATCGTCCTGAATCTGCTTGAGGTAGCGCCGCTTCAGCCGCTCGGCGCTGAGCTGGATCGGTGTCAGCGGGTTCTTGATCTCATGGGCGATGCGCCGCGCGACATCGGCCCAGGCCGCCTGGCGCTGCGCCGTGAGCAGGGCCGAGATGTCGTCGAAGGTCAGAACGTGGCCTTTCTGCTCCTCCTCGGGAGACAGGCGGGCGAGCAAGGTGCGGCGCTCATGCGGCGGCCCGATGCGGATCTCGGCCGTGCGGGTCGCGCCGGTCTGCGCGAGGAGCCCGGCGAATTCGGGCACGACCTCCGCCATGGGCCGGCCGATGGCCTGTTCCAGATCGAGGCCAAGGAGCTGCGACGCGCTGCGGTTGGGAAGATTCACCCGCAATTCTGCGTCGAGACCCACGACGCCGGCCGAGACGCCGCCCAGCACCGCCTGTGTGAAGTTCTGCCGCTCGCTGATCTGGCGGTAGGCCTCCATCAGTTCGGCGCGCTGGGCCGCGAGCTGGTTCGTCATCCGGTTGAAGGCGCGGCTGAGGCTGCCGACCTCGTCATCCGAGTCGCCCTCCTCCACCCGCACCGTGAGGTCGCCGGCGCGCACCCGCTCCGCCGCGGTGATCAGGCGCGCGATGGGCCCGGCCAGCTGGTTCGCGAGCACAAGGCCGATCAGCACCGCCGCCAGCAGCACCAGGAGGGAGCCGATGGCGAAGATCATCACGAAGGTGATCTGCAAGCCCTCGCGGTTCCGGTCGATGGCCTGGTAGGCCGTCACCGCCTGCTCGGTCCGCTGCATATGGTCGAGCACGGTGGCATCCACCGGCCGCCCGATCATGAGCTGCAATCCCGAAGGCTGGGCCAGCGCCACCACCGCGCGCACGCGGTTCTCGTCCTCGTTGGCAAGGACGGCGACATCCCCGTTCGTGGCCATCTCGATGGCCCAGTCCGGCGGCGGCGCCAGCAGGAAGCCCGACGAGACGCCGGCATGGGCGATGATGCGGCCCTGCACCGGCTCGAACACCACGGCCTCCGTCAGGCCGCGCGCACCCGCCTGCTGGCCCAGGACCCGCGCGAAGGCCAGGCTCTGGTCCGGCAGCAGGACGATGGCCCGGTTGAGGTCGTTCGCCATGGCCAGCGCGTCGGCGCGGATATTGTTCTGGTGCTCCTCGAAATAGGCGCGGCTAGCGGCCAGCGAGGCTTCGAGCGCCGTGCGGACGCGGTCGCTGAACCAGGCCTGGATGCCGAGGTTGAAGAAGCCGACCGAGAAGCCCGAAAGCACGATGGCCGGCACGATCGCCACCACCGAGAAGAGCAGCACCAGCCGCGTGTGCAGCCGGGAGCCCGCCGAGCCCCGCCGCCGCTCCGCCCAGACACGCACCAGCTGCCCGAGCAGCGAGGCCAGCAGCAGCAGGATGATGGCGACATTGGTCAGGAAGATCGCGACCACCTGCCCCGGCCGCGTCGGGCCGAAAGGACTTCCGTCCGAGAGCAGGACGAAGGTCGCGATGCCCATGAGCAGCGCGCCGAGGCCGAGGCCGAGGGTGACGCCCCGGCCCAGCAGCATGTCCGAGACGCGGCGCAGCAGCGGAACGCGGGGGCGGGAGGCGGGGCCGCTCATGCCGGGCGGCCCTTCCTCATGAAAGGCCGCGGACCACGGGCAGCTCCAGATCGCGCAGCTTTTTGCGGAGCGTGTTGCGGTTGAGGCCGAGCAGCGCCGCCGCCTTGATCTGGTTGCCGCGCGTGGCGCTGAGCGCCAGGCGGAGCAGAGGCCGCTCGACCTCCGAGATCACGCGCTCATGCAGGTCGCGGATGGGCATGCCGTCCTTGTGCGCGGCCATGAAAAGCTTGAGGTGGCGCTCGACAGCCTGCTCCAGCGTCTCGCTGCTGCGCGGCGCGCCGTCGGAAGGCGCCTCGGCCTCGGCCAGCTCGGCCGCGACCTGCTCCTCGCCGATCATCTCCTGCGGGTAGAGGGCGGCGAGGCGGCGCATGAGGTTCTCGAGCTCGCGCGCATTGCCAGGCCAGGCGTGCCGCTTCAGGCGCTCCAGCGCCTCGGGGCTCAGGGTCTTCTGCGGCAGGCCGGAGGCGCGGGCGCGGTCCAGGAAATGGCGCGCCAGCAGCGGAATGTCCTCCGTCCGCTCGCGCAGGGGCGGCAGGCGGATGGGCACCACGTTCAGCCGGTAGAAGAGGTCCTCGCGGAACAGGCCGGCGCGGATGGAGGCGCGCAGGTCCCGGTGGGTCGCGGCCACGATGCGGACATTGGCCTTGATCGGCTGGCGGCCGCCGACCGTGGTGAACTCGCCCTCCTGGAGCACGCGCAGCAGGCGGGTCTGGGCCTCGGCCGGCATGTCGCCGATCTCGTCGAGGAAGAGCGTGCCGCCGGCGGCCTGCTCGAAGCGGCCCACGCCGCGCGTCAGCGCGCCGGTGAAGGCGCCGCGCTCATGGCCGAAGAGCTCGCTCTCGATCAGCTCGCGCGGGATGGCGGCCATGTTGATGGCCACGAAGGGGCCCTGCCGGCGCTTGCCGTAGTCGTGCAGCGCGCGGGCGATCAGCTCCTTGCCCGTGCCGCTCTCGCCCGTGACCATGACGGTGAGGTCGGCCGTCGTGAGGCGCGCGACGGTGCGGTAGATCTCCTGCATGGCGGCGCTGCGGCCGATGAGCGGGAGGCGCTCGGGCTCGCCCTCCTCGTCCTCGGCGTCGTTGGCGGCGGGCTGGACCAGCGCGCGCTCGACGACGTTCAGCAGCTCCTTCAGGTCGAAGGGCTTGGGCAGGTATTCGAAGGCGCCGCGCTGGGCGGCCTTCACGGCGGTCGTGAAGGTGGATTGCGCGCTCATGACCACCACGCGCAGGTCCGGCCGCACGCGCTTGATGCGCGGGAGGAGGTCCAGCCCGTTCTCGTCCGGCATCACCACGTCCGAGACCACGAGGTCGCCCTCGCCATCCTCGACCCAGCGCCAGAGGGTGGAGGCGGAGGAGGTGGCCCGGACATTATAGCCGGCGCGGGTCAGCGCCTGGGACAGGACGGTGCGGATCGCCCGGTCGTCGTCGGCGATCAGGATGGTACGGGCTTCGGTCATTCGTCACTCTCATGGCCGGGCTCGCCCGGGGGTGGCGCCGGCAGGGACAGGCGGAAGGTGGTGCGGCCGGGACGGCTGTCGCATTCGATCAGGCCGCCATTGTTGGAAACGAGCTTGGCGACGAGTGCGAGGCCCAGCCCCTGCCCGCCCCGCTTCGTCGTCACGAAGGGCTCGAACAGCGTGGCGCGCAGCGCCTCGGGGATGCCGGGGCCGTTGTCGCGCACCATCACCTGCAGCGGCAGGTGCACGCGCTCCGTGCTGCCGGGAATCGCGATGCGGACGCCATGGTGATAGGCGGTGACGAGCTGCACCTCGCCCGGGCCGCCGCTGGCGCCACCGCTGCTCACGGCCTCCGCGGCGTTCTTCACGAGGTTGAGCAGGATCTGCACCAGCTGGTCGCGGTCGCCCCAGACCGCGGGCAGCGAGGGGTCGTATTCCTCGCTGATCTTCACCGAGGAGGCGAAGCCGCTCTGCGCCACGCGCCGGACATGGTCCAGCACGGAGTGGATATTCACCGCGCGCGGCGTGATGGGCCGGTCGGAGAACATCTCCATCCGGTCCACGAGCTTGCGGATGCGGTCGCTCTCCTCCTGAATGAGGGTGCAGAGCTCCCGATCGGCCTCGGAGGCGCCCTGTTCCAGGAGCTGCGCCGCGCCCCGGATGCCGGAGAGCGGGTTCTTCACCTCATGGGCCAGCATGGCGGCCATGGCGGTGGCGCCGCGGGCCGCGCCCAGGAAATGAAGCTGGCGGTCCAGCATGGCGGCGGTCGAGCCGTCCTGCAGGGTCAGCACCACGCCCCCCGGCATGTCCGGCATGGGCGCGCCATAGGCCGAGACGCCGTGCCGCCGCAGGCGCGGGCTCTCCAGCACCAGGTCGTGATCCGCGACGGGGCTGTCCGTCGCACGCACCTGATGCAGGAGCGCGAAGAGGCGGTTGTCCTCCGGCAGCAGCTCCGAGAGCGGCATGCCGGTCAGCCCATGGACCGATTGCTGGAAGAAAAGCTCGGCCGAGGGATTGGCGAAGCGGAAGCGGTCCTCGGCATCGAGCACCACGGCCGGCATGGGCAGCGCCGAGAGGATCGCGCCCGAGTCAGGCAGGACCGGCACGTTGCGCGGCCGCCGGGCCAGGGCCGCGACCTTGCCGATGACGCCCGCCGCCATCACGCGGCCTCTGCGTAGGCTTCGCGCACGGCCTCGACGCCTTGCTCGATCAGCGGTGTGTAGAAGCCCAGCATGAGCGCCTCGGCCTCGGCCGGGGTTTCGACGCGGTTCACCTGCGAACGGAATTCCGCGCTGCCCGGCAGGCCCCGGGAATACCAGGCGATGTGCTTGCGGGCCATGCGCACGGCGTTCTTCTCGCCGTGGTGGCTCAGCATCATGCGATAGTGGCGCAGCAGGATCTCCAGCTGCTCGGCCAACGTCGGATCCGGGATGCGGATACCTTCGTTGAGGAAGGCCGCCACCTGACGCGGGAACCACGGCCGGCCGTAGCAGCCGCGCCCGATCATCACGCCATCCGCGCCGGAGCGCGTCAGCGCCGCCGCCGCGTCGTCCACCGTCACGATGTCGCCATTGGCGATGACCGGCAGGTCCACCGCTGCCTTCACGCTGGCGATGAAGTCCCAGTCGGCGACGCCCGTATAGAGCTGCTGGCGGGTGCGGCCATGGATGGTGACCATGCGGATGCCGCACTGCTGCGCGATGCGCGCGAGCTTGGGCGCATTCAGGCTGTTGTGGTCCCAACCCATCCGCATCTTCAGCGTCACGGGCACCGGGACGGCCTTCACCACCGCCTCCAGGATCGCGGCCGCGCGGACCTCGTCGCGCATCAGGGCCGAGCCCGCGCTCTGGCCCACCGCCACCTTCTTCACGGGGCAGCCGAAATTGATGTCCACGATGGCGGCGCCGCGATCCACCACGAGCCGCGCCGCGTCGGCCATCACCGAGGGCTCGCAGCCGGCCAGCTGCACCGAGGAGGGCGCGCCGAAGCCGTCCGTCTCGGCCATCTTCAGGCTCTGCCAGTTCTCGCGGACCATGGCGGCCGAGGCGATCATCTCACTGACGACGAGACCCGTCCCCTCGGCGCGGGCCAGGCGCCGGAACGGAAGGTCCGTCACGCCGGACATGGGGGCCAGGATGACGGGTGTCTCGATGGTCACGTCGCGCGACAGCGAGATCGGGCGAAGGCGGGTGCTCATCATTTGTGCAGCCATACGCAAATTGGAGCGCCACGTCCACGGCGGCTGAGAGATGTCATGGATTTCATCGCCCGGCTTCCTCTGCCGGGATGATCTGGCTATGCCGTGGGCCGAAATGATTGCCGCTCTCCTGATGGCGGCCGGGCGCGGCGAGCGCTTCGGCGCCCCCGAACCCAAGCAATATGCCTCCCTCCTCGGCAGGCCGGTCCTCCGGGCGGCGGCCGAGGCGCTGCTCGCCGGCGGCCAGGTCCGGCTGCTGCAGCCCGTTTGCGCGGCGGGCGAGGAGGCGCGAGTCGTCGGCATGCTGGCGGGCCTGCCCCATCTGCCCCCCGTCCCCGGCGGCGCCACGCGGCAGGCCAGCGTGAAGGCCGGCCTCGCGGCCCTCGCTCCCCATGGCCCCGAGGTGGTGCTGGTGCATGACGCCGCCCGGCCGGTGATCCCGGCAGGAACCATCGAGGCGCTCCTGGCCGCGCTGGAATCCGCCCCCGGCGCCATTCCCGCCCAGCCGGTCTCGGACACACTCAAGCGGGCGGCATCGGGCGCGATCGGCGAGACGGTGCCGCGTGCCGGGCTCTATCGCGCCCAGACGCCCCAGGCCTTCCGCTTCGCCCCCCTCCGCGCCGCCCACGAGGCAGCGACGGCCGAGGCGACCGACGATGCCCAACTTCTCGAATGGCAGGGGGCCGCCGTCGCGCTGGTCCCGGGCCATGAGAGCAACGTGAAGATCACCTTTCCAGAGGACCTCGCCCGCGTGGAAGCCTCCCTCCTCCCCCGCCTGATGCCCCGCATGGGCACCGGCTTCGACGTGCACCGCCTGGTGCCCGGCCGCCCGCTGATCCTCTGCGGCGTGACCGTGCCGCACGAGCTCGGCCTCGATGGCCATTCGGATGCGGATGTCGGCATCCACGCCCTTTGCGACGCCATCTACGGCGCCTTGGCGGAGGGCGATATCGGCCGCCACTTCCCGCCCTCCCAAATGAAGTGGAAGGACGCCGACAGCGCCCAGTTCCTGGTGCATGCGGCCGGCCGAATCGCCGCCCGCGGCGGCATGCTGGTGAACGCGGACGTCACGATCATCTGCGAGCAGCCGAAGATCGGCCCGCACGCGCCCGCCATGATCGCCCGACTCGCCGAGCTGCTGGGCGTGGAGGAGAAGCGCATCGGCGTGAAGGCCACCACCACCGAGCGGCTCGGCTTCACCGGCAGAGGCGAGGGCATCGCCTGCCAGGCGGCTGTAAGCCTGCTGATTCCCGACTGATGCCCTGAGACGCCCGGCTAGTCCAGGCGGCTCGTTGGACGGCCGGGCGCGGGCTAGCCGCCTAGCTCCTCCGCCGGGTCAGGCTGCGGCGTCGATCTCGCGACGCGTGGCGGCAGCCTGTCCATCGATGCGCGCCCAGAGCGTCGCCGGAAGCTGGCGCCGCCCTTTCACGCGTGGCGCCTCCAGCGCCTCCATGACATCGGCGGGCTCCCCGTATAGGGCGAGGTACTCGGCATAATTGTCGAAGTGCGCGCGCGTCGCGTAGTCGACGAAGGTCTCCGCCGCGCAACCTTCCGCCAGGATGACCTCGTGGCCCTCCGTCTCGATATGATGGACGACAAGACGCTCGCCCATCTCGGCGACGGACAGGTGGCGGATGGTCGTGCCGTTGACCAAGGCCCCGGCGTTCACGAGAAGCCCGTCTATCAGCAACGCATGATCGGCGGTCAGGCGCAGGTCCCGGAGCGGAAGGCCCTGCCCCAAGGCTCCGGCCTCGACAAGCACCGGTCTCCGCGCTTCCGGAAAGCCGAAAAAGGTGCTGATCGTCTGCCGGCCCATCCACTTCACCGGGATCGTGCGGCCATCGGCCGTCAGCACAGGATCACCGATGGTGAGGTCTTCGACGGCGCGAGCGCCACCCGGCGTCGCAATCAAGGTTCCAGGCAGGAAGCAGAGAGCGAGGTTTTCGGCCGTGAAATGGCTCAGGGTCGTGCCGTTGGCCAGCGACGGATCATTGGAAAATAAATAATAATTTCCGTCCGTTCCCTGACCGATAAAACCGGATATGCCGGTGCTATGACCCAAATAGGTGTATGTGCCGTCATAGGTCGCGCCCGTTCCCGGATCGTTGAAAGAAATACTGAATGTTTCATTGACGGTTGCAACACCGTCATCCACGCCTTCAGTCGCCTGTGCGCTGCTATTTGGAACCTGGCCGGTGATTGAGCCCGTATTGCTGTTTCCGTTCTGATTAAGCGTATAAAGATACAGCGTTGAATAGGTGCCCATCTCCAACTCCGTCCAAAGTGCCGCGAAAACAGGGGAACAAGTTTCCTATGCGCGGGAAACTATCCAAGGCTTACCTCTCTTGGAAGTAAATTCGCCCCCACAAATGCGGACTCCGACGCCATGCGACGGCGCACCCGTTGTCGTGAACGAAATTCAAGGGGTTCGTGGGGGGCGAAATCCAGCCTATCCTCGCCTCGAACGGAGGAGCCGCACATGTCCGACCCACAGCACGACGCCGCCATCATCGGCTGGGCCCATAGCCGCTTCGGAAAGCTCGAAGATGCGCCGGACGCCGAGGCGCTGATCGGCCTCGTCGCGCGCCAGGCCATCGCCGATGCGGGGCTGGAGCCGCACGAGATCGACGCCGTGTTCCTCGGCACCTTCAATGCCGGTTTCCAGCAGCAGGATTTCCCTTCCTCCCTGGTCTTCCAGGCCGTGCCGGAGCTGCGCTTCAAGCCGGCCACCCGCTTCGAGAACGCCTGCGCCACGGGCACCGCGGCCATCCACGGTGCGCTCGATTATCTGGCCGCCAAGCGCGGGAAAATCACGCTGGTCGTGGGCGTGGAGAAGATGACCTCGACGCCCGGGCCGCGCGTGGGCGAGATCCTGCTCTCGGCCTCCTACCTCAAGACCGAGTCCGGGATCGAGGCGGGCTTTGCCGGGGTCTTCGGCCGCATCGCCGAGGCCTATTTCCAGCGCCATGGCGATGCCTCGGACGCGCTGGCCGCCATCGCGGCCAAGAACCACAAGAACGGCGTCGACAACCCCTACGCGCAGATGCGCAAGGACCTCGGCTACGAGTTCTGCCGCCAAGAGAGCGAGAAGAACCCCTACGTCGCGCGCCCGCTGAAGCGCACCGATTGCAGCCTCGTCTCCGACGGCGCGGCGGCCGTCGTGATTGCGGAGGGCGATGTCGCCAAGGCCGCGCGCCGGGGCGTGCGCTTCCGCTCCACCGCGCAGGTCAACGACTTCCTGCCCATCGACAAGCGCGACATCATCAAGTTCGAGGGCCCGCGCGAGGCCTGGGCGCGCGCGCTGGACCGCGCGGGCATGACGCTGTCCGACCTCTCCTTCGCCGAGGTGCACGACTGCTTCACCATCGCTGAGCTCCTCGAATACGAGGCGATGGGCCTGACCCCCGAGGGCCAGGGAAGCCGCGCGGCGCTGGAGGGCTGGACGCAGCGCGACGGGCGCCTGCCGATCAACCGTTCGGGCGGATTGAAGGCCAAGGGGCATCCGATCGGGGCGACGGGCGTTTCCATGCACGCCATCGCCGCCATGCAGCTCACCGGCGAGGCAGGCGACATGCAGCTCCCCAAGGCCGACCGGGCCGGCGTGTTCAACATGGGGGGAGCGGCGGTCGCCAACTATGTGAGCATTCTCGAACGGGTCTGAGGGGGTTTTGCGCCGTGCGGATGGACAATGAGCGCGAGAGCGCGAACGTCGAGGATCGGCGCGGTCAGGGTTATGGCGGGGGCGGCATGGGCGGGATTCCGCTCGGCCGCGCGGGCGGCATCGGCGGCTTCGGGCTGGTCGCCATCATCGTGCTGTCGCTGCTCTTCGGCGTGGATCCGGGGGTGGTTCTTTCCGGGCTCGACGGCAGTGCTCCACCGTCTTCCAACTACCAGGAAGCGCAGCGTGGGCCGGCCCCGGCGCCACCCCAGGACGATGCCCAGGCCCGCTTCGTCAGCCAGGTCCTGGCCAGCACCGAGGATGTCTGGACCGCGGAATTCCGTCGCAATGGACGCACCTACGAGGCGCCGCGGCTGGTGCTGTTCTCCGGTGCCGTGCGTTCGGGCTGCGGCGCGGCCCAGGCGGCGATGGGCCCCTTCTACTGCCCTGTGGATCAGCGCGTGTATCTCGACCTCTCCTTCTTCCGCGAGATGTCGCAGCGGCTCGGCGCGCCGGGCGAATTCGCCCGCGCCTATGTCATCGCGCATGAGGTGGGGCACCATGTGCAGAACCAGCTCGGCATCCTTGCCCGCTCTCAACAGGCGCAGCAGCAGTCCAGCCAGCGCGAAGCGAATGCCATTTCCGTCCGCACGGAGCTGATGGCCGATTGCTTCGCGGGCTATTGGGCGCGCCGGGCGGACGAGATGCGCAACATCCTGGAGGATGGCGACATCCAGTCGGGCATCGGCGCCGCGGCCGCCGTGGGCGATGACCGCCTGCAGTCGCAGAGCCGCGGCCAGGTGGTGCCCGAGAGCTTCACCCATGGCAGCAGCGCCCAGCGCGTGCAGGCCTTCAAGACCGGCATGGCGGCGAGCGACCCGGGCGGCTGCATCCGTCGCTGACGGGTGACGCCGCTTTTCCGGGTTGCGGCGACGGTGAAGAACATATAGAGAACAAAGGCCATGCGCCTTTCTCTCCAGGATCGCCTCGCCATCCTCTCCGACGCCGCGAAATACGATGCCTCCTGCGCGTCGAGCGGCACCGAGAGGCGGGTGGCGAAGCCCGGCGGCCTGGGCTCGACGGAGGCTTCGGGCATCTGCCACGCCTATGCGCCGGACGGCCGCTGCATCTCGCTGCTGAAGCTGCTGCTGACCAATTTCTGCATCTACGACTGCGCCTATTGCATCAACCGGTCCTCCAGCAACGTCGCCCGGGCGCGGTTCACGCCGGAGGAGGTCGTCTGGCTGACGGTGGAGTTCTACCGGCGCAATTATATCGAGGGACTGTTCCTTTCCTCGGGCATCATCCGCTCGCCGGACTACACGATGGAGCAGATCCTGCGGGTGGCGAGGGAGCTCCGCACCACGCACGGTTTCCAGGGCTATATTCACCTCAAGGCCATCCCCGACGCCTCGCCGCAGCTGCTGGAGGAGGCGGGGCTCTATGCCGACCGTCTCTCCGTCAACATCGAGCTGCCGACGGACACGGGCCTCGCGGATTTCGCGCCGGAGAAGCGGCCGGACGGCATCCGCGGCGCCATGGGCGCGCTGCGCTCGCATATCGAGGAGGCAGGCGAGACCAGCCATCGCGGCCGCCGCGCGCCGAGCTTCGCGCCGGCGGGACAATCCACGCAGATGATCGTGGGCGCCGATGGCGCGAGCGACGCGACCATCCTTTCCACGAGCGGCAAGCTCTACGGGAATTACGGTCTGCGGCGCGTGTACTATTCCGGCTTCAGCCCCATCCCTGACGCGTCCTCGAAGCTGCCGCCGCGCAAGCCGCCCCTGATGCGCGAGCACCGGCTCTATCAGGCCGACTGGCTCTTCCGCTTCTACGAGTTCGGCATCGAGGAGATCACCTCCGCGCGCCCCGACGGCATGCTCGACCTCGACATGGACCCGAAGCTCGCCTGGGCCCTGGCGCATCGCGAGCGCTTCCCGGTCGATGTGAACCGGGCCGAGCGCGCGATGCTGCTGCGCGTGCCGGGCCTCGGCGTGAAGGCGGTGAACGCCATTCTCGCCGCGCGGCGCCACCGCCGTATCCGGCTGGAGGATCTGGGCCGGCTGCGCGTGCCGCTGCGCAAGGCCAGGCCCTTCATCTCCACCGCCGACTGGACGCCCGTGCGCCTGCTGGACCGCGAGCACCTGCCGGCCGAGCAGCTGGCCCTGCTGTGAGCTTCGCCGTCCTCCTCCGCCATGCCGCCGACTTCGCCGAATGGCGGGACGCCGCGCGCGGCCTGCTGCTGGCCGGCGTCGCGCCGCATGAGGTGGAGTGGCGCGCCCGTGGTGGCTCCGGCCTCTTCGAGGCGCCGCCGCCCCCTGCCCCGCCGACCGACGCGCCAGCGCCCCGCGTGCCGCGTGCCTTCCTGGAACTGGCCGAGGCGGTGGTCTGCCACAGCGATCCGGCGCGTTTCGCCTTGCTCTACCGCCTCATCGCGCGGCTGCAGGTGGAGCGCCGGCTGCTCGACGATGCGATGGACCCGGATGTGGTTGCCGCGCGCGGGCTGGATCGCCAGGTGCGCCGCGACGCGCACAAGATGATGGCCTTCCTGCGCTTCCGCGAGGTTCCGGCCGGCGAGCGCCGCCGCTTCCTCGCCTGGTTCGAGCCGGACCATCATGTCGTCGGCATGACGGCGCCCTTCTTCGCGCGCCGCTTCGGCGACATGGACTGGATGATCCTGACGCCGCGCGGCACCGCGACCTACCACGAGGGCAGACTCGCTCTCGGCGAGGAGCCGGCGCTCAAGCCCGACCTGTCCGACCCAACCGATGCGCTCTGGCTGACTTACTACTCCAGCATCTTCAATCCCGCGCGGCTGAAGGTGAAGGCGATGACGTCCGAGATGCCGCGGAAATACTGGGCCAACCTGCCCGAGGCGGCCCTGATCCCGGACCTCATCGCCCAGGCCCCTGCCCGCGTGGCCGCGATGGAGGCACAGGCGATGCGCGAGGCTCCGGCATTCCACGAGAAGCTGCAGGCGCGGCGCGAGGCAGGCAGCCTCGGCGCGCTGCGCGAACAGGCGAAGGTCTGCACCCGCTGCCCGCTGCATTGCCATGCCACCCAGACCGTTTTCGGCGAAGGGCCGGAGCACGCGGCGCTGATGTTCGTGGGCGAGCAGCCGGGCGACCAGGAGGACCTGCAGGGCCGCCCCTTCGTCGGCCCCGCAGGCCAGCTCTTCGACCGCACCATGCAGCAGGCCGGCGCCGAGCGCGACCAGGCCTATGTCACCAATGCCGTGAAGCACTTCAAGTTCGAGCAGCGCGGCAAGCGCCGCATCCATCAATCTCCCCATGCCGGCGAGATCGAGGCGTGCCGCTGGTGGCTGGACCGGGAGCTGAAGCTGGTGAAGCCGAAGCTCGTCGTCGCCATGGGCCGCACCGCCGTCACGGCACTGACGGGCCGCCGGGAACGGCTGTCGGACCTGCGCGGCCGGGTGCACGAGATGGAGGGCGGCGGAGCGATGTTCGTGACCGTGCACCCTTCCTCGCTGCTGCGCCTGCCGGATCCCGATACGCGCGCCTACGAGACGAAGCGCTTTCGCGACGACCTCGCGGCGGCGTGGAAGTGGGTCAGCTCACGGACCAGCTCTCGCGCTCATTGAGCAGGCGCGGATCGAAGCCCGCGAGCTTCTTGTAGTTGGCCGAGACCTCCTCCAGCTCCTGGCGGGAGATCACGGCGTGCAGATCCGAGAAGCCCCCCGGGGCCCGGCGATGCACCTCCTCGAGGATCAGGTCGGGCCCCAGCGCGCGGTTGGCGAGCGTCAGCTTCGCGGTGGGCGGGCGGCGGGCTTCCTCATAGGCCAGAAGCCCCTCCGGCACGCCATGCCGCGCGAGGTGCAGGGCGAGTTGCCGCGCATCCAGGATCGCCTGGGACGCGCCGTTAGAGCCGATCGGGTACATGGGGTGCGCCGCATCGCCCAGCAGCGTGACGCGGCCGTCCGTCCAGCGCTCCAGCGGGTCGCGGTCCACCATCGGGTATTCGAGGACACGCTCCGCCGCGCGGATGAGGCCCGGGACGTCGAGCCAGCCCCAGTTCCAGCTCTCGTAATGCGGCAGAAAGCGGTTGCGGTCGGCCTCGCGGTTCCAGTCCTCGCGGTCGAAGCCCTGGGCGGGGTCGACCTTCATCTCCGCGATCCAGTTGGTCAGCACGCGGCCGTCGGGCAGGTGCGCGATGGGGTAGCAGACGAATTTCTGGTTGTGGTGCCCGGCCTGCACCATGGTCGCGCCCGTGAGATACGGCGCTGCGATGCTGGTGGCACGCCAGAGAATGGCACCTTGCCAGGAGGGCGCGCCCTCGCCCGGCGCGAAATGCGCGCGGATCGCGGAGTGGATTCCGTCCGCGCCGATAAGGGCGGCGCCCGTCGCCTCGCCGCCCTCGGCGAAGCGGGCAGTGACGCTCGCGCCGTCCTGAGCGAAGCCGATGACGCGGCGGCCCGGATGCACGGGGATGCCGCGCTCGCGGCAGACATCGAGCAGCATCATCTGCAGCTCGCCGCGGTGCACGCTGTATTGCGGCCAGTTGTAGCCGGCGGCGCGGCCGCGATCCTCGCGCCAGATTTCCTGGCCATGGGCGCTGACATAGCGCAGCTCGCGCGTCGCGACGCCGATGGCGGGCAGGCGCTCGGCCAGGCCGAGCTCCGTCAGCTCGCGCACCGCGTGCGGCAGCAGGTTGATGCCGACGCCGAGGGGGCGGAATTCCCGGACGGCCTCGAAGACCACGGGCGCGAAGCCCGCCGCCTGCAGCGAGAGCGCGGCGGTCAGTCCGCCGATGCCGCCCCCCGCGAGAAGAATGGTCTCAGCCATCGAGCGCCCTCGCCAGCCACTGTGCCCAGGTCAGCGCCGCCTGGTCCTCGCCGCGCCGGGTCACGATCTGGATGCCGAGCGGCAGGCCCTTCGGCCCCTTCCCCGCCGGGATGGTCACCGCCGGCACGTGCAGCAGCGTCCAGAGCGTGTTGAAGACCGGCTGTCCGGTGGAGCCCAGCCCCTCCGGCGCCTCGCCGGGGGCGGAGGGCGTCAGCACCGCGTCGTAGCCCTGGATCGCGCCCGGGAAGGCGGCCTGCGCGGCGGCGAAGGCCGCGCGGCCCTCGGCCAGCTTGGCCCGGGGCTCGGCCAGGGCCCATTCCATGCGCTCGCGCAAAACATCGCTGAGGCCGTCGCGGGCGTGGTCCAGCTCCCAGCCGATGGCCTCGGCGCTCTCCATGTTCATCACATGGCCGTGCAGGTTGTAGGCCTCGGTGAAGGGCGCGCCGAGCGTGACGGGCGTGACGGTCGCGCCCTTGGCCCGGGCGGCGAAGCTCACGCGCTCGATCAGCTCCAGCGTCTCGGGCAGCGCGTCGGCGGCGGTGGGGCCCATGACCAGCGCGAGGCGCGGGCCGCGCGTGGGCTCGGCGGGGGTGTGATCGAAGCCGCTGAGCGCCGTCATGCCGAAGGCCACGTCCGCGACGTCGCGCGCCATGAGGCCGATGGTGTCCAGGCTCTCGCTCATCACCTTCATGCCGGCGCGGTGGAAGGTGCCGTAGCTCGGCTTGAAGCCGACCACGCCGCAATAGGCGGCCGGGCGCACGATGGAGCCCGCGGTCTGCGTTCCGTAGGCGAAGTGCAGCACGCCCGCCCCCACGCCTGCCGCGGACCCCGCCGAGGAGCCGCCGGGCGTGTGCCCGGCATGGTGCGGATTGGTGGTCGGCGCCGGGAAGCGCGTGGCAAATTCCGTGGTGTGCGTCTTGGCCAGCACCGCGCCCGCCCGCCGCGCCAGCGCGACCGAGGCGGCGTCGCTCTTCGGCTTATGGCCGGCCCAGATGGGCGAGCCGTATTGCGAGGGCTGGTCGAAGGTGTCGAGCACGTCCTTCACGCCCAGGAACAGCCCCGCCAGCGGCAGCTTCCGCCCTGCCTTCAGCGCGGCATCCACGGCCTCCGCCTGCTTGCGGATCTGCGCGGGCTTGAGATGCGCAAAGGCCTTCAGCGTCTTCTCGCGCTTGCCGATGCGCGAGAGCATCGCCTCGGCAAGGGCGCTGGCGGAAAGCTTGCCGGCGGCGATCTGCGCGGCGGCGGCGGTGGCGGAGAGGGTCGCGGGATCGGACATGGCCCCGGAGGCTAGGCCCGAATGCCTATCTTGCCCAGGCGGCCAGGATGGCTCCGACCTCGCGGTGCACGGCATCGCGCTGCGCGCCCGTCGCGCCCGGGAGCTCCAGGTAGGAGGCCGCGAGGATAGGCGCCTGGCCGGGCGGGTGGATGATGGCGACGACATTGGCCCAATTGCCGCCCGTGCCGGTCTTGTCCCCCACGCGCCAGCCTTCCGGCAGGCCCGCGCGCAGGCGGGCGCGGCCCGTGGGGCTCGCGACCATCCAGCCCTCCAGATGCGCGCGCGAGGCGGGCCGCAGCGCCTCGCCCAGCAGCAGCACGCGCAGCGTCTCGGCGATGCGGCGGGGCGTCGTGGTGTCGAGCTCGCCATGTGCCACGTTGAGCGCGGGCTCGGTCCGGTCCAGCCGCGTCAGCGGGTCGCCGATGCCGCGCAGGAAGCGCGTCAGGCCGGCGGGTCCGTCGAGCGTCGCGAGCAGCAGGTTGGCCGCGCTATTGTCGCTGAGCTCCACCATTCCCGCGCAAAGCTGCCCGACCGTCATCGTCCCCTCGGCCAGATGGGCGCGGACGGCGGGCGCGTAGTCCAGCAGGTCGCCCTCGGCGATGGGGACGCGGCGGTCCAGGCGCTCCTGGCCCGCATCGACCCGCGCGAGGACGGCGCCCGCCAGCAGCGCCTTGAAGGTGCTGCACATCAGCACACGCTCATCCTGCCGATGGCCGATGACCCGTCCAGAGCGCGATTCCACCGCGAAGACGCCGAGCTTCCCGCCGCTGCGCTGCTCCAGCGCCGTCAGCGCATCCGCCGCGAAGGCGGGGCGCGCCACACCCGCAGCGGCGGCACCCATCAGGAAGGGTCGGCGAGCGAGCATGCGATCGATTCCTCCGTTGCGAGACCGGATTCTACACCGGGGCATGAAAATGGGCGAGCCGCTGTTGCGGCGCAGCGAATCGCGGCCCGAGACCCGGAGTTCCGGGAGCCGTCGTGCCGCGCCACTCGTCGGCATCCAGCCCATGTCCCTCTCCCGCCTGCGCGCTGCATGTGCTGGTTCCGCCAGCGAAGGGGACAGCTCTGCCGCCGGCCATTGAAGGCCCGGCGCGGCGCCCCGACATCTCTCCCGTGTCCATCATCACCACCGAGCTCCCGTCGGGCGCGATGCGCCACGAGGTGAGCGTCCATCTCGCCGACCTCCCCGCTGTCGCGCCCTCCCAGATCGAGCTGGCCTGGGAGGTCGCGCGTGCCTCGGCCGAGGCTGGCCTCTGGGGCCCTGCCCGGCTGCTCGCCTTTCCCGGCGGCACCGAGATCGCCCTGACCGATGCCGATGCGGCCTGCTGGGCCGAGGCGATGTCGCGCCATGGCGGCCTCGATTCGCTGCCGGGCCTGGCGCTCTGCCTGCGCCTGCTGGCCCTGGTGGAACTTCTGGGCCGCGCTGCCTGGACGCGCGGGATGTTCGCGATCGGCGCGGAGGGCGCGGAATTCCACCCTGCCCTGCTCGCCGCCGCCGCCCGCGCGCCTTTGGATGCGACAGGGCGTTTCGAGGATGCGCCGATGCGTGCCATGTTGTCGCGAACCCTCCCCCGGGCCGATCCGCCCGACTGAAGAAAGCCGACATATGCGCGCCGCCGCCTTCCTCCTTCCCGCCCTCCTTCTGGCGGCCTGCAGCAACCCGACCCCCACTCTCGTGCAGCCCGCCCGGCCGGGCGACGCCCAGCGCACCAACCCGCAGGTCGCCCAGGCCTGCCGCGAGGAAACGGCCCGCCGCATCCAGCGGCAGGACCGCGGCCAGCTGATGCGCGAGGAGGAGCGCGCCTCCCGCCTCGGCTCGGAGACCATGGGCTTCGGCCCCAGCATGGTGACGGATCAGATGGGCCGCAGCTTCCAGTTCGACCGCCAGGTCCAGGAATGCATCCGCCTCAACACCCAGCAGAGCATGCCCGGCGCCCGGCCGGCGGACGCGGCGACCGACACCCCCGCCCCGCCGCCGCCGCCCCCGGCCCGACGCCGGTCGGGCTCCTGACCTGCATCCCTTCGGCGCGGTCCTCCGCGCCCTTTCCCATCGCGACGCCCGGATCTTCTTCACCGCCAGCCTGACTTCCTGGACGGGGCTGTGGATGCACCGCATCGCGGTGATGTGGCTGGCCTGGCAGCTTACCGGCTCGGCCTTCTGGGTCGGGCTGGTCGCCTTCTCCGACCTCGCGCCCGCCGTGATCTTCAGCCCCGTCGCGGGCGCGGTGGCGGACCGGATGGACCGTGTGAAGCTGACCATGATCGCGCAGAGCGTGATCGCGGCGGAGGCGTTCTGCACGGCCATGCTGACGGCGAGCGGCCACATCTCCATCGTGCCGCTCATCTGCTTCGAGCTGATCGGCGGCATCGCCGCGAGCTTCGCCCAGCCCGCGCGGCAGGCGATGATGCCGGGGCTCGTCCCCGTCTCGGACCTGCCGGCGGCCGTGGCCTGCAACTCGCTCTGCTACAATGTCGCGCGCTTCCTGGGCCCAGGCATCGCCGGGCCGATGATCGCGGCCTGGGGCGTGGTGCCGGTCATCCTCTGCAACGTGGCGGCCTATCTCGCCGCCACGCTCACCCTGCCCCTCGTGCGGGTGGATCCGCAGCATATCCGCGGCCACGCGCCCGAGGCCTCGCTCTGGGCCGAGACGAAGGAGGGCCTCCGCTACGCCGCGGGCCACCCCGGCATCGGCCCCATTTTCCTCTTCGCCGGCATCTCGGCGATCCTGCTGCGCGGCATCCAGGAAGTGCTGCCCCCCTTCGTGGAGCGGCTATTCCATCAGGGCGCGGGCGGGCTCGCATTGCTGACAGCCTCGATCGGCGTCGGCGCGCTGATCGGCGGGCTGTGGGTCGCCTCGCGCGGGCGGATCGTGGGCACGACGCGCATCGCGGTGCTGGCGGTGGGCGTGCAGGCGGTGGTGGCGTTGGCCTTCGTCGCGACCGGCTTCTTCCCGCTCGCGATCCTTTGCGGCGCGCTCTACGGCGCCTGCGCCTCCGCGCACGGCATCTCGGTGCAGACGCTGGCGCAGTCGGCGGCGCTGACGCGCATGCGGGGGCGCACGCTCTCGCTCTGGGGCCTCATCACCCGGGCCTGCCCGGCGATGGGTGCCGTGGTCATCGGCGCAACCGGCGAGGTCTTCGGGATGCGCTGGCCGACCGTGGTTGCCGCATGCCTGGGCCTGCTTGTCACAGGCTGGGGCGTGACACGGATGCGCGGCTGGGCCAGACAATTGGAAAATCCGACCTGAAATTGCGCCTCTAGGAGTTTTGCGATGCTCGATGCCGCCATCATCGGAATGGGCCGCTGGGGACGCACGCTGGTGGACAGCGTGCAGGGAAACAATGCCAGCGGCATCCGCTTCGTCGCGGGCTGCACCGGCACGCCGGAGAAGGCGCGCGACTACGCCGCCAGCAAGGGCATCACCCTGCATGAGAGCCTGGCGCCCATCCTGGCCGACCGCTCCATCGGCGCCGTCGTGCTGGCCACGCCGCACGCCCAGCATGCCGAGCAGGTGATCGCCGCCGCGGCCGCCGGCAAGCACGTCTTCGTCGAGAAGCCCTTCACGCTCAGCCAGGCCAGCGCGGCCGCCGCCGTGGCCGCCTGCCAGAAGGCCGGCGTCGTCATGGCGCTCGGCCACAACCGGCGCTTCCTGCCGCTGGTGGCGGAGATGAAGTCCATCCTCGCCTCCGGCAAGCTCGGCACGCTGCTGCATGTGGAGGGCCAGTTCTCCGGCCCTGGCGGGTTCACTTTCGTCCCCGGCGGCTGGCGCGCGGACCGCGAGGAAAGCCCGCTCGGCGGCATGGGCGGCATGGGCATCCACATGGTCGACATGATCATCAACCTCGCCGGCCGCTTCCGCGACGTGCGCGTGCTGAGCAAGGCGCGGGTGCTGGATACCATCGACGACACGACCGCCATGCTCGCCACCCTGGAGAGCGGCGCGACCTGCACCTTCGCGACGCTGGGCGCGGCCACGCGCTACTGGCGGTGCGCCCTCTTCGGCTCGGACGGGCTCATGGAGATGCGCGGGCACGAGCAGCTCTTCTTCCGCGCCCGCGAGGGCGGCGAGGAATGGACGCGGGACTTCGATCCCGTCGACATCGAGCGCGCGGAACTCGAGGCCTTCGCGGCGGCGGTCGCCGGCGGGCCCGCCTATCCGCTGCCGCTGGACGAGGCCATCCACGGCGTCGCGGTCTTCGAGAGCATGATCGGCGCCGCCGCCTCGGGCAGCGCCTATGCGGTCCCAGCCTAGTCAGTTACACCGACTTCCCCGTCACAGGAGCGATCGAGATATGAGCAAGATCAACCGGACCAACAGCAACCAGATCCTCAGCAGCGCGGTCGAGTACCACAACTTCGTCTTCTGCGCGGGCATCACCGCCGACGACCTGAGCCAGGACATCACGGGCCAGACGAAGCAGGTGGTCGCGAAGATCAACGACCTTCTGGAGCAGAACGGCACGGACAACACGCGCCTGCTGCAGGCCCAGATCTGGCTGAAGGACATCCGCGACCGGGACGCCATGAACAAGGTGTGGGTGGAGTGGCTGGGCGATGCCGGCCGCCCGGCGCGCGCCTGCGTGCAGGCGAACATGGCCGATCCGCGCCATCTCGTGGAAATCATGGTCACGGCCTGCAAGTAACGTTCGCAAACGATTCGCCCCGCCGGATCGGCTGGGGCGTATTCCGACAGGATCGCGCCGGGACAATCCGTTCCGGCGCGATTTTTCATTCCATAGCCTCTTTCTATGGGAGGCTTTTGCAGTCCTGTCATGCGGCCCACGCGGATGGGACTACGTAGAATCACTGTGGCGGTAGCGCCGCAACACTGTGGCATCTGGCCCCGGCGCTGGGCTTCCTGGGATCATCTTCCTGATTTCAGCCGCCATGCGGGTCCCGTATGGGGAAATCACGGCCAGTTACGCCATATGACGGGTTCTCGGGTTGTCGCATGCAACCCTGGCCGATACGCCCTTCACATCCGCCCTGGGGTTGGGGGGAATCGGAGGGCTTTGAATGCGCCGTAGGGTCGCCAAACTGTCGTTGTGTCTGCTTCTGGCCCTTGCGCCGTTCAGTCAGCAGGCCGAAGCCGCCAGAAGCGACAGCCGCACCGAAGCGCGTTCCTCCACCTCCCTCACCCGCACCGGCGCGCATCGCCCGGGCCGTCAGCAGGCGGGCCGGCAGAGCGGCGGCAGCTGGGGCGGCATCTCCTGCGTTCCCTACGCCCGCTCGATCACCGGCATGGAGATTTCGGGCAATGGCCGCGACTGGTGGGAGAACTCCGCCGGCCGCTACGCCCGCGGCCAGCGCCCGCGCGTGGGCTCCATCCTGTCCTTCCCGGGATCGGGCGGCATGCGCTCCGGCCATGTGGCGGTCGTCTCCCGCGTCGTGCAGCCCCGCATGATCGAGATCGACCACGCCAATTGGGGCGGCCCGGGCATCCGCCGCGGCAGCGTGATGCACAATGTCCGCGTGATCGATGTCTCCTCCGACAATTCCTGGACGCGCGTGCGCGTGCAGGTCGGCTACGACAGCAGCACCTTCGGGCGCGAGTATCCGACCGATGGCTTCATCCACAACGCGCCGGCGAGCAGCAGCTTCGCCGATGCCGATGACGCCCCGCGCGCCCGACTGGTCTCCTACTCCTATCAGAGCGAGCGGCGCACGACCCGCACGCGCCGCCCCGCGACTTCGCAGCACCAGCCGGCGCCGGCCTCCAGCAACCGCGCCCGCGCGGCGAGCTCGGCCCGCCAGCAGGCCGCCACGAGCGCCCGCACCACCTCGCGCGCGCCGATCCGCGTGGCCTCGGCCCGTCCGACCTCCCGCTGAGGCGGCGCGGCTTCGGCCGCCCTGACCCGGAATGCATAAGAGGCGTGATCCCCACCCCGGGATCACGCCTCTTCTGTTTTCAGGGGTCTGTTCCGCCGCCTCGGCGATTCCGCCACGGCGCCCGGGGCGCTAGGGTCTGCGTATCAACGCCCGTCCTGCGCCCGCGCACCGGCGAGGCACGGGTAAGATAGTAAGATAGTAAGGCGGCGGCTCAGTGAGCCGGTCGCGCCTCACGGATCTCCGCCGAACGATCCCACAGGTTCGGCACCTCGACATTCGTGTAGCCCGAGACGAAGCGCTTCCGCTCGCTGGTCGCGGGATCGAAGGTGTGGCGCTCGATGGCGCCGATATTGCCGCCATAGACGTGGATCGAGATGGACGGCCGGTCGGGAATCGCGTTCTCGACCCAGTGGATGTCCTCCTCGCCGGAGCCGACGCCCACCACCTCGCCGGGGGTCAGGTGGTCGACCTGGCCGGATCGCATGGGCCGGCCGGGCTCGGGGTGCATGGTGACGCTGACCTCGGCGCCGCGCAGCATGCCGACTAGGCCCCAGACCTTGTGATTGTGGATCGGCGTGCGCTGGCCGATGCCCCAGACGAAGCTCACCACGCTGAAGCGCTCCAGCGGGTCGCAATGCAGCAGGTACTGCCGGTAGGTCGGGCCCGGCTCGGCCAGGGCGTCGGGCAGCCAGTCGTCGTTCGAGACGAGGGACTTGAGCAAGGCGCCTCCCTCCTCCAGCCAGCGGGCCTCGGACGGCTGTTCGCCGGCCAGGCGGGTCATGTCCTGGATGAACGCACGGAGGCGGGTGATGCCCATGGTCAGACCTCGCTGAGAGCCCTCTTCGCCACGGCGGCGAGAAAGCCGCTGGCCTGGGGCAGGATGTCGTCGTTGAAATCGTAGTGCGGGTTGTGCAGCTCCCGCCCGCCCTCGGCAGGACCGTTGCCGATCCAGACGAAGGCGCCGGGGACTTCCTCCAGGAACCAGGAGAAATCCTCACCCGTCATGGCGGGCAGCATGTCCAGGCGCACTTGGGTGACCGTGCCCGCCGCGGCCGCCGCGATGTCCGCGTCGGCCTTGTGGTTCATGGTGACCGGCACGCCGCGGTTGAAATTGACCACGCCCGTCAGGCCGAAGGCGACGGCCAGGCCCTGGACGATCTCGCGCATGCGGGTCTCGATCAGGTCGCCCACCGCCGGATCGAGCCAGCGCGCCGTTCCCTTGATGACGGCGCGGGCCGGAACCTGGTTCTGCGCCTCGCCGGAGGTCGCGACCGTGATGCTGACGACGCCCGACTTCATGGGGTCCACGTCGCGGGAGACGATGGATTGCAGTGCCACGATCGCGTGGCCAGCGCCGATCATCGGGTCCTTGGTGAGGTGCGGCAGCGCGGCGTGGCCGGCATGGCCGTCGAAGGTAATGTCGAAGCGGGCACCCGCGGCCATCACGGCCCCGCCGTGCACCGCCACAGTGCCGGCATCGAGCCCCGGCCAGTTATGCCAGCCGAAGATCCGGTCCATCGGAAAGCGGCTGAACAGCCCGTCCGCGATCATCTTGCGGGCGCCGCCACCGCCCTCCTCCGCCGGCTGGAAGACGAGGCGCACGGTGCCGGCCCATTCCTGGTCGGCCTGAAGCAGCGCGGCCGCGCCCAGCAGGGCCGCGGTGTGACCATCATGTCCGCAGGCATGCATGACGCCCGGCTTGAGGCTCCGATGAGGGAGAGACTCGTTCACCTCCTGGATGGGCAATGCGTCCATGTCGGCGCGGAGGCCCACGCTACGATTGCCTCCGGCACCCGTCGCCTGGCGGCGGAGCGTGGCGACCACGCCGTGGCCGCCGATGCCGGTCTCGATCTCCGTCACGCCCAGGGATTTCAGCTTCTCCACCACAAAGGCCGCGGTTTCCCCCTCATCCAGCGTCAGGCCGGGATGGGCATGAAGGTGACGTCGCCAGTGGGTCAGGGATGCGTGGAGCTCGGTATCCATGCACCTACCCTAGTCCCGAATCGGCACCCGGGGTAAGACTCCCGCTTCGTCCCGATTTTGGAATTGCGTCTTGTGCGGCGATTGTTAATCTCGGGAAGCTGGGTTGTATCTTGAAAGCATTACCACCCTATGGTTGCAGCCCTTGGCTGGAACTGGGCTGAAAGGGTTTCCATGAAGTTCGCTGACATCGGGCAACAGCTCCGTGCCTACCGTATGGAATCCGGCATGCGGGCCGAGGAGATTGCCGCCCGGCTGGGCGTGTCGCGCGCCGCCCTCTACCGCTACGAGAAGGGCGAGGTCATCAAGCTCGAAACCATCCGCCGGCTGGCTGAACTGCTGAAGGTTTCGCCGCTTTCCCTGCTCGGGATCGGAATCGAGTATTTCGCCCGCCCGGCCGCCTTCCAGGAACGCCTGCGCGGCCTGGAGGAGCAGGCGGACCAGATTCTCCTGGTCGGCGGCGCCTTCCACTGGCCCATCAGCGGCGAGGCCCTCGAGGGTGCGCTGGCCGAGGCCTGGACCCAGTCGGTCCCGCCGGGCCCGGACCGCGCAGCCGCCGTCTCGCAGATCGAGCAGGGTCTCGGCGCCCTGTCCGCGCGGAAGCGGCTCTACAACCAGAAGCGGCCGACCGTGATCGCGGTCCTCAGCGAGGGGATGCTCCGCAACTTCCTGGCCGAGGGCGTCGCGCCCGGGCTGAACATCCCCGAGGCGACCCGGACCCGTGCCCGCATCGCCGCCCAGCAAGAGGCCGAGGCCGTCGCCGACCTGATGGAGAGCGTACCCATCGGCCTGCAGATCGGGCTCGCCGCCGGCACCCAGCCCGCCGCGCCCTTCATGATCCTGCGGGGGCGCGACCGCGCCCATGTCGTCACCTCGCCGATCCCGGCCGATACCCCTCCCCTGACGGCCACGGGCGTGGCCGGCGTCACGGCGGCGGAGGAAGCAGTGGCCATTCACCAGCGCGTCGCCGAGACCATGTGGCGGGATGCGCTGAAGGGCACGGAAGCCGCCGCGCGCATCCGCGAGCTGGTGCGCCTCAGCCGCTGAGAGCCTGGATATCCGGGCGCTGCAGGAACTCCAGCAGCGCCGAGGGCTGGATGATCCACAACCCCGCGAAGGGCGTCGTCACGTCGTAGGCCAGGTAGACCACGGCGCCGGTGAAGCCGGCGAAGACCGCAATCATGAGGTAGGTCGAGCGCCTGGGCGGATAGGTGCCTAGGCAGGCGCACATGATGATCAGGCCGACCACCGAGGCCACCCAGAAGACCGGGTGCAGGTCCGCCTGCGCGTCGAGTTCCCGGCGCTGCCGCTGGTCCTCGAGCTGGTAGATGTTGGCGATGAGCCGCTTGTGAATCAGCTCCTGCCGGCTGCCTTCGGGCTGAAGGTCCAGCGCGCCGTTCAGGATATGTGACCAACTCGCCCACGCCGCCGCGCTGATGCGGCCCGTGGCAGCGAGCGAGGGCCAATCATGCCGCACCACATCGCTCGCGTAGCGCACGACCGCGCGCTGAAGCGCGTCGGTCGCGTGCAGGTCGTAGCGCTCCAGGTCGTAGAAGGTATCGGAGACCGTCACCGCCTCCTCCGCCACGACGCGGCGGGCGTGCAGCTCGTTCGTCTTCACCTCGGCGAAGGCCAGCGCGACGATCAGCGCGTGGATGATGCCGACGCGCACGATGACGAGGTTCGCGAGATCGGCGACCTTGGGATCGCCGGGCATGACGAGACGCGCCAGCGTATAGACCAGGCATCCGCCGAGGGCGGAGCCTATCACCGCCAGCGTCAGGACCAGCCAAGCGCTCATGCGCGCAGGCTGGCATGACGGGATGGCGGCGCGAAGAGTCTAAGTGGCGGAGGCGAAGCCCTTCCCCGCACGGCGATATGCCTCCCGCGGGGGCGCAAACACGTCGAGGACCTTGCACCCCTCCGGACCCGCCTTCATCGTGTGGGGCACACCGCCGGGCGTGCGCCAGAAGTCGCCCTTGGAGACGGCGATCTCCTCGCCGCCCTGGATCCGGATGGCGCTGCCTTCCAGCAGGAGGCCCCATTGCTCCTCAGGATGGCTGTGCATGGTGCCCTGCCCGTTCGGCGCGATGGTGACGACGGAGAGCATGGCCTGCTCGCCGGGGAAAATGCGGGTGGTGACGCCGGGCGCGAGCTCGCGCGCGAGGCCCTGGGCCTCGTTGGCGATGTTGAAGAACTCTTCGGCCTGTTGGCTCATCGGGACATTCCTTCCGTTTGGACCGAGGGTTAGCTGCCGGGCGCCGCCCCGGCAAGCTCCGCCCGGGCCCAGCCGATGGAGGCCAGCGCCAGGGCCGCGATGGTGTCCACGACAGGGAACTCCAGCTCCGGCCCGGCGGCGATGCCGAGCGGAATTTCCGTGCAGCCCAGGACCACGGCGGCCGCCCCACGCGCGCGCAGGCCGCGGGCGACTTCGGCCAGCGGCGCATAGGCCTCGGCGACGCGGTTCGCCTTCACCAAGGCCACGGCCGGCATGACGAGGCTGGCCTGGGTCTCGGCATCGGGCGTGAGGCATTCCACGCCCAGGCGCTCCTGGTAGAGGCGCATCGCGAGCGTTCCCGTCGTACCCATAAGCCCGACGGGACCCGTGATGCCGAGCCGCCGGAGCGCCGCCGCCGCGGCGTCCACGATATGCAGGATCGGCCGGTCGGTCGCCGCCTGCATCTGGGCGTACCAGCCATGGGCCGTGTTGCAGGGAATGGCGATGGCGCCGCAGCCTGCCGCCTCCAGCGCCCGAATCCCGCGCAGGAGGGCGGGCAGCGGATCCTCGCCGCCATGGACGCGCGCCTCGGTGCGGTCGGGCACGCGGGGGTCGGACCAGAGCACGGCCGGGACATGATCCTGGTCCCGGGCGGCGGGCGTGAGCAGCGTGAGCTGACGCATGAACTCGGCCGAGGCGAGCGGTCCCATGCCGCCCAGCACACCCAGCATCCTCATCGAAACAACCTCTCATGGACCAGTGAGGGTTGAGTAGGCCGCCGTGGCGCGGGCAGCAATGTCGCCGCCCTCGGGGATGACACGCCGTGAGGCGGAAGCTATGGCACTGAGGGCGGAACGACCACCTGCCGGCGGCCGTGCGAATCCCTGAAAGGGCGGAGTTAGATGGATCATTGGCTGTGGCTGGCCGGACTGGCGGCTGCGATGGGGGCGACGGGGCTCCTCTCGGGCCTTCTGGCTGGGCTTTTCGGGGTCGGCGGCGGAATCGTGATCGTGCCCGTGCTCTTTTACATCCTGCCGCTCTTCGACGTGCCGACGGCGACGCAGATGAAGGTGGCTGTTGCGACCTCGCTGGCCACGATCATCCCGACCTCCATCGTCTCGGCGCGCAAGCATTGGGCCAAGGGCGCGATCGACATGCCCCTGCTGAAGAGCTTGGCGCTGCCGATCTTCGTGGGCGTGCTCATCGGCACGGCGCTGGCCGTCGTGCTGAAGGGGCCGGGGCTGACCCTCGTCTTCGCGACGGTCGCGCTGCTGGTCGCGATCAACATGGGCTTCACGGACGTCGCGTTCCGCATTCGCGACAGCATGCCCTTCGGCATTCTTCGCCAGGTGATCGGGATCGCGATCGGCGCCATCAGCGCCATGATGGGCATCGGCGGCGGGACCGTCGGGGTGCCGGTGCTGGGCATGTTCGGCACGCCCATCCGCTCGGCGGTCGCGACCTCATCGGCCTTCGGGATCATCATCTCCATCCCGGCGACCATCGGGCTGATCCTGATGGGGATCGGCGCCGATGGCCGGCCGCCCTACTCGCTCGGCTGGGTCAACCTGATCGGCTTCGCGCTGATCGTCCCTGGCTCGATCCTGGCGACGCCGTGGGGCGTTTCGCTCGCCCACAGCATCAGCCCGACGCTGCTCAAGCGGGCCTTCGCGGTCTTCCTGGCCTTCACGAGCCTGCGGATGTTCTACTCCCTCTTCTTCTGAGCCTCAGTTCGGCCGGAAGACGAGGCTGGTGCGCGCGGTGCGGCTGCCGCGCCGCTCCTCGGGAATATCCATGAAGTTGGACGCGATGGCGGCGCGCGCGAGAAGCGCGCGCAGCGCCGGATTCTTCGGCCCTTCGGCGTCCGTCAGGACATCCATGGGGCAGAAGAACTCATGCGGATGGGCCGTCTGGCTGGCGATGAAGCCCTGGTAGTGTTGCTGCTTGAGGGCGAAGAGAACGCGGGAATCCCGGACCGGCAGGACCAGCGGCTCCTTCGGCTCCTTGCGCAGCATGCGGATCAGGCGCCAGCGGGGAATGTTGTTGCCGGGCAGGCCGGGCTGCATCAGCCACTCCACCGGACAGACGGCCAGCAGCGAGCCCGTGCTGGGCGCGAAGCGGGACCGCTTGTCGAGGAGGTTCTGATATGTGCTGCAGGCCTCGATGCTGAGGATGTCCACATAGGGCTCCTCCCCCTTGCCGCTGAAATGCAGATAGAGGCCGTCGGGAAGCGTCTTGAGGCGGTTCGCGCCTGGGAACTTCAGATAGGGCTGGGTGCCCTTGCGCTCGATGTCGGGCCGGGCGCGCAACCAGATCCCGGGCTGCTTGACGGAGGGCTCAAGGCCAGGGGGCCTCTGAGGCCAATTTCCTAGATTCTGGCGAACGAGCTGGTCCAACTGCTCCGATGGTCGGCGAACTGATGCAACCATAACGATCTCCTGATATCGCGCTTACAACTTATGCTCGATATTTGTCGATCGATCATAAATAATCAAGGTTTATCAGGAGGTTCGGAAATTTTTTCAGAATATAGCATCAAGGAATATAGTGTGTTTTTAGAGGTCTGCAAAATTATCCAATATAATTACTGTATTGCCCGTCATCATTGAAGTCAGAAATCAAGTTCTTCCTCATATTAATCTTTAAAATGAACCACATAGACAACGCGCCTCGCCTCACGGACGGGCGGGCGCCGCGTCCGAAATGAAGAAGGCGGCGCTCGTCTGCTCGTTCCAGCTCTCGGCCCTGAGATGCCCGGAAAGCAGCAACGGGCCGCCGCCTGGGGTGAGCAGCGCGTCCGCCAGGGGACCGTCCTTCGCGCGGAAGCAGATGGCCTTGAGCCGCCCGCCATCCTCGCCCTCGATGAAAGCCCGGACGGTCGCGCCCTCCTTGCCCACACGGCTGGCCTTCACCACACGCGCGCGCAGCAGCGCGAAGACCGGCTCGTCATTCCCGGCGCCGAAGGGCGCGAGGCGCCCGATGCTTTCAGCCAGCTCGACCGTCGCTCCGCGAGGGTTCAGCGAGCCTTCGACCACCAGTTCGGCGGCCCCGGGCAGCGTCGCGGCCGCTGACAGGCGCTCGTCCAGATGAGCATGGAGTTCGGGCAGCCGCCCGGCCTCGATCGTAAATCCCGCCGCCATGGCGTGGCCTCCGCCCGCGACGAGCATGCCCGACTGCCGCGCGGCGATCACCGCCGCACCGAGGTCGAGGCCCGGCACCGAGCGCCCTGATCCCTTCCCCAGCCCATTCTCAAACCCGGCGACGCAGGCCGGGCGATTGAACCGCTCCCTCACGCGCCCCGCCACGATGCCGACGACGCCCGGGTGCCAACCCTCATCATGAAGCAGGAGAACGGCGTGGCCGGCCGCGATCTGCTCCTCGGCCTGGCGCATGGCGGCGGCCAGCACCCCGGCCTCGACCTCCTGCCGCTTGCGATTCACGGCATCCAGCCGCTCGGCCATCGCGCGCGCCTCGATGGGATCACGTTCGAGCAGCAGGCGCAGGCCGAGATCGGGAACGGAGATCCGGCCGCCGGCATTGATCCGCGGCCCCAGCACGAAGCCGAGCGTATGGGCGCTCGGCGCATCCCGGACGCCGGAGAGCTCCAGCAGCGCCGCCAAACCAGGCCGCTCCCGGCGGCCCATGCAACGAAGCCCCTGCTGCACCAGCGCGCGGTTCACCCCGATCAGCGGCACCACGTCGCAGACCGTCGCCAACGCCACGAGATCCAGCAGCACGCGCAGGTCGGGCTCGGGCCGCTGGGCGAAGAAGCCGCGCCTGCGAAGGGTGCGCTGCATGCCGACCGCTGCCAGGAAGGCTACGCCCGCCGCGCAGAGCTGCCGCAGGCCGGAGCCGCAATCCAGCCGGTTCGGGTTGACCGCCGCGACGACGCGCGGCGGCGGCCCCTCGGCCTTGTGGTGATCCAGCACCACGACATCGGCCCGGCCCGAAGCCGCCGCAAGCGCCTCATGCGCCGAGATGCCGCAATCCACGCAGACGATGAGCGTCGCGCCCCCATCCATCAGCCGCGTGATGGCGGGCGCATTGGGGCCATACCCCTCGGCGAGCCGGTCCGGCACATAGGCCGCGGCCCGGCACCCTAGCGCGCGCAGGGCGTCCACCATCAGGGCGCCGGCGCAGGCACCATCCACGTCGTAGTCAGCGAAGACAGCGACCGTCTCCTCGCGCTGCGCCGCATCGGCCAGACGCTCGCAGGCGGCGTCCATATCCAGCAGCACGGACGGATCGGGCAGGAGCGCGCGCAGCGTCGGCTCCAGGAAGGACGTCGCCGCCTCGACCGAAACCTCTCGCGCCGCCAGCAGCCGTCCGACCATCTCGGGCAAGGCCAGCTGCTGGGACAATGCGGCGGCGAGCCGGGGCTCGCCCTGTCGCCAGACCCAGCGACGCCCCGTCAGGCTGCGCTCGACGCCGAGCGCGGTCTCCATCAGACCGGTTTCAGCTTGAAGTTGTGGCGACCCTCGACGTAGCGGACCGTGCCGGTCTTGCTGCGCATCACAATGGAATGGGTGATGGCGCCGCCGGGCACCAGGCGGACCCCGCGCAGCATCGGGCCGCTGGTGACGCCGGTCGCAGCGAACATCACTTCGCCCGAGGCCATGTCCGACATGGTGTAGACCTTGTTCGGGTCGTCGATGCCCATCTCCTTGGCACGGACGATCTGGGCCTCTTCCTCGAAGATGAGGCGGCCCTGCATCTGGCCGCCGATGCAGCGCAGCGCGGCCGCGGCCAGCACGCCCTCCGGCGCGCCGCCCCACCCGAGATACATGTCGATGCCGGTCTCCGGCTGGGCGCAGGCCACGACGCCGTAGACGTCACCATCCGGAATGAGGTTCAGCCGCGCGCCCGCCTGGCGGCAGGCACGGATGATGTCCTTGTGCCGGTCGCGGTCCAGCACGCAAACCGTCAACTCGCCGACGGAAACGCCCTTGGCCTTGGCCAGCGCCGCAAGGTTCTCCGCCGGGCTGCGGTCGATGTCGATCGTGCCCTCGGGATAGCCCGGACCGATGGCGATCTTGTCCATGTAGACGTCGGGCGCATGCAGGAAGCCCCCGCGCGCCGCGAGCGCGACGACGGCCATCGCGTTCGGCCCGCCCTTGGCGGTGAGCGTGGTGCCCTCCAGCGGGTCCACCGCGATATCCGCCAGCATGCCGCCGCCGGTCTTGGCGTAGAGCCCGACCTTCTCGCCGATATAGAGCATCGGCGCCTCGTCCATCTCACCTTCGCCGATCACGACCGTGCCGTGGATCGCGACGGAATCGAAGGCATGGCGCATGGCTTCCACGGCGGCGCCGTCAGCGGCGTTCTTGTCGCCCTTGCCCACCCAGGAGCTGGCGGCCAGCGCGGCGGCCTCGGTGACGCGCACCAGCTCCAGCGCCAGGTTGCGGTCCACGATCGTGGAGGGCCTCGTCTCGGTGTCGCTCATCTCTGTCTGGTCCCTCTCTAAAGCGGGATGACCGCAGGCGCGAAGGCGCCGGAGGTCCGAATCCCACGATCAACAAACGCCAGGACATGATGAGGAAGCGAAAGCGACCTCATCATGTCCTAGCGGCGGAGCTTGAATTCGGCCGAAACGCGGGCCGTCGTCGTGATCTCTTCGGCGGTGACGTTGGGCTCGGCGGGGCCGGAGGCCCGCATCGCCATCATCGGCCGCGGGCCCTCGGGCACCACGTCCACCGACAGCTCGCGCATCTCGGCGACGCGCATGCCCAGCTCACGCGCCACGGCAGCGGCGCGGGCCTGGACGCCCCGGATGGCCTCGTTGGTCGCCCCGTCACGCGCGGCGCGGCCAGCGGCCGGCGTCAGCTGCCAGCCGGCATGGTCGAGCAACAGCCCGTCGCCCTGAAGCCGAGCCAGCAGAGCAAGCAGAGCCGCCCCCTGTCCGCTCTTGAGCTCGATGGACTGCTGCGCCACGGCCTGCTGCCTTTCGGCATCGGTGTGGGTGGAATAGCCGCGCGTCGCGGCCTGCACGCCGGCCACGCCACGCGCCGCCTCCAGCGCAGCGGCCACGCGGCGGTTTACCTCATCCTGCGCGGCGGCGGCAGTCGGCGCGCGCGCCTCGACGCGCAGGCTTGCCACCATCTCATCCGGCATGGTGCGGACGCTGCCTTCCTCGGCGATGCGCAGCCGGGATTCAGCTCCCTGCGCGAAAGCAGGCAGGGGCGCAGCCATCAGCAGCGCGGCGAGAAGCGCGCGGCGCATCAGAGCGCCTCGATCCGGATCAGGGCCGGCGGTTCCACCACGCTCGGCAGGGCCGAGATCCGGGAGAGAGCGGACTGCATCTGTGCCTCCTCGCACTCATGGGTGACCAGCACGACGGGCACCGGCTCGCCGGGCGAGCGGCCATGCTGCAACATGGATTCGAGGCTGATTGTCGCATCGCGGAGCACGCCCGTCACATCCGCGATCACGCCCGGCTGATCCAGCACCATCAAGCGCAGGTAATAGGCGCCGCGATGCCTTTCCATGGGCACGGCCGGCGAATGGTCGAGCTTGCCGGTGGCCACGCCCCAGACCGGGGCCAGACAGCCGCGCGCGATGTCGATCAGGTCCGCCACCACGGCGCTGGCCGTCGGGCCGCCGCCCGCGCCACGGCCCTGGAGCATGACCCGGCCCACCGCGTCGCCCTCGGCCAGGACAGCGTTGAAGACGCCGTCGACATGGGCGATGGGGCTGCTCTCGGGCACCATGCAGGGATGGACGCGCGCGGTCACGCCGTCCTCGCCCCGGCTCGCGATGCCCAGGAGGCGGATGCGATAGCCGAGTTCGCCCGCCAGCGAGATATCCAGCGCCGAGACGTTGCGGATGCCCTCGATGTGCAGCGAGGGAAGATCCACCTCGTGCCCAAAGGCCAGCGCCGCCAGGATCGCGAGCTTATGCGCCGCGTCCACGCCGTCGATGTCGAAGGCCGGGTCCGCCTCGGCGTAGCCGAGCTCCTGGGCCGTCGCGAGAACCTCACCGAAGGGCAGCCCCTTCACGCGCATCTCGGTCAGGATGTAGTTGCAGGTGCCGTTCAGGATGCCGGCCACCCGGCTGATGCGGTTGCCCGCCAGCCCCTCCCGCAACGCCTTGATGGCGGGAATGCCGCCCGCCACCGCGGCCTCGTAGGCAAGCGTCGCGCCCCACTTCTCGGACAGCCGCGCCAGCGCCGCGCCATGCGTCGCCAGCAGCGCCTTGTTGGCCGTCACGACGGGCTTGCCCGCGGCCAGCGCTGCTTCGACCAGCGCGCGCGCGGGACCTTCGGAGCCGCCCATCAGCTCGACCACGATCTCGACATTCGGGTCGGCGGCGAGCGCCACGGGATCCTCGTGCCAGGTCACGCCCGAGAGATCCACTCCACGGTCGCGCGTGCGGTCGCGCGCCGACACGGCCACCAGTTCCAGCGGGCGGCCGGCCCGCGCGGCGATCACCTCGGCATTGCCCTTCAGAAGGCCGAGCACGCCGGCGCCGACCGTGCCGAGGCCGGCCACACCCAGTTTAAGAGGCTTGTTCATACGGACTGCACTTCTTCCTGCGAGACGGGGCCCGCATTGTCGCCCTGCAGGAAGCTCCGGATGCCGCGGAGCGCCTGGCGGATGCGCTGGTTGTTCTCGACCATGGCGATGCGCACATGGCCGTCGCCGTGCTCGCCGAAGCCGATGCCCGGCGCCACGGCCACCTTGGCCTTAGCAAGCAGCAGCTTCGAGAACTCGACCGAGCCGAGGTGACGGAACTTCTCGGGGATCGGCGCCCAGAGGAACATCGAGGCCTCGGGCGAGGGCACGTCCCAGCCCGCCTGCTGCAGGCCCTTCACGAGCACCTCGCGCCGCTCGCGGTACAGCTCGCGCATCTCGGCCACGCAGTCCTGCGGGCCATTGAGCGCGGCGGCCGCCGCGACCTGGATGGGCGTGAAGGCGCCGTAGTCCAGATAGGACTTCACCCGCGCCAGCGCCGAGATCAGCCGCGGATTGCCCGCCGCGAAGCCCATGCGCCAGCCCGGCATGTTGTAGGTCTTGGAGAGGCTGGTGAACTCGACCGTGCAGTCCATCGCGCCCGGAATCTCGAGCACGGACGGCGGCGGCGTATCGCCGAAATAGAGCTCGGCATAGGCGAGGTCGCTCAGGATGAAGAGCTCGTACTGGCGCGCGATCTTCACCAGCTCCTTGTAGAACTCCCGCGTCGCGAGCAGCGCCGTCGGGTTGGACGGGAAGTTCACGATCAGCGCGGTCGGCTTCGGCACGGAATGCTTCACCGCGCGCACGATCGCCTCCAGCATCGCGTCATCCGGCGTGTAGGGGATGAAGCGCGCCGAGGCGCCGGCGATGATGAAGCCGAACTGATGGATCGGGTAGGACGGGTTGGGCACCAGGATGGTGTCGCCCGGGCTGCTGATCGCTTGCGCGAGGTTCGCGAGCCCTTCCTTGGAACCGAGCGTCGCCACAACCTCGGTCTCGGGGTCCAGCTTCACGCCGAAACGGTTGGCGTAATAGCCGGCGAGCGCGCGGCGAAGGCCGGGAATGCCCTTGGACATCGAGTAGCGGTGCGTGCGGGGGTCCTGCACCGCCTCGATCATCTTCGCCACGATATGCGGCGGCGTCGGGCTGTCGGGGTTGCCCATGCCGAGGTCCACGATGTCCTCCGCTGCCGCGCGTGCCTTGGCCTTGGCCGAGTTCACCTCGGCGAAGACATAGGGCGGCAGGCGGCGGATGCGGTGGAACTCTTCGGCCATGATGGCCCTCCCAGTGGAACGAAAGCGGGCCGTGTTTAAAGGCTCGGGCCGCCCACGGAAAGCGCCGTGGAAGCCGGGCTGGCTAGCGCGGCGCCAGCAGCTCCGCGGGCGGGGGCGCCGGCACGTCGCCGGGGGCGATTGGCGCCGCAGGCGGCGTGCCCGCCCCAGGCGCCGGGCCGAGCAGGTCCGGCGTGGGCAGGCTGGGCACGTCCCCTGGGGTGAGCCGGTCGGGCGTCAAAAGCTCGGGCGGGCGGATAACAGGGGGGCCATCGGTGCGCGCGGGCGTGGAGGGTCGCAAGGGCGTGCCCGCGCCTGGCTGCACCCAGGGTACCGGCGCCGCCGCAGCCAGCGCGGGCGGCGCGGGCGGGCGCGCGGGAATCGGCGGCTGCCCCGGCGACGGCGTGTCGGCGAGCCGCGCGTCGGGCCCGCGCGGGGTCTCGGCCGAATTGGCGTCGCGCTCGGCCTGGAGCCGCCGCGTCAGCGCCTCGCGGGCCGCGGGATCGGGTCGCTCGGGAATGGGCGGGACCGATGCGAGGTTGGGCGTGGGCCGGTCCATGCCCGGCGGCAGCAGGCGCGAATCCATCGACGCGCCGGAGAGGTCCCGGAAGAAGAGCCGCGGGTTCACCTGCGCGTCCGATGTGCATGCACCGAGGCCCAGCAACAGCATTGCAGCCGCGAAGCGCCGCGCTTGATCGCGCGTCAGCCGCTCTCTAGGTTTTTGCGCAGGTCGGGCCATGTCTCTCCATAACCCCTGGGACGGCCCCGGCGAAAGAGAGCACGGTCCTCAAAGGGCGGAACGCAGTCGAATGAGCCAGACACCGGGCGGCAAGCCGCCTTCGGACTTCCATATGCCCGACGCGGCCGAGGTATCGCGCACCATGGCCGAGGTTGCGGAGCGCGGGCAGCGCATCGTCCAGGACTTCATGAAGCGGCAGGCGGAGAGCGCGCCCTCGGCCGACCCGCTCAACATCGGCACGGCCTTCCTGGAGATGACCGCCCGCCTCATGACCAACCCGGCCGGGCTGGTCCAGGCGCAGCTCGGCTTCTGGCAGGACTACCTGACCCTCTGGTCCAACACGGCGCGGCGCTTCCTGGGCGAAACCGATGTCGGACCCGTGATCGCCGAGGCCAAGGGCGACCGCCGCTTCAAGGACGAAGCCTGGCGGGAGAACGAGGTCTTCGACTTCATCCGCCAATCCTACCTGCTCTCCGCCCGGTATTTCACCAACGCCGTCCACAGCGCCGATGGGCTCGATCCCAAGACCGCGCAGAAGGTGGATTTCTACACGCGGCAGTTCGTGGACGCGATGAGCCCCGCGAATTTCGTGCTGACCAACCCCGAGGTGCTACGCCGCACCGCCGAGACAGGCGGCGCCAACCTGCTGAAAGGCCTGTCCAACCTGCTGGCGGATCTCGAGCGCGGCAAGGGCCAGCTTCGCATCCGCATGACGGACGACAGCAAGTTCAAGGTGGGCGAGAACATCGCCGTCACGCCCGGCAAGGTCGTGTTCCAGACGCCGCTGATGCAGCTGATCCAGTACGCGCCCACGACGGCCAAGGTGCTCAAGCGACCGCTGGTCATCTTCCCGCCGTGGATCAACAAATTCTACATCCTCGACCTGCGCCCCAAGAACAGCTTCATCCGCTGGGCGGTGGACCAGGGGCATACGGTCTTCGTCGCCTCCTGGGTGAACCCGGACGAGCACCTCGCGGAAAAGGGCTTCGAGGACTACATGACCGAGGGCGTGCTGGCCGCGCTCGACGCGATCCACGCCGCGACCGGCGAGCGCGACGTGAACGCCATAGGCTATTGCCTCGGCGGCACGCTGCTCGCGACCACGCTGGCCTACATGGCGGCCAAGCGCGACAACCGGATCAAGTCGGCCACCTACTTCGTCACCATGACGGATTTCGAGGAGGCCGGTGAGCTCGGCGTCTTCATCGACGAGGAGCAGCTGAAGTCGCTCGAGGACCGCATGAGCAAGCGCGGCTTCCTCGAAGGCAGCGAGATGGCGACGACCTTCAACATGCTGCGCGCGAACGACCTCATCTGGTCCTTCGTGGTGAACAACTACCTGCTGGGCCAGGACCCCTTCCCGTTCGACCTTCTCTACTGGAACGACGACAGCACGCGCATGCCCGCGCGGATGCACAGCTTCTACCTGCGCCGGATGTACCAGGAGAACGACCTGATCAAGCCCGGCGCCATCGAGCTGCTGGGCACGAAGATCGACCTCCGCAAGATCAAGACGCCGACCTATATGATCTCGACGCGCGAGGACCACATCGCGCCCTGGAAGAGCACCTATCGCGCCACCCAGGTCTATTCGGGGCCCGTCCGCTTCGTGCTGGCCGCATCCGGCCATATCGCCGGCGTCGTGAACCCGCCCGATTCCGGCAAGTACAGCCACTGGATCAACACCGACCTGCCGCAGGACCCCGAGGAATGGTTTGCGGGAGCCACAGAACTCGCCGGAAGCTGGTGGCCCGACTGGCAGCGCTGGGTGACCGCACTCGACAAGGCGGAGGTTCCCGCGCGTGTACCCGGCACGGGCAAGCTGAAGCCGATCGAGGATGCACCGGGCAGCTATGTGAAGGTGATGGCGGCCGACTGAGCTGCCTTACTATCTTACTATCTTACTATCTTACCGGCGCCTCGCGGCTGGACGCAGCTCCGCCGCCGCCGAGCGCGCTTATGGCACAGCCGGACAGAAAAATCAATATTTTCATATATCTAGAGGTCGGTCGTGCCGCCAAGCCCATAGGTGGTGATACCCGAGCGCGTGTTGTCGTAGAGCAGTGCCGGATCCGCGCGGTTCGTCGCGATCAGTCGCGTCACCTCCTCGCGCAGGGCCGGAAGCGCCAGGGCGGTATCGGGGAAGGCGCCAGGCTCGGTCAGGCGGCGAACCTGCGGCCGGTCCGTCGGCTGGAAGGCGGGACCGCGAAGCGCGGCCTCGGCCGCCGCGGTGTCGTCGCGGCGCAGCGCCGCGGCGGCCGCGAGCAGGGCCGGCACCGTCGCCTCGGCCGGCGCGTCGGGTGAAATGGCCATGATCTGGCGCGCCTCGGCGACGGCCCGTCGCAGAGCGAAGAGATAGGAAGGCTGCAGCTCCGCGAGGCGACGGCCCGGCCGGGCCTCCCCGCCCAGCCATTCCAGCCGGGCGACGGCCAGAGCCGTTTCCGCCGGATGGCCCTGGAGGTTCGCGCCCGCCATGTCGAAATCGCGCGTGGCGAGGTCGAGGATCACGGGCAAGGGCTGCGGCACGATCACGCCGCCGGCCAATGCGCTCGGCGGCTCGGGCGCGCGGGGGCGCGTCATCTCGGCGCAGGCCGTCAGCGCGGCGAGCGCCAGGAAAAGGGGAAGCCTCACAGCCGGCGCTGGCCGAGATGGGGCTGGTTGCCCTCGAACATCACGCGGGACGCGGCGCTGGCAGCCAGCGCGGTCTGCGGCAAGGGCGGCAGCTGCGCGAGCCGCACCAGGGCGGCCTGCCCGCCCGGCGGCATCACCGCCGGCGGAATGGCGGCCGCGGCCGCGGTGGCATCGCGCGCATTCGTCGCGCGCCACACGGCGTAGAAGCTGTCGATCACCGCCTGGGCCGGCACCTCGGCCGGGATGCCCAGGGCCTGGCGCCATTCCGCCCGTGCCTGGACGAAGCGCCCGGCCAGCAGCGGATCGCGCTGCTGGAAGTTCGGGTCGACCGGGAGGGCCGACGCCAGATACTCCATATCGGCGATGGCCCGCGCCGCGGCACCCGGCCGGGCGCGGAGCCCGGCCTGCGTGCCGAAGGCGAAGGCACTGCGCGACACGGCGGCCCGGGTCGGATCGCCCGCCCCTTCCACCGAATCGCGCGGCAGCCGGACAGGTTCCGGCACGGTCAGCCCCGGCCCGGCGCAGCCCGCGAGAAGAAGGCCGGCCAGGAGGGGGCGGCGCTTCACAGGATCTTCGACGGCTGGCTGGTCTGCAGCGCCTGCTGCGCCGTCGCGGCGGCCGAGGCCGACTGCGGCAGCGGCGGCAGCGCCGCGAGCCGAGCCAGGGTCGCCGCGCCGCCCTGGCGGAAGAGCGTGGGCGGAAGCGCCGCCGCGGCCGCATCGCGCTGGCCCGCATCGAGGGCACGGCCCGCCGAGTAGAGCGCGTTGATCACCGGCTGCGCAGGCGCATCCGGCGCGATGTCCAGCGCCGAGCGCCACTCGCGGCGCGCCGCGCGGAACTGCGGCTCCAGCGTCGAGGAGGCGTTGTAGAGCGTGACGTTCTGCGGCAGGTCGACCGCCAGGAACTCCATCTGCGCGATGGTGCGCGCCGCGCCCGCGGGGTCGAGCCGCTGCTGCCGGCCCAGCGCCGCGCTCGTGGAGATGATGGCGCTGCGCGACGGATCCCCCGCGCCCACGATGGCGTCACGCGGCAGCGCCGCCGTATCGGCGGGCGGCGTGAAGGGCGATGTTCCGCAAGCTGCGGCCAGCAGCGGCAAAGCGAGCAGTGTCTTACGAAGCATCATTCGATCCTTATGGCTCAGCGGGCCGCGAGTCTGGCGGCCAGTATGACATGAAACATCGGCCGCCAGGGAGCGGCCGCAAGGGCGCCTCAGGGATGCGCGCCACCTCCCCCGCCCCCGGATCCCCCGGGACCGCCATTGTAGCGGTCGGCGTCGATACGGAGCAGCTCCCGTTCCATCATTCCCGTGGCGACGCGGGTGGCCGGCAGGTCGGACGGGGTCGTGAGCTGGGCCAGCGTCATGCGCGGCTCGGAGAAGACGTTGGCGGGCAGGACCGGCTGCGCGCCGCGGGAGAGCGTGCGAGACGTGTCCATCAGCCCGTCCACCACCAGCTGCGGCGGCGCATCGGGTGCGATGCCGAAGGCGCGATGAAGCTCTGCCCGCGAGGCGAGAAGCGCGGGACCGGTGGTGGGCGTGTACTCCACCCAGCGATGATCCCAATTGTAGTTGGCCGCCAGGTATTCGACGAGGGCGGCGGCGCGCATGCGCTCGGCCGGCGTGCTCTGCCGGTTGAAGCTATAGGCGGAGCCCAGGATCGCCGCCCGCATCGGGTCGGTTCCGCCCGTGATCACATCCCCCGGCAGCGAGGCGCTGGGAGGCGGCGAACCCAGCGCGCAGGCCGAGAGCGGGGCCAGCAGAACAGCCGCCTGGACGATCTTCCTCATGGCGGGAAGGTTACCCCTGCCCCGCCTTCCGCTCCAAGTTACGAAGTGGAACGGAGCGAGGCGCGATGACGCCCCGAGAGCTCGACATAATGGGGCGCGGTCGTATCGAATCCGGCCCGCTGCTCGGGCGTCAGCACGCGCACCAGTTTCGCCGGATTACCCATCCAGAGCTCCAGCGAGGGCACGCGCTTGCCCGGCGGCAGCACGGAGCCCGCCGCCAGAACACCCCCCTCCTCGATCACCGCGCCGTCGAGCACGGTGGCGCCCATGCCCACGAAGGCGCGGTCCTTCAACGTGCAGGCATGGATGATGGCCGCATGGCCCACCGTCACGTCGTCGCCGATGGTCGTCGGGAAGCTGCCCGAGTTCACATGGATGATGGTGCCGTCCTGGATGTTCGTGCGGGCACCGATGCGGATGAAGTTGGAATCCCCGCGCAGCACGCAATGGTACCAGATGTTCGACTTCTCGCCGATCGTGACGTCGCCGATCACGGCAGCAGTGGGCGCCACCCAGGCGTGCTCATGCACGCTGGGCAGCTTTCCTTCGAAGGGGAAAAGAGGTCCGTTCATTCAGCAGCCATTTTCAGCGGCAGCGCCGCGTTGACGTCCACACCCAGCATCAGGCCGAGATTCTGCACGGCCGCGCCGGATGCACCCTTGCCCAGATTGTCGAGCTTGGCCACCAGCACCGCCTGGTTGTGCCTGGCGTTGCCATAGACCCGCAGCTCCAGCTTGTTGCTGCCGTTGAGTGCGGTGGGCTCCAGCCGCTGCGCGCCATCGGCGGGCACGACCTCGACCCAGCCGGACTGCGCGTAGCGGACCTGAAGCGCGGCCTCCAGATCGCGCGGCTTCGGCTTGCCGGGCAGCGCGTCGAGGTGCAGCGGCACGCTCACCAGCATGCCCTGCGCGAAATCGCCCACGCTGGGCACGAAGAGCGGACGCACCGTGAGGCCGCCGTAGAGCTGGAGCTCAGGCACGTGCTTGTGCTCGAGCGTGAGGCCGTAGAGGAAGAACGGGCCGGCCGACTTCGTCTCCTCGAACTCCGCGATCATGGACTTGCCGCCGCCCGTGTAGCCGGAGACCGCGTTCACCGTGATCGGGTAGTCCGGCGGGATGAGGCCCGCATCCACCAGCGGCCGGATCAGCGCGATACCGCCCGTGGGGTAGCAGCCTGGATTCGCCACGCGATGGGCAGCGGCGATCTTGGCGGCATGGCCCTCGGTCAGCTCGGGGAATCCATAGACCCAGTCGGGATCCACGCGATGGGCGGTGCTGGCGTCGAGCAGCTTGGGCGCGGCGTCGCCCATCCCGGCGGCGATGGCCGCGACCTCCTTGGCGCCGGCATCCGGCAGGCACAGCACGACGGCGTCCACCTGCTCCATCAGCTTGCGCTTGGCGGCGGGGTCCTTGCGGTCGGCGTCCGCGATGGAGCGGATCTCGATTCCGGGATGGTTCGCCAGGCGCGCGCGGATCTGAAGCCCCGTCGTGCCGCTCTCGCCGTCGATGAAGATGCTCGGAACCTTGGCCATGGGGGCCCTCCTGTTGCGGAAAGTCTGAAGCAAAGCGTGAGGAAAAACAAAAGGGGCGGGCCCTTGCGGACCCGCCCCTTCGAGATAGCCGGCATGCAGACCGGGCGTGACGCCCGGTCCGCTGGGCGTCAGCGCTTGGAGAACTGGAAGGAACGTCGCGCCTTCATCTTGCCGTACTTCTTACGCTCGACCGCACGCGGGTCGCGCGTCAGGAAGCCGGCCTTCTTCAGGATCGAGCGCAGCTCCGGCTCGTAGTTCACGAGCGCGCGGCTGATGCCGTGACGCACCGCGCCGGCCTGGCCCGAAAGCCCGCCGCCGGTCACCGTCGCGACCACGTCGAAGGCCTGGTAGCGGTCGGCCACCAGGAAGGGCTGGGCGATCAGCATGCGCAGAACGGGGCGCGCGAAGTACTTCGACGCGGGCTGGTCGTTGATGGTGAAGACGCCCTTGCCGGGCTTCACCCACACGCGGGCCACCGATTCCTTACGGCCGCCCGTCGCATAGGCGCGGCCCTGGGCGTCGCGCTTCGGCTGCACCGGGGCAGCGGCATCGGTGCCGGCCGCGGCCGGGGTGCCCTGAACCAGGTTCTTGAGGTCGGCGAGAGAGTTCGCCGTGGTCTGCTCACTCATGATCTCTTAGGCCTTCTGGGCGCCGCCAGAGGCGACATTCTTGCGGTTCATGGCGGCGACATCGAGAGCCACGGGGCTCTGACCGGCATGCGGATGCTCGGTGCCGGCATAGACGTGCAGGTTTTCCATCTGCTTCCGGCCGAGGGGACCGCGCGTGATCATGCGCTCGACTGCCTTGGTCACGACCCGCTCCGGGAAACGGCCGTCGAGCAGCGCACGGGCCGAACGGCCCTTGATGCCGCCGGCGTAGCCGGTGTGCCAGTAGAAGACGGACTGATCGGCCTTGTTGCCGGTCAGCTTCACCTTGTCCGCGTTCACGATCACGACGTGATCGCCGCAATCGACATGCGGGGTGAACTGCGGCTTGTGCTTGCCGCGCAGCCGGTTGGCGACGATGGTGGCGAGACGGCCGAGCACCAGGCCCTCGGCGTCGATCACCCACCAGTTCTTCTGGACCTCCGCCGGCTTCAGCGAGCGGGTCTGTGTGCTGAGCATCTGAACCTTCGAGACAACTTGAGTTACGGCGCGCTATCTGCCGCCTCCATCGCCGAACGTCAAGCGATAAGCGCGATTTTTTGACGTGGTATCATCATACCACATTCTCGCTTTCCCCTTGCGGCGCCGCCGGGCGGGGCCCCAGGCTGCGCGCCAATCAAGGAATACTAGGGAGAAACGGATGACCATCACGCGACGCGGCCTCGTGGCTGCGCCCCTTCTGGCCGCGCCTGCCCTCGCCCAGGCCCAGTCCTCGACCACCGCCCTCGTCATTCCCTACTCGCCCGGCGGCGCCTCGGACGTGGTGGGGCGGATCCTGGCCGAGGGGCTGACGCAGCGGCTCGGCGGCTCCTTCGTGCTGGACCACAAGCCCGGCGCCTCCACCACCATCGCGGCCCGTACCGTCGCCCGGGCCCGGCCGGACGGCCAGACGCTGCTCGTCGGCACCGTCGTCACCTTCGCCATGGCGCCCCTGGCGCTCCGCAACCCGGGCTACGACCCCATCGAGGATTTCACCGCCATCACAGCCCTCTGCGACACGCATGCCATGCTGGTGGCCAACCCGCGCTGGCGGAGCCTGGAGGAGCTCTTCGCCGCGGCGAAGGCCCGGCCGGGGCAGCTTTCCTATGCCAGCTGGGGCATCGGCACCACGGCGCATCTTCCCATGCTGGACCTCACCGGCCGCGCGGGGGTCGAGATGCTGCACGTGCCCTACAACGGCGCCCCCCCGGCCCTGACCGACGTCATCGCGGGCCGGGCGGATTGCATGATCGCGCTGCTCGCCGCCTCGCGCGGGCATATCGAGGAGGGGCGGGTCCGCGCGCTGGGCACCGTCAGCACCGAGCGCCTGCCCGCCTTTCCCAACATCCCCACGGTGGCCGAGCAGGGCTTTCCCGGCTTCGGCGGCGGCGCCTGGTACGCGCTGCACGCGCCCCCCAACCTGCCCGCGCCCATCAAGGCCCGCCTCGGCAGCGCCGCCGCCGAGAGCTTCAACGACCCGCGCACCCTCGCCTTCATGGAGAGCCAGGGCCTCGGCCCCACGCCCACGGGGGAGGCCGCGCTGGTGGAACGCATCCGGCGGGAACTGGCGCAAAACCGGGAATTGATGCAGCGTGCGGGCATAACCCCTGGATGAAGCGACACGGAAATCATGAGCGAGAAGAAGGGTCTGGCGCGGAACGCCGCGAACTACGGCGATAAGGAATTTGCCCTCTACCTCCGGCGCTCCTTCGCGAAATCCATGGGCTACTCGGCCGATGCGCTGAGCCGGCCCGTGGTGGGCATCGTGGACACGGGCAGCGACCTCAACAACTGCCACCGCACGGCGCCAGAGCTCATCGAGGCCGTGAAGCGCGGCGTGCTGATGGCGGGCGCCCTGCCGCTGGCCTTCCCGACCATCAGCCTCTGCGAGCCCTACCTCACGCCCTGCTCCATGCACTACCGCAACCTCATGGCGCTCGACACCGAGGCGATGATCGCGGCCCAGCCGATGGATGCGGTCGTGCTCATCGGCGGCTGCGACAAGACGGTGCCCGCCCAGCTCATGGCCGCCGCCAGCGCGGGCACGCCCGCCGTGCAGCTCGTCGTCGGGCCCATGAGCGCCAACCGTTACCAGGGCGAGCGCCTGGCCGCCTGCACCGACTGCCGCCGCTACTGGGCTCGCTACCGCGCGGGCGACGTGTCGGAGGAGCGCATCCAGGAGGTCGAGGGCTCGCTGGCCGTCACCGCCGGGACCTGCGGCGTCATGGGCACCGCCAGCACCATGGCCTGCCTGACCTCCACCCTCGGCTTCATGCCGCTGGACGCGGCGAGCATCCCCGCCGTCCATGCCGACCGCCTGCGCGCCGCCGAGGAAGCGGGCGCCCAGGCCGTGCGCCTCATCCACAAGCCCGTGCGGCCGGACGAGATCATCACCGAGAAGAGCGTCGAGAACGCGCTGCGCGTGCTACTCTCGCTCGGCGGCTCGACCAATGCCCTGGTGCACCTGGCCGCGATCGCGGGCCGCGTGGGCATCAAGATCGACTACCACCGCCTGAACGAGCTCAGCGACACGACGCCCGTGCTGGTGGACCTCAAGCCCACCGGCGAAGGCTACATGGAGGACTTCCACTTCGCCGGCGGCATGGTGGCGCTGCTGCACGAGCTGCGCGACCTGCTGCACCTCGACGAGAAGGACGTGGACGGCAAGACGCTCGGCGAGCGCATCGGCGCGGGCCCGGCCTTCGTGGACCGCACCTACATCAAGGCGCGCAACGAGCCGGTCTCCCCGGTGGGCGGCATCGTCTCGCTCTTCGGCTCGCTGGCGCCGGACGGCGCGATCCTGAAGCGCAGCGCCGCGACGCCGAGCCTCTTCGAGACCGAGGCGCGCTGCATGGTGTTCGACGGCGTGGAGGACCTCGCCGCCCGCATCGACAGCGACGACCTCGATGTCGAGAAGGGCGACATCATGATCCTGAAGGGGGCGGGCCCGCTGAGCACGGCGGGCTTCCCCGAGGCCGGCTACCTGCCCATCCCTCGCAAGCTGGCCCGCGCGGGCGTGAAGGACATGGTGCGCATGAGCGACTGCCGCATGTCCGGGACCGCCTTCGGCACCGTGGTCCTGCACATCTCGCCCGAGGCCGAGGCCGGCGGGCCGCTCGCCCTGGTGAGGACGGGCGACCGCATCCGCCTCTCGGTGGAGAACCGCACGCTCGACCTGCTGGTGGACGAGGCGGAGCTGGCCAGGCGCCGCGCCGAGTGGAAGTCGCGCGAGCAGCCCAAGCGCGGCTGGGACGCGCTGGTGCATCGCGAGGTGCTGCAGGCGCCGCAGGGCGCGGATCTCCGCTTCCTCCTGCCCGAGGGGCGATGATCGCCATCATCGGCGCGTCGGGCCGTTCCGGCTCGGCGCTCTGCCGGGCCCTGGACCAGCCCTTCCGCGCCGTGGTCCGCGACGCCGCCAAATGGTCGGCGCTCGGGATCGCCGCGCCCCATACGCTGGCGGACCTGCGCGACGCGGCCTCTCTGCGCACGGCACTGGACGGCGCGAAGGTCGTGATCTCCTGCGCGCATGCGCGCCACGCGGCGGCCATCCTGGCGGCCGCGCCGGCCGGTGCGCGCATCGTCCTGATGGGCAGCACGCGGCGCTACTCGAAGTGGCCGGACGAGCATGGGGACGGCGTGCGCGCGGGCGAGGCCGCCTTCCTGGCCAGCGGCCGCGCCGGCGTGATGCTGCACCCCACCATGATCTACGGCGCCGAGGGCGAGGACAATGTCCAGCGCCTCGCGGCCCTCATGCGGCGCCTGCCGGTGCTGCCGCTGCCGGGTGGCGGGCGCAGCCTGGTCCAGCCCATCCACCAGGACGATGTGACGCGGAGCCTGATCGCCGCCGCGGGCCTCGGCAACGGCGATGCCCGGGTGATCGTCGTCGCCGGGCCTGAGGCCCTGGCCTATCGCGATTTCTGCGCCGAGGTCGCCCGCGCCGCCGGGCTCCGGCCCCGGCCGATCCTGCCGCTGGGCGCAGGGCTTCTCATGGCGGCAAGCCCCCTCACCCGCATCCTGCCCTTCCTGCCCCGCATCGGCGCCGAGGAGATCCGGCGGCTGACCGAGGACAAGGATTTCGATATCGGGCCGATGCGAGAAATTCTGGGCATCCGGCCCCGCCCCCTTGCCGAGGGGCTGCGCCAGACGTTTTCTTGACCCCTCAAAGGAGTCGTCCCCTTGCCGATCATCAACCGCGTCGCCGAGTTCCACCCCGAGATGACGGAGTGGCGCCGCGACTTCCACATGCATCCAGAGCTCGGCTTCGAGGAGGTCCGCACCTCCCGCATCGTGGCGGAGAAGCTGCGCGAGTTCGGCTGCGACGAGGTCGTGACGGGCATCGCCAAGACGGGCGTGGTGGGCGTCATCCACGGCGCCAACGGAAAGAACGGCCGCGCCATCGGCCTGCGCGCGGACATGGACGCGCTGCCCATCGAGGAAGCCACGGGCGTCCCCCATGCCTCGACCGTTCCGGGCAAGATGCATGCCTGCGGCCATGACGGGCACACGACCATGCTGCTCGGCGCGGCCAAGTACCTCGCCGAGACGCGCAATTTCGACGGCACGGTCTACGTGATCTTCCAGCCCGCCGAGGAGAACCTCGCGGGGGGCGGCGTGATGGTGGAAGAAGGCCTCTTCGACCGCTTCCCGGTGGATCGCGTCTACGGCCTGCATAACTGGCCGGGCGCGCCCGCCGGCACCTTCCTCTGGCGCGAAGGTCCGGTGATGGCCGCCGTCGCCAACCTCGAGGTCACCATCACCGGCAAGGGCGCGCATGGCGCCCTGCCCTTCCAGGGCAACGACCCGATCGTCATCGCCGCCAGCATCGTGCAGGCGCTGCAGACCATCGTGGCGCGCAACCTGGATGCCGCGGATGCCGGCGTCATCACCATCGGCCACATCAACGGCGGCCACACCTACAACGTGATCCCCGAGACGGTGACCATGCTGGGCACCGCGCGCTGGTTCCTGCCCGAGGTCGGCGACCTGATGGAGCAGAAGTTCAAGTCACTCGTCACCGGCATCGCGGCCAGCTTCGGCGCCACCGCCACCGCCGAGTTCCATCGCGCCTACCCCGCCACCATCAATGAGCCGGAGAGCACGAAGCTCGCCGAGAAGGCCGCGCTGGCCGTCGCGGGCGCCGAGCGCGTGGCGCACATGCCCAAGCCCACCATGGGCGCCGAGGATTTCGCCTTCATGCTCAACGAGCGGCCGGGGGCCTACTTGATGCTGGGCGGCGGCAGGACCGCGACGGACCCCGGCGTGCATCACCCGCTCTACGACTTCAACGACGAGATCCTGCCCATCGGCGCCAGCTACTGGGCCACGCTCGTGGAGCAGCAGCTGCCCCGTGGCTGAGAAACCCAGCAAGCTCGAGCTCTTCCTGGGCTTCGCCAAGATCGGATCGCTGGGCTTCGGCGGCGTGGGCCCCTGGGCGCGCCACGTCATCGTGGAAGAGCGCAAATGGCTCACCGAGCGCGAGTATGCCGAGGTGCTGGGCCTCGGGCAAATCCTGCCCGGGCCCAATGTCGGCAATGCCTCCGTGATGATCGGGCGGGGCTTCTACGGGTTCGCGGGCGCGCTGCTGGCGACGGGCGGGCTCTATATCGGCCCGCTCTGCATCCTGGTCGTGCTGTCGCTGCTCTATGAGGCTTATGGCGACCTGCCGCGCGTCGCGCCCTTCATGGAAGGCGTGGCCGCCGCGGCCGCTGGCATGGTGATCGGCACCGCGCTCAAGATGGCCTTCAACCTCAAGGCCTCGGCGGAGCTGGTGGGCGTGGGCATCCTCGCCATCATCGCCGCCGCCTGGCTGCGCCTGCCGCTGCCCATCATCGTGGTGGTGCTGGCGCCGTTGGGGATCTGGCTCTCGCTCCGGCGCTCCTGGAAGCCCGCCCGATGATCCTGCTCGGGCAGATCCTGCTGGCCTTCGCCACCCTCTCGCTGCTGGCCATCGGCGGCGCCAATGCCGTCCTGCCCGAGATGCACCGCCTGCTGGTGGACGTGCACCACTGGATGGACGACGCCACCTTCAGCCAGCTCTTCGCGCTGGCGCAGGCGGCACCGGGCCCGAACATCCTCGCAGCCTCCGTCATGGGCTGGCACATCGCGGGCCCGGCCGGGATGATCGCGGCGACGCTCGGCATGCTCGTGCCGGCGGCTTGCCTCGCCTGGATCATGGCGGGCCTGACCTACCGGCTGCGCGGCAACACCTGGCTGAAGCCGGCCCAGTTCGGCTTGGTGCCCATCGCGGTGGGGCTGATCGCGGCCTCGGGCCTCATCATGGCGCAGGCCGCGGGTACGGGCTGGGTGAGCTTCGCGATCATCGGCGCGTCCACGATCTTCGTCTGGCGCACGAAGTACTCTCCGCTCTGGGTGCTGCTGGGCGGCGGGTTGCTCGGTTTGGCCCTGCTGTGATGCGGCCGAGCCGCACGCAGCTCTTCCTCGCCTATCTGCAGATCGGACTCACGGCCTTCGGCGGGGTGAACGCCTGGGCCCGGCGCTTCTTCGTCGAGAAGAAGGGCTGGATGACCGAGCAGGAATACGCCGAGACGCTGGGCATCGGGCAGGTCCTGCCCGGCCCCAACGCACTCAACACCGCCATCGGCATCGGCACGCGCTTCCATGGCGCCTGGGGCGCGCTGGTCTGCGTCATCGGCCTCTTCGCCGGGCCCATGACGCTGCTGGCGGCCATCGCCTCGCTCTATGACGCCTATGGGCAGCTTCCGCTGGTACGCGCGATCCTGACCGGGATCGCCGCCGCCGCCGCGGGCATGGTGATGGGCACGGCCGTGAAGATGGCCACGCGCCTCAAGCCCAGCCTGGCGCTCTGGCTCATCGGGCTCGCCGCGCTGCTGCTCGCCGTGCTGCGCGTGCCCATGCCCTACGTGCTGCTGACGCTGGCGCCCCTGGGCCTTTACTTCGCCTGGAGGGGGCTGCGCCCATGAGCGAGGATGACGACCTCTGGCAGCTCATCCTCGGCTTCCTCGGCCTTTCGCTGCTCAGCGTGGGCGGCGGCATCGCCGTCCTGCCGGAGATGCACCGCCTGGTGGTCGATGCGCATGGCTGGATGGACGACCTCGCCTTCTCCAAGCGCTACGCCCTCGCCCAGGCGGCGCCGGGTCCGAACATCATGGTGGTGGGGCTGATCGGCTGGCATGTCGCCGGACCGGCGGGGATGATCCTCGCCATGCTCGCGATGTGCGGGCCGAGCTCGGTGCTTGCCTACGGCTTTGCGCGGCTGCGCGGGCGGGTGGCCGGCGCGCTGTGGATGCGGGTCTTCGAGCGGGGCATGGTGCCCATCGCCATCGGCCTCATCGCCGCCTCCGGCCTGCTGCTGGCGGCCGGCACGGCGGATGGCTGGCTGCCCGTCGCGATCAGTGCCGGCAGCACGATCTTCGTGTGGCGGACGAAGAAGAGCCCGCTCTGGGTGCTCGCGATAGGCGCCGTCCTGGGCGCCATGTTTTTGCGCTGACTCCAACCCTCCCGATGTGACAGGCTCCCGCCAAAGGCGGAGGGCAAAGCATGGCCACGACCGTTTATTTCGCGACGAACCGCGCGCGACGGGGCGATGGCTCCCTGCCCATCCATTATGCCGGCGAGGACGGCCCCGCCGGCGAGCCCGACCAGCTCTCCTTCGGCACGGCCATCGTCAGCCCGCCCAATATCGACGAGTTGAAGACCGGGGAACTCATGTCCCTGTCGTCCATCGCCGCCGAGGCCTTCGACCAGGGCGTGGAAGCCGAGATCGCGCAGCCCGGGCGCAACCTCATCGTCTTCATGCACGGCTTCGCCAACAGCTTCACCGACAGCATCACGCGCGCCGCCTTCAACCGGGAGTGGTTCGCCGCCAGCGGCTTCGCCGGATCGGATTGCGCGATCGTCGGCTTCAGCTGGCCCTCGCAAGGCAAGACCGTCGCGTCGGGGGACATCGCGGGGGGTGTCGCGACGCTCTTCCTCTCGCTCGCCATCCTCGCCACCACGGGGCACACGGAATCGCCGCTCGCCAATGCTTACCGGGCCGATCAGGCCGCGGCGAAGGCCTCGGCGCCCGCGATCATCAGCTTCCTGGACCGGCTGCGTCCGCTCTTCGGCAGGGTCCGCAGCGGCGGCGGCCGCGTCATCCTGCTGGCGCACAGCATGGGCAACCGCGCCATGCAATATGCCATCCAGCGCTGGGCCACGATGGGCAGCCTGCCCGACCTGCTCTTCGACGAGGCGATCAGCGCGGCGGCCGATACCGACTGGGCCGAGGCCAGCCTGTCGCCCGCCTGGTTCGATGCCCTGCGCCGCACCAGCGGGCGCGTCAGCCTCTATCACTCCGAGGCCGACAAGATCCTCCGGCTCAGCCAGGTCGTGAACGAGATGCGCCGGCTGGGCCGCAGCGGCCCGCCCGAGGCGGGGAACGAGGCGGTCTTCCCGCCCAACGGCTTCCGCTTCATCGACTGCTCCCGCGTGATCGACCAGAAGCCGGGCGGGGGCGTAGATCACTCGCACCAGTACTACCGGCGCGTGACGGCGGTGCGCGACGACATCGCCCTGGCCTTCCGGGGCCAGGGCGCGCCGGGCAGCATCGTCCTGGCGTGAGCTAGCTGCCCACCTTCAGCGTGCTGGTCAGCCCGCGCAGGCAGGCGACGATGCTGAGCGGCGTGATCTTGCCGGTGCGGGGGTTCTCCTCGCTCGGCACGTTCTCGATGGTCATGGTCAGCCGCACCTCGGCCGATTCCACGCGGATGGTGTGCGTGTTGCGCGTCACCGTCGGGTCGGCCCAGATCTCGACCATCGTGCGCTCGGGCCCGATGCCCGCCAGCGCGAGCGCGGCGGCCACGTTGACGTTGGCCGGGAAGCCCTGGGCGGCGTCGAAGGCATTGCCCTCGAATATGCGCTGCGGCTTCTGGACGTCGGAAAGGTCGATCTTGTTGATCTCGAGATAGGGCGCGCCGACCAGGCCGCGCGGCGGCTTGCGGGTCTCGATGGTGACGCTGGCGACGTTGCCCTCGGCCGCCGCGCGCACGGCGTCGAGGCCGAGCAGCGCGCCGGTCGGCACCACGATGCGGGCGCCGGTCTTCTTCGCGAGCTCCACGAGATGCATGCGCGGCAGCAGCGCCCCGACCGAGGACGGCACGAAGATGCGGCCCTTCCCGATGGCGGCGGTCGCGACCTCTTCGAAGATGGCGGCGGGCGCGGCCTCGACGACGATGTCGGCAAGCTCGGCCAGTTGCGCCACCGGCACGATGGCCGGCTTGGCCTTGAAGCCCGCGACATTCGCCGCGGCCTTGGCCTGATCCTTCGCGCTGACGGCCACGAGCCTGAGCCCGTCGACGCCCTGATCAAGCGCGCGGGCCAGATGCAGCCCGATCGCGCCGAGGCCGGCGATGCCGACCGTGAGTTCCTTTGCCATCCGCGCCGGATAGCAGAGAAGTGCCGGGAGGGCGATTCACCGCTTCGGCCAGGCCGCCGAAACGGATCGCGCTCTACTCCTCCTTGTAGCCGTACTGCGGGATGCCCTGCTCCGCGCCGTAGTACTTGTAGGGCAGGAACTTGCCGGACATGGTGATCTTCACCCGGTCGCCCTTCTCATGGGCCATGCGCTCGAAATCGAAGTCGAAGTCGATGGCGGACATAATGCCGTCGCCGAACTCCTCCTCGATCAGCGCCTTCCAGGCCGGACCGTTCACCATCACCATCTCGTAGAAGCGGTAGATCAGCGGGTCGGTCGGCGGCATGGCAGTGCCGCGATAGGGCACCTCGTTCAGCATCGCCTGCTCGGCCGCCGTGAGGCCGAAGAGGCCGGCCGCCTTGGCGGCCAGCGGCTTCACCAGCTTCATCTGGCCGAGCAGCGCGCCGACGATGAGGGTCGGCGACATGCCGCCGATCTCCTCGCAGATGAACTTCCAGGTCCATCCCTTGGCGCGCTTGATGTCGAGGATCTTCTCGGTGAGGTCGGCACGGGTCATGGGCGTCGTCTCCTGACTGTCTTCAGCCGCCGAGTTGCACGGCGGGCGGGTTTCGCGCGTCGTATCCCGCGGGTGGCTTGCCCGCGAGCGTGTGGCTGCGCGTGATGAGGAAATCCATGATGTGGTCGCGCAGCGGGTGGTATCCCGGCATGTGATGCAGCTCGGCCCGCGTGCGGGGGCGCGGCAGCAGGTTGTGCACCACCTCGGCCACGCGGGCCTCGGGCCCGTTGGTCATGAGCAGGATGCGGTCGGCCAGCAGGATGGCCTCGTCCACGTCATGGGTGATCATGAAGGCGGTCTGCCCGGCCTCGGTGACGAGGCGGCTCACCTCCTCCTGCAACGATCCCCGGGTCAGCGCATCCAGCGCCGAGAAGGGCTCGTCCATCAGCAGCAGCTTGGGCGCGAGAGCCAGCGCGCGGGCGATGCCGACGCGCTGCTTCATGCCGCCCGAGAGCTGCGCGGGCTTGCGGTCCGCGGCGGCCGAGAGGCCGACCCGCGCCAGCGCGTTCCTCGCCGCCTCCCGCACCAGCGGCTTGCCCCAGCCGGGGTGCCGGCAGGAGATCGCGAAGGCGACGTTCTGCTCGGCCGTCAGCCAGGGCATCAGCGCATGGCCCTGGAAGATCACGGCGCGATCGAGCGAGGGGCCGGTGATCTCGGTCCCGTCCACCACCACCGCCCCCTCGTCCGGCCGGTCGAGCCCCGCGAGGATGTTGAGGATGGTCGTCTTGCCGCAGCCCGAATGGCCGACGAGGCAGACGAACTCGCCACGCGAGATGCCGAACCAGGCATTCTGGAAGACGGTCAGGCCCGGATAGCGCCGGGCGATCCCCTCGACGCTGACATAAGGGTGCGTGCCGCTCATTCCTGCCAGGCCACCATCCGCTGGACGCGCCCGAGCAGCCGGTCGAGCGCCAGGCCCACGAGCCCGATGAGCAGGATCGCGATCACGATGTCCGCGAGCGAGAGGTTGTTCCACTGGTTCCACACCCAGTAGCCGATGCCCGTGCCGCCCACGAGCATCTCGGCCGCCACGATCACCAGCCAGGCGATGCCGATGGAGATGCGCATGCCGGTCAGGATGGTGGGCGCGGCGGCGGGCAGGATGACGCGGAAGGCGGTGCGCCAGGTGCCGGCCTCCAGCGTGCGGGCCACGTTCAGCCACTCGCGCCGGACATTGGCCACGCCGAAAGCCGTGTTCAGCAGCATGGGCCAGATCGAGCAGATGAAGATCACGAAGATCGAGCTGATGGAGCTGTCCTGGATCGTGTAGAGCGCGAGCGGCATCCAGGCGAGCGGCGAAACCGGCCGCAGCACCTGGATGAAGGGATTGAGCGCGGCGTTCAGCAGCGGCGACATGCCGATGAGGAAGCCGAGCGGCACGGCGATGATCGCTGCGATGCCGAAGCCCGCGAGCACCCGCCCCAGCGACCAGGCCAGCTGGATGCCGATCCCCTGGTCGTTCGGCCCGCGCACGTAGAACGGGTCGCTCAGCAGCTGCCATAGCCGCACGCCGATCTCGGACGGCGTGGGCATGGGCGTGCGCCCGCCGGTCGCGGCGGCCTGTCCGACCAGCGCGGCATATTCCGGGTCCACCGTCGCGCCGCCCCCGCCCCCGCCCGACAGCGCGAGCTGCCAGGCGCCAAGCAGCAGTGCGAGGATGGCGAACGAGAGGAGCGCCGCCCGCCAGTTCAGGCTCAGCTTCACCTCAGCGCTTGATGGCGAAGGACGAGAGATAGGCCGCGGCGTCCGCCGGGTCGAACTCGCGGCCGAAGATGGTTTCCTTGCGCATGGGGCTCGCGGGCACGGCGAGGCCCATGTCACGCATGGTCCGGCCGGCATCGAGCGCCAGGAAGGTCTGATTCGCCACGGCCGCGTAATCGACGTCGCGCTGCAGGTGGTTCCAGCGGCGCATCTGGGTGAGGATCCAGATGGCCATGGAATGCCAGGGGAACGGGTCGAAGCCGATGCGGTTGGGCACGCGCTGCACCTGCCCGAGGCCATTGGCGAAGGTGCCCGTCAGCACCTGCTGCACCACCGTCTCCGGCTGGTTGAGGTAGTTGGGCCCCGCGATCGCCTTGGATACCTCGACGCGGTTCTCCGCCTTGTCGGCATAGGCCGTGGCCTCGACGATCGCGCGCATCAGGGCGGCGAAGGTATTGGGCTGCTCGCGCGGCATGGCGGCGGGCACGGCGAAGGCGCAGCAGGGATGGCCCTCCCAGAAATCCTTCGTCAGCACATGGATGAAGCCGATGCCGTCGAAGACCGCCCGCTGGTTGAACGGATCGGGGCCGAGGAAGCCGTCGATATTGTCCGCGCGCAGATTCGCGACCATCTCGGGCGGCGGCACGGCGCGGATCTGCACGTCGCGGTCCGGGTCCAGCCCGGCCTCGGCCAGATAGGCGCGGAGCAGGTAGTTGTGCATCGAGAAGTCGAAGGGCACGCCGAAGCGGAAACCCCTCCAGTCCTTCGGGTCGCGCTTCTCGCGATGCTTGTTGGCGAGCGTGATCGCCTGGCCGTTGATGTTCTCGATCGCCGCCACCGCCCAGGGCTGCGGCGCCGCGACGCCGACGCCGAGCGACATGGCCACCGGCATGGGCGAGAGCATATGCGCCGCGTCGTATTCGCGCGCGATGGCGCGGTCACGGATCACGGCCCAGCCGGCGGTGCGGATGACTTCCACCGTCAGCCCGTGCTTGCGGTAGAAGCCCATCGGGTCGGCCATGATGATGGGCGTGGCGCAGGTGATGGGGATGAAGCCGATCTTGAGGTTGGGCTTCTCCGGCGCCGCCGAAGAGCTCCCCGTCTGGGCCATCGCCTCGCGCATGTCGCCCAGGGGGAGGATATCGCCGATGGCGGCGAGCAGCGTGCCGGCGCCGAAGGCCGAGAGCATGGCGCGGCGGGTCGGAGCATGCGGGAAGACGGCGCGCAGCGCGGCCTCGTCCACCGCCTGGCCGATGGCCCCGGTGCCATCCATCGGCGTATCGCAGGCGAGGTTCGCGGCGTGGGGCACGCCACAGGCGCAGGTGGGATCGAACAGCTTGGCCATGCGGCGTCTCCCTCGGACTTTGCCCAACCTGCATGCCCCTGCCGACGCCGAATCTGAACACGCAAAAAGGCCCGGAACCGAGGTCCCGGGCCTGGATCAGCCCATCAATTGGGCAGCGCGCGGGCGAACCGCCGCTCGTTACACCACCGGGCTGCGGCCACCATCCACGTTGATGGCCGTGCCGGTGACGTAGCCGCACTGCTCGCTCACCAGAAGCAATGCCATGGCAGCAAATTCCTCCGCCTTGCCGATGCGGCCCAGGGGGACGGACTTGCCCTGCTCGGCCTTCCAGTCCTCCCAGGTGATGTTGCGCTTGTCGGCGGCGTGGCGCTTCACCCACTGGTCGCTCTCGATGATGCCGACGAGCATGGCGTTCACCAGGATGTTGTCGGGCGCGAACTCATTGGCCAGCGCCTTGGTCAGCGCCATGCCCGCCGCGCGGCTGACGCTGGTGGGCGCCGAGGTTGCGAGCGGAGCCTTCGCGCCGATGTTCAGCACGTTGATGATGCGGCCCCACTTCCGCTCCTTCATGCCCGGCAGCACGCCCTTGCAGAGCCGCACGGCCGCCATGAGCTTGAGGTCCAGGTCGTCCTTCCACAGCGCCTCGTCCACTTCGAGGAAGGGGCCGCGCTGCGAGGTGCCCGCATTGTTCACCAGGATGTCGATGGGCCCGATGGCCTTCGCCGCATCCGCCACCGCGCCCGCGCAGCCTTCGGCCGTGCGGATGTCGGCCGGCACCGCGGCCACCTTGGCCTTGGGAGCGGCGGCCAGGATCTCGGCCTTCGCGGCGTCCAGCGCCTCGGCGCCGCGCGCCACGAGGGCGACGTTGCCGCCCGCCTCCGCGAAGGCCTTCGCCATGGCGAGGCCCAGGCCCTTCGAGCCGCCGGTGATCAGCGCGTTGCGCCCGTTGATGGTCAGATTCATTTGGTTTTCCTTCCCGGTTCGGCGCGAGGCTAAACCCGCTACGGCAGCTCGGCATAGGTGGAGGGGTGGAAGAGCTCCTCTGGCGTCACGTCGCGCGCCGCGAGGCCGTCGGCTCGCGCGAAGCGGATCATGGCCGCGATCTCGTCGCGGTTCTTCGCGAAGCCATAGGGCCAGATGTCGCCGCCCATGGCGCGCTCCTGCTCCTCCATCGCCGCCGCGATCCAGGGGAGCGAGACGCGCAGCACGTTCACCAGCCGGAGCTCCTCCAGCGAGATGCGGCGCGCCTCCGCGAAGGCGCGGAAGAGGACGAGGGGCAGCCAGGGATGCGCCTGCGCCACGTCCCGCCGGACGGCGAGGCAATGCATCAGCGGGAAGAAGCCGGTCTGCGCATGCCACTCCTTTTCCGCCGCCGGATAATCCGGAAACAGGCGGCCGATATGCGGGTGCGGCGCGGGCGGGCGCGGGCCGATCAGCGCATCCACGCGGCCCTCCCGCAGCGCGTTCTCCGGCGTCTCGCCCAGCGGGGCCACGTCGAAGCCTTCCGGCAGGGTGATGGCGATGCGCTCGGCGCCGATGCGCCACTTGATGGCCTTCGTGTCCACGCCATGCGTCTCGCGCAGGATGCCGCGGACCCAGAGGGCTGCCGTCTGCTGATACTCCGGCAGCGCGATGGTGCGGCCCGCGAGGTCCTCCGGCCGCGTGATTCCGCGATCCGTGCGGATGTAGATCGCGCTGTGCCGGAAGGCGCGAGAGAGGAAGATGGGAACACCGATATAGGGGCTGTCGCCCCGCGACGTCGTGACGATGTGGCTTCCGAGCGAGAGCTCCGTCACCTCGAAGGCCTTGTCGCGCAGGGCGCGGCGGAAGATGTCCTCCGGCTCGCCGGGAAGCGCCACGAAATCGACGCCCGGCACCGGCACGCGCCCATCCAGGATGGGGCGCGTGCGGTCGGAAAGGGTGCAGGCCAGGGTGAGGCTCAGCTTCGCCATGCTCATTCGGATTCCGCGAGGTTTTCAGGGGTAAAGGGCAGCCGCCGCGGCCAGATGCCGAGCGCCTGGTGGATGGCCGAGGCGATGGCGGCCATGGTCGGCGCCATGGTGGTCTCGCCCACGCCCAGCGGCGGTTGCTCCGGCCGGTCGATGAGCTTGACCTGCACGCGCGGCACGTCGCGAAAGCGCAGCACGGGATAGCGCTCCCAGGAATCCGAGGTCACGCGGTCGGGGCCGAAGGTGGCCGCCTCGTGCAGCGCGTGGGAGACGCCGTGCAGCGCGCCGCCCTCGACCTGGTTCATGGCGCCGTCGGGGTTGATGATCTCCCCCATGTCGCAGGCGATGTGAAGGCTCGTGCAGCGCACGCGCTCGCCCGTGACGACGCGCGCGACGACCGCGCTCCAGGCGCCGGCATTCTTGTAGCGGGCCATGGCGAGGCCGAGCCCCTCGCCTTCCGGCAGCCTGGCGCGATCCGCCCAGCCGGACATGGCGGCGGCCTCGCGCAGCACATGCGCGGCGCGCGGGTCGTCGCAATGGCGTAGACGGAAATCCAGCGGATCCTTGCCAGCCATCTCCGCCAGCTCCTCCATCACGCTCTCGATGGCCAGCACGTTCACCAGCGCGCCCAGCCCTCGCAGGGCGGAGGTGCGGACGGGCATATCGGTGAACTGCGTCATCGTCGCCTTGAGGCGCGGCACGCGATAGAGCGGGATCATGTTCCGCTGAGCGCCGCCGCCGCCGGCCAGCGGCGGGTTGATGGAGGGCGGGACGGGCTGCCCGCCCTCGATCAGCGCGCCGGCATGAAGCGTCGGGACAGCCTGCCGCCCCGGCCGGCTGGAATGCCCGTTGGAGCGGACATGAACGCGCCATTCGGCGAGGCCGCCGGCCGCATCCAGCCCGGCCTCGATATCCACGATCATGGCGGGCGAGTGCGGCGCGCTCGTCAGCTCCTGCGCGCGGTTCCACAGCACGCGGATAGGCGTGCCCGGCCGCTGACGGGCGCAGAGCGCGGCATCCAGCGCCACGTCGTCCGCGCCATTATGGCCGTAGCAGCCCGAGCCCTCCACATGCTGGACCACGATGCTCTCGGGCGCGAGCCTGAGCGCCTTGGCGAGGTCGGCGCGCAGATTGTAGGGGCCCTGGCTGTGGCTCCAGACGTGCATGACGGCACCGTCCCACAGCGCCACCGCGCAGCAGGTGCCGACCGAGGCGTGCGCCACATAGGCACGGCGGAAGCGGCGCCGGATGCGCCGCGCGACGGGCGCGTCCTCGCCGCGCTCGAGCTGCACGCTCTCGGCGCCGGTGGCCGTCTCCAGCCAGGTGCCGAGGTCCGGCAGGCCGGTGCCGGCGCTCCATCGCGCCTCGCGTTCCCCGCGGGCGGCGAGGCGATCCGCCTCGGCCTCCGTCGGCGCGATCACGGCCAGGAAATCGCCGTCGCGGATGGTGCCGGGCGGTGCCTCCAGCAGCCGCGCGCCGATGGCGGGCGGGCGGATGAGGCGGGCGTGCTGCATCCCCGGCAGGCGCAGGTCCTGCACGAAGCGCGCCTCGCCGAAAATCTTGGCCGGCAGGTCCACGCGCGGGAAGGATTGGCCCACCACCCGCCGCGCTCCCGGCGGCTTGGGATGAGCGTCGGGCGAGGCTTCGGTGCCCAGCAGGTCGCGATCCGCCAGCGCGGCATAGGAGCCGACCTCGCCGGCCGGGCCGAGGAAGCGGCCGTCCTCCACCCGCAGCGCCTCCAGCGGTACGCCGCTGGCCTGCGCGGCGACGGAGAGGAACAGCGCGCGCGCATCGGCGCAGGCATGGCGAAGCGCCATGCCCCCCTCCTGGATGGACATGGAGCCCGAGGTCACGGCCTCGTTCGGGCTCGCGCCCGTGACGGTGGGCGCGATGCGAATGCGCTCGGGCGCGACGTCCAGCTCCTCCGCCGCGATCTGGGTGAAGGCGGTGAGGATGCCTTGCCCCAGCTCCACCTTGCCGGGATGAATGGTGACGCTGCCATCGGCCTTGAAACTGAGCCAGGCATCGAGCCTGCGGTTGAGGTGCAGGCTGCCCGGCAGCTTCGGCTTCCCGTCATCGCCCGCCGCGGCGAAGGCCAGGTTCACGCCCGCATCTCCGCCGCCGCTCGCCGGATGGCGCGCAGGATGCGGTTGTGGCTGCCGCAGCGGCAGAGATGCCCGTCCAGCGCCACGCGCAGCTCCTCTTCCTCCGGCGCGGGATTGTCGCGCAGTACCGCGCTGGCGGTGACGATGATGCCCGGCAGGCAGAAGCCGCACTGCCCCGCCTGCTCGGCCAGGAAGGCGGCCTGCAGCGGATGCGGCGCCTCGCGCGAGCCGAGGCCCTCCAGCGTCACCACGGTGCGGCCTTCCAGCTCCGCGACGGGCAGCGTGCAGCTCGGCACGGACGTGCCGTCCAGCAGGACGTGGCAGGCCCCGCAGGCCTCCTCGCCGCAGCCGAACTTCGCGCCGTTCAGGCCGAAGGCACCGCGCAGGGCATGCAGCAGCGTGCCGTCCGGCGCGTGCTCCACCTCCTCGCCGTTCAGGGTGAAGCGCGTCATCCGGCGGTGATCCGGGCCATGCGGATCCATTCGGCCTGGCGGGCGATGTCGGTCCGCAGGAAATCGGCAAAGGCCTCGACGCCCATGGGCATGGGCTGCGCGCCGGCACGCGCCTGGGCCTCGCGCGTCTCCGGTCGCTCCAGCACCTTGTTCACCTCGGCGTTCAGGCGCTCCACCACCGGGCGCGGCGTGTTGAGCGGCGCCATGAGACCGAGCCAGATGGAGGCCTCGTAGCCCGGCAGCGTCTCGGCCACGGGGGGCAGGTCGGGCAGCAGCGGGTTGCGCTGGGGGCCGGTGGTGCCGAGCCCCCTCACCCGCCCGGCGGTGATCTGCTCCCGCATCGTGGGGATGGCGTCGAACATGATGGGCACCTGGCCCGCGATCACCGCGGTCCGCGCCTCGTTGGAGCCACGGAAGGGCACGTGCTGGATCTCGACGCCCGCCATGGCGCGGAAGACCTCGCCCGCGATGTGGTAGGGCGTGCCGGGGCCGCTGCTGGCGTAGTCGTAGCGGCCCGGGTTGGCCTTCAGAAGCGCGATCAGCTCGGCGACGCTGCGCGCCTCGATCGAGGGATGCACCACCAGCGCGTGATAGGCGATGTTGATGGAAGCCACCGGCATCAGGTCCCGCAGCAGCACGTAGGGGCGGTTGGGCAGCAGCGTCTCGTTGGCCGTGTGCGTGTTGCTCATCAGCAGCAGGGTGTGGCCGTCGGGCGCGGATTTCGCGACCTGGTCGGTGCCGATGGTGGCGCCCGCGCCGGGCCGGTTCTCGATGACGAAGGGCTGGCCGAGGGCGGCGCTCAGCGGCTCCGCCAGGAAGCGCGCCGCGACATCGGCCGAGCCGCCGAGTCCGAAGGGGACGATGATGCGGACAGGCCGGCTGGGCCAGGCCTGCGCGCGCGCTCCATGCGCCATGACGACCGCCGGCGCGGCCAGGAGGAGCCCACGTCTCTTTGGCATGCTGCTTCCCTCGTTTCCCTGCGCGGATGCTGCGCGCAGGGTCGGAAAGCCGCAAGGGGCGCTTCGCCGGGTGGCCGAAACCGCTCCGGCCGCCGGGACGCTAGCCCAGCACGAAATCCGGCCGGGGCAGCGCGAGATACGCCTCGCGCAGCGCGTTGGACCATCCATCGCGGATGGTGCGGTAGTAGGGGTCGTCCTCGGTGATGCGCCGCCGGGTGCAGATGGCCTGCGCCCCCGTGCGGATCACCGCGAGATCCAGCGGCATGCCGACCGAAAGGTTCGAGCGCAGCGTGCTGTCCATGCTGATGAGCGTCAGCGCCACACCCTCGATGAGCGAGGTCTTGGCGGAAACCACGCGGTCCAGGATCGGCTTGCCGTACTTATGCTCGCCGATCTGCAGGTAGGGCGTGTCTTCCGTCGCCTCGATGAAGTTGCCGGCCGAGTAGATGAGGAAGAGGCGCGGCGGCCCGCCCAGGATCTGGCCGCCCAGCAGCAGGCTGCATTCGAAGCCGAGGCCCTGAGCGGCCAGCGCCGCGCCATCCATCGCCTGCACCTGCCGCACCGCCGCGCCCACGAGCTGGGCGGCCATGAACATATCCGGCGCATCGGCCAGCCGCTGCGTGATGCCGTTATGCCAGATCCCGTTCTGGAGCAGGTTCCAGACCGTCTGCGTGATCGCGAGGTTGCCCGCCGTCAGCAGCACCAGCGCGCGGTCGCCCGGTATCTCGACCGTGAACATCTTGCCGAAGGTCGAAATATTGTCGAGGCCCGCATTGGTCCGCGTGTCCGAGAGCATGACGACGCCCTCGTCCACCAGAAGTCCCACCCCGTAGGTCATCGCTTCCTCCGCCCGGTATCAGGCTCGGATGTAGAAGGATTCGATCTCCTGGCCGAGTTCCGCCGTTCCGACGATGATCCCGGTGAGGAATTCGTGAAGTCCCCCGCGAAGAATGTCGTCGATCTGCCCCTTGCGGAGCTTGTCGCGAATCTCCTCGGCCATCCCGTGGCACCTTCCCCGCCGGCCCTCCTGGCAGTCGGCGATGGCGTCCAGCACCTCGCACACACGCTCGTAGCTGGCGGCGAGGCTGCGCGGCAATTCCGGCCGCAGGACCAGAAGCTCCGCCACGCCCGCGGCCTCCAGCTTGTCCCGGAAGACCCAATGATAGGCGCGCAGCGCCGAGGCCGACTGCAGGATCGCCTGCCATTGGCCGTGCTGGACGGTCGTCTCCTTCTCGCTGGTCAGCAGCTCGTGCTTGACGTCCAGCAAGCGGGCGGTGTTGTCCGCGCGCTCCAGCGCCGTGCCGAGCTGGACGAACAGCCAAGCCTCGTTTCGCAGCATGGTGTCCATGGCGGCGCCGTTGAACAGCAGAACGCGCTCCCGCACCCATTCCAGGAAGCCCGGCAGGCGCTCGCCCTGGAACTCGGAGGGCTGGACGCTGCGCAGGCGGGCCCAGCTGTCGCTCAGGCCGCTCCACATATCCACCGTCAGCGCCGTGCGGACCGTGCGCGCATTGTGCCGCGCCGCCTGGAAGCAGGGCACTATGCCCGAATGGTTCTGAGGGTCGCGCACGAGGTAGTCGACGACGTTCTCCTCCGTCGCCTCCTCGTGGAGGGCGAAGAAGCCGGGCTCGCAGCCCGACGCGATGAGCAGCGCCCGCCACTCGCCGCCATCGGCGTTGAGTTCGGCCGCGAGGCTCGCCATGCGCGCCGTCACGGCGAGGCCGCGCGCAACATTCGCCGCCCGCTCCGTATAGCGCCCGAGCCAGAAGAGGCAGTCGGCCGTGCGGCTCAGCATGGCGCGGACCCCGTGCTGCCGACGGCCGGCGGGTCACGCTCCAGCACCCAGGTGTCCTTGGTCCCTCCCCCTTGCGAGGAATTCACGACCAGCGATCCTTCGCGCAGTGCCACCCGCGTCAGCCCCCCGGGAACGATCCGCACGCCCTCGCGCGAGCTGAGCACGAAGGGGCGCAGGTCCACGTGGCGCGGCGATATGTCCTCCCCCGCGAGGGTGGGCACGGTCGAGAGGGCGAGCGTCGGCTGGGCGATGTAGTCCTGCGGCCGCGCCCGGATGCGGGCGGCGAACTCCTCGCGCTCGGCATCGCTGGCATGGGGGCCGATCATCATGCCATAGCCGCCCGAACCCTGCGCCAGCTTCACGACCAGCTTGTCCAGGTTCGCCAGCACATGCATCCGGTCCTCGTCGCGCTCGCAGAGGTAGGTCGGCACATTCGCGAGCTTCGGCTCCTCGCCGAGATAGAACCGGATCATGTCCGGCACATAGGGATAGATCGCCTTGTCGTCGGCGATGCCGCAGCCCGGCGCGTTGCAGAGCGCGACATTCCCGGCGCGATAGGCGGACATCAGACCCGGCACGCCCAGCATGCTGTCCGGACGGAAGACCTCGGGGTCCAGGTAGTCGTCGTCGATGCGGCGGTAGATCACGTCCACGCGCCGCGCGCCTGCAGTGGTCCGCATCATGACGCGGTTGTTCTCGACGAAGAGGTCGGGCCCCTCCAGCACCTCGATGCCCATCTCGTCGGCCAGGAAGCAATGCTCGTAATAGGCGCTGTTGAAGGAACCGGGCGTCAGGATCGCGACCGTGGGCCGCGGGCCGGCGCTCTCGGGCGCGGCCGCCTTCAGCGTCGCCAGCAGGTCCTCCGGATAGCGGCTGACGGGAGCCACCCGATGCCGCGCGAGAAGCCGCGGGAAGAGGCGCAGCATCGCCTCCCGGTTCTCGAGCATGTAGGAGACGCCGGAGGGCGTTCGCGCATTGTCCTCCAGGACGTAGAACTGGTCAGGCGCGGTACGCACCACGTCGATGCCCGAGATATGCGTATAGATCCCGCCTGGAGGTGTGAAACCCTTCATTTCGGGCCGGAATTGCTCGTTGTGCTCGATGAGATGCGCCGGGATGCGCCCGTCCCTGAGGATATCCTGCGGGCCGTAGATGTCGGCGAGGAAGGCGTTGAGCGCCCGCACGCGCTGGGTCAGCCCTTCAGCCAGCCCGTCCCATTCGCTGCGCGCGAGGATGCGGGGAATGATGTCGAAGGGAATGAGCCGGTCGGGGTCGCCACCTTCGCCGTAGACGGCGAAGGTGATGCCGACGCGCCGGAACAGGACCTCCGCTTCCGCCCGCTTCGCTGCGAGATCCGCGGGCGCGGAATGCTGCAGCCATTCCGCAATCATCTTGTAGGCCGGACGAAGGCTGTCGCCGTCGCCCATCTCATCGAATGCCTTCACCGTCATGCCCAAAACCGGCTCCCTGGTCGGAAAAGTTTGGGCCGGGCTTCGCGCCGGATGCAAGCCAGCCAGAATGTCAAACCTCTGCCGAGATCCGTGCCTGCCCAGAAGAGCGGCACTTCCAGGTGGGTTGGGCGCAAGGTGCGGGCCGCCTATGGTGCGGCAGGAGGACGTATTCATGGACCAGCAACCGCATCTCGCCACCGGCGCCGACACATTGGCGCGGAGCTTCCGGGAGGCAGGGATGCCCGCCATCTTCGGCGTGCCCGGGGGCGGTTCCAGCCTCGATCTGATTTCCTCGGCCAAGGCCGCCGGCATTCCCTTCATCCTGGCCCGGACAGAGAACGGGGCCGGCATCATGGCCTCCGCAGCCGCGGAGTTGACCCAGCGTCCCACGGGCCTGCTGACGACGCGCGGCCCAGGCGTCTCCAATGCCGCCAATGGCATGGCCAATGCCGATCTCGAGCGCGCGCCGGTGATCCTCATCGCCGATGGCTTCGGCACGCGGGAGGCGGCGATCGCCACGCACCAGCTCTTCGACCAGACCGCGATGATGGCGCCCGTCACCCGGGCGCAGCGCGGCGTGGCAGGGCACCCGGCAGCGGCGGCCGAGGTTCTCGCGGCGGCCATGGCGGCACCGCGCGGCCCGGCCTATCTCGAGCTCTCGGGCGAGGCGGCGCGCTCGCCCATGCCCCCGGCACCGCCCGTCATCCTCCCGGAGTTGCCCGCGCCGTCGCCATCGGACATCGCGTCGGCCCAGCGCCTGATCGCGTCGGCGCGCAGGCCCGCCGTGATCGTGGGGCTCGAGGCGACGTCCCCGGCGCGCTGCGCCGCCACGCGCAGGCTGGTCGAATCGCTCGGCTGCCCCGCCCTCGTCACCTACAAGGCCAAGGGCGTCGTGCCGGATACCCACCCGCTGTTCGGCGGCGTCTTCACGGGTGGCGAGGCCGAGGCACCGCTGTTGCGCGAAGCCGATCTCATCATCCTCGCCGGGGCCGACCCGGTGGAATTCATCCCGCAGCCCTGGCGCTACGACGCGCCCATTCTCGACCTCGCGACCGCCGCACGCAGCCTGCATTACCGCGAGCCGGCGCTTTCCGTTCTGGGCGCGTGGGAAGTCGCGGCCGCGGCATTGGCGGAGGACGCGCCGCGGCGCGCCTGGCCCGACGGCCGGCTCCTGGCATTGCGGAACGACTGGCTTGCCGTGCTGGACAATGGCGAGGGCAGCGCGCGGGGCATGTCGCCCTCCGAGCTCGTGCGCGCGGTGCAGGCGGGCTGCCGCGCGCGCGGCGCCGATCCGCGCGCGACGGTGGATGCGGGTGCCCACATGTTCGCCGCAACCACCTTCTGGCAGGCCGAGCGGCCCTGCGACCTGCTGATCTCGAACGGCCTTGCCACCATGGGCTATGCGCTGCCCGCCGCCATCGCCGCCGCCTGGCATGACCCCTCACGCGGGGCGCTCGCCTTCACGGGCGATGGCGGCCTCCTCATGGCGCTGGGCGAGCTGGCGACGGCCGTGACGATGAAGCTCAACCTGACCATCATCGTGCTCAACGACGCGACCCTCTCGCTGATCGACATCAAGAAGGGCAATCGCGACCTGCCGGAGGGCGCGCTGGACTGGCCGGAGGTGGACTTCACCCAGGTGATGCGCGGCATGGGCGGCAGCGCCTGGCGCGCTTCGCACGCCGATGAGCTGGATGCCGCGCTGGCCGAGGCGCTGGCCACCCAAGGCCCGCGCCTCATCGACGTGCGGGTGGACCCCTCCTCCTACCCCGCCCAGATCAAGGCGCTGCGCGGCTAGCGCTTCCGCGAGAGGAAGTGGCCCATCATCTCGTTGGGCTCCTTCGTCTCGAAGCTCTTGGCGAAGGCGGTGATGCCAGCGGCGATGGCCTGGCTGATGGGCAGGTCCTCCCACTCGCGGATCAGCGCCTTCTGATTGGCGATGGCGACGGGCCCGGCCTCACGCAGAAGGCCGATCCATTCCTCCACCGCCGTGTCCAGCCCATCCAACGGCACCACGCGCTCAAGGAAGCCCCAGCGCTCCATCTCCTCGGCACCGACGGTCTCGGCCAGCAGCAGCAGGCGGCGCGTGCGCCCCCAGCCGATCAGGCCCGGGAGCAGCGCGGCCTCGACGACGGAGGGGATGCCGACGCGCACCTCGGGCATGCCGAACTTCGCCTGCGTGGCGGCGATGCGCAGGTCGCATGCGGCCGCGATCTCGAGCCCCGCGCCCAGGCACCAGCCCTGGATGCGCGCAATCACCGGCACGCGGCAGGCGCGCACGGCGGCGCAGGCGCCATGCACGCGGCGGATGAAGGCCTCGCCGCCCGCGGGGGTGGTGACGGCGCCCATCTCCTTGATGTCGGCGCCGCCGATGAAGGCGCGATCGCCCTCGCCCGTCAGCACGACGGCGCGGATATCGTCCTCGACGTCGAAGGCCTTGGCCAGCTCCTCCAGCAGCGGCGAACCCAGCGTGTTCAGCTTGGCGTGATTGGCGACGATGACGTGCCGGACGTCGCCCCGGCGTTCGATTATGATGTTCATCGCGCGAAGCCTGCCATCTGGGCATAGCCCCGGGCAATGGCCGCCAGCTCCTCGACGGCGATCACATCCTCCAGCCGCTCGAAGCCATCCGGCGCACGCTCGCTCACCACGTCGACCACGCGCTCGGGGCCGCCACGGCGGTTGGTGAGCACGACCTCGCGCGTCGCGGGCAGGCGCACGGATTCGTACTCGGCCAGCGCCTGCTGCACCGGCATGGCGGCCAACGCATCGGCCAGCTTGCGCGCGTCCAGGATCGCCTGCGACGCGCCGTTGGAGCCCACCGGATACATGGGATGCGCGGCGTCGCCGAGCAGCGTCACGCGGCCCTGCGTCCAGAAGGGCAGCGGGTCACGGTCGCACATGGGATACTCCCAGAACTCGGGCGTCGCGCGCACCAGCGCCTCGACGTCGAGCCAGGGCACGCGAAAGCGGTGCACATGCGGCAGCACGTCCTCGAGCCGGCCGGGACGCGACCAGTCCTCGCGGCGGCGCGGCGGCTTGGCCGGGTCGCCGATCTGCGCGCAGACTACCCAGTTGGTGAGCCGCGTGCCGGGCGTGCCGCCCTCGCCGATCGGGTAGAGGACCAGCTTCTCCTTCATGTCGCCGGCGACGATCATGGTGTCGCCGCCCTCATAGGCCGGCCAGTCGATGGCGCCGCGCCACATCTGGATGCCGTTCCAGCGGATGCCGCCATCCTCGGGATGCAGCGCCTGGCGAAGCACGGAATGGATGCCGTCCGCGCCGATCAGCGCCGCGCCTTCGATCCGCGTGCCGTCCGCGAATTCCGCGAGCACGCGATCGCCCTGCTGCGAATGCCCCGTCAGGCGCAGGCCGGTCCGCAGCGCGCTGCCCAGCCGCTCGGCCGCCGCGTGCCAGAGCACGCCATGCAGCCGCCCGCGATGGATGGAGAATTGCGGCATGGAATGGCCCGCATGCAGGCCCCGAGCCTCGGTCCAGATGCGGCTGCCGAAGCGGTCGAGGTAGCGCAGCTCCCGCGTGCGGATGCCGACGGCATCGAGCGCCGGCAGCAGGCCCAACTGCTCCAGCTCCGCGATGGCATGCGGCAGCGTGTTGATGCCGACGCCGAGCTGCTTCACCTCCGGCGCCGATTCCGCGACGATGCAGGGAATGCCGCGCTGGTGCAGCATCAGCCCGAGCGCGAGGCCGCCGATGCCGCCTCCCCCGATCAGGATCGGCGCCGCGCTCATTCGGCGGCGTGCTTCAGGGCGGCGGGCGCGTGGCTTGCGGGCCTGGCCTTGCGGCGCAACTCCATCAGATCCTCCCGCGCGCGCTTCGCGTTGCGGAAGAGCGCGTCCTTGCCCGGCCCGTACTGCACGGGCGAGCTCACATCCCGCACACCATATTCCGCGGCCGCGTGCAGCGTGAAGGAGGGGTCCGTGAGGTGCGGACGCCCGAAGGCCACGAGATCCGCGCGGCCGGCGGCGACGATGGTATTCGCCTGGTCCGGTGTGGTGATGGAGCCGACACACATGACCGCGACGCCCGCCTCGTTGCGCAGCATATCCGCCCAGGGAAGCTGGAACATGCGGCCATAGACGGGCGCCGCATCCTCCACCGTCTGGCCCGTGGAGACATCGATCAGGTCGCAGCCCGCCGCGTGGAACGCGCGCGCGATGGCAAGCGCATCCTCATCCGTAATGCCGCCATCCGCCCAGTCCGTGGCGGAGATGCGGACGGACATGGGCTTCCGCTCCGGCCAGGCGGCGCGCATGGCGGCGAAGACCTCCAGCGGGAAGCGCAGGCGGTTCTCCACGGCGCCGCCGTATTCGTCCGTGCGGTGATTGGTGAGCGGCGAGAGGAAGCTGGCCAGCAGATAGCCATGCGCGCAGTGGAGCTCCAGCATGTCGAAGCCCACCGCGTCGCCACGCTTCGCCGCGGCCACGAACTCGGCCTTCACGCGGTCCATGTCGGCGCGCGTCATCTCGCGCGGGACCTGGCTGTCCGGGTAGTAGGGAACCGGGCTCGCGGCGATGAGCGGCCAGGCCCCGGATTCCAGCGGCCGGTCCATGCCATCCCACATGAGCTTCGTCGCGCCCTTGCGGCCCGCGTGGCCGAGCTGGAGGCACATCCTCGCGCCATGGGCATGGGCGATACCGACGATGCGCGCCCAGGCCGCCTGCTGCTCGTCGTTCCATAGGCCCGCGCAGCCCGGCGTGATGCGCGCGTCCGGTGCGGGACAGGTCATCTCGGTGAAGACGAGGCCCGCGCCGCCCATGGCGCGGGCGCCGTAATGCACGAGGTGGAAGTCGCCCGGCACGCCCTCATCCGCGCTGTACATGCACATGGGCGAGACGACCACGCGGTTAGGCAGCTCCATCCCGCGCAGCTTCAGCGGCTGGAACATCGGTGGCTTGCGCCTATCGCCGCCGGGCGTTTCCGCCGCCACCACCTCTTGCACCTCGGCCACGAATTCCGGGGCACGGAGCAGCAGATTGTCCCAGGTGATGGCCTTGCTGCGCGTCATCACGCCGAAGGCGAAGCGCGAGGGATGAAAGTCCCAGAAACGGCGCACATGCTCGAACCAGACGAGGGAGACGTCCGCCGCGTGCTGCGTCTTCTCCACCTCCTCGCGGCGGCCGGTCTCGAAGCGGTTCAGGCAGGTGCCGACATCGCCACCGGCCATGAAGGCGCCGTGCAGCGCGATCGCGTCCTCCATCGCGAGCTTCGTGCCCGAGCCGATGGAGAAATGCGCGCTGGCCTTCGCATCGCCGAGCAGGACGATGTTGTCCTTCACCCAGCGCGCGCAGCGGATCATGGGGAATTGCCGCCAGAGGCTGCGGTTGGTGATGAGCTTGTGGCCCTGCAGCGCCTCGGCGAAGACGCCCTCCATGTAGCGGGCGCTCTCCTCCTCGCCCATGCGGTCGAGCCCGGCACGCGCGAAGGTCTCGGGGTCGGTCTCCAGGACCCAGGTGCTGGCCCCGGCCTCGTACTGGTAGGCATGCGCGATGAAGATGCCCTCGGGCTTCTCCACGAAGAAGAAGTTGAAGGCATCCAGCGGCCGCGTGCTGCCCATCCAGGCGAAGCGGTTGGGGCGGAGGTCGACTTCCGGCGCGAAATGATCCGCGTGCGCGGTGCGGATCGGGCTGTTCACGCCATCGGCCGCGACGATCAGGTCCGCATCCGGGAAATCCTCGGGCCGGGCGTCGCGCCCGAACTCCAGCTCCACGCCGAGTTGCCGCGCGCGGTTCTGCAGCAGCATCAGCAGCGTGCGGCGCGAGCATCCGCAGAAGCCGTTGCCGCCGATGCGGTGCGTGGCGCCGCGCGCATGGATCTCGATGTCGTCCCAATAGGCGAAGCTGTCGGCGATGGCGCGGTAGGACGGCTCATCGGCATCGCGGAAGGCGTCCAGCGTCGCGTCGGAGAAGACGACGCCGAAGCCGAAGGTGTCGTCGGCCTGGTTGCGCTCGACCACCGTGATGCGCGCCGACGGCCGGTCGCGCTTCATCAGGATCGCGAAATAGAGGCCGGCGGGGCCGCCCCCGATGATGGCGATACGCATGGCCGTCTCCGTCACTCGACTTCCGCAAATTAGGCTTGATGAAGGGAGCCTCGCAATGCTTTAAGCTTAAAATATGCAATCCCTGGCAGGACAGCGCGCTTTGGTGAGCGGGGGCGGAACCGGCATCGGCCTGGCCTGCGCCGAGGCGCTGACCCGGGCGGGCGCGGAGGTCACGGTTCTGGGCCGCCGCGAGGCACCGCTGCGCGCCGCCGTCGAGGCGGGCGCGGCCGCCAAGCTGCTGGTCGCCGACGCCACGGCACCTCCGGAACTTCCGGGCTTCGCCATCCTGGTGAACGCGGCGGGCACGGCGGTGAGCCTGCCTTTCCTTAAGACGACCGACGCCGATTTCCGCGCCGCCCTCGACGCGAACCTCATGACGGCCGTCTCACTGTCTCGCGCGGTGCTGCCGGGCATGCTGGCGCCTGGGTATGGGCGCATCGTCAACATCGCCTCCACGGCGGCGCTCAAGGGCTATGCCTATGTGGCGCCCTATGTGGCGGCGAAGCACGCGCTGCTGGGTTTCACGCGCGCGCTGGCGCTGGAGGTCGCCTCCAAGGGCGTGACCGTGAACGCCATCTGCCCCGGCTTCACCGAGACGCCGCTGCTGGCCGAGAGCATCCAGCGCATCGCCGCCAAGACCGGCCGAGACGAGGCCGCGGCGCGCGCCGAGCTCGCGAAGCACAACCCGCAGGGGCGCCTGTTCCAGCCGCGCGAGATCGCGGAGCTGGCGCTCTATCTCTGCTCGGATGCGGCCGCGGGGATCCACGGCGCCGCGCTCCCCGTCAGCGGGGGCGAGATCTGATGGATGCCGAGTCCGCCCTTTCCGACGCGGCGCCCGGCCATAAGGACGAGCTGCGGCTCTGGCTGCGCCTTCTCACCTGCGCGAATCTCATCGAGGCGCAGATCCGCCGCCGCCTGCGGCTGGAATTCGACACCACCCTGCCCCGCTTCGATCTGCTGGCCGCTCTGGAGCGCGACGGCGCCGGGCTGACGCTGGGCGAGGTCTCGCGCCGCATGATGGTCAGCAACGGCAACGTCACCGGCCTCGCCACGCGGCTGGAGGCGGAAGGGCTGATCGAGCGCCGCCTGGACGCCGACGACCGGCGCTCCATCCGCCTGCGCCTGACGGCGAAGGGCGCGCGGGAATTCGCGCGGCAATCCGCCGCCCATGAAAGCTGGATCGCCGAGATGCTGGAAGGGCTCGCGCCCGGGGATCGCGCGCAGCTCTACCGCCTGCTCGGCCACGCCAAGACCTCTATCCGCGACAGGCTCGACACGGAATGACGCCCCTCTCCTCCTACTCCGCGCAGCATCTGCGCCTCGAAGCGGCGGGGGGAGTGATCACGCTGACGCTCGACCGGCCGGAGCGCAAGAACCCACTCACCTTCGAGAGTTACGAGGAGATGGCCGCCATCTTCCGAGCCGCCGTGAAGGATGAGGAGGCGCGCGCCTTCATCGTGACGGGCGCGGGCGGCAATTTCTGCTCGGGCGGCGATGTGCACGAGATCATCGGCCCGCTGCTCGACCGCGACACCAAGGGGCTGATGCAGTTCACCGCCATGACGGGTGAGCTGGTGAAGGCCATGCGCGCCTGCCCGCAGCCCATCATCGCGGCCGTGGACGGCATCGCGGCCGGCGCCGGCGCCATCATCGCGATGGCCAGCGACATCCGCCTCGCCACGCCGCGGGCGCGGGCGGCCTTCCTCTTCAACCGCGTGGGGCTCGCGGGCTGCGACATGGGTGCCTGCGCCATCCTGCCGCGCATCATCGGCCAGGGCCGCGCGAGCGAGCTGCTCTACACGGGCCGCCCGCTGCGCGCCGAGGAGGGTGCCGCCTGGGGCTTCTTCAACCGCCTCGTCGCCGAAGACGCGCTGATGACGGAGGCGCGCGCGCTGGCGGACGAGATCGCCGCCGGCCCCGGCTTCGGCCATGCCATGACCAAGCGCATGCTCGCCATGGAATGGGCGATGAGCGTGGAGCAGGCCATCGAGGCAGAGGCCGTCGCCCAGGCGCTCTGCATGACGACGCAGGACTTCCGGCGCGCCTACGAGGCTTTCGTCGGGAAGCAGGCGCCCGTCTTCAAGGGTAACTGATGGCCGACAGCAGCTTCCTCGACTGGCCCTTCTTCGAGGCGCGCCACCGCGCCTTCGCCGCCGAGGTCGAGACCTGGGCCGTCGCGAATGCCGACCGCCTCACCGAACATCACGACGCCGATGGCAGCACGCGCGCCCTGGCCCGCGCCATGGGCCAGGCGGGGCTGCTGCGCGTCGCGGCGCCCGAGGACGGCAAGCTCGACGTCCGCAGCCTCTGCCTCGCGCGCGAGATCCTGGCGCGGCATTCCGGCCTCGCGGATTTCGCCTTCGCCATGCAGGGCCTCGGCACCGGCGCCATCACGCTCTTCGGCAGCGAGGAGCTGAAGCGGGAGGTGCTTCCCGGCGTGCGCGCGGGCACCACCCTGGCCGCCTTCGCGCTGTCCGAGCCCGAGGCGGGCAGCGATGTCGCCGCCCTGGCCATGACGGCCACCCGCGACGGCAACGCGCACTGGCGCCTCGATGGCGAGAAGACCTGGATCAGCAATGGCGGCATCGCCGGCAGCTATGTCGTCTTCGCCCGTAGCGGCGAGGCGCCGGGCACGCGCGGCCTCACCGCCTTCTGGGTGCCGGGAGACGAGGTCGCGGTGGCCGAGCGCATCGAGGTATCCGCCCCGCACCCCCTCGCGCGGCTGCGCTTCGAGGGCGTGCGGGTGCCCGACGCCCATCGCATCGGCGCGCCTGGCGAGGGCTTCAAGCTCGCGATGGCGACGCTCGATGTCTTTCGCGCCACGGTCGGCGCGGCGGCGCTGGGCTTCGCCCGGCGCGGGCTGGACCTGCTGCTGCAGCGCGCGACGACCCGCCAGCTGTTCGGCGCGGCGCTCTTCGATCAGCAGATGACCCAGGCCGCCATCGCGGATGCCGCGGTGGACGTGGATGCCGCCGCGCTGCTCGTCTATCGCGCCGCCTGGCTCAAGGACCAGGGCACGCCGCGCGTCTCGCGCGAGGCCAGCATGGCCAAGCTCCACGCGACCGAGGTCGCGGGCCGCATCGCCGATGCCTGCGCGCAGCTGCATGGCGGCCTCGGCGTCGTCCGCGATTCCGCGCCCGAGCTGCTGACGCGCGAGGTGCGCGCGCTTCGCGTCTACGAGGGCGCCTCCGAGATTCAACGTGTCGTGATCGCCCGCGCCGAGCGGGAAAGGATGTGAGCATGGATAGCTTCGCGCGCGACAATCTGCCGCCTCGTGAGGAATGGCCCGACTTCCTGCCCATCCCCTACCCCGAGCGGCTGAACTGCGCGACGGAGCTGCTGGACCGCAACCTGGCGGAGCGCGCCGACCATCCCGCCGTCATCACCCCCGCCGAGACACTGACCTACGCCGAGCTCGCCGAGCGCGTGAACCGCATCGCCAACGTGCTGGTGAACGACCTTGGCATGGTGCCGGGCAACCGCGTGCTGCTGCGCTCGGCCAACAATGCCTGGATGGTGGCCGCCTATTTCGCCGTGCTGAAATCCGGCGGCGTCGTGGTCGCGACCATGCCGCTTCTGCGCGCGCACGAGCTGGGGCAGATCTGCCAGAAGGCGCGCATCAGCCACGCGCTCTGCGACGCGCGCCTCGCCGAGGAGATGCGCAAGACCGACGCGCCCGACCTGAAGCACCTCGTCTTCTGGGGCGACGGCGACCTGGAGGCCCGCTGCGCCGCGGCGAGCCCGGATTTTGCGCCCTATGATTCCGCCGCCGACGAGACCTGCCTGATCGGCTTCACCTCCGGCACGACGGGCGAGCCCAAGGGCACCATGCATTTTCATCGCGACATGCTCGCGATCTGCGATGCCTATTCGGCGCGCGTCCTGAAGCCCAACAAGGACGACCGCTTCATCGGCTCGCCGCCGCTCGCCTTCACCTTCGGCCTCGGCGGCCTCGTGCTCTTTCCGTTCCGCGTAGGTGCCACCGCCATCCTGCTCGAGCGCGCGAGCCCCGAGGACCTGCTGCCCGCGATCGCCGCGCAGCGCGCCACCATCTGCTTCACCGCGCCCACCGCCTACCGCGCCATGGCCGCGCATGCGGCGAGCCACGACATCTCGTCCCTCCGCAAATGCGTCTCCGCCGGCGAGACCCTGCCCAAGCCGATCTTCGACCTCTGGCACGAGAAGACCGGTATCAAGCTCATGGACGGCATTGGCGCGACGGAGATGCTGCACATCTTTATCGGCGCGCCGGAGGAGAAGGTGCGCGCGGGCAGCACCGGCCTCGTCGTCCCGGGCTACGAGGCGCGCGTGGTGGATGCGGAAGGCATCGAGGTTCCGCGCGGCACGCCCGGGCGGCTTGCCGTGCGCGGCCCCACCGGCTGCCGCTACCTCGCCGATCCGCGGCAGCGGAAGTACGTGGAGAAGGGCTGGAACATCACGGGAGACACCTACATCCAGGATGAGGAAGGCTATTTCTGGTACCAGGCCCGCAGCGACGACATGATCGTCTCCTCGGGCTACAATATCGCGGGCCCAGAGGTGGAGGTCGCGCTTCTCATGCATCCGGCCGTGCGCGAATGCGGCGTCGTGGGCACGGCAGACCCCGAACGCGGGCAGCTTGTCACCGCCTTCGTGGTGCTGCATGCCGGCCAGTCGCCGGATGAAGCGACGACCCGGATGTTGCAGGAACATGTGAAGGCCGTGATCGCCCCCTATAAGTACCCTCGCCGGGTCGTCTTCCTGCCCGAGCTGCCCAAGACCGGCTCGGGCAAGCTGCAACGCTTCGCACTGCGCCAGCGATGAGCCGGCCGCAGCCCCTTCCGGCGAGCGCGCTGCCCGCTGCCGCCGCGCGCATCCCCGGGCGCATCCGCTTCTCCGACTGCGATCCCGCCGGCATCGCCTTTTTCGGTGCCTGGTTCACCCTGGCCAATGCCGCGATCGAGGATTTCTTCGACATGACGCTCGGCGTGGATTTCCATCATCTTCATGGCGAGCGCCGCACCGGCACGGGCTTCGTGCATGCCGAGGCGGACTGGTTTTCGCCGGGCCGCATGGGGGATCGCATCCTCTTCACGCCGATCGTGACCCGCATCGGCGGCGCCTCCTATTCCACGACGCTGCACGCCCATCGCCAGGAGACGGAACTGGTGCGCTTCCGCTTCGTGAACGCGACGACGGACCTCGACAGCGCGCGCTCCCGCCCCGTCCCCGAAGACCTGCGCGGCGCCCTTGCGCGCTACGCCGCCTCCTGCGAAAGCCTCGCGCCATGAGCCTCACCGCGCTGCATCCCAAGGGCTGGCCCGCGCCCAAGGGTTATTCCAATGGCCTGATGGGCGAAGGTCGCCTCGTGATCCTGGGCGGCCAGATCGGCTGGGACGCCACGGGCCGCTTCGCCGAAGGCTTCGTGCCCCAGGTGCGCCAGGCGCTGACCAATATCCTGGCCGTGCTGGCGGAGGCCGGCGGCAAGCCCGAGGACATCGCGCGCCTCACCTGGTACGTCACCGATATCGGCGAGTACCGCGCGAGCCTGTCCGAGCTCGGCCCCGCCTATCGCGCCGTGATGGGCCGCCACTTCCCGGCCATGACGCTGGTGCAGGTTGCCGCCCTGGTGGAGGAGGAGGCGAAGGTGGAGATCGAGGCCACGGCCATCCTGCCCAAGGTGTGAGCCCGACGGAGGCCATCCGGGCGGAAGCACTCGCCCTCGGCTTCGACGTCGCACGCTTTACCCAGGCCGTGCTGCCCCTTTCGGCGCGGCAGCGCCTCGATAGCTTCCTGGACGAGGGCGCCCATGGCGGCATGGGCTGGCTGGAGGGCCGCCGCGCCCAGCGCGCCCAGCCGCGCGAGCTCTGGCCCGAGGCCATCAGCGTGATCGCCCTCGGCCTCAACTACGGGCCCTCCTACGATCCGCTCGCAAGCCTCGGGCAGCCCAGCCGCGCCACCATCAGCGCCTACGCCCAGGGCCGCGACTATCACGACGTGGTGAAGAAGCGCCTGAAGGCGCTTGGCCAATGGATGGTCCGGCAATTCAAGGGCAGCGAACTCAAGGTCTTCGTGGATACCGCCCCCGTGATGGAGAAGCCGCTGGCGGCCCAGGCGGGGCTCGGCTGGCAGGGCAAGCACACGAACCTCGTCAGCCGGACACATGGCTCCTGGCTCTTCCTGGGCGAGATCTACACGACGCTGGAGCTCACGCCCGACGCGCCGGAGACGGATCATTGCGGCAATTGCCGCGCCTGCCTCGATTCCTGCCCGACCTCGGCTTTTCCCGCGCCGTACCGGCTGGATGCGCGGCGCTGCATTTCCTACCTCACGATCGAGCATCACGGCCCCATCCCGCATGAGTTTCGCGAGGCGATGGGCAACCGCATCTACGGCTGCGACGACTGCCTCGCCGTCTGCCCCTGGAACAAGTTCGCCCGCGAATCCGCCGAGATGCAGCTGGCGCCCCGGCACGAGATCGCCCCGCCGCTCGCGGAGCTGGCGACGCTGGACGATGCGGGCTTCCGCGAGCGCTATTCCGGCTCCCCCATCAAGCGGATCGGGCGCAACCGCTTCACCCGCAATGTGCTGAACGCCATCGCCAACAGCGCCGACCCCGGCCTGCTGCCCACCGCGCGTGCCCTGTGCGAGGATACGGACCCCGTGGTGGCCGAGGCCGCCCGCTGGGCCGTGGAGAGGTTGCAAGCATGACGGACAGCGCACTGGTGCTGTTTTCCGGTGGGCAGGACAGCGCCACCTGCCTCGCCTGGGCGCTCGACCGCTTCAACCATGTCGAAACCCTGGGCTTCGACTACCGCCAGCGCCACGCGATCGAGCTCACCTGCCGGGAGAAGCTGCGCCAGGGCATGGCCTCTCCCCGCCTCGGGCCGGACCACATGCTCGACCTTGGGGTGCTCGGCCAGGTCAGCGAGACGGCCCTGACCCGCGAAGCGGAGATCGCCCTGCGCGAGGACGGGCTGCCCAATACCTTCGTGCCGGGCCGCAACCTGATCTTCCTCACCTTCGCGGCCGCGCTCGCCTACCGGCGTGGGCTGAAGCACATCGTGGCCGGCATGTGCGAGACGGATTACTCCGGTTATCCGGACTGCCGGGACGACACGATCAAGTCGCTCCAGGCTACCATCAACCTCGGCATGAACACGCGCCTCGTTCTGCACACGCCGCTGATGTGGCTGGACAAGGCGGCCACCTGGCGGCTGGCGGAGCAGCTGGGCGGCCCGGCCCTGGTGGAGCTGATCCGGGTCGAGAGCCATTCCTGCTACAAGGGCGAGCGCGGGACGCTCCACCCCTGGGGCTTCGGCTGCGGCGCCTGCCCGGCCTGTGACTTGCGCGCCGCCGGGTGGCGGGCCTATTCCGGGGACCATGTCTGACCGCGCCCAGGCCGAAGGCTTCCTCTTTCTCATCTGTTTCGGCCTCTGCATCCCCGTCGCCAATTGGCTGATCGGGAATGTGGGCACGGTCTGCGTCGCCCAGGGCCCCTGCCTGATCCCGGTGGCGCCGGGCGTCATGGCGCCCTCCGGCGTGCTGATGATCGGCCTGGCGCTGGTGCTGCGGGACCTGGTGCAACGGCGGCTCGGCCTGGGCTGGGCGGCGGCGGCCATTGTCGCCGGCACGGCGCTTTCGGCGCTGCTGGCGCCCCCGGCGCTGGTCCTGGCCTCCGCGGCGGCCTTCTTCCTGTCGGAGCTGGCCGATCTCGCGGTCTACACGCCCCTGCAGCGCCGCGGGCTGGTGCGGGCGGTATTCTTCTCCTCGGTGGTGGGGCTGACGCTGGACAGCCTCGTCTTCCTCTGGCTCGCCTTCGGCAGCCTGGAGTTCCTACCGGGGCAGGTGATCGGCAAGGCCTGGATGGTGCTGCTGGCCATCCCGGCGGTCGCGCTGCTCCGCCGCCGCGACGCCCAGCTCGGCCTCTGCTGAGCCCATGACCGTCGCCATCGAGATGGGCCAGACGCGGCAGGGCGTGGCCGCGACGCTGGATCTGGAGGAGCTGCTCTCCACCCGCCTGCTCGTCCAGGGCAATTCGGGCTCGGGCAAGTCGCATCTGCTGCGGCGCCTGCTGGAGCAGAGCGCGCCTTGGGTGCAGCAAGTGATCGTGGATCCCGAGGGCGATTTCGTGTCGCTGGCCGATAAGTACGGCCACCTCGTCATCGACGTGGGCGACCATTCCGAGGCCAGCCTCGCCCGTGCCGCCGACCGCGTGCGGCGGCACCGCGTCTCGGTCGTGCTCAACCTCGACAGCGTGGAGGTCGAGGCCCAGCTGCGCTGCGCCGCCGTCTTCCTGAACGGCCTCTTCGACGCCGACCGCGACGTCTGGACGCCCGTGATGGTCGTGGTGGACGAGGCGCAGCTCTTCGCCCCCGCCATGGCCGGCGAGGCCTCGGACGAAGCCCGGCGGCTTTCGCTCGGCGCCATGACCAACCTGATGTGCCGTGGCCGCAAGCGCGGCCTCGCGGGCGTGATCGCGACGCAGCGGCTGGCCAAGCTCGCGAAGAACGTGGCGGCCGAGGCTTCCAACTTCATGATGGGCCGCACCTTCCTCGACATCGACATGGCGCGCGCGGCCGACCTGCTGGGCATGGAGCGCCGCCAGGCCGACAGCTTCCGCGATCTGGAGCGGGGGCATTTCGTGGCGCTCGGCCCCGCCATCTCGCGCCGGCCGCTCTCCGTCCGCATCGGGGGGGTGGAGACGGAATCGCGTAGCGGTGGGCCGCGCCTGGTCCTGCCGCCCAGCACCGCCACGCTCGAGGAAGCGCGCGAGCTCATCCTGACCTCCGAACCCGAGCCGGAGCGCCCACCGCCGCCGCGCCGCGCCCCGCGCCCGCCGCCGCCGGACATCCTGGTGCAACTGGCGCAGTACAGCCCGCCGGCCGCGGCCGCCGCGCCAGAGCCGGTGGAGCTCACGCCCGAGCAGGTGGAGGAGCGGCGCGGCCGCATCGCCGCCACGCTGCAGCAGGTGCTGGCGGCCGAGGACGCCGCCTTCCGCCCCATCGGCGTGCTCTACCAGGATTTCCTTGTGCGGCTGCGCATCGCCGAGATCGATGGCCCGCCGGACCTGCCCACCTTCCGTCGCATGCTCGCAACCGCCCGCGCCGGCATCGCGCCCGAGGCCGCGGATAGCGAGGAATGGAAGGCGGCCGTTGCCCGCGCGGAAGCGCTCACGGAAGACGCGCAGGGCGTCTACCTGCTCCTGGCGCGCGCGGCCCTGGACGGCCTGCCCTGCCCTTCGGACGCGACGATCGCCCGCGCCTATGGCACGCATTCGGTCGGCCGCGCCCGACGGCTGCTGGGCTGGCTCGAGGAGCGCAAGGCCATCGTCTGCCGGAAGGAGCGCGGCGGCCAGCGCTCCATCGCCATGGTGGGCCTGGGTTGGGAGACCGCGCCCGGCCTCCCGGACGGCCCCGCGGAAAGCCTGTCCGCCTAGGGCAGCACCGCCTGCATCGAGGTCTTCACCAGGATCGCCGCCGGCCCTGGCCGCCGGATGGCCTCCTGCATCGCCGGAAAGTCGTCGCGCGTGTTCACCCGCAGCACCGGCAGGCCGAAGGCCTGGGCCCAATGCGCGAAATCCGGATTGGCGAACATGGTGCCGCTCACCCGCCCCGGATGCTGCCGCTCCTGGTGGATCCGGATGGAGGCGTAGCCGAGGTTCTCCGACAGCAGCAGCTTGATGGGCAGTTGGCGTTCCACCGCAACGGCCAGCTCGCCCCCCGTCATCAGGATGCCGCCATCGCCCACGCCGCAGACCACCGTGCGGCCCGGACAGCGCAGCGTGGCCGCCACGGCCGAGGGGACGCCGAAGCCCATGGCGCCCGAGATCGGCACCAGCAGCCGCTGGCCGGGGCTGTAGGAGACCTTGCGGTAGAAGGGCGCGCCGAAGGTGCCCGCATCCAGCGTAACGATGCCATCCGGCGGCAGGGCCGCGCCCACCGCCTGCGCGACCTCGGGGAAGGCCAGCCCATCCGGCCAGTCGCGCGGCTTCACCTGGCAATCGGCCACGTGCAGGTCGCGCAGCCGCTTTGCCCAGGCCGCCCGGCCCGGCGGCACGTTGGAGGGCGGCATGGCGGCGATCACTGCCAGAGGATCGGCCGCGAGCGCGATCTCGGCCGGGAAGAGCCAGTTCAGATGCTTGGGGTCGGGGCAGACATGGATCAGCCTCTGCCCCGGCGCTGGCCAGGAATAGCCCTGGGTGGTGATGTCGGTGAGCCGCGTGCCGAGCGCCAGCACCAGGTCCGCCTCGGCGAAGGCGTTGCGCTGCGCGTCGGGGTTCCGCAGCCCCATGTCGCCCGCATAGAGGGGGCTGTGGTTGTCGAAGAGGTCCTGCCGCCGGAAGGAGACCGCGACCGGCAGATTCCAGGCCTCCGCGAAACGGGCCAGGGCGGCGCGGCCCTCCTCGCTCTCGAAGCCGTGGCCCGCGAGGAGGATGGGCCGCTCGGCCGCGGCCAGCGCGGCGGCGATGCGCGCGGCTTCGTCGGGCGTGGGCCCCGGCGCGCGGGCGAGCGCGTAGCGCGGCGCGACCGCCGCGCATTCCATGTCCAGCACATCCTCGGGCAACGAGAGCACCACGGGGCCGGGCACGCCCTGCATGGCCATGGCGTAGGCGCGCGCGATGAGCTCGGGCACCTGCTCAGGCCGCGTCGCCTCGCCCACGAACTTGCAGAAGCCGCCGAACATGCGGCCGTAGTCGATCTCCTGGAAGGCATCGCGGCGCAGGTCCCGCGCCTCCACCTGGCCGATGAGCAGGATCAGCGGCACCGCATCCTGCTCGGCGGTATGAAGCGCGATGGCAGCGTTGCAGGCGCCGGGACCCCGGCTGACCATGAACACGCCCGGCCGCCCGGTGAGCTTGGCATCGGCGATCGCGGCGAATCCGGCGCCGCCCTCATGGCGGTTCACCACCAGGTCGATGGGCGCGTCGTGCAAGGCTTCGAGAAGGGCAATGTAGCTTTCGCCGGGAACGCAGAAAGCACGGTCGATTCCCTGGGCGACGAGAAAGTCCACCAGGCGCTGGGCAGCAGTCGGCAAGTTCTTGTCCTTGAAACGTCCGGACGAAGGATCGTCGCCCGCACGCCGCCCGTCAAACCCGGGGCGTCTCCCAGAAGCGCACCGAGGTTTCCGTGACGACGCCACGGTCGACGCGGATGGTGGCCTCGATGGAGACCATCATCCGTCCCTCGCCCGGCCGGCGCATCAGGCAGACCCACTCGCCCGTGAGCGCGGGAGGGGCGCTGCAGTTGAGCCCCAGCGAATTCAGCCGCTGAACCGCGGGGCCGGGGTCGCGGCCCACGGGCGAAAGCGCGTCGATATCCCGCTTCATCAGCTCCGCGCCGCGACGCGGGCCCTGCCGCAGGTAGAGTTCGATCTGCGTGCGCGGACGATGATCCGGCCAGAAGACCGCGACGGCCCCGACGAGGGCAGCCAGGATCAGGAAGACGATCAGGGCCCGGCGCTTCGTGCCGGGCTGCATGCGGTCGGAGGTTGGCGCGTCTCCCGAGATCATGCCGCCTTCTTCAGGCGCGGATTGCCGAGGAAGCGCCCCGGGGCCGCGGTGCCGGGCTCGGAGCCCTCGGTGTAGGTGCGCTCGCCATTGCACCAGACCTGCAGGATGCCTTCGGAGACGAGATCCGGCTCGGACCACGTGGCTTTGTCCTTCACGCGGGAAGGATCGAAGAGCACGAGGTCGGCGAAGCCGCCGGGGCGGATGGTGCCGCGGTCCGGCATGCCGAAGATGGCCGCGGTGCGCCCCGTCATCTTGTGGATCGCGGTCTCCAGGCTGAAGAGCTTCACGTCGCGCACATACATCCCCAGCACGCGCGGGAAGGTGCCCCAGAGGCGGGGATGAGGCTTGGCGTCATGCGGGATGCCGTCGCTGCCGATCATGGAGCGCGGATGCGCCATGATGCGGCGGACATCGGCCTCGTCCATCTGGAAGGTGATGGCGCCCGCGGGCAGCAGCTTGTCGGCGGCCGCCCTGCGCGTCATGCCCCATTCATTGGCGATGTCGTCCAGGTTGCGCCCGGCCATCTCGGGGAACGGGACGGACCAGGTGATCTGCACCTGCACGTCCTGGCGAAGCTTGTCGGGCATCAGCACGGTCGAGCCCGCGGGATAGGGGTAGACGTCGAAGGCCACGGGCTGGTCCTGGGCCATGCGGTCCATCAGCGCCAGCGTCTCGCGCGAGCGGCCGAAATTCTCGCTCATGCTGCATTTGTGGTGGCTGATGCAGAGGTCGAGCGCGCCGGTCTCGCCGCCCGCCTCGCGCGTGGTGCGCAGCGTCTCGCGGATGCTGTCCAGCACGTGGTCCGCCTCGTCGCGCATGTGGGTGGCGTACATGCCGCCGACCTCGGCCACGACCTCGGCGATGGCGATGACCTCCTCGGTCGTCGCCTGGGCGTTGGGCGGGTAGTAGAGGCCGGTGGAAAAGCCGCAGGCGCCCTCGCGCAGGGATTCGCGCAGGCGGTCCTGCATCTTCACGATCTCGTGATCCTTGGCGGCGCGATAGACGTCGCCGTCCATCGCTTCCACCCGCAGCGACATGTTGCCGCAGAAGGCGAAGGTGTTCACCGCCGTCGGGCGCTTCCGCAGCGCCTCGGCATACTCGCCAAAGCTGCCCATGGTGAACCAGCTTTCGTCGCCCAGCAGGTCCAGCGGCGGCGGCGGGCGCTTGGTCATCCGCACGGGGGCGAGGCTGACGCCGCAATTGCCGACGACGACGGTGGTGACGCCCTGGCTCGTCTTGCAATGCACGCATTCCGGCCCGCAGGTGACGAGCCGGTCGTCATGGGTATGGGCGTCGATGAAGCCGGGGGCGAGCGCCATGCCGTTGGCCAGGACCTCCTCCCGGCCCGAAGCGCTGCCGAGGTCGCCGACGGCCACGATCCGGTCGCCCTCCACCGCCACATCGCCCCGGAAGCGGGGGGCACCCGTCCCGTCGAAGATCTGGGCGTCGCGAACGACGAGGTCACAGCGCAGCGTCATCGGTTTCTCCTTGTCGGACGGCGATCATGCCCGACCCGGGCGGGGGAGGCTATCCGGGGGCGATTGCATGAAGCCGTCTCCATGACGTATCGGTCAGGCAAGTCAGGAGGAAACCATGTCCATGCTTCGCCGCACCGCGCTGGCCGCAGCCCTCGCAGGGGCCCTCGCCGCCCCTGCCCTGGCGCAGACCCAGATCACGATCCAGCACCCGCTGCCCCTGAACAGCCACTACGGCGCCGGCGCCACGGCCTTCAAGGAGACGCTGGAGCGGCTGACGAACAACCGCTACCGCGTCACCATCCAGCGCAACGACAATGAGCGCGAGATGGTCGAGAGCACGCAGATCGGCACGCTGGACTGCACCGTCACCTCCACCGGCCCCGTGGGCAACTTCGTCCCCGCGGTCCGCAATGTCGACGTGCCGTTCCTGTTCCGCGACTACGCCCATGCCCGCGGCGTACTGGACAGCGATGTGGGCCAGTCCATCCTGACCCAGTTCAACTCGCGCGGGCTGGTCGGCGTGATCTGGCTGGAGAATGGCTTCCGCCACCTGACCAACAGCCGCCGCGAAGTGGCCGCGCCGGCCGATGTGCGCGGACTCAAGGTCCGCACCATGGAGAACCAGGTGCATATGCGCGCCTTCACCACGCTCGGCGCGCTGCCCACCCCCATGGCCTTCTCGGAGCTCGTGCCCGCGTTGCAGCAGGGCACGGTGGATGGGCAGGAGAATCCCATCCCGGTGATCGTGGCCAACAACCTCAACCAGGTGCAGCGCTACCTGACGCTGACGGCGCATGTCTATTCGCCGGCCCTGCTGATCTGCAATCCGAGCGTGATGGGCCGGCTCTCCGCCGCCGACCGCACCGCCTTCATGGAAGCCGCCCGCGCGGCCCAGGCCGCGAACCGCGAGCGCGTCTCGGCCGACGAGGCCTCGGGCGTGGAGGAGCTGCGTCGCCGGGGCATGACGGTCACGTCGCAGCTGGACAACGCCGCGTTCCAGACGGCGCTGGCCCCCGCCTTCGCGGAATACGAGCGCTCGCTGGACGGCGCCCTGCTGCGCCGCCTGCGCGAGTGGCAGCCGCGCCAGTAGACGCCTGATGAATGCGATGAACCTCTGGCCGCTCGTCATCGTGGCGGCGGCGAGCGTGCTGGCGGTACCCCTGGCCTTCTGGCTGAGGGGCACGGATGGGCCGCGGCAGGCGATCCTGGCAGCGGACCGGGCCGCGACGGGGCTGGCCACGCTGCTGGCCTGCCTCGCGCTGGCCATCGCCGTGCTGGCGGGCTTCTGGCAGGTCATCGCCCGCTTCGCGACGGAAACGCCCTCCATCTGGTCCGAGGCGCTGGTCCGAACCGCGCTGATCTGGATGGGCTTCCTGGGCCTGGCGGCGGCCATCCGCACCGGCGCGCTGGTCTCCATCGACGTGCTGCATCGCCATTCGCGCGGCGCCCTGCGCGACGCGGTGGAGGGGGCCGCGCTGGCCTCCGTGCTGGCCCTGATGGGCATCCTGTTCTGGTTCGGCTGGATCATGTCCGAGCGCGTGAAGTTCCAGGAAATGGCGGGCCTCGAGGTCTCGATGAGCTGGGGCTATGCCGCGCTGCCGATCGGCGCGGCCTTCTGCCTGCTGGGGGCGCTTGCGCACTTCCTCGACAGACGCGCCGAGGAATTGGAGATGGCCGTATGAGCTCCATGATGCTCACCGTGATGCTGGTGCTCTTCGCCGCCAGCATCCCGGTCGCCATCGCCATCGGCATCGCGGCGGTCGTCGGCGTCGCGGGCTTCACGAGCTTCCCGCTGATCGTGGCGGCCCAGCAGCTCTTCGTCTCGCTGGACCGCTTCCCTCTGGCCGCCATTCCCTTCTTCATCCTGGCGGGCAACCTGATGGATGTCGGCGGCATCTCGCGCCGGCTGGTCGAATTCGCCAAGTCCATCGTAGGCGGTGTGCAGGGCGGGCTGCCGGCCACCTGCATCGTCACCTGCATGATCTTCGCCGCCATCAGCGGCAGCTCCGTCGCCACCACCTTCGCCATCGGCGCGGTGATGATCCCGGCGCTGGTCAAGCACGGCTATCCGGTGGCCTTCGCGGCGGCGCTGCAGGCCACGGCCGCGGAGCTCGGCGTCATCATCCCGCCGTCCATCCCGATGATCCTCTACGGCGTCACGACGCAGACCTCGATCCCCGAGCTCTTCATCGCCGGCTTCGGCCCGGGCTTCCTGATCGGCGGCGTGCTGGTGGCCACCGTGCTGGTCTGGTGCCGCATCATGGGCTGGGGCAAGCAGGACGGGCTTGGTCGCCTTCCCTTCCTCGTCGCCCTCAAGCAGGCGGGCTGGGCCCTCTTCATGCCCGTCGTCGTGCTGGGCGGCATCTATGGCGGCGTCACCACGCCGACCGAGGCGAGCGTCATCGCCGTGGTCTACGCGATCCTGGTCGGCATGTTCCTGCACCGCGAGATCGGCGTGCGGGACCTCTACCCGATCTTCCGCAAGTCGGTGATCTCCTCGGCCGTCATCCTCTTCATCATCGCCTGCGCGGGCTTCTTCTCCTGGCTGCTGAACCGGCAGGGCGTGCCGGACGCGGCGGCGGAATGGCTGGTGCAGAACTTCGAGGGGCCGGGCTGGTACCTGCTGGGCGTGAACCTGTTCCTCTTCCTCGTGGGCATGTTCGTCGAGACCTCGGCCAGCATCATCGTGCTGGCCCCCATCCTCGCCGAGGCCGCCCAGCGCATGGGGATCGACCAGGTGCATTTCGGCACGGTGATGGTGGTGAACCTGGCGTTGGGGATGATCACGCCTCCCTTCGGCGTGAACCTCTTCGCCGCGGCGCAGGTCGCGGGCACCAGCATCGACCGGATGATGCGCTACCTGCCCATCTTCATCGCGGTCATCTTCGCCTGCCTGATGGTCATCACCTACGTGCCCGCGATCGTGATCTGGCTGCCTCAGCTCGTCTTCCGCTGATTGGGCTTGCGCGGTGCTGCGCGGCAACGCAGCATCGCCCCCAATTGGAAGGAAACGACATGAATCAAATCACCCGCCGCGGGGCCCTCGGCGCCACCGCGGGCGCGACCCTCCTGCCCGTGGCCCGCCGCGCCCATGCCCAGGCACGCGACAACACCATCCGCATCGGCGTGCTGGCGGATTTCTCCGGCCCCTACCGCGACACCTCGGGCCCCACCTCCTTCGCCGCCGTGCAGCAGGCGATCGAGGATCTCGGCATGGCCCAGCGCGGCATCAACGTGGAGGTCGTGCAGGGCGACCATCTCAACCGCCCCGACGCCGCGCTGGCACTCGCCCGCCGCTGGATCGACACCGCCGGCGTCGACATGATCTGCGAGGTGAACAACAGCGCCGTCGCGCTCGCCGTCGCCAACCTGGTGCGCGAGAAGGACAAGGTGCAGCTCGCCTCCGGCGCCGCCAGCTCCGCCCTCACCGGGCCGCAATGCTCCACCCACACCATCCAGTGGACCTACGACACCTGGGTCTTCGCCAATGTCGTCGGCGGCGCCACGGTGCGCTCGGGCGGCGACAGCTGGTACTTCATCACGGCCGACTACGCCTTCGGCCACCAGCTGGAGCGCGATACGAGCCAGTTCGTCACCCGCGCCGGCGGCCGCATGCTGGGCAGCGCCCGCTACCCCTTCCCCGGCACGACGGACTTCTCCTCCTTCCTCGTGCAGGCGCAGGCGAGCCGGGCGAAGGTCGTGGGCCTCGCCATGGCCGCCGCCGACACGCAGAACTGCGTGAAGCAGGCGCATGAGTTCGGCCTGACGCGACGCGGCCAGAAGCTCGCGGGCATGATCATGTTCGTGCAGGACATCAAGGCCATCGGCCTGGAAGCCGCGCAGGGCATGCTGCTCTCGGAGGTCTTCTACCACGACCTCAACGACCGCACGCGCGGCCTGGCGCAGCGCATCCTGCGCCGCACGCCGACCAACATGCCCGGCCAGGAGCATGCCGGCACCTATTCCTGCGCCATCCATTACCTCAAGGCCGTGATGGAGGTGGGGGTGCCGCGCGCCAAGGCCTCGGGCATCGAGGTCATGAACGTCATGAAGCGCATGCCGACGGACGACGATGCCTTCGGCCCGGGCCGCGTGCGCGAGGACGGGCGGAAGATCCACCCGGCCTATCTCTTCGAGGTGAAGTCCCCCGCCGAGAGCCGGCAGGAATGGGACTACTACAAGCTCGTCGCGACGGTGGGCGCCGAGGAAGCCTTCCGGCCGCTCAGCGAGGGCGGTTGCCCGCTGGTCCGCACCTGAAAGATCAGGGCCGGTAGATCGCGCAGAGCTTGTTGCCGTCGGGGTCGCGCACATAGGCCAGATGGATCGTCCCCATCTGGCTCTGGCGCGGGCCCGGCGGTTCCTCGATGGAGGTGCCCCCATGCGCCACGGCGGTGTCGTGGAATAGCTTCACCTGCTCGGCGGACCCGCATTTGAAGCCGATGGTGCCGCCATTGGCGCCGGTGGCCGGCTTGTCGTCGATCGGCTGGCTGATGCCGAACGTATTGCCGTTGTGGCGGTAGAAGTACCGGACATGGCCGCTGGCCGCTTCGTTACGCGCGGGGGCGCCGGCGCCCAGAGTCCCCAGCACGGCGTCATAGAAGCGCTTCGAACGCTCGACATCGCTGGAGCCGACCATCACGTGGTTGAACATCTCTTCCCTTCCTTTGGACTTGGACAGCTTGGATTTTCTCGCGCCTGCCGGCGCGGTCAAGAACCCGGCGGCCCGTCATGATTCGGACGTTCCATATTTTTCTGTTTTCTGATACAAATGTCTCATGAGCGGCGCGCGGCCAGGCGTGCCCTCCCCCCGTTCCGAAGGACCGACCATGACCCGCCTGATGCACCGTTCGCTCCGCGAGGCACCGCCCATCGCCGTCGGCGGCGAGGGCATCCGGATCCGCGCCGCCGATGGCCGCGAGATCATCGACGCCTCGGGTGGCGCCGCCGTTTCCTGCCTCGGCCACCAGCATCCCCGGATCGTGGAGGCCATGCAGCGCCAGGCAGGCCGGCTCGCCTATGCCCATACCGGCTTCTTTTCGTCGGAGCCCGCCGAGGAGCTGGCCGAGATGCTGGTCGGCCATGAGCCGGGCGGCCTGGCCGCCGCCTACTTCGTCTCCGGCGGTTCCGAGGCCATCGAGGCGGCGCTCAAGATGGCGCGGCAGTATTTCGTGGAGATCGGCCAGCCCAGCCGCAGCCATTTCATCGCCCGCCGCCAGAGCTATCACGGGAACACGCTCGGCGCGCTCGCGGCTGGCGGCAATGCCTGGCGCCGCGCGCCCTACGCGCCGCTGCTCTCCGACGCCTTCAGCCATGTGACGCCCGCCTTTGCCTATCGCGAGATGGCCGCGGGCGAGAGCGAGGCCGATTTCGTCGCCCGCCTCGCCGCCGAGCTGGAGGCCGAGTTCCAGCGCCTCGGCCCGCAGAACGTGGCAGCCTTCCTGGCCGAGCCCGTGGTCGGCGCCACCGCCGGTTGCGTCCCCGCCCCGGCCGGCTACTTCCGCGCGGTCCGCGAGATCTGCGACCGCCACGGCGCGCTCCTCATCCTGGACGAGGTCATGTCCGGCATGGGCCGCACCGGCACGCTGCATGCTTGGGAGCAGGAGGGCGTCTCCCCGGACATCCAGGCGATCGCGAAGGGCCTGGGTGGCGGATACCAGCCGATCGGCGGCGTGCTCGCTTCCGGCCGCGTTCTCGCCGCGATGCGAGACGGCTCGGGCGCCTTCATGCATGGCCACACCTACCTGGCCCATCCCATGGCCTGCGCCGCCGCACTGGAGGTCCAGAAGGTCATCCGCGACGACAACCTGCTCGCCCAGGTCCGCAGCATGGGTGACCGGCTGGAGGAGCGCCTGCAGGAACGCTTCGGCAACCACCGCCATGTCGGCGACATCCGCGGCCGCGGCCTGTTCCGCGCCATCGAGCTGGTGGCCGACCGCGCGACCAAGGCCCCCTTCGACCCCGCGCTCAAGCTCAACGCCCGCGTGAAGAAGGAGGCGTTCGACCGCGGCCTGGGGTGCTATCCTGGCGGCGGGACCGCCGATGGGAAGCGCGGCGACCATATTCTGCTCGCACCCCCCTATATCACGCGCGCGGAAGAGGTAGACACCATCGTGGCCATCCTGGGCGAGGCCGTGGACGCGGCCATCGCCACCACCCATTGAAGAAAAGGACGACCCCCATGTTCCGCAACCTGATCCTCGCGGCGGCGACGGTCGCCACCGCCTGGGCCGGCGCCGCCTCCGCCGCGACCCTCGACACCGTGCGCCAGCGCGGCACCCTCATCTGCGGCGTGAGCCAGGGCTTCGCCGGCTTCTCGGTCGCCGACAGCCGGGGCGAGACGCGCGGCTTCGACGCCGACTACTGCCGCGCCGTGGCCGCGGCCGTCCTGGGCGACGCCTCCAAGGTCCGCTTCGTGGCCCTGACCGCGCAGAACCGCTTCACGGCGCTGCAGGCGGGCGAGATCGACGTGCTGTTCCGCAATTCCACGCAGACCTTCCTGCGCGGCAACTCCATCGGCCTGCGGCAGCTCCCGGTGAACTTCTACGACGGCCAGGGCTTCGCCGTGCGCCGCGATGCGGGCGTGACCAAGGTGGACGACCTGAACGGCGCGACCGTCTGCGTCGCCCAGGGCACCACGCACGAGCTCAACCTCGCCGACGTCGCCCGTGCGCGGAACATTCGCTTCCAGCCCGTGGTCTTCGAGCGCATCGACACGATGTACTCGGCCTTCTTCGCCGGCCGCTGCGACGCCATGACGCAGGACGCCTCGGCCCTGGCCGGCGCCATCTCCGTCGCACCGAACCCCGCCCAGTTCCAGGTGCTGCAGGAGACGATCAGCAAGGAGCCGCTCGGCCCGTTCGTGCGCAATGGTGACGACCAGTGGGCGAACATCATCACCTCGATCCACTACGCGCTGATCGAGGCCGAGGAATACGGCGTGACCGCCGCGAACGCCCAGCAGCAGGCCGCCAGCAGCACGGACGCGACCGTGCAGCGCCTGCTCGGCCGCACGGGCGAGTTCGGCTCGCGCATCGGGCTCGACAACGCCTGGGCGCTCAACACGATCCGCGCCGTGGGCAACTACGGCGAGCTGTTCGAGCGCAACCTCGGCCAGGGCAGCCCGCTCAAGCTGCAGCGCAGCCTGAACGGCCTGTGGAACCGCGGCGGCCTGCAGTACGCGATCCCATTCCGGTGATCTGACCCGCTCGCGGGCAGCCGCTACGCCTGCCGGATGTTCCAGAACACCGGCAGGCCCTGCACGCGGCCCGTGAGCGACTTCTTGATGGCCGTATTGGCGCGATAGGCGCCGAGCGGAATGAACAGCACCTCGTCGATCGCGACCCGCTGCATCTCGGTGGCGATCCGCATCTCGGCGGCGGCGTCCGGCGCCTGGAACCACTCCTCGCGCAAGGCCTCCAGCCGCTCCGACGTCGGCCAGCCATTGGCGCCGCGCAGGCCGTTGCCGCGCAGCACCAGATGCGCGCCAGGATTGGTGAACTCCAGCCCCGGGAAGAAGGTGCAGTAGGCGGACCAGCCGCCACGGTCCAGGCCCTCGCGATTATTGGTCCGCTGCATCAGCGAGCCCCAGTCCTGCGCCGCGAAGTCCAGGTTCATGTCCACCCGGCGGAAGAGGTCCGCAGCCACCTGCGCCAGGGCCGATTGCGCCGCGACATCCATGGCGCCCAGTAGCCGCACCGGCTGGTTCGCGTAGCCCGCGTCGCGCAGCATCTGCTTCGACCTGTTCACGTCGCGCGGCCCGAGCAGCGGCTCCAGCCCCGCCTCGGAGGCATAGGGCGTGCCGGGCGTGTAGACGCCGAAATTCAGGATGCGCGAGGGCTCGTCGCCCACCAGCGCCGACATGAACGCCTTCTGGTCCACCGCCGGCAGGATGGCGCGGCGGATGTTCACGTCGCTGAGCGGCGAGTTGAGCTGGTTGATCCGCATCATCGCCGGGCGCGGCAGCGTCTCCAGGCTCTCCACCGAGATGGCCCGGCTCCGGGCCAGCAGCGGCTCCAACTCCGTCGGCGGCGCCTCGAACCAGTCCATGGCGCCGGACTGGATCGCGGCGGCCGCCGTCGCGGCATCGGGGATGATGTGCCACTCCACCCGGTCGAAATGCACGCGCTTGGGGCCGGCGATCAGGCTCGGCTCGCCGCTCTCGGCCGGGCGGTAGCCGGCGAAGCGCTCATAGGCGGCGAAGCCGCCGGGGTTGAACTCGTTCTGGATGAAGCGGAAGGGGCCGGAGCCCACCACCTCCCGCACCTGCTGGAACGGGTCGGTATTCGCCAGCCGCTCCGGCATGATGAAGGGAATCGGCACCGAGGCCTGGCCGAGCCCGCGCAGCAGCTGCGGGAACCGGCGCTTGAGCTGGAACCGGATCCGCCGGTCGTCCACCGTCGTGAGCTCGTCCGTCACCTCGGCGAGCTTCTGGCCGACCGAGGCGCGGCGCATCCAGCGCTGCAGGCTCGCCACGACATCGCGGCCGCGCACGGGCGAGCCGTCATGGAAGGTCAGGCCCTCGCGCAGGGTGATGGTACAGACGCGCTCGCCATCCTCGAAGACATGGCCGGCGGCCATCTGCGGCCGCGCCTGATAGGTCTCGTCCACGCCATAGAGCGTGTCGAAGACCATGAAGCCGTGGTTCCGGACCACGGCCGCCGGGTTCCAGATCGGGTCGAGCGTGAAGAGGTTGCTGTGCGGGATGAACTTCAGCACCCGCGCCTGCTGCGCGCGCACCGAAGGCGCATGCAACGCGGCGGCCGACGCGGCCCCCAGGCGGAAGAGGTCGCGGCGGTTGGGCATGGGATCTGCTCCTCTCAGCGGGCGATGCGGGCGGCGATGGCGTCCGCCATGGCCTCGGCGGTGGCGTGAAGGCTGCGCTCGCCCACCGCGACGTCGGAGGCGGCGGGGTCGCCGAGATAGCCGAGCGGCGTCTTGCGCTTCGCGTGCTCTAGCCCCTTTCGCCACTCCTCCAGGTCGGCCTGGACGAAGTTGGTGGGCACGAGGCCAGGCAGCAGCGGCTCGCGCACGAGGCCGGGATAGGAGGCCAGCATCTCCGAGGTCTCGCCCTCGCCCGCATGCACGTCGACATAGGGACGCGCGGGGCCGACCGGCTTCGGCTCGAAGGTCGTGACCTGCGGGTCGTCCGCGGCGAAGCCGAGGCGCGTCACGATGCGAGTGGGCGCCAGGAAGCTGGCGTCGATGCTCGCCACCGCCACGCCCTTGCGGATGCCCTCCAGGATGGTGCGGTTGTGCAGCGCGTCGCCATGGCCGCTGATGCAGAAGAGGTGCCGGAAGCCATCGCCCGCGAGGCTCTCGATGACGTCGGACATCAGCTCCGCCATCACTGCCGGCCGCACCCGGAAAGAGGCGGGGAAGCTGCCGGAGACGTGGTTCACGCCCCAGTAATAGGCGGGGACGATCAGCGCGTTGATGCCGCGCGCGGCCAGCTTTTCCTTGGTCAGGCGCAGCTTGGCGGCGGGCAGGTAGACATCCGTGCCGGTGGGAAGGTGCGGGCCATGCTGCTCGATGACGCCGAAGGCCCAGAGCGCGACCGCGCCGGCCCTCGCGGCGTCCGATACCTCATCGGCCGTCAGCTCGGCCAGCGTGTCCGCGAAGATGGAAAGCCCGCTCGCGCTCATCATGGTCTCCCGAAGACAACGGGATTGAGCGCGACGATTTATGGAGTGTCAATAATTTATAAATTCATTTCGGACCGATGCCGAGCAGCAATCTGCGCGTTGCGTGGGCACCCTGCATGATGTGCTGCGCGAGAAGTGCCTTCGCGGCCACCGCGTCCCGCCGGAGCGCGGCCTCCATGATCGCGCGGTGCTGCGCGTGGATGGCCGGGTTGATCTCGGGATAGCGGACGAAGGCGCGACGGTAGCGCTCCGACTGGTCGTAGAGCAGGTCGCAGAACTGCTGCAGCCAGGGCGAGCCGCAGGCGGCTTCCAGCGCCCGATGGAAGTCGCGGTTGCGCTGCTCCCACTCGTCGGCACTTTCATCTGTCCGGGCCGGAAGCTTGCCCTCGGCCAGCGTGAGGCGATGAAAGCTCGCGACCACGGCCGACTCCCACTCGTCGCCGCCCTCGCGCATGGAGCGTTCCAATGCCTCGGTCGAGAGCCGGCAGCGCAGGTCCGCGATATCCATGAGCTCCGCCTCGGTGAGCGCGGGGACCATGAAGCCGCGCTGCCCCTCGCCATGCACCAGGCCGATGGTGGCCAGCCGCGACAGCGCCTCGCGGATGGGGCTGCGGCCGAGCGCGTAGCGCTGCTCCAACAGGTCGGGCTGCAGCTTCTCGCCCGCAGCGAGGCGGCCGGCGATGATGTCGGCGCGGATGCGCAGCAACGCCTCGTCGGCGAGGGTGCGGGGCGCGCCAGGTCGATGGAAATTCATCCGCCCTTGTCGTTCATGAATTTTCGGGATTTTATAGATTCCCGCCCGCCGGCGCAATGAGCGACGATGCGGCCCCGAGGAGGACACATGGCCGAGATCGTCTTCGCCGCCGGCGTGCCGCACGCGCCCGCCGTGGTCGGGCTCTTCGACAAGGCGCCGGACGAGGTCCGCGCCGTCGTCTCCGCGACCTTCGACGCCGTCTCTCGCGGGTTGCGCGCCGCCCGGCCGGACCTGATCGTCATGGTGGCCAATGACCACCTGACCAACAGCCGCATCACCGCCTATCCCGACTTCATCATCGGCATGGCGGCCGAGCATGCCGGCCCCTACGAGTGGTTCAAGGAGTGGATCAACTGCCGCGACTACGTGGTCCAGGGCGACCCGGAGGCAGCGCGAACCCTCTTCACCGGCATGACCAGGCGCGGCGTGCGCATGAACGCCTCTGCCGCCCCGCTGCGCTTCGACGACAACCTCTCCGTGCCCACGGTCATGATGGACCTCGACACCTCGGGCATCCGGGTCGTGCCCATCCTGCAGAACTGCTCCGTGCCCCCCTTCCCCGATGGCGCCCGCTGCATCGAGGTCGGCCAGGCGCTCGCCTCGATCATCCGGGAAGACATGCCTGCCGATCTGCGTGTGGCCCTGATCGGCTCCGGCGGTCTCAGCCACGAGCCGGGCGGCGCGCGCTACTACAAGATCGACGAGGAGTTCGACCGGCGCTTTCTAGAGCTCGCCGTGCAGCCCGACCACGCGGCCCTGCTGCGCGAGATGACGGTGGATCGCATGGAGGAGGCCGGGCGCGGCGGCACGGCGGAGCTGCTGTCCTGGTTCGTCGTCCTCGGCGCCATCGGGGAGCGGCCCGGCCGCAGCTTCGGCTACACCGGCTGGCCGAGCTTCCGCTGCGGCGTCGGCGGCGTGATCTGGGACCTCGAGACGGTGGAGGCCTGAGAGATGGGATGGGACAGCTTCGACCCCAGCCTCGCCACGCATGACCTCGTGCAGGACCTGAAGTGGGATACGGCGCTGCGCGCCCAGTTCAAGCAGGACGAAGCCTCCGTGCTGGACCGCTACCCGCTGCGCCCCGAGGAGCGCCGCGCGATCGAGGCCCGCGACTTTCGCGCGCTCTACGATCTCGGGATGCATCCCTATCTCGGCGGGCAGCTGTCCCGCTTCATCTGGGGCAACGACGCCGGCCGCGGCGCCATCGAGGCCTCCAACCGCCTCGTCGCCTCGCTCCAGGGCCATGACCGCGACATCCCGGACAAGCCGTGACACATCGTATCGACGTCCAGCATCACATCCTGCCGCCGGACTATGTCCGCCTGGCGGGCGACGACCGCATCGGCCCCCTCATGGTCTCGGGGCGCACCCCCGCCTGGTCGCCCGAGATCTCGCTGGAGGCGATGGATCGCCACGGCATCGCAACCGCCGTGGTCTCCATCTCGGCGCCCGGCCTCTGGTTCGGCGATGACAGCCAGGCGCGGGAGCTCGCGCGCGCCTGCAACGAGTATTCGGCCGCATTGGCCGCGCGCTTTCCCGGCCGCTTCGGCTTCTTCGCCAGCCTGCCTCTGCCCGATGTCGACGGCAGCCTCGCCGAGATCGCGCATGCGCTGGACGTGCTGGGCGCCGACGGCATCTGCCTGATGACGAACTACGGCGGCCGCTACCTCGGCGACGCCGCCTTCGCGCCCGTGCTGGATGAGCTGGAGCGGCGGGGCACCATCGCCTTCTGCCATCCCTGCGTGGGTCCTGCCCCGCTCGTGCCGCCCGGCATTCCGGCCGCGACGCTGGAATTCCCCTTCGACACCACCCGCGCCATCGCGAGCCTGCTCTTCTCCGGCGGCTTCGCGCGGCACCGGAACGTGAAGTGGATCTTCTCCCATGCCGGCGGCGCGGTGCCCTTCCTGGCCCAGCGCATCTCCCGGCTGGAGCGCCGGCCGGACCTCGCGGCGGGCGTTCCGGATGGCGTGATGGCAGAGCTGCGGCGGCTATATTTCGACGTCGCGCTCTCGGCCAACCCGCTAGCCTTCGGCCCCATGCTCCAGGTGATCCCGCCCGAGCAGGTGCTCTTCGCCAGCGACTATCCCTTTGCCCCGGAGGAGACGATGGCCGGCACGGTCAGGGGCCTGCAGGGGCTCGGACTTTCGCCGGAGGTTCTGGCCGGGATCGAGCGCGACAATGCGCTCCGCCTGATGCCGGGGTTGCGCGCGGCCACGAAAGGGCCAGATTCAGCGGCAAAGGAGTGACCCTATGATCCTCAAGCTGCTCCGTGCCCGGAAGAAGCTCGCCAAGGCCGCGATCGGCGGAGCCTTCGCCGCGGGCGCGCTGGCCGGCGGCACGGCCGCGGCCGTAGCCGTGACGGGCGTGGCCGTCACGGGTGTCGCCGGCGTGGCCGGCGTCTGCGCGCTTCGCAGCGCGCGCCGGAAGCGGGAAGCCGCGCCTCCCGCCTCCGCGTAGAACCCTCAGTCCCCTGCCGCCACGGGCGGCAGGTAGATGGCGCCGCCATTGCCGCGGAAATTCGCGCTCATCTCATCCATGCCCTTCTGGGCGGCGTCGCGAATTTCCTGCGTGATCTTCATCGAGCAGAATTTCGGCCCGCACATCGAGCAGAAATGCGCGAGCTTCGCGCCCTCGGCCGGCAGGGTCTGGTCGTGGAACTTCTCCGCCGTCTCCGGGTCCAGCCCCAGGTTGAACTGATCCCGCCAGCGGAATTCGAAGCGCGCGCGGGACAGAGCGTCGTCGCGCATCTGCGCCGCCGGGTGCCCCTTCGCGAGATCGGCCGCATGGGCCGCGATCTTGTAGGTGATGACGCCGGTCTTCACGTCGTCGCGGTCCGGCAGGCCAAGATGCTCCTTCGGCGTCACGTAGCAAAGCATGGCGCAGCCGTACCAGCCGATCATGGCCGCGCCGATGCCCGAGGTGATGTGGTCGTAACCCGGCGCGATATCCGTGGTGAGTGGCCCGAGCGTGTAGAAAGGTGCCTCGCCGCACTCCTCCAGCTGCTTCTCCATGTTGATCTTGATCTTGTGCATCGGCACATGGCCGGGGCCCTCGATCATGACCTGCACGTCCTGCTCCCAGGCCACCTTCGTCAGCTCGCCCAGCGTTTCCAGCTCGGCGAATTGCGCACGGTCATTGGCGTCCGCGATGCTTCCCGGACGCAGCCCGTCGCCCAGCGAGAAAGACACGTCATAGGCGCGCATGATCTCGCAGATCTCGCCGAACCTCTCGTAGAGGAAGCTCTCCTTGTGATGGGCGAGGCACCACTTCGCCATGATCGAGCCGCCGCGCGAGACGATGCCCGTCACGCGCTCCGCCGTCAGCGGCACATAGGCCAGGCGCACGCCGGCATGGATGGTGAAGTAGTCCACCCCCTGCTCGGCCTGCTCGATCAGCGTGTCGCGGAAGATGTCCCAGGTCAGCTCCTCGGCCTTGCCGCCGACCTTCTCCAGCGCCTGGTAGATCGGCACCGTCCCGATCGGCACCGGCGAATTGCGCAGGATCCATTCGCGGGTCGTATGGATGTTCCGGCCCGTGCTGAGGTCCATCACATTGTCGGCACCCCAGCGGATGGCCCAGACCAGCTTGTCCACCTCCTCGGCGACGCTCGACGACACCGCGGAATTGCCGATGTTCGCGTTGATCTTCACGAGGAAATTGCGGCCGATGATCATCGGCTCGCTCTCGGGGTGGTTGATGTTGCTCGGGATGATGGCGCGGCCGCGCGCCACCTCGCTACGCACGAATTCCGGCGTCACATGGTCGGGGATCGAGGCGCCGAAATCCTCGCCGTCCCGCTTCAGGCCAAGCGCCGCCGCGCGGCCCATGTTCTCGCGGATCGCGATGTATTCCATCTCCGGCGTGATGATGCCCGCCCGCGCATAGGCGAGCTGGGTCACGGCCTTGCCCGGCTTGGCGCGCAGCGGCAGGCGGCCCTGGCGGTCGAAGAGCGGCACGCGGCGCTCCTCGCCCGCCTTCAGCCCGTCATCCTCGGGCTTCTGCGCGCGGCCCTCGATATGCTCGACATCGCCGCGCGCCATGATCCACTCGTGGCGATGGGGCACGAGGCCGCGGCGTATGTCGGTCGCGACGCGCGTGTCCGTATAGGGGCCGGACGTGTCGTAGACCCGCAGCGGCGGCTCGCCCCCGGAGACCTCGATCTCGCGCATCGCGACACGGATCTGTGGGTGGAGCTGCCCCGCGACATGCAGCTTGCGCGAGGCCGGCAACGGACCCGTGGTGACGGCGGGGCTTTCGGGCGGCAGATGGTCGGGCATTCTCGGATTCCCTTCTTCAACAACACACGAAGGGAGTGGTGGCGCGACTCGCCGTAATGCCCATCCCTTCGCCGGCATGACCCGGATCAGGTTCGAAGGGTGACCGCGTCGCTCGCGGAATCTCAGCCCTGCAGAAAGGGCTCCCCTTGGATGGACGATATGCTGCGCCCGCCGGGCGGGGGTGTCAAACTCCGTCGGTCAGCTCCGCTTGAGCTCGACCGTGTAGACCGCGCTGTCCGTGCGGTAGTAGGAGCGCGCGGCCTGCAGCACCCGGCCGTCGCGCAGCGTCGCGACGCGCGTGATGACCAGGACCGGCTCTCCCGCCTTGATGCCCAGCAGGCGCGCGATCTCGGCCGGCGCGCGGGCGGCGCTCATCTCCTGACGAATGGAGGAGGCGCGCTCGCCCGTCAGGCTCTCCACCATCTCCAGCAGGATACGCTTGCGCTGCAGCAGCGGATCGAGCGGCTGCCGGCAGAGCAAGGCCGCGACGCCAGGCGGATACAGCGCATCGGTGAGCATGAAGGGAACGCCATCCTGCTCCCGCGTGATGCGCAGGCGCAGGGCGCTGTCGCCACGCCGCGCGCCGAGGCTCGCCATGGCCCATTCCGGCACGGCCGCGGGCTCGCTCAGGCGGAGGCGCACGCCGGTGAGCCGCGTCAGCGCCTCGATCTCCTCCATGCTGCCGATACCCCATTCCGGGGCGGGCGGGTGCGGCTCCCGCACGAAGGTTCCTCGGCCCTGGCGACGCTCGATCAGCCCGCGCTGGTGAAGCTCCCGCAGCGCGCCGCGCACCGTGATCATGCTGACCGCAAAATGCTGGGTCAGCTGTTCCTCGGTCGGCAGTTGCGCGCCCTCGGCGAGGCCCAGCCGAAGGATGACCTTCTCCATCCGGTCAGCGAGGCGCTGATACAGCGGCCCCTTGCCCGCCGGCAGGCGCCCGAATCGCGATGCTGCGACGGGGCCGCGGCGCGACGGCGCCAGCGCCTGGACTCCCATACCCTTCTCCCCCCTCAGATCGTCATGGCCGGCGCCAGGACGCCATCGGCCATTTGATTGACCGAGAGACTCCGCTCTACCACCAGCCGGAGCAAACCGCGCACAGACAAATCGGTCACGACGGGAACCAGCGCACCCTGCCCGGCAAAGACCCGGCGCACCTGGCCGGCGTCGTGCGGAGGCGCGACCAGCGCTGCATCGCAGGGCGCGAGGCTCCAATCGGGAAACAGCTCCATCCGGATGCCGTCTGGGAGCAAGGCGTTGATCCTCTCCGCCTCCGGCGATTCCTGGGCGATGGCGGAGTTGCCGGTGGCCAGCGCCGCTCCCAGGCCCAGGATGAGGCCGGGGACGGTGGCGGCCAAGTTCAGCACCTTGCCCCGGCCCCGGAACCTCAGGCTATTCGCCTCTCCGAGCGGCGCCGGTAGCGCCATGGTGAGCGCCAGCGGCGAGGCCTGGCGGAACTCCTGCAGCCGCGCAGCGATCACCAACCGGTCGCCCGTGCGCAGCAATCCCAGCGCGCCTGCGGCCGCCCAGGCGGCGTAGCGGTCGAATTCGGCGAAGCAGGCTTCGTCCCGGCTGCCGTGGAGCCGCGGCTCCGGCCCTTCCCGCAGAAGGCGATGGAGATAGAGCGGGCCCGCCGGCTTTGGCGCCATCCCGCCCAGCCCCTCGCCCCCCAGCGGGTGCATGCCCACGGAAAGCCCGGTCAGGCCCCGATTGATGAAAATACTCGCGGCGCGGGACCGGTTGGCCACCAATTCGACGGTCTCCGCCACGGCTGAATAAACGGCGAGGGATAGGCCCCCTCCCTCCGCGGCCAACTCGTCCAGAACGGCGCTGAGTTGGTCACGCTCATAGGTCAGGACATGCAGGGCCGGCCCGCCCGGCGCGGCGGCGATGCCCCGAAGGCTCCCGATCTGGAGCAGGACGGGCGCCACGAAGCTTCCGTGCAGACAATTCCCGCCGAGCGGAAGCTCCGCGCGGATGCGACTAGACCCCACATGGGCGCGGAAGGTCACCTCCGCGGCAATGTCCATCACCGGGCCGATATCCGTCTCCAGCAGCGCCGGATCGCCGATGGTGAGTTCCGACATCGCATCCTCGAGCATCGCGAGGATGCGCGGCGCTACCTCCTTCTGCACGCAGAGCAACCGCAACGCCGAGCCGCGCTGGCCTGCCACCCCGAAGGCCGCCTCCATGGCGTCGGCCACGACCCGCTCGGCCGGGGCAGTGCTATCCACGATCATGGCCGTCGTTCCGCTCGTCAGCGCGAGCAGGGGAACGTCGCCTCGCTTCGCCAGCACGGCCTCTATCGCGCGGGCGGCCTGGGGCGAGCCGATGAAAAGCACGCCACGGCAGCGCGGATCGGCCGCGAGCGCAGCGTTCAGCCGATGGCCGTCACCCGGCAGGAGCTGAAGCACATCGGGCGGAACCCCGGCCTCGTGCAGCAGGCGCACGGCCTCGCCGGCCACCAGCGGCGCCTGCGATGCCGGCTTGGCTACGACGGCGTTCCCTGCCGCCAAGGCGGCCGCGAGCTGCGCCGTGAAGGCGCCCAGCGGCATGGCCCAGGGACAAATGCAGGCCACCGCACCCAGCGCGCGATGCGGCGCGTTGGCGAGCTTCTGGCGGGCGCTGGCGGCCTGGTAGCGCAAGTGGTCGACGGCCCGGCGCAGCTCGGCCATCGCCTCGGCCAAGGTCTTTCCGCCCTCGCGCACCAGCAGCGGCAACAGCCCGTCGCGCGCCGTCTCGAAAAGATCCGCCGCGAAGTCGAGCGTGGCAGCGCGGGCATAGGCGGGTTCACGCATCCAGGCCTCTGCGGCGGCATCGGCGCGGATCATCGCCTCGGCCACCATCGAGGCGTCCGCCTCCCGCACTGTTCCGACCACGTCCCGCCGGTCTGCCGGATTGCGGATCACCCGCGGCGTGCCTCCCGCCGGGCCGACCTCGAAGGTCTCCGCCCGGCTGGCGGCGAAGGCGGCCGCGAGATCGGCGCGCGCGCCGGCATCCCCCAGATCGAGGCCACGCGCGCCCACCCGCTCGGGTCCGAACAGCGCGGAGGGCGAGGTCAGGAGAGAATGCGGTTGCCCCCCGAACTGCGCGGCCTCCCTCCCCGGATGATCGGCCAGCGCCGCCGGGGGGACGGCCTTGTCCGTCAGCCGGTGCGCGGCGATGAGACTGGCGCCGATCTCGGCCGCCCGATGCGTCAGGGCCTCCTGCGGCGAGCCGACCAGCGTGCTGATCCGGAAGGCGCGGCCTGTCACCGAGGCAGCCACTTGGTTGAAGAGCCGCTCCCCGATCCCGCGGTAGCCGATGAACTCCCAATCGTCCTCTCGGACCGATGGCCCGGCGAGGTTGTGCACCATGCTCAACGTCTGGACGTTGTGCGTCGCGAATTGGGGAAAGATCTCGGCCCTGGCCCCGAGGAGGAGACGGGCGCAGGAGATGTAGGAGATGTCGGCGTAGGCTTTGCGCGTGAAGACGGGGTAGTCGGCCACGCCTGCCATCTGGGCCTTGCGGATCTCGCCGCCCCAGCCCGCACCCTTCACCAGGCGCAGCATGAGCCGCCGGCGGTAGCGGGCCGCGATGGCGATCGCGTGCTGCGTCACTGCCGTCGCGCATCTCTGATAGGCCTGGATCGTGAAGCCCAGCCCGTTCCATCCTTCCAGGAGCGGGTCGCCCGCGAGGGCCTCCAGGAGGTCGAGCGTCAGTTCCAGCTTGTCGGCCTCCTCCGCATCGAAGCTGAAGCCGATATTCTCGCGCGCCGCGGTGGCCGCCAGCTCGCGCAGGCGGGGCAGCAGCTCCTCCATGACGCGGCCGGCCTGGTTGGCCGAAAATCGGGGATGCAGCGAGGACAGCCTGACGGAGACGGCCCCGCGTGCATGAAGGCCTGTTCCCGAGCTGGCCGCGCCGACCGCACGGATGGCCTGCCGCAACAACGACATCTGGCGGTCAGCATCGCCGGCAGTGAGCGCGGGCGGTCCCACCATGTCGAAGGACAGGCGGAAGCCTCGCCGCGCGAGCGCTCGCGTCCCTTCGATGGAGGCATCGATATCTCGGCCTGCCACGAACTTGCCCACCAGCGACCGCGCCGCGAAATCCACGGCGGACCTCACCAAGGGCTCGCTGCCGCGAACAGCCAGGCGCGCCATGATGGCGGAGAGCCCACCGCCGGGCCGCTGTGCCAGCAGCCGCCCCGCGAGCGAGAGACCACGCTTTGTCGCCTGCGCGCCGATGGAATCCGCGGCCCGCGCCTCGAACCCGCGGATCTTCTCGCGGATGATGCGATCGCGATTGTCCCGGTCCGGCGTCCGCAGCAGGGTCGCCGCGACGCCGACAAGGTCCGCCCCACCCTGGGCGCTCAGCGCGAAGCGAATGGCCTGCGCCTCATGGCTCCATCGCTCAGGCGTCCCGGCACGAAGATTCTGCACCAGCGTCAGCGCCAGGTGCCGCACCGGCGCCTCCAGCGCGAAGGGAGGCCGCGCCGCCTCGATCAGCGGCGGGACGCACTCCACTTCCGGCAGCCGCCTGGCCTGCGAAACGGCCGCGCGCGTCGCCTCGAGGTCGATATCGAGCAGCGCGCGCTCCGTTCAGCTGCCGCGCGTGACCGTCTTGGGATACATCACCGCGTCGCCATGGCTCCACATGTAGGCGAGCTCCTCGTTGGTGATGACCTCGGGCGTCTTGCCGTTCCGCGAGGTCAGCGTCTCGACGATGATGTTGCGCTTCACCTCGGAGACCAGGACGCAGGTGCGGTGATAGGCCTCGGACAGCGTGCGGCCGAGCACGGTGAAGCCGTGGCGGCGCATGATGATGCAGTTGGTGTCCTGGATGAAGGTCTTGATGGGCGCCACGTCCTCCTCGACGTTGACGCTGGCCGGCAGGTAGTGGGCCGGCTTCTGCATCAGGTAGCCGTAGGTGAGGCTGAAGCTGCGGATTTCCTCGTAGCCGGAGGCGAGGAACGCGATGGTCTCGTCGTGATGCAGGTGGATCACCGCGTTCACGTCGGGGCGCAGCCGCATGATCTCGCGGTTCATCTGGTGGCCGACGGTCGTGGCGCGCTCGCCGGCGAGGATGCGGCCGTAAGGGATGTCGGTGATGACCAGGTCCTCGGCCTCCACCTCCTCCAGGCTGATGCCCTGGGGCTTCGCGTAGCAGATGCCCTCGGGATAGTCGGGGTGCGGCACGCGCACGACCATGCCGCCCACGCTGCTGTTCACCAGCCCGCGCGCGGCGAGCCAATGGGCGTACTTCACGTAGCTCGCGCAGGTCTTCGGGTCGAAACTGACATTCGGGTCGGGCGTCAGCTCGTTCACGCGGTAGGCCGGGGCCTGGATGCCGTCCATGTCTGCCTCCTTACTCGGGCTGGATGTTGAGGCGCTGCGCCAGCGCGCGCCACTTCTGGGAATCCTCGGCGACGATTCGCGCGAAGTCGGCGGGCGTGGGCATGGCGGGAATCACGTCCATCGCCTCCAGCTCCGTCTTGCCGGGGCCGGAGAGGAAGGCCGCCGCCAGCGCCTGCTGCATGCGTGCCGCGATCTCGGCCGGCATGCCCGCGGGGCCCATCAGCCCGTACCAGAAGGCCGCGTCGAAGCCCGGGACGCCGAGGCTCGAAAACAGCGGCACGTTGGGCAGCATCGCCGACGGCCGGCTCAGCCCATAGGCGGTGAACTTGCCCTCGCGCACCATCGCCGAGGAGGCCGGGGGGTTGTCCAGCAGCAGCGCCACCGTGCCGTTCAGCAGATCCGGATAGACCTGCGCCGAGCCGCGATAGGGCACGTGCCGCATCTCGATCCCAGCCAGCAGTTCCAGCTGCCGCGTCAGCAGGTAGCCGAGCGTGGTGACGCCGACGGAGGCATAGACCACCTGCCCCGGATTGGCCTTGAGCCGCGCCAGCAGCGCGGGCCAGTCATTGGCCTGCGCGGCGGGACCGCCGATCAGCACATAGGGCGTGTTGCCCAGCAAGGTGATGGGCGTGAAGGAGCTCACCGGATCGTAGGGCAGGTCCCTGCGAAAGATCGGCGCGACCGGATGGCTGCTGCTGGTGGCGATGCCGATGGTGTAGCCATCGGGCGCGGCGCGGGCGACGGCCTCGGTTCCCACCGTACCGCCGGCGCCGGGACGATTCTCCACGACGACCGGCACGCCCAGCGCCTCGGAGAGGCGGCGCGTGGCGACGCGCGCCGTCTGGTCCGTGCCGCCCCCGGGAGGCAGCGGGACGATGCAGCGGATGGGGCGCGAGGGCCAGGCTTCCTGGGCGATGGCCGGCGTGGCCAGCGCGGCGGCGGCCATCAGGCCACGACGTGTTGTGCGGATCATGCGACTCTTCCGTAACGAGGCGTCCAAATGCCTGTGCCCAGTTCCTCTCGCCCGCTCGTCGGCGGGCTTTGCGAGGCGATCCTGGGCCCGGCCGGAAGAAGCGGCAAGGGCGTGGCTGAGGTTGTTTCCGGAGCGAGACGGGCGATCTCGCCCGTCTCATGCGGCGCGGGGAAACGCGCCGCCTTACTCAAGCGGCCTTCGCGCCCGAACGCTCGCGCAGGAAGCGGAAGAACTCCACGCCCTCTCGCAGGCGGCGGACCAGCATCTGGCGGTCGCGCACCATCTCGCCGCAGATGGACGCGATCTTCGGGGCGCGGAAGTAGAACTTCTTGTAGAAGGTCTCGACGTTGTCGAAGATTTCCGTGTGCGTCAGGTGCGGGTACGCCAGCGGCGCGATCTGCACGCCGTGCGCATCCACATAGTCCGTGTTCGCGACGTCCAGCCAGCCTTCCTTGGCCGCCTGGTCGTACAGGAACGTGCCCGGATACGGCGCCGCCAGGCTCACCTGGATGGTGTGCGGGTTGGTCTCGATCGCGAAGCGGATCGTCTCCTGGATGGTCTCCTGCGTCTCGCCGGGGAGGCCCATGATGAAGGTGCCGTGGATCTTGATGCCGAGCTCGTGGCAGTCCTTCGTGAACTGGCGGGCGACCTCGACGCGCATGCCCTTCTTGATGTTGTGCAGGATCTGCTGGTTCCCGGACTCGTAGCCCACCAGCAGCAGCCGCAGCCCGTTGTCGGCCATCACCTTCAGCGAGGCGCGCGGCACATTGGCCTTCGCGTTGCACGACCAGGTGACGCCGAGCTTGCCCAGCTCCTTCGCGATGGCCTCGGCGCGGGGCAGGTCATCGGTGAAGGTGTCGTCGTCGAAGAAGATCTCCTTCAGCCCCGGGAAGTTGGCCAGGACGTACTTGATCTCCTCGATCACATGGCCGACCGACCGCGTGCGGTAGCGGTGGCCGCCCACCGTCTGCGGCCAGAGGCAGAAGGTGCAGCGGCTCTTGCAGCCGCGGCCCGTGTAGAAGCTGACATAGGGGTGCTTCAGGTAGCCGATGAAGTACTTCTTGTACTCCAGGTCGCGCTTGTAGACCTCGGAGACGAAGGGCAGGTCGTCCATGTTCTCGAGGATCGGGCGGTCCTCGTTGTGGACGATCACGCCCTCGGCATTGCGGTAGGACAGGCCCCGGATGCCGGAGAGGTCGCGGCCCTCGGCCACGTCCTTCACCGTGAAGTCGAACTCGTTGCGGGCGACCCAGTCCACCACCGGGGCGTCGCGCAGGCTCTCATTGGCCTGGACGGCGACCTTGGCGCCGATGAGGCCGATCTTGAGGTTCGGGTTCTCGGCCTTCAGCCGCTCGGCCACCTTGATGTCGGAGGCGAAGGAGGGGGTGGAGGTGTGCAGCACCGCCATGTCGAAGTCCCGCGCCATGGGGGCGACATCGGCCAGCGTCTGGTTGTGCGGGGGCGCATCGACCAGCTTCGAGGTCGGGATCAGCGCCGCCGGCTGGGCGAGCCAGGTGGGGAACCAGAAGCTCTTGATCTCGCGCCGCGCCTGGTAGCGGGAGCCCGCGCCGCCGTCGAAACCGTCAAAGGAGGGGGCCTGGAGGAAGAGCGTGCGCATCATCGCGAGAGCGACCTTTCGAGACTTTCAGCCGGGCCATGCGACCCCGTGGCGGGAGAGCCGGAGACTCCCCCACGCCATATGGAACGGATGGCCCGTTTGGCCAGCGAAAGCAAGCCGTGTCACTCATATCCAGGCCGCGCGAACCGCGCGCGGGATGCGCTGGCGGCCGCCGGCGATGCCGATGAGCTTTCTCAGCGACTTCAGATAGTCGAGCACGGCGCGCATCCCCCGGGCGGATGACGGCACCGCGCGGGGAATCGGCATGGCGAAGACGCGACTGGAGAGCGCCGGGTCCGGGCAGAGGCGCGGCGGCGCCGGCAGCGCCCGCAACAGGCCGAGGCGGCGGATCAGCGCGACGAGCGGCAGGCCGCGGAGGCGGATGGCCCGGCGCGTGGCGCGGCAGATGATGTGCTGGAGCTCCCGCAGCGGATCACCGGGCGGGGCGGCGGCGAGCGCCTTGAGAAGACGTTCCCATAGCCCAGCGTGGGTCAGGGTGCGGAAGTAGCGGGCGATGGTGGCGGGGCTGCCATGCTCGGGCGGGAGCGCGTGCCAGGGATCGTTGGTGGCGGCGATGTGGAAGATGGCGTTGAGCCGGGCGCGGAGGTCGCAGGGGCGGCCGGTGGTGGGTTTGGGGAGGTGGCGGCTGAGGGCGGCCCATTGGGGATCGGAAAGAGGGGAGTAGGCAGCAAGATTCGAATACGGCATGGCGCCATGATATAGGATTTTAAACCTGAATACCAGATAATCTTGGACTGCCCCTCAGTCTCTTCTCCATTCAGAATGGGCATCGTCTCCCGAACCTTGGGGCGCAATTGAGATGAACAAGAAAATATGGGCGGAAGAATTTCAACTCCGCCCAAAATACTCCCGATTTACCGACAAACAACACCGACAAGAGCTTAGAGAGGATCCCGGCCAGCCTCTTACCCGGCCCCCGCCAAATTCTTCAGCCGCTTCCCATGCCCCATGATCGCGCCGATCGACCCCAGGTTCCGCCGGTCGGCCAGGCTCTTCAGCGCCGCCCCCACCTTCCCTTCCCGCAGCCGCGCGAAGCTGTCGCCCAGCGAGACCGAGAAGTGCAGCATGATGCTGGCGTCGCGGTAGCAATCCGTCGTGCAGGACTGGCAGATCTCCCGCATCACCTTGTCCGGCGAGAAGTCCCAGACGGAGGAGATGGGCGCCTTCCAGTCCTCACAGCGCCACAGGTCGTAGTTCCAGTCCAGGTAGAAGTACTTGTACCCGGCATGGCAGATGAAGCGCTCGCCCTCGCCCGTCAGGCGCCGGCGCATGTCGGCGATTCCCTCGCGCGGGTTGTGCACGGGAATGATCTCGCGGACCGATTGCGCGCCGTCGAAGGCCGCGATCAGCTCCTCGCGGCTCATGTCCACCAGCTCGCTGTCCTCGGAATAGACCAGCGAGGATGAGCCCAGCGCCGCCTTGCGGGGGTAGGAGAAGGTGACGGCCTCGAACCCCAGCTCCCGCAGGAAGTGGCCGAGCGCCTTGTAGTCCCGCACCAGCCGCGTCATCGCGACGGAGGCGATGGGCGCGATGCCCAGCTCCTTCAGGCGCTTGGTGCTGGCCCGGATACGGTCGCACACGCCCTTCAGCCCGCGATTCTCCTCGTGCAGCTTCTCGTCGTCGCTGTCGATCGAGATGAAGAGCGTGGTGATGCCGGTGGTCCCCAGCGCCTCGATCTTCTGCGGCAGGTTCCAGCCGTTGGTGACGAGGGTGGGCTGGATGCCCATCTCGGTCGCCTTGGTGGCCATCTCCACGATCTTGGGGTGCAGCAGCGGCTCGCCGCCCATGAAGGTGACGAAGCGGACGTTCGCCTTCTCCTTCATGATGGTCATGGAATCCTCGAACTTCGCCGCGTCCAGCCAGGAGCGGTGCGTCACGAAGCCCTTGTGGTGCGCGAAATTGCAGAAGTCGCAGGTCGCGTTGCACATGTTGGTGACGGAGACGTTGCAGATCGCGGGCCCGCCGCTGGGAACCAGCCGCACCAGGTCCATGAAGCTGGTCGGGTTCGCCATCTTCCCACTCACGGTCTTCGCAGTCATGCACTCTCCTTGCCCGCCGTGGCGGGTCGATCCACCCGCATAGACCCGATCTCGGCCCGGTGCCAAGCGAGCAGCCCGGGCAGGCTGAACGCGACCTCCCGGGCCCTGCGAACCAGCGCCGCGGCCAGGGCGGCGCCGGGCGGCACCCCCACCAGGGCGGCGGCGCCGATGATCGCCCCCTCCTGCACCGCGAAGGCCCCGGGCAGCAGGATGCCGAGGTTGCGCAGCGCCTGGGCCAGCGCCTCGATCACGATGGCATCGGCCAGCGAGACGGGATGGCCCATCAGCCCCAGCACCAGCGCGATCTCCACGGCCCCCAGCACCCAGGAGATGGTGTGCCAGGCCATGGCCGCCAGGAGGGCGCCGCGCCGCTCGTGCAATTCCAGGATCGCGTCCTGCACCTCGCGCACCGCCTCGGGCCGGATGGCGGGCCAGCGGCGGGCCAGCCGGGCCAGGATGCGCTCCATCCAGCCGAGCGGCAGGCGGCGGCTGAGGGCGATGAGCGCCCCGGCGCCCAGGCACGCCATGCCGAGCCCGCCCAGCGCCAGCCCCGTCATCCCCTGGCTATCGCGGCCGAGCAGCAGCAGCCCGATTCCCGTCAGCGTGAAGAAGAGCTGCGAGACGGTCTCCATGGTCACGTCCACGGTCGCGGTCGCGCCCGCGATGCGCGCGCCGACGCCGCGCATGGCCAGCAGCCGCGCGGCGGCGACCTGGCCCAGGATGGCGCCCGCCGGCAGCAGGGCGTGCGCGGCCTCGCGATACCAGCGCAGCCGGGCCATGGCGCCGATGCCGGGCCGCTGCGCGGGCGGGATCAGCACCCGCCAGGCGAGGCCGGTCATGAAGATCTGCGGGATATGGATGGCGGCGGAGACCGCGAAGGCGGAGGGGAAGTCGGCCAGGATGCGGCCGAGGCCTGGAAGCTCCTGGTGGTTCAGCGCCAGGATCGCGGCCAGGGCGATGGCGGCCATCAGCGCGCCATTCCACATGCCTCGCCGCCACCAGCGCCCGGGCGCGGATTCGACCTCTGCCATGCCTGCCGGCATAGCTCAGAAGCGGAAGATCACCGAGCCCTGGAAACGGTCCGCCTTGCCGCCGCGCGTCCCGTCCGCGTTGCGGCTCAGCAGCACGCGCTCAACATGCTGGTACTCGATGCCGAGGTCGATGCTGCGCCAGGGGCTCCAGATCAGCGCCGCCGTGCCGGCGTAGATGCGCCGGTTCAGCGTGTTGCAGACCGAGCCCGAGCAGGAGCCGGAGGCCAGGAAGCGCGAGACGTAGTCGGGATAGTCCAGCTCGGCGATGCCGCCGGAGACATTGGCCTTCAGGTTCGGCAGGATGAACCAGGTGGCGCCCAGCATGGCCGAGGCGACGCGCACCGTGTCGATGCGTGCCTGGTCGGTCCTGACCTGCCCCGCGGTGGAGACGGCGCTGAGGCCGGAGGAGGTCGAGTCCAGGTAGCGCCCGATGCCGTCGCCATAGGTCAGCGCGGTGGAGAGGACGAGGCGCTTGTCGAAGAGGTTCAGCGCGCCGGTGAAGCCGATGCCCCAGCCGGTGGTGGAGCGCGTGTAGCGGTCGGCCGGGTTGGCGGCGCCGTGGTTGTCGATGGCGATCTCGGGCCGCAGCACGCCGCGCAAGGCGGCGAGGCCCCAGTCGCCCTGGGCCAGCAGGCGGGCCGTGAAATCCGGCGTGCGGCTGAAGCCGAAGCCCGCGCCGCCATTGGCGTCGGGATAGCTCACGCCGCTCGCGGTCGTGACGTCGCTGTAGCTGTTCTCGATGGCGACGGACGCGGTCCATTGCGGCGCGAAGCGGTAGCTGTAGCGCAGCTGCGCCTGCCGGACGGCGCTGGTGCCGAGATAGGTCCAGTCGCTCAGCCACTGGAAGGGCAAGAGGCCCGCATCGTTCCAGAGCGAGTCGTTTTGGCCGGCGAGGATGCTGCCCCAGCGATCGATCTGGCCGAACTCGCCATAGAACTTCCGCAGGCGCGGCGTGTAGGAGTTGGACGTCGCCTGGGTGGTGAGGTCGTTGGTCTGGCCCGCGAGGTCGATCTCGAGATGCGTGTGGATCTCGCCCACCCAGCTTCCCGTCTCGGTCCGCGTCTCGACGCCGAAGCGGGAGCGCCGGGCGGTCGCCGCGAAGTCGCCCGGCGAGACGGCGCCCCCCGCGCCATGGCTGAGCGGAATGGATTGCGCGGTGATGACGTCCGAGCGGTTCCGCGGCCCGATGTCGCCCGTCATGCTGAGCTTGGCGAAACCGTAGAGCCGGACGGTGGTGTTGGTGCCCGGGATGCGGAAGCTGCCATCGGTCGGCGGCGGCCGGGTATCCGTGCTGGCGAGCTGCGTGGTGGCGGCCGGGAGTGCGGCGACGGAAGCCTCGGCGCGGGCGGCGCGCGCGTTGGCGGCCTCCGCTTCCTGCTGGGCGCGGCGGGCGGCGGCCTCGGCCTCCACGCGTCCTTGCTCGGCTCGGCGCTGATCGGCCTCGAGCTGGTTGATGCGCCGCTGGATCAACTGCATCTGGCGGCGCAGATCGTCGATCGACTGCGCATGCGCGCCCGCACCGGACACCGCGAGCATCACGGCCCCCGCCATGATGGTCTTCCGCATTCCGAACCCCCAACCCAATGCATGCATCGGAACAGAACGATACGGAGTCGGGTCAACCGAAATGCGTCCGTACAAGGGGTGGCGGATCGCGCGCGGCGTGCCACGATGCGCGTAACCGCATCGGAGGAAGCAATGTCCGCAAGCCAGTACACCGTGGGCGATCTCGTCGCCGAATTCCTGTCGCGCATCGGCGTGACCACGGCGTTCGGAATCGTCTCGGTGCACAACGTGCCCATGCTGGACGCGATCGGCCGCCGCAACGCCATCCGCTACGTGATGTGCCGCGGCGAGATGGGCGGCGCCCACATGGCGGACGCCTATGCCCGCGTGACCAACGGGCTCGGCGTGCTCTTCACCAGCACGGGGCCGGGCATGGCGAACAGCATCGGCGGGCTGGTGGAGGCACGCTTCGCGGCCTCGCCCGTGCTGCACATCACGGGGCAGACGGCGACGAAGTTCGTGGACCGCGACATGGGCACCGTGCACGACGTGCCGGGCCAGACGGCGATCCTCGCCGCGTCGGGCAAGGCGGCATACCGCGTGCGCTCGGCCGGCGAGGCGCTGGGCGTGCTGACGCGCGCGGCCGCCGAGGCGCTGACCCCGCCGCGCGGTCCCGTCTCGGTGGAAATCCCCATCGACCTGCAGCGCGTGGCCATCCCCCGCCCGGCGGAACTGGACAGCCTGGTCCTGCCCGTGCCGCCCGCCCTGCCCCCCGCCGAGGCCGCGCTGGACGAGGTGGCGGAGATCCTCGCCAGGTCGAAGCGCCCGATGCTCTGGCTCGGCAATGGCGCGCGCGGCGCGCGCGACGGCGCGCTGGCGCTGCTGGAGCTCGGCTTCGGCGCCGTCTCGTCGTGGAACGGCCGCGGCATCGTGCCCGAGGACCATGCGATGAGCTTCGGCGCGCTGCACGGCAACGGCTCGCCGCGCATCCAGTCCTTCTATGAGGGCGTGGATGCGATGGTCGTCCTCGGCTCGCGCCTGCGCGGGCACGAGACGATGGACTTCTCCATCAAGCTGCCGCGCAACCTGATCCATGTGGACGTGGATGCCGCCGCCAACGGCCGCACCTATCCCAACGCCTACTTCCTGCAGGGCGACGCGCAATTGGTGGCACAGGGGCTGGCGAAGCGGCTCAAGGGCAGGATCCAGGTCGACCCGGGCTTCGCGGCCGATTTCCGCGAGGCCAAGCGCCAGGCGAACGAGGAGTACCTCGCCACCCTCGGCCCCTATGCCACCTTCCCCGCGCAGATCCGCGCCGCCATGCCGCGCGACGCGCTCTGGGTGCGGGACATCACCATCAGCAACTCCACCTGGGGCAACCGCGTCTTCGAGGTCTATGGCCCGCACGACGCCGTGCACCCCGTGGGCGCGGCCATCGGCCCGGGACTGCCGCTGGGGATTGGCGCGGCCATGGGCGCGGCAGAGGGAGGCAGCACGCGCAAGACGGTCGCGATGGTCGGCGATGGCGGCTTCGCCATGAACATGACCGAGCTCTGGACCGCGGTGCAGGAGCGCGCGCGCCTCTGCACCATCGTGATGAACGACAAGGGCTACGGCGTCATCCGCCACATCCAGGACGCGGTAGTAGACGGCCGCCGCTTCGGCGACGACCTGCGGGGACCCGACCTCGGCCAGCTCGCCGCGCTCGCCGGCCTGCCGCACTTCAAGGTCAGCCGCGCCGAGGATTTCGGCAGCACCGTGAAGAAGGCGCTGGAGGTGGACGGGCCCACGCTCGTCGAGGTGGACATGGTCGCCGTCGGCGAGTTCCCGCCCTATGCGCCCTACAACACCATGGGCAAGCATGCCGAGCGCGCCCAAAGATAGCGGGTGCGCCGCTTCCTGATCTTCGCCCTGCTTGGCCCTCCGCTGGGCTTTCTCGTCGGCTTCTGGGGGCTGCTTCCGCTGCTGAACCTGGCGGCGGGAGGGGCTGGCCGCATCGAATGGGGCCAGCTCGTCCTGTTGCCGGTCGCCTATTGGGTGGGCCTTCTGCCCGCCCTGCTGGCGGCGGGCTTCGACCATCTCCTCGCCAAGCGCGGCACGAGATGGCGCCCCGGCTGGAGCGCGGCCTTCGGCTTTGTGGCCGCCTTCCTGCCGCTCACCACCACCGCCTGGATGGGCTACATCCACAGCCCCTGGGCGCTGCCATGGGGGCTCCTCGGCGCGGTGCCTGCCGCCATCTGCTCGGCGCTCAGCGGTCCCTCTAGCCCGCGCTGATATTCGCCGCGCGCACCACCTCGGCCCAGCCGGCCGTCTCGCGCTCCAGGCGCGCCGCCATCGCCTCCGGCCCCAGCGGCGCGACCAGAGCGCCGGCCTCGAAGGCGCGGCGCCGCAGCGCGGGGTCCGCCAGCACCTCGCCGAGCTTGGCGCCGATGAGCCGCGTGACGCCCTCCGGCGTGCCGCGCGGCGCGTAGATGGAGAACCAGACGTTCAGCGGCATGTCGGGATAGCCCTGCTCCCCGGCCGAGGGGATGTCCGCAAGCCCCGGATGCCGCTCGTTCCCGCTGGTGCAGAGCGCGCGCAGCCGCCCGTCCCGCACCAGCGGCGTCAGCGGCGGCGGCGAATTCATGTAGAACTGCACGCGCCCGGCAATGAGATCGCGCGTCGTCTCGCCCGTGCCGCGATAGGGGACGTGAAGCATGTCGATCCCCGCGCGGATCTTCAGCAGCTCCGCCCCCATGTGATGCATGGAGCCGACGCCGGCGGAGGCATAGGTGATCTCGCCGGGCCGCGCCTTCGCGTAGTCGATGAACTCGCGCAGGTTCGCCACCGGAACCGAGGGATGCGTGACGAAAAGCTGCGGCGTATCGGTGATCTGGCCCACCGGCACGAAGTCGCGCATCGGCACGATCGCGCCGAGGCCGCCCGCGGCCGCGCGACCCGCCATGGTCCCGCAATATCCGCAGAGCAGCGTGTGCCCGTCGGGCCGCGCATTCAGCACCGCCGTCAGCCCCACGACGTCGTTCCCGCCCGTGCGGTTCTCCACAACCATGGAGGTGCCGAGCGCGCGCCCTAGCGGCTCGGCCACCAGCCGGGCGCTGTAGTCGGTGCCGCCGCCCGCTGGCGAGGGCACGATGAGCGTGATGGGACGCGCGGAGAGATCCTGTGCGCGCAGGATCGCGGGCGATGACAGCGCGGCGGCGGTGGCCGCCATCAACGCGCGGCGCGGAGCCTGGACCATGGATCGTTTCTCCCGAATTTCCGGCGATCCTATCGGGCCCGCGTGCAGGCAGACAGACCCCACGGATTGCCAGGCCAGAATGTTATGTTATTACGTAATAATGTCCGCTCCGAACCTGCCCGCCAACGCCGTCACCGCGCGCGAGGGAAGATGGCGCCGATGGACCGGCGACGACTGGGCCGCCTTCGACGCACTGCCGCCCGCCATCCGCCAGCGCATCCAGGAACACGCCTATGACGTATGGTCGGTGAACGCGATGATCGCCTGGCGCGCCTTCCGCCGGCAGACGGGCAGCAGCATGCGCGCCGAGCGGCGGCTCATGCGCTGGCTCGACGAATGCGAGGCGCTGGAACGCCGCGCCTTCGCGCAGGACTATCGCCGCCGTCACCGCCTGCCGCTGCCGCACGACGCCGCGCGCGCGACGGTGCTGCGCGCCGCGTAGAACAACGCACCGGCTCGATTGACAGTCCTTCGACGCGACACCTACCGTCGCCACGTCCAGGAAAGCGGCCGGAACACCGGCGCAATGACAAGAAGGCGGAGGGATTTCATGTCGCTCAACAGGCGCAGCCTGCTCGGCGCGGCCAGCGCGGTCGCGGTCACGGGCTTTCCCTATCTCGGCTTCACGCAGCCGCGCCAGCCCATCAAGGTCGGCATGCCGACGGTGCTCTCGGGGCGCGTCGCGCAGCTCGGCATCTCCTCGCGCAACGCCGTGATGATGGAGGTCGAGCGCTTCAATTCCGAAGGCGGGCTCGACGGCCGCCCCATCGAGATGGTGATCCGCGACAGCCGCGGCACGCCGGCCGAGGCCGCGCGCCTGGCGCGCGAGATGATCAGCAGCGACGGCTGCGAGTTCCTGCTGGATGGCGAGCCCTCCTCCGGCGGCTTCGCCGTGCATGAGGTGGTGCGCGAGACGGGCACCGTCACGCTGCACCTCAACTCCGAGACCTCCTCGCTCACCGCCGATCCGCGCCAACGCTTCTGGAATGCCTTCCGCGTGGCGCGCATGGGCATCCATGATTCCATCGCGGGCGGCGCCTATGCGGCGAACATCGCCAAGGCCCGCAACCTGCGCCGCTGGATGACGGTCTCGCCCGACTACGCCTACGGCCGCGACACCACCGCCGAGTTCGTCGAATACGCGAAGCATTTCTATCCGGAGATGCAGGTCATCGGCGACACCTGGCCGCGCCTTTTCCAGCCCGACTACACCGAGAACATCACGCGCCTCTCGCAGGGGCGGCCGCAGGCCATCTACTCCTGCCTCTGGGCCGGCGACCTCGTGACCTTCACCGAGCAGGCCTCGATCTTCGGCCTCTTCAACCAGGCGACCGTCTTCGCCGTGAACATGGCCGACTACACGACGCTGCAGCAGATCCGGAACCTGCCGCGCGGCGTGCATTCGGGGAACCGCTACCTGAAGAACTTCCCGGACCGGCCGGAGAACCTGGCCTTCGCCACCGAGTACAACCAGAAATACAACACCTTCCCGACCAACTGGGCCTGGCAGGCCTCCACCGGCGCGCGGCTGCTGATGAAGGCGCTGCGCGACCAGGGCGGCACGGACCCGCGCGGCGTCGCGGCCAAGCTCAAGGGCATGGTGATGGACAGCCCCTTCGGCGCCGACGGCCGGGTGACCATGCGCGCCGAGGACCAGACGCTGGTGGGCTACGCCATCGGCTGGGGGGTCACCATCCCGCGCGACCCCTTCGTGGAGGGCATGCAGTCCGCGACCTGGGACACGATCTTCCAGCATGAGCAGGAGTGGAAGCGGTCCAAGGGCTGGAATTAGTGGAGCTCACCGAACTCGCCGACTGCCTCGCCACCGTCTCCTGCCTCGTGACGCAGACGGCGGCGGGGCTGACGATCGGCATGCTGCTCTTCCTCGTCGCCTCGGGGCTGACGCTCATCTTCGGCGTGCTGGGCATCGTGAACTTCGCCCATGGCTCCCTCTACATGATGGGCGCCTATTTCGCGCTGAGCGCCTATCAGGTGAGCGGCAGCTTCTGGGTGGCGGCCGCCGTCGGCACCATCGGCGTCGCCCTCCTCGGCCTGCTGTTCGAGCGCTTCCTGCTCGCGCGCATCTATGGGCAGGACGTGCTGATGCAGCTCCTCGTCTGCTACGGCGTCATCCTCATCCTCGATGACGTGGTGAAGATCGTCTGGGGCGGCGACTTCCTGAGCATGGGGGTGCCGGACGAATTCCGGCAACCGCCCTTCATCATCGGCGGCGGGCTGGTGCCCTACTTCTACGCCATCCTTTTCGGCATCACGGCGCTGATCGCGGCGGGCCTCGCCTGGGGCATGGGGCATACGCGCTTCGGGCGCATCGTGCGCGCGGCGGCGATCAACCCGGGCATGGTGGGTGCGCTCGGCATCAACACCACCGTGGTCTATGCCGCCGTCTTCGCGTTGGGCGCGGCGCTGGCCGGCGCGGCGGGCGCGCTCTCGGCGCCGATCCGCTCGGTGGTGCCCGGCGCGGGCGTGTCCATCCTGATCGAGAGCTTCATCGTCACCGTCATCGGGGGCATGGGCTCGGTGGGCGGGGCGCTCGCGGCCTCGCTCATCCTGGGCTTCACGCGCTCCTTCGGCTCCATCGGCTTTCCGCTCTTCGTCGAGGGCGCGATGTTCGCCATCATGGCGCTGGTGCTGCTGCTGAAGCCGAGCGGCCTCGGTGGGAAGCGGGGATCGTGAAGCCGGGCTGGCTGCGCGACACCGGCCTCGCGCTCCTCGTCCTGGCGGCATTCCTGGCGCTCGAGACCTTCGGCGCGCGCTCTCCCGCGCTGCTGGACTTCGCCATCCGCTTCGCGACCTTCGGCCTTCTGGCCATGTCGCTCAACCTGCTGATCGGCACGACGGGGCTCGTCTCCTTCGGGCATGCCGCCTATTTCGCCATGGGCGCCTATACCTTCGGGCTGCTGATGCAGACGGGGCAATGGAGCATCCCCGCCGCCATGCTGGCTGCGCTGGTGGCCACCGCGCTGCTGGCGCTCGTCATCGGCGCGCTCTGCGTGCGGCTGTCCGAGATCTACTTCGCCTTCCTGACGCTGGCCTTCCAGATGCTGCTGCACTCCGTGATCCTCTCCTGGATCGGGCTCACGGGCGGCGACCAGGGGCTGATGGGCGGCATCCCGAAGCCGGTCTTCCTGGGCATCGACCTCGCGAAGCCCGCGCATCTCGCGGGCTTCGGCGTGGGCTGCCTGCTGGCCTCGCTGGTGGCGCTGCGGCAGATCACGCGCTCGCCCTTCGGGGCCGCGCTGCGCATGCTGCGCGACAATCCGGACCGCGCGGCCTTCGTGGGGCTGTCCGTGTTCCGCTACCGGCTCGCCTCCTTCGTCATCGCCGGGACCTTCGCCGGGCTCGCGGGCGTGCTGATGAGCCTCTACGTCTCCGGCGCCTTCCCGACCTTCGCCTTCTGGACCACCTCGGGCGAGGCGATCTTCATGATCATGCTGGGCGGCGTGACGAGCTTCCTCGGCCCCCTCGCCGGCACCGCGATCTTCCTGCTGCTGAACGACCGCATCACGGCGCTGACCGAGCATCACGGCCTCTTCATGGGCAGCATCCTCCTGCTGCTCGTGCTCGGCCTCCGCAAGGGGCTGCTGGACTACATCATGGAACGCTGGCGCGAGAGAAAGGGAGCACCCTCATGAGCTTCGCAGGCAAGGTCGCGGTGGTGACGGGCGGGGCGAGCGGCATCGGCGCCGCCTGCTGCCGCATGCTGGCCGCGCGCGGCGCCAAGGTGGCCGTGACGGACCGCGACCTGCCCCGCGCGCAGGAGCTGGCGAAGGAGATCGGCGGCCTCGCGCTCATGCTCGACGTCGCGACCCAGGCGGCCAACGAGGCCGCCGCCGCCGAGATCGAGGCGGCGCTGGGCCCGGTCGAGATCCTCGTCACCTCGGCCGGCGTGCTGCAGCGGCCGCTCCGCGCGGAGGACCTGCCGGAAGCGGATATCCGCCGCGTGGTGGATATCGACCAGATCGGCACCTACCTCTCGGCCGTCGCCTTCGGGGCGCGCATGGCGCGGCGCGGGCGCGGCTCCATCGTCACCATCGCCTCCATCTCCGGCTCGCGCGGGCTGCCGCTGCATGCCTATGCGCCGGCCAAGGCCGCGGTGATCGAGATCACGCGCTGCCTTGCGGGCGAATGGGGACGCTCGGGCGTACGGGTGAACTCCATTTCGCCGGGCTTCACCATGACGCCCGCCATGGGGGCGGCCATCGCGGCGGGCGAGCGCGACCCGCGCCTGCTCGAGGAGACGAGCGCGCTGGGCTGCATGGTCACGCCCGAGGACATCGCCGAGGCCGCCTGCTTCCTCGCCTCCGACGCCGCGCGCGTCATCACCGGCATCGACCTGCCGGTCGATGCGGGCTGGCTGGTCGCGCCCTCCTGGATCACCTATGGCGGCGTGCCGCCCGCGCGGGGCAATGCCGGATGAAGGGCGGACAGCTCGAGCTCCGGAATCTCCGCAAGGCCTTCGGCGGCGTGGTGGCCACCGACGATGTCTCGCTCGCCTTCGAGCCGGGGACGCTCTCGGCCATCATCGGGCCGAACGGCGCGGGCAAGACGACGCTGTTCCACCTCATCACCGGCAAGCTGCCCGTCACCTCCGGCCAGGTGCTGCTGGATGGCGCGGAGATCACGGGCCTCGACCGGCGCGAGATCGTGCGGCGCGGCATCGGGCGCGCCTTCCAGGTGGCCAACCTCTTCCCAAGCTTTCCGGTCGCCGAGGCGCTGGCCGCGGCACTCATGGCCCATGACGGGCGCAGCGCGAGCCTGCTCGGCGCCTTCCCGCCGCCCGACGTGCGCGACCGCGCGGCCGAGGTGATGGAGCTTTGCGGCCTGACCCCCCTCGCCCGCACCGAATCCCGCCACCTCTCGCATGGCGACCAGAAGCTGCTGGACATTGCGCTGGCCCTGGCGCTCGACCCCAAGGTGCTGCTGCTGGACGAGCCCACCGCCGGCATGGGCCCGGACGAGCGCTGGCGCATGATCGAGCGTGTGCACCGGCTCTGGGAGGCGCGGGGCATCACGCTGGTCTTCATCGAGCACGACATGGATATCGTCTTCCGCATCGCGCAGTCGGTGCGCGTGCTGCGCTACGGCGCCGTGCTCGCGCAAGGAACACCCGAGGAGATCCGCCGGGACCCGGCCGTGATCGAGGCCTATCTCGGCGCGGAGCACGCGCTGTGACGCGCGCGGGGCTGGCGTGGCGGCTGCGCGCCCAGCAAAGACTCCTGACGGGTCAGCCGGAAGGCCGGCCGGCATGAGCGCGGAGCTCGCGGTGGAAGGCCTCGATGCCGCCTATGGCGCGAGCCAGGTGCTCTTCGGCGTCTCGCTGGAGGTGGAGCGCGGCGAGACGCTGGCGCTCATGGGCCGCAACGGTGCGGGCAAGAGCAGTACCTTCAAGGCCATCGCGGGCCTCCTGCCCCCGCGCGCGGGCCGGGTTCTGGTCCGCGGCGAGGATCTGGCGGGCCGCAAGCCCTATCGCATCGCGCGCGCGGGCATCGGCTTCGTGCCCGAGGACCGCCAGGTCTTCCCCGAGCACAGCGTCGAGGAGAACCTCGAGATCGCCGAGCGCGAGGGCCCCGGCGCCGGCGGCTGGACGCGCGCGCGCGCCTTCGAGGAATTCCCCATGCTGGCGCCGCTGCGCAAGCGCATGGCGGGCCGCCTCTCGGGCGGCGAGCAGCAGATGCTCGTCATCGCCCGCAGCCTGATGGGCAACCCCTCGGTACTGCTGCTGGACGAGCCGTCAGAGGGCCTCGCGCCGCTCATCGTGCAGGAGATCGGCCGCCTCATCCGCCGCCTGCGGGAGATGGGCACCACCATCGTCCTGGCCGAGCAGAACAGCCGTTTCTGCCTGGGAGTGGCGACTCGCGTCGCGGTGATCGACAAGGGCACGATCGTCTGGCGCGGCACCGTCGAGCAGTTCCGCGCCGAGCCGGACATCCAGGCGCGCTACCTTCAGGTCTGAGAGGCCAACATGTTCCATTGGACCGAACGCAAGCTGACCGACGGCGCCGCGATCGCGCCAGACGAGCGCCTGCCCTGGGGGCAGACAGCCGCCCTCGGCCTGCAGCATGTCGTGGCGATGTTCGGGGCCACGGTCCTGGCGCCGCGGCTGATGGGCTTCGACGCCAATATCGCCATCCTGATGAGCGGCATCGGCACGCTGCTCTTCTTCGTCATCACGCGCGGCAAGGTGCCGAGCTACCTCGGCTCCTCCTTCGCCTTCATCGCGGTGGTGCTGGCCGCCACGGGCTATGCCGGTAGCGGGCCGAACGCCAATCTCGGCGTGGCGCTCGGCGGCATCATCGCCTGCGGCGCGCTCTACGCGCTGATCGGCTTCATCGTCATGGCCACCGGCACGGGCTGGATCGAGCGGCTGATGCCGCCGGCCGTGACCGGGGCGGTCGTCGCGGTCATCGGGCTCAACCTCGCGGCGATCCCGGTGAAGAACATGGCGCCCACGGGCTTCGACGCCTGGATGCAGGCCATGACCTTCCTGGTGCTGGCGCTGGTCGCGGTGAGAACGCGCGGCATGGTGCAGCGCCTGCTCATCCTGGTCGGGCTGATCCTGGCGAGCATCATCTACGCCGTGCTGACCAATGGCCTGGGCTTCGGAACGCCGATGGATTTCGGCCCGGTCGCGGCCGCTGCCTGGTTCGGCATGCCGGGCTTCGCCGCGCCCGTCTTCTCCGGCCCCGCGATGCTGCTCATCGCGCCGGTCGCCATCGTGCTGGTCGCGGAGAACCTGGGACACCTGAAGGCCGTGGCCGCCATGACGGGCCGCGACATGGACCCGCATATGGGGCGCGCCTTCGTGGGCGACGGCTTGGCAACCATGCTGGCCGGCGCCTCCGGCGGCACAGGGGTCACGACCTATGCCGAGAATATCGGCGTCATGGCCGCCACGCGGGTCTATTCGACCGCGGTCTTCGTGGTGGCGGCCGTGGTCGCGGTCGTGCTCGGCTTCTCGCCGAAGTTCGGCGCGCTGATCCAGTCCATCCCGCTCGCGGTGATGGGCGGCGTCTCCATCGTGGTCTTCGGCCTGATCACCATCGCGGGCGCGCGGATCTGGGTGGAGAACCGGGTGGACTTCACCCAGCCCGCGAACCTCATGACGGTCGCCATCGCGCTGGTGCTCGGAACGGGCGACTTCACGCTCCGCTTCGGCGACTTCGCCCTGGGCGGGATCGGCACCGCGACCTTCGGCGCGATCCTGCTCAACCTGCTGCTCGGCGGCCAGGCCCGCCCCAAAGGCTGAGCGGCTGATTCGCCGGATCGGACGCCAGGCCTACTTGGCGGAAGCCATCGCGGGCGCCAGATCGAAGCCCTTGTAGCCCTTGGCGGCCACCTCGTCGCAGATGCCGCGGTAATGCGCCATGCCGCCCGCATAGGGCATGAAGACGCGCGGCTTGCCCGGCACGTTGGCGCCCAGATACCAGGAGCTCGAGGCCTGCGGCAGCAGCGTGGCCTCCGCCGCGCGGTTGCCCTCCGCCACCCAGTCCGCCGTCGCCTCCTCCGTCGCCTCGATGGTCGCGATGCCGTCGGCGCGCATCTTCGCGATGGCCGCCGTGATCCAGTCCACATGCTGCTCGATCGCGACCGGCATGTTGCAGAGCACGGAGGGGCTGCCCGGCCCCGTCACGGTGAAGAGGTTCGGGAAGCCCGGCACGCCGAGGCCGAGATAGGTGCGTGGCCCGGCTTCCCAGGCCTCGGCCAGCGTCAGCCCGTCGCGGCCGCGGATGTCCATGCGCAGGAAGGGCCCGGTCATCGCGTCGAAGCCGGTGGCGAAGACGATGATGTCGAGCTTGATCTCCTTGCCGCTCCTCAGCCGGATGCCGTCCGGCGTGATGCGGTCGATGGGATCGGCGCGGATGTCCTCGAGGCTGACGTTCTCGCGGTTGAAGGTCTCGAAGTAGAAGCTGTCGATGGGCGGGCGCTTGGCCGCGTAGGGATGGTCGATATTGGCGAGCTTATCGGCCGTGGCGGGGTCCTTCACGATGCTGCGGATCTTTCCCTTGATGAACTCCGCCGCCGTGTCGTTCGCCTCGACGCTGGTGAGGATGTCCCGGAAATTGGCGCGGAACTGCAGCCCGCCCTTCTGCCAGGCCTTCTCGTAGACCTCGGTCCGCTGCTCCGGCGTCAGGTCGAAGACGGAGCGGTCCTGGATGGTGAAGGGATGTCCGTTGGTGTTGGAGCGCATGATGCGCTTGATCTCGTCGTAGCTGCGCTTCAGCTCCTCCTTGAACTCCTCGGAGAGCGGGCCGTTCTGCGCGGGCACGCTGTAGTTGGGCGTGCGCTGGAATACCGTGAGATGCCCCGCTTGCGAGGCAATGACGGGCGCAGCCTGGATGCCCGTGGAGCCGGTGCCGATCTGCCCCACGCGCTTGCCGGTGAAATCCACGCCCTCATGCGGCCATTCGCCGGTGTGGTACCAGTCCCCCCTGAACTCCTCGAGCCCCGGGATCTTCGGCACGTTCGCCGAGGAAAGGCAGCCGATCGCGGTGATGAGGAACTGCGCCGAGAACACCTCGCCGCCCTCGGTCCGGATGGTCCAGCGGCTGGACGCCGCGTCGAAGCTGGCGCCCTGGACGCGGGTGGAGAGCTGGATGTCGCGCTTCAGGTCCAGCCGGTCGGCGACGAAGTTGAGGTAGCGGCGGATCTCCGGATGCTCCGGATAGCGCTCGGACCACTGCCATTCGGACAGCAACTCGTCGGAGAAGGTGTAGCAGTAGGAATGGCTCTCGGAATCGCAGCGCGCCCCGGGATAGCGGTTCCAGTACCACGTGCCGCCGATGCCCTCCGCCGCCTCCAGCACCCGCACCTTGAGCCCGAGACGGTCCCGCAGCGCGTGAAGCTGGTAGAGGCCCGAGAAGCCGGCGCCGATGATGATGGCGTCGTACTCGCGGGCCGGGCTCGGCATAAGGGTATCGGGCATGGATCGGACCTCCGTTTTGCCGGAATTGTCCGATCCAATCCGCGCGACGGCAAGAGCCGATCACGCAACGCAGCAAAATCCCACAATCCACGCCGGGCGCGGCTCAATTCGTGGAAACGCCCGCCGCCTGCACCACGGGGCCCCATTTCCGCTCCTCGCCCAGCATGAAGGCCTGGTAGTCGGCCGGGTTCAGCGGCCAGGGATCGGCGCCGAACTGGTGCAGACGCTGCACCACGGCCGGGTCGGCCAGCGCGCGCAGGATGGCGCCGCCCAGCTTCTCCACGATGGGGCGCGGCGTCGCGGCGGGCGCGGCGAGCCCGTACCAGGAGGAGACGTCGAAATCAGGGACGCCGGATTCCTGCATCGTCGGCACCTCGGGGAATTGCGACCAGCGCTGCGCCGAGCTGACGGCCAGGGCCGTCAGCATCCCCGCCCGCACCTGCTGGGCGGAGGCCGGCGCGTTGTCGATGGCGAAAAGGATCTCCCCGTTCAGCACCGCCTGCATGTTCGGTGCCGTGCCGCGATAGGGCACATGCGTCAGGTCCAGCCCCATGCGCTGGCCGAAGAGCACGCCGCTGAGATGCGAGGAAGTACCCACGCCGGCCGATCCGAAGCTCGCCCGCTGCGGGTTGGCCTTCGCGAAGGCCACGAGGTCCGCCACCGTGCGGAAGCCGCGGGTGGGCAGCACGATCATGCAGTTGGGCATGGTCGCGATGCGGGCCACGCCCGTCAGGTCCCGGTTCGGCTCGAAACCGCCGCCGGCGCGGCGGTGCAGATGCGGGCCGATGCCGTTGCTCGCGATGTGGTTCACCAGGAAGTTGTAGCCATCGGCCGGCGCCTGGCCGCAGATCTCGGCGGCCAGCATGCCGCCCGCGCCGGGCCGGTTGTCCAGCCAGAAGCCGTGCGCGAGGCTCTCGCGCAGGCTCGGCTCCAGGATGCGCATGAAGATGTCGCTCGCCCCGCCGGGGGCGCCGCCGACGAGAACCCGCCAGGGCTTTTCGGGCCAATTCGCCTGGGCCTGGGCGCCGCGGCCGATGGCGGCGCACGCGGCAGCCGCGCCGAGCAGGGCCCGGCGAGCGACATGAGACATGAATTCCTCCCTGTTTTGTCAGGGAGCCTCGCCTCAAGCGCCCGCCGGATTCAAGCCAAAGATGCGCCGGGGCGGTGGGGCAGCACCATCTCGGCCCGGGTTCCGCCCGCGATGCGCGCGATGCTGCTGCGCCCGCCATGCTGCTCGGCCAGGGCCTGGGCCAGGCCCAGCCCCTCGCCCCCGTCATGGACGCCCGCGAACCCCCACCCGTCATCCTCGACCGTCAGGCGCGTCTCGCGGTGCGTGCTGGCGAGGTGGAGGCGGATGCGGCCCAGCATGCGCTCGTGCAGCCCATGCTTCACGGCGTTGCCGATCATCTCGTGGCTCGCGCGCATCACGGTCTCGCGCAGGTGGGAGGGGCATTCGCCATCCACCGTGACGTCGATGCGGACGATCTGGTCAGGGTCGGACAGCAGGTCGGCACCGGCCTTGGCCAGCGCCCGCAGCCGGTCGGCCATCGGGCGGGGCGCGCCCGTCATGCCGAAGAGCGCATCCGAGATGGCTGCGCTCAGCATGATGCGCTTCTCCAGGTCGCGCAGCAGGCGGCCGCCTTCGAGGGAGAGGCGCGAGCCGTCCAGCAGGACGATCTCCGAGAGGATGCGCTGCAGCGTGTTCTTGGTGTGGTGGCGCAGCAGGCGCAGGGCCAGCTCGTCCGGCGTGCCGGCTGCAGGGGCCGGCGCTTCCGTCGCCTGCATGGTGAGCGTCCAGAGCGGACGCTCCGCCCGGGCGAAGGCGGCTTGGTGGGTCAAGGCGAGACTCCGTCTTGGTGACCCGGACGATATACGTGGGAGAATTTCCCACGTAAACCATCGAGTGGGTATTTTTCCCACAATCGAGCCGTGCTAAGAGCCTGGCCCGTGACGGACGAACCCGCCTCCCCCGACTCCGCGCCGCCGGCCAGCGAGCTGCTCCGAGCCCTGCGCCGGCCCTTGCGGCCGCTCGTGCGGCTGCTGATCCGCTCGGGCGTGACCTTCCCGATCCTCGCGGACATGCTGCGGGGCCTTTATGTCGAGACCGCGGCCCAGGATTTCCCCACCGGCGGCCGCCCGCCCACCGACAGCCGCCTCTCGCTGCTGACCGGCGTGCACCGCAAGGAGCTGCGGCGCCTGCGGGAGGAAGACGCCCCCGCCGATGCCGCCGTGCCGGCGGTGGTGACGCTGAACAGCCAGCTCATCGCCCGCTGGCTGGGCCTGGCGGACTACACGGACGAGGCGGGCGACCCCCTGCCCCTCTCCCGCGCCGATTTCGACGCGCTGGTCGCTTCCGTCACCACGGACCTGCGCCCCCGCACGGTGCTCGACAACTGGCTGGCCCAGGGAATCGCCACGCTGGGCGCCGACGAGAAGGTGCACCTGAACGTGCAGGCCTTCGTCCCGCGCGAGGGGCGGGAGGCGCAGCTCTTCTACTTCGCGCGCAACCTGCACGACCACATGGCCGCCGCCGTCGCCAACATCACGGCCGCCGGCGCCGCGCCCTTCCTCGAGCGCAGCCTGCACTACGACCGCCTGCCGCCGGAGGTCGCGGCGAAGCTGGAGGCAGCCGGGCGCGTCGCGGCGCAGCAACTGCTGGTGGACCTCAATAGGCTCGCGCTGGAACTGCTCGACGAGGCGGGCGAAGCTGCCGAGGGGGCCGCCACGCGCCGCCTCAACCTCGGCATCTACCTCTATGGCGAGGCCGAGGCGCCTTGAGCCGCGCCCTTCCTGCCGCCTTGGCCTTGCTGGTCGCGGCCTGCGCGGCCGAGGCACCGCCGCCGGCCGCGCCCGCCGCGCCGCGCCCGTGCCGCATCGGCCCCGATGGCGGGCCGCCGGTGGAGACGGCCTCGGACGACCGGGGGATCGGGGGCACCGGCATCCGCGTGGCCGAGGAGGATCGCGGCATCGGCGGCACCGGCATCGTGGGCGTGGTGACGGGCTTCGCCAGCATCTGCGTGAACGGGCTGCACGTGGCCTACGACCCGGCGCTCCCCGTCACCTTCGGCGAGGTGGCGGGGCCGCCTTCAGGCCTGCGCGTGGGCCAGGTCGTGGCGGTTTCCGCGGCCGATCGCGGCGGCGCCTATCGGGCGCGGAGCCTCGCCGTGCGCTACGAGGTCTCCGGCCCGGTCGAGGCGGTGGAGGCCGGGGCGCTGAAGGTGGCGGGCCAGCGCGTGACCGTGCCCGCCGGAACACCGGGCGGCACGGGCTGGCGCGTGGGCGACCCGGTGCTGGTCAGTGGCCTGCGCGCGCCGGATGGCAGCATCGCCGCCACCCGTATCGACCCGCGCCCGCCCGGCGCAGCCGCGCGCGTCGTGGTGCATGGGGAGCTGAATCGGCGGGACGGCGTCCTGGCCGTGGGCAACCTGCCGATCCGCCCCTCCAACGCGCTGCTGCTGCCCGATCCCGGCCCGGTGATCGCCACCGGCACCCTCGAGAATGGCGTCCTGGTGCCGGGCTCCGTCGAGCCCGACATGCTGCTGCGCGACCCCTCCGTCTGGTTCGGCCCCGGCTACGGCCGCTTCCTCTACGAGGGCTATGTGAGCCTGGGCGCCGGGACGATGGCGCTGGGCCCGGCGCTCACCTTCTCGGCTCCCTCCGGCATGGCCCCGTTCGGGGCGCGGCGGGGCGTCATGGAAATCACCCGCGGGGCGGATGGCCGGCTCGGCGCCTCCGGCTTCGACGCCCGGATGGCACCGGGTGGCGGGTTCCCGGGGGCGTGGCGCGGGGAGATCGCGCCGATGCCGGGGCGGGGCGGCCTGGCCCCCGGCGGTGCCGCCGGTGGCATCATGTCCCGGCGCGATGCGCCCCCTGGCACTGCGCGCCCAGGTCGCGGCGAGCGCGGGCGCGGCGGGCCGGACGCGCCGTCGGCGGGCGGGCCGGGCGATTTCGCGCCGCCGAGCGGCTTCGTCCCGTCCAGCGGTGGCTTCGGCAGTGGCGGCTTCGGCAGCGGCCCCGGCCCGGGGCCCGGCCGGCCGCGCTGATCAGTCGGCGTAGGCGCCCGCGGCCTGGATGATCGGGCGCCAGCGCTCCACCTCCTCCGGCAGGAAGCGGCGGTGGAAGTCGAGGCTGGCGCGCTCCTCCGTGGCCGGGGCCGTCAGCAGTTCCGCGAAGCGCTGGCGCAGGCGCTCCTCGCGCAGGGTCGCGCGCAGCGCCTCGGAGAGGAATTCCTGGATCGGCTCCGGCGTGCCGGCCGGCGCGTAGAGGCCGTGCCAGGTGGACATCGCGATGCCCGGGAAGCCCGCCTCGGCGGCCGTCGGCGTTTCCGGCAGGCCGGGCAGGCGCTCGGGGCTGCTGACGCCATGCACCAGCACGCGGCCGTCGCGGATATAGGGGACGGTGTTCGTCGCCTGGTCGCAGATCATGTCGATGCGCCCGGCCATGAGTTCCGCGATGGCGGGCGCGGTGCCGCGGAACACCACCACCGTCGCCTTGGCGCCCGCCGCGCTCTGCACCAGCAGCCCGCAGAGATTGGCGGCCGAGCCGAGGCCCGCGGTGGCGAGGTTGATGCGGTCGCCCTCGCGCGCCAGGACCGCCATGACGCCGCGCAGGTCCTCGGCCGGGAAGTCGCGCCGCGTGATCACCGTCATCGCGGCGTCGGAGACAAGGCCGAGCGGCGCGAAGCTCGTCAGCACGTCGTAGGGCATGCGGCGGTAGAGCGTGGCGCTCGCCGCCATGCCGATATTGTTGATCATCAGCGTGTAGCCGTCGGGCCGCGAGGTCGCGAGGCGCTGCGGCCCGACGATGGAGCCGCCGATCGACTCCACGACGACGGATTGCCCCACATGGCGCCCCATATTGTCGGCCACGATGCGGGTGATGGTATCCGTCGGCCCGCCGGCGGCACCGGCGGCGATCAGGGTGATGGTGCGGTTGGGATAGCTGGTCTGGGCCCTAAGTCGGGGCGAAGCCAGGGCCATGGGCAGCCCGGCCAGGACGGTGCGACGAAGCATGCGTTCGACTCCCTCAAGGAAGGCCCGCCGGTTGGCCCGGCGTGGCCCTGCGGGAGTGTAGGCCCTAGTTCAGACGCAACTCCAGGATGTGCTTCGGATCGGGCGCGATCTCCCCGCGCTCCACCCGCTTCACGATCTCGGTCAGCGCGGCATTGGCCGGCGTGGGAATGCCGAGCGGCTTCGCCTTGTCCGCGATGAAGCCATTGATGAACTCGATCTCCGTCCGGCGGCCCTTCACCATGTCCTGGCCCATGGAGGGGCGATGCGCGCCGCCGCCCTTCTGCGCCTCCGCGATGCGGTGGGCGTCGTACTCGCTCCTGGCCGCGGCATCGCCCTCGCCCGCGCGGGCGATGATCTCGGGGTCGAGGTGGTGGATCTCCTCCAGCTCGTAGCCCAGTGCCTGGCCGACGCGGATGCCCTCGGCGCCCAGCCGCGCACCGAAGCGGCGCAGCGCGTCGTTCAGCAGGATGTCCTTGCTGATGAGGCCGGTGCAGGCCGAGAGCCCATTCGCCATCCCGTTGGTGACGAGCTTCGACCAGCGCTCGCCCCAGAGGTTCGGCGTGACATGCGTGCTGTCCGAAAGCGCGGTGAGACGGCCGACCTCCTTCGCGCGCTCGGTGATGCGGCCATGCACCTCGCCCACCCGGTAGACGGTATGCGCGCTGCCGCCCTTGCCGGAGGCACGGCGCACATGGCCGGGCTCCGTCAGCTCCACGGTGATGGAGCTCGCGATGGCGCCGAGGGTGCGGCCCCAGCCGACGATACCGGCGATCGTCTCCTCGTTCATGCAGTTCTGCAGGCTCACGACGAAGCCGCCGGGCGAGAGGTACTGCTGGATCATCATCGTGGCCCACGCGGTGTCGTAGGACTTCACGCAGATGAAGGCGATGTCGAAGGGCTTCTGCTTCACCACGCCCTGCAGCTCGGTGAGATGGATCGCGTTCACCGGCACGGTGAATTCCGGCACGTCGCGAATATGGGTGATGCGCAGGCCCTTGCTGCGCATCGCCTCCACATTCTCCGGCCACATGTCGATGAAGGTGACGTCCTCGCCGGCCTGCGCCATATACGCGCCGGCATAGCCGCCCACGGCGCCAGCGCCGACGATGGCGATGCGGTTGCCCATCTCGTTTCCTCGTTCGTTCTTCGGCGAAAACGCTAGATCGTCAGAACAGCATCTGCAAATCGCCGTCGATGCCGATGGCCTGGCCGCTCGTCGTGCGGCCGCGCGTGCTGGCGAGCAGCAGGATCTGGTCGGCCAGCTGCCGCGCCGTCACGAATTCCTTGATGCTCGCATAGGCCATGGCCTGGCGCTCGACCTCCGCATAGGGCGTGCCGCGCGCCTGGGCCTTCGCCTCCAGCACGCGCCGTTGCCGGTCACCGGCGACGAGCCCTGGCAGGATGGCGTTCACCCGGATGCCCGCGCCGCCGAGCTCGATGGAAAGCGACTTCGTGAATCCGATCACCCCCCATTTCGCCGCCGCATAGGGCGCGCGCATGCCGAAGCCGAAGCGCCCGGCTGCGCTGGAGAGATTGGCGATGGAGGGGTTGGCGCTCTTCCGCAGCAGCGGGATGGCGAGGCGCGCGACGTTGAACTGCCCCGTCAGGCAGATCTCGACGCAGCGGTCCCAATCCTCGGGGTTGATCTCCTCCACGAGGCCCGTCGGGCCCGCGATGCCGGCATTGTTCACCAGCACGTCCAGCGCCTCGATACCCGAGAAGAGCTTGGCCACCTGCGCGCGGTCCGAGACGTCGCAGCGCGTGCCCTTGATCGCGGCGGGCAAGGCGGCGAGCGCGGCGTCGTCGACGTCGCAGACCGAGACCTCCGCACCTTCCTCCAGAAAGGCATCCGCGACGACGCGGCCGATGCCGCCCGCCCCCGCCGTGACCAGGACGCGCGCGCCCCGCAAACCCAGATCCATGCTTTTCCTCCCTGCTGGACAAGTGCGCTTGTCCCGCGCGAGCATGATCCGCGAAGTGCGCCGGCGGCAACAGCCGGCCCATCAGAGGTTGGGGGAACATGGCCAAGCCGCGCCGCGTCATCATCACCTGCGCCGTCACCGGCGCGATCCACACGCCCAGCATGTCGCCGCATCTGCCGGTCACGCCGGCCGAGATCGCCGAGGCCGCGATCGGCGCTGCGGAAGCGGGCGCGGCCATCGTCCACCTGCACGCGCGCAACCCGGCGGACGGCAGGCCCGACCAGTCGCCCGAGGCCTTCGCGCCCTTCCTCGGCATCATCAAGCAGGCGTCCAACTGCGTGGTGAACCTCACCACCGGCGGCGCCCCCACCATGACCATCGAGGAGCGGGTGCGCCCGGCCGCGACCTACAAGCCCGAGGTCGCGTCGCTGAACCTCGGCTCGATGAACTTCGGCCTCTTCGGCATGCTGAACCGTTTCAAGGAGTTCAAGCATCCCTGGGAGAAGGCCTATCTGGAAAACAAGGACATCATCTTCCGCAACTCCTTCCAGGACATCGAGTACATCCTGACAACCTGCGCCGGAAACAACACGCGCTTCGAGTTCGAGTGCTACGACACCTCGCACCTCTACAATCTGAAGTACTTCTTCGATCAGGGGCTGGTGAAGGCGCCGCTGTTCATCCAGACGGTGTTCGGCCTGCAGGGCGGCATCGGCGCGCATCCGGACGACGTGATGCACATGAAGCGCACGGCCGACCGCCTCTTCGGCGACAACTACCGCTGGTCCGTGCTGGGCGCGGGAGCCAACCAGCTCAAGATCGCGGCCATCGCGGCGGCCCAGGGCGGCAATGTCCGCGTCGGGCTGGAGGACAGCCTCTGGGCCGGGCCCGGCCGCCTCGCCTCGTCCAACGCCGAGCAGGTGCGGCTCGCCCGCCAGATCGTGGAGAGCATGGGCCTGGAGATCGCGAGTCCCGACGAGGCACGCGAGATCCTGGAGCTCAAGGGCGGCGACCAGGTCGCGTTCTGAGACCCGGTGCCGCGGCAGTCCCGCGCGCAGGGCTGCCGCTAGGGCAATGCGCTTGCAATGCCGAATGCCCCACGCCATGGTCGGAAGCTCCGCCACGCCCCCCGGGAGGGGCCAGGACGAGTGTTCCGATCATTGGGTGTTAGTCCATTGCCGCGCCGCGTCTTCCGCCGTTCCATGCTGCTGGCGCCGAGCCTCCTGCTCGCCGCGGCAAGCCCGCGCCAGGACCCCAACCCGGACGCCACGGTCGAGATCGAGGAGGTCCGGATCGGGCTCTTCGTGGTCAGCGGCAGCATCGGCGGCGGGCGGCTGCGCTTCCGGGGCGAGGTCTACCGCTTCTCCATCGACGGGATCGGCGTCGCGGGCTTCGGCGTCTCCGGCATCCAGGCGCAGGGCGAGGTCTTTAACCTCCGCCGCGTCGAGGATTTCGCCGGCCATTTCGACGTCGACGCCGCCGAGACGGCGCGCGGGCCCGAGCGCACGGTGCGCGTGCGGTCCCTGCGGAACGCGAAGGGGGTCCTGATGCGCCTGCGCGATACACGCAGCGGCGCCATCCTGGAACTGGCGCCGAGTGGCGTGACCGTCGCCTTCCGTAGCTGACACGCAGGGAGCGAGGCCGATGTTCGACGGATTCGTATTGGCCCGGCTGCTCAGCGACTTCCTCTTCGCCTTCACGACGATCTTCGCCCTGGTGAACCCCCCCGGGATCGCGCTGATCTTCCATGCCCGCACGGGCAACCTCTCGGAGCCGGAGCGGGCGAAGCTGGCACGCAGCGTCGCCTTCTACAGCTACTGTATCCTGCTCGGCTCGCTGTGGTTCGGCGCGGTGGTGCTGGGCTTCTTCGGTATCTCGGTGCCCGCGCTGCGGATCGGCGGCGGGCTGGTGGTCGCGCTTTCCGGCTACCAGATGCTGACGCGCGACGGGCCCGAGGAAGCGGCGCAGAGCGCCGAGGCGCTGGGACGCGCCGCCTTCTTCCCGCTCACTCTGCCGCTCACCATCGGGCCGGGCTCCATCGCCGCGGCCATCGCGATCGGGGCGGACACGCGCGGCAGCTGGGCGCGCGTCCTGCAATCGGCGGTGTCCTCGGCGATCGTGGCCTTCGCGATGGCCGCGACGATCTACCTCTTCTACAAGAACAGCGCCGCGCTGGTGCGCGTGCTGGGCCCCGAGGGCACGGCCATCGCGACGCGCCTCACGGCCTTCCTGCTCTTCTGCCTGGGCATCCAGATCATGCTGACGGGCGTGCTTGGCGCCGTTCAGCCCCTTCTCGACGCCATCGCGGTTCCGCCGGCGCCCTGAGGAGGTTCAGCGCAGCCGGCGGCCGTATTCGCGGCTATAGGCGTCCTCCTCGCGCGAGCGGCTGACATCCGTCACATAGCCGCCATCGCCACCGATGCCGGTGCCGACCACGTCGCCCCAGCTGTAATCCCCCGAGAAGGAGCCCACGACATCGGGACGGCCGCCGCTGTAGGGCCCCTGGCAAGCCGCCAGGGCGAGCAGCGGCAGGACCAGGCCGGCGAGAGGGAAGCGCATGCGAATCTCCCAGATTTGACGGGCAGCATGGCGGAAGACCTTCTCACTGTCAGCAAGCTTGGCGCCGCAGGCCGGGCCTAGATCATCCCCGGCACGGTCAGCTTGGAGCCATCCACCAGCCGCTCGTAGCGGAACGGCGCGGCATCGATGCTGGTCGGGTCGCCCGCCACGAGATCCGCCGCGAGCTTGCCGGCCGAGGGGCCCGTGCCGAAGCCGTGGCCCGAGAAACCCGTCGCCACGGTCAGACCAGGGATGGCGGCAATGGGCGCGATGACGGGGATGCCGTCCGGCGTCCAGTCGATGGCGCCGCCCCAGGCCTCGGCCACACGGATCTGGCCGCGCAGCGCGGGAAAGGTCTCGCCCATGGCGGCGATCGCCTGGTCGATCAGCACCTGCTGCGGCGCCGTGTCCAGCATGCGCGCGCGCTCGAAGGGCGAGATGCCGTCCAGCGTCCAGCGCGCGCCGGATTCCGGCCCGTTGAAGAAGGAGCGCCCGATGCGGATCGCGAGCTTGTCGCGACGCGCCATGAACATGGGCCAGAACTCGCGCGCGTAGCGGAAGCCCTGCGGCGCCAGCTCCAGCCGCCCGCGCCCGCTGAGGCCGATGGTGTAGCCGCCATCCAGCCGCCGCCGCAGTGTGAAGCGCGGCGTGGAAAGCCCCCCCGTCACGAACTCCGGCAACGCCTCGGTGCGGAAGGAGGTCGCCTGGATGCTCGCCTGCGGCAGCGAGACGCCGTGATGGCGCAGGAACATGGAGCTCCAGGCCCCGCCTGCCAGCAGCACGGCCTGGGTGCGGATGGTGCCGCGCTCGGTGACGACGGCGCTGACGCGCCCGGCGGTCGTCTCCAGGCCGCGCGCGGCGCAGTTCTGCAGGATGGCCGCGCCCGCCCGCATCGCGGCGCGCGCGATGGCGGGGGCGGCGAGCCGCGGCTCCGCCTTGCCGTCGGTGGGGGAATAGACGCCGCCGATCCAGGGCTCGGCGCTGCCGCTCGACATCTCGCGCGCCTGTTCCGCGCTCAGCATCCGCGTATCGATGCCGAAGGGCTTGGCGAGCCGGCCCCAGCGCTCCCAGGTCGCGAGATCGGCCTGGCTGCGCGTCACATAGATCAGGCCCTTGCGGCGGAAGCCCAGATCCTCGTTGGTCTCGCGCGAAAGCTGCTCCCACATGGCGAGGCTCTCGATCGCCATGGGGATTTCGCGCACGTCGCGGTTCTGCTGGCGCACCCAGCCCCAGTTGCGGCTGGACTGCTCGCCGCCGACCACGCCCTTCTCCACGAGGGCCACCGAATGCCCGCGCTGCGCGAGGTTCAGCGCGGCGAAGACGCCGACGATGCCCGCGCCGATGATGACGACATCGGCGGCCGCCGGCAGGTCGGGCGTGGAGGTGACGGGTTCGGCGAGGAGCGGCATGGCGGATCCTGGGGAGTCGGCCTGCGAGTTTGCGACGGGGAAGCGCCGCGAAGAAGCCCGGACAGGGGTATTCCCGCCTTCGCGGAACTCAAATAGTGAGGGACTCCCCAGCCGTTCCGTTGTCTCAGCGGGGCATCACCGCTTCTCTCCCGCCCAAGGCGCTCGACATGGCGAAGACGCTCTTCACCCCCTCCGGCCCGATTCACCTTCATCGGCAGGATCTTCCGCCCGATCTGGCGCTGGGCCCCGTCGTGGCGGTTGATACCGAGACGATGGGCCTCGACCCCCGCCGGGACCGCCTTTGCCTGGTGCAGATGTCCTCGGGCGACGGCACCGCCCATCTGGTGCAGATTCACCCGGGCGGCGGCCCCTCGCCCCATCTCGTGCGGCTGATGGAGGACGCCTCCGTCACGAAGCTCTTCCACTTCGCCCGCTTCGACGTGGCGGCGCTGCAGCAGGGCATCGGCGCGACGACCGCGCCCGTCCGCTGCACCAAGATCGCCTCCAAGCTGGTCCGCACCTATACCGACCGCCACGGGCTGAAGGACCTCTGCCGCGACCTGCTGGGGGTCGATATCTCCAAGCAGCAGCAGACGAGCGACTGGGGCGCGCCCGAGCTCACGCCCGAGCAATGCGCCTATGCCGCCAGCGACGTCCTGCATCTGCACGCGCTCTGGGCGCGGCTGGAAGCGCTCCTGATCCGCGAGGGCCGGCTGGAGCTGGCCGAGGCCTGCTTCCGCTTCCTGCCCGCGCGCGGGAAGCTGGACCTCATGGGCTACGACGAGCCCGACATCTTCGCGCACTAACGGGGCGGCTGACCCTCACCCGGGCCAGCCGCGGCCGGGCTCAGGCTCCGCTGGGGTCGATCCAGCCCACATGCCCGTCCTGGCGGCGATAGACCACGTTGATCGATCCGCTCGCCACATTGCGGAACACCACGACGGAACTGCCGGCGAGGTCGAGGCGCATGGTCGCCTCGCTGACGCTGATGCGATGCAGCTCGCCCAGCGGCTCCGCCACCACGGCGGGGTGCTCGGCGCCGTTCACCTCGGGCGCCTCGTCACCTTCCTCGTCCATGGCCACCATGTACTCGCGGAAGGTCTCCACGGGCGCTCGCTCGACGGCCTTGCTGCGCGCATGCTCGTTCACCCGGCGCCGGTAGCGCCTGAGCCGCTTGCCCACATGCTCGGCCGCGACATCGAAGGCGCGCTGGGCGTCGGGCCCCTGCCCTTCGCCCCGCATCGTCAGGCCGCGGCCGGCGTGAATGTTGATGTCGCAAGCATAATGTCCCCCATTGCTGCCCTTGGCGTCCTTCCGGAAGGTCACCCGCGCCTCGAGCGCGTGGTCGAAATACTTTCCGGTGATGGAGCCGAGGCCGGTCTCGACATGGGAGCGCAGGGCATCGCTGGTGGAGACCTGCTTGCCGGCGACAGTGATCTGCATGAGAACCTTCCCTTGCTTGGAAGCCGCAGCGGAAACGGGGCGGGCCTGAGCGGCACAACGCGGCCAACCCGTTGATTCAACCCGAATCAACGGCATGGGCTGCCCGCTCTGTCCGAAAAAACCCGAAAGCCCCGACATCCGGTAACGGCTTCCCTCTGTCCAGCCGTCATCCGGCCAGCAGGGAGGAACCCTTCAGGCCGTGACGGCCTTTTCGCGCTTGCGCTGCACCGAGGATGGGATGCGCATCGCTTCCCGGTATTTGGCCACCGTCCGCCGGGCGATGTCCACACCTTCTTCACGCAGCCGTAACACAATGGCATCGTCGGAGAGGATGCTGCTGGCCGTCTCCTCATGGACCATGCCGCGGATCCGGTGGCGCACGGCTTCGGCGCTGACGCTTTCCCCGCCCGCCGTGCCCTGGATGGCCGTGGTGAAGAAGTACTTCAGCTCCAGCATGCCCCGCGGCGTGGCCATGAACTTGTTGGCGGTCACGCGGCTCACGGTGCTCTCGTGCATCTCCACCGCCTCGGCGACGTCGCGCAGGATGAGCGGGCGCAGGAAGGCCACCCCGTGGCGGAAGAAGCCGTCCTGGCGGCGCACGATCTCGGACGCCACCTTGAGGATGGTGTTGGCCCGCTGCTCCAGGCTCTTCACCAGCCAGTTCGCGTTCTGCAGATGCTCGGTGAGGAAGTTGCGCTGTTCGCGGTCGCGCAGGCTCACGGTGGCGCGCGCCGCGAAGCCGCGATTGACGAGCACGCGCGGCATGGTGTCGGGATTGAGCTCCAGCACCCAGCCGCCATCGGGTGCGGCGCGCATCAGCACATCCGGCAGCACGGCGGTCAGTGGCGGATCGTCGCCGCCCGCGCCCGGCTTGGGGTCGAGGCGGCGGAGCTCGGCCACCATCTCGGCCAGATCCTCGGCATCGACGCCGCAGGCCTCCATCAGCCCGCGCATGTCCCGCCGGGCCAGAAGCTGCAGGTTGGCGAGCAGCCGCGCCATGAAGGGATCGTAGCGGCCGGCTTCCTCGAGCTGGACGCGCAGGCATTCGGCGAGGTCGGCGCAGAACATGCCCACGGGCTCGAAGCGCTGCATGACGCGGCGCACGCGCTCCACCCGCCGCTCCTCACAGCCGAGGCGCGCGGCCAGGGCTGCCACATCGATGCCGAGCCGCCCCGTGGGCTCCAGCAGCGCGAGCAGCGCCGAGCCGATGAGCCGGTCCTGCGGGTCGTCGAAGCCCAGGCGGATCTGCGCGGCCAGGCGCTCCCGCAGCGTGGGGCCGCGTCCGGGCATTTCCTCGATGCCGGAGAGATCGTCGCCGAAATCGGCGCGGCCGCCGCTGCCGATGGCGGGGCGATAGGCCTCGCCCTCATCCATCACGTTGGACCAGTCGGCATCCAGCGGCTGAGCCTCGCCGACGGCGAGGGTCTCGCTGGACGCGGCTTCGGCGGAATCGGGGGCGGCAGCCGTAGGGGCGGGCGCCGCGGCGGAGGCTTCCTCGCGCTCCAGCAGCGGGTTGCGCTCCAGCTCCTCCTCGACGAAGGCGACGACCTCCATGTTGGAGGACTGCAGCAGCTTGATCGCCTGCCGCAGCTGCGGCGTCATCACCAGCGATTGCGATTGCCGCAGGTCGAGGCGAGGACCGATGGCCATTCTAGTCGCCCAGCATGGCGGAGCACGATGAACGAAGGGTTGCCGCCGCTTCGCGCATCGCCGCCATCAGAGGCTGAACTTCTCGCCGAGATAGACGCGGCGCACGCCCTCATGGGCCACGATCTCGTGCGGCAGGCCCTCCATCAGCACCTGGCCGTCATGCATGATGTAGGCGCGGTCGATGATCTCCAGCGTCTCGCGGACATTGTGGTCCGTGATGAGCACGCCGATGCCGCGGTCCTTCAGATGCTTCACGAGGTCGCGGATCTCCGAGACCGCGATGGGGTCGATGCCCGCCAGCGGCTCGTCCAGCAGGATGTAGGAAGGGTGCGTCGCCAGCGCGCGCGCGATCTCGCAGCGCCGCCGCTCGCCGCCCGAGAGCGCCAGCGCCGGCGCGCGACGCAGATGCGCGATACCGAACTCCGCCAGCAGGCTGTCCAGCATCTGCTCCCGCCGGTCGCGCTTCGGCTCCACCACCTCGAGCGCCGCGAGGATGTTGTCCTCGACGCTCAGGCCCCGGAAAATCGAGGCCTCCTGCGGCAGGTAGCCGAGGCCGAGCCGCGCGCGGCGGTACATCGGCAGGCGCGTCACATCCGCGCCGTCCAGCATCACCTGGCCCTCATCCGGCTGCACCAGGCCGGTGATCATGTAGAAGGTCGTGGTCTTGCCGGCGCCGTTGGGGCCGAGAAGCCCGACGGCCTCACCCCGCTTCAGCGAGAGCGAGACGTTCCGCGCCACGGGCCGCTTCTTGTAGCGCTTGCCGAGGCCCGTCGCGACCAGCCCGCCCGTGCCCTCGACGGCCTTGAGCTCGCGCTTGGCTTCGGGTGTCGTCAGGAGTGGGCTCAACGAGGGGTTCCTTGAGTGGCGTTGGGCCGCGTGCCCGCCGGCCTGTTCTGGACCGGCGCGGTGGGGTCGGTCGCGCCCTGCTCGCTGCCCGGCGTGATGATGCCCTGCACGCGCTGCCCAGGCTGCGAGATGATGCGCGAGACGCCCGTGTTGAGGTTCACCAGCGCCTCGCGGCCCGTCACATGGTTCTCGCCGCGCGTGATGCGGACATTGCCGAGGATGCGCGCGAGGCCCGTGGCGGCGGAATAGACGCCGCGATCGCCGCGCACGACCTCGGTCTCCGTGCGAATCTCGATATTGCCGAACAGCTCGACCCGATCGATACGCCCTTGTCCCGGGGGCGCCGCGGCTGTCCCTTCGGTGCCTGGGCGGGCCTGCGCGGGCGCCCGCATGGCGACCGGCTGGTTGCCCGCGCCGGGCGCGGCCGCGGTGGGCGCGCTGCCGGGCGGCGGGTCGTCCAGCATGTAGGCGACGAGCGTGTCGGCCGCGATCCGCCTGCCGTCATTCGTCACCACCAGCGCGTTGCCGCGGCCCACGGCCATGCGCCGCTGGCTCCAGTACTCCAGGCTGTCGCGCGCCGTGATGACGTGCTGGGGCGTGGTGTAGCTGATGTTGCGCCCGGTCAGGACCAGGACCGACTGGTCCATGTCGTAGACCGCGCGATCGCCAATGGCGGTGTCGGTGGCCGTGGTGATGCGGACATTGCCTTCCGCCTCCATGCGCCAGATCTCATTGCCGCCCGAGAGCGGCGTCTCGCCGGGCTGGGCCGGGCGCTGCTGCTGCTGGGTTCCCGCCTGCGGGCGATAGCGCGCGAGCAGCCGGGCGGCGTCCACGGTCGTGCCGTCGCGCACCGCGCGGGCGTTGCCGCGCGCGACGACGACCTGGTCGTTCTGTCGCCACTCGATGCCGTCATCGGCGGTGATGTCCACCGGCCCGCCCTGGGACATGTCGATGCCCTGCGCGAGCGCCAGGCCCGGCAGCAGCAGGAAAGCGCCGAGAAACGCGCGGAGACTCATTGCTGGCGTCCTTCGAGCACGGCATGCGCCTTGCCGGTGAAGATCATGACGGCGCCGCTGTCCTGCAGCTCGAACCCCTCGGAATGGATCGTCCCGAAGGAGCCCTGGGCCTGGGTCGGGCGCTCGCCATGGGCATTGCCCGTATCGACCTGGACGGCCGCCTGCTCGGTGATGAAGAGCACGCCGCTGTCGTGGAAGATCCGCACGTCGCCCTCCAGGTCCAGATGCTGGTTCGGCCGGTCGTAGCGGCCGTTCAGGGCCTCGACGAAGATCCAGGCGCCGTCCGTGAGCAGGATGTCGGCCTCCGGCCGGTCGAGCAGGATGATCTCCTCCTGCCCCACCTGGCGGGCGGTGCGCGCGGTGACGGTGTAGGGGCGGGAGAGCTCGTCCACGCCCTGGAAGCGCGGCGCGACCATGTTGAGCGATTCGGGGACCATCACCGGGCCGCGCCGGAAAGAGAGGCGCCCGTCCTGCGAGTTGAACTCGGGCCAGAGCAGCAGCAGGCCGAGCAGGCTCGCCGCCAGCAGCGGCAGCAGCACCTTGGCGAAGCGCACCGCGCGATGGCGGCGCTGGATGGAGCCGGCGCTGGGCACGTACCGCTCGCGCGAGGGCGCCATGTCCCGCCGCCGCTCGGGCGCGGGGATGGCGAAATCGCTGCGGCGGAGATTGTCGCTCATCAGGCGACGCCGAGCCGCAGCAGATCGTGCACGTGCAGGATGCCGATGGGGCGCCGGGCCTCGTCCACCACGAAGAGCGCGGTGATGGCGCCCTCGTTCATCACGCGCAGGGCCTCCACGGCGAGCACGTCGGGGCCGATGGTGCGGGGCGTGCGGGTCATCACCTCTTCCGCGCGGCGGGAGAGCAGCGTGTCCCCCTGCCCCGCCCGGAGGGCGCGGCGGAGATCGCCGTCGGTGATGACGCCCGCGAGCCGCCCGTCGGCATCCTGGATGCCGAGGCAGCCGAAATGCTTGGCGGTCATGGCCACGAGGGCCTCGTCCATCCGGGTCTCGGGCGGGGCGAGCGGAATCTCGGTGGGCCCGTGCATGATGGCGCCCACGCGCGACAGCCGCGCGCCGAGCTTCCCGCCCGGGTGGAAGACGCGGAAATCCTCGGGCCCGAAGCCGCGCCGCGTCAGCAGCGCGACGGCCAGCGCATCGCCCATCGCCATCTGCATGGTGGTGGAGGTAGTGGGCGCCAGGCCATTGGGGCAGGCCTCCTCGACGGCCGGCAGCACCAGCGCGACATCGGAGTCGCGGGCCAGCGAGCTGCCGCTGCGGCCCACGATGGAGACCAGCGGAATCGCGAAGCGGCGCGCATGCGCGACAAGGTCGCCGAGTTCGGCCGTCTCGCCGGAATTGGAGATGGCGATCACCGCGTCCCCGGGCACGATCATGCCGAGGTCGCCATGGCTCGCCTCGCCCGGATGGACGAATTGCGCGGGCGTGCCGGTGGAAGCCAGCGTGGCGGCGATCTTGCGCCCCACATGGCCGGATTTGCCCATGCCGGAGACGACGACGCGCCCCGTCGCGCGGGCGAGGCGCTCCACGGCTTCGTCGAATCTGGAGTCGAGGCCGCGCGCCATTTCCGTCAGCGCTTCCGCGCCGAGCATCAGCACCCGTCGGGCTGTCTCGATGTTGGAAACGAGGGGAGCGGCCAAGTCGGGGGTAGGGGTTCTGTGGTCCACTCTACTTCTATGGAGGCGCCCCCCAGGGGGGTCAAGGCAAGGATCGTGCCAAACGGTGACAGCTGTCTAAATCTTCGGCTTTCAGACGCGCTCCGCGACCTTGATCACGATCCGGCACCCGACCTTGATCGCGGCCGTCAGCAGCCGGTAGGCCGGGGTCAGCTCGGCCTCGTTCTCGATGCCGATGTCGCGGTGTTCCAGCTCCTCGGCGCGGAACCGGGCAATCTCGGCCTTGAGCGGGGCCTCGTCCTCGCCCAGCTCGCGCTCCTGGGCGGCATAATGGGCGTCGATCGTCTCCTCGACGGCGACGGTGCAGGCCATGGCGGCGCGATAGCCCATGGCGGCCGTGGCGGCGCCGAGCGCGAATCCGGCCACATGCCAGAAGGGCAGCAGCGCCGTGGGGCGCACCCGGCGTTCGGCGATGTGGCGGGAGAAGGTGTCGAGATGAACCTGCTCCTGCTCCTTCATGTGCTGGATCAGTTCCTCATGCCGGCTGCCGCGCAGGACGGCGAGCTGGCCCTCGTAGATGCGCTTCGCGCCGTACTCCCCGGCGTGGTCCACGCGGATCACGCGCTCCAGGTAGCGGCGGGGGGTGCGGCGGGCGGTCATGCGCGGTTCTCCCGCTGGGCGAGGATGAAGGCCAGCACGGCGACGCCCGTGCCGTAGATGAGGTTCATGCCCGCCATGGAGAGGGGCAGGCCGGGGATGAGATAGGCCGGCAGGTCGCAGGGCTTGCTCGGCGCGGTATGGGCCATGGCGGCCAGCAGGTCGTCCACGCTGCCGGAGCCGACGCTCGGCGCCTGGCAGCCCGCCAGCGGCGAGGGCCACCAGCCCCATTCGACCCCCAGATGGAAGGCCGCCACCGCCGCCGAGGCCGCCGCGGCGAGCCCCGCCAGTCGGAGGGCCGGCCTGCGGAAGCCGAAGACGGCCACGAGGGCGAAGAGCGCCGCCACCGCATAGGGCCAGCGCTGCCAGATGCAGAGCTCGCAGGGCGCGAGGCCGAACCAGTCCTGCGAGCCCCGCGCGAAAAGCGGCGCGGCGGCGGAGAGGACCAGGATCAGGAGAGCACTGGGCATGCGCCCTTTTCCTCCCTCGGCGCCCCTTCCGCAACCGGGAGGGGCTGCATAGGCTTCGGCCGCCACTCGAGGAAAAAGCCATGCTCAAGATCTGGGGCCGCACCAGCTCCTCCAACGTCATGAAGCTGCTCTGGCTCTGCGAGGAGCTGGGGATTCCCTTCGACCGCGTCGATGCCGGCGGCACCTTCGGCCGCACGCAGGAGGCTGCCTACCTTGCGATGAATCCCAACGCCAAGGTCCCCACCATCGAGGAGCCGGACGGCTACTCGCTGTGGGAGAGCAATTCCATCTGCCGCTACCTCGTCGCCACCCGCTCCCCGGGCCATGCCATGCTGCCGGACGACCCGCGCGCGCGCGGCAAGGTGGAGCGCTGGATGGACTGGCAGCTCGGCCACCTCAACCCGCCGATGACGACGCTCTTCATCGGGCTAGTCCGCACGCCCGAGGCCCAGCGCGACCCCGCCGCCATCGCCGCCGCGCGCGGCGAGGCGGAAGGGCTCTGGGCCATGGTGGATGCGGAACTGCTGACGAACGGCAACCGCTTCGTCTGCGGCGAAGCGCTGAGCCTCGCGGACGTGGCGCTCGGCCCCTATCTGCACCGTTGGCTGAACCTGCCCATCCCCCGGCGGCCGATGCTGGCGCTGGAGGAATGGCACGCCAGGCTCTGCGAGCGCCCAGGGTACATGCGGCACATCGCCGTGCCGTTGGCTTAATCTTCCGCTCTCAGACGCCGGGCGCCGCCCTCCGGCAGCCTCGCTTCGCGCCGCGTGGCGTCGCCCGGGCGGCGCTGGTGGTCCGGCGGCGGTGGCGCTTCCGGAAGCAGGCAAAAAAAATGGCGACCCATTGCTGGGCCGCCAAGTTTAGGGAGGAAACGTCCAAGAAAGCAGGCAAGGAACCAAGTCCCTGCCGCCTCGCAACTTATAGGCGGGAGATCGCTCGCATGCAAGTGAGATTTTGCGATGCAGCATCTCCGACATGCAGACCGGATTTGCATAAACATCCTGGCACGGCCCTTGCGGTCACGAGGGCATGCGACCGCTCCGGCTTATCCTCCTGTTTTTGGGCCTTTTTGGTTGGGGCCCCGCCTGGGCCCAGACGGACCCCTCCCTGCTCTGCCGCGCCGCGATCGGCCGCGCCGAGCGGGATTCCGGGATTCCGGACGGCCTGCTGCAGGCCATCGGCCAGGTGGAATCGGGCCGCCGGAACCCGGAAACGGGCATCGCCGCCCCCTGGCCCTGGACCCTCAACGCCGAGGGACGCGGCCAATTCTTCCCCACGAAGGAGGCAGCGATTGCCGCCGTGCAGGAATTGCAGGGCCGGGGCGTCCGGCTGATCGACGTGGGCTGCATGCAGATCAACCTGCACCATCACCCCCGCGCCTTCGCGAATCTGGCCGAGGCCTTCGATCCCGCCGCCAATGCCCGCTACGCCGCGCGCTTCCTCGGCGAGCTGCAGGCCAGCCGCCAGGACTGGATCGTCGCGGCCGGGCACTATCACTCCCAGACGCCGGACCTTGCCCAGGCCTATCGCCAGCGGGTCCAGAACGCCTGGAACACCACGCGCAACCGCACCGCCGAGGACCGGGCGCTGGCCTCGCTGCCGCCGGCGGGGGGATTCTCGCTCTCGAATCATCCGGAGCGCGCGTCTGTGGCCATGTCGGGCACCGGCGGCGGCTTCGGTGGCAGCCAACCGCGCGGGCGAGGGCTCGATTCCTACCGCTCGCAGCCCATCCCTGTGACCGGACGCCCCTTCGCGCTGGTCAGGCGTTGAGCCAGTCGATCATTCCCCGCGCGGCGGCCGCGCCCGTACTGAAGCAGGCTTGGAGCAGATAGCCGCCGGTCGGCGCCTCCCAGTCCAGCATCTCGCCGGCCGCGAAGGTCCCGGGGCGCGCGCACAGCATCCAGCGCGCATCCACCGCGTCTAAGCGCAGCCCCCCGGCCGAAGAGATCGCGCGCTCCAGCCCCTGGATGCCGGTGACGCGCAGGGGCAGCGCCTTCACGATCTGCTCGGCCGGGCGCGAATCTCCGCCGCGCCGGGCTTCCTGCACCAGTGCCGCGGCCACGGGCGGCAGCCCGGCCCGGCGAAGCTGGTTGGAGAGGGAGACGGCCCCTCCCCCCATCCGCTGCGCCAGGGCCGCCGCATCGAGGTCGGGCCGCAGGTCCATCTCCAGCACGGCCGACCCGCCTTGCGCCACCGCTTCGCGCAGCGGGGCCGAGAGGGCGTAGACCGCGCCCCCCTCCAGCCCCGCCGCCGTCACCATCGCCTCCCCCCGCGCCTCCTGGCCCGAGGCACGAAGCGCGATGCGCTTGAGCGGCGTGCCCGCGAAGCGCTCGCGGAGATGAGGCGACCAGTCCAGCGTCACGCCCATGTTGGAGGGGCGCAGCGGCGCCACGCCCTCCAGCAGCCCGGCCCAGGCCCCGTCCGAGCCGAGGCGCGGCCAGGAGGCGCCGCCAAGCGCCAACAGAACGGCCTCGGCGCGATGCGCCACCTCGCCTTCCGGCGTCTCGAAGCGCAGGGCCCCGCCCTGCCAGCCGAGCCAGCGATGCCGGGACTTCAGCGTCACGCCGAGCCCATCCAGCCGCGCCAGCCAGGCGCGCAGCAGCGGCGAGGCCTTCATGGCGCGGGGAAAGACCCGGCGGCTGGTTCCGGTGAAGACTTCCTGGCCCAGGCCCTCGCACCAGGCGATCAGCGCCTCGGGCGGGAAGGCGCGGATGGCGGGCTCCAGCGCCGCGCGAGCCTCGCCATAGCGGGTGAGGAAGCGGTCCAGCGGCTCCGAATGAGTGAGGTTCAGACCCCCGCGCCCCGCGATCAGCAGCTTGCGCGCGGGCGAGGCCATGCGGTCGAAGACCGTGACGGCGATGCCGGCCTGGACCAGGACCTCGGCCGCCATCAGGCCGGCCGGGCCGGCGCCGATGACGGCGACAGTCTTGGGAGCGTTCATGCGCTCCCTTTAGATGCGGCCGGGCACCGCCGCCAGCAGGGCACGGGTATAGTCGTGCTCGGGCGCTTCGAAGACGCGACCGATGGGGCCGTGTTCCACCACCTCGCCATCCTTCATCACGGCCACGAGGTCCGAGACCTGCACGGCCACCCGCAGGTCATGCGTGATAAAGACGATGGAGAGGCCCAGCCGCTCCCGCAGCTCCGCCAGCAGGCGCAGCACCTGGGCCTGGACCGAGACGTCGAGCGCCGAGACGGGCTCGTCCGCCACCAGAACCTCCGGATTCAGGGCGAGCGCCCGGGCAATGCCGATGCGCTGGCGCTGGCCGCCCGAGAATTCATGCGGGTAGCGGTCGGTCGCGGCGGGGTCGAGGCCGACGAGCGCGAAGAGCTCCTTGGCGCGGGCCATGGCGGTCGCGCGCGGCGTGCCATGGACCATGGGGCCCTGCGCCACCAGCTCGCCCGCCCTGCGGCGGGGATTGAGCGAGGCATAGGGGTCCTGGAAGACCATCTGCATGCGCGCGGCCCCTGCCCGCTGCTGCGCATGGGTCTGGGCGGCGAGGTCGGTGCCGTCGAGCCGGATCGCGCCGGTATCGGGCCGGATGAGACGCATGATGCAACGCGCCAGCGTGGACTTGCCCGAGCCGGACTCGCCCACGATGGCCAGGGTCGCGCCCTTGGGCAGCGTCAGCGAGACGTCGCGCACCGCCCGCGTCACACGGCGGTTGCGGCCGAGGAAGCCGCCCGTGCGATAGGTCTTGCTGACACCTTCGATGCTCAGGATGGGCTCGGCCGCCAGGGGACGCGGCGGGGGCGCCTTCAGCGGCGGCACGGCGGCGATCAGCGCCTGCGTATAGGGATGCTGCGGGTGGCGCAGCACGTCCATCGCCGCGCCCTGCTCCACCACCACGCCGTGCTGCATCACGGCCACCCGGTCCGCGATCTCGGCCACCACCCCGAAGTCATGGGTGATGAAGAGGACGGCGGTGCCCAGGCGCTGCTGCAGGTCGCGGATCAGCTTGAGGATCTGCGCCTGGGTCGTGACGTCCAGCGCCGTCGTCGGCTCGTCGGCGATGATGACGCGCGGGCTCAGCGCCAGCGCCATGGCGATCATGGCCCGCTGCCGCTGCCCGCCTGAGAGCTCGTGCGGATAGGCGCGCATGGCGAGCGCGGGGTTGGGGATGCGCACATCCTCCAGCAGCGCGAGCGTCTTCGCCTCCACCTCGGCCGGCGCCATGGGCGTGTGGATGCGGAACATCTCCGCGATCTGCTCGCCGATGCGGATGAGAGGGTTCAGGGCCGTCATCGGCTCCTGGAAGATCATCGCGATGCCGGCGCCGCGGACCGCGCGCATCCCGGCCTCGTCGAGCGCCGCCAGGTCCTGCCCCTCGAAGAGGATGCGCCCGGCGCTGAGCTTCACATTCGGGGGCAGCAGCCGCATCACGGCGCTGGCCGTCATGGACTTGCCCGAGCCGGACTCGCCCACCACGCAGAGGATCTCGCCCGCGCGGAGCTCCAGCGTGACGCCGGAGAGCGCGTGCGGGCGGTCGGCGCCCTTGGGCAGGTCGACGGTCAGGCCTTCGATGGAGAGCGCCGCGCTCATCGGCCGCGCAGCCTCGGGTTCAGGGCGTCGTTCAGCCCCTGCCCCACCAGCGAGACCGCCAGCACAGTGACCAGGATGGCCACGCCCGGAATGGCCGAGACATACCACTGCACCCGCAGCACATCCCGCCCCAGGCCGATGAGGTTCCCCCAGGAGGCGACATTGGGATCCGAGAGCCGCAGGAAGGCCAGCGCGCTTTCCAGCAGGATCGCCACCGCCATCACCACGCTGGCATAGACGATGACCGGCGGCAGCGCGTTGGGCAGGATCTCGCGGAAGATGATCTGCCGGTCGCGCATGCCGAGCGTGCGGCAGGCCTCCACGAATTCGCGCGAACGGAGCGAAAGGAACTCGGCGCGCGTCAGCCGCGCGGGCGCGGGCCAGGAGACGACGCCGATCGCCACCACCACCGTCGCGAGCTCCGAGCCGAAGACGGAGACCAGGACCAGCAGCAGCAGGAAGTTGGGGAGCGTCTGGAAGGCCTCGGTCACGCGCATCAGCACGTCGTCCACCACGCCGCCGTAGAAGCCGGCCAGCGCGCCGATCACGATGCCGATCACGACCGCAATCGACGTCGCGACGAGCCCGATGAGCAGCGAAATGCGCGCGCCATGGAAAATCTGCGCGGCGATGTCGCGTCCGGAATTGTCGGTACCGAACCAGAAGCGCGGATTGGCGCCCGGCCATTGCAGCGGGCGGCCAGCCAGCGCCAGCGGATCGCGCGGGAAGAGCCAATCGGCCGAAGCCGCCATGAAGATGATCACGAGCAGCAGAAGCAGGCCGATGACGGCGGGCGGGCTGCGGAAATAGTCGCGCAGGAACCTCAACCCCCGGTCTCCTTCGCGATGCGCGGGTCGAGCCGCGCGTAGAGGAGGTCCACCAGGAAGTTCACCGCGATGACCAGCAGCGCCGAGATGAAGACGATGCCGAGCAGCGTGTTCAGGTCGCGCTGGACCACCGCCTCATAGGCCAGCCGCCCGAGGCCGGGCAGCGAGAACACGGATTCCACCACGACCGAGCCGCCCAGCATGGTGCCCGCCTGGAGGCCGATCAGCGTCACCATGGGCAGCATGGCGTTGCGCAGCACATGGCGGGTGATGACGCGCGTCTCGTCCAGCCCCTTGGCGCGGGCGGTGCGCACGAAGTCCAGCGTCAGCACCTCCAGCATCGAGGCGCGCATGATGCGGAGGTAGATGGCGAGGAAGATGAGCCCGAGCGTCAACGTCGGCAGCACGAAGTGGGACAGGATGTCCACGAGGCGCGCGAATCCGGTCAGCCCCTCGCCCACGCTCTCCATCCCGCCCGCCGGCAGCCATTGCAGATGCACCGAGAAGAGCACGATCGCCATCAGCCCGAACCAGAAGGAAGGCGTGGCGTAGAAGATGAGGCCGAGGGTCGAGATCACCGTATCCGGCCAGCGGTTCACCCGCCGCGCCGCGACCACGCCGAGCGCCAGCCCCGCCACGAACGCGAAGGTGAGCGAGGCGGTCATGAGCAGCAGCGTCGCGGGCAGCCGCTCCAGGATCACGGTCGCCACAGGCTTGCCGTAGATGGAGGAGAAGCCGAGGTCGAGCTGCACCAGGCGCCACAGGTAGTTCAGCAGCCGCGCGGGCAGCGAGAGGTCCAGCCCGTAGAAGGCGCGCAGCTCCGCCATGAGGGCCGCGTCGCCGCCGCCGCCCATCTGCGCCATCAGCGCGTCCACCGTATCGCCGGGGGCGAGCTGCAGCAGCAGGAACATGCCGACCAGGATGATCAGCAGGGTGGGGATCGAGGCGGCTAACCGCCGCCCCGCGAGTGCGAAGAAGCGCACGCCTTACGGCGCGATCCAGAGGTCGTGCCAGCTCGACGAACCCCAGCGCGGCATGTTCGCGTGGTTGCGCAGCTTGCGGCTGAAGGCGCTCAGGAACAGCTGCTCCACGGGGTTCCAGAGCAGCATCTCGGAATTGCCGCGCCGGACGAAATCGGCGTAGCGCGCCTTGCGCCTCGCGGGGTCGAGCTCGGTGCCAGCCTCGTCGATGATCGTGTCGATCTCGGTGTCCGTGAAGCCGAACTGGTTGGTCCACGGGGCCCCGCGCGGCGAGCCCGAGCGGTACCACACGGTCGTCGAGACGGCCGGGTCGTTGCGGTACTGGTGCCAGCCGGTCGCGAGGTCGAAGTTCCAGTCGTTGTAGACGGTGCGCAGGAAGCCCGCCGCGTCCTGGCGCACGATCTCCACGCGCACGCCCACCTCGCCCAGCGATTGCTGGATGAAGGTGGCGAAGAGGCCGATATCCTCGCCCCAGGGGGCCGGGTTCAGGCGCAGGTTGAAGCGCACGCCGCCGGCGCCGGGGCGGTGCCCGGCCTCCGTCAGCAGGCGCGCCGCGAGCGCCTTGTCGTAGGGGTATTGCGGCATCTGCGCCGTGGGGAAGAAGTCGGTCGAGACGCTCGGGATCGGGCCCATCCCAGGCTTCGCGTAGTCGGTGTTGAGGAAGTTCTCGATGAAGAACGGGATGTTGATGGCGTGCGCCAGCGCCTTCCGCACCCGGATATCCGCGAGGATCGGGTTGCGGAAGTTGAACTCCAGCGTGTTGGTGCGCGGGTTGCCCTCATTGCCCCTGGTCGTCACCTCGAAGCGCGGATCGCGGCCCAGTCGCGCCAGGTCCGACAGCGCGAGCGAGGAATAGGGGCTGTAGAGGATCTGCCCCGCCTCCATCTGCGCCGCCGCGGCCGAACGGTCGCTGATCACGCGCCAGACCACGCGGTCCAGGTAGGGCAGGTTGTTGCGCCAGTAGTTCGGGTTGCGCTCGGCGATGATGAACTGCCCGCGCTCGTACTGCACGAACTTGAAGGGGCCAGTGCCGATAGGCGCGGTATTGGCCGGGTTCTGCCGGATATCCGTGCCCTCGTAGATATGCTTGGGCGAGACGTAGCCGAGGTCCGGCAGCGCGCGCAGCAACAGGTCGAGCGGCATGGGCTTGGAATACTTGAACACGGCCGTATGCGCGTCCGGCGTCTGGACCTCGTCCAGGAAGAGCTGCAGCGCCGTGCTGTAGTTCAGGATCTTCTTCCACATCTCCATCGCCGTGAACTGCACGTCGGCGGAGGTGAAGGGGCGGCCGTCATGCCAGGTCACGCCCTGGCGCAGCTTGAAGGTGATGGTCTTGCCGTCCGGCGCCGCCTCCCAGGATTCGGCGAGGCAGGCGGTGGGCTGCCCGCGCGCATCCAGGTCCACCAGCGGCTCCTGGATCTTGCCGCCGACGATGTAGACGCCGGTCGACGCCTGCAGGCTCGGGTTCAGGATGCGCTGCTCGGTGGCGAAATGCACCGTCATGATGCCGCCGCGGCGCGGCGTTTCCTGCGCGAAGGCCATTTCCGGCGCGTTGACGCTGGCCGCGATGGCGGCCGAGGTCAGCATGGCGGCGCGGCGGGTCAGATGCATGCCGAAGCTCCTTTGTGCAATGCAGCATGGGGTGACCCCATACCGCGCGTCAACGTCGTCACGCTGCCAGGAAGCGCAAGAGCACACCGGTGGCACGGTTCGCGGGCACGCCCACGATCTCGCCCGAGGAACGGTCGAGGATCGCCGCGGCGGCCGCGAGGTCCGTCGTGGCCAGCACCAGCGCCGCCGCCCCTTCCTCCGGCAGCCCCTCGAGGGAAATCCCGGGATGCCGTGCCGCCAGGGTCTGGCGATCGAGGAAGACCACGTCCGCCCTGCCCTTGCCGCCCGTCGCGACGGAGCGCGCGCCGTCCGCCTCGGTGACGACCTGGCTGTCGATCAGCCCCGCGAATTCCTCAGCCGCCTGGGCCGGGTCCCTGGCCAGCGCCTCGACGCGGATCACGCGGCTCGCGCCGTTCTCGTGGCGCTGGAGCTCGGGGATCCAGACGGTGTCGCGCGTGAAATGCTGGCAGGCGAAGATCCGGACGCCGCCGGGGCGCAGCGTCGAAGGCCAGTGAAACACCTCGAAGCGCGCCTCGCCCTGGCCGCCGCCCGGGAGGTTCACCGGCCGGCCGAAGGCGACCGGCCCGGTTGCCGCCACGCCGCGCGCCTGGACCTCGGCCACGCCCGCCGCGGCGTTATCCGTCGTGAAGGCGATACGCTCCAGGCCCTCCCGCTTCTCCAGCCATTCGCGCATGGGCTGGTTGTGCGGCGTCGGCGCGATGACGCCCAGCAGCTCCATGTAGTCTTCGCCGAACATGATGGTGTAGTTGGCCGAGCCCATCTGGGGGCTATGCGTGCCGCGCGGGGAGAGGGTGAAGCCGAGCTTGCGCCAGACTTCCGCCGCCGCGTCGAGGTCCCGCACGGCGACCACCACGTGGTCCACGCCGAGGATGTGCCTGAGCGTCATGCGCCCCTCCGTCTGACTGTCATGGGCAGGGCAGCAGATGCGGGCCCGCACCGCAAGTTACCCCGGGCGCCTCAATGCGTTAACAAGAGGCTATGCCTCTCTCGCCCGCCTTCGCCCCGTCTCTCGCCCATCGCGACCTCGGGGATGCCCTCTACGATATCGTGCGCCCGGCGGCGTTTCCCAAGCTCGTCCTGCGCCACCGCGACCAGCGCTGGGCCGCCCGCATCGGCCTCGACACGCTGACCGACGAGGAGTGGATCGCCCATCTCGGCCGTTTCGAGCCGCTGCCCGGCAGCTTCGAGGAGCCGCTGGCGCTGCGCTACCACGGCCACCAGTTCCGCTCCTACAACCCCGACCTCGGGGACGGGCGCGGTTTCCTCTTCGCCCAGATGCACGACCTGAAGGACGGCCGGCTGCTCGACCTCGGCACCAAGGGCAGCGGCCAGACGCCCTGGTCGCGCGGCGCCGATGGCCGGCTGACGCTCAAGGGCGGCGTGCGGGAGGTGCTCGCGACCTCGATGCTGGAGGCGCTGGGCGTCGAGACCTCCAAGAGCCTCAGCCTCATCGAGACGGGCGAGAGCCTGCAACGCAACGACGAGCCCTCCCCCACCCGCGCCTCGGTGCTGGTGCGGCTGAACCACTCCCACATCCGCATCGGCACCTTCCAGCGCCTGGCCTTCCACCAGGATGCCGAGACGATGCGCCGACTGCTGAGCCACATCATCCTGCGCTATCTGCCCGAGGCGGAGGCCGAGACGGAAATCGAGCGCGCCGCGCGCTTCTTCGCCGCCACCTCCCGCCGCGTGGCGCGCATGGGCGCGCAGTGGATGGCGGCGGGCTTCGTGCATGGCGTGCTCAACACCGACAACATCAACATCACGGGCGAGAGCTTCGACTACGGCCCCTGGCGCTTCCTGCCGAAATACGACCCCTCCTTCACCGCGGCCTACTTCGACTATGGCGGGCTCTACGCCTATGGCCGCCAGCCGGAGACGCTGCTCTGGAACCTCGCCCGCCTCGGCGGCGCGCTCATGCTGCTGGCCCCGGAGGAGGAGCTGCGCCCGCAGCTGCAGGAGGAGCTGAATGGCTTCGGCGCCCACTTCCAGCGCGCCTTCGCCGCGGCGGTACTCTGGCGCCTCGGCCTCAAGCCGCGCGAGGCGGAGCGCGACGGGGAACTCGCCGCCGCCTTCTTCACGGCGCTGCAGGAGAGCGAGGCGCCCTTCGAACAGGCCTTCTTCGACTGGCGCGGCGGCCGCTGTCGCGAGGGCTACGACGGGCCCGCCTTCGCGGCCTTCCGCGAGGCCTTGCAGGGCTATGAGCCGGCCGCGCCCGCGCATCCCTATTTCGAGGGCAAGCCCTGCACGATGCTGATCGAGGAGGTCGAGGCGCTCTGGGATCCCATCGCGGCTCAGGACGACTGGCGTCCGATGCAAGAGAAGCTCGCCGCCATCGAGGTGATGCGCCAGGCCTACGCCGCCTGACGCTTCGGCACCGCGCGAAGCATCGCGAACGCTCCCCCGCCTACGCCGCTCCCGCCAGAGCAGGAGCGATGCAGATGCAAAGGGAAGTCATCCGGGTGGAGCCGCTGTCGAGCTGGCTCGAGGCGGCGAGAATCCCGACATCGCCGGTCACGCGGTATGGCGGCACGGTCTATGTCTCGGGCTTCCCGCCCCTCGATCCGGAGACGGGCGCGGCCGTGCGCGGCGCCGCCATCGAGCGCCAGGCGGAGCTGGTGCTGCAGCAGCTCAAGCTCTGCGTCGAGGCCGCCGGCTCGTCGCTCGACCGCGTTCTGAAGTGCAACGTCTATTGCAGCTCGGCCGAGAAGTTCGCGGCCGTGAACGCCATCTACGCGCGGTTCTTCCCGAAGGAGCCGCCGGCCCGCATCTTCATCGGCGTTCCCGGCTGGCCGGGCGATTTCGACATCGAGATCGACTGCATCGCCGCGATCTGATCAGGCGAAGACCAGCTCCGCGCGGCCCAGGCCCTGGAACTCCACCGCGCAGCGATCGCCGGGCGAGATGTAGCGCAGGCCAGTGTAGGAGCCGCAGGTGACCACCTGCCCGGCCGCGACGCCGCCCGCCTCGCGCATCATCTCGACGAGCGACGTGGCGACGAGCAGCGGATCGTTGTTCGGATGGCCGCCCGCCTTGTCCACCACCGGCTCGCCATTGACGGTCAGGCGGACATGGATGGTGGCGAGGTCGAGCCCGCGCCAATCCGCGCGGCCGGATCCCACGACCAGCCCCCCATTGGCGATGCTGTCCGCGAGCCGGTCCAGCACCGTCGCGGCGGCGGGGTCGGCGAAACGGCTGCTGACCACCTCGATGGCGACGCAGGCCTCGACGGCCGCCGCCACTTCCTCGCGGCCATAGGGCGCGGCGCGGGGCGGCAGGTCCCGGAGGAAGCGGAAGGCCACCTCGCCCTCGATGCCGCATTGCGGCGCCTCCGCGCTCGGGAAGGCGGCGGGCGAGTTGTGGACGACACGGGCGTAGATGGGCGCCCGCAGGCCCTCCGTCGTGGCGTTGGGTGCATTGGCCTTGAAGGCGCCGACGCGCAGGCCGAGGGCGCGCGTCACCGCATCCTGCACCGCATGCGCCTCGCGGACGCTTTGGGGGCTGGCCTCGGGAGGAAAGGGCGGAATGCGGGCGCCGTCGCGCCTTGCGGCTATCAGGCGTTCGGCGGCGGCGGCGATGCGGGCGGGGTCCATGGGCGGAAACTAACGCCGCATGGCGCGCCCGTCAGCAGCGCCCCGATCGGCCGAGCTGCGCCCGCGCCGCAAGCCGGAAGGCGATGTCGTCGTCATAGACGTCCGCGACGTGGAGCACCTCCCCGAAATCCAGGCCGGTCGCGAATTCGATGGCTACCAGAGGCACCTGCATGCGCAGGCCGTCCATAGCCAGAACGAAGCCGTGCGCCCGCATGCCCTGGGCCGTGCGCGACACGATGACCTTCCAGTGGCGAGACGGCATTCCCTGGTCGTCGCGGTCGAGGATGGGGCCCGTGAAGACGCAGAGGCGCTCGCTCACGGATTCTTCCAGGACCAGATCCTCCAGTTCGCCCCAGGCCCCGGCAAGGTCCCAGGAGACGCCATTGGCAAGGTGCCGCGAATCGCGCCGTGCCCGCAGGGCCGCGATGTCGTCCGTGCCGTGCGCGACATCCTCCGCGCGCACGATCCGGGCCCGCGGCAAGCCGGGCGGCGGCTGATGGTGCGCCTCCATGCGCGGATCGGTCAGCCAATCCTCCACATCGGCCTCATCCTCGCCATCGGCGCCGGACCGGATCACGTTGGCGGCGGCGACGAGGGCCATGCGGCGCTCGGCATGCATCAGGATGGTGAAGTTCTCGTAGCGCAGCTCCGTCCCGCCCATGTGGGTGGGCGCCAGCACACTGGAGATGCGCGGGCGCGGCATGGGCACGATCATGCCGAAGAAGTGGGGAATGTAGCCGCGACGGGCGCGGTACGCCCCCGCGGAGTCCTCGTCGAGCATCCAGGCCGGCATGTCGGGAACGGCTTCGGTCATGGCGAGGCTCATGGCCCTTCTCCGGCGAGAGCCAGGCCTATGAGCACCAGGCCGGCGAGCAGGCAGGCCGAGGCCATCAGGGTGGTGAAGTTCAGCATGGGATGTGCCTCCGTATGACGAAAGGCTTCCCATGCTAGCCATAGCTCCTGCGTTAACCGGCCGTTAGGCCGGCACCGCGGGTAGGGAAAGGCTCAGCATTTCCGAGGCATGCAGCTCCAGATGCAGGGCCGAGATGGTGCCGAGGCCGCGGCCCGGAACACACGGCGGGTCATTCGGGTCGCCCTGCGGCGCATGCGCGGCCCATTCCGGTCCCCAGGAGTTTCGGAACAGGAAATAGCCGCCCAGCGGATCCGCCCCGCCCGGCTGGAAGCCGATGATGCAGACCGCATGACCGGACTTCACCTTCGACGCGGGCGACGGGTCCGGCACCTCGCCGCTCAGGACGGTGCTGTCGAGGTGCCAGTCGGTGTCCTCGGCGTAGTCGGCGTCCTGGTCGTAGAATTCGGGCAACGCGATGGCGACGGGCCGCCCCTGGCGCAGCTTCTCGTAAATGGTGCGAGCGATGTTCACCCGCGGCTCGCCATCGCCCCAGTCGTAATAGAGATCTGTGCCAATGACGTTGTTCGCCGCCTCCGTCACAGCGTCCTGGCTTGGGGCCTTGCCGGGGTCGTCCTGGCCCCAGGTCGCGTAGGAGCAGATGCCGTATTGCAGTAGCATCGCCGAAGCCTGGCTGAGCTTGGTCGCGCCGGAATTCCAGTCCGGCGGCAGCTCGGGCGGCGGGTTCTGGCGCATGCGGCGATAGAGGTAAATGGCCGATTGCCGCTTGATTTGCTTCTGCGGGTGCTTGCGCGCCCGCATCAGCTCCACGCAATGCGCGCTGGCGAATCCCACGCAGGTCGGCCGCAGATCCTGGGAGACGATCGGCCATTCGATGCCGGCCGACAGATCCGTGGCGATCGGCGAAGGAATCCGCCGCGAGACGAGCTCCGCCGCCGGCAGACTCATCGGGCCGGGGTCGGGCGCCAGCGCGGCACCACTCGGCGGTCGGCGCGGGCGCTTGAGGCGCGCGCGCACCTGGCGCCGGAACTCCTCGGTCACGAGGCCCGAGGCGAGCTCCGTCAGCATGCGGCGCCGGATGCCCTGGCGAGCCAGGCTGCCGCCCACATCCAGCGAGCGCGCGGCCGTCAGCCGCTCGTACAGCATCTCGCTGCTCCGCGCGCCGAGGTTCTGGACGAACTCCACCTCGGCGGGGCGCAGCAGCTGGCGGAACGGCAGGCCGAGCAAGGTGTCGGTCAGCTGCGTGCCGCGGCTTGTCGTCAGCGCGGGGTCGTTGCTCATGCTCGCCTCGCTCACGGATTGATGATGTCCGCGACCTTCTCCGCGACCACGGTCGCGAGGTCGCGCGGCACGGGAAGCTGGCCGAGGCCAGGGCCGGACTGGATGCCGCCCCATTCGCCCTTGGCCGCGTTCAACTCGGCCTGAAAGAGCGGGACGGTCGCGAGGAAGCCTGCCGCGGCCTCCGCGAGGAAGGCGCCCGCGCGGCTGTCCCAATCATAGTGCACCCCTGCGATCTCGCGGTTCTCCGCGATCCGGTCGGCCATGGCCTCAAGCGGCGCCGCGAAATGCGCCTTCAACCCGCAGCTCTCGAAGAGCTGCAGCAGGCAGAAGCGCACGAGGTGCGACTGCAGCGAATGGTTGCTCGGGAAGGATGGATGGGCGGGAACGGGGATCACAGGCATCAGCGCCGGCGCGAGCTGGCTGGGCCGCGGCTGCATGTACTTCTGCTTCCAGTACATGCCCACCATGTGGCCGACCGCGATCGCCGCGGCGATCACGCGCGTGGTGTGCGGACGCCCCCTGGCCGAGACGAAATGCGTCCAGACGCCGAGCAGGTCGTTCGACTGATGCATGATCTCCGCCAGCCGACCCGCGCGGCGATAGCGCAGCATGAGCATGCGCTTGATCTCGACCGCGACCATCTGCTTCGAGCGGTCGGGCTTGCCGGTGTTGTTGGGATCCGGAAAGGGCGGCGGGACCTGGCGCCAAGCCGTGCCGCCGAATTCCGCGACAATGGCCTGCGCGAAGAGAGCCGGATCCCACGCGCTGTCGAGGTAGGAGCCCGCAAAGAGGATGGGATACGAGATGTCCCTCCCGCCCAGCGGCTCCATGAAGGGAATGGAGCCCGACGGCGCGCTGGCCAGCCCGCTGCCCGCGCCGCCATCGGCGCCGCCGTCCGCACCGCCGTCGGCGCCGCCATCCGCACCACCGTCCGCACCGCCGTCGGCTCCGCCATCGGCACCGCCGTCCTTTGCTCCAAAGCTCATCTCAGGCTCCGTCTGATTGTGTGGGAGTAGAAAGTGGTCGCTCAGGCCGGCAGGCCGGCGGCGATCAGGTGCTGGCCGTACTGCTCGCGCTTCATCGCATCGCGGAAAGCCTGACGGGCCAGCACGGGCATCACGCGATACTCCGGCTGCAGGGCCAGGACCGCGTTCGCGAAGCGCCTTGCTTCCTCGATACGCCCCGATGCCGCCAACGCCGCCGCCGTCATCCGCAAATTCGACGTGTAGAGCGGGTTGCGCGCGTGGGAGCGCTGCCCCCAATGCGCCGCTTCCTCGAAATTCCCCGCGGCGTAGTGCGCGATGGACAGGAAGTGCTCGTGCCGGAACAGGAAGGGATCGTGCGGCGAGAGCTTGATCGCGCGCTCGGCCCGGCTCAGCCCCTCGGCGATCTCGCCCATGTAGGCGAAGGTCGGGCTGCTCCACATCCAGCCCTCGGCATCGTTGGGCGAAGCCGTCAGCGCACGGTCGAAGAGGCCCACCGCCACGTCGTAGTCGCGATGCAGAATGGCGCGGTTATGGCCCAGCAGCGACAGCGCCGGCGCGTTGCCGCCGTCGAGCGCGATGGCGAGCCGCGCCATCTTCTCCAGCTCCACGGCGTCCTCGGCCGGATTGGGTGACCATCCCTGGCCGAGACGCAGCCCGTGCCAGGCCGCCTGCACGGCGCGCGAGGCCGAATATCCCTGGTCGAGCTCCATCGCCCGCTGCAGCAGCCCGCCCGCCTGCTCGAAAGCCGCCCGCTCCAGCCGGCTGATGAGCTCGCGCGCCTGCAGCATCAGGTGATAGGCGCCGAGATCGCCCGGCGGCGCGCGGCGGCTGCGGCGCAGCTCGGCCTCCTGCACGCGGGGCGCGAGGGTCCGCGCGATGCTCTGCGCGATGCTGTCCTGCGTCTCGAAGAGCGGCGCGTCGCGGACGTCGTAGGTCTGGGCCCAGACGATATGCCCCGTCGCGGCCTCGGCCAGCTCCACGGAGAGCTTGGCGTGGCTGCCCATCGAGCGCAGCACGCTGGAGAGCAGGTAGCGCGCGCCAAGCCGCTGGCCGATGGCGGCAAGGTCGGTCAGCGGTTCCTTCAGCGCGAAGCTGGAAGCGCTGGAGATGACCACCGGCTCGCGCAGGCCGGAGAGCAGGCTCACGATCTCCAGCACCAGGCCGTCGGCGAAATACTCCGGGAAATCGGCCGAGCCCACGCGGCGGACGGGCAGGATGGCCACCACCGGCTCGTTCGTCGCGATGGGCTGCGCCACGAGGCTCGCGGGCCGGGGCGGCGGCGCGGGCTCGACGGAGAGCGGCGCGATCAGGCCTTGCTTGATCCGGGCCACCAGCGCCTGGGTCGCCTCCGCCGGCTCCATGTCCAGGTCGTTTTCCAGCGCCTCGTACAGCGCGCCATAGGCCCGCAGGGCGGCACCGGTCTCGCCCGCCTCGGCGGCGAGCTGCATGACGGCGCGGCAGGCGCTTTCGTTCAGCGGGTCCAGCCGGTGCGCGGCCTCGGCAAAGGCGCGGCGCTGGGCGTGCGGGCGGGATGGATCGGCGTGGACGCCTTCCAGCGCGGCCAGCAGCCCGTCCTGCAGGTGAAGGCGCTGGGCAGCGACCCACTCGTTGAACTCGGCGCCCATGTCCTCGAAGCCGTGCAGCATCCGCTCGGCCACACGGGGCTGGGCCTGCAGCACGCCGGGCAGCTCGCCCAAGGCGACGGCACCCAGCGCGCGCTCGGTATCGACCAAGTACATGCCGCGCGTGAGTCCGACCTCCTCGCGCCCCGCGACCATGAGATCGTCGAGGCCGAAGGGGCGCAGCGCGGCGCGGATATCGAACAGCGCCTGGCGCAACGAGGTGCGGGCATTGTGCTCACCGACCTCGGCCCAGAACAGGCCGCAAAGCCGCTCCCGCCGCTCGGCGCGCGAGCCGGACAGCGCGAGGTAGGCCAGCAAGGCCCGGGCCTTCCGATTGGCAATGACAACGGGCGTGCCCGCGACGAAGAGGGACACTCCACCAAAAAGGCCGAACTCCACCGCGGGGCGGGCGGCACCCGCGGACGAAGTGTCCGTGCCGGCACGCCCCTCCAACGACGACAACTCCAGCCTCCTGCTGAACGGATCCATCCGTGAAGGAACGGACACAATCCTTTCGCAGAGGCCAAAGCGAATCAATCGGCTTTGTTCCAGCGGAGGTGAAAGGTAACCCATGCGGCAGATATCCCACGCCGCCGTTATGGTAATGTTACCCGCCTGGGAAGGTTGCATTCCTCGTCATTTGATTTGCGGGAACCCAGGTAACGCACACCTAACGCTCGTTCGACCCTCCCCGCGCTTCTTCTCCGCGTCCGGCGCACCCCTTCCTCGGCGCTCAGGAGAATAGCCTTGATGCCCAGACTACCGACGGGAGCCACCGGCGCGGCCGCCGCGGTCCAGGACGCGCTGAGCCGCGTCCTCATGGAAATCGACCTTTGCATCGGCGAAGGCATCGCTGCCTGCCGCGAGTTTGAGCGCGGACCGCAGCAAAAGGCCCTCGAAGCCCGGCTGGAGACGCTTGAGGACCAGCGCGAGGAAATCCTTCGCCAGGCCGGCCGCATCCATGCCGACTCGCCGTACATCGCGACCGCCGTCGCTATCCTCGACCAGGCTGCGCTGGAGAATTACCAGCTCGACGCCCGGCCCCTCGGCGTGGCCGAGTGGCTGGCCCATGTGGCGGGCATGCTGCTGACCGCCGAGAGCGTGGTCGAGGCGCTGGCGCGCGCCGCGCGGGCCTGACCCACCTATCCGGCTTGGGCGCCGGAAATCCGCACCATCTCCGCCCAGCGCGGCTTCTCGCGGTCCAGCCGCGCCGCGAGCTCGGCCGGGGTCGAGCCGGTGAGCCGCGCGCCCATGCCGATGGCCCGCTGCTGCAGGGCCGGATCGGCCCAGGCCACCCGGATCTCGGCCGAAAGCTTCTCGGCGATCTCGCGCGGCATACCGGCGGGCCCGGCCCACATGTGCCAGGGGCTGACGTTGAAGTCCGGCACGCCCGCCTCGGCCATGGTCGGTACTTCCGGCAGCGCGGGCCAGCGCTCGGGCATGGTCACGGCCAGTGCGCGCATCGTGCCGTTCTGGATCACGCCCATGTAGCTCGCGAGATTGTCGATCGCGAGCTGCACGTCGCCGCCCAGCATGGCCGGGATGGTCTGGGCCGCGCCGCGGAAGGGCACGTGCACGCCCTGAATGCCCGCGCGCGCCAGGAAATACGCGCCGGAGAGATGGATCGTCGTGCCGGTGCCGGAGGAGCCGAAGCTCACGCCCCCTCGCCGCTCCCGCCCCCAGGCCACGAATTCCTGCACCGTCCTCGCGGGCACGTGCTGCGCGGGCACGGCGAAGACATTGGGCAGGTCCCACATCGCGCTGATCCACTGGAAGTCGCGCGCCGCGTCGAAGGGCACGCTGGGGAAGACCATCGGGTTGATGACCACCGTGTGCATGCTGACGGTGCCGATCGTGTAGCCATCGGGCGTGGCGCGGGCCAGCGCCTCGGCCGCGATGTTGCCCGACGCGCCGCTGCGCGTCTCCACCACGAAGCTCTGGCCCAGGCGCTGCGACATCTGTTCGGCCGCGAGGCGCGTCATGACGTCCAGCGAGCCACCGGGCGGAAAGCCCACCAGCACGCGCACCGGCTTGTTCGGCCAGGCGCCCTGCGCGAGGGCGGGCGCGGCGAGCGGCGCGGTCATGGAAACGGCAAGCAGCGAGCGACGGCTGAACATCATGGAACCTCCCGGATGGGCCTCTGCCGGGCCCGATCCGCGAGCCTAGGCCGCTAAGCGGGCGGGCGCCAACCGCCGGACAGCAGCCGCGCGAAGGCGAGCTGCAGCAGCTTGGCCGCCGCGGTCACGGCGAGGATCACGCAGGCCATCGCCGCGGCCGAGGCCACCTGCCCCGCCTCGTCCATATGCACCACCGCGACCGAGGCGGGCTTGGTGTCCGGGCCGTACAGGAAGATCACGGCGGAGACCGTCGTCATCGCATTGACGAAGAGATAGACCGCGATCTCCAGGATCGCGGGCAGGCCGATCGGCACGATGACGCGGACATAGGTGCGCCAGCGCGGCACGCGCAGGCTCTCCCCCACCGCCTCGAACTCCGGGTCGAGCTGGCGGATCGCGGTGACGGCCGTGAGGTGCGCCACCGTGTAGAAATGGATCACGCAGTTCAGCACCAGGATCGCCGCCGTGCCGTAGAGGAAGCCCAGGGGATTGCCCGGCAGATTGAAGAACAGGATGTAGGCGAGGCCCAGCACCAGCCCCGGTACCGCCAGCGGCGCGATGGCCGCGACCCGCACGAAGCCCGTGAGCGGCCCGGCGGGCCCGCCGCGCTCCAGCAGGTAGGCGATGGAGAAGATCACCGGCGTGCCGAAGACGGCCGCCAGCAGCGCGACCTCCATCGAGGTGAACAGCGATCCCCAGCCCGAGGCGTCGAAGCTCGTGAAATCGTAGTTCGCGAAGGTGAGCGCGAGGTTGTAGGGCCAGAAGCGGATCAGCGAGCCCCAGACCGCCATGCCGACAATGCCCAGCAGCACGGCCGCGACGCCGAGGCACAGCGCCAGCAGCGGCAGGTCGCGCGCCGCGCGGGGCTTGGGGCGGTAGAGCACGGCGCGGCCCGAGATCGCGGCCGCCTGCCTCTTCTGCGCCCATCTCTCGGCGAAGAAGCCCAGCAGCGCGGGGAGCAGCAGCACGATAGCCACCACCGCGCCCATCGAGAAGTTCTGCTGGCCGATGACCTGCCGGTACACATCCGTCGCCAGCACGGGGAACTGGCCGCCGATCACCTTGGGGATGCCGAAATCCGTGACCGCCAGCGTGAAGACCACGAAGCCTGCCGAGACCAGGCCGTAGCGCGCGGCCGGCAGCGTCACGTCGCGGAAGATGCGCCAGCGGCCCGCCTTCAGCGTCTCCGCCGCTTCGAAGAGCCGCGCATCGGCCATGCCGAGCGCGACCGAGAGGATGATCGCGGCATGCGGGAAGGTATAGATGCATTGCGCGGCGATGATCCCCGCCGGGCCGTAGATGCTGCCGCCCTCCGGCAGCATCCAGCGCAGCAGTCCCTGATTGCCGAAGAGGTAGATCAGCGACAGTGCCGGCAGCAGCGACGGCGCCAGGATCGGCACCAGCATCACCGCGCGGAAGAACGGCCGCCCGGGCAGGCGCGAGCGGGTCATGCCATAGGCGAAGAGGAAAGCGACGGGCAGCACCACCAGCGTGGTGAGTGCCGAGGTCCACAAGCTGTTCCAGGCCGGCCGCAGGAGCTGCGCGGAGCCGAGCCAGGCGCGGAAATGCATGAGCCCCGCGAAATGGCCATCCACATCCTGGAACGCGCGGGCCAGCAGCATGGCGAGCGGAGCCGCCAGCCCGGCCACCAGCAGCAGCGCCGCCAGCAGCAGGCCGAAGCGCGTCCAACCCTCTCCCCTCAAGGCAGCCCCCTCAAACGGGGAATGCCATGAGCCGGGAGGGCGGCAGGGCGACGCGCAGCATCGCCCCCGGCGCCAGCCCGCCCAGGCCGCGCGCCGGGATTTCCGCCTGCAGCGCCACCCCGCCCGCATCCAGATCCAACCGGCAGACGGAGCCCAGGAACTCGATGGCGGAAAGCCGCGCGTCGAGGCTCTGCGGTCCGTCCTCCAGCACGACCTCCTCCGGGCGGATGAAGGCGAGGACGGGCGTGCCCTCGGCATGGGGGGCCTCGGCCGGGATCACCCGCCCGTCCGCCAGCCGCAGCCCGCCGGAAGCGATGGTGGCCGGAAAGCTCGCGCTGCGGCCGACGAAGCCCGCGACGAAGGCATTGGCCGGCGTCGCATAGACCTCCTGCGGCGTGCCGACCTGCATCACGCGGCCCTGGTTCATCACCGCGACCCGGTCCGCGAGGCTCAGCGCCTCCTCCTGGTCATGCGTCACCATCACGGTGGTGACGCCGAGGCGGCGCTGCACGGCGCGCAGCTCGGCGCGCAGATGCAAGCGCACGATGGCGTCGAGCGCGGAGAGCGGCTCGTCCAGCAGCAGCAGGCCGGGCTCGGCAGCGAGAGCGCGGGCCAGCGCCACGCGCTGCTGCTGCCCGCCCGAGATCTGCGCCGGATAGCGCTCCGCCATCGGCGCCAGGCCGACGAGCGACAGAAGCTCCGTCACGCGCGCAGCGGCCTTGGCGCGCGGCCATTCCGGCCCGCGCAGGCCGTAGCCCACATTGGCCGCGACGCTCATGTTCGGGAACAGCGCGTAGGATTGGAAGACGATGCCGAAGTCCCGGTCCCGGGGCGGCAGGTCGGTGATCAGCTTGCCATCCTGGAAGATCTCGCCGCGCGTCGGGTGATCGAGGCCGGCGATACAGCGCAGCAGCGTCGTCTTGCCGCAGCCCGAGGGGCCGAGGAGGCAGAGGAACTCCCCCCGCCCCACCGCAATGTCGATGTCGCTGAGGGCGGTGAAGGCGCCGTAGTCGCGCCCCACGCCCTCGATGCGGAGATAGGCGTCCGGCACCTCAGTTGCGCGGCGCGGACTTGCCGTCGAAGCGGCGCGTCCATTCGGCCAAGATGCGGTCGCGCTGCGCGCCCATCTCGCGGAAGTTGATCTGCGCGAGGCGCTGCTCGAAATCGGCCGGGTAGCCCTGCACCGCCGGCGTCACGCCCGGCATGGCGAGGATGGCGTAGAAGCGGCCGTAGAGCTCCATCGCCGGGCGGCTCACCGCGAAATCGGCGAGGCGCCGCGCGGCCGCCAGGTTGCGCGTGCCGCGGATGATGGCGGTCGCCTCCAGGTCGAAGCCCACGCCGTCGGTCGGCACGATGATGTCGATGGGCGCGCCCTGGTTCTTCAGCGTCACGGCGCGCATGTCGAGCGAGACGCCGAGGCCGTACTCGCCACGCGCAGCGTTGTTGCAGGGGGCCGAGCCGGAATGCGTGTAGACCTGCACGTTCTCGTGCAGCGAGTTCATGAAGTTCCAGGCCCGCTCCTCGCCCATGGTCGCGATCCAGCCCGCGACGGTGAGGAAGCCGGTGCCGGAGGAGGCGGGGTTGGGCATGGCGATCTGTCCGCGCAGGGCGGGGTTCGTCAGATCGGCCCAGGTGGAGGGGCGCGGCAGGTTCCGCTGGCCCGCGACCGCACGGTTGAAGCAGATGGCCCCCACGAAGGCGTCCATCCCCGTCCAGGTCATGGGCGAGCGGTCGCTGCGCATGTTGGGCCGCAGCGCGTCCGCGCCCTGCGGCGTATAGGGCTCCAGCATGTCCATCGCCTCGAGCCCGAGCAGCGAGAAGGCGGAGAGGCCCCAGATCATGTCGGCGCGGGGCTGCGCGCGCTCGGCCACGAGGCGGGCGGTGATGACGCCGGTGCTGTCGCGGACCCAGGCGATCTCGATATCGCGCAGCGCCGCCTCGGCTGCCGCCTTGAAGGGCTGGAGCTGCTCGTTCTCGAGGGCGGTGTAGACGGTGAGGCGCGTTCGCTGCTGCGCATCGGCCTGCCCGGCCGAAAGGCCGAGCAGGAGCGCGCCTGCGGCGGCGAGAAGTCGGCGATGCATCGGACGGGGTCTCCTTGGACGAGAGGCGGAGGGGGCTCGGCCGGTGCAGCCTAGAAGATGGCAGCGGCGTGAAACTGGCGATTTCGCATGCCTGTCCAAGTACCGGGCGCGCTTTGTCCAAGGCGCAAGCACCCCTGTCCCGTCCGCCGCCGCGAAAACGGGCAGAGCCCGCTCAGCCCCGCCAAAGGCGTGGGCCAACCCAGATCGCGATCGCCGCGAGCTGCGCCCCGCACAGCCCGAAGGCCAGGGCCCAGCTCCCGCCCAGCGCCACCACAAGGGCGAAGGCCGCCGGCGCCGCCAGGTAGCCGATGAAGGTGAAGAGCGTGGAGCCCGCCGTGGCGGCCGAGATCATGGCCGGCGGCGCCAGGCGCGCGACCTCGGAGAGATAGATGCCGTTCCAGCTCGCCGCCAGAAAGCCCGTCAGGAAGGCCAGCGCATCCACCGCCAGCAGGGGCAGGCCGGCGGGCATCAGGCCGAAGCCCGCTGTCACCGCCGCGCCCGCCAGGGCCTGTACGACCAGATGCCGCATCGGCCGGCCCATCCTATCCGCGACCCAGCCGAGCAGGATGCGCGCCACGACGCCCGCCGCCTGGAGGCTCGCGAAGGCCATGCCCGCATCGACGATGGAAAAGCCGCGATCCACCGTCAGCCACGTCACGGTGAAGGCGAAGAGGCAGCCCTGCACCACCGCGAAGGAGACCGCGAGCCAGGTCAGCGGCGGCAGCGCGGGATGCAGTGCCAGTGCGCGCAGCGGCGCAAGCCAGGTCGCGCGATGCAGGATCACGCCGAGGTCAAGGCGCTGCGCGGGATCGCGCTCGCGGTCGAGCGCCGTCTTGAAGGGCTGGATGGAAGCGGCCGCCAGCAGCGAGAGCGCCACCGCCGCCAGCAGCGCCGTGGGCCAGCCGAAATGCGCGGCGATGGGCGCGAGCCCGAGCCCCGCGATGGCTCCGCCCATCGGCGCGCCCGCCTGCTTGATCGAGAAGATCAGCGCCCGGTGCTGGGGCGGCGCGGTCGCCGCCAGGATGCGGCTGCCGGCCGGCGGCGTCGGTCCATAGCCGATGCCCAGCAGCAGCGCCGCGCCCAGCAGCACGGGCGCTGTGCCCAGCCCCGCCAGCAGCATGGCGCTGGCCGAGACGGTGGCGCCGATCTGCAAGGTCCGCACCGGGCCCCAGCGCGTCAGGAACGGCCCGCCCAGCAGCAGGAAGAGCGCGGTTCCCCCGGCCGACAGTGCCGAGAGATGCCCCACGCTCTCCGGCGGCATGCCCGCATCGGCGGTGATGAGCGGGGCCAGAACCGTGAGCCCATGGCCCAGCACGGCCGCCACAGTCTGCATCAGCAAGGTGGCGTAGAGCGCGCCGACCCAGTCGGGAATCCTCATGGGGATTCATTAGCGCCCGCCGCAACGCAGGCCGCAATCCATCGTTTCTCCCTGGCCACATGAACACCTTCCAACAACTCGTCGGCAAACCTGGATTTTTGCGTTGCAACACAACATGCAGGCCACAGTGCCGCGTCCGGAATGCAACAGTTGGGGACAATTTCTGAAAAGGTCGAAATTCTTACGGCTTTGCATGTAACAATGCCTGTGCATCTGTCTGGGCCACCCCGCCGAATGAACACCTCGCGCAGATCCCTCGCCGCTGGCCTCGCCGGGCTCGCGGCCGCGCCCTTGCTGTCGCTTCCGGCCAGGGCGCAGCTCGCCTCCGCCGCCCCCGCCGTCGGGCCCGCGTTGCGCGACCGCTACGCCGCCGCCCTCGCCGCCCTGCCCTCCAACCATCGCGGCTACAACGCGCTGAGCCGCAGCCTCGAGCGCCTGGACGACATGGCGCTGAACATGGGCACCGGGCGGTTCGTGCTGGTGAACCCGGCGGCGCAGGAGGTCGTGGCCTACCAGGATGGCGCGGAGGTGCTGCGCTCGCGCGTCATCGTGGGCACGACGCGGACGCGCACGCCGCAGATGACCACCTTCTTGACCACGGTGCGCTTCCATCCGCCCTGGTACGTGCCGACCAGCATCATCCCCGAGATCCGCGCCCAGGGTGCCGCCGGCTTTCAGGCCGTGGGCAATCGCCTGATCCAGCCGCCGGGGCCCACCAATCCGCTCGGCCCGCTGCGGCTCGGCCTCTTCGATTCCGACGGAATCTTCCTGCACGGGACGAACCGCCCAGCCTATTTCGCACGCCAGAGCCGCGCGCTCAGCCACGGCTGCGTGCGGGTCGAGAAGGTGCGCGAGCTCGCGGCCTGGATGCTCGACTGGGATCTCCGCCAGGTACAGAGCACCCTGGCCACCGGCCGCACGCAGGACATCCTGCCGCTGCAGGATGTCCAGGTGGCCATCGCCTATCTCACCGTCTGGCCGGACCAGGCCGGGCAGCTGATCGGCTATCCGGACATCTACGGCTACGACGCGCCGGGGACGCGGCTCGCTTCGGTCCGCCGCGTCTTCCGGCCGACGCAGGGCGACATCGAGACGGCCCGCGCGCCGACCGAGGACAACCCGCTCTAGCGCTCAGTTCGCGCGGATATTGGCCCGCCGGATCGTCTCGCCCCACATCGCGCGCTCCCGCGCGATGCGGGCAGCGAAGGCGTCCGGCCCTTCGTGGTTCGGGGTCAGGCCGTTGTCGAGCAGGCGGCGGCGCAGGCCCTCGTCCCGCAGCGCGCGCTCGGTCGCCTGCGACCAGGCGTTGATGGATTCCGCGCTCATGCCCTTCGGGCCGCAGAGCCCGAACCAGCCCACCACTTCCAGCCCCGGCACGGCTTCCGACAGCCGCGGGGCGCTGGCGAATTCGGGCACGCCCTCGCGGTCGGCCAGCGCCAGCAGCCGCAGCTCGCCGCCCTGGATCTGGCGAACCACGTCGCCCAGGTTCGTGATGAGCAGGTCCGCCCTGCCCGCGATGACGTCCAGCGCCGCGGGCGCCGCGCCGCGGTAGGGTACGTGCACCATCTCCACGCCAGCCATGGATTCCAGCCGCGCGCCGGTCAAATGCTGCGCCGATCCCACGCCCGCGCTGGCATAGGAGACGCTGCCCGGCCGCGCCCGCGCCGCCGCGACCAGTTCCGCCACCGTGCGGTAGGGGCCACGCGCGCCCGTCACCACGCCGTAGGAGGAGATGGCGACGTTCACCACGGGCGCCAGCTCGCGGCCCGGATCGATCGGCAGCACCGCCCCGGGCAGCTCGGGGCTGATGGTCATGGTGCCCATGGCGCACTGGAACACGACCGAGCCATCCGCCGGGCCGCGCGCCACGCCCTCGGCCGCGATGAAGCCGTTGGCGCCCGTGCGGTTCTCCACCACCACCCGCTGGCCGAGCGAGGTGCCTATCCCCTCGGCGACGAGGCGCGAGACGAGGTCGGACGTGCCGCCGGGCGCGAAGCCCGAGACGATGCGCGGCTGGCGGTCCTGCGCTTGGCCGAGGGCCGGGGCCAGCGCGATCAGCGCGGCCAGGATCAGGCGATGCATGGCGTTTCCTCGTTCTTGCTTATTCGGCGCGTATGTTCGCGCCGCGTATCACCTCGCGCCACGTCGCCCGGTCGGCCGCGATGGTGCGGCTGAAGTCGGAGGGCGCCTCGTAGCGCGCCACCAGCCCGTTCTCGGCGAAGCGGCGCAGCGTCGCGGGGTCGCGCGCGGCGGCCCGGATCGCCTCGGCCCAGCGGCCGATGATCGCCTCCGGCGTGCCGCGCGCGGCGCAATAGCCGAACCAGCCGCTGACCGCGTAGCCCTGCACGGTCGCGCCGATCTGCGGGGCATCGGGAAAGGCGGGCGAGCCGATGCCGTCGGCGAAGGCCAGCAGCCGCATCTCGCCGCCGCGGATCTGCTGCGCGGCATCGCCGAGGTTGGTGATGATGAGGTCGGCCCGTCCGGCCATCACATCCAGCACACCCAGCGCCGCGCCCCGATAGGGCACGTGCAGCATCCGCACGCCGGCGAGCTGCTCCAGCCGCGCGCCCGAGAGGTGCGAGACCGCGCCGATCCCGGCGCTGGCATAGCTCACCTCGCCAGGCCGCGCCCGCGCCGCCGCGATCACGTCGGCGACCCTGCGGAAGGGCGAGTCCTTGCTCACCACCATCACCTGGCTGGAATGCGCGAAATTCGCGATGGGGATGAGGTCGCGCGAGGGATCGACCGGCATGTTCGCGCCGGGCAGCTCGGGCGTGATGGTCAGCATGCCCGTCGCGCATTGCACGATGGAGTAGCCATCCGCCCCGCTGCGCGCCGCCTCGGCCGCCGCGATGAAGCCGTTGGCGCCGGTGCGCACTTCCACCACCGGCCGCTGGCCGAGCGTCGCGAAGGACGCCTCGGCCAGGATGCGGTTGATGATGTCGCTGGTACCGCCCGCCGCGAAGCCGCCCAGGATGCGGGGCGGACGCTCGGGAAAGGTCTGGGCGGAGGCGGCGCCGCAGGCCAGCAGCAGCGCGAGCAGCAGGCGCTTCACGGCCGCATCTTCAGGCCGGAAGGCGTGGGCGAGAGCAGCGGCTGCGCGAGGTCGGCGAACTCGCAGAGCAGCTTGCGCGTGTCGCGCGGATCGATGACCTCCTCCACCCAGAAGGTCTCGGCGGTGCGGAAGGGCGAGCGCAGCTTGTTCAGCCGCTCCTCGATCCGCTCGAGCTCGGCCGCGGGATCGGCGGCCGCGGCGAGGTCGGCCGCGTAGGCCGCCTCGATGCCGCCTTCCAGCGGCAGCGAGCCCCAGCGCGCCGAAAGCCAGGCGTAGCGCAGCGAGAAGCGGTTGGAGGGCTGGTGCACCACGCCCGCGACGCCGAAGGCGTTGCGGATGATCATGGTGCACCAGGGCACCGTCGTCTGGTTCACCGCCGCCATGGCGCGCACGCCGAGGCGGATGGTGGCCGCCTTCTCCGCTTCCAGCCCGACCATGAAGCCCGGGCAGTCCTGCAGATAGACGACCGGCAGGTGGAACGTCTCGGCGAGATCGACGAAGCGGATGACCTTGGCGCAGGCATCGGCCGTCCAGGAGCCGCCATAGAAGAAGGGATCGCTCGCCATCAGCGCCACGGGCTTGCCGTTCAGCCGGGCGAGGCCGGTGATGATGCTGCGGCCGAACATCTTCCCCATCTCGAAGAAGCTGCCCTTGTCTACCACGCTCTCGATGATGGGGCGCATCTGATAGACGCGGCGGCGGTCGCGCGGGATGTGGCTGAAGAGCTTCTCGTCGCGCCGGTTCGTGTCGTCGGTGCATTCGGTGACGGGGGGCAGCGCGTAGACCGAGGACGGCAGGTAGGAGAGGAAGCGGCGGGCGGCAGCGAAGGCGTCCTCCTCCGTCTCCACGGCGTGGTCCACCGCGCCGGACTTGGTCTGGATCTCCCAGCCGCCCAGCTCGGTCTTGGAGAGGTCCTGCCCCAGCCGCTTCACCACCGGCGGGCCGGCCACGAACATCGCGGACTTCTTGGTCATCACCGAATAGTGGCTGGCCGCGAGCCGCGCGGCGCCAAGCCCCGCGACGGAGCCGAGGCCCAGCGACACCACGGGCACCATGCTGAGATTGGCGCCGGTGAAGTGGTAGAGCTGCGTGCCGCCCACGCCGCCCGGGAGATTCGCACGGCCCGTCGTCTCGATGGTCTTCACCGAGCCGCCGCCGCCCGAGCCCTCGATGATGCGGATCAGCGGCAGGCGGAACTCGTAGGCCATCCGCTCGGCCATGATCGGCTTCTCGCGGATGGTGGCGTCGGCCGAGCCGCCGCGCACGGTGAAGTCGTCGCCGAGCAGCACGACGGGGCGGCCATCCACCTTGGCGCGGCCCATCACGCAGTTCGACGGCGTGAGCTGCTTGAGGTTGCCCTCCTCGTCGTATTCCGCCTTCCCGGCGATGGCGCCCATTTCGTGGAAGCTGCCCGCATCGGCCATGCCGTCGATACGCTCGCGCACCGTGAGGCGGCCGCCCGCGTGCTGGCGCGCCACCTTGTCCGCGCCGCCGAGCTCCTTGGCCTGGGCCTCGCGCTGCCGGAGCTCGTCGAGCTCGGGTTGCCAGTTCATGTTCATGCGGGTTCCTTCACGACGGCGTCGAGCAGCCGCGTTCGCTGGGCTTCCAGGAAGCCGGTGTGCATGGTGGCGCCGCGCATCTCCGCGCTGCGGAGGGCGGCGGCCAGGAAGGCGGCGTTGAGACGCACGCCCTCGGCGCGCGTGGCGTCGAGCGCGCGAGCCAGCTTCTCCAACGCCAGCTCGCGCGTCGGCGCATGCGCGATGACCTTGGCGAGCATGGAATCATAGTAGGGCGTGACCGCATCGCCTGCGCGCACGCCCGCATCGACGCGGATCCCCTCGCCTTCCGGCAGGTCGAGCGCGGCCAGGCGCCCCGGCGAGGGCAGGAACTGCCGCGCGGGATCCTCGGCGCAGAGCCTCGCCTCCACAGCGTGGCCGTCGAGCCGGATGTCGGATTGCCGGAAAGGCAGGGCCTCGCCCGCCGCGATGCGGAGCTGCCATTCCACGAGGTCGAGGCCGGTCACCATCTCGGTCACCGGATGCTCCACCTGCAGGCGGGTGTTCATCTCCATGAACCAGATGCCATCGGCACCGAGCGACTGCTGCGCGATGAACTCCACGGTGCCGGCGCCGACATAGCCGACGGCGCGGGCCAGCGCGCAGGCGCGGCGGCCGAGCTCGGCGCGCAGGGCCGGGTCCACGCCGGGCGCGGGGCATTCCTCCACCAGCTTCTGATGGCGGCGCTGCAGCGTGCAGTCGCGCTCATGCAGGTGCAGCACGTTGCCGTGGCTGTCGGCGATGATCTGCACCTCGATATGGCGCGCATCCTCGACGAGCTTTTCCAGCATTACGCGCTCGTCGCCGAAGATCGCCGCCTCGCGGCGCGCGGCGGCGAGGGCGGCGGAGAATTCCTCGGGCTTGCGGACGCGCCGCATGCCGCGCCCGCCCCCGCCGCCGATCGCCTTGATCATCACGGGATAGCCGATGCGCCCGGCCGCCGCCGCCAGGGCGGCCTCGGACTGGTCCGCGCCCGCATCGCCGGGCAGGCACGGCACGCCCGCCTTCTCCGCGATGGCGCGCGCCGCCGCCTTGCCGCCCATGGCGCGGATGGCCTCGGGCGACGGCCCGATGAAGGTCAGCCCCGCCCGGGCGCAGGCCTCGGCGAACTCCGCATTCTCGGAGAGGAAGCCGTAGCCCGGATGGACGTAGCGCGCGCCGCTGCGCTCGGCCGCGGCGATGAGCGCCGGGATGCAGAGGTAGCTCTCGCGCGGGTGCGCGGGGCCAATGGCCTCGGCACGGTCCGCCTGCTGCACATGCAGCGCGCCCGCATCGGCCTCCGAGAAGACGGCGATGCTGGGCCAGCCGAGGCGGCGGCAGCTGCGGGCGATCCGGGCCGCGATCTCGCCGCGGTTGGCGATCAGGACGGGGCCCATCGCATCAGCGCCGGATGGTGGCGACGGCCTGGCCTTCTTCCACCTGCTCGCCTTCCTGGACCAGGATTTCCACGACCGTGCCGGCATGCGGCGCCATCACCGGGATTTCCATCTTCATGGATTCCAGGATCAGGATGGGCTCGTCCTCGCCCACCGCCGCGCCCGCGGGCGCCGTGATCTTCCACACGGAAGCGCCGATCTCGGAGTGAATCGTGGCGATGTCGTCGGCCATGGAATCCTCGAACCTTTTCCTCACGCGGCGCCGGAATTGAATCCCGCCGTCATTTGTGATCAAAATCTCCAGGACATGGACGAAACTGTCAACTCCACCGCGGAAAGCCTGGCGGCACAGGTGCATCAGCGCCTGCGGCTGGACATCATGCGCAGCCGGTTCCGCCCCGGGGAAAAGCTGAAGCTGCGCCACCTCGCCACCGAGATGGGCGTCAGTTCCATGCCCGTCCGCGCGGCGCTGACGCGCCTGGTGAGCGAGGGCGCGCTGGAGCAGGTGGACCGCCGCTCGGTCCGCGTGCCCACGCTTTCCGACGCGCGGCTGCGCGAGGTGGTGGAACTTCGCATGGACCTGGAAGGCAAGGCCGCGAGCCGCGCCGCCGAATGCGCGACCGAGGCCGATGTGGCGCGCCTGGCCGCGATCCATGCCGAGATGACCTCCCACCGGCTCGCGGGCCGGGGCGAGGAGATGATGGTGGAGAACGAGCGCTTCCACCGGCAGCTCTGCGCCATTCCCGGCATGCCCGTGCTGGCGCGGATGGTCGAGGGGCTGTGGCTGCTCTGCGGCCCGCTCAACGCCGGCTTGAAGGACATCCGTTTCCTCCACCAGCCGGAGGAGCACCCGCACAACGACGTGATCCGCGCGCTCGCGATGCATGACGGCGCGCTGGCGCGGCTCGCCATCCAGCGCGACATTTCCGTCTATGCCGACGCCGTGATGCGGCGCCTGCCCACCCTCAACGTCACCCAGGCGAAGCTCAGGGTCGCTTGACGGGGGGCCTTCCCTCCAATCTATGATCACAAATCTGGGCCATCAGAGCCCGCGTTTGGAGGAAGCTGATGGCGGAAGCCCTGGCGGGGATACGTGTGCTCGAAGCGGGGGGCGGTGCCGCCCTGGCCTATGCGGGCAAGCTCTTCGCGGATTTCGGCGCGGAAGTGCTGAAGCTCCCCGATCCCGGCGACCCGCTCGCCACCGCCTGGCCGCGCATCGAGGGCGGCTCCGCGCTCCAGGCCTGGCTGAACACCAGCAAGCGGCTGGTGGAGGGCAGCGTGGCCTCCCTCGCCCCCACCTGCGACGTGCTGCTGGATTCGCGCCCCGTCGCTGAGGGCGATCTGCCGCGCCATCTGATCGCGACCCGAATCTCCTGGTTCGGCGAGACCGGCCCCTATGCCGGCTTTGCCGCGACCGACGTCACCTGCCGCGCGCTGGCCGGCGTCTTCGCCTGCGTCGGCCCGGCCGAGGGCCCGCCGGCCATGCTCGGCGGCATGGCCGGCGAGGCGCTGGGCGGCATCGCCGCCTTCATCGCCACGGCGGCGGCGCTCTGGGGCGGCGGCGGGCGGCGCATGGAGGCCAGCATCCATGAGGCCAATATCGCCATCGCCGAGTACCAGGCGGCGCAGGCCGTCACCAATCCGGAGGTCGAGCGGCGGCTGGGCGTGAACCGCTTCGCGCCGACCAGCCCGCTCGGCGTCTATCGCTGCCGGGAAGGCTGGCTCGGCGTCACCATCGTCACGCCGCTGCAGTGGCGTGCCTTCTGCGAGATGGTGGGTCTGCCGGAGCTCGGCCAGGACCCGGCCTATATCGTCTGGCCAGGGCGCCTCGCGGATGCCGACCGGCTGGAGCGCATCTTCGCCGAGCGCCTTGCCGCCCGCACCGCCGAGGAATGGTTCGAGGAAGCGCTGGCGCGCCGCCTCCCCTTCGCCGTGGTGCCGGAGATGGAGACCTTGCTGGCCACGCCGACGCACCGCGCGCGCAATGCCTTCCAGCGCGTGAAGCTCGGCAGCGCGGAATTCGAAGGCCCCACCCTGCCCCAGCGCCTGACCCGCACGCCGCCCCGCGCCCAGGGCATCGCCCCCCTCCATGCCGAGCCCGCGCCGCCCGCGCCCGTCCTGATGGGCAGCCCGGCCGCGACCCCGCTGCCCTTGCAGGGCCTGCGCGTGCTCGACCTCTCCATGGGCTGGGCCGGGCCGGTCTGCACGCGCACGCTGGGCGACCTCGGCGCAGAGATCGTGAAGGTCGAGGCGATCCAGTACCCGGACTGGTGGCGCGGCGTGGATCCCCGCCCCGAATTCTTCGAGAACCGGGTCTACGAACGTGACATCCGCTTCTGCTTCCAGAACCGCAACAAGAGCGGCATCACGCTCGACCTCAGCCGGCCGGAAGGCGCGGCGCTGCTCAAGCGCCTCGTCGCGGAGAGCGACGTCGTGGTGGAGAACTACGCGCGCGACGTGCTGCCGAAGCTCGGGCTGGACTATCCGGTGCTGCGCCGCGCGCGGCCGGACATCGTGATGCTCTCCATGCCGGCCTTCGGCGGCAGCGGCCCCTGGCGCGATGCACGCGCCTATGGCTCGACGCTGGAGCACGCCTCGGGCCTGCCGACCGTCTCCGGCGCGGCGGATGGCCCGCCCCTCACCAACCAGCTCGCCTATGGCGACCCGGTGGGCGGCATGAACGCCGCGGCGGCGCTGCTGGCCGCGCTGCTGCATCGCAAGGCCACGGGCGAGGGCCAGCACATCGACCTCGCGCAGGTCGAGTGCATGTTCCCGCTGGTGGCGCCCTGGATCATCGCGCAATCCGCCCTCGGCGATCCCGGACCGCGCCTCGGCAATCGCCATCCGGACCACGTCCCGCACGGCGCTTTTCCCTGCACGGAGGAAGGCTGGCTCGCGGTCGCGGTCACGGATGATGCGGCCTGGTCGCGGCTGGCCGACCTCCTGCGACGGGCGGATCTGGCGGGCCTCGGCCTGGAAGCCCGGCGAGAGCGCGAAGCGGAGCTGGAGGCGCTGATCGCGGACTGGACACGCGGTCAAAGCGCCGATGCGGCCATGCACGCGATGCAGGCGCAGGGCATCGCCGCCGGCGCCATCCGCTGGCCGACCGAGCTGCGGCAGGATCCGCACCTCGCCGCGCGCGGCTTCTGGCAGGAGCGCGAGCGCGCCTTCATCGGCACGCACACCCTGCCCTCCGCGCCGCTGCGCATGCAGGGTGGGCCGCCGCTCGACATCCGCCGCCCGGCGCCCACGCTGGGGCAGCACAACGCGGCCGTCCTGGGCGGAATGCTGGGCATCTCGCCCGCTGAGATCGAGGCGCTGGAGGCCGCGGGCATCATCGGCACCGAGGCCATCCCGACCGCCCAGCGCAAGCCGCGCAGCGCGCCCCGGACGGAAGCCGCGAGGGCCAGCGCGTGATCGGGCGCCGCACGCTCCTCGCCACCGGCCTGGCCGCGCCTGCGGTGGCCCGCGCGCAATCCGGCTGGCCGGACCGGCCCATCCGCCTGATCTACCCCTTCGCGCCCGGCGGCGGCGATTTCCTCGCGCGCGCGCTGGCCGAGAAGATGCGCGAGGCGCTGGGCCAGACCGTCGTCGTGGACAACCGTCCCGGCGCCAACACCATGATCGCCGCCGAGGCCACCGCGCGCTCGCCCAAGGACGGCTACACGCTGGGCTGGGTCGCGACGAGCACCATGTCGCTCAACCCCAATTTCTATCCGAACATCACCTACCGGCTGGAGGATTTCGCGCCGCTCTCCCTCGTCTACCGCGCGCCCGTCGCCTTCGCCGTCACCGCCGAACTGCCGATCCGCACGGTGGCCGAGGCGCTGGCGCATATACGCCGGAACCCCGGCGCCGGCGTCGGCACCGTCGGCAATGGGAGTAGCCCGCACCTCACCATGGAATGGCTGATGGCGCTGACCGGCGTGCATCTGGAGAACATCGCCTATCGCGGCGAATCCCCGATCGTGGCCGACCTCATCACCGGGCGGACGCCCTTCTACGCGGGCTCCACCAACTCGCTTCTGCCGCATCTGGGCGGGGGCAAGTTCCGCATCCTTGCGACCTCGAACCCCACGCGGCTCGACATCCTTCCCGATGTGCCGACCTTCGCCGAGACGGTGAGCCCGCAACTGGTGCAACGCTATTGGCACGGCATCCTGGCGCCGGCCGGGGTGCCGGCGCCCATCATCACCCGCCTCGCCGAGACCATCGCGACCGCCCTGCGGAGCCCGGATTTCCGCGCCCGCGCCACGCCGGACATGCAGTTGGATCCCGTGCTGCTGGACGATTTCGCGGGCCTGATCCGGCAGGAGCAGGAGCAGTACGGGAAGCTGATCCGCGAGCGCCGGATCAGTCTCTGAGGCGCCCTCGGGCGCCGCGCATTGGCGCGCCCGAAGGCCGTTAGTATCCGACGGTGAAGCGCTTCCGGGAATGCACGGGGCGCTCCAGCTCATCCACCAGCGCGATGGCGTAGTCCTCGAAGGAAATGCTGCTGCCATTCGCGTTGGCGAGAAGCTGATCGCCGCCGAGGCGGAACTTCCCCGTCCGCTCGCCCGCCACGAACAGCGCCGACGGCGAGAGGAAGGTCCAGTCCAGATCCTCGACGCCCCGCAGCAGGTCGAGGAAGGCAGACCCGCCGGCCGCCTCGGCCTTGTACTGGGCGGGGAATTCCGGCGTGTCGATGAGCTTCACGCCGGGCGCCACCTCCAGGCTGCCCGCGCCCCCCACGACGAGGTAGCGCTTCACGCCCGAGGCGCGCACCGCCGCGATCAGCTTGCGCGGATCGCTGGCCGTGAAGTGGACGCTGCTGATCACGGCATCATGATCCCGCAGCCGTGCCGCGAGATCGTCCTGATCGAACACGTCCCCCTTCACGGCGGTGACGCCCGGCAGCGCGGGAACGCGCTCCGGCTGGCGAACGATGGCGGTGACGCGATGCCCGCGCCGCGCGAGCTCGGCCAGGATGCGGGAGCCGGCGTTTCCGGTGGCGCCGATGAGAGCGATGTTCATGGTGATCTCCACATAGGTTACCAATGGAAACCTGGTGTCCCATTCGAAGTCTGGTGTAAATGAGGCACTTCCATCTCACCTGGTCACCCACCGGAAACCGCATGCACGCCCCGAACCCCTATGCCGCCACCTGCCCCACCCGCCTGGTGCTGGACCGCATCGCCGACAAATGGGCCGTCCTGCTGCTCGGCCTGCTCGCGGAGGGGCCGCGGCGCTTCAACCAGCTCCGCCGCGCCATCGAGGGAATCTCGCAGAAGGTGCTCTCGCAGACCCTGAAGAGCCTGGAGCGCGACGGGCTGGTCACGCGCCAGGCCTTCGCCACCGTGCCCGTCACGGTGGAGTACAGCATCACGCCCCTCGGCCGCACGCTGGCCGCCACGGTCGACGGGCTACGCCTCTGGGCCGAGGCGCATATGGCCGACGTGCTCGCGGCGCAGAAGCGCTACGACGCGGCGGCCTGAGCCGTTCCGGCCGCCTGCGGCGCAAGATGGCGCACGCGGGGCGCGACCTCCTCCATCAGCAGGCGCAGCGAGTTCTTCCAGGCGCCCGGGTTCTCGGAATAGTCGAAGCCGAAGACGAGGATGGAGCCGAAGCCGACCACCTCCTCGTAGACCTTGGCGAGCTTCTCCGCGACGGTCTGCGGCGAGCCAACGAGCCAGTTGCGCTGCGCGCAGTATTCGACCGTGACGTCGCTGTCCGGCACCTCGGGGCTGTGCTTGAGGTATTCGAGGAAACCGAAATTCGCGAGCAGCGGCAGGAAGTACTCGCGCATCATGCGGCCCATCGGCCCGCCGACGGAAAGCCGCCAAGCCTCCTCATCCGTGTCGGCCACGAAGACCTCGCGCACGAGGCGCCAGTCGCGCCGGTTGGGCGTGCGGCCAGAGCGGCGGGCGCCGGCCTCCACCGAATCCCAGTGGCTCGCGACATAGGCGGGGTTGAGGTTGAGGCTCATGGGCAGAAAGCCGCGCTCGCCCGCGAGCTTCAGCGTATCGGAATTCTTGCTGAGGCCCGCGACGCCGATGGGCGGATGCGGCGCCTGCAGGGGTTTGATGTGCGGCTTCAGGAAGCCGAACATCGTTTCGATCTTGCTGACGGTCCAGTACTTGCCCTCATGGGTCCAGGGCCCGTCCTCGGTCCAGGTGCGCAGGATGATCTCCAGCGCCTCGCGCGTCATGTCGCGGTTCTGGCCGGACATGCCGTCGACGTTGAAGGTGGCCCAGTCGCTCGGCAGGCCCGAGGCCGCGACGCCGAAATTCAGCCGCCCGCCGGAAATGTGGTCCAGCATGGCCACACGGTTCGCGAGCTCGACCGGGTGGTGATAGGGCAAGAGGAAGCCGCCGGGGCCGAGGCGGATGTTCTTGGTCTCGCGGAAGGCCTGCGCGATCAGCAGGTCCGGTGCCGGATGCGGCTCCCACGGTGCGGTGTGGTGCTCGCCGACCCAGGCCTCCTTGTAGCCCAGGCCGTCCAGCCAGCGCATGACGTTGAGATCCCACTCATGCCCGTCCCGGAGCGAACGCTCGGGCGGGTGCGAGGGCATGGTGAAGAAGCCGAAATCCATGGCGTTGTCTCTCCCGTGTTCCGGGAGAGACTAAACCCCAGGTTGCATGAAGCAGAACCCAGCAGCCATGCAGTGCAACATGGGCGGCGCGAAGCCATGGCGGCGGAGCCGCGGCCCGCCGCCAAAGCTTAGATTATTCGGGCCGCAGGCCGCGCCGGCGGATGAACTCGCCCCAGACCTGGCTGTCCTGCTCCATGCGGCGCCGCAGATCGGCCGGCGAGCCCGCGAAGGGGATGAGCAGGTTGTCGCCCAGCCGCTTCAGCACCGTGTCGTCGCGCAGCGCCTCGCGAACCGCGGCGTTGATGCGGTTCACGATCTCGTCCGGCATGCCGGCGGGGCCGACCACCGCGAACCAGCCCGGCATGATGGGCGCCTCGATCCCCGCCTCCTGCTGCGTCGGCAGGTCCGGCAGGATGGAAAGGCGCTCCGCCGCGACGAGCGCGAGCGGCGTCACGGCATTGGCGCGCACCTGGCCGAGCGCCACCGCCAGCACCAGGATCATGACATCCGTTTCGCCGGAGATGACGCTGGTGAGCGCCTGGCCCGTGCCGGCATAGGGGACGTGCGTGAAGGTGACGCCCGCGCGATCCGCGATCATCTCCATCGACAGATGCGTGGAGTTGCCGATACCCGCGCTCGCATAGGTCAGCTTGCCCGGCTCGGCACGCGCGCGCGCCAGCATGTCGGCCACGCTGGTGATGCCGGACTTCTTGCTCGCCAGCAGGATGAAGGGGGCGTCCGAGACGGGAGCGACATAGGTGAAGTCGCGCACCGCGTCGTAGGTCAGGTTCGGGTAGAGGTGCGGGTTGAAGGAAAGCTGCGAGACGCCCGGCAGCAGCAGCGTGTAGCCGTCGGCCGGCTGCTGCTTCAGCGCGTTGATCGCGACCATGCCGTTGGCGCCGGGGCGATTGTCCACCACCACCGGCTGGCCCAGCGTGCGCGACATCGGCTCCGCGATGATGCGCGCGACTGCGTCGTTCGCCGAGCCCGGGGGCTGAGGCAGCAGCAGGCGAATGGCCCGGCTCGGGAAATTCCCCTGCGCCATGGCAGGCACGGCGCCGAGGAAGGGAAGCGCGGCGAGCGCGCGGCGGGTCGTGGTCATGCGATCACTCCTGGAAGGGGCGCAGGGGAAGGTCGAGGGCGGAGGCGCCCAGATGCAGGGTCAGCACCGGCGGGCGGCCGTGCGGGATCTGCTTCACATGGTCGGCATCGGTGCCGGCCAGCGAGAAGCGCAGGCGGCTGCCCTTCTTGAAGATCCAGGAGGTCGGCAGCAGCACCACGCGCATGCGCTCGGCCACGCCCGGCGTCAGCGGCGCGGCCTCGTCGCGGTGATAGGTGCGGAAGGGCCAGGGCGCCTGGTACTCGGGCGGATGCTCCGCCTCCTTGCGGTGCAGGGCGCGCAGCAGGCCCTCGGTGACGTAGCGCACCGTGCCATCGGCCTCGACCTCCGACAGGTAGCAGATGATCGACGCGTCCGCCTCGCTGGAGGCGATGGTGAGATCGGCGATGGCGTTGCCGGTCAGTTCCATCTCCTGCTCGAAGGGCGCCGCGTCGTAATGCGGCAGCGCGGCCTGTCGCACGCCCCAGTCGGTGTAGTAGTCGAGCGCGTTGATGGCGGCGATGCGCTCGTATCGCGTGCCCTCGCCGGAGGAGAAGGAGAAGTCGCTCGGATGCGCGGCCTCCACCGCCGGGCCGGGCGTGGGCTGCAGCGCGCCGGGCGCGAAATGCAGGCGCTGGGCGGGCACGGGCGGCCAGCTCGCGGCCTCCTGCCAGGTCTCCCCATGCATGGAGAAGAAGTGGATCGGCGCCTCGGCCCGCAGGCCGGTATCGCGGCCCATCAGGTACTCGTCGAAGAAGCGCAGCATCTCGCCGAAGAGCGGGAATTCCGGGTCCACCCCGTTCCGCCAGGGCGAGACGTTGCAGCGCGCGCCGTGGTCCCAGGGACCCAGCAGCAGATGCGTCGGATTGCCCTGCATGGTGAGGTAGCGCGCGATCGCGGCATTGGCGTAGCCCACGCCGTCCATCCAGCCCGAGACGGCATAGATCGCCACATCCTTGCGGATCGACTTGCACACCGAATAGGGGCTGATGTTCGCCGAGGAGAAGCTGGCGTCGTAGGGCAGCTTCTGCTCGCGGAAGTTCAGGTCGGTGATGAAGTCGGGCATGCGGAAATTGCCCTGGTGCTGCTTCACCGCCTCGCGCACCAGCGCGCCGTCCGGATCCTCGTCCACCGGCATGGGGCCGGCGAGGTCGGGGTTGGAGAAATAGGCGATCTTGCCCAGCAGGTCCCGCCGGTCGTGGTCCATGGCGACCATGAGCTCGTCATAGACCTGCGCCAGGCGGTTCAGGAACACGCCGCCCGGGTAGTAGTGATCCGACCAGGTGTCCCAGACGGCGAAGAGCGGCACGATGGCCTTCACCGCCGGATGCCCCGTGCTGGCCAGGAAATCCGACGCCGCGCCGGGATAGGAGATCCCGGTCGCACCGATGCGCTGGTCCGACCAGGGCTGCGCCACGATCCAGTCGGCGATCTCGCGCGCGTCCTCGCGCTCGCGGGGCGAGCGGAAGCTGTCGCGCGTGCCGAAGCTCGCACCCGTGCCGCGGATGTCGACCACCACGAGCGCATAGCCGCGGGGAACCAGCATATCGCGGAACTTCGCCGCGTTGGGGCAGCGCTCGCCCTGCCCGTCCGGCTTCATGGCGAAGCGGCGGTAATAGGGCGTGTGGATCAGCACGGCGGGCACCGGACCCGTGGCGCCCTCGGGCAGCCAGACGTCCACGGCCAGGCGGCAGCCATCGGCCATGGTCACGTATTGCGAGCGCGGCACCGCCGGAATTGCGTGCTCGGGCGGGCGGGACTTCAGGTAGCTCGAGGGGGTGACGCGCCACGCGGCGCTATCGGTATCGGCGTCGGCCAAGGAAGGTTACTCCAGTCTGTCGCCGGCGGGGATAGCGCAAGATGCCTTCGCCGCGTAGCCTCCGTCCGCAATGATCCACAAGCGTCTCCGACCAAAGCGGTTTTCAGCCCTGGCCAATCTGCTCTAGGCTGCGGCGCGCATGCTGAAATTCCTCCTGCGCCGCTCGGCCGTGGCCATCCTCGTGGCCCTCACGGTGCTGACGCTGAGCTTTGCCCTGACACGGCTCTCGGGCGATCTGGCGATCTCCATCGCCGGGCCGAACGCGACCCAGGCGGATGTCGACATCATCCGGCAGGCCTATGGCCTGAACCGGCCGCTCCACATCCAGTACCTCGACTGGCTCTGGCGCGCGATGCAGGGCGATTTCGGCGAGAGCTACTTCTTCAAGGACCGCGTCTCCAACCTCATCGGCTCGCGCTTGCCCATCACCATCACGCTCGGCCTCACGGGGCTGTTGCTGGCGCTGACCGTTTCGCTCCCGCTCGGCATCATCGCCGCGGTGAAGGAGAATACCTGGGTCGACCGGACCGTGATGATGGTGGCTCTGGTCGGCCAGGCCATGCCCTCCTTCTGGCTGGGGCTGCTGCTGATGGTCTGGCTCGGCCTGCAGCTCGCCATCCTGCCGATCTCGGGGACGGGCGGCCCGGAATACTACGTGATGCCGGGCATCGTGCTGGCCTTCTCGGCCATCCCCTCGCTCATGCGGCTCACCCGCAGCGGGATGATCGAGGCCCTGGGTTCCGACTACATTCGCACCGCGCGGGCCAAGGGGCTCTCGCGCTTCTCGATCCTGGTGAAGCACGGGTTCCGCAACGCCGCGATTCCCGTGGTTTCCATCGCCGCCGTGCAGCTCGGCTTCATGCTGGGCGGCTCCATCGTCATCGAGACGGTCTTCGCCATGCATGGCGTGGGCTACCTCGCCTGGGAGAGCATCTCCAAGAATGACTATCCCGTCGTGCAGGCCGTCGTGCTCGTGCTGGCGCTGATCTACATCGCCCTCACCCTCCTGTCGGACCTGCTGAACGCGGTGCTCGACCCGCGGCTGCGCACGGCATGAGCGCCTCGGCCTTCCCCTCCCGCGGCGCGCGGCTCATCCGCAATGCGGGCTTCGCCGTGGGCGCCGCGATCGTGGGCCTCGTGCTGGTCGTCGCGATCCTGGCGCCGTGGATCACGCCTTACGATCCCTTCGCGGTGAACCTCGACGCGCGGCTCATCCCGCCCTCCTTCATGGAAGGGGGCACGCCCGCGAACTTCCTGGGCACCGACCAGCTCGGGCGCGACTATCTGTCGCGCCTCATCTACGGCGCGCGCATCTCGATGATCATCGGCATCGCGACGGTCATCACCTCGGGCATCATCGGCACCACGCTCGGCGTCCTCGGCGGCTTCTATGGCGGGCGCATGGATGACGTCGTGATGTTCCTGATCACCGCGCGGCTTTCCATTCCGGTGGTGCTCGTGGCGCTCGCCGTCGCGGGGTTGCTCGGCACCAGCTTCATCCTGGTGATCCTGGTGCTCGGCCTGCTGCTGTGGGACCGCTTCGCCGTCGTCGCGCGCTCCACCACCATGCAGCTCCGCACGCTGGATTATGTCAGCGCCGCCTGGTGCGCGGGCTGCAGCCAGGCGGCCGTGCTGCTGCGCGAGATCCTGCCCAATATCGCGACCCACCTCGCCGTCGTGGCCACGCTGGAAATGGCGCTCGCCATCCTCCTGGAGGCCGCGCTGTCGTTCCTCGGCCTCGGCGTGCCGCCGCCCCTGCCCTCCTGGGGCCTCATGATCGCGGAGGCCAAGGAATACATGTTCTTCACCCCCTGGGTGATCCTGGTGCCCGGCATCGCGCTCTTCGTGCTGGTGCTCGGAGTTAACCTTCTGGGCGACGCGCTGCGCGACATGCTGGGGACGGACCACTCCCGATGACCACCCGCCCCCTGCTGGAGGTCAGCAACCTCCGCGTCACCTTCGGATCCACGGCCGCCGTGCGGGGCATCTCGCTCAAGGTCGAGAAGGGCGAGACCCATTGCCTGGTTGGCGAGAGCGGCTGCGGCAAGTCCGTCACCTCGCTCGCCATCATGGGGCTGCTGGCCAAGGGCGCGAAGCGCGAGGCCGACCTCATCGCCTTCGGCAACGAGGACATCCGGAACTACAGCGAGCGTGAGCTCTCCCGCCTGCGCGGCGACCGCATGGCGATGATCTTCCAGGAGCCGATGACCTCGCTGAACCCCGCCTACACGGTGGGCTCGCAGATGACCGAGGTGCTGCGCCGCCATCGCGGCACGCCCCAGGCCCAGGCCGTGGACCGCGCGGCGGAGCTGCTGACCCGCGTCGGCATCACGGCGCCGGGGCTGCGCCTCGGCCAGTTCCCGCACCAGCTCTCGGGCGGCCTACGCCAGCGCGTGATGATCGCCATGGCCCTGATGTGCGACCCCGAGCTGCTCATCGCCGACGAGCCGACCACCGCGCTCGACGTCACGGTGCAGGCGCAGATCCTGCGGCTGCTTGCGAGTCTGCAGAAGGAGCTGGGACTCGGCATCCTGCTCATCACGCACGACCTCGGCGTGGTGGCCCGCATCGCCGACCGCGTCTCGGTCATGTATGCGGGCGACGTGGTGGAGAGCGCGCCCACCGCCGCCCTCTTCGGCGCGCCCCAGCACCCCTATACGCGCGGGCTGCTGAGCTGCGTGCCCGTCCCCGGCAAGGTGAAGCGAGACGAGCCGCTGGGCAGCATCCCGGGCGTGGTGCCCCGCATCCAGCCGGGCTTCGTCGGCTGCGGCTTCCGCGACCGCTGCCCCTACGCGCAGGAGGCCTGCAAGCTGCCCCTGCCTCGCCAGACCGCCGGCGCCGGCCACGAAGTCCTCTGCACCCTGCCCGTGGGCTGGACGGACCGGGTGGCGGCATGAGCGACGTGCCCGCCATCGAGGTCCGCAACCTCCGCCGCATCTTCAACGTCCGCCAGGGCTTCTTCGCCGAGCCGCGCCGCGTGGTCGCGGTGGACGATGTCTCCTTCGCCGTCCCCGCCGGCAGCGTGCTGGGCGTGGTGGGCGAGAGCGGCTGCGGCAAGTCCACCCTCGCGCGCATGATCCTCGGCCTGCTGCCGCCCAGCTCCGGCGACGTGCTGGTGGACGGCAAGCGCCTGGCCGATATGGACCGCCGCTCCCGCGCGCGGCTGATCCAGCCGGTCTTCCAGGACCCCTTCTCCTCGTTGAACCCGCGCCGCCGCGTACGCGATATCGTGGCGATGCCGCTGGTGGCGCAGGGCAATATCGGGCGCAGCGAGATCGACCGCCGCGTGGACGAGAGCTTCGCGCGCGTCGGCCTCTCGGCCGAGCAGGGGCGGCGCTTTCCCTCGCAGCTCTCGGGCGGGCAGCGGCAGCGCGTGGCCATCGCGCGCGCGCTGGTGCTGCGCCCCCGCATCGTGGTCTGCGACGAGCCGACCTCCGCGCTCGACGTCTCGGTGCAAGCGCAGATCCTGAATCTGCTGGCGGAGCTCCGGCGAGACCTCGGCCTCACCTACCTCTTCATCAGCCACAACCTCGCGGTCGTCGAGCATGTGGCGAGCGAGGTGGCCGTCATGTACCTCGGCCGCATCGTGGAGCGGAACGCGAGCGAGGCCCTCTTCGCCGAGCCGCGCCATCCCTACACGCGCGCGCTGCTGGCCAGCGTGCTGACGCCCGAGCCGGGCCTCGGCGTGCCGGATGTGGGCCTGGGCGACACCATGCCGGACCCGGCCAACGTGCCGCCCGGCTGCCGCTTCCACCCGCGCTGTCCCGTGGCGGTGGAGCGCTGCCCGCGCGACACGCCGAAGATCACGCCCAACGGGCCGGGCTATGTGGAGTGCCTGCTGGCCGAGGCGTCCTAGCGGACCAGGTCCGTGACGCCCGGGTGCAGAGGCAGCGAGAGCCCCCGCGCCGCGTTGGAGCGCTCCACCATCAGGGCCAGAGGCTCGCGCTCACGTGCCCCGACCCGGCCGAGAACCGTTTCCACGATGCGCCGCGCCTCGGCGGCCGTGAGATTCTGATCCGCCACGAGTAGCGCCGCGACCGCGACGGTCGGCACCTCCCCCTGCCCCGCATAGGCGCCGGCCGGCAGGGAGAGCGGCACGATTCCCACCTCGCTCAGGGCCTCGGCCCGCAGCTCGACGGGAAGGAGGCGCAGCTGGGAGGCACCGAAGGCCTCCACGACCGGCGGGAAGGGGGCGGCCCCCACCAGCATCACGGCATCGAGCTGCCCGGCGGCCAGGGCCGCCAGCGCGGCGCGGGAATCCATGGCGTCGGCGCCCGGCGGCTCGGCCACCTCGACGCCGGCGGCGGCCAGGACAAGCCCCGCCGTCACGCGCGAGCCGGAGCGCGCGAGGCCAAGCGCCACGCGGCGCCCGGCGAGGTCCGCGAGGCTTCGCGCCGGGTCCTGCCCCCGCACCACCACATGCAAATGCTCCGGGAAGAGCGCAAGCAGCGCGCGCAGGGAGCGATACGGCCCCGCCTCCTCGAAGGGACCGCGGCCGGCGGCCGCCAGCGCCGCGACATCGGCCTGGACGAAGGCGAGGCTCGCCTGCCCCTGGTGCAGGAGCGACAGGTTCTCGACGCTGCCGGCGCTGGCCAGCACTTCGAGATGCGTGCCGCCGCGCCGTTCGAAATCACGCGCCAGCGCCAGCGCAAGCCGCGCATAAGCCCCGCCCGACGGGCCCGCGGCGAGCGGATAGCCCTCCTTGAGCCGCGCCAGCCGGGCATCGATGTTGCGGCGCGCGACCTCCAGCTCCTCCTCGATCACGCGGGCACCGGAGGGCGACGTGTTCGACGGCGCGGCCCGCAGCGTCTCGGCCAGCGCGGCCAGCACGCGCTCGGCGCCCGCGAGCTGCCCCGGCGGACCGGCGACCGCGCGGCCCGCGGGCCCTGGCGTCGCCGCCACCACCCAGCTGGTCCCCTCGCGCCGATAGGGCAGCGTGCCGAAGACGGAGAGCCGGTCGCCCTCGCGGTTACCGCCCTGCGTGAGGCCCTGGATGCCGGTGCTGCCCGCCCCCATGACGCCGGCCAGGAGCTGCGCGTTCGGCCCGCCCCACTGGCCGAGATCGGCCGCGCGCTCGAAGCGCAGGCGCGCCTTGAAGTGCAGGATGCGCCCGCCATCCAGCGTGTCCATGTGGCCGTGCCGGTCCAGCTCCTCGACGATCAGCGTGCGCTCGGGGAAGGCCGCGGCCAGGCGTGCCTCCACGTCCCGGCGCAGGCTCGCCTCGTCGGGCGCGCGGTCGCAGGCCACCGGCAGCAGCAGCGCGAGCAGGAGGAAGAGCCAGCGCATCACGAGAACCACGGCAGGCTGAGGAAGCCGGCGAGGACGCCGGCATTCACGAGATCGATGAAGAACGCGCCGGTCAGCGGCACGATCAGCGTCGCCGTCGGGCTGGGGCCGTGCCGCCGCGCGAGCGCCTGGGTGATGGCGACGGCCGTGGCGGTGGAGCCCATGCAGAAGCCGATGACACCCGCCGCCATCAGCGCCGCGTCGTAGCTCCGGCCCATGCCGGGGAAGGCCACGAACATGGCGTAGAGGGCGCAGGCGATGGTCTGCGCAATCAGAATGGCCGCGAGCGGCCCCGCCAGCGTCGCGAACTCCCACAGGCGCAGCTGCATCATGGCCAGCGACAGGAACAGGCCGAGCGAGACGCCGCCGAGCAGGTCGGTCGGCCCCGTGCCGATGGTCCAGAGACCCGCCGTCTGCAGCCCGTTCCGCAGCAGCACGCCCGCGAGCAGCGCCCAGACGAAGGCGGGCAGCGTGACCACGCCGCCGGCCGTCGCATTGGCGAGCCAGCCGCCGAGCAACATGCAGGCCGTGATCGCGCCGATCGCGAGGATGATGCGCGTGACGTCGATGGGCTCGGCCTCGGCCGCGGCCTCCTGCGCGATGTCGGCCGCCGAGCCCTTGAGGCCGAAGCGCGTGATGAGGATGTTGCCGACCGGTCCGCCCGTCAGCCCGCCCAGCACCAGCCCGAAGGTCGCGGCCGCCATGGCGATGGGGAGAGCGCCGCCCAGATTGTAGCTGTCGCCGAAAAGGTCGGCATAGGCCGCGCCCGTCCCATGCCCGCCCACCAGCGTGATCGAGCCGACGATGAGTCCCATGGAAGGCGGCAGATCCAGCGACAGCGCGGTGGCGATGCCCACCACGTTCTGCAGCGCCACGAAGGGCGCGAGCACCAGCAGGTAGCGCAGCAGCACGAGCCCGCCGCGCGCCAGGTCCCGGAAATCCGCCGAGAGGCCGACCGTCGCGAAGAAAGCCAGCAGCAAGGGGCGCGACATCACCGGGTCGAAGGTGATCTCGAAGCCAGCCCAGGCCTGCGCGGCCCAGGCGGCCAAGGCGAAGATCAGCCCACCCGTGACCGGATCGGGAATCGCGTAGCGAGACAAGGCCGGAATGGAGCGGTTCACCACCGTGCCCAGAAGCAGCACGCAAGCGGTGGCGAAAAGGGTGGCGATGGTGTTGAGCGTCATGCCGTCCCGCGCTGGATTCTCCGGTCGCGGAACGATGATGGACGCCGCCCCCGCCGCGCCGCAAGCGTGACGGGGGCGGCCTCGGGAACTATTTCCACTTGGCCAGGTAGAAGCGCGGCAGCTCGTCCGGGAAGGCCTTGAACTCGAGCTGGCGCGAGAAGGCGTAGGTGTTCACATAGGTGTGCAGCGGCAGGAAATAGGCCTGCTCGGTCGCGCGGCGGATGGCGGCCGCATAGGCCCGCTTGCGGGCCTCGGGATCGGCGCTGGAGCCACCCTCCGCGAGCAGGCGGTGGATCTCCGGATCGCGCGAGTAGTCGTCCAGGCTGCCCTCGCCGAAGAAGTTCGGCATGAAGGCCGAGATGTCGTTGATCGAGTTGCTGCCCCAGCTGCCCATCGCCATGGCGAGCTCGCCGCGCCAGGAGCGCTGGATGAGCGCCGAGACCTGCAGCATGTTGAGACGCGCGCGGATGCCGACGGCCTGCAGGTAGCTCTGCACGGCTTCGGACCACTGGCGCGGCTGCACGTAGCTCGTCAGCTCGACATCGACCCCGTTGGGATAGCCGGCCTCGGCCAGGAGTTGGCGCGCCTTGGCGGGATTGTAGTCGTAGAGCACCGCCTCGCCGGTCTCGCAGCCGAACTGCGAGGGGAAGCAGGGTCCGGGCGGCACGATGGAGCCGCCGCCGACCAGCCGGTCCGCCATGGTCTGCCGGTCGATCGCGTGCCAGACGGCCTGGCGCACCTTCAGCTTGGTCATGGGATTGTCGGCGCCGCTGCGGCCGGCGGCATCGAGCGAGAGATAGCCCACGCGCATCGAGGCCTGGCGCAGCGTCTGTAGCGTCGGCAGGCGGTTCACATTGGGGATCTGGTCCGGATTCATGTTCCAGATCCAGTCCACGCGCTGGGCCAGGAGCTCGGTGAGCTCGGTGGCCGCATCGGTGACGAAGCGCGCGTGGATCTTGCGGATGGCGGGCTTCCCCTTGGGCCCGCCCTCGTAATAGCCGTCGAAACGCTCGTATTCGACGAAGGAGGCCGTATCCATCCGCGTGATGCGGTACGGACCCGTGCCGATGGGCGCGCGCGCGTATCCATCGGGCCCCACGCGCTCGCGATAGGCCTTGGGCCAGATCGGCGTGATCAGCGCGAAGAATTCCAGCGCCGCCGGCGTCGGCGTCTTCATGTGCAGGCGGACGCTGTAGTCGCCCGTCTTCTCGACGCGGTCGATCCAGGAATAGTTGCTCGGCGTCGCGACGCGCGCCTCCGGCTTGCTGACGGTGTTGAGCGTGTAGACCACGTCGTCGGCCGAGAAATCGCTGCCGTCATGGAACTTCACGCCACGCCGCAGCGTGAAGTCGAGCGTGGTGGGATCGACCAGCTTCCACTCGGTCGCAAGCGCCGGGACGATGTTGAAGGTCTCGGGATCGCGATGCACCAGCCCGTCCCAGGCGTGATGCGCCAGGATCAGGCCCGTGCGCTGGTTGTTGTAGAAATTGTCGATGTTCGGCACGGAGTCACGGAACACCACGCGCAGCGTGTCCGCATTGCGCTGGGCGGCGGCAGGGCCGCTCATGAGACCGGGCAGCGCGAGCCCGCCCGCGGCGGCGATGCCCTGGCCCAATTGGCGACGACCGATGTTCATATCCGTAGCTCCCGTTCCTGTGCGGCGGCGAGCCTAGAACAGGATTCGCTCAGCGCAACGGCCCCCCCGCGCGCCGGGGACGGAACGATCAGCCCACCGTGATGCGCGCAGAGGCACGGCTGCTGCGCCCGCGTTCATCCGTCGCGATGACCTCGATCTCGCTCGTGCGCTCGAGGCGGAGGAAGAAGACATGGTACGGGTTGGCCGCGCTGCCGTTCCGCAGCTCCCCATCGAGCGCGACCTCGCCATTCACGCGCACGGTGATGCGGCCGAGCAGGTCTCGCGGCACGGTGCGGCCGCCTTCCTGCCGCAGGCCCGTCTCCATTGGATGTTCGACGAGGGTGCGGATCTCTACCACCTCGCCGGCACGGGCGGTGCGTGGGGCGCGCAGGCGCGGCGTGGCGAGCGAGCCGCTCATGACAGGCACCCCCCCGTACCCACGCTGATCTCCACGCTGGCGCGCCGGACGCGCCCGTCATTCATCTGCGCGAGCACCACGATCGCCTGGTTCTCCGCCAGCCGGATGCGCGTCTGCACCTCCGCGCGCGCCAGCAGCGGCGTCAGGCGGAAGCTGGCGATGCCGGGCGTCGGGTTGCGCGTGGCGAAGAGATGGATGGCCGTGACGTGCTCGGCCGCCGTCTGAGGCGATTCCACCAGGACGGTCACCGGCACCTGCCCGCCATTCTCCGCGACGGCGGGCGCGCGCAGGAGGATGCCGCCCTCCTCGGGCACCACGTCGCCCACCTGTTCGCGCATGGCGGCCGCCAGCGCATCCTCGCGTGCCAGGGCGGCGAAGGGGATGGCGGCCAGGATCAGGGCGGCGCGGCGTGGGATCATCCGAACATGTCCTTCGTGATGCTCTCATACCACGCATCGGCGTAGAGCGCCTCCAGCCGCCGCTGCTCGGGATGGCTTCCGCGCGGGGAGACCCCGCCCGAATTGGGCACCTCCGCGATGGCCGTGCCCTCGGCATTGGGGCGGAAGACACCGACGATGGAGATCCCGTACCCCTCGCCGACATGCGAGTAGCAGGTGTTGAAGTAGACGGCCTCCGGCGGTGCCTGGCCGCGCAGCGACGCCACGGCCGCCGCCACCGCCTGCTTGGACGTGGTGTTGGCGACGAAGCCGGATTTCGGCATGGGCCCCGGGATGTTCGCATCGCCGATCACATGGATGCCCGGCGCCGTCCGCGCCTCGAAGGTACGGGGGTTCACCGGCACCCAGCCGGAATTGTCGGCAAGCCCCGCCTCGATCGCGATGCGCGCGGCAGATTGCGGAGGGATGACGTTGGCCACGTCCACCTTGTGCTTCGTACCGAACTCCGTCTCCAGCACGCGCTCGCGCGGGTCCACCTTCACGACGCGGCCGTCGCGGTTGGAGGGCACCCATTCGATCATGCCGGGATAGAGCTCGGCCCAGGCATCCTGGAACAGGCCCTGCTTGCTGAACGCCTCCTTCGCGTCGAGCGCCAGGATCTTCGAGCGCGGCTTATGGCGCTTGAGGTAGGAGGCGATCATGCTGATCCGCTCGTACGGGCCGGGCGGGCAGCGGAACGGATTGCCCGGAATAGCGAGGCCGACCACGCCGCCATCCGGCATGGCCTCCAGCTGGCGGCGCAGCAGCAGGGTCTGCGCGCCATCGGCCGGCACCCAGGCATGCGGCATGAGGGCGGAGGCAGCCTCGTCATAGCCCTCCAGCGCGCCCCAGCGCAGCGCGATGCCGGGCGAGAGGATGAGCCGGTCGTAGGTCAGCGTCTCGCCGCCCGCGAGGCGCACGCGCTTCGCCGCGGCGTCGATGCCGGTGGCCCAGTCGTGGACCACCCGCACGCCCTTGGCCCTGAGCCCGTCATAGGAATGGGTGATGTCGCCGATCTGCTTCACACCGGCGAGGACCAGATTGCCGTAGGGGCAGGTGACGAAGCTGGTGCGCGGCTCGACGAGAGTGACCTCCAGCTCCGGATAGGTGCGGCGGGCGAAGCTGGCGGCGCTGGCGCCGCCGAAGCCGCCGCCGATGACGAGCAGGCGCGCCTGGGACTGGGCGGAGAGCGTGGCCGGGGCGGCCAGCGCGGCGGCGGCGAGGACGGCGCGGCGAGAGATGAGGGTCATCGCGCGGCTCCTCAGCGCTGGCGGGAAAAATGCTCGGCCACGGCGGCCAGCTCGGCCGGCGTGTAGCCGCGGGCGATGCGCCCCATGATGGTCGCGGGGCGCTCATTGGCGCGGAAGGCGGCCATGAGCGCCGTGAGCTCGGCGGCGTCGCGCCCTGCCAGCGCCGGCACGCCCGTGGCGCCCGTGCCATTGGGGCCGTGGCAACCCAGGCAGCCCTGCGCGGCCAAGGGAGCGGGCCCCTGCGCCGAGGCGCTCCCCGCCCAGATCGCGGCACCCGCGAGCACCAACAGAAGACGGACGGCCATGGCTTGCTGCTCCCTTTCGGAGGGATGGCGCTATAATGACCGACAATTAATTGTCAATTAGGGAATTTTACGCCGCGATCCGCGATATGGGCGCACCGAGGCCAAAGGCGGGCCGCAGCCGCAGCCCCACCCAATTTCCCACCAGGGCGGGACCAATCCAAACCCAGCCATGCAGGCTGCCGGAGGCGATTCCGCCGAAGAAGGCGCTGATGTTGCAACCGGTCGCCAGCACCGCGCCATAACCCAGCATCAGCCCGCCCAGCAGCGAGGCGAGCAGCGCCCTTGCCGCCGGCAGCCGCCAGTCCGCGCCCCGCCCCGCCACACCCGCCGCCAGGAAGGCCCCGGCCATGAGGCCGAGGTCCATGATCGTGATGCGATCCGCCAGGAGGGGGCGCAGCAGGGCCTCGCTGCGGGTCGGGTCCTCCCAGAAGGCCCAGAAGGCGGGGTCGTCCCAGCCCGCCAGCTCCACGAGGCGCGAGCCCCAGAGGGGAAAGGCCGCCGTGATGGCCCAGGGGCGCCCCGCCACCGCCAGCGTCGCGAAGTTGAGCAGGGCGAGCGCCAGCGCGCCCCAGGCCAGCGGCCATGGCCCTTTCAAAAGCTCACCCTGCCAGCTCAGGCGCTCGGCGTTGCCATGAACCTTCCGCTCGACCCGCAGCGAGGCCCACCAGGCCAGAGCGAGCACGCCGAGGCTGGCCGCCAGGGCCGGCCAAAGGCCCCAGATCTGGAGCAGCGAGACCGGCGGCAGCGCGGGCCAATCGGTCCAGCGCTCGGCATCCCAGGCGGCCAGCGCCGCGCCCAGGATGAAGGCCGCGAGCGTGACCCACATCCGCGCCCCCTGCCCGCCCGCCGCCGTGTAGAGCGTGCCGGAGGCGCAGCCGCCGCCGATCTGCATGCCCATGCCGAAGAGGAAGGCACCCACCACCAAGGCGGCGCCCACCGGAAAGACGAAGCCGCGCACGGGCTGGCCGAGCAGCGTTCCCGCCTCCAGGACCGGCAGGAAGAGGCAGGCGGCCACGGCCAGCATCAGCAGCTGCGCGCGCAGCCCCACGCCCCGCCCCTCTCCCAGAAGCCGGCGGAAGGCGCCCGCGAAGCCGAAGGAGGCCTGGTAAAGCGTGAGCCCCAGCGCGGCGCCGAGCACCCAGAGCAGGCCCATGCGCCCACCGAGGGCCAGGGCGGGCAGCGCCACCAGCGCGAGCCCGAGGAGAATGCGGATCATCCCCCCGGTGATAGCGCGCCCGCCGCGCGAGGGCAGGCCTATTCAGCCGCTCGCGCAGCCACCGCGAAGAACCGGTTCTCCGGGCGCGGCAGGCCGAGATGCTCGCGCAGCGTCGTCCCCTCGTACTCGCGGCGGAAGAGGCCCCGGCGCTGGAGCTCCGGCACCACCAGCCCCACGAAATCGTCGAGCCCGCCCGGCACGTAGGGAAACATGATGTTGAAGCCGTCGCAGGCGCGCGTCTCCAGCCATTCCTGCATCGTGTCGGCGATGGTGGCAGGCGTGCCCACGATGGCCGCGCCCGAATAGCCCCCGATGCGCTGGGCGAGCTGGCGCACGTTCAGCCCCTCGCGCTTGGCGAGATTGATGGCGCGCTCCCGGGCGGACTTGCTGGTCTCCGTCTCCGGGATCTCCGGCAGCGGGCCCTCGGGGTCGAAGCGGCTCGCATCCACGCCGAGAGCGCTGGAGAGCGAGCCGATCGCGCTCTCGTAGTGCACGAGGTTGTCGAGATGCGCGCGCTTGGCCTTCGCCTCCTCCACCGTGTCGCCGACGACGACCAGCGCGCCGGGGAGAATCTTGATGTGGTCGGGGTTGCGGCCGATCTTCGCCGCCCTGCCCTTCACATCGGCGTAGAAGGCCTGCGCGTCGGCGATGGGACCGCCGGCGGCGAAGATCATCTCCGCCGTCTCGGCGCCGATCTGGCGGCCCGCCTCGGATGCGCCGGCCTGCACGATGACCGGCCAGCCCTGCACCGGCCGCGCCACGTTCAGCGGTCCGCGCACCGAAAGCTCGGGCCCCTTGTGGTTCAGCACATGCATCTTCGCGGGGTCCCAGAAGATGCCGCTCTCCACGTCGCGGATGAAGGCATCGTCGGCGAAACTGTCCCAGAGGCCGGTGACGACGTCGTAGAACTCGCGCGCGCGCTTGTAGCGCTCGCCATGGGCCATGTGCTCGTCATGGCCGAAATTGAGCGCGGCGTCGGGGTTCGCCGTGGTGACGAGGTTCCAGCCCGCGCGGCCGTTGGAGATGTGGTCGAGCGAGGCGAACTTGCGCGCCACGTGATACGGATCGTTGTAGGTCGTGGAGGCCGTGGCGATCAGGCCGATACGCTCCGTGACGGCCGCGAGGGCAGGCAGCAGCGTCAGCGGGTCGAAACTCGTCACCGTATGGCTGCGGCGCAGCGCCTCGATGGGCATGTTCAGCAGCGCCAGGTGGTCCGCCATGAAGAAGGCGTCGAACTTCCCGCGCTCCAGCGTCTGGATCAGGCGCGCGAGGCGCGGGAAGTTGAAGTTCGCATCCGGCCAGGCGCCGGGATAGCGCCAGGCGCCGGTGTGGATGGAGACCGGGCGCATGAAGGCGCCGAGGTGAAGCTGGCGATCGGCCATGGCTTGGGCTTCCTGTTGGCCGGCGCGAGGGGTTCCGCGCCCGGCCTGGTCATTCAGGGAGCTTGGTGCAGTGCGAAATGATTCAAGCCCCGCCGCGCGTCACGCGGCGTAGCGCGCCGCCGGCTGCGCGTTCACGAAGTTCGGCAGCATGGCGCGGCGGGCGGCGTCGAAGGCATCCCACTGGGCGGCATCGGGCAGCGGCGGGATGGTGACCGTCTCTCCCCGGTCGAAGCCGAGCAGCGCCGCGTCCACCAGCGCGCCCGCCTCCATCACGCCGGAGAGCGCCGTCACGTCGCGGCCCGAGCGCTCCCAGATCTCGGTGCGCGTGGCCGAGGGGAGCACGGCCTGCACATGGATGCCGCGCTCGCCGAGCTCCGCCGTCATGGCCTGCGACATGGCGAGGACGAAGGCCTTCGTCGCGCCATAGACGCCGAGCTGGATCTCGGGCGCCAGGCCCACGACGGAGGCGATGTTGATGATCGCGCCGCCGCCGCGCTCCAGCATGCCCGGCAGCGCCGCCGCCGAGAGCCGCGCGACGGAAGTGACGTTGAGGCGGATCAGCCGGTCGAAGACCTCCGGGTCGGCGGCGGCGAAGGTGCCGGCGCCCGCGGCGCCCGCATTGTTTACCAGCAGCCCAATGCTCGGCGCCGAGCGCAGCCGGGCCTCGACGGCGGCGAGCTGCGCCGGGTCGGTGAGGTCGGTCGGCAGCACCTCGACGGCGACCCCGGTCTCGGCGCGCAGCCGCGCGGCCAGGGCGTCCAGCTTCGCGCGGTCGCGCGCCACGAGGACCAGATCATGGCCGCGGCGGGCCAGGCGATCGGCATAGACGGCCCCGATGCCGGTGGAGGCGCCGGTGACCAGGGCGGTGGGCAGTTGAGAGGACATGGCTTGCTCCTAATGATGACAATCATCATTATTTGCCTTTGATGATGATCATCATCTATAAAGTCAAGCCGGAATCGTAGGGGCCACAGGGATGCGGATCAGCCGCGACAAGATGCTGGAGAACAGGCGCGCCATCCTGGACGCGGCGGCGCGGCTCTTCCGCGAACAGGGCTTCGAGGCGGTGACGGTCGCGGCGGTGATGCAGGCGGCCGGGCTGACCCATGGCGCCTTCTACAACCACTTCGAATCCAAGGATGACCTGATCGCCAAAACCTTCGCCCACATCCTGCTCCCCGAACCGGCGCAGGACCGCTTCGCCGGCGTGGTGCTGGATGACTTCGCGCGCGGCTATCTCAGCCCGCGCCACCGCGACGATCCGGGCGAAGGCTGCGTCTTCGCGGCGCTCGGCGGCGAGGGTGCGCGCTGCGGCAAGGCCGCGCGGCAGGTGATGACGGAGGGCGCGCGCCGGCAGATCGAGCGCATGGCGCAGGACGCGCCGGGAGCAACGCCGGAGGAGCGGCGCCGCGCCGCCATCCAGCGCTATGCGGCGATGGTCGGCGCCATGGTGCTGGCACGCGCCGTGGACGACACGGCGCTCTCGGACGAGGTGCTGGCCGCCACGCTTCAAGGCGTGACGGCCTGAGGATCAGAAGGCGGGAACGACGGAGCCCTGGAAGGTGGCGGTCACGAAGTCCTTCACCTCCTGGTTCTGGTAGGCGGCGAGAAGGCGCTGCGCCCAGGGGGCCGCCCGATCCTGCTCGCGCACCGCGATCAGGTTGGCGTAGGGGCTGTCCGAGCTCTCCAGCGCGATGGCATCGCGCACGGGGTTGAGGCCGGCGGGAATGGCGAAGTTCGTGTTGATCGTCGCGGCCTCCACCTCGTCCAGCGTGCGCGGCAGCTGAGCGGCCTCGAGCTCCACGACGCGCAGGCGGCGCGGATTGCCGGTGATGTCGGCGACGGTCGCGCGGAAGTCCGCGCCCTCGCGGAGCGTGAAGGCGCCGTTGTTCGCCAGCAGCACGAGCGCGCGGCCGCCATTGGTCGGGTCGTTCGGGATGGCGACGCGGCCACCCTGCGGGATATCGGCCACGCGGCGGTGCTTCTTCGAATAGATGCCCATCGGGAAGATGAGCGTCTTGCCCAGCGCCACCAGCGGCAGGCGGCGGTCGCGCACCTGCTGGTCCAGGAAGGGCTGGTGCTGGTAGCTGTTGGCGTCGAGGTCGCCGGCCGCCAGCGCCGCGTTGGGCTGGATGTAGTCCTGGAACTCGATGACGCGGATCACGAGGCCGTCGCGGGCGGCGATCTCGCGCACCTTCTCCATCACCTGGGCGTGCGGGCCGGCGGTGACACCGATGCGGAGCGGACGCTGCGCGCTGCCGATCTCCTGCGCATGGGCAAGGGTGGGGAGCGCGAGCCCCGCGAGGATGAGGGGACGGCGGGTGATCATGGCGTTCTTCTTCTCGGTCAGCGGTGGGAGACGCGGCGGACCAGCCAGTCGCCGAGCGACTGGAGGCCTTGCACGAAGAGGATCAGGATGATGACGACGGTCGCCATCACCTCCGGCATGAAGCGCTGGTAGCCGAAGCGGATGCCGAGGTCGCCCAGCCCGCCGCCGCCCACCGCCCCCGCCATGGCGGAGAAGCCGACGAGCGAGACGAGCGCGACCGTGGTCGCCGCGATGATGCCGGGCAGCGCCTCGGGCACCAGCACCTTGGTCACGATCTGCAGCCGCGTCGCGCCCATGGCTCGCGACGCCTCGATGATGCCCTTGTCCACCTCGCGCAGCGCGTTCTCGAAGAGGCGCGCAAGGAAGGCCGTGGCGGCGAGCGCCAGCGGCACCACGGCCGCGCCGGTGCCGATGGAGGTGCCGGCGACGAAGCGCGTGAAGGGCACGATGGCGACCATCAGGATGATGAAGGGCGTGGAGCGCGCGGCATTCACGACGAGCCCGAGCGGGCGGTTCAGCCAGCGCTTCGGGCTCAGCCCGTCGTCGGAGGTCACGTGCAGCAGCAGCGCGATGGGCAGGCCGATCGCGACCGCGATGGCGGCCGAGGCGCCGACCATGATCAGCGTCTGCCAGAAGGCTTCGAGCAGGAGGTCCTGCATGGTGGGGGTGAGCCAGCTCATGCCGCGATCTCCGTGACCGTCAGACCCAGGCTCCGCATCCAGGTGAAGGCGGCCTGCACCTTGTCCTCCGGCCCATAGGCCGCGAGCGCCATGACGCCGAAGGGCTCGCCCGCGATCTCGTCTACCCGGCCGGAGACGATGTTCACGTCGATGCCGAAGTCGCGGCTCGCCTCGCTCACCACGGCGCGCGTGCTGTTGGGGCCGGCGAAGAGCACCTGCGCCAGGCGCCGCGCCTCGCCCGCGCGCGGCGCCGGCAGGCGCGCGATGGTGGCGGCGGGGACGGCGTGGCCGATGACCTCGGAGACGAAGCGACGCGTCACGGGCTGCTCGGGCCGGGTGAAGACGTCGAAGACGCGGCCTTCCTCGATGACGCGCCCGGCTTCCATCACCGCCACGCGGTCGCAGATGGCCTTCACCACGCCCATCTCATGGGTGATGAGCAGGACGGTCAGGTCCAGCCTTTCGCGCAAGCCGCGGATGAGCTGCAGGATTTCCTGCGTCGTCTCGGGGTCGAGCGCGCTCGTCGCCTCGTCGCAGAGCAGGATGGAGGGACGCGAGGCGAGCGCGCGCGCGATGCCCACACGCTGCTTCTGCCCGCCGGAAAGCTGCGCCGGATAGGCGTCGCGCTTTCCCTCGAGGCCCACGAGGGGAAGGATCTCCTCCACGCGCCGGCGGCGCTCGGCCGATGAAAGCCCCGCGATCTCCAGGGGGAAGGCCACGTTCTCGGCCACCGTGCGGCGGCTGTGCAGGTTGAAGTGCTGGAAGACCATGCCGATGCCGCGCCGCGCCTCGCGCAGCGCGGCGTCGTCCAGCGCCAGCATGTCCTGGCCCAGCACCGTGACGCGGCCGGAATCCGGACGCTCCAGCAGGTTCACTGTCCGGATCAGCGTGGACTTGCCCGCGCCGGAACGGCCGACAATGCCGAAGATCTCGCCCGATTTCACCTCGAGCGACACGTCGTCGAGCGCGACGGTACCGCCCTCGGCGAAGCGCTTGCGCAGCCCCGCGAGGGTGATCGCCGTCACGTCAAAACTGTGAACGATATCACGCATAAAGCGCGTGATATGATAAAATGCCCAAGATAGTGAAGTGAGATTATTGCCGGTTAGCCATGTCGGATCATTCGGGCTCCACGCGCGCAATCCGCAGCAGGGCCTGGGCCTGCTCGAAATCCTTCTGGATGTACTCGTCCAGCGCGCGGCCCGTCTGGAAGAGCGGCACGATGCCGAGGCCCGCGAGGCGCGCCTTGATGGCATCCTCGGCGATGATCGCCTGGGTTTCCTCCGCGATGCGGGCCGCGATCTCGTTGGGCAGGCGCGGCGGCCCCCAGATCACCCACCACGAGTGGGCGTTCACGCTGGGGAAACCGGCTTCCGCCGTCGTCGGCAGCTCGGGCGCCGCCGGGTTGCGCTGCGGCGCGGTCAGCGCGAGGCCACGCAGGTTGCCGGCCCGCACCGGCGGCAGCATCGCCAGCATCGGATCCGCATGCACGCCGATATTGCCGCCCATGAGGTCGGCCAGCGCGGGCGTCGTGCCGCGATAGGGCACGAGCGTCACGTCCGCGCCGATCTGGCGCACGAACTCGATGGTGGTGAGATGCCCCGCCGAGCCCAGTGCCGAGACGCCGAAGGACCATTCGCGCGGATTGGCCCGCGCGGCCTCCGCGACCTCGCGCATCGTCGTCTGCGGGCGGTTGGGGCTCATGGCGATGAGACAGGGCCCCTCGCCCGTGCGCGCGATCGGCTTGAGATCGGTCAGCGGGTCGTAGCCCGGGTTCTTCATGACGAGGCGCGCGATGGTCTGCACGCTGGCCGAGATGAGCAGCGTGTGCCCGTCCGGCGCCGCCGTGGATACCGCGATGCCGCCGATCGTGCCGTTGGCGCCGGTCCGGTTCTCGACCGTGAAAGCTTGTCCCGTCCGCTCCTGCATGCGCTGGGCGATGGCGCGCGCCATGACGTCCACCGAGCCGCCGGCGGCGAAGGGCACCACGATGCGCACCGGCTTGGTCGGCCACACCGATTGCGCGCCCGCGCCGAGCGGAACGGCGGCGACCAGGGGCGCGGCAAGCAGGGAACGGCGTGTCGTCGTCATCAGAAGGGCTCCTTGTAGGGGCGAAGGTCGAGCTCGAAGGTCCAGGCCGATCGCGGCTGGCAATGAATGTGCCAATAGGCATCCGCGATAGCATCGATGTTCAGCAGACCATCCTGGCCCGCCTCCGCCACCCGCTGCGGGCGGCGGGCGCGCAGGCGTTCGCCGTCGATGCCGCCATCGACCACGACATGCGCGACATGCAGGCCGAGGGGACCGAGTTCCCGCGCCGCCGATTGCGCGACGGCGCGAAGAGCGGCTTTCGCGGAAGCAAATGCCGCGAATTGCGCCGCTCCGCGCAGGCTGGCCGTGGCGCCCGTGAAGATCAGCGTGCCGCGGCCCTTCGGCACCAGCACGCGCGCCGCCTCGCGCCCCACCACGAAGCCGCCGAGCGCGTTGACGCGCCAGGCCTCCTCGAAGGTCTCGACCGAGAGCTCACGGAAGGGCGCGCGGACGTTGTTGCCGACATTGTAGACCACGAGCTCGGGATCGGCCGCGCGCTCGAACAGGTTCAGGATATCGAGGGAATGGGTGGCATCCGCCACCACGGCCTCGGCTTCGCCGCCGGCCTGGCGGATATCGCTGACCACGGCCTCCAGCCGCTCACGGCTGCGGCCTGCGGCCAGGACGCGGTGGCCTTCACGGGCGAAGCGGCGGCACAGCGCCGCGCCAAGGCCCTGCCCGGCGCCCACGCCCACCACGATCGCCTCGGTCGCCATTGGCCGCCCTTTGGTTGCTGCATTGCAACCTGCCCGTCATAGCGCCGGGTGACAACGGTGTTCCGTGCGCCTCAGGCGCTGGCGGCCATGGCCCCTCGGCCGCCCCGCCGCGCGCGGGCCGGCGCCTCGGGCTCGGCGGCTATCTCGGGCGGCGGCAGCTTCAGCGTGTAGTAGTAGCGATCCGGCCGGAACAGCGAGCGCGTGTAGAGCGCGAAGCCGCCGCCATCCATCAGATAGATCCGCGACATGCAGAGCAGAGGCGAGCCGATCGGCACGTCCAGCACCTCGGCCGAGGCGATGTCGGCGGCGACCGCCTCGATGGTCTGCTGATCCTCCCAGACCGGAAGCTTCAGCGTCTCGCGCAACTCGCGCTGGATCGTGCTCGTCCGGAAATCGACGCGGGCCATGTGCTCGCCGAGGGATTGCGGCATCCAGGCCTCGTTCCAGGAGAACGGGCGCCGCTCGTAGACTCGCAGCGCCGTGAGGCGGAACAACATCACATCTGTGCCCGTCCCCAGCAGCTCGGCCAGCGTGGCGGGCGCTCGCGCATGGCCCATGCTGAGCACGCGCGCTTCGGTATCGAGGTTGAGGCCGGAGAAGTCCTCCGACATGCCGGTCAGGCGGCGCTCCGGCCGGCGGCGCGGCATCCGCGCGATGAAAGTGCCGCGGCCGCGCGTGCGCTCGATGATCCCGTCCTGCTCCAGGGCCTCGAGCGCCGAACGCACGGTCTCCCGGCTGACGGCGAATTCCGCGCAGAGGGCGTGCTCGGTAGGAAGCTGCTCGCCGACGCGCATGGCTCCCTCGATCCGATCGAGCAAAATACGTCTGACATGAAGGTATTTTGGATAGGGGTTAAAGAACTTATTCACGGGCTCTCCCGGGCATTTCGTTCGAGTCTTTTCCCGGAATCCGCGAATACACAAGCGGGACTGCACGCCGCCCGGGTATTCCGTGCCCAGGCATTGGCATGTCTCCAGCCGGCCGATCGCGGTCTTCCGCGTCAAGCTCTTCATTAAATTGACATATCTCCTATGCCACAGCCTGCCAGGCAGGGCATCGGGGGTCGACCGGCGGTCGGCGGCACGCCCGTCCGGAGTCGCCCGCGCGGGACCTCAGGCAGTGACGGGCGGTGTCCAGCCCCGGCCCGGGATACTCTCCAGCAGCTCCCGTGTGTAGCGGTGCTCGGGCGTGCCGAAGATCTTCGCGGTCGGGCCCATCTCGACGATGGCGCCGCGCTGCATCACCGCCACGCGGTCGCAGATCTGCGCCGCCACGCGCAGGTCATGCGTGATGAAGAGCATGGTCAGGCCCAGCCGCTCCCGCAGCTCGGCTAGCAGCTTCAGCACCTGCGCCTGCACCGAGACGTCGAGCGCGGAGACCGGCTCGTCCGCGATCAGCAGTTCCGGCTGCATGGCCAAGGCGCGGGCGATGCCGATGCGCTGCCGCTGACCGCCCGAGAATTCATGCGGGTAGCGCGTCATGGCACCGGGATCGAGCTGCACCAGCGCCAGCAGGTCGCGCGCCCGTGCCAGCGCCTCGGCGCGCGGCGTGCCATGGGTGATGGGGCCCTCGGCGATGGCATCACCCACCATCCGGCGCGGGTTGAGCGAGGCGTAGGGGTCCTGGAAGATCATCTGCACGCGCTGGCGGAAGGGCTTGCGGGCGCTGCGCGTCAATGGGCGCAGGTCCACCCCGTCGAAGATGATCTCGCCGGTCTCCGGCTGCACGAGGTTCACCACGCAGCGCGCCAGCGTCGACTTGCCCGAGCCGCTTTCGCCGACGAGGCCCAGCGTCTCGCCCTTCGCCAGCGAAAAGTCGGCCGACTTCACGGCGGGAATGGTGACTCCGCCGAACCATCCCCCGCGGCGATAGGTCTTCTGGACGCCCCTCACCTCCAGGATGGACGGCGCCTTCACCTCCGTGGGCGCCGCCGACTTGCCGTGCGGCACGGCCGCGATCAGCGCCTGCGTGTAGGGATGCTGCGGCCGGTTCAGCACCTCCGCCGCACTTTCCTGCTCCACGATCCGGCCGCGCTGCATCACGGCGACGCGATCGGCGATCTCGGCCACCACGCCGAAATCATGGGTGATGAACATGACGCCCGTGCCGCGCCGCGACTGGATCTCGCGGATCAGCTTCAGAATCTGCATCTGGGTCGTGACGTCGAGCGCGGTGGTCGGCTCGTCGGCAATGAGCAGCGCGGGCTCCAGCGCCAGCGCCATCGCGATCATCACGCGCTGCCGCTGCCCGCCCGAGAGGCGGAACGGATGGCTGCGCGCGATGGCCGGCGGGTCCGGCAGGTTCACCGCGGCCAGCAGCTCCTGCACGCGCTTGCCCGCATCCTGGGAGGCACCATGGACGCTCAGCGCCTCCGCGATCTGGTCGCCGACCCGCATCAGCGGGTTCAGCGCCGTCATCGGCTCCTGGAAGATCATGGCCAGCCGCGCGCCGCGCAGCTGGCGCATCTGCTCGGGGCTCTGCGCGCGGAGGTCGCGCCCCTCGAAGCTCAGTTTGCCGGAGGTGATGGGCAGGCCCTTGGGCAGCAGCCCCATCACCGCATTGGCGGTGATCGACTTGCCGGAACCGCTCTCCCCCACCACGCAGAGGATCTCGCCCGGATCGACGTGAAGCGTGATGCCCTCGACCGCATGCGGGCGGTCGGCGCCGGGCGGTAGCGCGACGGTGAGGTTCTCGACGGACAGAAGGCTCATGCCGCGCCCCCCCGCTGGCGGGCCAGCCTGGGGTTCAACGCGTCCGACAGGCCCTCGCCCACCAGGTTCAGCGAGAGCACCGTGACGAAGATGGCGAGCCCCGGGAACACGCTCATCCACCAGGCCAAGCGGATCACGCTGCGCCCCGAGCCGATGAGAAAGCCCCAGGTCATGAGGTTGGGATCGCCGAGCCCCAGGAACGACAGCGCGCTTTCCAGCAGGATGGCCGAGGCCACCATCAGCGACGCCAGCACGATGATGGGCGAGAGCGCATTGGGCAGGATGTCGCCCACCACGATCGAGACCCGCGACTTGCCCAGCACCTCCGCCGCCTGGACGAATTCGCGGTTGCGCAGGGAGAGGAACTCCGCCCGCACCACGCGCGCCACCGGCGGCCAGGAAACGACGGCGATGGCCGCCACCACGCTGCCGATGGAGGGCGTGAAGATCGCAACCAGCAGGATGGCAAGCACGAAGCTCGGGATGGTCTGGAAGAACTCGGTGAAGCGCATCACCGCGTCATCCGCCACGCCGCCGAGGTAGCCCGCGACGGCGCCGAGCGAGACGCCCACGAAGAGCGCGCAGATGGTGGAGACCGCGCCCACCATCAGCGAAATGCGCGCGCCATGCGCGATGCCCGCGGCCACGTCGCGCCCCAGGCTGTCGCTGCCGAGCCAGAGGCCCATCTCGCCCGGGGGCATGAAGGGCGCGGCCACCATGTCCCACGGGCTGTCGGGAAAGATCAGGGGCGCGGTCGCCGCCATCGCGAAGACGAGGATCAGCAGGACCAGGCCGACCACAGCGCCCTTGTTGCGCCGGTAGCGGCGCCAGAAATCGCGCATCAGCCCACCTCCACGCGCGGATCGATGACCGCGTAGAGCAGGTCCGTCGCCAGGTTGAAGAGCACCACGATCACGCTCGTGCAGAAGAACACGCCCATCAGGACCGGATAGTCGCGCGCCAGCAGCGCCTCGAACGCCAGCCGGCCGATGCCCGGCCAGGCGAAGACCGTTTCGACGAGGATGGAGCCACCCACCAGCTGCCCGGCCTGGATGCCCGCGAAGGTGATGACCGGCAGCAGCGCATTGCGCAGCACATGCGCGCGCACCACCCGTCCCTCCGGCACGCCCTTGGCGCGCGCGGTCTTCACGAAGTCCTGGTCCGCCACCTCCAGCATCGTCGCCCGCGTCAGCCGGGCGTACACCGCGAGGTAGAAGAGGCCGAGCGTCAGCGCGGGCAGCAGCAGGTGCTGCGCCACGTCCCAGACCGCGGCGAAGCCATGCAGCTCCACGCCCACGCTGGTCATGCCGAAGCTCGGCAGCCATTCCAGCCAGACCGAGAAGAAAAGCACCAGCATCAGCCCGACCCAGAACAGCGGCGTCGCGTAGAAGGTCAGCGCGATCACCGTGATGATGCTGTCCCACCAGGTGCCCACGCGGCGCGCGGCGAGGGTGCCCAGCGCGACGCCGCCCGCGACGGCGAAGGCGAAGGCGGCGCCGGTGAGCAGCAGCGTGGCCGGCAGGCGCTCGGCGATCAGCTTCCAGACCGGCTGCTGCTGCCGGTGGCTGAAACCGAGGTCGAGCGTCATGATGCCTTTCAGGTAGATCCAGAGCTGCACGTACAGCGGCTGGTCCAGCCCGAACTGCTGGCGCAGCTGCGCCAGGAAGCGCTCGTCCGCCGCGCCGGACTGGCCGGCGATGACGCTGGCCGGGTCACCGGGCGCGGCGTGGATCAGCAGGAAGTTGCAGATCACGATGGCGATGATGATGAGGACGGCCTTGAAAAGGCGGCCCGCGAGGAAGCCGGGAAGACGCGAAGGATCCATCAGGCGATTTGCAGATCGTCGAAGCTGCGGTGAACGCCGGTCCCGGTGGTGATCACGTTCTGCAGACGCTTGTCGTAGACCGTGGGGAAGTTGGCCTCGATGGTCCAGATCTGCGGCACCTCCTCCACCAGCAGCTTCTGCAGCTCGTTGAAGATCGCGCCGCGCTCGGTCGAGCTGGCGGCATCGCGGCCGCGCAGGAACAGCTCGTCCACCTTCGGGTTGGAGTAGCCGCCCGTATTGGCGAAGAGCACCTTCAGGATGTTGGAGGTGACATAGGTCCGCTCCACCCCCAGCGTCGGGTCGCCATACTGGTAGACGAGGTTGTTGGTGGTCTCGTATTCCCAGTTCTGCACGCGCTGTGCCCAGCCGCCGGCGTCGGTGGTCTCCAGCACGAACTCGATGCCGATGGCGCGCATGGCCTGGCGGTAGAATTCCGATTGTCGCTGGTAGATCTCGCCATAGGGCGGGACCAGATGCTTCAGGCTGAAGCGAATGCCCTGCGCGTTCGGCCGGTAGCCGGCCGCATCCAGCAGCGCATTCGCCCCCCGCACGTCAAATCCTGGCAGCTTGATGTTCGCGTCGTAGAAGCGCGTGCTCGCGGAGAGCGGCCCGGTCGCCGGCTTGGCCGTGCCGAAATGGATGCGGCTCGCCAGGAATTCGCGGTTGAGCGCCATGCTCATGGCCCGCCGCACGCGCACGTCGCCGAGCGGCTGGACGCGGTGGTTGAGCTCGATCCAGCCGAGCGGCGAGAAATACTCCCAGCCCGTGGGATCCACCGCGAGGTTGGGGCGCGCGCCCATCTGCGGGATATCGAAGGGCTCGATATCCGTCGCCTGGGTAAGCATCACCTGGCCCGTTTCCAGCGCGAGGCGGCGGCTCTGGCTGTCGGGGATGACGCGATAGATGAGCTGGTCGAAGAAGGGCATGCCCGGGCGCCAGTAGTCGGCGAAGCGCTCGAAGCGGGCGAAGTTGCCCCGCTGCCACTCGGCGAACTTGAACGGGCCCGTGCCGATCGGGCTCTGCGCCGCCGGCGCACGGCGGAAATCCTGCCCCTCGAAGGCGTGCTTGGGCACGATGGGCAGGGTGGTCACGTCGAATATCAGCAGGAAGGGCTCGAACGGCTTCTCCAGGACGAAGCGCACCTGGTTGGGCGCGGGCGAGTCCGACTCCTTGATGAGCGCGAGCACGGAGCGCGCGCGCGGCGAGACCTCGGGCGCCCATTTGGTGATGCTGAACAGCACGTCGTCCGGCGTCATGGGCCGGCCGTCGTGGAACTTCACATTATCCTGCAGGGTGAAGAGATACTCGCGCCCGTCGGGACTCACCTGCCAGGACTTCGCCAGCACCGGCAACGGCTCCAGCCGCTTGGTGTAGGTCAGCAGGCCCTGGAACATCTTCCCGGCGATGATGAGCGTCGGCATCTGGTTGTTGAGACCGGGATGCAGGATCGGCGGCTCGGGATTCATGATGGAGGTGAAGGTACCTCCCCGCCGCGGCTGGCCCTGGGCGAAGGCGTGCTCCGGAAGGAGGCCAGCCCCGCCCCCGGCGGCCAGCAACGAACGACGCGTCACGGACATATCTTCACGCTCCGGTATGACTGGAGAAGGATCGCCGGGGTTCAGCCGGCGATGAACACGTCGTCGAAATTGTCGTGCACGCCGAGCCCGTTGGTGATCACGTTGTTCACGCGCTTGTCGTGGATGGTGGGGAAGGCCATTTCCATCAGCCAGATCTGCGGCACGTCATTCACCAGGATCTTCTGCACGTCGGTGAAGGCCGCCTGCCGCTCGGCGACCGTGGCGCCCGCGCGGGCCTTGGCGAAGAGCTCGTCCACCTGCGGGTTGGAGTAGCCGCCGGTGTTGGTGAAGGTCACCTTCTGGATGTTGGAGCTGACATAGGTGCGCTCCACCCCCAGCGTCGGATCGCCGAACTGATAGACGAAGTTGACGCTGGTCTCGTACTCCCAGTTGCCGATGCGCCGCGCCCAGCTGCCGGCGTCCGTGCTCTCCAGCTCCAGCGCGATGCCCACCTGGCGCAGCGACTGGCGCAGGTATTCCGCGAGGCGCGACCACACCTCGCCATAGGGCAGCACCAGGTGCTTCAGCGTGAAGCGGATGCCCTGGGCATTGGGGCGCAGCCCCGCCGCGTCCAGCAGTTGCTGCGCCTGGCGCACGTTATGAGCCGGCAGCGCCACGCTGCGGTCGAAGAAGCGCGTGGTGGAGGCGATCGGGTTGGTCGCGGGCTTGCCTACGCCGAACCACAGCCGCTGCGTGATGAAGTTGCGATCAATCGCGAGGCTCATCGCCTGCCGCACGCGCACATCGCCAAGCGGAGCCACGCGGTGGTTCACCTCGATCCAGGACAGCGGCGAGAAGTATTCCCAGCCCGAGGTGCTGACCTCGAGATTGGGGCGCGAGCGCAGCGCCGGCACGTCGAAGGGCTCGATGTCGCTCGCCTGCGTCAGCTGCACCTGCCCGGTCTCGAGGGCGAGGCGCCGGCTCTGGCTGTCGGGCACGACGCGGTAGATGATGGCGTCGAGATAGGGGCGCTCCGGCTTCCAGTAGCCGGCATAGCGCTCCAGCCGCACGAAGTTGCCGCGCTGCCACTCGGCGAAGCGGAACGGCCCGGTGCCGACGGGCCGCTGCACGGCAGGCGCCGTCCGGTAGTCCTGCCCGTCGAAGAGGTGCTTCGGCACGATGGCGCAGGCCGTGGCGTCGAACATCAGCAGGAAGGGCTGGAAGGACTGCTTCAGCACGATGCGGACGGTGTGCGGGTCCGGCGCCTCGCAGGTCTCGATCAGGGAGAAGATGCCGCGCGCGCGGGGCGCGACCTCCATGTGGAACTTCGTGATGGAGAAGATCACGTCCTCGGCCGTCATCGGATGGCCGTCGTGGAAGGTGACGTTCTCCTGCAGCTTGAAGACGAATTCCTTGTTGTCCGGGCTCACCGTCCAGCTCTTGGCCAGGAGGGGAATGGGCTCCAGCGTCGAGGAGAAGGTCAGCAGCCCCTCGAAGATCTTGGAGGCGACGACCAGCGTCGGGCCCTGGTTGTTGACGCCGATCTGCAGCACCGGCGGCTCGGGGACCAGGATGGACTGGAGGGTACCGCCGCGCCGCGGCGCAATGCCCTGGGCCCTGGCCTCGGAAGCGCGCATCAGAACGGGCGACGCGCCGCCCACCACCCCGGCCAGGCTTCCACCCAGCAGACCACGACGTCGCAGATCCATTGGAAATCCCCTGTTATCAGCCTGGGCCGAAGCAAACTCCGTGCCATGCAAAGTCTAGGCATGGCGCCCGGGCGCTGTCATCCTCGCGCAAAATCGTCCGGAGGATTTCGCCGCATGCTCATTCGCCCCACGCGCCGGCAGGCCCTGGCACTGCCCCTGGCCGGCCTCGCCGCCCCTGCCCTGGCCCAGTCCCAGTGGCCCGACCGTCCGGTGAACATGATCGTGCCCTTCGCGCCCGGCGGCACGCCCGACATCGGCGCGCGTCTGGTGGCGCCGAAGATGACGGAATACCTCGGCCAGGCCGTGACGGTGGAGAACCGCGCTGGCGCCGGCTCCACCATCGGCACCCGCGCGGTCGTTCAGGCGCGCCCCGATGGGCACACGTTGCTGATGGGCTCCATCTCGTTCCTGACGGCGCCGCTGACCGCCCAGCCCATGCCCTTCGACCCGGTCGAGACCTTGCGCGTGGTCAGCCTCGTCTCGACCTCGCCCTACGTCGTGGTGGTGCGCGCCGACAGCCCGGCGCGCGACATCGCGGGCTTCCATGCGCTGGCGCGCGAGCGCGGCGCGCGGATGAACTATGGCTCTGCCGGAAACGGCACGCCCTTCCACCTGGGGGCCGAGCTCTACAAGCTGAAGATGGGCGTGGACATGACGCATATCGCCTATCGCGGCACGGGGCCGTCGCTGGTCGCCCTCATGGCCGGCGAGGTGGACGTGCTGTTCTGCGACGTTCCGGGCGCCACGCCGCATATCCGTTCGGGCGCGATACGTCCGCTCGGCACCATGGTCGCCAACCGCATCGCGCAGTTGCCCGACGTGCCGACGCTGGCCGAGAGCGACCCGCGCCTGCGCGACTACGACGTGTATACCTGGGCCATGCTGGTGGCACCCAAGGCGACGCCGGACGGGCCGGTGCGGCGCCTGAACGAGGCCGTGCTGCATGCGGCCCGCGCACCCGACGTCGCCGCCCGCTTCACCGAGCTCGGCTTCGATTATGTCGGCTCCACGCCCGAGGACGGCGACGCCCGCCTCGCGCGGGAGAAGGCGAAGTGGGCCGAGGTGATCCGCGCCGCCAATATCCGCGTGGACCTCTGAGACCCGGGCCCGGCAGCCACGCGCTATGGGCCGGCTTGATCCGGCCCAGGCCTTGATTCATCGGCATATTACTCTAACTTCATGATCTCTTCCCGGGCGGCGTCCTCATGGGCGTCGCCCCGACCCCTTTCTTCGGGCATGGTTCCTTTCCGGCGACCGCCCGGCCATCGGCCGCCCCGCGCCCGTTGGAACTGGAGAGCCGCATGAGCCTGACCGACCTCTTCCCAGGTGCCGCCGCCGTCCTGGACCTGGCACCCGCCGATAAGGCGCAGCTGTTCCAGATGCTGGCGGGCGAAGCCGCGCGCCGCCTGGGCCGGGACGAGCGGGACGTGCTCGCCGCGCTCCAGTCGCGCGAGCGGCTGGGTGCCACCGGCCTCGGTCGGGGCATCGGCATGCCGCATGCGCGCATGGAGGGGCTGGACCAGCAGGTTTCGCTGCTGGCGCGTCTCGCCAAGCCCATCGAGTACGACGCCCGCGACGGCGAGCCGGTGGACCTAGTCTTCCTCGTCCTCTGGCCGGAGGAGCAGGCGGAGGGCTTCCTCCCGGCATTGTCGGGAATCTGCCGGGCCCTGCGGGCCGCCCAGCTTCCGCGGCATCTGCGCCAGGCGGATACGCCCGCCGAAGCGGCCCGCCTCCTGCAGGAAGCGGATGCGGCCAATCCGGCGGAAGCACCTTAGATCTGATCCGTCCATGAAGGTTCACGCCGCCCCCCAGACCGCGGCGACCGCGCCATGAACGGCGCGGATCTGCTGCCCTATGCCGTCGCCCTCCCCTATCTCGGCGCGCTGATCGCGGCGCTGCTGCCGAGCAATGCGCGCAACCTCGAGGCCTGGCTTGCGGGCAGCGTGGCGCTCGGCGTCTTCAGTATCGTCTTGGCCTGCTATTCCGGCGTGTCCTCCGGCGAGGTCCTGCGCCACACCATTCCCTGGATCCCGGAACTGGGGCTGGAGATCGCGTTCCGGCTCGACGGCTTCGCGACGCTGTTCGCCTTCATGATCTCGGGGATCGGCTTCCTCGTGGTGCTCTACGCGCGCTACTACATGGCGCCGGAAGATCCGATCCCGCGCTTCTTCGCCTTCCTGCTGGCCTTCATGGGCTCGATGATGGGCGTGGTGCTCTCGGGCAACCTGATCCAGCTCGTCTTCTTCTGGGAGCTCACCTCCCTCTTCTCCTTCCTGCTGATCGGCTACTGGCAGCATTCCGCCGCGGCGCGGGACGGGGCACGCATGGCGCTGACGGTCACCGGCAGCGGCGGGCTCGCGCTGCTGGCCGGCGTCCTGATGCTCGGCCATATCGCGGGCTCCTACGACCTGGACCGCGTGCTGGCGGCGGCGGACGTCATCAAGGCGCACCCGCTCTATCTGCCCATGCTGGTGCTCGTCCTGCTGGGGGCGATGACCAAGAGCGCCCAGTTCCCCTTCCACTTCTGGCTGCCGCAGGCCATGGCGGCACCCACGCCGGTCTCGGCCTACCTGCATTCGGCGACGCTGGTGAAGCTCGGCATCTTCCTGATGGTCCGGCTCTGGCCCGCCCTGGCGGGGACCGAGGCGTGGTTCTGGATCCTCGGCACCTCGGGGCTCATCACCCTGCTGATCGGGGCCTATATCGCCATCTTCCAGCACGACATGAAGGCGCTGCTGGCCTATTCGACCGTCAGCCATCTCGGCCTCATCACCCTGCTGCTGAGCCTGAACAGCGACCTCGCGCTGGTCGCCGCCGTGTTCCACACGCTGAACCACGCGACCTTCAAGGCCTCGCTCTTCATGGCGGCGGGCATCATCGACCATGAGACCGGCACGCGCGACATCCGCCGGCTTTCGGGGCTCAACCGCTCCATGCCCTTCACCGCCCGCCTCGCGCTGGTTGCCGCCGCGGCCATGGCGGGCGTGCCGCTGCTGAACGGGTTCATCTCCAAGGAGATGTTCTTCACCGAGGCGCTCTCCTTCACGGACGAGTTCACCCTGGCCGCGAACCTGCTTCCGTTCCTCGCCGTGCTGGCCAGCATCTTCGCCGTGACCTACTCGCTCCGCTTCATCCATGGCGCGTTCTTCGGCCCCGATACGGACGATCTTCCGCGCACGCCGCACGAGCCGCCGCAATGGATGCGCGTGCCGGTCGAGATCCTGGTCTTCACCTGCATGGTCGTGGGCATCTTGCCGGGCGCCACGGTGGGTCCGCTGCTCGGCATCGCCATGTTCTCGCTGCTGGGCGATTCCGTGCCGCCCTACAGCCTGGCGGTCTGGCACGGCTTCAATCTGCCGCTGATCATGAGCCTCATCGCGCTGGCGGGCGGCGTCCTGCTCTACCTCGCGCTGCGGCGGCATTTCGAGCGCGGGGTCGAGGGCACGCCACTGCTGCGCGGCCTCGATGGCCGGCGAATCTTCGAACGTGTCATGGTCTTCCTGTCCTGGCGCTTCGCCCGCACGCTGGAGCGCCTCCTGGGCACGGCGCGGCTGCAATCCCAGCTGCGGCTGCTGATCTGCACGGCGTTCGTCGCCGCGCTCTGGACCATGTGGCCGGACCGGCTGGAATGGGGCCCGGTCGCGATGACCAGGGTCGATCCCGCCATCGCCCTCATCTGGGCCACCGGCGCCGCCTGCGCGGCTGGCGCCGCCTACCAGGCCAAGTACCACCGCTTCGCGGCGCTGATCCTGCTGGGCGGCGCGGGCCTCGTCACCTGCCTGACCTTCATCTGGTTCTCCGCGCCCGATCTCGCGCTGACGCAGTTGCTGGTGGAAGTCGTGACCTCGGTTCTGCTGCTGCTGGGTCTGCGCTGGCTTCCCCGGCGCGAGGAGAACCGCGGGCTGACCGATGTGCTCTCGCGTCTGCGGCGCTATTCCGATTTCGTCATCGCGATCGCCGCCGGCACCGGCCTCGCCGCCCTCTCCTACGCCACCATGACGCGCGTCTCGCCCGAAGGCGCGTCGCGCCAGTTCCTTGAACGGGCCTATTCGGAAGGTGGCGGCACGAATGTCGTGAACGTGATCCTCGTGGACTTCCGCGGCTTCGACACGCTGGGCGAGATCACCGTGCTCGGCGTCGTGGCGCTGACGGTCTATGCCCTGCTGCGCCGCTTCCGCCCGGCGCCCGAAAGCATCGAGCTGCCGACCGAGCAGCTGGACCAGGCGCATGGGCGCGACGATGGCTGGCTGGCGGTCCCCGCCGTCATCATGCGCCTCATGTTCCCCTTCATCTTCGCACTGGCCATCTACTTCCTGCTGCGAGGGCACGACCTGCCGGGCGGCGGCTTCGTCGCGGGCCTCACCATGTCGGTCGGCATCCTGCTGCAGTACATGGCCGGCGGGACGCGCTGGGTGGAGGCCCGCCTGAACGTCCTGCCGCTGCGCTGGATGGGCGCGGGGCTGCTTCTGGCCGCGATGACCGGCCTTTTCGCGACCTTCTTCGGCAAGCCCTTCCTCACCTCCTATTTCGCCTATGCCGATCTCGGCATCCTCGGGAAACTGCCCATGGCCAGCGCCGTCCTGTTCGATCTCGGCGTCTTCGCGCTGGTCTTCGGCTGCACCGTCCTGATGCTGATCGTCCTGGCGCACCAGTCGGCGCGCGGCCGCCGTGTCGCCCGCCCGGGAGGTAGCGACTGATGGAAGCCATCCTCGCCCTCAGCATCGGGGTCTTCGCCGGATCGGGCGTCTGGCTGCTCATGCGGCCGCGCACCTTCCAGGTGATCATCGGGCTCTCGCTGCTGTCCTATGCCGTGAATCTCTTCATCTTCAGCATGGGCCGCTTCCCCATCGGGCGCCCGCCCGTCGTCCCGCCCGGCACGGTGACCGACGCCGCGAGCTATGCGGACCCGGTGCCGCAGGCCCTGGTTCTGACCGCCATCGTCATCGGCTTCGCGACGACGGCTCTCTTCCTCGTGGTCATGCTGGCCGCGCGCGGCCTGACGGGCGGCGACCATGTGGACGGCAAGGGGCGGAAATGAGCGGCCTCGCCAACCACCTCGCCGTCCTGCCCATCGCGATCCCGCTGATCGCGGGGGCACTCATGATTCCGCCCGACGAGCAGCGGCGCAGCTACCGCGCCACGCTGGGCATCATCTCCATCCTGCTCACCATCGCCGTCGCCATCGCCCTGCTGCGGGCGGCGGATACCAGCAGCACCGCCGTCAGCGTCTACCGCCTGGGCAGCTGGCCTGCGGTGCTGGGCATCGTGCTGGTGGCGGACCGGCTCTCGGCCATGCTGGTCCTGCTGAGCTCGATCCTCGCGCTGGCTGCCCTGGTCTTCTCCCTCTCCCGCTGGCACAAGATGGGCGCGCATTTCCACGCGCTGCTGCAATTCCAGCTCATGGGACTGAACGGCGCCTTCCTGACCGGCGACCTGTTCAACCTCTTCGTCTTCTTCGAGGTGATGCTGGCAGCCTCCTACGGGCTGGCGCTGCATGGGACGGGTGTCGCCCGGGTGAAGGCCGGGCTGCACTACATCGCCATCAACCTCGCCGCCTCGCTGCTCTTCCTCATCGGCGTGAGCATGATCTACGGCGTCACCGGCACCCTCAACATGGCGGATCTCGCGGCCAAGATTCCGGCCGTGCCGGCGGATAGCCGCATCCTGCTGGAGCTCGGCGGCGCCATCCTTGGCATCGTCTTCCTGGTGAAGGCGGGGATGTGGCCCCTCGGCTTCTGGCTGGCGCCCACCTATGCGGCCGCGAGCCCACCGGCGGCCGCGATCTTCTCCATGATGAGCAAGGTCGGCGTCTACGCCATCCTGCGCGTCTCGCTGCTCTTCTTCGGCGCCGAATCGGGCTCTGAGGGCTTCGGCGGCACTTGGCTCGTTGTCGGCGGCCTCATGACCATCGCCTTCGGTGCCGTCTCGGTGCTCGCGACGCAGGATCTCCCGCGGCTGGCGGGCGCTAGTGTCCTCGTCTCCTCCGGCACGCTGCTGGCGACGGTGGGCTCGCAGCAGATCGCCGTGACGGGCGGGGCGCTCTACTACCTCGCGACCTCAGCCCTCGCTATCGGCGCTTTCTTCCTGCTGATCGAGCTCCTGGAGCGCGGGCGGGAGCTCGGCGCCGACGTGCTTGCCGTGACCATGGAAGCCTTCGGCGATGGCGAGGAGGAGGAGGCCGAGGAAAGCGAAGAGGTCGGCGTCGCCATTCCGGCGACCATGGCCATCCTCGGCGCGAGCTTCCTCTGCTGCGCCCTTCTGCTCGCGGGCCTGCCGCCTCTCTCGGGCTTCATCGCCAAGTTCGCGATCCTGACGGCGGTGCTCAATCCGGGGGGCATGGGGTCCGGCACGCCGGTGCCGGTAACCGCCTGGCTGCTGCTCGCCGCGCTGGTGCTGTCGGGCCTGGCGGTGATCCTTGCCATGCTGCGCGCAGGCATCCGCCACATCTGGGCGGCTTCCGACCGCAAGCCGCCGCGCGTGCGCGTGATCGAAATGGCGCCCATCCTCATGCTGCTGCTGCTCTGCATCGGCATGACGGTCGAGGCCGGGCCGGTCATGCGCTACATGCAGGCGACAGCGGCCAGCCTGCACGATACCGGCCCCTACGTGCATAGCGTCCTCAGCGAGGCAGGAAGGGCACGTCCATGAGCCTGATCCGCCCCCGGCACCCCTTCGTGGTGCTCGCCATCTTCCTGATGTGGATGCTGCTCAACGAAACCGTCTCGCCGGGACCCGCGCTCGTGGGCATCGCGGTCGCCCTCACGGGCGGTTGGCTCTACGGATTGATCGAGGACGCGACCGGAAGGCTGCACCGCCCCGGCCTGGCCCTGCGGCTCGCGGCCGACGTCACCTATGACGTGGTGATGTCCAACATCGCCGTGACGCGCGTGATTCTCGAGCGCCGGGGGACGGAACGGCAGTCGGGGTTCATCCGCATTCCCGTCCAGATGCGGCATCCCTTCGCCCTCGCCTCCCTCGCCATCATCCTGACCGCGACCCCGGGTACCTGCTGGATCGAATACGACCCCGAGGCGGGCAGCGTCCTGCTCCACGTGCTGGACCTCGCGCAGGAGGAGAGCTGGGCGAAGCTCATCCACGAACGCTACGAGCGGCCGCTGATGGAGATCTTCCCATGAGCCAGACCGTCCTCGCCTGGTCCCTCGTGGCCGCCCAGGTCATGCTGGGCCTCGCCATGGGCTGCGCGCTCTGGCGCATGCTCCGCGGCCCCCGCGCGCAGGACCGCGTGCTCGGCCTCGACACGCTCTACGTCAACGGCATGCTGATGATGCTGACCTTCGGCATCCGATCGGGGCACGAGCTGTATTTCGAGGCCGCCGTGGTCATCGCGATCCTGGGCTTCGTCGGCACTGCGGCACTCTCCAAATTCCTCATGCGCGGCGAGGTGATCGAATGAGCGCCGCGCCCGATCTGCCTCTCTGGGCCGCGATCGTGGTGGCGGTGCTGCTCCTGCTCGGCGCGGGGATCACCCTGGTGGGCTCTTTCGGCCTGCTGCGTCTTCGCACCTTCTACGAGCGCGTGCATGCGCCGACGCTGGGCACCTCGGCCGGAATCTTCTGCGTCCTGGCCGCATCCATGGTCTGCTTCACCGTACTGCAGACGCGCCTCGTGATTCACGAGATCGTGATCGGTGTCTTCGTCCTCGTCACCACGCCGGTGACGCTGATGCTGCTGAGCCGCGCCTCGCTCTACCGCGACCGGCAGGAGGGCAGCGAGGACGTGCCCGCCCGCCGGGAGGATCCGGCGCCCCCCTAGCCGGCGCTGTTGCGCCGCGACCAGGCCTGGATCGCCGCGATGGCGCGGTCCGCGTCGATGATGTCGGCATAGCGCCGGCCCACATCGGTCAGGTTCTGCTCATGCGCGACGCGGTCCTGGTCGCCCACGCAATCCTCGGGCACCTGCACGCGGAAGCCCAGCGAGAAGGCATCCACGATGCTCGCCCGCACGCAGCCGGAGGTGATGCAGCCGGTCACGATCACCGTGTCCACGCGCTCCCGGGTCAGGATCGCCCCCGCGGCCGTGCCGAAGAAGATCGAGGGCGCTGTCTTGGACATCACGACATCCGGCTCCTCGGCGGCGATGCGCGGGTCGAGCCGGGTGGCGGGATTGCCCGCTTGCATGTCGAAGACGGATTCGATCTTCCAGTGCGGGGCGCCCCGCGGCCCGTCGAAGGCGACGACGCAGGCTATGATGGGGATCCCGGCCTGCTTGGCCACGCGCATGACGCGCGCCGTGTTCTCGACGGCGCGTTCCACCATGGGGGCGCCGCCCAGCGGATAGGCAGGGTCGGTGAAGCCGATCTGGAAATCGATCACCACCAGGCCCGGCTTCTCGCCGAACCCGATCTCGCGCGAACCGTAGCCGCGCGCCGCGTAGATGTCCTGTCCCATGCCTCGCCCCGAGCTTCTTCGCTGACACCGATCCGGTGACGCAGATCCAATGACACGGAAGCAAGAATCCGGCCGCGCGCCCACCCTTCACGGCCGCCCCGGGGAGTGACACGCTGCCGGCGCTTCGGAGGGGAATGAGCTTGAGCCCATTTGTTCAGGATGCCGGCCGCGTGCGAGACCTGTCGGCCGCGATCCGCTCGGGTGAGTTGACGGCCGAGGCCCTGGTGCGCCGCTACTTGGACCGCATCGCCGCGGTGGATGCCGACGTGCAGGCCTGGGTGCATGTGCTCGCCGACGAGGCGCTGGCCGCCGCCCGCGCGCTCGATTCCGAATCCGTGAAGCGCAGCCCGCTGCACGGCCTGCCGGTCGCCGTGAAGGATGTGATCGACGTCCGCGGCCTGCCCACGCGCGCCAACAGCGCCTCCCGCGCGGATGCCGAGCCCGCGACCGCCGATGCCACCGTGGTCGCCCACCTGCGGGCGGCCGGCGCCATCGTGCTGGGCAAGGTGCATACGACGGAATTCGCCTACTTCGCCCCCGTCCCGCCGACCCGCAATCCGTGGGATCTCTCGCGCACGCCCGGCGGGTCCTCGGCTGGCTCGGGCGCGGCGATCGCGGCGGGAACGGCGCCCTTGGCGCTCGGCACGCAGACTGCCGGCAGCGTCAACCGGCCGGCGGGCTATACCGGCACCGGGGCCTTCAAGCCCTCCACCCTCGCGGTCGGCGGCGTCGGCGTGGTCCCGCTGGCCCCGAGCTTCGACACGGTGGGCGCCTTCGGTGCGTCGGCGCAGGACGCGGCCTATCTCGCGGCGGGCTATGGCGCGGCGCATCTCGGCCTCGCCGGCCCTCGTGCGGCCGCGCCGCGCATCCTCGTGCTGGAGGACGCGCTGATCTCGCGCCTGGCCGCGCCGGGCACCCTCGCGCAAGTCGCCGATCTGGCCGACAGGCTTCGCGCCTCGGGCCTGCGCGTCTCCCGCGCCGAATCCTCCGTGGCGCTGGAGGCGGTCCTGCTCGTCCACCGGCGCGTGCTGCTGGCAGAGGCCGGACGCACCCACGCGCGCCTGCCGCTCGACCTCGTCGGCGACCGGCTGGCGGGGGATATCGCGGAGGGTCTCGCGATCAGCGACGCGGATTATCTGGCCGCGCTATCGCAGCTCGCCCGCTTCCGGCAGGAATTCTGGGCGGGCTTCGGCCCGAACGACCTGCTGCTGCTGCCAGCCGCGCCCGACGTTGCGCCCCAGGACGGCACGACGGGCGACCCCTCCTTCGTCATTCCCTTTACGGCGCTCGGCGGTCCCATCGCGACCCTTCGGGCCGGGCTGGACGACGCGACCGGCATGCCGGTGGGCGCGCTGCTCTGCGCGGCGCCCGGCGCGGATGCGCGGCTCGCCGGCTTCCTCTTCTCCGACGTCGCGACCCAGCTCGACCTTTAGAGAGCGGCTGATTCGCCGCTCCGGCGGTGCCTCCTCCACGGATCGGGCGCTAGAAGGCGACCGTCTCCGGCTCCAGGTCCACATTCACCTCGAGCCGATGGGCGCCGCCGCCGAGCAGCACGCCCCGGAGCGGCGAAATGTCGGAAAAGTCCCGCCCCCAGGCGAGCAGCACATGCTCGTCCCGCACCACGATGCCGTTGGTGGGGTCGAGCTGCACCCAGCCGTCGCGCGGCCCCATCCAGGCGGAGACCCATGCGTGGGACTGGTCCGCGCCGCGGCGGCGTGCCTGGCCCGGCGGCGGGCGCGTCCGCACATAGCCCGACACGTAGCGCGCCGGCAGGCCGAGGCCCCGCAGCCCCGCGAGCATCACCTGCGTGAAATCCTGGCAGACGCCCCGCCGCGTCCGCAGCACCTCGGCGATCGGGGTGGTGATGCTGGTGACGCCCGCCTGGAAGGTGAATTCGCACCGGATGCGGGCATTGAGGTCGAGCAGCCCCGCCAGAACCGGCCGCCCGGCCGGGAAGGAGACGCGCGCGAAGGCCAGCGCCTCCTCCAGCAGGGGTACGAAGGTGGTGGGGCCCAGGAAATCGGCCGTCTCGGCGCCACCGGCCACCGCCGCGACCTCCTCCCACGCCCACGTGGCTTCGGCTTCGGGCGGCGGCGGAAAATCGACCTCAATCACGGAGTCGACCGTCACCTCGAAACTCGTGTGCGGCGCAACGAGAAAAAGCCGTGTCGCCGCATTGCCAAAATGGTCGTGCGTCTCGGTGTGATGATCCGGCTTCGGCATGCAGGTAAGCCGCGCCTGGATCACCCGCTGGCCCGGCAGCGCCCGCGGCTTGAGGTGCAGCAGATGCGACGCGAGGTCCACGGTCTGCGCGTAGTCGTAGGCCGTGCGGTGCCGCAGGCAGTAGATCATGCGCTTAGGTTGGCCGGGCTCATGGGGCCATTTAGCCGCATGCGGCCCCCTGCCGCCATCCATCCCCGGCAGGGATCAGGCCTCCAGCACCACGGCCTCGCCCATGTCGACGCCGATGGCGCGCGCCGGCGGCAGGAGGGCGAAGTAGCGGCGCCCGATCTGATCGGAAATGTCGCGGATCGCGGCGGCGATGCGGCGAAGCTCCTCCGGCAGCCGGCCGCTCGCCTCCTCGGCCTGGTTGGGGGCCGCCAGCAGGCGCGGCGTGAAGGCCTGCGTCTCCGCCAGCACGCGCGCCACCTCGGCAGCCGTCCCCGCATCCGCCCCGCCCGCGATCTCGAGGAGCGCCGAGCGTATCGCCTCCAGCTGGAAGGCGAGGCCCCGGGGGTTCGCCGGATCCGCCAACACCAGGTCCAGCGCCGGGGCAGGCTGAAGGACCGCGAGGTAGCGGCTGCGATAGGTGATGACGCTGTCGCACAGCTCCAGGATCAGGCGCAGCCCCGCCTCGATGCGCGCGGGCGGCCCATCCAGCGCGATGGCGACCTCGCCCGCCACGGCCTGCGCGCGCTCGATCCGCCGGCCCAGCTCCAGGAACAGCCGGGCGCCGCCGCGCACCATGTTCTCGGAGGCGATGCCCGCCACGGCATTGGCGAAGCGGAGCGAGGGAAGCAGCGCGCGGCCGAGATCGGGCAGCGCCAAGGGGCCGCCGTCGAGCGCGGCCTCGGCATCGCGCAGGGTCTGCTTGAAGGTCGCGTGCATATCGGCGGTGAGCCGGTCACGCACGGATTCCATCAGCCCCGCGATGCGCCCCTGCAAATCGCGGATCGCCGGCAGGGCGGCGCGGTTGAGCGCATCGGCGAGCGGCGTCAGGCTGCCGGCGCTCGGCCGGGACTCGCCGTTCACGAGCTGAGCTTCCGCGAGGCAAATGGCGAGCGTCTGGAGCTCGGCCAGCTCCCGCGGCAGCGGCGCGCCGCGTTTGAGGCGGGAGATGGTGGCCCGCATGAGCCTCGCGGCGCGGTCCAGCCGCTCCACATAGCGGCCCAGCCAATAGAAATTGTCCGCGACCCGCGAAGGGATAGCGCCGGCCGTGCGCCGTATGGGGATGGGCGGCCCGGCCTGGGCCGCGGGTCCGATGATGGCCTCGGAGGGGTCGGCCGGCACCCAGACATCCTTGCACCAGCCGCCGCCCGGCATGCGCCCCGTGAGCCGGGTGCCTTCCCGTGCCACGCGCGCAAGGCCCCCCGGAAGCACCTGCCAGCGCGTTCCGTCCGAGACGGCGAAGAGGCGAAGCACGAAGGGCTCGGGACTGAGGCCCGCGCCGTCCAGCGCGGGCGCCACCGGAAGCGGCGGCAGCGCGATGGCGGCAAGACCGCCCTGCCCTGTCACGCCCGGCCGGTCGAAGAGCTCCGGGGCCGCGCCCTGCCCGGCCGGCCGGAAGCACCACTCCGCATAGCCGTCGGGCAGCGGCGGCAAGGGCGCGCCGGCGCCGGGCAGCCAATGAGTCGGCAGCGAGGGCAGCATCAGGGTCTCGCCCAGCAGCAGCGGGCAAAGGTGATCCAGGAAGGCGGGCAGCGCGGGCGCCTCACCGAGCGCGCTGCCCGGCGCGTTCAGCACGCTCAGCGCGCCGTGGCGCACCGCGTCCAGGATGCCAGGCACGCCACCGGCGGCATTGGCCTCCGGCTGGTCCAGCGGGTCGAGCGTCGCGGCATCAACCCGCGAGAGCACGACATCCACCGGCTCCAGTCCCGCGAGCGTCTTCAGGAAGAGCGAGCCGCCGCGCATGGTGAGATCGCCCGTCTCGACCAGCGCACAGCCCAGTTCGCGCGAGAGCACCATGTGCTCGTACCAATGCGGATCCCGGGTGCCCGGCGAAAGCAGCGCCGTCGCCGGATCCCGCAAGCCATGCGGCGCGAGGCGGCTCAGCGCCTCCTGCCAGAGCTCGAAGAAGCCGGCGATGGAGCGGGGCTGAACGGTGTGGAAGAACTCGGGCATGGCGGCGTTCAGCAGCCGCCGGTTCTCCAGCAATTGGCCGAGGCCGGAACAGAGGCTCGTGCGGTCCTGCAGCACCGCCCAGGCTCCATCCGGCCTGCGCAGCACGTCCACCGCATAGAGGTGCAGCAAGGGCCGGTGCGGACCCGCCGAGCTGCGGCGCGCGGTCCGCAGGAAGGCAGGACTGCCGAAGACGAAGGGCGCGGGCAGATGCCCGTCGGCCAGCAGCGTCTGCGGGCCGTAGAGATCGGCCAACACGACCTCCAGCAGACGCGCGCGCTGCACGATGCCGGCGGCCAGGGCCTCGAACTCCTCCGCCATGACCGGCAGCGGCACGGGGTCGAGCCGCCAAAGGCCGCCCGCCGCCGCGCCCGGCAGCAGGGAGGCCACGCCGTCATCCGCCATGGCGCGCGCCAGCCTTTGCCCTCGCTCGACAATGGCGGGGCGGCCGAGGCTGCCGATCAGCCCCATCAGGGCGCGCCAATGGCCCCGGATGCGCCCGGCGCCCGAGACCATCTCGTCCGGGCCTGCACCGTAGAGCTTAGCCATGGCCGTCCATCAGCCGCGCGCCGTCCCCGCAAAGGCGCGCAGGTCGAGCGTGCACGGATGCTCCAGGCTGCGCTGCGGCTCGGCCAGAACGGTGGCGCCCGGCCGGTGGCCATAGGGGAAGAAGCGCGAGCGGCGGCGCGCCTCGGCGGAATTGGCGTTCACGGGGAAGCTCTCATAGGCCATGCCGCCCGGATGGACCACCTGATGGGTCATCCCGCCGATGGCGCGTCCCGTCCAGCGGTCGTGGATGTCGAGCACCAGCGGCCCCTGCGCCCGGACCGAGGGATGCAGCGCCGACGGCGGATCCCAGGCCTTAAAGCGGATGCCGGCCACGAACTCGCCCGCGCGGCCGGTGGGCTGAAGCGGCACGGCCACGCCGTTAGCGGCGAGCAGGTAGCGCTCCGGCACCCAGTTCGAGACCTTGGCCTGCACGCGCTCGGCGCTGCTGTCCACGTAGCGGACGGTGCCGCCGGCCGCCTGCTCCTCGCCGAGCACGTGCCAGGGCTCCAGCGCCTCGCGCAGCTCCAGCGTCATGCCCTCGGCTGCGATCTCGCCGATCTTGGGAAAGCGGAATTCAAGGTGCGGCGCGAACCATTCGCGCTGCAGCGGGAAGCCGAGCTGCCCGACCTCCTCCAGCGCGCCGTAGAAATCCTCCTCGGCATGGTGCGGCAGCATGAAGCGGTCATGCAGCGCGGTACCCCAGCGCACCAGCGAGCGCCGGTAGGGCACCCGCCAAAAGGCGGCGAGCGCCGAGCGCATGAGCAGCATCTGCGCGAGGCTCATCTCCGGATGCGGCGGCATCTCGAAGGCGCGGAATTCCACCAGGCCGAGGCGCCCGCTGGGCGAGTTCGGATCGTACATCTTGTCGATGCAGAACTCGGTCCGGTGCGTATTGCCCGTCATGTCCGCGAGGATGTTGCGGAACAGCCGGTCGGTCATCCAGGGGGGCGGATTTCCGCCCATGCGGTCGAGCTCGCCGAAGGCGATCTCGAGCTCGCGCAGCGCGTCCATGCGCGCCTCGTCCACGCGCGGATGCTGGCTGGTGGGACCGATGAAGAGCCCGCTGAAGAGGAAGCTCAGCGAAGGGTGGTTGTGCCAGAAGGAGACGAGGCTCCGCAGCAGGTCCGGCCGGCGGAGGAACGGGCTGTCCTCGGCGCGCGCCGCGCCCATGACGACATGGTTGCCGCCCCCGGTACCGACATGCTTGCCGTCCAGCATGAATTTCTCGGCCGAGAGGCCCGTCTGCCGCGCTTCCTCGTAGAGCTGCTCGGTACGTTCCACCATCTCGGGCCAGGATTGGGCGGGATGGATATTCACCTCGATCACGCCGGGGTCCGGCGTGACGGAGAAGTGGCGCAGGCGGGCATCGGAAGGCGGCAGATAGCCCTCGATGAACACCTTGTTGCCCGTCTCCTCCGCCGTCGCCTCCACGGCGGCGATAAGGGCGAGCCAATCCTCCGCGTCGTAGAGCGGCGGGAAGAAGACATGGATCAGCCCGTTGCGAGGCTCGACGCAAAGCGCTGTGCGGACCTGGGCAGGGTCGTCCATCCCCACCTCCGGCGCGGGCTGCGGCGTGGGCCGCTGGTCCGCGGGCAGCTCGCCTTCCAGCCCCTGATCGAGACGCAGCGAGGCGCGAATCTGGTCGAGCAAGGGCAGCGGCCGCTCAGGCGCGAAGGGGTCGACGGGGCTGTCCGCCTCCATCATCAACTCCTCCGGATCGATCCAGGGGAGCGAGCTGAGCGGCAGGCGCAGGCCCATAGGCGCATCGCCCGGGGTCAGGAACAGCGTGTCGTCACGGAAGAACCACCGCCCGGATTGCCAACGCCGCTCGCCGCCCTGAATCACGCGGCGCAGCGGCAGGACGGAGCCTGTCGGCGTCGCGAGGCCGCCGCGGAAGAGGCGCGCGAAGCGCGCGCGCTCCAGCTTGTCCCGAAGCTTGCTGTCCTCCGCGACCACGTTCGCCGGCAGCCGGCTCTCGCGCCAGAGGTAGTAGTGAATGTCCTCATGCGCCGGCCGCACGAGGTCGGGTGGGACCTGCAGCCTTTCGGCCAGCAGCTTCGCGAAATCCGCGGCCTCTCGCTGCGTCGCTCGGCCCGTATCGTCGTCCGAGGCCAGCAGCGTCGGGTTGCGCCACACGGGCTCGCCATCCACGCGCCAATGCGCCGAGAGCGCGAAGCGCGGCAACGGCTCTCCAGGATATTGCTTGCCCTGCCCCGTGTGGATCACGGCCCCCTTGGACCAGAGCGGGATCAGCCGCCGCAGCAGGCGGCCGGCATAGGCGCGCTTGGTGGGGCCGAGGGCATCCGTGTTCCATTCCGGCGCGTCGCGGTCGGTGGAGGCGACGAAGGTGGGTTCGCCACCCATGGTCAGGCGCATGCCGCCGGACTCGATGGCCTCATCCACCCGCATGCCCGCCGCGCGGATCGCGGCCCAGGTCTCGGGCGTGTAGGGCTTGGTGACGCGGGGCGTCTCGCGCAGGCGCGTCACCGACATCTCGAAGTCGAATTCCGTCTCGGCCTTCTCCACCAGCCCCGAGATGGGGGCGGCCGATTGTGGCTCCGGCGTCGCGGCCAGCGGGATATGCCCTTCGCCCGCCATGAGACCCGAGGTCGCGTCGAGCCCGACCCAGCCGGCGCCGGGCAGGTAGACCTCGGCCCAGGCGTGCAGGTCGGTGAAGTCGGCAGTGGGGCCTTCCGCCCCGCCATCCACCGGCTTCTGGTCGGCCACAAGCTGGATCAGGTATCCCGAGCAGAAACGCGCGGCGAAGCCGAGGTGGCGCAGCGTCTGCACCAGCAGCCAACCCGAATCGCGGCAGGAACCCCTGCCCTCGCCGAGCGTGCGCTCCGGCTCCCAGACGCCCGGTTCCATGCGCACGATGTAGGAGATACGCGACTGCACGAGCTGGTTGATGGAGACCAGCATGTCCACCATGCGCTGCTTGCCGCGCGGGATCTCGGCCAGCAGCGCCTTCAACAGAGGGCCCGCGGGCTCCAGCTTGCGGAAGGGAGCCAGCTCCTGGTCCAGCACGGGGTCGTAGGCGAAGGGATAGTGCTCGGCGTCGGGTTCGAGGAAGAAGTCGAACGGATTGATGGTCGCCATATCGGCGACGAGGTCCACCGTCACGTCGAAATGCGTGACGCGCTCGGGGAAGACGACCCGGGCCTGGAAATTGCCCTGCGGATCCTGTTGCCAGTTGATGAAGTGCGGCTGGGGCTCGATCTTCAACGAATAGGCCAGGATGGGCGTGCGCGCATGAGGGGCGGGCCTGAGCCGGATGGTCTGCGGGCCTAGCGTGACCGCGCGGTCGTAGGTGTAGCTGGTGCGATGCGTAAGGGCGACGTGGATCGACATGCGCGACCAGATTCCCGGACCAATGGCTTCCTCACCTTATAGGCAGCATTCCGGGCCCTGACACAGGCGGGATTGCCGTGAATGCGCGGAAAAGCCCATGCTCATGGCATGGATGCCCTTTTTGACAGCGACGACTTCCACATCGTGCCCGGCGTGGCGCATCTGTGTGCGGGCGGGAAGACGCCGGCGCTGCGACGCGCCGCGGATGCCGTCACGCGCTACCTGGCCGACAAGTCAGACGGCCCCGCGGGCGATGCCCGGCAGGAGGAAGAGATCCTGGCGCTGCGCCGCCGGATCGCCTCCGCATGGCGCTGCATGCAGGAGGATATCGGCCTCGTCTCCTCGGTGGCCGAGGGCGTCTCCATGCTCGCCGACAGCCTGGACTGGCGCGAGGGCGACGAGGTCGTCGTGCCCGACATCGAATACCCATCGCTGGCCGCGCCCTTCGCGCTGCGCCCGGGCGTGACGCTCCGCGTGGCCGAGGGCGTCGCGGGCATCGCCGCCGCCACCGGCCCGCGCACGCGCCTCATCGCCGTCAGCAGCACGAGCTTCCTGAATGCCGAGCGCGCGGACCTGCCGGCGCTGCGCGCGGTGGCGGACCGCCATGGGGCGCTGCTGGTGGTGGACCACACGCAGTCGGCGGGCTGGATGCCGATCGAGGCCGGGATCGCCGATTTCGCCTTCGCCGCGAGCTATAAATGGCTGCTCGGCATCTCCGGCATCGCCATCGCCTATTGGAACCGCGCGCGCCAGCCCGGCTGGGCGCCGCGCAGCGCGGGCTGGTACTCCATGGCCAGCCAGGCACGGCCGGATTGGCGCAACCCGGTCGGCCTCGTGCCCGACGCCATGCGCTTTTGCCGCGGCAATCCGAATCACGCGGGCGTCTATGTGCTGGGCGAGGCGCTCGACTACCTGGCGCAGCACCCGGGCATCGAGGCGCATGTCACCGGCCTCGCGGGCGAGCTGCGGCGCCGCTGCCTCGACGCGCAGCTTCCGGTCATGACGCCCGAGTTCCACGGCGCGAGCTGCTGCCTGCCGCATCCCGAGGCGGCGAAGGCCGTCAAAACGCTGGAGGCGAAGGGCGTGCTCACCTGGAACGGCCGCGGCCGCATCCGGGTGAGCTTCCATGGCTATAATGGCGAGGCCGATCTGGACCGCGCCTTCGACGAGCTGCGGGCGCTCTACTAGCGTCCCTTGAAGACGGGCGCCCGCTTCTCGCGGAAGGCGGCGAGGCCTTCCTTCACGTCCTCGCTGCGCTGGCTGGCCTGGGCACGGAACACCGCGCCCTCCGCGTCGAATTCCTGGCGCGCGATCTCGTTCAGGCTGCGCTTCACGCCCTGCACCGAGAGCGGCGCCAGCGAGGCGAGGCGGTTCGCGAGCGCATCCACCCGCGCATCCAGTTCGGCCGCGGGAACCATCTCCGTCAGGTAGCCGATCGCCAGCATCTCTGGCGCCAGGATCTTCTCGGCCGTGAGGAACAGCTTCTTGGCCGCGTTGAGGCCCAGGCGGCTCACATAGCGCAGCATGCCCGAGGGGTAGTAGTGGATGCCGATCCGCGCCGCCGGCATGAACATCTCGCAGGTATCGACGCCGATGCGGAAGTCGCAGCACAAGGCGAGGTCGGTCGAACCGCCATAGACGCCGCCGTTGAGCCGGCAGATCACCGGAACGCGCAGGTTCTCCAGCAGGTTCGTCATGGCCTCGAAGCTCGGCCCGTCCTGGCCGGTCACCTCGGCATCCGGACGGCTCGCGAGGTCGCCGAGGTGGTAGCCGGAGGAGAAGGACTTGCCCGTCCCCGTCAGCACCGCGACGCGGACATCCGGGTTGGCCTCGATCGCCTCGAAATGCGCCATCAGGGCCAGCAGGTCCGCGGGCTCGATGCGGTTGTGCACGGCCGGGCGGTTGAGGCGGATGGTCGCGCGCGCGCCCTCGAAGGTGAGAATGGGCGTCGTCGCCTCGGCCTGCATGCCGTCCATGGTCGGGGTTCCCTCTGTTCGCCGGCAGGATACGCGAAACGCCCGCCGGTGAAAGGCGACCCGCCCGGGAGCTCCCGATCGCGGCGGGAAGGCCGTCGGGCCGCCGAGGCGCGGGGGCCCAGCTAGTGCTGGTGCCCCTGCATCGGCCCGCGCGCGCCCGCCGCCTGGACCTGGAGCTGCACCGTCACTTCGCCCGCGCGGGCGAAGCGCAGGGTCACGGGGACGCTCTGCCCCGCTTCCAACCGCTGGGTCAGGCCCATGAGCATCATATGCAGGCCGCCCGGCGCCAGGCTCACGCTGCCGCCGGGGGGCACGGGGATATCCTCGACGGGCCGCATGCGCATCACGTCGCCCTCGCGCAGGCTGGTGTGCAGCTCGACGCGCTGCGCGGCCGGGGTGGTCGCGGAGACGAGGCGGTCCGGCTCGGTGCCCGTGTTCCGCAGCGTCATGAAGCCGGCGCCCTGCATCCCCTGCCCGGCCGCGCGGGTCCAGGGGGTCTCCACGCGGATGGGCCCCTGTGCGGCCGCGCCGGGCGCCTGGACCAAGCGCAGCAGCGGCGCGGGGGAGCGCGGCCGGGCCTCGCCCGGGGCCGCGACCTGCGTCCAGGCCGCCACCTGCTCGCCGCAGCGCTGGGTAACCGGGAAGGCGATGGGCCCTTCGGCCTCCGGCGCGCGGATCATCATCACGAACTCGTCATACCAGGCGTCGGGCAGCGGGCCGCCACGCCAGGCCACGGAGGCGCCGGGCTCGATGGCGATCTCCCAGCCGGGCTTGGGCATGGGGCGCGCGGTGGTCACGCCCTGGGGCAGCGCCACCTCGATGGCGGTGGTAGCCGCGCCCTGGCAGCCATGGCCCACGCGGAAGGCGAGGCGCGTGTAGCTCCCGGCCCGCGTCTCGGCGGGCTCGAGCGTGACATGGGCGACCGCGGGGGCCGCCGCCGGGAGGGCGGCGAGGAGAAGAGCGGCAAGAAGCGTCTTCATGACAGGGGCTCCTTCAGAAGCGGAAGCGCGCGCCGGCATAGGCGGAGCGTCCGAGGCCAGGTTCGAAGAGGGCCGCGTTCGGTGCGGCGACGGGCGTGACGGAGGCCGACGAGATATAGCGCTGGTCGGCCAGGTTGCGCGCCTCCAGGAAGACGCCGAGGCGCCCGTCCAGGAATTCGGCGCCCGCGCGCAGGCCGACGAGGAAGTAGGCGTCCGTGCGGGTGGTGTTGGCGTTGTCGACGTAGAAGCCCTCCGGCACGTAGTCGAGATTGGGCGCGACCCAGAAGCCGGAGGGATGGCGGTAGCGCGCCTCGGCCCGCAGCACATGGCGCGGCGCGCCAGGCAGCTGGTTGTCGCCATAGGTGGCGTCGCCGTCGAAGCGGAAGTCGCTGAAGGTGTAGACACCACGCAGGGTCACGCTGTCGCGCGGGTTGAACAGCGCCCGGGCGACCTCCGCGCTGGCGCCGAGCTCGATGCCCTGGTGGATCGTGCGGTCGGCATTGCGGGCGTAGCTGGTGCCGGAGACGGCGCCGACGAAGAGCTGGATCTCCTTGTCGATCCAGGAGCGGTAGGCCGAGGCCTCGAAGGTGATGCCGCCGGCCGTGCCGCGCGAGCCGATCTCGAGCGTCGTCGCGCGCTGCGGCTTGAGCAGCGAGAAGCCGCCCAGCGGCACCAGGGCCACGAGGTCGCTCATCGTCGGCGGCTCGGTGGACCAGCTGAGATTGCCGAAGGCCTGGACCTGGTCCGTCACCTGCCAGAGCAGGCCGGCGCGCGGATTGATCCAGTTCCAGCGCCCTTCGCCGCCCAGCGAGGCATTCAGGCGGTTGTCGCTGCGGCGCATGGCCTCGCCGCCCGCGACGCCCGTCACCACCGCGAGGCGCGGGAGGACATAGAGGCTGTTCTCGACATAGCCGTCGACCGTCTGCGCCGTGTCCCAGGAGGAATAGGTCTGCGCGCCCCGCACGCCGGAGAGGTTCACGAAGCGCCGGTTGTCGTTGGTGCCGTAGGCGTAGTTGAAGCCGGCGACGAGCCGGTTGCGCAGCCCCGCCACCTGCCCATCCGCGGTCACGCGGCCGAAGAGGTTGAAGTCGTTCGTCTGGTTGTCGAGGTACTGGAAGATCGGGTGGATCAGGTGCCGCGTCACCCAGCTTCCGCCGAACTCCACCAGCGCGCCGTCCAGCTGGATGGCGGTGCGCGAGCCCAGGCGGTAGCTCTCGATGTTCCGCTGATAGTTGAGGGCGAGATTGGCCGGATTGGCCATGCGTGGCGTCTGCAGCGCCTGGCTGCGGGTCAGCGCGCCCGGGATGTCCTGCTGGAGGGAGTTGTAGGCGAAGAAGAGCCGCGTCTCGGCATTGTCCGCGATGCGATAGCCGACGTTGAGGTTGAGCCGGTCGCTCCGCCCGCCGCTGTGGTCGCGCCAGCCGTCCTGGGTGAGCATCGTCGCGCTGCCCCAGCCGTCCCAGGGCCCCTTCACCATGCCGCCCGAGACCTGGCCGCGCAGGAAGCCGTTCGTCCCGCCCTCGATGCGGATGTTGCCACCCGGCGCGTCGTGGCCCGTGGGCGTCACGAAGTTGAGGGCGCCGCCCAGCGTGTTGGCGCCCAGCGCGAAGGCATTGCCGCCGCGCAGCACCTCGACGCGCTGGAAGGTGAGCGGATCCAGCTCCTGGAAATCGCCGCTGCCGTCGGCCTGATTGATGGGGATGCCGTCCTGCAACAGCCGGACGCCGCGCAGATGCGAGTTCCGGGCGAGGCCGGAGCCACGGATGGAGAGGCGCGTGTCCTCGCCCCATTTCGGCTGCGCGAAGACGCCGGGCGTATACTCCAGCATGTCGCGGATGCCGGTGGTGCCCGGGCGGTCGAGGAACCCGCTGGCCGGGACCATGCTGTTGGCGCCGGGCGTGGACCAGAGGCGCTGCTGCGCCTCGGCATTGCTCGGCACCGTCAGCGCGGAGGCGGGCGCGGTGACCTGCATCTCCGGCAGGTCGGTGGCCGAGGGGCCGGCGGTCTGGGCCCAGGCCGGGCCGGAGAAGGCGAAGAGGGGCGCGCAGAGAACGGCGCGGAGAGAGCGGGACATCGGGAGAGGCCTTGGCGAACGGAACAGGCACGGGCCGCGCGAGGCGGCTCCGTGGGCGGGTTCAGATCGCGAAGGCGGGCGGCGCTCTCGTGGCGTAGGGCGGCGCGCGGGCCGGCGGCAGCAGGCGCGCCTCGCCGGCGGCATGCCAGTTGGGCGAGGCCAGATGCCAGGCCGGGGCGGCGACGATGGGAGGCCCCGGAAGCTCGACGGCCGGCAGGGCATGGCAGGCCGGGCAGAAGCCGCCCTGCATCTGCGGCGCCTCGTCGGCCAGCGGATTGCCGTCCTGGTCGAGGTGGATGGTGCGGACGCCGTCGATCGAGCAGATCTCGATGGCCTCGCCATGGCTCATGCCACGCAGGCAATGCGCCATGGCCGCGCCGGACTGCAGGAGCAGCACGACGGCCATCAGGCGGATCAGCAGGGAACGGAACCTTGCCACGCCCCGCTTCTAGCGCGCCGGGAAGCGCCCGGGGAAGCCCGGCTCCGCATCGGCCGGCAACGCGCCCCGGCCGGTGGCCCTCACGGCGCGAGATCAGGCCGCCAGGGCGTACTCGACCTCGGGCGTGTAGACGGCCTGCTCCTTCCCGAGGCGCGAGGAGAAGAGCACGAAATGCTCCACCATCACGGGCTCGCTCCGGAAGAGGTTATGGGCCTGCAGAAACCCCGCGAGCTTGGCCAGCGGCGCGCCGTCGGTCCGGGCCAGTGTGACATGGGGCTGGAACTTGCGCCGCTCAGGCGGCAGGCCCGCCCGCTGCAGCGCCGTCTCGATCTTGGTCTGCAGATGCGCGAGGCCCGGCGTCCGCTCGGCCACCGCGTGGATGGACAGCACCTTGCCGCCCTTCTCGTAGGTCCCGATTCCGCCGAGCCGAAGCTCGAAGGGCTTGGCGCGGATTCCCGCCAGGGCGAGGTCGACCTCCTCGGCCATGTAGCCCGGAACCTCGCCGATGAAGCGCAGGGTCAGATGATAGTTGGAGGGTGGGATCCAGCGGACACCGGGGATACCCCCAGCCATGGCGGCCAGGCGGTCCTTCACATCCGCAGGAAGGTCCAGTGCGACGAAGAGACGCATGGGTCAGGCCTCCTTCCCGATTCGGGAGTTATCCTGCGGCCTGGGGCGGCACGCGGTCCAGAAGTTGTTCGGTGACAGGCAGGATGCGGCGCACCAGCTCGGCCACGCCGGCCTCGTTCGGGTGAATGCGATCAGGCTGGTTGAGTGCCGGTTCGGCGGCGATTCCGTCGAGGAAGAAGGGGTAGAACAAGATGTCGGGGCGTTTCGCCACGGCGTCCCGGTAGAGCTTCTCGAAGGCCGCGCCATAGTCGCGGCCCAGATTCGGCGGCGCCAGCATGCCTGCGAGCAGGACGGGAATCCGCCGAGCCTCGAGCCGGGAGAGAATGGATTCCAGAGCCTCGGCGGTGCGGGCGGGCGGCAGGCCGCGCAGCCCGTCATTGCCGCCCAGCGCCACGATGGCCGCCTGCGGCCGGTCGGCCAAGGCCCAGTCGAGCCGTGCCGCGCCGCCAGCCATGGTGTCGCCCGAGACGCCCGCATCCAGCACGCGGACCCGCCGGCCACTGGCATCCAGCGCGGCCTGGAGCTGTGGCACGAAGCCCCGTCCCCGAGGCAGGCCGTAGCCGGCAGTGAGAGAATCGCCCAAGGCGAGGAGCCGGATGGGCTCGCTCCGGGACGTCTGGGCCCAGGCAGGTGTCGCAAAAAGAAACAAAAGCTTTTGCAGCGCAGCGCGCCGCCCATATTCACCGCTGATGGACAAGCCAAACACCTCCGCCGGGCCGCTGATCGAGGCTCGCGACCTCACCTTCGAGGTGGGGTCCGGCGCTGGCCGGGTCAACATCCTTCGCGGGGTCAGCCTCACGATCGGCGAGGGCGAGGCGGTCGGCATCGTCGGCCCCTCGGGCTCCGGCAAGACCTCGCTGCTCATGCTTCTGGCGGGGCTGGAGCGCGCCAGTTCGGGCAGCCTGAGCGTGGCGGGGCGCGACCTGGCCGCCCTGGACGAGGACGCCCTGGCCCGCTTCCGGCGGGAGGAGGTGGGCATCGTCTTCCAGTCCTTCCACCTCGTCCCCACCATGACGGCGCTCGAGAACGTGGCGCTGCCCCTGGAATTCGCAGGTGACGAGCACGCCTTCACCCGGGCTGAAGCCGCGCTGAAGGCCGTGGGCCTCGGCCATCGCCTGACGCATTATCCCGGCCAGCTCTCGGGCGGCGAGCAGCAGCGCGTGGCCGTGGCCCGGGCCTTCGTGGCCCTGCCCCGCCTGATCCTGGCCGACGAGCCCACCGGCAACCTGGATCGCGCCACCGGCCTCGCGGTCATGGACCTGCTCTTCGACCTTCGCGAGAAATACGGCACCACCCTCATCCTTATTACGCATGACCCCGCGCTGGCCGCCCGCTGCGAGCGGCAGGTGCAGGTGCAGGATGGGCTGATCGCCGCCGATAGCGCCGCGGATGCCGCCCGCCAGGCGGAAGCGGCGGAATGAGGAACCTGCGCCTCGGCCTCACCCTGGCCCGGCGCGAGCTGCGCACGGGCACGCGGGGGCTGCGGATCGTGCTGGCCTGCCTCGCCCTAGGCGTGGCGGCCATCGCCGCAGTGGGTACGCTGCGCGCCGGGATCGGTGCCGGGCTGCAGGCCGATGGCGCCCGCATCCTGGGCGGCGACCTCGAGATCCGTGCCGGGAACCAGCCCGTGGAGCCGCCCGTGCTGGACTGGCTCGGCACGCGTGGCGCGACCGTCAGCCAGGTCGTGCTCATGCGCAGCATGCTCATCGCCCCGAATGGCGAGCGCATGCTGGTGGAGCTGAAGGCCGCCGATGACCGCTACCCCCTCTACGGGCGGCTGGGGCTCGAGCCTGCCGCGCCGATGCGGGGCCCCGTGGTTTTCCTCGACCCGAGCATCGCCGAGCGCCTGGGCGTCGAGACCGGCACACCGCTGCGCCTGGGCGAGGCCCAGCTCGATTTCGCCGCGCGCATCACGGAGGAGCCGGACCGCGTGGCCACGCCGACCATCTTCGGCCCGCGCGCCATCATCCCCCTCGACCAGCTGGCTTCAACGGCGCTGCTCCAGCCGGGCAGCCTCGTCACCTATGAATACCGCATCCGCCTGCCGGCCGGCGCCTCGGCGCGCGAGACGGCGCGGGAGCTCGCGGCCGCCTTCCCCTCGGCGTCCTGGCGTATCCGGCGGGCCGACCAAGCCGAGCCGGGGGTGAACCGCTTCCTGGACCGCGCGGCGTCCTTCCTCACTCTGGCGGGGCTCACCGCCCTTCTCGTGGGCGGCATCGGCGTCGCGACCGGCGTGCGGGCCTGGCTGGAGGCGCGGGCCACGACCATCGCCACCCTCCGCTGCATGGGCGCGCCCACCGGGGCGATCTTCGCGGCCTACCTGATCCAGGTCCTGGCGCTCTCGGCGCTGGGAATCGCCATCGGGCTCGTCCTGGGCTGGGGGCTGACGCTGATCGCGGCGCAGGCCCTGGGCGACGCGCTGCCCATCCCGCCGCGCATCGCCGTCTATCCAGCGCCCCTCGCCCAGGCCGCGCTCTACGGCCTGCTGACGGCGCTGGCCTTCGCGCTCTGGCCGCTGGGCCGCGCGGGCCGGATCCCGGGCGCCGCCCTGTTCCGCGACACCCTGGGCCGGGGCGGCTTCTGGCCGGGCTGGAAGGTCGCGCTCGCCAATGGCACGGCGGCGGTGGCGCTGGTCGCCCTCATCATCCTGACGGCCGAGCAGCCATGGTTCGGCCTCTATTTCTGCCTCGGCGCGCTGGCGGCCATGCTCCTGTTCCGCGGCGGCGCATGGCTGCTGATGGCCGGTGCCCGCCGGCTTTCCGGCATCCGGCGTCCCGCCTGGCGGCTTGGCCTCGCGAACCTGCACCGCCCGGGCAGCGCCACGCCGATCCTGCTGGTGGCGCTCGGCCTGGGCCTCACGACCTTGGCCACGATCGCGCAGATCGAGGGCAATCTGCGCCACGCCCTGGGCAGCGAGATGCCCGCCCAGGCGCCCAACTTCTTCTTCATCGATATCCAGCCCGACCAGGTGGAGCGTTTCGACGAGCTGGCCCGCGGCACGCCGGGGGTCGCCGAGGTCCGCCGGGTGCCCAGCCTTCGCGCCCGCGTCAGCGCCGTGAACGGCGTCCCGGCCGAGCAGGTCCAGGCCACACCCGAGACCGCCTGGGCGCTCCGCGGCGACCGCGGCCTCACCTATACAGGCGCCATGCCGGAGGGCACGCGGGTCGTGGCCGGGCGCTGGTGGGCGCCGGATTATGACGGCCCGCCGCTCGTCTCCTTCGACGCCAATATTGCCCGCGGCTGGGGAATCGGCCTGGGCGATACCATCACCGTGAACGTCCTGGGCCGCGACATTGACCTGACCATCGCCAATCTGCGGCAGGTGGAATGGCGCAGCCTGGGGATGAACTTCACGCTGATCGCCTCGCCGGGCCTGCTCTCCTCGGCGCCGCACACCCATATCGCGACGGTCCGGGGCGACGCCTCGGCGGATTCGCTGCTGCTTCGGCGGGTCACGGACGCGCTGCCCAATGTCTCGGGCATCCGTGTGCGTGAGGCGCTGGAGGCCGTGGGCGCCCTTCTCGGCCGCATCGGCGGCGCGCTGAGGGCCACCGGGTCGGTCACCCTGCTGGCCGGGGCGCTGGTCCTCGCCGGCGCGGTGGCGGCCGGCCAGCGCCGGAGGGTGCGGGAGGCGGTCCTCCTCAAGACGGTCGGTGCCACCCGGCCGCAGATCCTGCGGGCCTTCCTGGTGGAGTTCGGCGTACTCGGCATCGCGGCCGGGCTGCTGGCGGCGCTGGCCGGCACGGCGGCCGCCTGGGGCGTGGTGACCGGCGTCATGCGCCAGCCCTGGATCTTCCTGCCGGGCACGCTGGCGGTCACCGTCGCGGGCTGCATGCTGCTGGTCCTGGGCTTCGGCTATGCCGGAACGGCATTGGCGCTTCGGGCGCGGCCGGCACCATGGTTGCGTAACGAATAAGGCTCCCCGCAAGGTGGCGGGGCGCCCCGGAGTCTTCCGAATTCCGTTGAATCGGATTACAGAAACTCCATATAGTCGCCACACGGGCTCCTTCAGCCCAATCGGAGGGATACGACTTCATGGCTTTCCAACCTGAATCGCGGTGGACGCAGCCTACCCAAGGCTGGAGCCGCACTGCGGGCGTGGATGCCGTCCAGCTCGATGCCGGCCTGCGGAGCTACATGCTGCGCGTCTACAACTGGATGGCGTCGGGCCTGTTGCTGACCGGCATCGTCGCCTACCTGATCGCGCACAACCCGTCGGTGGCCGAGCTCTTCTACACGGTCGTCCGCACGCCGCGCGGCTACGCGACGGCGCCGACGATCCTCGGCTATGTCGCGATCTTCGCGCCGCTGGCCTTCGTGCTCGCGCTCTCCTTCGGCATCAACCGGATGAGCAAGACGACGGTCCAGGCGCTGTTCTGGGCATTCTGCGCGGTGATGGGCGCCAGCATGGCGAACATCTTCGTGATCTACACCTCGACCTCGATCGCCAGCACGTTCTTCGTCTGCGCGGCCATGTTCGCGGCGATGAGCCTGATCGGCTACACGACCAAGACCGACCTGACGAAGATGGGCAGCTTCATGATGATGGGCCTGATCGGCATCATCCTCGCGTCGCTGGTGAACATCTTCCTGCAGTCCCCGGCCGTGGCCTTCGTGGTCTCGATCCTCGGCGTGGTGATTTTCTGCGGCCTGACGGCCTATGACACGCAGCGGATCAAGAACGACTACATCGAGTACGCCTACGCCGCCGGCACGGAAGAGGCGGGCAAGCGCAGCGTGATGGACGCGCTGGGCCTCTACCTGAACTTCATCAACCTCTTCCAGTTCATGCTGCAGTTCATGGGCGTGCGTAACAACGACTGACGCCCTGGCGGCAGCCCCAAACGAAAGAGCCCCGGCGGATCGCTCCGCCGGGGCTTTTTTGCGTGACTGGGACGTCTACTGAACGCGCTCGCTGTGATGGCCCGCCGTCTCCCGGGCCGGGCGCTCATCCCCGCTGATGTGGTCGAGGATGGGGCAGTCGGGCCGCTCGTCCCCCTGGCAATGGCTGGCCAGATGCCGCAGCGAATCCGCCACGGCGCGGAGCGAGCGGGCCTTGTCGTCCAGCGCTTCGACATGCGCCAGGGCGATGCGGCGTACCTCGGCGCTCTGGCGGCCGTCGTCCTGCCACAGGCCCAGAAGCTGCTTCACCTCCGCCAGCGGAAAGGCGAGATCCCGCGCATGCCGGATGAAGCGCAGGATCGATACGCTGCGCGCATCGTAACTGCGGTAGTTGTTCTTCTGCCGCAGCGGCTTCACGAGGCCCAACGTCTCGTAATGGCGGATCATCTTGGCGCTCACGCCGCTGGCGGCTGCGGCCTCACTGATGTTCATGCCTGCACTCCTCTGCCTAAGGCACTAGACGGTTCCCGCACGCATCGCCGGAATCGTGACGGGGGCCGGGTAACCGCCCCTCGCCTGCCTGTGCGAGCGCTCTCCAGATGCCGCTTATGGCGGCTCCTCACCATGGGAACGCCGAAGCGCCTCTCAGGTTTGTCGGAAACGTGCCGACAGGGGCGGTGATTCCAAAAATAGTACATGGGGATGGGCCTTGTGCCCGCGCAACGCCTCGCGCACATCTCCGCCATGCGTTCCAGAGCCCCCGCCGCCTTTCTCGCCCTCGTCCTCGCGGCCGCCCCGGCCTGGGCGCAGAACGCGGCGGAACCGCAGCCTTTCCGGCTGGTGAACCGGACGGGGGCCGATGCCACCCAGCTCTACGCGGTGCGCAGCCCCCGCGGCGGAAGCGGCGATTGGGGCGGGAACCTCCTGCGGCCCGACCGGCCGCTGGCCGAGGGGGGCGGCTTCCGAGTGAACCCCCATGCCGATGCGGGCTGCCGCTTCGATCTGCGCCTCGTGCTGTCGGACGCGCGGGAGGTCGTGCTGCGCGACCAGGACATCTGCGCGAACCGCGAGATCGCGCTGGCCAACCCCCGCGCGCCCGCGCCGGGACAGGTGCGCCAGCCAGCCTCGGGCGACATGGCGCGGCCGGCCCCCGGCGCGCCGGTGGTCCAGCCCAATGCACAGGCCCGCGCGGCCTCGACCGGCACCGGCTTCCTGGTGGCCGACAATGTCGTGATGACGAACCATCATGTCGTGGACAATTGCAATCGGATCCTGTTGCGGACGCCGAGCGGCCACTGGCTCGCCGCCGTTCCGCCGGCCCGGATGGATGCGGCGCTCGATGTCGCCATCCTGAACGTGCCGGGCCTCGTCGGGCCGCCCCTGGCCTTCCGCACGGGCCCGGCCGTCCGCCGGGGCGAGGGCGTGATTGCCTATGGCTTCCCGCTGGCGGGGCTTCTCAGCTCCGACCCCAAGCTCACGCGCGGCGAGGTGAACGGGCTGCGCGGTCTCGGCGACAACCCGAACCAGTACCAGATCAGCGCCGAGGTTCAGCCCGGCAATTCCGGCGGGCCGCTGACCGACATGCAGGGCCATGTCGTGGGCGTCGTCGTCTCCAAGCTGAACGCCCAGGCGGTGAGCCGCCGGACCGGCGACATCGCGCAGAACGTGAACTTCGCGGTCCAGGGCCAGGCGGCGCTCGGCTTCCTCCGGCGGGCCGGAATCCAGGCCCGGACGGCGGAAAGCACCGGGCCGGACCGCAGCGCCCCCGATGTGGGCGAGCAGGTCCACCGGAGCACGCTGTTCATCCGCTGCGAGCGCTGAGGCCGGGCGCAACCCCTCCCCTCGCGGAGCGGACGCGCCCCGGCTAGTCTGCCGCCCATCGTCAGGGAGAACCCGATGCAACGCCGCATGCTGCTTGCCACCCCGGCCTTGGCCGCGCCCTTCGTCGCGACCGGGACGGCCCAGGCCCAGGCCCCGCGTATCGTCACCGAGGAGTTCATGGTTCCCGCCGGCGACGCGGGCATCGAGATCTTCGTCCGCAACAAGCGGCCGGAGAGCCTGACCAGCTTCTCCCCGGGCCGTACGATCATCATGGTCCATGGCGCGACCTACCCCGCCCACACGGCCTTCGACCTGCCGCTCGGCGGGCTGTCGTGGATGGACTACATCGCCGGCCGTGGCTTCGACGTCTGGTGCATGGACATCCGCGGCTATGGCCGCTCGACCCGTCCGCCCGAGATGGCCCAGCCGCCCGAAGCCAATCCGCCTCTGGTGCGGGGCGAAACGGCCGTGGCCGACATCGCCGCCGTCTCCGCCTTCGTGCGCGGCCGCCGGTCCATCCCGAAGTGCATCCATTTCGGCTATTCCTGGGGCACGCAGCTCATGGGCCGCTTCGCCGCCGACAATGCGTCGGTGGTGGAACGCCTGGTGCTCTACGCGCCGCTGTGGCTCCAGCAAGGAACATCGGCGGCCGATCCGGGCAGCCAGCTCGGCGCCTATCGCTTCGTGACGCAGGAGGCCGCGCGCGCCCGCCGCGGCGCGGGCGTGCCTGAGGCCGCGCGCGCCTCGCTCGTTCCGGCCGGCTGGTTCGAGCATTGGGCCGGCGTCACATGGGCCACCGACCCCGAGGGCCTGCGCCGCAGCCCGCCGGCGCTGCGCGCGCCCAACGGCAGCCTCGCCGACATCCGCGAATACTGGGGTTCGGGCCGTCCCTTCTACGACCCCGCCAAGATCACCGCCCCCACCCTGCTGGTGCTGGGCGAATGGGACCAGGACACGCCGCCCTACATGGCGCAGACCCTGTTCCCGCTTCTGACCGCCTCGCCCGGCAAGCGCCTCGTGCTGCTGGGCGAAGGCACGCACGGCATGTGGATGGAGCGCAATCGCGGCGCCCTGTTCCAGGCCGTCCAGGTGTTCCTCGAGGAGTCTGCCGCGTGAGTTTTCCCGACAAGCCGACCATCGGCTTCGCCCATGTCGTCTACCGCAACGGCGATCGCTTCGCCGAGCGCGGCAATCCGTACCCGAGCTTCGAGGCCCGCAGCCTCGAGGAGCTGGAGGCCCGCGTCGCGGATGCGGAGGTGCTGGTCATCAGCGGCATGTGGAAGAACTTCCTGCCGGAGAAGGCGCCCAAGCTGAAATACGTGCAGGCGCTCTCCTCCGGGACGGACCAGTTCGACCGGGAGGTGCTGAAGAAGCACGGCATCACGCTCTGCAATGCCGCCGGCGCCAACGCCGCCGCCGTCAGCGAGCATGCGGTCGGCCTCATGCTCGGCATGGTGCGGCGCCTCTTCGTGGCGCGCGACGATCAGGCCCGGAAGCATTGGTCGGGCATGAAGGGCGATTTCGAGATCCGCGAGGACGAGCTGGCGGGCAAGACCGCGATCGTCGTCGGCATGGGCAAGATCGGCGCGCGGCTGATCAAGCTGCTCAAGGCCTTCGAGATGACGGTGATCGGCGTGCGTGCCAACCCCGCCTCCGGCAAAGAAGGCGCGGACGAAGTCTACGCCACGGCCGACCTGCCGAAGATCCTGCCCCGCGCGGATTTCGTGGTGCTCGTCTGCCCGCTGACGCCGGAGACGACGAACCTGATCGACGCCAAGGCCTTCGCGCTCATGAAGCCCAGCGCCTATCTGGTGAACTGCGCCCGCGGCAAGGTCGTGGACGAGGAGGCGATGATCGAGGCGCTGAAGACGAAGCGCATCAAGGGCGCCGGCCTCGACGTGATGGCGACCGAGCCGCTGCCCGAGTCCTCGCCGCTCTGGACGCTGCCGAACGCCTTCCTCGCCCCGCATACGGGCGGTGAGACCTGCGCCTTCGAGAACAACGTGCTCGACATCATGATGGAGAATATCGAGCGCCTGAAGGCCGGCCGCACGGACCTCATCAACAAGATCGTCTGACGGGCGCGGGGCGCGGCACGGCGCCCCGCTCCATCTCCCTTCCCGACCCAGGTACGACCGAATGACCAGCGACCAGACCATTGCCGCCATACGCGCCGATGCGAGCTACCAGAAGGCCTGCGACACCATGCGCGCGGAGCACGACCGCACGGTGGCCGACATCATCACGCTCACCGAAATCCCCTCCCCGCCCTTCGGCGAGGAGAAGCGGGCGGCGGCCTATCTGGAGATGCTGCGCGCCCATGGGCTGGAAGAGGTCGGCCAGGATGAGGTCGGCAACGTCTTCGGCCTCAGGCGCGGCTTCGGCAATGGCGACGTCATCGTGGTCGCGGCGCATCTGGACACGGTCTTTCCCCCCGGTACCGATGTCCGCGTGCGGCGGGAGGGCACGAAGCTCTTCGCGCCCGGCGTGGGCGACGACACGCGCAGCCTGGCCGTGAACCTGGGCTTCCTGCGCGCGATGGACGCCGCCGGCATCCGCACGCGGCATGACATCCTCTTCGTCGGCGATGTCGGCGAGGAAGGCCTGGGTGACCTGCGCGGCATCCGCCACCTCTTCGCCAAGCACCCGCTGCGCGAGCGCATCCGCGGCTTCTTCACGGTGGACAGCCCCGAGGTGGACCGCATCGTCACCGGCGGCATCGGCTCGCGCCGCTACCGCGTGGCTTTCCGCGGCCCCGGCGGGCACAGCTTCGCCGCCTTCGGCCTGGTGAACCCGATGTACGCCATGGCCGATGCCGCGCGCGCGCTGGCCGCCATCGAGGTCCCGCGCGACCCGGTGACCACGCATTGCGTGAGCGTGGTCGGCGGCGGCACCTCCATCAACGCGATCCCCGAGGTCGTGACCATGGAAGTCGACCTGCGCTCCGCCTCCGAGGCCGAGCTCGCCAGGCTCGACCGCGCCTTCCTGGCCGGCGTGGACGCCGCCGTCGCCGCCGAGAACAAGGCGCGCGAAGGCACCATCACGGCGGAACTGACCCGCGTGGGCGACCGCCCCGCCGGCCACACCGCCAATGGCTCGCCCATCGCGCGGCTCGCCGCCGCGGCCGTCGCGGCGGAGGGCTACACCCCTTCCTTCGAATGGTCCTCGACCGACGCCAATATCCCGATGAGCCTCGGCATCCCCGCGCTGCGCATCGGCTCCGGCGGTGCCGGCGGGCGCGCGCATTCGCTGGAGGAATGGATCGACGTGGAGATCGAATCCTCGCTGCGCGGCATGCGCGCGAGCCTCGCGACCATCCTTGCCGTCGCGGAGATGGAGTTGGGCTGACGCATAGCGGGGCGAAGGCCGCATCAAGCCGGCCCGCCCCTTCAGGGAAGGAATTGGAAGATGCAACGTCGCGCCTTGATCGCGGGCCTCGCGGCCCCTGCCCTCGCCCGGAGCGCGCTTGCTCAGGGCGAGTGGCGGCCGAACCGGCCGATCAACATCATCGTGCCCTTCGCCGCGGGCTCCGGCACCGATGCGGTCACGCGCGTGCTGGCGCAGATGCTCTCCACCGAGCTCGGCGGCGCGCCCATCACGGTGGACAATCGCGCGGGCGCGAACGGCACCATCGCGGCGACGGCGGTGATGCGAAGCGCGCCGGACGGCCACACGCTCTTCGTCACGACGAACACGACGCATGCCGCCAATCCCTGGCTGCTGAAGCGGATGGAATACGACCCGGTCGGCGACTTCACGCCGATCAGCAAGCTCGGCAACTACATCTTCTGGCTGACCATCAATGCCGAGGTCCCGGCGCGGAACCTGCAGGAGTTCCTGGCGCTGGCGCGCGCGCGGCCCGGCAGCATCAGCTACGCCAGCGGCAACGGAACCGGCATCGTGGCAGGGGCCACCATCGCGCGCCTCGCGGGCGTCGAGATGCTGCATGTCCCTTACCGCTCCACGCCGCCCGCCATCACGGATGTGATCGCGGGCCGCGTCTCGAGCATCGTGATCGACCTGACGCCCTCGCTCGGCCATGTGCGAGAGGGGCGGCTGCGTCCGCTCGGCATCACGAACGCCACGCGGTCGGCCCTCGTGCCGGATGCGCCGACGCTCTCCGAACAGGGGCTGACGGGCTTCGACCTGCTGAGCTTCGCCGCCTTCTTCGGTCCGGCGCGCCTGCCTGCCGAGGTGACGGCCACCCTGGCCGCGGCAATGCAGCGCATCGGCGCCAAGCCCGAGTATCGCAGCCGGATGGCCGAGATGGGCTTCGACGGCGGCACCTCCTCGCCGGCCGAACTTGGCGCCTTCGTCGTGCAGCAGATCTCCGCCTGGGGCGAGATGATCCGCGGCGCGGGCATCGAGCCGGAATAGATGGCACGCCGGCGCCACCGGAGCCGTTGGGGGCGCCGGATCTTCCTCGGTTTCGTGCTGATGCTGGTAGCCGTCCCGGTCCTGGCCGGCGCCCTCGTCTGGTGGACGCTTCCGCCCGGAAACACGGAACTGCGCGTTGCCGGCCTCTCCGCGCCCGTGAGCATCCAGCTCGACGAGGCCGGGATCCCGCGCGTGCAGGCGATGAACGAGCGCGATGCGGCGCTTGCCATGGGTTACCTGCACGCCCGCGACCGCATGTTCCAGATGGAGATGATGCGCCGCGGCGCGCAGGGCCGCCTCTCGGAGATCGCGGGCAGCGCCATGCTGCGCAACGACCGCTTCACCCGCCTGCTGGGCCTCAGCCAGCGCGCGGAAGAGGATTTCGCCACGCTCGACGCGGATACGCGCGCGATGCTCGAAGCCTATGCCGTGGGCGTGAACGCCTGGATCGCCCAGCGCGGGCGCTTCGCGGCACCCGAATTCCTCCTGCTGGGCGCGCCCGAATACTGGCAGCCCGCGCATTCGCTGCTCTGGGCCAAGGTGATGGGGCTCTGGCTCTCCGGCGACTGGCGCGGCGAGATCGAGCGCGCTCGCCTCGCCGGAATACTCCCCGCCGACCGCCTCTGGGACCTCTGGCCCGCCGACCGCAGCGCGGGGCGGCCGGATGTGGCGGCGTTGCCGGGGCTGGACCGGATCCTGGCCGCCATTCCCGTCTTCGGGGAGGACGCGCCGCTTCCCTCCAGCGCCTCCAACGCCTGGGCGGTGGCACGCGGCGCCTCGGGCAGCGCCATGCTCGCCTCGGACCCGCATCTGGGCTACGGCGCGCCCATCCTGTGGTACCTGGCGCGGATCGAGCTGCCCGAGGGGCGTTTCCTCGCGGGCGCCACGGCGCCGGGCACGCCGCTCGTCATCATCGGGCGGAACAACGACCTCGCCTGGGGCTTCACCACCACCCATTCCGACACGCAGGACGTGTTCATCGAGCCGGCGAGCGCCGCACGCGTCGTCCGCACGGAGACCATCCACGTGCGCGGCGAATTGCCCGTGACCTTCGAGGTCCGCGCGACGGCGCAGGGCCCGGTGATCTCCGACCTCGACGAGACGCCGCGCACCGATGGCCGCGTGCTCTCCGTCCGCATGGCGAACCTGGAGCCGGGCGATACGGCGGCGCAGGGTTTCCTGCAGCTGAACCGCGGCCGCCGCATCGCAGACGCGCGGGCGGCCGCGGCCCTCGTCACCTCGCCATCCCAAAACATGATGGTGGCGGACCGCGAGGGGCGGATCGCCATGTACCTCACCGGTCGCACGCCGGTACGTTCGCGCGGCGACGGCAGTGTCCCGCAGGCGGGTGATGCGCGTTGGACCGGCTTCATCCCCTTCGACGAGATGCCGCATGCCGAGAACCCGGAGAGCGGCATCCTCGTCAACGCCAATAACCGCGTGAGCCCCGAGGGTCACCCTGCCTTCCTTTCGCGCGAATGGTTCGGCGACTGGCGGTTTCGCCGCATCCACGCCCTGCTGGCCGAGCCCGGGCCGCGCGACGCCTCGCGGTTCGCCGCGATCCAGATGGACCGGGTCTCGCTGCTGGCGCGCGAGGTGCTCCCGATACTGAAGGGCCTGCCGCGCGGTAGCGGCACGCTCGGCGCGGCGCAGGCGCTGCTGGCAGACTGGAACGGCGAGATCCGCGCGGACCTGCCCCAGCCGCTCATCTGGAACGCCTTTCTCCGCCGCCTGCCCGCGCTGGCCCTCCGGCAGGCCGGCGTTCCCGATGGGCGGGGCGGCCCGGAATTCGCCCGCTTCCTGCTGACCGATCCCAACGCCGGCTGGTGGTGCGGCGGGGATTGCCTTGCCATGGCGGCGCTCGCGCTGGCGGAGGCGGTCGGCGAACTCTCCCGCCAGCATGGCGACGACCCGGCCGCGTGGCGCTGGGGACAGGTTCATCAGGCGCGGTTCGAGCATCCTGTGCTGCGCTTCGTGCCTTGGCTGAACCGCGCCGTCGAACTGGCCGTCCCGGCGGACGGCGACGACCAGACCGTGCAGCGACAGGGATTCCGGAATAGCGGAACCCTGGATGCCATCCATGGCGCGGGGCTGCGGATGGTGGCCGATCTCGCCTCGCCGGATGGGATCTACGCGATCGTCTCCACGGGGCAGTCGGGAAACCCCGTCTCCCGCCATTGGGGCGACCTGCTGCCGGACTGGCACGAGGGGCATCTGCGTCGCCTGACGCGCGAGCCCGACGGGGTCACGGGGCGGATCCGGCTGGCGCCATAGGCTAAGAGACCTCCCATCATCGGAAGGGCCGATTGGCAATGGCGGGTGGCCGTCACGCATGCTCGACCTGCCATCCAGGGAGGTCGTCATGTCCATGATCCGGGCCAGTGGCCTCGCCGCCGTCCTCGCGGGCCTCGCCGCCCCGGTGATGGCGCAGGATTGCAGCAGCCGTGCCACGCTCACACGGTACATCGTGACACCGGGCAGCGCGGGCTACGTCTATGATGTCCTGGTCGAAGGGCACGTCACGGGCGGCCGGACCCTCACGGTCACCATGAGCGCCTCCGGCTTTCCGCCCGGCGTGACCCTGCGCCCGAACGCCAACATCAGCTTTCCGCGAACTGCGACCCTGCGCTGGACCTTCGGCACGGGGACCCTCGCCACGCTGAACAACGTCCTGCTGACCAATTCGGACGCGCCGGCGACCGGGCCGGTGGTCCGCATCTCGAATTGCGTCGTGCGCGGGGGCGCCGTCACCCAGTAGCGTCGGGGTGGCCCGGCGTCCCGGTCGGTGCTAGGCGCGCGACATGTTGCAGCCTGTCCTGCTCGGCCTTCTCGCGGCCTTCGTCGGCTTTGCCTCCTCCTTCGCGGTGGTGTTGCAGGGCTTCACCGCCATGGGCGCCACGCCCGCGCAGGCGGCCTCCGGCCTCGTGGTGCTGTGCTTGCTGATGGGCCTGCTGGGCGGCGCCTTCTCCTGGGTCTGGCGCAAGCCGATCTCCATCGCCTGGTCCACGCCGGGCGCGGCGCTGCTGGCCGCGAGCGGCGCTCCGGCCGGCGGGTTCTCGGCGGCGGTGGGGGCCTTCATGGCGGCCTCGGCCCTGGTGGTGCTGGCCGGGCTCTGGCGCCCCTTCGCCCGCGCGGTCGAGCGCATCCCGCCCGCGATCGCCGCCGCCATGCTGGCGGGCGTGCTGCTGGACCTCTGCCTCGCGCCCGTGCGCGCCGTCGGGGCCATTCCCCTGCTGGCGCTGCCGGTGGTGCTGGCCTGGGCGGTGATGCTGCGGCTGCAGCGGCTCTGGGCCGTGCCGGCGGCGGTGGTGGTCGCGGTGGCCGTGCTGCTGCTCGGCCCCGGCCTGCCGGGCGGCGGGGCCTGGCACCCGCCGGAGCTGGTCTGGGTGACGCCGAGCTTCGAATGGGGCGCCATGATCGGCATCGCCCTGCCGCTCTTCCTCGTCACCATGGCGTCGCAGAACCTGCCCGGCTTCGCGGTGCTGGCGGCGAACGGCTACCGCATCCAGATCCGGCCGGTCTTCCTCGCGACAGGCGCCGGCAGCCTGCTCGGCGGCTTCGCGGGCGGGCAGCTCGTGAACCTCGCGGCCATCACGGCGGCCCTCTGCGCCGGGCCCGAGGCGCATCCGGACCCGGCCCGACGCTGGATCGCAGGCGTCTTCGCCAGCATCGGCTATCTCGGCTTCGCGCTGATCGCGGGCGTGGCGGCGAGCGTCGTGGCCGCCGCCCCGCCCCTGTTGATCCAGGCCGTGGCGGGCCTCGCGCTGCTGGCCTCGCTGGCGGGCGCGCTCTCCATCGCGCTGGGGCCGGAGGAGATGCGCATCCCCGCCATCGTGACCTTCGTGGTGACCGGCTCGGGCCTCAGCGTGGGCGGGATCGGCCCCGCCTTCTGGGGCCTGATCGCCGGCGGGGCCCTCATGATCCTGCTGAAGCCCCGCGCCTCAGCGGGCTGAGGCCAGGATCCCCTCGACGGCTTCCTGGATCGACAGCGCCTCTTCCAGGCTCGCCAGCTCGGTCTCGCCGCCGCGCGCCAGGACCGCGAGCTTGTCGATCTGCCCGCCCAGCGTCAGAGGACGCATCTTCTCGTTGGGAATGGCATCGGGCGCGGCCTTCCAGGTCCCATCCGCCTCCAGCTTCTCGGCGAAGGACCAGTTGCGCAGCCGGATGCTGCCCTTGGTGCCCACGAAGGTCGTCAGGTTCCGTTCGTCGTCCGCCGTCGTTCCCACCGAGCCCTTCAGGGAGACCGGCACGTCCCCGGCCCAGATGCGCGCGCTGCACGCGGTCTCCGAGCCATCGCCCTCGGGATAGGTCGCGCTCGCCTCCGCGAGCTTCAGCGGCCCGCCCCAACGCTGCGCCAGGAACAGGAAGTGGGAGCAGACCTCGCGCGTGAAGCCGCCCTCGGCGCGCTTGGAAAGCCAGGAGGCCGCGCCCTTCTGCCAGCCGCGCGGCCAACCCGCGAACTCGGCCTCGATCTCGATGCGCTCCAGCCGCCCGATCTGCGGCCGCCAGGCGCGCAGCTGCGCGATGGAGGGCGAGGAGGCCATGGGGAAGTTCACCGCGGCCGGCTTGCCCTTGGCCCAGGCCACGAAGGTCTTCGCGGCGGCGACGTCCGAGGCGAGCGGCTTCTCCAGGAACAGCGCCTTGCCGGCAGCGAGCGCGGCCTCGCCCAGCGCAATGTGGGAATCCGGCGGCGAGGCGACGTAGACCGCATCGGCCGCCGCGATGACCTCGGCGGCCGAGCCGCTCATGGCGAGCGCGCCGGTGATCCCGGCCAGCCGTTCCGCCGCCGCGGGCGAAGGATCCCACACGGCGACCACTTCCGTCCCCGCATGCTCCAGCGCGACGCGGATCAGGCGCTCGCCCATGATGCCGAGGCCGATGATGCCGAGCTTGAGGCGGTCAGATGTCATAAGGCAGTCCCACATATTGTTCGGCCAGCGTGGTGCGCGCGGCGTCGGAGTGAACCAGGTAGTCGAGCTCGGCGACCTGTACGCGGTGCTCGAAGGGGTCGTTGTCGCTGTAGCGGTGCAGCATCGCCGTCATCCACCAGGAGAAGCGCTGGACCTTCCAGATGCGCTTCAGGCAGATCTCGCTGTAGCGGTCCATCAGCCCGGTGCCGCGGCCCGCGAAGAAGTCGGTCAGCGCGGCGGCCAGCACGCGGACGTCGGCCACCGCGAGGTTCATGCCCTTGGCGCCCGTCGGCGGCACGATATGCGCCGCGTCGCCCGCCAGGAACAGCCTGCCGTAGCGCATGGGCTCGGCGACGAAGCTGCGCATGGCGGTGACGCCGCGCTGGATGATCTTCCCCTCGTTGACGCCACCGAGGCGCGTGCGGAGCGCCTCCCAGATCCGCTCGTCGGGCCAGAGCGCGAGGTCTTCGTCCGGCGCGCATTGCAGATAGAGGCGGGAGAGCGTGTGGCTCCGCATGGTGGCTAGCGCGAAGCCTTCCTCGTGCCGGGCGTAGATCAGCTCGTGGCTGACGGGCGGGGCCTCGGCCAGAATGCCGAGCCAGGCGAAGGGATAGATGCGCTCGTAGATGCGAAGCTCTTCCGCCGGGATGGCCTCGCGGCAGATGCCGTGGAAGCCGTCGCACCCGGCGATGATGTCGCAGTCCAGCACATGCTCGCCGCCCTCGCCGCGCCAGGTGATGCGGGGGCTTCCGGCGATGTCGTGGACGCGCACGTCCTCCACCTCGAAATGCAGCGGGCGGCCGGTCGCGAGCCGCGCGGCCACCATGTCCTTTACCGCCTCCTGCTGTCCGTAGATGGTGACGCGCTTGCCCGTCAGCGCGTGCATGTCGATGCGGTGCGAGGCGCCGTCGAAGCGCAGCTCCAGCCCGTCATGCGCCAGGCCCTCTCGCAGCAGGCGGTCGCCGAGCCCGGCCTCGACCAGCGTGTCCACGCTGCCCTGCTCCAGCAGGCCCGCGCGGATGCGCCCCTCGATATAGGGGCGCGAGCGCGCCTCCAGCACCACGCTGTCGATGCCCGCGCGATGCAGCAGCTGGGCGAGAAGCAACCCCGCGGGGCCAGCGCCCACGATCCCGACCTGAGTCCGCATGGTCATCCCCGCTACCTTTGCCCGCCCGAATGGCGCAGATTGTGGCATGAAACAACGGGGGTGACCCATGGACGCCAAGCGCCGCATCGACGTGATCTCGGACGCGATCTGCCCCTGGTGCTGGATCGGCAAGCGGAACCTGGACACGGCATTGGCACTTCTGGGCCCGGAGGCCGGGAACTTCGAGGTCCATTGGCGCCCCTTCCAGCTCAACCCCGAGATGCCCGCGGAAGGCGTGGAACGCGCCAGCTACCGCGCCCAGAAGTTCGGCAGCGAGGAGCGCGGGCGGGAGCTCGATGCCCGCGTGGCCGAAGCCGGACGCGCCGTGGGGCTGGAATTCCGCCACGACCTGATGCTGCGGACACCCAATACCGTGAACGCGCACCGCCTCATCCAATGGGCCGGCCCCCGCCAGCATGAAATGGCGGAGGCCCTGTTCCGCGCCTATTTCCAGCAGGGCCAGGACGTGGGCGACCTTGCGACGCTGGCGGAAATTGCTTCCGGCCTCGGCCTCGACGCCGCCGAATTCCTGGACGGCGAGGAACTGGCCGAGCAGGTCCGCGCCGAGGACGCCTATTTCCGCCGCATCGGCATCCAGGGTGTCCCGAGCTTCGCACTGGATGGCCGGGTGCTGTTCAGCGGCGCCTATCCCGCCGAGCACATCGCGGATGCGCTAAGCCGCAAGGCGGCTTAGCTTTTCAGCCAGGGCCTCGGGCCTCGTCGCTAGCGGGCAGCGATGATCCCGCCCGCCTGGCTGGCCGGGATACGCGTCCGCCAGGCCCCGCTGTCCACCGCCGTCGCGAAATCCAGCACCGCCCGGTTGAAGGCATCGGGCTCCTCGATGTTCATCGTGTGCCCGCACTTGGGCAGCACCGCGAGGGCCGAGGTCGGGATCGTGCGCTTGAGGTAGATGGCGGGCTCCAGCGTCGGGTCGTCCTCGTCGCCGGCCACCACCAGGGTCGGCACCGTCAGCTTCCGGAAACGCTCCTCCAGGTCGAAGAGCGAGGGGCGCTCGCGCTGCACGCCCAGCATGGTCAGCGCCGAGCCCTCGGGCGAATGGCGCTCCATTCCTTCCGCGAACTCGGCATAGCCGCGCGGGTCCTTCTCTTCGAAGATCAGGCGCGTCGGCCCATGGGTATAGGCGCGGGCGAAACTGGCCATGCCCTCCGCCCGCAGCTTGGCCACCGAGGCGTCGAGCTCCGCCTGGAACTGGGCGCGCTTGTCCCGCTCGGCGCCATAGCCGACGCCCGCGGCCGTCAGGCTGCGCGCCAGGTGCGGATATCGCAGGCCCAGGTGCAGCGTCGCGAAGCCGCCCATCGAGAGACCGACCACATGGGCCGGCGCCAGGTTCAGCCCGCGGATAATGGCGGCGATGTCGTCCGTCGCGCGGTCCTGGCCGTAGGACCTTGCGTCCTTCGGCACGCCGCTGGGCGGGTAGCCGCGCGCGAAATAGGCGACGCAATGGTAGCGCCGGGCGAAGAAACGCAGCTGCGGCTCCCATGAGAGCGCGTTGCCCGCGAATTCATGGACGAACACCATCGGCGTGCCGGAACCGGCCTCGACATAGTGCAGATCGACCCCGTCATCGGTCCGGATGCTTGGCATGTGCCCTCCATTACAGGAGGGCAAGACTGAGCCCGCGGACGGGGTACGGCAACCCAGCCATGCGCTGATGCGAAAGGTTTTTCCGCCGAAATCATGACTGAACGCACCCCGGGGGCTTCAAAGGGGACACCAACGGTCCTATTTGGAGGCTATCGCAGGAGACGGGCGGTGTTGAAGCTCTCCAGGTTGACGGATTACGCGGTGGTGGTGCTGTCCCGCATGGGCCAGTCCGACGCGCCGCTGCTGAGCGCGCCCGGCCTCGCCGCGCGCACCGGCCTGGCCGAGCCCACCGTGGCGAAGGTCCTGAAGATCATGGCCCAGTGCGGCATCGTCGAGGGCATGCGCGGCGCCCGCGGCGGTTACCGCCTCAGCCGCCCCCTCGCCGAGATCAAGCTCTCCGACGTCATCGTCGCCTTCGACGGGCCGATCGCGCTGACCGCCTGTGTTGACGGCGGCTCCGGCGGCTGCGACAGCGAGCACCTCTGCCCCGTGCGCGGTCGCTGGGATCCGGTGAACCGGGCCATCCGCGATGCGCTTGCCCAAATTTCCGTGGCCGACCTGGCCGGCGGCGGCTGCTCCGGCAGCTTCCTGCCGCATGCCCCCGGCCATCACGTAGCCGCCGAGTAGGAGCGTATATGCCTGCCGACACCGAAACCCTCGAAACCGTCCAGGCCGCTCAGGACAGCGGCTATAAATGGGGCTTCGAGACGGACATCGCGATGGAGTTCGCGCCCAAGGGCCTGAACGAGGAGATCGTCCGCTTCATCAGCGCCAAGAAGGGCGAGCCGGAATGGCTGCTGGAATGGCGCCTGAAGGCCTTCGCGCATTGGCAGAAGATGGAGGAGCCCGACTGGGCCGCCGTCAACTACCCCAGGATCGACTACCAGGACGCATACTACTACGCCGCGCCCTCCAACAAGACCGCGCCGAAGTCGCTCGACGAGGTCGATCCCGAGCTGCTGCGCACCTATGAGAAGCTCGGCATCCCCGTGCACGAGCAGGAGCGCCTTCAGGGCATCGCTGTCGACATGGTGTTCGACAGCGTCTCCGTGGCCACGACCTTCAAGGACAAGCTGGCCAAGGAAGGCATCATCTTCTGCTCGATCTCCGAGGCGGTGCAGAACCATCCGGAGCTGGTGAAGCAGTATCTCGGCAGCGTGGTTCCGCCGGGCGACAACTTCTTCGCCTGCCTGAACTCGGCCGTCTTCACCGATGGCAGCTTCGTGTACATCCCCAAGGGCGTCCGCTGCCCGATGGAGCTCAGCACCTATTTCCGCATCAATGCGAAGAGCACGGGCCAGTTCGAGCGCACGCTGATCATCGCCGAGGCCGGCAGCCATGTGAGCTACCTCGAGGGCTGCACGGCGCCGATGCGCGACGAGAACCAGATGCACGCCGCCGTGGTCGAGCTCGTCGCCATGGACGATGCGACGATCAAGTACAGCACGGTGCAGAACTGGTACCCGGGCGACGCCAACGGCAAGGGCGGCATCTACAACTTCGTGACGAAGCGCGCGGCCTGCCGCGGCGCCCGCAGCAAGGTGAGCTGGACGCAGGTCGAGACCGGCTCCGCCGTCACCTGGAAGTACCCGTCCTGTATGCTGCTCGGCGACGACAGCGTGGGCGAGTTCTACTCGGTCGCCATCACGAACAATTTCCAGCAGGCCGATACCGGGACGAAGATGTGGCACGTGGGCAAGAACACCCGCAGCACCATCGTCTCGAAGGGCATCAGCGCGGGCCAGGGTCAGAACACCTATCGCGGCCTCGTGAAGATTAGCCCCAAGGCGAAGGGCGCGCGCAACTTCACCCAGTGCGACAGCCTGCTGATCGGCGACCAGTGCGGCGCCCATACCGTGCCCTACATCGAGAACCGCTGCGCCACCGCGAAGGTGGAGCACGAGGCCACGACGTCGCGCATCGCCGAGGACCAGCTGTTCTACTGCCGCAGCCGCGGCCTGAACCAGGAAGAGGCCGTCGGCCTCATCGTGAACGGCTTCTGCCGTGAAGTGCTCAAGGAATTGCCGATGGAGTTCGCCGTGGAAGCCCAGAAGCTTCTGGCGATCTCGCTCGAAGGGAGTGTTGGTTAAGTGTTGAAGATCGAAGGCCTGACCGCCGAGGTCGATGGCAAGCCCATCCTGAAGGGCATCGACCTGGAAGTGCCGAAGGGCGAGATCCACGCGATCATGGGCCCGAACGGCTCGGGCAAGTCCACCCTCTCCTACGTGCTGAGCGGGCGCGAGGGCTACGAGATCACGGCCGGCAGCGCGACCTACAACGGCGCCGACCTGCTGAGCATGGAGCCCGAGGAGCGCGCAGCCGCCGGCCTTTTCCTCGCCTTCCAGTATCCGGTGGAGCTGCCGGGCGTGGGCAATGCCAACTTCCTGCGCACGGCGGTGAACGCCGTCCGCAAGCAGCGGGGCGAGGCCGAGATCGACGCCATGGCCTTCCTCAAGCTCGCGCGCACGAAGCTCAAGGCGCTGCAGATGTCGGACGACGTGCTGAAACGCAACGTCAATGTCGGCTTCTCGGGCGGCGAGAAGAAGCGCAACGAGGTGCTGCAGATGGCCCTGCTGGAGCCGACGCTCGCCATCCTCGACGAGACGGACAGCGGCCTCGACATCGACGCGCTGAAGATCGTGGCCGATGGCGTGAACGCCATGCGCGGCCCGAACTTCTCCTCCCTCGTCATCACGCACTACCAGCGGCTGCTCGACTACATCGTGCCGGATCGCGTGCACGTCCTGATGGGCGGGCGCATCGTGAAGTCCGGCGGGCCCGAGCTCGCGCTGGAGCTGGAGGCGGAGGGCTACGCGAAGGTGGCGGCATGAGCGCCCCTTCGCCCAACGGCGCCGCGGGCTTCCTCGCTCGCTTCGAGGGGCTGCGCGAGCATCTCCCCGGCGGACGCGTGCCCTTCGTGGCCAAGCTGCGCGCCGAGGCGGCCGAGAGCTTCGCCGCTTCCGGCCTGCCGCATCGCCGCATCGAGGCCTGGCGCTTCACGGACCTCTCGGCCGTCGCGGCCGCGGGCTTCTCGGAGGCGCTGACGCTGGCCGCCGAGGCCCCCGCCTTGCCCGCGCGCCGCGCGCCGCATCGCGCGGTCTTCGTGGATGGCCGCTTCGCGGAAAACCTCTCGGCCCTGCCCGAGGGCTATCGCTGCTTCCCGCTCGCCTCGGCGCTGGGCGATGCCGAGTTCCTGCTGGGCACCGTCGCGCAGAAGCTGCCCCTGGTCTCGCTCAACACCATGCTCTTCGAGGATGGCTTGGTGATCGACCTGCCGGCCGGCACCGAGGGCGGCACGATCGAGCTGCTGAGCATCGCGAGCCATGCCGCACGGCCCATCGCCTTCCATCCGCGCCACCTCATCCGCCTCGGCGCCGGCGCCACGCTGACGCTGCTGGAGACGAGCATCGGCCCGGCGGAAGCCAGCTACCTGCACAACCCGGTCTTCGAGATCCAGGTCGGCGAGGGTGCGACGCTCTCCCACATCCGCCTGCAGCGCGAAGGCCGTTCGGGCTTCCAGCTTTCCACCGTCGAGGCGGCGGTGCAGGCGGGCGGGACCTATGACAACTTCACGCTGAACGCCGGCGCGAAGCTGGTGCGCAACGAGATCCACGCCGCGCTGCTCGGCCCCAAGGCCGCCTGCCATATGAACGGCGTGCAGCTCGCGGGCGACGGGCAGCATGCCGACACCACGACCTTCCTGGACCACGCGGCCCCGGATTGCGCGAGCCGGCAGACCTACAAGACCGTGCTGGCCGGCAAGTCGCGCGGCGTCTTCCAGGGCAAGATCCTGGTGCGCCAGGCGGCCCAGCGGACCGACGGCTACCAGATGAACCAAGCCCTCCTCCTCTCCGAGGAAGCCGAGATCGACGCCAAGCCGCAGCTTGAGATCTACGCCGACGACGTGAAGTGCAGCCACGGCGCCACCGTGGGCGCGCTGGACGAGGCGCAGCTCTTCTACCTGCGCGCCCGCGGCATCCCGGCCGAGCAGGCCCGCGCCATGCTGGTGCAGGCCTTCCTCACCGAAGCGGTCGAGGGCGTCACCGACGAGATGGCCCGCGACGCGCTGAGCGAAGCGACCGAGGGCTGGTGGGAACGCGAGGCAGCCTGATCATGGACACGCGCATCGCACCGGGCTTCGACCTCGCCGCCATCCGCCGGGATTTCCCGATCCTGGGAACGACGGTGCATGGCAAGCCGCTCACCTTCCTCGACAGCGGCGCTTCGGCCCAGAAGCCGCGCGCCGTGATCGATGCCATGACGCGCTGCCTCGAGACGGCCTATGCAAATGTCCATCGCGGCGCCTACCACCTGAGCGAAACGGCGACCGAGGCCTACGAGGCCGCGCGCATCGCCGTGCAGCGCTTCCTGGGCGCGGCCGAGCCGGAGGAGATCGTCTTCGCCTCCAACAGCACGGCCGCCATCAACCTCGTGGCGCACAGCTTCGGGCGCGGCGTGCTGAAGCCCGGCCAGTTCGTGCTGACGAGCGAGATGGAGCACCATGCCAACATGGTGCCCTGGCAGATGCTGCGTGACGAGAATCGCGGCATCGGCCTGCGCTATGTCCGTGTGACAGATCGCGGCGAGCTGGACCTGGAGCATCTCGCCGCGCAGCTCGCGGACGGCAAGGTCGGGCTGGTCGCGGTGACGCACATGTCCAACGTGCTGGGCACGGTGACGCCCGCCGCACAGATCGCGCGCATGGCGCACGAGGCCGGCGCCAAGGTGCTGTTCGACGGCAGCCAGGCCGCCGTCCACCGCCATGTGGACGTGAAGGCCATCGATGCCGATTTCTACGTCTTCACCGGCCACAAGCTCTACGGGCCGACGGGTATCGGCGTGCTCTACGGCAAGCGCGCGCTGCTCAACGCCATGCCGCCGTTCCTGGGCGGCGGCGACATGATCGCGAGCGTGACGCTGGAGCGCACCACCTATGCCGAGGCGCCCGCGCGCTTCGAGGCCGGCACGCCGCCCATCGTGGAGGCCGTTGGCCTGCACGCGGCGGTGGACTACGTGAACGGCATCGGCATGGAGGCCATCGAGGCGCATGAGCGTGCGCTGGTGGACCATGCCATGGCCACGCTGACGGCGGTGCCGGGCCTGACCCTGCTGGGAACCGCGCAGGATCGCGGCGGCGTCTTCGCCTTCGCCATCGACGGCGTCCACCCGCACGATCTTTCCACCTATCTCGACCGCCATGGCATCGCCGTTCGGGCCGGGCGCCACTGCGCGGAGCCGCTGCACGAGCGCTTCGGCGTGGATGGCGGCACCACCCGCGCGTCCTTCGGCCTCTACACGACGCCGGAGGAGATCGACCTGCTGGCCGCCAAGCTGGTGGATGCCCGGAAGTTCTTTGCGTGAACGACGCGGGCGACATCGCCGACCTCTACTCCAGCCGCCTGCGGGAGTTGGCGCGGGATGCTGCGCATCGCGGCAAGCCGGAGCACTTCGATACGAACGCCCGCGGCGACAACCCGATGTGCGGCGACCGCGTTGACCTCTACGTCACGCTGGAAGAGCCGCGGATCGGCGAGGTCCGCCACGTCGCGCGCGGCTGCGAGATCTGCCAGGCGAGCGCCACCATGCTCGCCCGGCTCGCGCCCGGACGCACGCGCGAGGAGGCCGCGTCCCTCGGTCGCCGCGCCGCGGAGATCGCGCGATCGGGCCAGGCGGACGAGGCCGAGCCCTTGTCCATCTTCGCCGTCGTGCACAAGTTTCCGAGCCGGGTGAAATGCGTGACCTTGCCCTGGAAGACCCTCGACGCCGCACTGGCCGGCGAGAAGGAGACGAGCAGTGAGTGAGAATGCCGCTACCCATGGCAGCTGGACGCCTGACGGTGAGGCCCTTCCCCAGGTGACCGAGGAAGGCGTCATCGCCGCGCTCAAGACCGTCTTCGACCCCGAGATTCCGGTCGACGTGTACGAACTCGGCCTGATTTACGCCATCGAGATGGCCGATGACGGCAAGGTGAAGGTCGAGATGACGCTGACCACCCCCTCCTGCCCCTCGGCGCAGGAGTTGCCGGGCATGGCGGAGGAAGCGATCCGCCAGGTGCCGGGCGTGACCGGCGTCGAGGTGGAGATCGTCTGGGATCCGCCATGGGACCAGAGCCGCATGAGCGAGGACGCCCGCCTCGCCCTCAACATGTATTGAACGGAGCCAAGCGATGAGCACCACCGCCGAAGCCCCCCGCGCCAAGCGCGCCCTGCCGCCGCTGATGTCCCTGTCGGATTCAGCGGCCGAGCGCCTGCGCGCGCTCTACTCGAAGGCCGAGGAAGGCAAGCTGCTGCATATCGGCGTCAAGACGAAGGGCTGCTCGGGCCTCGCCTACGATCTGACCTTCGTGGACGAGCAGGCCCCGGGCGACGAGCGCGTCACCGACAAGGGCGTGACCGTCCTCGTGGACCGGAAGGCCACTCTCTACCTGATCGGAACGATGATGGACTACGAGGTGAAGGCCATGAGCGCGGGCTTCACCTTCGTCAATCCGAACGAGAAGGGCCGCTGCGGCTGTGGCGAGAGCTTCCACGTCTGATCTCAGCCTGCGGCGAAGGCCAGATATGTTCCACCCTCGAGCGCCGGGCGCCCGCATCCGCGCGCTTGGCTGCGCCGCGCGCCAATAGCTCCATCTTTGCGGAGCGGGCGGGCCGAGAATCCGGCCGCCAGGCGGCCGGCGCCCCCCACGGGACTGCCTTTATGAAAGCCAGTTCCCGCCCCCGGCTTCACGCCCTCGCCCTGGCGTTCTAGCTTCCGACCGACCATTCGGTAGGAGGAATTGCCACTATGATGCTCAAGGACAAGGTTGCGGTCGTCACCGGCGCGGGCGGCGGCATTGGCCGCGAGATCGCGATCGCCATGGCCGAGGCCGGCGCCAAGGTCGTCATCAACGATATCGGCGCGTCGCTCGGCGGCGAGGGCTTCTCGGCGAGCCCGGCCGAGCAGACCAAGGCGATCATCGAGCAGAAGGGCGGCCAGGCCGTCATCAACACCGACAGCGTCTCCGAATGGGAGAACGCCAAGAAGATCGTCCAGACCGCGGTTGACGCCTTCGGCAAGATCGACATCGTGGTGAACAACGCGGGCATCCTGCGCGACCAGATCTTCCACCGCATGACGCCGGAAGAGTGGCTGGCCGTCATCAACGTCCACCTCAACGGCAGCTTCTTCATGAGCCGCGCGGCCGCCGAGTATTTCCGCAAGCAGGAAAGCGGCAGCTTCGTCCACATCACCAGCACCTCGGGCCTCATCGGCAATTTCGGCCAGGCGAACTACTCGGCCGCCAAGCTCGGCATCGTGGCGCTGTCCAAGTCCATCGCGCTCGACATGAAGCGATACAACGTGCGCTCCAACTGCCTGGCGCCCTTCGCCTGGTCGCGCATGACGAGCTCGATCCCCGCCGAGACGCCGGAGCAGAAGGCGCGCGTCGAGCGCATCATGCGCATGGGCCCGGAGAAGAACGCCCCGCTCGCCGTCTTCCTGGCCTCCGATGCCGCGAAGGAAGTCACGGGCCAGATCTTCGCCCCCCGCATGCACGAGCTGTTCCTGTTCAGCCAGAACCGGCCGATCCGCTCCGTCCACAGCGACAGCGGCTGGACGCCGGAGAAGATCGCCGAGATCGCTCTCCCGGCCTTCCGCTCCAGCTTCGTGCCGATGGAGCGCTCGGGCGACGTGTTCAGCTGGGATCCGGTCTGATCCCATGGATTTCCGGCTGGATGAGGAACAGTCGGCCTTCCAGACCATGGTGCGCGGCTTTGCCGAGCGCCATCTGGCGGCCGGCGCGGTCGATCGCGCGCATACCGTGGGCTTCCCGTGGGATGTCGCGAAGCTGATGGCGCAGCAGGGCCTCTTCGGGATCATGATCCCGGAAGAGGATGGCGGCGCCGGCGGCACCGTCTTCGACGCCGTGCTGGCGATGGAGCAGATCGCCCAGGTCTGCCCCCGCAGCGCCGACGTCCTCCAGGCCGGAAATTTCGGCGCGTTCCGCACCTTTGCGGAATACGCCAGCCCGTATCAGAAGGAGCGGTTCTTCAAGCCGCTCCTCGCCGGCGAGGCCGTGGCCGCCGTCGGCATGACGGAGCCGGATGCGGGCTCCGCCCTCACCGATCTCAAGACCAGTTGCACGCCGGATGGCGACGGCTTCCGGCTCAACGGCCAGAAGATCTTCACCACGAACAGCGCCGAGGCGAACGTCTTCGTCGTCTATTGCCGCTTCGGACCGGGCGTCGGCGGCATCGGCTCCGTGCTGGTCGAGCGCGGGATGGAGGGTTTCTCCACCGGCAAGCCCAGCCTCTACATGAACGACGAGGAGTGGTGCTCGCTCCACTTCGACAACGTCTATATCCCGCCCGAGATGGTGCTGCTCGGCCCCGGCGGCTTCAAGAAGCAGATCGGCGGCTTCAACGTGGAGCGCGTGGGGAACACGACGCGCGCGCTGGCGCTCGGCGAATACTGCTTCAACGCGGCGCGCGAGCACGCGATGACGCGCAGCCAGTTCGGCCGCAAGCTCATGGAGTTCCAGGGGCTGCAGTGGAAGTTCGCGGAGATGCGCGTGGCGCTGGATAGCGCCCGTCTGCTGCTCTACCGGGCGGCGGTGAATGCGGGACGCGGCTTGCCCGATGGGCAGGAAGTCGCGTTGGCCAAATACGCGTGCAACCAGGCGGGCTGGATGGCCTCGAACGAGTCCATGCAGGTCATGGGCGGCATGGGCTACTCCAAGGACCTGCTGATCGAATACTGCGTCCGCCGCACGCGCGGCTGGATGATCGCGGGCGGCAGCCTGGAGGTGATGAAGAACCGCATCGCCGAGGGCGTGTTCGGGCAGAGCTTCTCGCAGCGTCCGCCGAAATGAAGGCCTTGCTCGCGCCGTCCAGCATCGCGCTGATCGGCGCCTCGGGCGATCCTTCGCGGCTCACCGCGCGGGCGCAGCTCTACCTCCGCAAGCACGGCTACACGGGCGCGCTCTACCCCGTGAACCCGCGCGCGCCCGAGGTGCTGGGCGAGCGCGCCTATGCGCGCGTCGAGGACATCCCGGCCGAGATCGATTTCGCCTACATCCTGCTGAATACCGAGCATGTGGAAGGCCAGATCGCCTCCGTCGCCGCCAAGGGCGCGCGCGTGGCCTGTATCCTGGCCGACGGCTTCGCCGAGGCCGGCGCCGAGGGCCAGGCGCGGCAGGAGCGCTGCGTGGCGGCTGCCAAGGCCGCGGGGCTGCGCCTGCTCGGGCCCAATTCCATGGGCATCATCAACATCCCCGCCAGGATCGCGGCCAGCGTGAACGCGGCGCTGGAGGCGGAAACGCTGCCCGCCGGGCGCCTCGCCCTCGTCAGCCAGTCCGGCTCCATGCTCGGCGCCATCATGAGCCGCGGTGCCGCGCGCGGCCTGGGCTTCAGCCACCTCATCGCGACCGGCAACGAGGCCGACCTCACGGCCGGCGAGATCGCGGCGATGCTGGTGGAGGACCCGGGCGTCGATGCCGTGATGCTCTTCCTCGAAGCGATCCGCGCGCCGGAGCATTTCGCGCGCGCTGCCGCGCTGGCGCACAAGGCGGGCAAGCCGATCATCGCCTACAAGCTTGGCCGCTCCAGCTTCGGCGCGGAGCTCGCGACGAGCCATACCGGCGCGCTCGCCGGCAGCGACGCCGCGGCCGAGGCCTTCTTCCGCGCCCACGGCATCCTGCGCGCCACCATGCTGGAGAGCTTTCTGGAGCTCCCCGCGCTGGTCCTCGGCCGCAAGCCGCTGGCGAAGCCGCATCGCGCCGTTTCCGTGCTGACGACGACCGGAGGCGGCGGCGCGATGGCAGTGGATGCGATGGGCGTCGCGGGCATCGAGGCACGCGTGCCGGACGACGCGGCTTCGGAGAAGCTGCACGCGGCGAACATGCACGCCCATGGACGCCTGCTCGACATGACGCTGGCCGGCACCAAGCCGGACCGCGTGGAAGCTGCCATCACGGCGCTGGCGGCGGCGGGCGATACCGATGCGGTGATCCCGGTCATCGGCTCCTCCGCGCAGTTCCGGCCGGCCGATGCCGTCGCGGGCATCGTGCGCGGGCGCGACGCCATCCAGGGCGCCAAGCCCATCGCGGCTTTCCTGGTGCCGCAGGCCGATGCCTCTCTGGCGCTGCTGGCCGAGGCCGGCATCCCCGCCTTCCGCACGCCCGAGAGCCTGGCGGATGCCATGCGCGCGTGGCTCGACTGGCGCGCGCCTGCCAACCCCGCCGTTCCCGCCGCCCCGGCGGTCGCCATGCCGGACGCGCCGGACGAGGCGGATGCGCGCGAGATCTTCGCGGCCCTCGGCCTCGCCACCCCTTATTCGCGAGACCTCGCCGCGCCCCATGCCTATCCGGTGGCGCTGAAGATCCTCTCGCCCGACATCGCGCATAAGACCGAGCTCGGCGGCGTCCGGCTCAACATCCCGGACGCGGCGGCCCTGCAGGACGCCGCGGCGGCGATGCAGGCGCGCGTGGCGAAGGCCGCGCCGCACGCCCGGCTCACCGGCTTCCTCGTGCAGCCGATGTCGAAAGGGCTGGCAGAGGTGATCCTCGGCTTCCGGCGCGACCCCGAGGTCGGCCCCGTGGTTCTGCTCGGCGCGGGCGGCGTGCTGGCGGAGCTGCATCGCGACGTGGCGCTGCGGCTCGCGCCCCTCGACGAGCAGGGCGCGCGCGAGATGATCGCCGATGTCCGCGCGCTTCGCGTCATCGAGGGCTGGCGCGGATTGCCGCGCGGCGATGTGGAGGCGCTGGTGAAGGCCATCGTGGCCGTGTCGCGCCTCGCCACCCTGCCCGGCATCGCCGAGGCCGAGATCAATCCCCTGATGATCCACGAGAGCGGCGTCACCGTCGCCGATGCCTGGGTGGTGCGCGCATGACCGATCCCCGCCCGCTGATCGAGGCCCGATTCGGCCACCTGCCCTTCGAGCCGCCGGCGGATGTTCCGCCCGCCCTGGCTGCGATCCTCGACCGCCGGGTCACGCGGCGCTACACGCCCGACACCATCCCCGAGCCCCTGCTGCAGACCGTCCTTGCCGCCGCGCAATCCGCGCCGAGCAAGAGCGACATGCAGCAATTCTCGATCGTGGTGATGCAGGACAAGACGCGCATCGCCGCCGTCGCGGACTGGATCGGCACCATGCCCTGGATCAAGGACGCGCCCGTCCTGCTGATCTTCTGCGCCGACATCCGCCGCAACCGCGACATCACCGCCCGCGCCGGGCGCGAGCATGCCAACGACAACCTCGACACCGTCCTGAACGCCACGGTGGATTCCGCGCTCGCCATGGGCATGGCCATCGTGGCGGCCGAGGCGGCGGGGCTGGGCACCTGCCCCATCAGCTATGTGCGGAACCACCTGGAGAAGGTCGGGCCGCTGCTCTCGCTGCCCAAGGGCGTCTTCCCCATCGCGGGGCTGACGCTGGGCTGGCCCGTCGCCCGCAACGAGCCGAGCGTGCGCCTGCCGCCCTCCGTCACCATCCATCGCGAGCGTTATTCCGCCGAGGGCGAGGAAGCGGCGCTGGCCGAATACGATGCCCGCCGCGAGCGCGCGAAGCCGCGCTATCCGGAGGTCCATGGCCCCAAGCCCGAGGGCTGCACCTGGACCGAGAACGTGGCGCGCCAGCTCTCGGTGCCCGAGCGCGCGGGCTTCCGCGCCTGGCTGCGCTCGCGTGGCTTCGCCCTTGACTGACGCACCGACCCGTCCCCGCGCCGACGACAATCCCGGCGGCGCCGATGCCGGCGGGCGCCGCCCGAAGCGTGCCGTCCGCCCCCGCGATGCCGCGAGCCTCATCCTCTGGCGCGAAACGCCGAAAGGGATCGAGATCCTCATGGGACGGCGTCACCGCAACCTGCGCTTCATGCCGGGCGTGCTGGTCTTCCCCGGCGGCCGGGTGGACCCGGACGACCATAGCGCCTCGCCCGTAGCGGACCTGACCGAGGAGACCCGCCGGAAGCTTGAGATCTCCGCGACGCCCGCCCGCGCCCGCGCCCTGGCCTATTGCGCCATCCGCGAGTTGCACGAGGAAGCGGGGCTGGTGCTGGGTCGCATGGAGGGCGAGGTGCTGCGCCCCGATTTCGCGCCGCTGCGCTACCTGACGCGCGCCATCACCCCGACGCGCATGCCCATCCGCTTCCACGCGCGCTTCCTCATCGCCGAGGCGCGGCACGCGACGGGGGAGATCAAGGGATCGGGCGAGCTCGAGGAAATCCGCTTCTTCGCGCTCTCAGAGCTGCATCAACAGCCGGTGGCGAACATCACCGCGCTGATCCTTTCGGAATTCGAGGCCTGGCTGGCGCTGAAGCCGGCCGCGCGCGAGGCGCGGCCGCTCATCCGCATCCAGGGGATGGACAGCCGCGTGACGGAGCGCCCGGCCTAGACGCCGTTGATGGCCCGCCAGATCTTCTCGGGCGTCGCCGGCATGTCGATGTGCGAAACGCCCAGCGGGCGCAGCGCATCCACGATCGCGTTCATCACCGCCGGCAGGGAGCCCGCGCACCCCGCCTCGCCGCAGCCCTTCGCGCCGACGGGGTTGGTCTTGCACGGCACGGGGTGGCTCGCGAACCCGAAGCTCGGAACGTCTTCCGCGCGGGGCACGCCGTAGTCCTGGAAGCTGCCCGAGAGGAGCTGCCCGTCCTCCGAGAAGGCGACGAATTCGTAGATCGCCTGGCCGATCCCCTGCACGATTCCGCCATGCGCCTGGCCCTTCACCAGCGCCGGATTCACGATCACTCCGAAGTCGTTGACGGTGACGTAGTTCACGAACTTCACCGTGCCGACATCCGGGTCGATCTCGACCTCGGCCACGTGGCAGCCGTTCGGGAAGGCCATCGGGGCCTCGTTGAAGACATGCGTGACGTCGAGCGTCTCCGGGAGGTCCTCGCTCCTGGGCATTTCCTTCACCTTGGCGGCCAGTTCCCGGATGCCGATGCTGCGATCCGTGCCCGCGACGGTGAAGGTCCCGGCCTCGAACTCGATATCCGCCAGCGCCGTCTCCATGACATGGGCGGCGGCCTGGCGGCCCTTCTCGATCACGATCTCCGACGCCTCGATGATCGCGGCGCCCGAGGCCATGATCGACTTCGACCCGCCCGTGCCACCGCCCGCGATCAGCTCATCGCTATCGCCCTGAAGCAGCCGGATGGATTCGAAGGGCACGCCCAGCTGCTGATGCAGCACCTGCGCGAAGGGCGTCCAGTGCCCCTGCCCGTAGTCGAGCGTGCCGGTGATGATGGTGACGGTGCCGTCATCCTCGAAGCGGATGCCGCCCTGCTCCTTCTGCGGCGGGGCGGTGCATTCCAGGAAGTTACCGATGCCGATGCCGCGCAGCACGCCGCGCTGCTTCGCCTCCGCCCGGCGCGCCTCGAAGCCTTCGAAATCCGCGGCCTCCAACGCCTGGTCGAGGATCGCCGAAAAGTCGCCGCCGTCGTAAACGCTGCCGCTCGCGGCGGAATAGGGCATCTGCTCCGGCTTGATGTGGTTAAGCTTGCGCAGCTCGATGGGCGATTTGCCCATGGCCCGCGCCGCCTCCTCGATCAGGCGCTCCATGTAGTAGTTCGCCTCGGGCCGGCCGGCGCCGCGATAGGCCGTGACGGGCACGGAGTTCGTCAGGATGCACCGCGTGTGCACCTCAAGCAGCGGCGTCGCGTAGTTGGCCTGGATGTTCTTGGAATAGTTGCCCGTCGCCATATTGGGCCCGACATTCGTCAGATAGGCACCCATATTGGCAAAGCTGGTGAGCCGGACGGCGAGGAACTTGCCCTCCGCGTCGACCGCGAGCTCGGCCTCCACCTCATGGTCGCGGCCATGCGCGTCGGACTGGAAGGAACCGGAGCGCTCATCCGTCCACTTCACCGGACGCCCCAGCACCTTCGAGGCATGCAGCAGCGGCAGGTACTCCGGATAGACCGAGGCCTTCATGCCAAAGCTGCCGCCCACATTGCCGGTCAGCACCCGGACCTTGTTGCGCGGCATCTTCAGCACGTCGTCGGCCAGCTGGTTGCGCAGGCCGAAGACGCCCTGGCAGCCTACGCGCAGCACCATGCGCCCGGTTTCGGCCTCGTATTCGCCGATCGCGCTGCGCGGCTCCATGGCCGCGACGACGATACGGTTGTTGCGGAGGGCGAGCTTCTGCACATGCGCGGCGCGGGCGAAGGCCTCGGCGACCTTCTCGGCATTGCCGAAGCGGAAGTCGAGGACCTGGTTGCCGGGAATGTCGTCATAAAGCTGCGCGGCGCCCGGCGCGGCGGCGGCCGAGGCCTCGGTGGCGGCGGGCAGGGTCTCGACGTCGAGGAAGATCATCTCCGCCGCGTCCTTGGCCTGGGCCTTGGTGTCGGCCACGACCACGGCGATGGGGTCGCCCACGAAGCGCAGCCGGTCCTTGGCCAGGGCCTTGCGGCGGGTGGTGCGGAGCGGCGTGCCGTCGATGTTCTTCAGCGGCATGGCGCAGACCAGCTCGCCATAGTCCTCCAGATCGTCGGCCGTGATGACCAAATGGACACCCGGCGCGGCCTTCGCCTCGCTCACATCCACCGAATTGAGCACCGCATGGGCGTAGGGGCTGCGGAGAACATGGGCGTAGAGCTGGTTGGGCAGCGACAGGTCATCCGTATAACGACCTTGTCCCTTCAACAGCTTGGGGTCTTCCTGCCGCGGCACGGGCTGACCGATCCCGTATTTGAGGCGCGTGGGATCGAAGGTCAGGCTGTCGTCGGGCATCGGTCGTCCTGGAGCTGGTGCGTCGATCCTAGGCGCCGCGGGGGCTTCCGCAAAGATGGTGCTTCGGCCACGCTATGCTAGGCGCGGCGGAACAAGTCCGCGCCGATGTCCAGGAACGAAGGCTCCATTCGTGAACCCCACCGTGGCGGGAATGATCTACGCGGCCGCGGCCGGCTTCACGCTCTGCTCGCTGAACGTGGTTCTCCGCATGCTGGCCGAGGAGCTTCCGACCTTCGAGGTTCAGTTCCTGCGATACTTCATGGGCCTCGTCGCCGTGCTGCCCTGGATGTTCCGCGAGGGGCTTTCCTCCTTCCGCACGCGCAGCCTTTCCGGCCAGCTCTGGCGCGGCGCCGTGCATGCCTCCGGCCTCTACCTCTGGTTCGCGGCCCTGCCGCTGATCCCCTTCTCCGAGCTCATCGCCATCGGCTTCACGGGCCCGATCTTCATCATGCTGGGCGCGGTGATCTTCCTGAAGGAGCAGATGTTCTGGCAGCGCTGGGTCTCGGCGCTGCTGGGCTTCGCGGGCGTGCTGGTCGTCGTCTGGCCGGGACTGGGCGGCGGGATGAACTGGGGCACGGTCTTCATGCTGATGTCCTCGCCACTGTTCGCGGCCTCCTTCCTCATCACCAAGGCGCTGGCCAGGCGTGATTCGCCCACGGTCATCGTCGCGTGGCAGTCGCTGACGGTGACGCTCTTTACCGTCCCCGCCGCCGCCTGGGTCTGGGTGTGGCCGACCCCCACGCAATGGGCCGTGGCCCTGCTTTGCGGCATGATGGGCAGCCTGGGACACTGGCTGCTGACCAATGCCTACCGGCTGGCGGACATTTCCTCCGCGCAGCCGGTGAAGTTCCTCGACATGATCTGGGCCGCCTTCTTCGGCTTCGTCTTCTTCGCCGAGATCCCCTCGGGCTCGACCATGATCGGGGCCTTCGTCATCTTCATCGCCACCACCTGGATCGCGCGCGTCGAGGCGCGGCGCGCAAGGAGTATCGCTGCATGAACCCCGAGATCGACGCCATCGACGCCCGCGCCGCCAAGACGCAGACACCTTGCGGTGACGGCACGATCGCATGGCGGAGCTGGGGTGGCGGCGACGACATCCTGGTGCTCATGCATGGCGGCTCGGGCAGCTGGCGGCACTGGCTGCGGAACATCGACGCGCTCTCCGCGCGCTACCGCGTGATCGCGGCCGACATCCCGGGCCTGGGCGAAAGCGCGATGCCGCCCGGCGCCAAGGACATCTATGACGTGGCCCGCCCCCTGCAGGCCGGCCTCGCGGAGCTGCTGGGCCCGGACCGCCGCTACCATCTCGCCGGCTTTTCCTTCGGCGCCAATGTGAGCGGTCATCTCGCCGCGCTGGAAGGAGAGCATCTCCGCAGCGTCACCGTGGTCGGCGCCGCCTCGCTTGGCCTGCCGCGTCCGCCGCTGGACCTGCTGAAGGTGCGCGACAAGCAGGGCGCCGAGCGGCGCGCGGCCAATGCGGAGAACCTCGCACGGCTGATGATCCATGACCGGTCGCTGATCGACGACACGGCGCTCGACATCCAGGAGTTCAACACCCAGCACGCGCGCTTCCGCAGCCGCGGCTTCGCGTCCGGCGACAGCTTGAAGGAGGCGCTGAAGCTCGCGAAGGCGCCCATCAACGGCATCTGGGGAGAGCTCGACACCGTGGCCTGGCCGAATGTCGAGGCACGGCTCGATGTCCTGCGCGAGATCGACCCGACGCTGCTCACCCATGTGGTCAAGGGCGCCGGGCACTGGGTCGCCTATGAGGCGGCCCAGGAATTCAACGCGGCGCTGCTTCGGATTCTGGCCGAACGCGAAGCCAGAACAGGCCGATGAAGGCCGCGAGCGAGAGCCCGACGGTGAGCCAGAGCGCCGCCGCGCCGTAGCCCTCGACGAAGAAGCCGAAGAGCGCCGGCGCCGCCGCCGACAGGAAGCGTCCCGGCACCATGATCATGCCCTGCCGCGCGCCGTAGCCCGCCGCGCCGAAGACGGCGAGCGGCAGCGTGCCGCGCACGATGGTCAGGATGCCGTTGCCGGCGCCATGCAGCAGCGCGAAGGGAATGGCCGCCGGCGCGCCCAACAGCAGCAGCAGCGATCCGGCTACCGGGTGGCTGATCTGTGCGAGCTTGGCGGAGAGCAGCGGATGCGCCTTGCGCAGCAGCGTGAACTCGCCGATCCGCGCCGCGACCTGCGCAGGCCCGAGCAGCGCGCCAGCCAGGATCGCGGTGGCCGGCGTGGCACCCGCCGCCAGCATGATGGCCGGCAGGTGCGCGCCGAGCGCGGCGGCCGTGAAGGAGCTGACAGAGAAGATGGCGGCCATCAGGAGCGCGGCATTCCGCGTCTCGCGCGCGGCCTGCGGCGCGGGCGGCGGCGGACCCGCGATCGAGGCGCGCGGCTCGGCACGCGGCAGCAGCAGGTTCAACGGCAGCGCGATCAGAAGCTGGATCGCGATCCAGCCGAGGCAGGCGCCGCGCCAGCCCCAGGCCGCTTCCATGGCGGCCGAGAGCGGCCAGCCCACCGTGCTGGCGAAGCCCGCGATGAGCGTGATCCCCGTGATGGCGCTGCGCGCATCCTTGCCATAGAGCCGGGCCAGCGTGGCGAAAGCGGGCTCGTAGAGTCCCATGCCCATGCCGACACCCATGACCAGCCAGGCCAGGAACAGCAGCACCGGCCCCTGCGCGGCGGCCATGAGGGCCAGCCCCAGCGCCATCACCAGGTTGGATGCGGCCAGCATGCCCCTGCCCCCGCGCGCGTCGATCGCGGCGCCCACGCGCGGCCCCAGCACCGCCGAGATCAGCATGGCGCAGGAGAAGGCAATGAAGACGGTCGAGGTCGCGATCCCCATGTCGCGCGCCATGGGGGCGGCGAGGATGGCGGGCAGGTAGTAGCTGCCCGCCCAGGCGAGCGTCTCCGAGCTCCCCAGCAGCAGGACGACGCGGGACTTGCTCATACCTCGTCGCGCAGCAAGGGCTGCGCCGCGGCCAGCACCCGCTCGTAGCGGGCACGCTCCTCGGCGGCCTTCCCGCCCGGCCAGTCGCGATAGCCCCGGCCGGTCTTGGGCCCGAGCCGGTTCTCGGCCACCAGCTTCGCCAGGCCCGGCGAGGGTTCGGGGCTGGTATTGAGGCTCGGGTAGATGGTGGTGGCCGCGGCGAGCTGCGTCTCGAGGCCCGCGAGCTCCTTCTGCAGGATCGGCCCGGCCGCCAGGTAGCGGAAGCCGAAGCAGTAGCGCACCGCGCGATCCACATCCTCGGCCGTCGCGAGGCCGGAGTCGATGCAGGAGAAGGCCTCCCGCATCAACGCGTGCTGGATCCGGTTGGCGAGGAAGCCGGGCTCGTCGCGAGAGACGCGGATGGGCATGCGGCCGAGGCTCGCCATGATGTCGAAGAAGCGGTCCACGACCCAATCCTCGGTCGCCTCACCCTTCACCACCTCGACGCCGGGCACGAGATGCGCGGGCAGGAAGAAGTGCAGGTTGCACATGCGCCGCTTCGTCTCGCAGAACTTCGCGATCTCGGTGATGCGGTAGCCCGAGGCGTTGGAGCCGATGGGCACCTCCACCGGCACCAGCCTGTCGAGCTCCGCGAAGACCTCGCGCTTCAGCTCCATCCGCTCGGGCGCCGCTTCCACCACGCAGCCGCATTCCGCGAAGGGCATCTCGGCCAGCGTGGCGTGCAGCGAAAGCCCTGCCTCGAGCGCCGGGTCGGCGCCGAGCTGGCTCAGCGCCAGCCGCACGCGCTCGCGCTTCGCCGGCCAGGATTGCGTCGCGGGCTCCTGCGCCGCGACCTTCCAGCCGCCGGCCAGGAAGATCGCCGAGATGTCGCAGCCCATCAGGCCCATGCCGATGACGGCGGCCGTACCGCTCATGCCTCACGCTCCGGATAGAAGATGGTCACCACTTCGATTTCCTCGATGCCCGCGGGCGTGCGCAGCTTCGTCAGGTCGCCCACGCGCTTGCCCAGCAGCGCACGCGCCACGGGCGAGACCCAGGAGATGCGGCCGAGATTCGCATCAGCCTCGTCCATGCCGACGATGGTCACGGTGATCTCCGTGTCGTCCTCGCGCGCATAGGTCACGGTGGCGCCGAAGAAGACCTGGTCGCGCTTCTTCTGCTCGCGCGCATCCACGACCTCCGAGCGCTCCAGCCGCTTGCGCAGGAAGCGCACGCGCCCGTCGATCTGCCGCAGGCGGCGCTTGCCGTACTGGTAGTCTGCATTCTCGCTGCGGTCGCCGAGGGAGGCTGCCCAGGAGACGATCTCCGTCACCTTGGGGCGCTCCTCGTGCCAGAGCTGATGCAGCTCGGCCTTCATGGCCGCATGGCCCTCGGGCGTCATGTAGAAGGGCGTGCCGGCGGGAACGCCCGGCGGGCCATCGTCCTCGTCATCCTCGTCGCTCATGGCATGTAGAGCCCGCCATTGACGTGATAGACCTGCCCGGTGATCCAGCTCGCCTGGTCCGAGACGAGGAAGCAGGCCATCTCCGCGATGTCCTGCGGCTGGCCGAGGCGCGAGATGGGGATCGCGCGCACGCGCTCCGCGATCTGCTCCTCCGTATTGCCGTAGCGCGGCTGCGCCGTGTCCGTCAGGCCGGGCGCGATCGCGTTGATGCGGATGCCATGCGCCGCCAGCGCCAGCGCGATGGAGCGGGTCAGCCCCAGCAGGCCGGTCTTGGTCGCGGAGTAGTGCGCGCCGCGCGGATCGCCGCGCACGGCGGAGGACGACATGGTGACCGCCGCGCCCGGCTTGCCCGCCTTCACCAGCGCGCGCGCGAAGAGCTGCGCCTGGAAGGCCGTGGCCTTGAGGTTCACGTCATGGGTCGCGTCCCACATCTCCTCGGTGAGGTCGAGGAAATCGGCACGCGGGAAGATCCCGGCATTGCAGACCAGGATGTCGGGCAGGCCGAGCAGCCTCTCCGTCTCGGACTGCAGATGCGCCCTGCCCGAAGCCGTGCCGATATCAGCCCGGATCGCGGCGGCGCGTACGCCATGGCCCCGCGCCTTCGCCGCCACGGCCTCGCCGGCCGCTTCGTCGTCCAGCCAGTTCACCGCGACGTCGGCGCCCTCGCGGGCCATCGCCTCGCAGATCGCGGCGCCGATGCCCTGCTGCGCACCGGTGACAAGGGCGATGCGGCCCCGAAGCCGCGTCATTCCGCAGCGAGCTTCAGCGCCACGGGATCCCGCCGCGCCAGGCGCGCCAGAAGGAAGTCCACCTCCGCGCGCGTGGCGTCGCTGAGCTTCGGGCCCGGCGCGCGCACCGTGGGATGCGCGATGATGCCCCGGCGCGAGAGCACGTATTTCCGCACGGCGAGGCCGAGGCCAGGCTGGTGCTCGGTGCGGATCAGCGGAAGGTGCGCTTCGAAGAGGTCCATCGCCTCGTCGCGCCGGCCCTCGGCCAGCAGGGCGCGCAGGCGGACCAGCATCTCGGGGAAGGCGTAGCCGGTCATGACGCCATCGGCACCGCGCATCGTCTCCTCCGGCAGGAAGAGGCCGCCATTGCCGCCATAGATGGCGACGCGCTTCATCTCGCCCGACTTCATCATCGCCTTGAGCGCCGTGATCTTGTCGAGGCCAGGCCAGTCCTCGGCCTTCAGCATCACGCAGCGGGGATCGGCCGCGAGCGCCGCGATCACGCGCGGGGGCAGGGTCACGCCATTGGCTTGCGGGAAGTCCTGCAACACCCAGGGGGCGGGCGCCACGGCTTCGGCCGCGCCCTGGAGCCAGGAGAGCGCCGCGTCGTCGCCGCGCAGGCCCGTGGGCGGTGCGATCATCACGCCCGCCGCCCCGGCCTCCATGGCGCGGGAGGCCAAGGCCCGCATGGGCGCGTAGCCGGGGGCGGAAACGCCCACGATCACCGGCAGCCCGCCCGCATGCTTCAGCACGATGCGGACCAGATTCATCGCCTCCTCGGCATCCAGCTTCGGTGCCTCGCCCATGATGCCGAGGATGGTGAGGCCGGTGGCGCCGGCCGCCACATAGGCTTCGGTCATGGTGGCCGCGCTGCGCTCGTCGAGCGACCCGTCCGGCAGGAAGGGGGTGGGGCAGATGACGCAGACGCCGGTGGCTTCGGCCGTGAGCATGGGACTTCTCCAAATCGTCGCGGAAAACTAAACCCGAAGGGCCCCGCTGCGAAGGACGGACGATGCCATTGCCTGGTGGAATGCCCCCGACGAATCGCGACCTTGTCGGCTATGGCCGCAACCCTCCCGATCCGCGCTGGCCGGGCGGCGCGCGACTCGCCCTCTCCTTCGTGGTGAATGTCGAGGAGGGCGCCGAGCTCTCGCTCGCCAGCGGCGATGCCCGCAACGAGAGCGTGCACGAGATCCGCGAGGAGGTGACGGGCCAGCCCGACCCCTGCATGGAGACCCATTATGCCTACGGCGCGCGCGCCGGCATCTGGCGTATCCTGGACGCCTTCGGGGCGCATGGGATGAAGGCCACCTTCTCCTCCTGCGGACGCGCGGTCGCGGCCAACCCGCACCTGGCCGCAGCCCCCGCCGCCGAGGGGCATGAGGTCAGCGCCCATGGCTGGCGGTGGGAAAGCCTCGCCAACATGCCCGAGGCGCAGGAGCGCGAGGTGATCGCGGCCACCGTCGCCGCCATCGAGAAGGCCGCCGGCACGCGGCCGGTCGGCTGGCACACGCGCTCGGCCTCCTCGATGAACACGCGCCGTCTGCTGCTGGAGGAAGGCGGCTTCCTGTACGATAGCGACGTCTATGACGACGACCTGCCGCGCATGGGCGCCCCGGGCCACGTCATCCTTCCCTATTCCTTCGACACCAACGACATGCGCTTCTCGCCCGGCGGCGGCTTCGTGCAACCGGAAGACTTCTCCCGGTATTGTATCGGCGCGATCGACTGGCTGATGCGCGAGGGGAAAACGACACCCAAGATGCTGTCCATCGGCCTGCACCTTCGCATCATCGGCCGGCCCGGGCGCATGCCAGGCCTCGCCGCACTGCTGGAGCATGTCGCAAGGACGCCCGGCATCTGGGTCGCACCAAGGCGGGAGATTGCGGCGCATTGGCTGGAAATCGCCCAGGAAAGGCCATGAAGGGGCGGCAATAAGCGCATCATGACCGCCCCCGCCCTCTCCATCGTCGTCCCCTGCTACAACGAGCAGGAGGTGCTGCCGGAATTTCATGCCCGCATCGTGCCGGTCATGGAATCCATCGGCTGGCCGTGGGAGGTCGTCTACGTCAATGACGGCTCGCGCGACGGCACGATGGCGGTGATGACCGGCCTCGCCGAGCGCGACCCCCGCGTGGCGCTGGTCAATCTCTCGCGCAATTTCGGCAAGGAGATCGCGCTGACGGCGGGGCTCGACCACGCGCGCGGCACCGAGGGCGTGGTGGTGATCGACGCCGACCTGCAGGACCCGCCGGAGGTGATCCCTTCCCTGCTCGCAGCCGCCGCGCAGGGCTATGACGTCGCCTATGCCCAGCGCAGCGTCCGCCATGGGGAGAACTGGCTGAAGCGCACGACGGCGGCCGGTTTCTACCGCATGATGCAGCGCCTCGGCGGTCGCGTGCAGCTGCCGCGCGACACCGGCGATTTCCGCTTCATGTCCCGCCGCTCGCTCGACGCGCTGCTGCAGCTGCGCGAGCAGCACCGCTTCATGAAGGGCCTCTTCGCCTGGGTGGGCTTCCCATCCATCGCCGTGCCCTACGAACGCGCGCCGCGCGCCGCCGGCGAGACCAAGTGGAACTACTGGAAGCTCTGGAATCTCTCGCTCGAGGGCATCACCAGCTTCACGGTGGGGCCGCTCAAGATCGCGACCTATCTCGGGCTCTTCACCGCCGTGCTGGCGGGCATCTACCTGCTGCAGCTGCTGGTCCGCACCATCCTCTTCGGCAACCCGACCTCGGGCTATCCCAGCCTGATGGCCGTGGTGCTCTTCCTCGGTGGCGTGCAGCTCACGACGCTCGGCATCATCGGCGAGTATCTGGGCCGCATCTTCAACGAGACGAAGGGAAGGCCGCTCTATCTCGTCGAGCGGCATCTCCCCTCATCGGCAAACGGTCAGGTCGCCAAGCGCCCGGCAGCCTGAGCCTTCCAGCCCAGCCTGCGGAAGGCCGACGCGGAGCTCCCCGGGCGCGAGCGGGCGCGACATCGCCTCGGCATCCGTGCAGCGGGGCGGCTCGCGCCAGCGGGCGGCGTACATGCTGTTGACCGGGCGCGGCGTCTCGCTCGCCAGCAGCAGCAGCTCCAGCGCGCGGACGCGGCTCGGCCCATCCTCATGCGGAATGCAGGGCCAGGAGGGCAGGAAGGTGACCTCCCGCGCCTCGCGGAAGAGCGGGCGCAGCGCACCGGCCTCCACCGACCAGGGCTGGCGCTCATGCGCCCAGGCCGAGAGCGCGGCCCGCATGGGCGCGGCATCGACGAATTGCAGCAGGCCGCAGGCGATGAGGATGGTGACGCCCTTCGCGCCGCGTCCGGCCAGAAGAACCGCCGCGCCGATCATCAGCGCATAGCCTACCGGCCAGAAGAACCGGCCGGAGGCGCGGAACTGCTCGAGGAAGCCCGGCGCCGGGCCGAGATCCAGCACGACCTGCCCGCCGAGGCCGATCCGGAAGGAAACCGCCAGCGCGGTCAGGCCGAGCAACGCCAGAACGAGGCCGAGATGCGCCCGCAGGCCAGGCAGCACCCGGTCCCGCGCCACGATCAGGCCGGCGGCGAGCGCCGCCCAGAGGCCGAGGCCGAGCCAGTTGTAGCCTTCCCATCCGCCATGCCCCGTCGCGTCGATCTCGCGCGGGATCGAGCCTCCGAGCAGGAGCGAACGGAAGGGCCAGAAGGGCGAGAGCAGGTTCAGCGCGTATTGCCCGTAGCCGCCATCGCCCGCGGCACCGAGATAATCGAAGGCGATCATCGTCCCCAGCATCGCCGCCGCCGCGCCGGCGGCGCCCAATCCAGCCGCGACGAATCGCTTGCCCCGCAGCAGCAGGGTCAACGGCACAGCGCCCAGCAGCGCCAGCGACATGAGCGCGAGATAGGGATGGATGAGCAGCGCCACGGCCTGCCAGGGCACGGCCAGGCACCACCAGCGCCCGTCGCGCACCAGCCGGAAATAAAGCCCCAGCGAGAACAGCACGACGAAATGCCCACAGAGCGCGGCATGGCCGAAGCGCATGATGAAGGCGGGCATGGCGCTCGCCATCAGCGCCACCGCGACGCCCGACCCCAGCCCCCGCACGCCGGCGCCCCTGAGCGCCCATACCGCGGCAACGGGCTGCAGAATCCAGGCAATCGCATAGAACAGGCCGATGCCGTGGAAACCTTCCGGCAGCCAGGACCTCGCCACCTTCAGCGGCAGGGCCAGGGCGGGAATTCCGTCCAGAAACGCTAAATTCACATTCTGCAGCGTGCCGACCGTGAGCGGCGGCCAGCGCCAGGCGTCGGCCAGGAAGTGGCGCTGCGCGATGGCATGCTGTGCCGCATCCCCTACGGGCCGCCAGTCGAGTCCGTTTCGCGGCCAGATGAAATCGAGCCCGAACAGATGGATCGACAGGATTGCTCCGAAAGCGCATGAAATCGGGTAGGCCAGACGCGACAAGTTCCCCTCCCGGGCGATCGGCTTCCGCCTGCCATTTCAATGCCCTCGGGGCAAGCGGCCGGTTTTTTCGCGCTGCCACATTCCTGCCCCAACCGGGTCCAATTGCCGCCAGCGTACAGGGGTTTAACCCGCATCGTGGCCAGGGAGCGGATGACCTTCTCCCGCGCCGCGAATTCAGTCGGTGGACCCGCCCCCGTGGCCACCGTGATCGAGGGTTCCGATGCCCGGGTTGGACGCTTTTTCGTCCCTTCAGCGTGAGGTGAGCCTGCGCGAGACCCGCGTGGGCGCCGATTTCCGTGCCCCCACCGCCCTGCTGGCGCCCCCCCACGCGCAATGGCGCGAAGGCGTCCGGCCGGCCCTGAAGCGCGGCCTCGACATGCTGGGCGCCGGCATGCTGCTGCTCGCGCTCGCGCCCTTCATGGTCGCCATCGCGCTCGTCATTCGCCTCGATGGCGGCCCTGCGCTGTTCGGCCACCGCCGCGTCGGCCGCCACGGCGCCGATTTCGGCTGCCTCAAGTTCCGCTCCATGGTCACCGACAGCCAGGCCCGGCTGGAGGCGCTGCTCGCCAGCGACCCCGAGGCCCGCGCCGAGTGGGAGGCCACGCGGAAGCTGAAGGACGACCCCCGCATCACGCGGATCGGCCGCTTCCTGCGCGCCACCTCGCTGGACGAGCTGCCGCAGCTCATCAACGTGCTGCTCGGCCAGATGAGCCTGGTCGGCCCCCGCCCCGTCGTGCAGGCGGAGCTGGATCGCTACTACGGCGCCGCCGCCGCCCATTACATGAGCGTGCGGCCCGGCCTGACCGGCCTCTGGCAGGTCTCCGGCCGCTCGGACACCAGCTACGCCCAGCGCGTGGCGCTCGATGTGGCCTATGTGTCGCGCCCCTCGATCTGGAGCGACATCAAGATCCTGCTGCGCACGCCGATGGCCGTGCTGTCGCGCCGCGGCGCCTGCTAGGGTATTCTCCGCGCCGGAACTTCAACCGGCGCGGAACGTCATCATGAACCAGAGCCTCGAGGCGCGCGCCGGCGCGGGCCGGCTCATCTCCGGGATGTTGTGGAATGCGCTGGGACGGGGACTGCCCCTGCTCCTGGCCCTCGCGCTGACTCCCATCCTGGTGCACCAGCTCGGCCTGGAGCGCTGGGGCCTCTTCACCCTCGCCCTCGCCCTCGTCGGCGTCTTCGGCATCTTCGATCTCGGAATCGGCCCGGCGCTCACGCGCGGCCTGTCCGAGCGCATGGCGGAAGGCGAGGATGAAGCCGCCGGGCGGCTGGTCGGCACCGCCATGGTCGCCCTGGGTGGCTTCGCGGCCATCGGCGCGGCCGTTTTCTGGACGATCCTGCCCACCCTCATGCAGCGCGTGCTGAACGTCCCGCCGGAATTGCAGCAGGAGGCGCTGACCGCCTTCCGCGTGCTGGCCTGTGCAGCGCCGCTCATCGTCATCAACGCGGCCCTCTGGGGCGTCCTGGCGGCGCACCAGCGCTTCGCCGCGGCCAATCTCGTCACCATCCCGGTGGCGGTGATGTACTATCTGGGCCCCGTCATCCTGCTGATCTTCTGGCAGAGCCTGGTGGGCGTGATGCTGGTGCTCGTCGCCTGCCGGCTGGCCAATACGCTCAGCTACATGTGGCTCGCGCGGCCCTTGCTGCCGCGGCTTTCCGTCGGCCATCCGCGCATGATCCTGCCGCTGCTGCGCATCGGCGGGTGGATGACCTTCTCCTCCGTGCTCAACCAGGCGCTGCTCTATGCGGACCGCTTCCTGGTGGGCGCCATGCTGACGCTGGCGGCCGTCGCCTTCTACGCGACTCCGCTCGACCTCGTGATGCGCATGTGGATCCTGCCCGTCGCCATCGCCCAGGCGATGCTCCCGGGCATGGCCTCGGGCTTCAAGCTGCTGCCGGACGCGACCTCGGGCCTCCTGCGGCGGGGCTCGCTGCTCATGCTGCTGCTGACGCTGCCGGCCTGCCTCGTGCTCGCCGGTCTGGGAGACTGGGTGCTGCGCCTCTGGCTCGGCGCGGAGTTCGCGGCGGGCGGCGGGACGGTGCTGCGCATCCTGGCGGCGGGCATCTTCTTCTCCTGCATCGCCTTCGCGCCCAACACGCTGCTGGACGCGATCGGCCGGCCGGACGCCACGGCACGGCTGATTCTGGTGCAGGTGGTGATCTTCCTGCCGCTCTCGGCGCTGCTGCTGCACCTCTTCGGGATCGAGGGCGCGGCCATCGCCTGGGCGGCGCGCGCGGTCTTCGACGCGGCGGGCAAATTCTGGCTGGCCGGGCGGCTCTACGAGCCCGCGCGCGCCACGGCGCGGCGCATGGCGCTGCCGCTGCTGCTCTCGGGCCTCGTGCTCGCCGCGACGGTGCTGGTGGGCGACTGGCGCTGGGGGGCGGCCATCGCCATCCCGGGCTTCCTCGTCGTAGCCGCCGCCATGCTGGGCGTGCTGACCGCGGAGGAACGGCAGATCCTGCGCCCCCTGCTGCGCCGCCCCTGGCAGGCGCGGCGCATCCTGGAGCAGCGACCCGCATGATCGCGATCAACGGACGCTTCCTCACCCAGGGCCTGACCGGCGTGCAGCGCTATGCCGGCGAGATGGTGCGCGCGCTGGATGAGCTGGCGCGGCGCGGCGAGGCACCGCCAATGCGCCTGCTGGTCCCGCCTGGCGCCCAGGGCCAGGAGGCCTTCCCGGCCCTCTCGCCGCAGACCGTGGGCAGCGCGGGCGGCCAGCGCTGGGAGCAGCTCGACCTGCCGCGCGCGCTGAACGGCGACTACCTGCTGAACCTCGGCAATACCGCGCCGCTGCTGGCGGGTTCACGGCAGGCCGTGGTGATCCACGATGCCGGCGTCTTCGACACGCCCGAGAGCTACGGCTGGAAGTTCCGCACCTGGTACCGGGGCCTGCAGCGCGGTCTTGTCTGGCGCGGCGCGCGAATCCTCAGCGTCTCGCAGTTCTCCGCCGGGCGGATCTCCGTGAATCTCGGCGTGAAGGAAGAGCGTATCGGCGTCACGCTCGAGGGCGGCGAGCACATCCTCCGCGAGCCCGCCGATGCCTCGATCCTGGCGCGCCACGGGCTGGAAACGCGGCGCTATGCGCTGGTCGTCGGCACGGGCGCCGCGCACAAGAACCTTGCCGCGCTCCACTCCGCCATCGGCGCGCTGGCCGAGCGCGGGCTGGTGCTCGCGGTCGCCGGCGCGAAGGATGCGGGCGTCTTTCGCCAGGAGGGCGCGCCCGCGCTGGATGCGCATGTCCGCGCGCTCGGCCGCGTCAGCGATGCGGAGCTTCGCGCCCTCTACGAATCCGCGCTCTGCCTCGTCTTCCCCTCGCGGTACGAGGGCTTCGGCCTGCCGCCGGTGGAGGCGATGTGGTGCGGCTGCCCGGTCGTCGGCAACCGCGTGGGAGCTGTCGCCGAGGTCTGCGGCAATGCCGCGCTCTGGTTCGAGCCGACGCGGCCCGACAGCCTCGGCGAATGCGTCGCCCGCCTCGCCGACGACGCGGCGCTGCGCGAGATGATCGTCGATGCCGGCCGCCTCAGGACCGCCGGCTTTTCATGGGATGCCGCCGCGAGGCGCCTTTTGGAGTTCCTGCCGCGATGAAGGTCGCGATCGTACATGAATGGCTGGACAGCTATGCCGGCTCAGAGCGTGTGGTGGAGCAGATGCTCGCCTGCTTTCCCGAGGCCGATCTCTACGCGCTCTGCGATTTCCTGCCGGACAACCAGCGCGCCTTCCTCGGTGGGCGCGTGCCGCGCACGAGCTTCATCCAGCGCCTGCCTTTCGCGAAGAAGATGTTCCGCAACTACCTGCAGCTGATGCCGCTCGCCGTCGAGCAGTTCGACCTGCAGGGGTACGACCTCGTGCTCTCGTCCTCCCACGCCGTGGCGAAGGGCGTCATCACGGGGCCGGGCACGCGCCATGTCTCCTACGTCCACAGCCCCATGCGCTACGCCTGGGACCTGCAGCACCAGTATCTGCGCCAGGCCGGGCTCACGCGCGGGCTGAAGGGTCTCTACACGCGCTGGCTGCTGCACAAGATGCGCGCCTGGGATCAGGCGAGCGCGTCGCGGCCCGATATCATTCTCGGCAATTCGAGCTACATCGCCGAGCGCATCCGCAAGGTCTGGCGCCGCGAGGCCGAGGTACTGCACCCTCCCGTGGACCTCGACGGCTTCCCGCTGGCCACCGCGCCGCGCCGCCACTTCCTGGTGGCCGGGCGTCAAGTCCCCTACAAGCGCGTCGAGCTGGTGGCCGAGGCTTTCGCCCGCATGCCGGACCTCCACCTCGTCATCGCGGGCGACGGGCCTTCCGCGCATCTGGTGGCCGAGGCTGCGAAGGGCGCGCCGAACATCGACGTACGCGGCCGCGTGCCGCAGACGGAGCTGGTCTCGCTGCTGCAGGGTGCCCGCGCCTTCGTCTTCGCCGCAGAGGAGGATTTCGGCATCGCGATGGTGGAGGCGCAGTCCTGTGGCACGCCGCTCATCGTCTATGGGCGCGGCGGCTCGCGCGACATCGTGGAGGATGGCCGCACCGGCCTCTTCTTCGAGGAGCAGAGCGCGGACGCCATCGTCGCCGCCGTGCGGGACTTCGTGGCGCGCGAGCCGGCCTTCACGCCCGAGGCATGCCACGCCCAGGCGCAGCAGTTCAGCATCGCGGAGTTCCGCCGCAAGCTGCTGGAGGTCGTGCAGCGATGATCTCCCTCGTCGTCTCCACCAAGGGCCGCGTGAAGGAAATCGGCGAGCTCTTCGATAGCCTGCTTGCCGACAACAGCGCGGATTTCGAGGTCATCCTCGTCGACCAGAACGAGGATGGCCGGCTGGACGCGCTGGCCGAGCGCTATGCGCTGCAGCTCCCGCTGCTGCATCTCCGCAGTCCGCGCGCGCATGCCAATGCGGGCCGCAACCTTGGCCTGGCGCATGCGCGGGGCGATCTGGTGGGTTTCCCGGATGACGACTGCCTCTTTCCGGCCGGCGTTCTGCGGCGCGTGCGCGTGGCCTTCGACAGCGACCAGAAGCTGGAGATCCTGACCGGCCCCGCCGCCGCGCCGGAAGGCGGCCTCGGCTCCGGCCGCTGGAACGGGGAGCGCGGCCCCATCACGCTCCAGAACGTCTGGACCAGCGTCATCGAGTTCAACCTCTGGCTCCGCCGCGAGACCGCTCTCGCACTGGGCGGCTTCGACGAGGCAATGGGCCCCGGGGCGCGCTTCGGCTCGGCCGAGGGCAACGACCTCGTCTGCCGCGCGATGGCGAACGGCCATGCGGCCCGCTACGCTCCCGAGCTGCGCGTGATCCATCCCGACAAGCGCCTCACGCCTGAAGCGGTGGCGCGGGCGAAGCGCTACGGCCTCGGCCTCGGCTTCGCGCTGCGGCGGCATGGCGTGCCGGCCAGTGTCTGGGCGCCGTTCCTCTACCGGCCGCTGGGCGGCGCCGTCCTGTCCCTGCTGCGCGGCCGGCTGCTGGACATGCGCTACTATCTCGCCACCTTCTCCGGCCGCCTTTCGGGCTTCCTCTCCCGCGACGCGCGCGCGCTGGCCTGGCCCCAGCCGATGGAAAGCCTGGCATGAGGATCGCCCCATGAGGATCGCTGTCGGCATCGCCACGCGCGGCCGCCCCGCCATCCTCGGCGAGGTGCTGCAGGAGCTCTCGCTCCAGACCCGCGCGCCGGACCGAATCGTCGTGTGCCATGTGACACCGGACGACGTGACCGGCCTCGCGGAACGCTTCCCGCGGGCGGAGTTCCTGACCAGCCCGGCGGGCCTGCCCCGGCAGCGCAACCGCATCCTGGATGCGATCGGCGATTGCGACGCGGTGCTGTTCCTCGACGACGACTTCATCGCCGCGCCGCGCTGGCTGGAGGCGCTGGAGGGCGTGCTGGAATCGCATCCCGAATGCGTCGTCGCCACCGGCACCGTGGTCGCCGACGGCGCCAAGGGCCCCGGCATCACGCCCGAGGCGGCGCGCGAGATCCTCGCCGCCGACACGCCGCCCGCCGACCTCCTCGGCGTGCACGGGCACTTCAACGGCTACGGCTGCAACATGGCGCTCCGCCTCGCGCCCGTCCGCGCGCATGCGCTGCGCTTCGACGAGAAGCTGCCGCTCTATGGCTGGTACGAGGATCTCGACCTCACGCGCCGGCTGCTGCCCTACGGCAGTATCTACCGCCTGCATGGCGCGCGCGGCGTGCATCTCGGCACGAAGTCGGGCCGCGTGCCGGGCATCAAGCTCGGTTATTCGCAGGTGGTGAATCCCATCTACCTGGCGCGCAAGGGCAGCTATCCCTGGAGCCACGCGTTGCGCTCGGTCGGGCGGCACCTTGCGATGAACCTCGCGCGCTCGGCCGTGCCGGAGCCGGAGGTGGATCGCTGGGGCCGCTTCCGCGGCAATCTGCGCGGGCTGATGGACCTCGCCACCGGCCGCGCCGACCCCGAGCGGATCCTGACGCTTTGAGCGCCACCTGGCGCATCGTCAGCGTCGCGGAGCGGCCGGATCTCGTACCCGTCGTGGCCGAATGGCTCTGGGATGCCTTCTGGCAGCCCAACGGCCACACGCTGGAGGAGCTTCTGGAGGTGATCGGCTCCGCCGCCTCCGACCCCGGCCTGCCGGAAAGCTTCGTGCTGCTGGCGGGCGACGTCCCCTGCGGCACGGCGACCCTCGCGGCCTCAGACCTGGAACCACGGCCCGATATCGGTCCCTGGCTGGCGGGCGTCTATGTCGTGCCGGAAGCGCGCGGCCAGGGCTGCGGCGAGCGGCTCGTCGCGGCGGTGGAGAACGCGGCGCGGGAGGCGGGGCACGGGGCGCTCTACCTCTATACGCACGATGCCGCGGGCTTCTACGAGAAGCTCGGCTGGTTAGCCATCGAGGAGACGATGGACAGCCGCCAGCTCGTCACCATCATGCAGAAGCAGCTCTAGCAAGGCCTCCCGCCCGTCAGTTCGCCGCGCGCGATCAGCAGGGCAAAGTCGCATTGTGCCTCCTGCGCACGCCGCCCGACCGAGCAGGTCACCTGCCCGGCGCGCTTGCTGCGGCGACTGGGCTCGCAGGCATCGGGGCGAGCGGGTCCGGGCATCGCGTCGAAGATGCGGCGCGCGGCCGGTCCCGTGACGGTGAGATAGGCGTGGGTTCCGCGCGGCTCGCCCTCCGGCGGGTCCACCAGGGTCGCGCCGCCGAAGAGCGCCTCACCGGCCAGCCGCTCCGTGACGAAGCTCTGCGCGGAGGCCGGGCCCGCCAGCATGAGAACCAGTACCAGGATCCGCTTCATGGCCACCTCCCCGTTGACGGGGAAGGGCTAACCATATTCAGGGCGCCGGAAACAACGCGCTCGTGCGGCCCAGCAGGCGATAGACGATGAGGCCCACATATTCCCGCACGGCCCATTCCGCCTGCCCGAGCCGGAAGGACAAGGGCGGGTCGAACCAGCCCTGCCCCCCGGGCGAGGTGGAGTAGTTCACCGGCCAGGCCGTGATCTCCCACCCCGCGCGCCGGAAACAGCCCATGGAGCGCGGCATGTGGCTCGCGGAGGTCACGAGCAGCCAGCGCTCGCCGGGCTGCGGACGCAGCATCGCCTGGGTCATGGTCGCGTTCTCCCAGGTGTTGCGGGAGGCGTTCTCGAAGACCACGCGCGGCCCCTCGAGGCCCATGGAGGCCCAGAGCTCGCGCGCCACATCGGCCTCCGTCTGCGCGCCGGGAATGACGGTGCCCTGCCCGCCGGTGAAGACGATCCGCGCCTCCGGGTAGCGGCGGGAGAGCGCCACGGCTTCCGTCATGCGCTCGGCCGCGCCGTTCAGGGCGGGGATGCCGCGGCGCTCGGTCAGCAGCTGCTCGACGGCGCCGCCGAGGATGATGACGCCATCCACCCGGCCCGGGTCGGCCGGCCGCGCGAAGCGGTCCTCCAGCGGCAGGGTGATCCAGGCGGGCAAGGGCGTCAGCAGCACGGCGACATACCAGCCGAGGCCGAGCAGCAGCGGCCAGCGCCCACGCCTCCGGCCTGCGATGAGCATGGCGGCGCCGATGCAGGCCAGCAGCAGGGCGAAGGTATTGGGCCGGGCGAAGAGCCAGAAGATCTTCGAGACGAGGAAGAGGATATCCTCCATCACTCCGCCTCCACGCGGCGCCAGAGTTCCACCGTGCCGCGCTCCTCCACGAAGGTCGCGGCCAGCTCGTAGCCCTCCTCCAGCGCCTCTGTCAGCATGGACATGGCGGAGGGGCGCATGGCGAACCACTCGCTGCGGTCGAGCACGATGAAGCGCGGCCGGGATTCGAGGATGCGCTTCACCTCGGCATCCGTGTCCACCCCCGCGAGGTTCGCGAAGCTCCCCGTCAGGTGGACCGGGAAGGGAAAGCGCGTCGGCAGCTTGGCGTGGGTCAGGAAATAGACCACGGGCTGGTAGTTCGGCACGAAGATCGTGTCGCCCGGTTCCAGTTCGTCATTCATCAGCGCGGCCATGCGGCGGGGCGTATCGGGGCTGCCCATGGCGAAACCGCGGCTGAGGCGCGGCGAAAGATCGGTCGCGACATTGTCGAGCGCCACGGCCAGGACCAGGATCGAGAGGAGCATGCGCCCCCGGTGCCCCGCCATGAAGCGCGCGAAGGAATAGGCGCCGCTGGCCGCGAGCAAGGAAAGCGGCGGGATCGCGATCAGGAAATAGTGCGGGAAGAAGTGGCCCGGCCCCGCCACGGCCAGCGCCGCGGCGAGAAGCCAGGCGAGGCCCAGCAGCATCACCCGGCGCAGGGAGGGCTCCCGCCAGGAAAAGAACAGCGCGGCGATGCCGAAGGCCAGCAGCCAGCGCAGCGCCAGCGCCGCCAGGGTGATGCGCCAGAGCATCTGCTCCAGCGGAATGCGTCCGGCAGCATATTGCAGCGGTGCGAGCACGGTGCTGCCCCACCAGATATCGAACTCGCCGCGCAGCGCGTAGATGGCGCCGACCAGCAAGGTCGGCGCCACGCAGAGGGCCGCATAGGCTCCCGCGTAGCACGCCAGCAGCCGCCAGTTGCGGGCCCGCAGCGTGGGCCAGGCGAAGAGCGCGAAGACCAGGCAGCCCTCGGGCGTCACCACCGGCTTGATGAGCAGCGCGAAGCCGACCAGCACGCCCATGAGGATCAGCCGCGTCCAGTCCCGCCCCTGGGAAAGCGCGGTGCCCAGCGCGAAGGCCACCAGCGGCGCGAAGAGGATCTCCGTGTTGGAGGCGAGCCCCCCCAGGAACAGCGTGTGCGCCGCGTAGAGAAGCGCCGCCGCATAACCCAGGCTGCGGGGCGCCCCCAGTCGCCGGGCGATGAGGATCAGCCCGTATCCCGTCAGCGTGACGCAGGCCGCGCCCAGCAGGCGCACCGTCTGCAGGCTCTCGCCCAGCAGCGCGAAGGCAACTGCGATGGTGGCCGGCGCGCCCACCGGATGCATGTCCCAGACACCCGAAAGCGGCCAGTTCCCGTGGAGCCACTCCCGTGCCTGCAGGATGTAGAGGCTCTCGTCCCAGTCGATCACGGAGGGCAGGAAGGAGGCCCAGCGCAGGCCTGCCACCAGCACAGGCAGCAGGACCAGCGCGACGTACCAGCGCGGATGCGCGCGAGGCTTCCCGAGGGTTTCGGACATCGGCCCAACTTGGCCCCTGGCGTCCGGCGGGACAACCTCGGCTACGCCGCTCATCGGCGGATGCCGAGCTGCGTCTCGCGGTACCAGATGTAGAGGCCGGAGCCGACCAGCACGGCCACGCCCGCGCCGTCCCACGGATCCGGCATCTCGGACCAGATCACCGCGCCGAGCAGCGTGGTCCAGATGATCCCGGAATACTCGAAGGGCGCCACGACGGTCGTCTCGCCCGAGCGGTAGGCCTCGGTCATGAGCAGTTGCGCCAGCGCGGAGACCATGCCGATGCCGAACAGCAGCGCCCATTGCAGCGGTGTCGGCCAGATCCAGCCCGGGATCGAAAGCACCCCCGTCACGATCGAGGAGCCGATGGCGAACCACAGCACGATGGAAACGCCCGATTCCCCCGCCTGCCCCATCCGGCGGATGGTGATCATGGCCAGTGCCCAGCTCAGCGCGCCCGCTAGCACGACGAGGCTCGGGACCAGCGGCATGTCCTCGCCGCCCGACCAGGGGCGGACCACCAGCAGCACGCCCGCGAAGCCCACCGCGACCGCCAGGCTGCGGCGCCAGCCGACGGTCTCGCCCAGCAGCGGGATGGCGAGCAGCGTGAGGAAGAGCGGCATGGTGAAGCCCAGCGCCGTCACCGCCGCGATGGGCATGGTGGCGTAGCCATAGAAGGCCGTGCCCATGCCCACCAGCCCGAAGAAGGTGCGCCAGGCATGGCCGAGCGGGCTCGTGGTCTTCAGGGCCTGCCAGCCGCCCGCCTGGCGCAGCAGGGGCAGCAGCACCGGCAGGGCGAAGAGGCTGCGGAAGAGCATGAGCTGCATCAGCGGCACGGCCCCGTGCAGCGCCTTCACGCAGGCGGCCGCCATCGCGAAGAGCAGCGCGGCGCCCAGGATGGCGAAAATGGCCCGCTGGCGGACGGCGCGAAGGGCGGCCGCCCGCACGGGGACCTCGGAAGTTTGCAAGGCTGGGCTCATGGACTGGCTTTGCCCGGGAGGTTACGGTCTGGCCCGCATGAGCGCCAGACCACCCAAGGCCCCGCCGATTTCCCCCTTCCCCGGCCTCGAGATCCGCGCGGACGAGGTCGTCTGGCCGGGCCGCTTCCCGGTCCAGCGCGTGCGCTTCACCTATGAGCGATTCGACGGCGGCCGCTCGCCGGAGCTGACCTGGGAGCTGTGGCGCCGGGGCGCGGGCGTGGCCATGCTGCCCTTCGACCCCTGGGCCGACCGCGTGGCCCTCATCGAGCAGTTCCGCCTGCCCGTGCACGCCGCGGGCCTGCCGCCCATCCACACCGAATGCGTGGCGGGCCTGCTGGAAGCCGGCGAGGACCCGCAGGAGGCCGCCCTGCGCGAGACGCAGGAGGAAGCGGGCCTCGCCCCGGACCGGGTCGAGAAGATCGGCCAGTACATGCTGATGCAGGGCGGCTGCGACGAGCTGATGCACCTCCATTGCGGCCGCGCCCGGCTACCCGAGCCAGAGACGGTGAAGAACCACGGCCTGCAGCACGAGGGCGAGGACATCCGGCTGCTGATCATGCCGACGGCCCGGGCGATGGCGATGCTGGACGCCAACGAGATCCGCAACGCCACCTGCGCCATGAGCCTCTTCTGGCTGCGCCACCACCACGCGCGCCTGCGCGACGAATGGACCCGCTAATGACCGAAGTTCTGTACCGAAGCGATTCCTACCTGCGCGAGACGACCGCGCGCGTCGTCTCCGCGAGCGAGGCCGGTGTGGTCGTGGATCGCTCCAACTTCTACGCCCGCGCCGGCGGCCAACCGGGCGACACGGGCACCATCCGCTGGGATGGCGGCGAGGTTCCGGTCCTGGAAGCCGTGAAGGGAGAGGGCGAGGACATCCTGCTCCGCACGCCCGAGGGCGCTGTCCTGCCCGCCCCCGGCACGGAGGTGACGCTGACCCTCGAGTGGCAGCGCCGGCACCGCCACATGCGGATGCACAGCGCCATGCACCTGCTGTGCAGCCTGATCCCGGGCGCGGGTGTGACCGGCGGCCAGGTGGGCGCGGACAAGTCCCGCCTGGACTTCGACCTCGCCGAGCCGCCCAGCAAGGAATCGCTTACCGAGGCGCTGAACGCCCTGATCGCCGCCGACCATCCGATCAGCGAAAGCTGGATCACCGAGGCGGAGCTGGACGCCAATCCCGGCCTGGTCCGTACGCTTTCGGTGCAGCCGCCGCGCGGCTCGGGACAGATCCGGCTGGTGCGCATCGGTAGCGGCGAGACGCCCGTGGACCTCCAGCCCTGCGGCGGCACTCATGTGCGCAGCACGGCCGAGATCGGCCGCGTGGAAGTGACGAAGATGGAAAACAAGGGGCGGCAGAACCGCCGCATCAGCCTCGTGCTCGTGGAGGGCTAGTTCATGAAGGATCTCGTTTCGACGGAATGGCTGGCGGCCGAGCTCGGCAAGCCGGACCTCATCGTCTTCGACACCACCAAATACCTGCCCAACGAGCCCTTCGACGGGAAGAAGAAGTACCTGGAGGCGCATATCCCCGGCGCGCGCTTCTACGACATCGACGAGGTGGCGGACCCCGACTCCACCCTGCCCCACATGATCCCCACGGCGGCGCGCTTCGAGAAGCTGATGGGCCTGATGGGCGTCACCAACGACAGCCGGATCGTCTTCTACGACCAGAAGGGCCTGCAATCCTCCGCGCGCGGCTGGTGGCTCATGCGGCTCTTCGGGCACATGAACGCGGCCGTGCTCGATGGCGGCCTGCCGAAATGGGCGAAGGAGGACCGCGCGATTGAGGCCGGCGATCCGCCGCCCGTGGAGTTCACGAACTACGTCGCGGACTTCGTCTCGAGCCGCGTGCTCGGCATCGGGGACGTGAAGCGCATCCTGGAAAGCGGCGACAAGCTGATCCTCGATGCGCGCGCCGCCGGCCGCTTCAAGGGCAGCGCACCCGAGCCGCGGCCCGGCCTGCCCTCCGGCCACATGCCCGGCGCGCAGAACATCCCTTTCAACGAGCTCTTCGCCGCGGACGGCACCATGCTGCCGGAGGAGGCGCTGCGCGCCCGCTTCGCGATGGCCGGCGCCGATGGCTCGCGCCCGCTGGTCACGAGCTGCGGCACGGGCGTCACCGCCTGCATCCTGACGCTCGGCGCCGTGCGCGCCGGCCTGCCCGAACCCGCCGTCTATGACGGCTCCTGGACCGAATGGGCGAGCCGCCCCGAAACCGTGAAGGCGACCGCCTGATGCCGGACGATCACAACCCCGCCGACCACAAGAAGCTCGGCTTCTCCACCCGCATGAGCCATCTCGGCCGGCCGGGCGTGAAGACGCATGGCTTCGTGAACCCCGGCGTGCATCGCGGCTCGACCGTGCTCTACCCGGATGCGGAGGCGCGGCGCGACGGCGGCGCCAAGCGCTTCGAGCGCTACATGACCTACGGCACCGCCGGCGGCCCGACCCACTACGCGCTCGAGGACGTGATCACCGACATCGAGGGCGGCACGCGCTGCACGATCGTGAGCACGGGCCTCGCCGCCGTGACGGTGCCGCTGACCGCCTATCTGAAGAATGGCGATCACTGCCTGATGCCGGACAGCTGCTACGGCCCGGCGCGCAATTTCGCGACCTCGCTCATGAAGGATTGGGGGATCGAGACCACCTTCTACGATCCTTGCGTGGATGAGGCAGGGATGGCCGCGCTCATCCAGCCCAATACCAAGGTCGTCTACACAGAGAGCCCGGGCTCCCACACCTTCGAGGTGCAGGACATCCCGGCCATCGCCCGCGCCGCCCATGCGCGCGGCGCCAAGGTGCTGATGGACAACACCTGGGGCATCTACAACTTCCAGCCTTTCCAGCATGGCGTGGACGTCTCGATCCAGGCGCTGACCAAGTATGTCGGCGGCCATTCGGACATCCTGCTCGGCAGCATCACGGTGAATTCGGAGGAGGACCACATCCGCGTCCGCACCGCCGCCTCCACCATGGGCCACTACGCCTCGCCGGACGATTGCTGGCTGGCCCTGCGCGGCGCGCGCACCATGGCGATGCGGCTGAAGGCTCAGGAGGAGGCGAGCCTCGAGGTCGCGCGCTGGCTGGAGACGCAGCCGCAGATCAAGCAGATCCTGCACCCGGCCCTGCCCTCCCACCCGCAGCACGCGCTCTTCAAGCGCGACTTCACGGGCGGCTGCAGCCTCTTCGGCGTCGTGCTCGACCCGCGCTACGAGACGGGCGACATGTTCCGCTTCGTGAACGCGCTGCAGCTTTTCGGCATCGGCGCGAGCTGGGGCGGCTTCGAGAGCCTGGCGCTGCCCACCACGGGCTTCGTGACCCGCACGGCCGGCTCCGGCGACTTCGGGGGCACGATGCTGCGCCTGCACATCGGCCTCGAGGACACGAAGGACCTCATCGCCGACCTTGCCCAGGGGCTGCGCGTCCTCAATTAAGGGCCTCCATTAGGGAGCAAGCCCATGAAGGCCGACAGCGTCCTCGCCACCATCGGCAATACGCCGCATATCCGCCTCGGCCGCCTCTTTCCGGAGGCCGAGGTCTGGATCAAGTCGGAACGGGCCAATCCGGGCGGCTCCATCAAGGACCGCATCGGCCTGGCCATGATCGAGGCGGCCGAGGCCGATGGCTCGCTGAAGCCGGGCGGCACCATCGTGGAGCCGACCTCCGGCAACACGGGCATCGGCCTGGCCATGGCGGCGGCGGTGAAGGGCTACAAGCTCATCCTGGTCATGCCTGAGAGCATGTCCATCGAACGCCGGCGCCTCATGCAGGCCTATGGCGCCAGCTTCGACCTCACCCCGCGCGAGAAGGGCATGAAGGGCTCCATCGCCCGCGCCGAGGAGATCGTGGCCGCCACGCCCGGCGCCTGGATGCCGCAGCAGTTCGAGAACCCGGCCAATATCGCCGTCCACGCCCGCACCACGGCGCTGGAGATCCTGGCCGACTTCCCCGAGGGCCTCGACGTCCTGATCACCGGCGTCGGCACGGGCGGGCACATCACCGGCTGCGCCGAGGTGCTGAAGCCGAAATGGCCCGGGCTCAAGGTCTATGCGGTGGAACCCACGGCCTCGCCCGTCATCTCGGGCGGGCAGCCCTCGCCGCATCCCATCCAGGGCATCGGCGCGGGCTTCGTTCCCGCGAATCTCCACCGGGACGTGCTGGACGGCGTGATCCAGGTCGCGGCCGACGACGCCAAGGAATACGCCCGCCGCTCGGCGCTGAAGGAGGGGCTGCTGGTCGGCATCTCCTCCGGCGCCACGCTCGCCGCCATCGCGCAGAAACTGCCGGAATTGCCGAAGAATGCGCGAATCCTGGGCTTCAACTACGACACCGGCGAGCGCTACCTTTCCGTGGCAGATTTCCTGCCGGAATAGGACTCCCGATGCCCGACGCGCCGCCCTTCCTGCCGCACAGCTCGCATTGGGGAAGCTTCTCGGCGCGCTGGCTGGATGGGCGGCTGGAGCTCAAGGCCGATCCGGGCGACCCGGATCCCAGCCCCATCCTCGGCAACATGGCGGCCGCGCTGCGCCATTCCGCGCGCATCGCCCAGCCCATGATCCGCCGCGGCTGGCTGGAGCGCGGCCCCGGCCCCGACGACCGGCGCGGCCGGGACGAGCTCATCCCCGTCTCCTGGGACCGGGCGCTGGAGCTGCTGGCGGCCGAGCTCGCGCGCGTGAAGGACAAGCACGGGCCCGGCGCTGTCTTCGGCGGCTCCTACGGCTGGTCCAGCGCCGGGCGGTTCCATCACGCGCAGAGCCAGGTCCACCGCTTCCTGAACATCGCGCTCGGCGGCTACGTGCGTTCGGTCAATTCCTACAGCGCCGGCGCCTCTGCCGTGATCCTGCCGCGCATCGTGGCACCCATGGAGCAGATCTCCCGCCACAACGTGACCTGGGACGCCATCGCCGAGCATAGCGAGATCGTGCTCGCCTTCGGCGGCATGGCGCTCAAGAACAGCGCGGTGGCCAGCGGCGGCATCAGCCGCCATGTCGAGCGCGGCTCCATGAAGGCGGCGCGCGACCGGGGCGCGGAGTTCATCCTCGTCGCGCCCCTGCGCGACGACCTGCCGGAGGAGGCAGGCGCGGAATGGCTGCCCGTCCGGCCCAATACCGATGTCGCGCTCATGCTCGCCCTCACCCACACGCTGGTGGCGGAGGGTCTGCACGACCGCGCCTTCCTCGCCCGCTACACCAGTGGCTGGGAGGTCTTCGAGCCCTACCTGATGGGCGGGGCCGACGGCCAGCCCAAGGATGCCGACTGGGCGGCCGCCATCACGGGGCTCGAGGCCGGCTCCATCCGCGCCCTCGCCCGCCGCCTCGCGGGCAAACGGAGCCTGATCACGGTCTCCCACTCCCTCCAGCGCGCCGAGTTCGGCGAGCAGCCGGTGTGGATGGGCCTGGTGCTCGCGGCGGCGCTGGGGCAGATCGGCCTGCCGGGAGGCGGCTATCACTATTCGCTGGGCGCGCTGGGCCATACCGGGCGGCGTCTCGTGGCGACGCCCGCCGCCGCGCTCAACCAGGGCAAGAACGGCGTGCGCGCCTTCATTCCCGTGGCGCGCATTTCGGACATGCTGCTGCAGCCCGGCGAGCCCTTCGACTACGACGGGAAGAAGTACGCCTATCCCGATATCCGCCTCGTCTACTGGGCCGGCGGAAATCCCTTCCACCACCACCAGGACATCAACCGCCTGCGCCGCGCCTTCGCGACGGTGGACACGCTGATCGTCCACGACAGCGCCTGGACCGCGAGCGCCCGCCACGCCGACATCGTCCTGCCCGCGACCGTGACGATGGAGCGCGAGGATCTCGGCGCCGCGCCGACCGACCCGGTGCTGATCCCCATGCACCGCATCGCCGAGCCCTTCGCCGAGGCGCGCGACGACTTCGCCATCTTCTCGGATCTCGCCGAGCGGCTGGGCTGCGGCGAAGCCTTCACCGAGGGCCGCAGCGTGCGCGAGTGGCTCGCGCATCTCTACGAGCCCGCGCGCCTGGCGCTGGAGAAGCGCGGCGAGCCCGCGCCGGATTTCGAAACCTTCTGGCGCGACGGACCGCTTTCCATCCCCTTCGGCCCGGATGACGGCGGCACGCTGCGCGCCTTCCGCGAGGATCCGGAGGCGCATCCGCTGCACACGGAATCCGGCCGCATCCAGGTCTATTCGCCCACCATCGCCGGCTTCGGCTACGCGGATTGCCCCGGCCATCCGGCGTGGCTGGAGCCGGTGGACGTGCCGCATGCGGAAGCCCCGCTGCGCCTCGTCGCCAACCAGCCCGCGACGAAGCTGCACAGCCAGCTCGACTTCGGCGCCACCAGCCAGGGCGCCAAGCGGCGCGGGCGCGAGGTGGCGCGCATGCACCCCGCGGATGCCGCGGCGCGCGGCATTGCGGAAGGCGATATCGTCCGCCTCTTCAACGCGCGCGGCGCCTGCCTCGCCTCCGCCCACCTCACGGAAGATGTCGCGCCCGGCATCGTGAACCTGCCGACCGGCGCGTGGTACGACCCCGACGACGCGAATGCCGACGCGCCGCTCTGCGTGCATGGCAATCCGAACGTGCTGACGCGCGATGTGGGCACCTCCAGCCTCGCGCAGGGCTGCACCGGGCAGCTCACCTCCATCGAGGTCGAGCGCTTCGCGGGGAACCTGCCGCCGATCCGCGCCTATGACCCGCCGGGAGGACTCGCCGAAGCCGCGGAATAGCGCTGGCTTCTGAAGGCGACACACCGCAGGCTGTTGCGGCTTCAGAAGAAACGAGGTTGCACGGATGCGTTTTCGCCTTCCCCTCCTGGCCGGTCTGCTTCTTCTTCCCGGCGCCGCCATGGCCCAGGTCCAGGCTGGCCCTACCCTCACCGCTGTGCGGGCCAAGGGCACGGTCGATTGCGCGGTCAGCCCCGGCACGCCGGGCTTCGGCGCGCCGGATAGCCAGGGCGTCTATCGCGGGCTCGATCCCGACACCTGCCGCGCCGTTGCCGCCGCGGTCTTCGGCGATGCGAGCCGCACGCGCTTCGTCCCTGTCGCCGGCGGCCAGCGACCGACCTCGGTCCAGACAGGCGCCGTGGACATTGTCACCAGCACCTTCACCTGGTCGCATTCGCGCGACACGGCGAACGCGCTCAACTTCGCCGCCATCAACTTCTACGACGGGCAATCCTTCCTCGTGCGGCGATCGGCCAACATCACGAGTTCGCGCGATCTCGCGGGGGCGGCGATCTGCACCACGGCGGGCTCGACCAGCGAGCTCAATGTCGCGGACTGGGCGCGGGCCAACAACCTCCAGTACCGGCCCGTGGTGTTCGAACGCGCTGACGAGGCGCGCAACGCCTATGCCTCGGGCCGCTGCGACGCCTATTCCACGGATGCGAGCCAGCTCGCCGCCATCCGCAGCGCCCTCGCCAACCCGGCCGACCACATCGTGCTGGAGGAGCGCATCAGCAAGGAGCCGCTGGGCCTCGCCGTACGGCATGGCGACGACCAGTGGCTCGATATCGTCCGCTGGTCCTTCTACGCGCTGGTCGAGGCGGAGGAGCTCGGCATTACCCAGGCCAATGTGGACGAGATGCTGAACAGCCAGCTCCCCGCCGTGCGGCGCCTGCTGGGCACGTCGGGCGAGCATGGGCCGATGATGGGGCTGGACCGCCGCTGGGCCTACAACATCATCAAGGCGCTGGGGAACTACGGCGAGATCTACGAGCGCAACCTGGGGCCCAACACGCCCATCGGGCTGCAGCGCGGCGTGAACAACCTGTGGAACCGCGGCGGGCTGATGTACGTGCCGCCGATCCGCTAGAGGTTTTTCGCCGCTTCCAGAACCTGGGCCGCATGCGCCTCCGGCTTCACCTTGCGCCAGATGGCCTTCACCTTGCCATCTGCGCCGATGAGAAAGCTGGAGCGCTCGAAGCCCATGTAGCGGCGGCCCATGAACCGCTTCTCGACCCAGGTGCCATAGGCCTCGGCGAGCTGGTGCTCCGGGTCGCTCGCGAGGGGGAATTCGAGCCCGTACTTCTTCGCGAACTTCTCGATCTTCGGGATTTCGTCGGGGCTCACGCCGATCACGGTCAGCCCCGTCTTGCCCAGCGCCGGCAGCGCCTCCTGGATGCCGCAGGCCTGGGTGGTGCAGCCGGGCGTGCTGGCCTTCGGGTAGAAGTACAGCAGGTAGGGCTTGCCCTTGAGCGAGGCCGCGGTCACGCGCCGTCCGCCCGAGGCCTCCAGGTCGAAGCCCGGAGCCTTGCCGCCGACCTCGATCATCCGAGCATCCGCTTCAGCTTGCGGACCGCGCTGTCGGGCGTCGTGAAGACGGGCCGGCCCGTCGCGTCCGCCGCCATCGGCGCCACATGCGCCAGGCTGAACTGGCCGAGCGCGATGGCATCGCAATCCTTCAGCTTCAGCGATTCCTCCACGGCCAGCCGGTCATGCGTCGCGACGTCGCCCGCATCCAGCGCGGCGAGCGCGCCCTCGGCCAGGCAGGGTACGACCTCGATTCCGGGCGGGAATTCCGGCGGCATGGAGGTCAGCGTGCCCGCGAAGGTCGCCAGCAGCCCGATGCGCTTCGCGCCGGAGGCGACGATCTCCTCGATCATCGCCTCGTTGGGCTTGAGCACCGGCATGGCGGCATGGTCGGCCGCCACGGCCTCGATGCAGGGCCCGAAGGCCGAGCAGGTGAAGAGGATCGCGGCCGAGCCCGTCCCCGCCGCGTAGTCGCCCAGGGTGCGGAAGCGGTCGGTCATGCCCGGCGTCAGCCTGCCCTCGCGCGCGAGGTCGGCCGAGAGGCTGTCGTCCATCAGGTTCATCAGCGTATTGCCGGGCCAGAGGCGCGCGAAGGCGGCCTCGATCGGCGGCGGCGAGTGCCGGAGGGCGTGGATCAGCGTGATGCGTGCCATGTATCAGCCCTTGCAGCGGCGCAGCGCGCTCGGGAACTCGACGCAGTTGGGCAGGACCACCTCGTCGTCGCTGCGGCGCTGGACGCGGAGCAGGTTCGGGTTGTTGTCGCAGCCGAAGCCGATCTCGGGAATGCGGCCCTGCACCGGCACCAGGCGGAACTCCAGCCCGTTCGGAATCAGCGCCACCGTCTCGATCGCCCGCTGACGGAAGGAGATGTCGAGGCTGGAGACGCGCATGATCACGTCGCGCGTCACGATCAGCGAGACATTGCCGAAGCAGCCCGGGCCCTCGGTCTCGACGGCGGGGAAGATGCCGCCGGTCCAGCTCCCGAACATCCACTCATGGGGCGGCCCCTGCCGGGCGGGGGCCTGGGCACGGGCGATCACGGCCGGGCTGGCCAGCAGGCCGCCCACGACAGGCAGAAGGGAACGACGGCGCAGCATCAACAGGCGTCTCCGCAGGGGGTTACTCCCCCCTATGTAGCGCGCCGGACCGGGCTCGTCAGGCCCGGCCTCGCCGGGATGCCGTCCTTGATGGGAATGTGGATGAAGGCGGCGAAGGCGGCGGCGAAGATGCTGATGCTCCACATCAGGTCGTAGCTGCCGGTCAGGTCGAAGGTGTAGCCGCCCAGGAAGGCGCCCGCGAAGCCACCCAGCTGGTGCCCGAGGAAGACCAGCCCGAAGATGGTCGCAAGCCAGCGCGTGCCCCAGTTGCGTGCGCAGAGCGCCACCGTGGGCGGCACGGTGGACAGCCACAGCACGCCCATGCAGGCCGAGAAGATCAGGACATTGGCGGTCGTCTTCTCGGCGAAGAGGAAGATGGCCATCAGCACGCCGCGCAGGGCGTAGATGGCCACCAGCAGCTCCCGGCGCTTCCAGCGCTGGGACAGCTCGCCCGCGCCGAGCGAGCCCACCACGTTGAACAGGCCGATCAGCGCGATGGACGCCGCGCCGACCGAGGCCGGCAGATGGCAGCTCGCGACGAAGCCCGGCAGGTGGACGGCGAGGAAGCTTACATGCACCCCGCACACGAAGAAGCCGAAGAAGAGGCACCAGAAGCTGGGCGAGGAGAGCGCGGAGCGCAGGGCCTCGCCCGCCGTCTGCTCCACCGTCCCGGGCTTCGGCGCGGCCATCCTGCCGCCGAGCGGAATGGCCAGCGGCAGCATCAGCAGCGCCGCGCCCGCCATGAAGAACAGCGCGCCCTGCCAGCCGAAGAGATTGATGCCGAGCTGGCTCAGAGGCACCACAAGGAACTGCCCGAAGCTGGAGCCGGCGGTGGCGAGGCCGACCGCGCGGCCGCGCATGTTCTCCGGCAGCATGCGGGTCAGGGACGCGCTGATGACCGGCATGCCGGCGGCCGAGACCGCCACGCCCATCACGATCCCCGCGAAGAAGGTGAAGAGGCCGAGCCCCTGGCTCAGCGACATGCCCAGGATGCCGAGGGCGTAGAGCACGGCGCCCCCCATCACCACCACGCGGCCGCCGAAACGGTCCGCCAGCTGGCCCGCCACGGGCTGGGAGAAGCCGTTGAGCAGCACCTGGAAGGCGATGGCGAGCGCGAAGCCCGAGGTGCTCCAGCCCAGCGCCTGGGTCATCGGCGCGAGGAACAGGCCGAAGCTCTGACGCAGCCCCATGGCCAGGGCCGCCGCCATCACGGCGCAGGCGAGCAGGACCGTGGCTGCACGAGATGTCCCTGACATGGAGGTCTCCTTACCCAGCATGAGCCTCACATGAGGGGTTCGCGCCGCACAAATGCGCGTGACGCATGGCGAGGCCAGCGTCCTGCGCGTAGCTCAGGCCGCCATCGGGTAGGCGCTGTGCTCGGTGAGCATGGAGACGAGCATCAGGTAGGCGTCGGTCCAGGCCACGCGGAGGTCGGCGTCGAAATCCGGACCGAGCCCGCGCTCCAGCGTCCAGAGCAGGGCCTCGCCCACGGCCAGGTAGTGGTCCGGCCGCACCCCGCGCGAGGCGTGGCGGGCGGCGAGCGCCCGGATGGCGGGACGCAGCCGGTCCGGCCGGTCGATGCTCCCCACCACGAAGCCGAGCGTCGCCATGAGGCGGGCGCCCTGGGCCTCCAGATCCGTCGCGGCGAAGAGGCGGCGCGCGGTCGGATCGATGGCGAAAAGGCGGCGGAAGAAGAGCGCGGCGGCGGGGGCTGCCACCCCAGCCAGCTTGGGGAAGCTGTTGCGGATTAGTTCGCAGTTCCTGGGGGTCATCGCTGTCTCTCCTTCGCCGTATGGGACTCTGTCCTGCGTCGGTCGCGATTCCATCGCGCGACGGGTCCGGCTTTGTCGTGTCTGTCGCGTTGCCTTGGGCCCCGGCAGCGGCTAGGCCCGCCGCGCATGGCCCTTTCCACCGCCGATTTCGACTTCGAGCTGCCCGAGGCACTGATCGCCCAGGCCCCCATCCGCCCGCGCGACGCGGCGCGGATGCTGGTCGTGCGCGGCGGGACGCTCGAGGATCGCGGGGTGCGTGACCTCCCCTCCCTGCTGCAGCCGGGCGACGTGATGGTGGTGAACGACACCCGCGTCATCCCCGCCCGCCTGCGCGCCCGGCGCGGCGAGGCACGGATCGAGATCATGCTGAACCGCGCCGAGGGCGACGGCAGCTGGCATGCGCTCATCCGCAACGCGCGCCGCCTGCGCGTGGGCGACGAGGTCGCGATCGAGGGCGCTGACCTCACCGCCCGGGTGCTGGAGAAGTTCGAGGGCGGCAGCGCGCGCCTCGATTTCGGCGCGGACCCAGCCCGGCTGGAGGCCGCGCTGGAGCAGGCCGGCGAGCTGCCCCTGCCCCCCTATATCCAGCGAGAGGCCCCGCGCGGCGAGGACCGCGCCGACTACCAGACCGTCTTCGCCGCCCGCCCCGGCGCCGTCGCCGCCCCCACCGCCAGCCTTCACTTCACGCCGGAGCTTCTGGCCGCGCTGGATGCCCGGGGGGTGGAGCGCGCCACCGTGACGCTGCATGTCGGCGCCGGCACCTTCCTGCCCGTGCGCGAGGAGGACCCCAGCCGCCACGTCATGCACCACGAATGGTGCGAGCTCGGCGCCGAGGCCGCCGCCACCATCAACCGGGCCCGCGCCGAGGGCCGCCGCGTGCTCTGCTGCGGCACTACGGCGCTGCGGCTGTTGGAGACCGCTGCCCGCGACGTGCATGACCGCACCGCGCCGATCCCGGTGTTCTCGGGCCTGACCAATATCTACATCCTGCCCGGCTTCCCCTTCCGCGCCGCCGACATGCTGATGACCAATTTCCACCTGCCACGCTCGACGCTGCTGATGCTGGTCTCCGCCTTCGCGGGGGTCGGCACCATGCGGCGCGCCTACGCCCATGCGGTGGCCGAGGGCTACCGCTTCTTCTCCTACGGCGATTCCTCGCTGCTCTTCCGCGAGGAGGCGGCATGACCCTGCACTGGAAGCACCACGCGAGCGCCGGGCGCGCCCGCGCCGGCGTGCTGCACACCGCCCATGGCGAGGTGCCGACGCCCGTCTTCATGCCGGTCGGCACCGCCGGCACGGTGAAGGCCATGACGGCCGATGCCGTGCGCTCCACCGGCGCGCGCATGGTTCTGGGCAACACCTACCACCTGATGCTGCGGCCGGGTGCCGAGCGCGTGGCGAGGCTCGGCGGGCTGCACCGGATGATGGACTGGCACGGGCCGATCCTGACGGATTCCGGCGGCTTCCAGGTGATGAGCCTCTCCGGCCTCCGGAAGATGGACGAGGACGGCGTCACCTTCCAGTCGCATGTGGACGGCTCCAAGCACCGCCTGACGCCCGAGCGCAGCGTCGAGATCCAGCGGCTGCTGGGCGCCGACGTCACCATGTGCTTCGACGAATGCACCCCCTTTCCCGCCACGCATGAGGAGGCGGCGAAGTCCATGCGCCTCTCCATGCGCTGGGCCGCGCGCTGCCGCGCCTGCTTCGAGGAAAGACCGGGCCACGGCCTCTTCGGCATCGTCCAGGGCAGCACCTTTGAGGACCTCCGCGCGGAGAGCAGCGCGGCGCTGACCGGGATCGGCTTCGAGGGCTACGCCATCGGCGGCCTGGCCGTCGGCGAGGGCCAGGAGGCGATGTTCGCCACCCTCGACTTCACCGTCCCCATGCTGCCCGAGACCCATCCGCGCTACCTCATGGGCGTGGGCAAGCCCGCGGACCTCCTGGGCGCCGTGCGGCGGGGCGTCGACATGTTCGACTGCGTGATCCCGACCCGCTCCGGCCGGATGGGGCGCGCCTATACCTCGCGCGGCCAGCTCAACCTGCGCAACGCCAAGCATGCCGAGGACCTGCGGCCGCTGGACGAGGGCTGCACCTGCCCGGCCTGCCGCAGCCACAGCCGGGCCTATCTGCATCACCTGCTGAAATGCGACGAGATGCTCGGGCCCATCCTGCTGACCTGGCACAATATCCAGTATTACCAGGACCTGATGGCCAGGATGCGCGCCGCCATCCTGGCCGGGAATTTCGAGGAAGAGGCCGAGGCGATCGAGGCCGGGTGGCACCAGGGGGACGAGGCATGAGCAGCATCACCGACACCAGCGGCCTGACGCAGCTCGGCGCCGCCACCGCGCTGCCCGCGAGCCCGGACGAGGCGAAGCTCGAGCGCGTGCCCAACCCGCATCCCGCCCTCGCCTACTGCATCCGCTTCGCCGCGCCGGAATTCACCTCGCTCTGCCCGCTGACGGGCCAGCCCGATTTCGCGCATCTCGTCATCGACTACGTGCCGCGAGAGTGGATCGTGGAGAGCAAGAGCCTGAAGCTCTACCTCGGCAGCTTCCGCAACCACGGCTCCTTCCACGAGGCCTGCACGGTGGATATCGCGCGGCGGCTGGTGGACACGCTGGACCCGGCCTGGCTGCGCATCGGCGGCTACTGGTATCCGCGCGGCGGCATCCCGATCGATGTCTTCTACCAGACCGGCGCGCCGCCCGAGGGCGTCTGGATCCCGCCGCAGGATGTCCCCGGCTACCGGGGCCGCGGCTGAGATGGGCCGCATCCTCGTCACCGGCGCGGCCGGGTTCATCGGCGCCCATCTCTGCCAGGCCCTGCTGGCGCGCGGCGAGGATGTGGTGGGGCTGGACAACCTCAACCCCTATTACGACCCGAAGCTGAAGGAGGCGCGGCTCGCGGCGCTCACCTCCAAGGGCAGCTTCGAGTTCCACAAGCTGGACCTCTCGGACACCGACGGCGTGATGGCGCTGGTCGCCGCCCGGCCGGAGATCGACCGCGTGGTGCATCTCGGCGCCCAGGCGGGCGTGCGCTGGTCGCTGGAGGCGCCCTTCGCCTATACCGCCGCCAACGTCACCGGCCACCTCGCCATCCTGGAGGCCGTGCGGCGGAGCGAAGGGCGGATCCGCCACCTGCTCTACGCCTCCACCAGCTCGGTCTACGGCTCCCGCGAAAGCACCGAGCCCTTCCGCGAGACCGACCGCGCCGAGCGGCCCGCCTCGCTCTACGCCGCGACCAAGCTCGCGGGCGAGATGATGAGCAAGTCCTACACGGACCTCTACGGCATCCCGCAGACGGGGCTGCGCTTCTTCACCGTCTATGGGCCCTGGGGCCGGCCCGACATGGCCTATTGGCTCTTCACGGACGCCATGCTGGCCAGGCGCCCGATCCGCCTCTTCAACGAGGGGCGGATGATGCGGGATTTCACCTTCGTGGACGACATCGTGGCCGGCATCATGGCCGCGCTGGACCATGCGCCGCCGCCGCGCACGCATCGCACCTACAATATCGGCAACAGCCGGCCCGAGCCGCTGCTGGGCCTCGTCGAGACGCTGGAGGAGCTGCTGGGCGTGAAGGCCGAACGCGTGCTCATGCCCATGCAGCCGGGCGACGTGCCGGGCACCTTCGCCGATGTCTCCGCCATGGAGCGCGACTTCGGCTGGCGGCCGACCACCGACCTGCGCACGGGCCTCGGCCATTTCGTGCGCTGGTGGCGGGCGTATTTCGGCTAGCGTCTGATCCGCCGAGGCGAATGCCGGAGCGGTGGATCAGCCGCTCGGCTTACGGGGATTCACCCTCCGCCATCCGGGCCTCGATATCGGCGATCGCCATCGGCAGGTCGGCGATGGAATCCACCACCAGATGCGCCCCGGCCTCGATGAGCTGCACCGTCGCGCGCTCGCGCATCTCGGCCTTCTGATCCTCGCTGGCCTGCGCCATCTCGGCCTCCGAGAGCCCAGCGATATTGCCCGAGAGCGCGAAGCCCACGGCCCAGGCGCCGGCGTTGCGCGCCTCGCCGATGCCCGGCGGCGTGTCGTCGAACTTCACCACCTCGCTCGCGGGCCAGATGCCCATGGTGGCCATGGCCCACCACATCTGCAGCGGCGCGGGGCGGCCCGCGGCCAGATCGCCCGCGCAGACCATCACCTCCGGCGCGAAGCCCTGCTTTGCGGCCAGCGGCGCCAGGCGCTGCATGATGGGCCGCGTGTAGCCGGTGGTGGAGCCGATGCGGATGCCGCGCCCCGCGCACCAGTCGAGCGAGGCATTGGCCCCCGCGATCAGCGAGGAATGCTCGGGCTTCTCGACAGCCGCGACGTTCAGCGGCTCGAAGACCTCGAAGATCGCGTCGATATCGGCCTCGCCGAAGTCATGGCCGTGCCTCGCCTTCCAGGCCGCGTTGGTGTGCGGCGCGGAGCCGACGAGGCGGATGTGGTCGCGCTTGGCCATGCCCATGGGGCCGCGCGCGTCGTCGATGCTGATCTCGACCCCAAGCCGGCGAAAGGCCTCCTGGAAGGCCGCCATCGGCGCGCGGCTGCCGAAATCGACCACGGTGCCGGCCCAGTCGAGAATGACGGCGCGGATCATGCGGGGAACTCCATACCCATGAGGTCAGTCAGAACTTCCTCCGCCAGCCCGAATGCCGTCGAGGCCCCCGTTCCCGAGGTGACGGAGACGAGGCGCACGCCGGGGCAAGGCGCCTCGAAGAAGGCATCGTCCTCGCCCGAGGGGTAGATGCCGATCCAGCGGTCAATGGTGGGCGGCGGCGGGCCGAGCACCTTCGCGAACTCGTCGAGGATCAATGCGTCCACATGCTCGGGCTGGAAAGGGTCCGGCGTGTCGGCATAGTGGTGGCTGTCGCCGACCACGAGGCTGCCATCGGCGCTCTGCACCACGATCAGGTGCACGCCGTTGTCCAGCGCGTCCCCCTGCTCCGCCCGCAGCCGTTCGCGCAGGGCGGGCAGCGAAGGCGCGCCGTGATAGCCGCGGTAGCGATGCAGGCCGAGGTCGCTCATCACTGGCGCGGGCAGCGTCCAGCCGGGTGCGGCCAGCCGCAGCATGTGCAGCTTGGAGAGCGTGACGCCGCGCGCGGCGAAGCTCTGCGGGAAGAGGGAGACGATGTCCGTCCCCGGGCAGACCACGATGTGCGGCGCCGTCAGCGTGAAGCCGGGCGTGATGACGCGGCCTGTCTCGACGGTCAGGGCGGCCACGCGCGGCAGCAGGGCCACGCCGTGCCGCTCGGCCAGCCAGTTGCGCAGGCGGGGCAGCGCCTCGCGGCTCTCCACGCGGAGCTCATGCGGCGAATGCAGCGCGCCCAGCAGGCCAGGGACCAGCGGCGCCGGGATCTCGCCCGGCTTCAGGATGCGGCAGCCCTCGCCCATCGGGCCGGCCGCGAATTCCTCGATGACCGCCAGCGCCTCCGGGCGGCGCGCGGCCATCAGAAGGCCACGCTGAAGGACGGGGATGCCCGCCTCCTCGCACACCCCGGCCCAGATGTCGCGCGCGCGGCGGGCGCGGCGCCAGGTGTGCGGCGCGCCCTGCCCCGTCACGGTGACGAAGCCGAAATTGCGGATCGAGGCGCCGTTGGGCTGGGCGTCGCGATCCACCACCGCCACGCGCAGCCCGGCCCGCGCCGCCGGCAGGGCATGCGCGAGGCCGACGATGCCGTGGCCGACGACGATCAGGTCGTAAGCGGTCTCCACGCTCAAACGCCGGGCGGGCGCCGGGCGCGCGCGCCGTTCTCGCGCTCCAGCGCGTGGCCGGCGGCCAGCACCAGCCCGTCCTGCCAGGGCTTGCCGATCAGCTGCGCCGCCACCGGCAGCCCGCCCTCGCCGAGGCCGGTGCAGACGGTCATGGCCGGCCAACCGGTGACGTTGCCCGGGAAGGCGAGGCTCGGCTTGTCCAGGCTCACCCAGCGCGGGAAGTTGTCGATGGGCGGCGCCTCGCCCGTCGCGGCCGCCGTCAGCAGCAGGTCGTAGCCCGCCGTCGCCGCCGCCATGCGGGCCACCAGGTCGCGCCGCTTGCGCTGGGCCTGGAGGTAGTCGGCCGAGGTGAGCAGCCCGCCCAGCGCCAGCCGCAGCCGCAGGAACTGGCCGTACTTCATCGGCCGCTCGCGCATCCAGCTCTCATGGATGGCGTAGGCCTCGGCGGAGAGGATGACCCAGCCGACGGCGTTGAACTCGTGCAGGCTCGGCACCGTCACGTCCTCGACGATGGCGCCGAGCTTGCGGAGGATCGCCGCACTCTCCTCGATGCCCTTGAGCGTCGCGGCGGAGACCTGATGCTCCTTCTCGTGGAAGTGGCGGATCACGCCGACGCGGCGCCCGCGCAGATCCTGGTTCAGGTCGAAGCGCGGCGCGGGGCGGTCTGCGCTGCCGGGGTCCGCGGGGTCGTGCCCGGCCATGGCCTCCAGCAGGATGGCGCAATCCTCGGCGGTCCAGGCCAAGGGCCCCGCATGGTCCAGCGTCTGCGCCAGCGGCAGGATGCCGCTGCGCGAGCAGAGCCCGTAGGTCGGCTTGATGCCCGCGAGGCCGCAGAGCGCCGCCGGCCCGCGGATGGAGCCGCCAGTGTCCGAGCCCGTGGCGCCCAGCGCCAACCCGGCCGCGACGGCCGAGCCTGTGCCGGAAGAGGAGCCCGAAGTGAAGCGCGTCGTGTCCCAGGGGTTGCGGGCGGGCGGCCAGGGCAGGTCGAAGCTCGGCCCGCCGAAGGCGAATTCATGGGTGGCGAGCTTGCCCAGCAGCGTCACGCCGGCCTCGCGCCACTTGGTGACGGTGAAGGCGTCCTTCTCCGGCACGTGGTCCTTCAGCTGGGCGGAATGCGCGGTCGTGGCGATGCCGGCGGTCTCGTAGATGTCCTTGTGCGCGATGGGGATGCCGTCGAGCGTGCCCTTCAGCGTGCCCGCCATCTGCCGCGCCTCGGCCGCGCGGGCGTCTTCCAGCGCGCGCTCGGGCGTCACCAGGATGAAGGCGTTCAGCTCGCCGTTGCGCGCGGCGATTCGATCCAGATGCTGCTGCGCGAGCTCGACGGGCGAGATCTTCTTAGCAGCGATAAGCGCCGCGGCCGCCTTGATGGTCGGGATCATTCGGCAGCTCCCACCGCGAAGGTGAAGGCCGGCTCCGCCGTCAGCGTGGGCGACGGGGACCGCAGCAGTTCCAGCATCTCCGCGATTTTCGGCTGGACCTTGCGGATCTCCTCGACCTCCTCCGGAGGCAGCGAGACGCCGATCGCGGCAAGGCGGCGCGCGAACTCTTCGGGCGAAAGCGGTTCGGCCATGAAACGTCCTCAGCAAGGGTGGATAAAAAGAGAGTGCCACGCTTGCGGCCGATGCAAAGCGGGGGCTAGCCTCCCGGCAACAAAAATTCCCGGGAGTGACAGGCGGCATGAAAGTAGGCGACGCGATCGCGGAGATCATGAAGCGCGAGGGCATCGAGGTGCTCACCGGCTATCCGGTGAACCACCTCATCGAGCATTGCGCGGCGATCGACATCCGCCCGGTGATGGTGCGCCAGGAGCGCATCGGCCTCCACATGGCCGATGCGATCAGCCGCGTCACCAGCGCCAAGCAACTGGGCGCCTTCTGCATGCAGCACGGGCCGGGCGCCGAAAACGCCTATGGCGGCGTGGCGCAGTGCTTCGGCGAGAGCATCCCGGTGCTGGTGCTGCCCATGGGCTATCCGCGCCGCATCGCCCACATCCCGCCGAACTACAACAGCTCGGTCCAGATGCGCGGCATCACCAAGTCCGCCGAGCCGATCATGAGCGCGGCGGAGGTGCCGAACATCATGCGCCGCGCCTTCGCGCGCCTGCGGAACGGCCGCGGCGGGCCGGTGGTGGTCGAGATCCCGACCGACATGTTCAACGAGGAGATGCCGGCCGACTGGAGCTACACGCCCGTCGTCGCCACGCGCTCCGGCCCCGATCCGCTCGACGTGAAGCGCGCGGCCGAGATGCTGGCCAACGCACGCCGCCCGGTCATCTACGCCGGCACGGGCGTGCATTGGGCCAAGGCCTGGCCGCAGCTGAAGGAGCTCGCCGAGCTGCTGGCCGCGGCCGTGACCTCGAGCCTCGGCGGCAAGTCCAGCTTCCCCGAGGATCATCCGCTGGCACTCGGCTCGGGCGGCCTCGCCATTCCGAAGCCTGTGCGGCACTTCCTCGACAATGCCGACGTGATCTTCGGCATCGGCTGTTCCTTCACCGAGACGAATTTCGGCGTGAAGATGCCGCCCCGGACGAAGGATGGGGGTCCGAAGATCATCCATTCGACGCTCGATCCGGACCATCTGGAGAAGGACCAGCCCTGCGACATCGGCCTCGTCGGCGATGCCGCCCTGGTGCTGGACGCCCTGCTGGCCGAGCTCAAGGGCATGATCAAGCAGCCGCGCCCGCACAAGCCCGTGCAGGACGAGATCGAGGCCGTGCGCGCGCCCTGGCTCGCCGAATGGGCGCCCAAGCGCGACAGCAACGACGCGCCGCTCAACCCCTATCGTGTGTTGCGCGACCTGTGGCGCACGGTGGATGTGGACAACACCATCATCACCCACGACGCCGGCTCGCCGCGCGACCAGCTCTCGCCCTTCTGGATCTCGCGCACGCCGCTCTCCTATCTCGGCTGGGGGAAGACGACGCAGCTGGGCTACGGCCTCGGACTCGCCATGGGCGCCAAGCTCGCGGCGCCCGACAAGCTCTGCATCAATGTCTGGGGCGATGCGGCCATCGGTTTCACCGGCATGGATTTCGAGACGGCGGTGCGAGAACGCATCCCCATCATGTCGATCCTGCTCAACAACTTCTCCATGGCGATCGAGCTGAAGATCATGAAGCTCAGCACGGAGAAGTTCCGCACGACGGACATCAGCGGCGACTACGCCGCGATGGCCCGCGCCTTCGGCGGCTATGGGGAGCGCGTGGAGAAGCCGGAGGACATCATCCCCGCCATCCAGCGCGGCATCCAGAAGACCAAGGAGGGGATTCCGGTTCTGCTGGAGTTCATCACCTCCAAGGAAACCCAGGTGTCGAGGCTCTGATGGCGACCGTCGAGATCCGCCAGGTCCGCAAGGCCTTCGGCTCCGTCGCCGTGCTCCACGGCGTCTCCGTCGATATCGAGGATGGCGAGTTCGTCGTCCTCGTCGGCCCCTCGGGCTGCGGCAAGTCCACCTTGCTGCGCATGCTGGCGGGGCTGGAGAACATCACGGGCGGGGAAATCGCCATCGGCGGGCGGGTGGTGAACACCGTGCCCCCGAAGGACCGGGACATCGCCATGGTGTTCCAGAACTACGCGCTCTATCCGCACATGACCGTCTTCGACAACATGGCCTTCTCCATGAAGCTGGCGAAGGCCTCGAAGGACGTCATGCAGACGGAGGTGACGCGCGCCGCGAAGATCCTCGGCCTCGAGCAGCTGCTGGACCGCTATCCGCGCCAGCTCTCGGGCGGCCAGCGCCAGCGCGTCGCCATGGGCCGGGCCATCGTGCGCGACCCGCAGGTCTTCCTCTTCGACGAGCCGCTGTCCAACCTCGACGCCAAGCTGCGCGTGCAGATGCGCTCCGAGATCAAGGAACTGCACCAGCGCCTGCGCGTCACCACCGTCTATGTGACGCATGACCAGATCGAGGCCATGACCATGGCCGACAAGATCGTGGTCATGGAGCTCGGCCACATCCGGCAGGCAGGACCGCCGCTGGAGCTCTACGACAGGCCGGCCAATACCTTCGTCGCGGGCTTCATCGGCAGCCCCGCGATGAACCTGCTGGACGGCGAGATCCGCGGCGGCGCCTTCGTCACGCCCGACGGCACCAGCTGGCCGCTCGGCGACCAGGCCCGTCGGGACGGCGCGGCAATCTACGGCATCCGGCCGGAGCATTTCCGCCTCGCCGGCGACGGCATGCCGGCCCGCGTGCAGCTCGTCGAGCCCATGGGCAGCGAGACGCAGGTCGCGATGCGGATCGGCGAGACGCTGGTGAACGGCGTCTTCCGCGAGCGCATCTCCGCCAAGCCGGGCGACACCATGCCCGTCATGCCACAGGCCGCGCAGGCCCATCTCTTCGACAAGGGGACCGGTCAACGCATGTAGCCGGCCTAACAAGAATACAGGGAGGACAAAGAAAAAATGGCATACCTCATCAAGCGCCGCGAACTCGCGGGCCTAGGTGCCGCGACGATGCTCGCCGGCAAGGCCTTCGCGCAGAGCAACATCCCCACCCAGCCGGCCACCGCGCCGCGCCTGCCCATCGAGAGCGGCGCCACGTTGCGCATGCTCCGCCCCGTGCGCTTCGTGCAGCCCGACGAGGAGGTGTTCCGCGCGAACTGCGCGCGCTTCACCCAGCAGACCGGCGTCCAGGTCCGCGTGGACTTCGTGGGCTGGGAGGACATCAACCAGCAGACCGCCGTCACCGGCAACACCGGCGCCGGCCCCGACATGATCATCGGCTTCGGTGACGCACCGCACGTCTATGCCGACAAGCTCGTGGAGCTCACCGACGTCGCCGAGTACATCGGCACCAAATACGGCGGCTGGAAGACGCTGGCGCAGCGCTACGGCAAGCGGCACGGCACCAACAACTGGATCGGCCTGCCCTTCGGCGCCTCCGGCGGCCCGCTGGTCTGGCGGAAGTCGGCGATCAACGAGGCCGGCTTCGAGAAGCCGCCGGAGGATCATGCCAGCTACCTGCGCCTCTGCCAGGCACTGAAGGCCAAGAACAAGCCGGCCGGCTTCGCGCTCGGCAATGCAGTCGGCGACGGCAACGGCTTCGCGAACTGGCTGGTCTGGTCCTTCGGCGGCAAGCTCGTGAACGAGGACGGTTCCCCGGGCATCAACAGCCGCGAGACCATCGCCGCGCTGAACTACCTGAAGGAACTCTACCCGACCTTCATCCCCGGCACGATCGCGTGGAACGACATCAGCAACAACCGCGCCTACGCGTCGAACGAGCTCTTCCTCACGGCGAACGGCGTCTCGCTCTACTTCTCGCTGAAGAACGATCCGGCCACGCGTCCGATCGCCGATGACACCGAGCACACGCTGCTGCCCAAGGGCCTGGCCAGCACCTCGCCGATGGCGGGGCTCACGCTGAACGCCATGGTGTTCAAGCACAGCCGCTACCCGAACGCCGCCAAGGCACTGCTGCAGTTCCTGCTGGAGACGGAGCAGTACGACCCCTGGCTGCAGGCCAACCTCGGCTACTGGGCGCAGCCGCTGAACGCCTATGGCAACAGCGCCGTCTGGAGCAGCGATCCCAAGGTCGCGATCTTCCGCGACACGATGGATAGCGGCTTCTGGAATGGCTACGCCGGCCCGATCACCGAGGGCTCGGCGGCCGCGAATGCGGACTACGTGATGGTGCAGATGTGCGCCTCCGTCGCCTCCGGCCAGGCCACGCCGGAAGCCGCGGCACGCGAAGCCGAACGCCGCGCCGCGCGATTCTTCCGCCGGCGCTAACTCACTCCTCTGACCCGCGCGGCAACCCCTGCCGCGCGGGAACGACTTCCGCGGAGCGCCGAGATGGACGCCACCACCACCCTTCACTGGTCCAAGATGCGGCAGGAACCGAACTGGTTCGCGCGCACGTTCGACAACAAGGCCGTGCTGATCATCGCCTGCCTGTTGCCGGCCGTCGGCTTGCTCACGGTCTTCCTGACATACCCGCTCGGCCTCGGCATCTGGCTGGCCTTCACGGACACCACGATCGGCCGCACCGGCTACTATGTCGGCTTCGAGAACTTCGAGTTCCTCTTCACGGACCCGATCTTCTGGAACGCCGTCTTCTTCAGCGTCTTCTACACGGCGCTGGCGACCGTCGGAAAATTCGGGCTAGGGCTGTGGCTCGCCCTGCTGCTCAACCAGCACATGCCCTTCAAGTCCTTCCTGCGCGCCATCATCCTGCTGCCCTGGATCGTGCCGACCGTTCTTTCCGCCATCGCCTTCTGGTGGATCTACGACCCGCAATTCTCGATCATCAGCTACATCTTCGTGGACGTGCTCGGCTGGCGCGAGACGAACATCAACTTCCTCGGCAGCGAATGGCCGGCGCGCTTCTCGCTCATCGCGGCGAATATCTGGCGCGGCATCCCCTTCGTCGCCATCTCGCTGCTCGCGGGCCTGCAGACCATCTCGCCCTCGCTCTACGAGGCCGCGCTGCTCGACGGCGCCTCCTCCTGGCAGCGCTTCCGCTTCATCACCTTCCCGATGCTGCTGCCCATCCTTGCCATCGTGATGACCTTCTCGATCATCTTCACCTTCACGGACTTCCAGCTCGTCTACGCCATCACGCGCGGCGGGCCGGTGAACTCCACCCACCTTCTCGCCACCCTCGCCTTCCAGCGCGGCATTCCCGGCGGACAGCTGGGCGAAGGCGCGGCCATTGCGGTGTCGATGATCCCCTTCCTCATCTTCGCGACGCTCTTCAGCTACTTCGCCCTCGCCCGCCGCAAGTGGCAGCAGGGAGAAGGCAATGACTGACGGCGAGAGCCCCGGCGAGGTGGGGTGCGCAATTGGCCAGGACCACGCGAGGGGCACGGCGCAAGCTCATCGCCCCTCGGTGGCGCGTTGCCTCTCTTCCACTTCCCCACAATCGGTTTCCAACGGCCTCTCGGCCTTTGATGGGGGGCGCGGGGGGCAAGGCCCCCTGCATCGCGCCCTTCCCATTCACGCGCCCCACTCAGCGAGGATCACACCATGAGCAATGCCTCCACGGCTGCCCCGGAGACGATGCATTGGGACAGCCGGGCGCGGCGGATGGTGGTCCTCTGGATCCCGCTCGCCTGTTTCCTGCTGATCCTGCTGTTCCCGTTCTATTGGATGACGGTGACGGCCTTCAAACCGGATGCGGAGCTGTACGACTTCTCCACGCACAACCCTTTCTGGATTTCGTCGCCGACCTTGCAGCACATCCGCAAGCTGCTCTTCGAGACGTCCTATCCGCACTGGCTGACGACCACGATGCTGGTCTCGATCGGGGCCACGACGCTCTCGCTGTTCTCCAGCACGCTGGCGGCCTACGCGATCCAGCGGCTGCGGTTCAGGGGCAGCCAGTATGTGGGGCTCGCGATCTACCTGGCCTATCTGGTGCCGCCGTCGATCCTGTTCATCCCGCTGGCGACGATGGTGGTGCAGCTCGGCCTCTTCGACAGCCCCTTCGCGCTGGTGCTGGTCTACCCGACCTTCCTGGTGCCTTTCTGCACCTGGCTGCTGATCGGCTACTTCAAGTCGATTCCTTATGAGCTTGAGGAATGCGCGCTGATCGACGGCGCGACGCGCCTGCAGATCCTGCGGCAGATCACGCTGCCGCTGGCGGTTCCGGGTCTGATCAGCGCGGGCATCTTCTCCTTCACGCTGAGCTGGAACGAGTTCATCTATGCCCTCGCCTTCATCCAGAGCAGCGAGAACAAGACGGTTCCGGTCGCGATCCTGACAGAGCTGGTGACGGGCGATGTCTACCAGTGGGGCGCGCTGATGGCGGGCTCGCTGATGGGCTCTCTGCCGGTCGCGATCTTCTACTCCTTCTTCGTGGACTACTACGTCAGCAGCCTGACCGGCGCGGTGAAGGAATAACGCCGAACGGCCTCGCCGTGAGCGATCTCGCGGCGAGGCTACGGCACCCGCGGCCCGCGCCGTGGCCGGGCCACCGAGGCGCAAGAGCCATTTGCATCATTGTTAACGATGTGGATACGATACACGCGGAAGTTGTATCGCATGGAGCTTCGGTTGCAGTGCCTCTGGCTGGTCGGCCTTACCGAAGGCGCGACTTCGACATCCGCGATCCGCGCGGCAGCATGCTCTTCGGGCCGGGGATCAGTAGGTCTGGCGCTGCGCCGTGGCCAGATGCGCCGCCCCGTTGCGGCGCGTGCGCTCGGCGAGGTTGTCATTGCAGCTGTAGCTGTCGAACAGCGTGCTGTCCGGGTTGGTCACTTCCATCTTCGCCCGCACGCGGCAGACAAGGCGCTGGGTAGAGGCCGGGCTGCCACCGTGCCAGCGCCGCAGCGCCTCCGGCCAGCTTCCGGTCTCGGCGGCCCAGCGCGCCATCATGCCGCCGGCCCAGTCGGCCGAGGCCATGGGGTCGAGCGGCCAGGTGGAGTTGCGCGCATGAACGCGGGCATTCACCTGCACGCAACCGGCCATGATGCTGCGGCCCGAGGGCGCCGAGGTGTACAGGGCCCGCGCGGCCTCTTCCGTCTGCGGGAAGTGGGCGCGGCCCCCGATGGACAGCGCGTAGGCGTGAAGCCCGCTCTCAGCCAGCGCGATGGCGGTCAGCAGTCCGCGCGGCAGACCGTGGATTTCCTCGGCACGCCGGGTCGCGGCCAGGCAGGCGGCCCGGGGATCGGAGGGCAGGCTGGCCCGCATGTCCTGCGACAGGACGGGGATGAGGTCCTGCGAGCTATCGCGCAGGCGCGGCTCGCGCCCTGCGGAGGAACGGTGGGCGACGTGCTGGCGGCCGTTCCCGCTGCGGCTCGTCCGGGCGGAAGCCGTCGCGCGGCGCGGCTGGGCCGGCGTGCTGGCCCGGACGGGAGCCGGGGCGGCACGCCGCTGCTGCGTGGCGGCCGGGCGCGTGTCGGCAGCCCAGGACAGGCTGGGCGTCAGGAAGCTGGCGGCGCTCAGGAAACAAGCCGTGAGTGCGCTGAAGGCCAGACGCCGAAGCCCCATCCGCCGGCGGAGCCGCCGCATGCCGGATTTTCCGGCAGCGTGGGCCAGGCGGTTGTGCCGGGGCGCGGGGACAGGCGATGCCCTCCCCGTCAGGCCAATCTCGGTCAACATGCAACACGCGGTAGCATGGCGTGAATGTCATAGGCAACCCTGCCCTGGCATGGAGGGTTCCCCCCGCAGGCCGATGATGGCCGGATGGCGGCGATGGAGGTCGCGATGATCACGCGGCGCAGGATGCTCACGGTTGCGGCAGGAATGTGGCCGACGGCTTCCATCGCGGAAACGCCCCCGCGCGCCGTGACGCTCGTCGTACCGTTTTCGGCGGGTGGCGCGGCGGACCTGGCCGCACGGAATTTCGCGCAGCACGCGCCCCGCCACATGGCCACGGCCAGCTCCGCGATCGTCGTCGATAACCGCACTGGCGCATCCGGCGCGGTAGGCACGCAGTTCGTGGCGCGCGCGCAGCCCGATGGGCACACGCTGCTGCTCGCCCGCGTCGGTTCCTCGGCGATCCTGCCCGCGACCGACGCGCGCACCCCCTATTCGGTGGACGACTTCACCTGGATCGGGCTGCTCGAGGAAAATCCCTACGTCGTCTGCGTGCGCGCCGATGCGCCGTGGCGCGATCTCGATGCGCTGCTGGCCGCGATCCGCGACAAGCCCGGAGAGATGAACTTCGCCACCAGCGGACCCGCGACGGTGCTCGATCTCGGCATCCGCCACATGCTCTCGAGCGCGGGCCTGCCGATCGACGCGGCGCAGGCCGTGCCGTTTCGTGGCGGCGGCGATGCGCTGCTGGCCCTGCTCGGCAGCCAGGTGCAGTTCGTCGGCAACAATCTCGGCGACATGATCGGCGCGATCCGGCAGCGCCAGGTACGGGCGCTTTTCGTCGCGACCGGCGCGCGGCTGCCCGAACTTCCCGGCGTGCCCACGGCGACCGAGGCCCGGCTGCCCGAGATGTCCGCGATCTCGGGATGGAGCGCGCTGGCCGCGCCGGCGCGCCTCTCGGAGGAAAGCCGTGCTTTCTGGGGCCGCGTGCTTCTGGCCGTGGGGGATGATCCGGGATGGCTCCGGACCACGCGCGCCCTCGGCAGCGTGCCCCGCGTGACCGGCGGCGAGGAAGCGCGGGACTATGTCGTGGCGCAGATCGCGCTCTACCGGGAACTGGCGCGCCGGCTCAATCTCGGCTGATTCCCGGGGCTTGACGTAGGCGCGACCTGACCTCCCGACCGACCGGTTGACTGATCGGCCCGTCGCGGCGAGGCTGCGGGCGCCGCAGCATGTCGTAGCGGCCCGCAGATCCCGGGAGGATGCGATGTTCGCCAGGAAAGGGCAGCGACGCCCATGAAGAATCCCGCCTATATCGTCGGCGCTTTCGAGCACCCGACGCGCAAGGCCGAAGACAAGTCCACTGCGCAGCTGCACGCCGAGGTCGCCTACGGCGCGCTGCAGGACGCCGGCCTCAAGGCCTCCGACATCGACGGCTATTTCTGCGCGGGTGACGCTCCCGGCATGGGCGGCCTGTCGATGCTCGACTACATGGGCCTCAACAAGATCCGCCACTACGACACGACCGAGAGCGGCGGCTCCTCCTACGTGATCCACGTCGGCCACGCGGTCGAGGCGATCATCCAGGGCAAGTGCAACGTCGCGCTCATCACGCTCGCGGGCCGTCCGCGCGCCGAGGGCATGCAGACCGGCACGGCCGTTCGCAGCTCCGGCGCCGGCGTGCCGGACGAGAGCTTCGAGCTCCCCTACGCGCGCACCATCGCGACGATGCACGCGAACGTCGCGATGCGCCACATGTACGAGTTCGGCACGACGTCCGAGCAGCTGGCCTGGGTCAAGGTCGCGGCCTCGACGCACGCGCAGTACAACCCGCACGCGATGCTGCCCAAGGTCGTCACCGTCGAGGACGTGGTGAACTCGCCGATGGTGGCGGACCCGCTGCACCGCCTCGACTGCTGCGTCATCTCCGATGGCGGCGGCGCGCTGATCGTGGCCCGTCCCGAGATCGCGAAGTCGCTGAACCGGCCGAAGGTCGGCGTGAAGGGCTGGGGCGAGGCCTACAAGCATCAGAACGCCGGCGGCATCGACCTCACCTACTCCGCCGCGAAGTTCTCGGGCCCGATGGCCTTCGAGAAGGCGGGCGTGAAGCCGTCCGACATCAAGTACGCGTCGATCTACGACAGCTTCACCATCTCGGTGATCGTGCAGCTCGAGGATCTCGGCTTCTGCGAGAAGGGCAAGGCGGGCGCCTTCGTGCAGGATGGCGGGCTGATCTCCGGCGTCGGCAAGCTGCCGTTCAACACGGATGGCGGCGGTCTCTGCAACAACCACCCGGCCAACCGCGGCGGCATGACCAAGGTCATCGAGGCCGTGCGCCAGGCGCGTGGCGAGGCGCATCCGAAGGTGCAGGTCCCGAACCCCGACCTCGTCCTCGCCAACGGCAAGGGCGGCAACCTCGGCACGCGGCATGGCTGCGGCACCGTCATCCTGGAGCGGGAGTAATCACCATGGCGACGCAAGCCTTCGACCGCCTGCCTCAGGCTCCCTCCGAGAGCCCGGACAACAAGGTCTATTTCGACGGTTGCCGCGCGGGGAAGATCATCCTCGGCAAGTGCAAGGACACGGGGAAGCTGTTCCACTACCCGCGCCACGTCTCGCCCTTCACGCTGTCCAACAACGTGGAGTTCGTCGAGGCCAAGGGCACGGGCGTGATCTACAGCTACAGCGTGGCCCGCGGGAAGGAGCCCTTCTGCGTGGCCTACGTCACGCTGGATGAGGGCCCCACCATGCTCACCAACATCATCGAGTGCGACCTCGATGCGCTGAAGGTCGGGCAGAAGGTGAAGGTGAAGTTCAAGGGCAGCGACGGCGGCGCCCCGGTGCCGATGTTCGTCCTGGCCTGACGCCATCGCGGCCCGGCGGCGGTCCCCTGTGGGGGCTGCCGCCGGGTTTTTTTGCGCCCTGAGCGCAGCTCCATGAATTCGACTGCATCGAGGTGAGAGCATGGCCCTGGCCGTGAACGAGACCTATTTCCGCGACAGCCGCCTTCGCATGGAAGCCGAGGGCTACCAGTTCGGCGCCGACGGAAATCCCGCCCTGGCGGCCGACGGGATGCCGGACCGAAATGGCGGGCTGGTCGCCATGCGGCGGGTCGAGTTGGCGCAGGACAACTGGATGTTCCGCATCGCCAGCCAGAAGGACCTGAAGTACGGCGGCCTGCCCAATCTGCTGAACTCGCCCTGGTGGATGGAGGAGGACCGCATGCGCCTGCTGCTGGACCGCGCGCGCACGGCGGGCGTCGGCCTCAGCGAGATGGGGCGCCGCCAGCTGGCCCTGCCCGTCGCGCCGGGCTGGACCGATGCCGACATCATCGTGAGCGTGCGGATCCGGCCCGGCATCGTGATCGCCGCGCTGGCGGGACGGGGCCGCACGGCGGCAGCCGGCGGCGACCGGCGCATCGTGGCGCCCGAGGCGCCGCATCTCTTCATGGACCAGCTCTACCTGCCCGGCCTCGGCAAGCCCGGCGGCGACCGCGCCAAGGGCATGGCCAACGCCAATGCCTGGTTCGATACTGCGACGGCCAAGAGCTATGATCCGATGGCGCGGGGCTACAACCCGCGCTGACAGCGAACGAGAGCACCATGAAGATCCCTCCCCTGCCCTTCACCGTCACCGACTGGAGCCAGGTGCCCCGCACCGAGCACCCGGGTGAGACGGGCATGGGCTACTGGCGGACCTTCAACATCGGCGACATCCGCATCCGCCTGGTCGAGTACGGCCCGGGCTACCTGGCCGATCACTGGTGCGATCGCGGCCATATCATCTACGTGCTGGAAGGCGAGCTGGATTCCGAGCTGAAGGACGGCCGGAAGAACAAGCTCACGGCCGGCATGAGCTACCAGGTCTCGGATTTCGGCGATTCGCCGCACCGCTCCTCGACGCAGACGGGCGCCAAGCTCTTCATCGTGGACTGATGGCCCAGAACGTCTACGACAACCCGGAGTTCCTCGCGGGATACCAGAACCTTCCGCGCTCGCGCGAAGGCCTGGCCGGTGCGCCGGAATGGCCCTCGCTCCGCGCGATGCTGCCGCCGCTCGCGGGCGCCCGCGTGCTCGACCTCGGCTGCGGCTTCGGCTGGTTCGCGCGCTTCGCGCGGGAGCAGGGAGCATCCCATGTGCTGGGCCTCGACGTGTCGGAGCGCATGCTGGCGCGCGCGGCGGAGATGACGCGGGATGACGCGATCGAGTACCGCCGCGCCGACCTCGATGCGGCAGGGTTCCCCGAAAGCGCCTTCGACCTCGTCTTCAGCTCGCTGGCGCTGCACTACATCGTGGATCTCGGCGCCCTCATTGGCCGCATCGCGCGCGCGCTGAAGCCCGGCGGCGCAATGGTCGTCTCGATGGAGCACCCGGTCTTCCAGGCACCGCCCCGCAAGGAGTGGGCGGAGCACGAGGGCCGGCGCATCTGGCCGCTGCAGGATTACTTCCGCGAGGGGCCGCGCCTCACCGACTGGTTCGTGCCGGATGTCCAGATGCATCACCGCACCATGGGCACCATCCTCCGCTACATCCTCGGCGCCGGCCTTGCGCTCACGCATCTCGAGGAATGGTGCCCCGACGCCGCGCAGATCGCCCTTCATCCCGAGTGGGAGAAGGAGCTCGACCGGCCGATATTCCTGCTACTGGCGGCTCGCAAGCCTTAATCCGCCTGGATATTCCCGCGGCGGATCACCTCGCCCCACTTCTCGTTCTCCGAGCGCAGGAAGGCGCCGAATTCCTCCCGGCTATTGCCGCCAGGGATCGCGCCCTGGTCATGCAGCGCCCGCGCGATCTCGGGGTCGCGCAGCGCACCCGCGACGGCGGCGTGCAGCGTGGTCAGGATCGGCTCCGGCACGCGGGCGGGTGCCACGAAACCGTGCCAATTGCTCGCATCCACACTCGGCAAGCCGAGTTCCGCCATGGTCGGCACGTCGGGAATCCAGGAGAGCCTCTGCGGCGCGCCGACCGCCAGCGCGCGCAGGGCGCCGCCGCGGATCTGGCCCAGCAAGACAGGCAGGTCCGCGAAGCCCAGCTGGACCTCGCCCTGCACGATCGCGGTCGCGAGCAGCCCGCCGCTGCGATAGGAGATGTGGGTGATGTCGATCCCGGCCGCCGCGCGTAGTTGCTCGGCCGCGAGATGCGGCATGCTGCCCGGCCCCGTGCTGCCGAAGTTGAGCTGCCCCGGGCGCGCCTTCGCCGCCGCCACCAGCTCGGCCAGCGTGCGGTAGGGCAGCGCCACCGGCACCACCAGCGGCTCGGGCACCAGCACGCCGAGCGTCACGGGCGCGAAGTCGCGCATCGGATCGTAAGGCGTGCCGCGCCCGAGGCGCGGCGAGATGGCGAGCCCGCCCGCGCTGCCCAGGCCGAAGACGTAGCCATCGGGCGCCGCACGCGCGACGGCCTCCATCCCCGTGATGCCGCCGCCGCCCGCGCGATTATCCACCACCACCGGCTGCCCCAGGGTGGCCGAGATGCGCGGCGACAGCACGCGCGCCACGATGTCGCTCGGCCCGCCCGGCGCGAAGGGAACGACCAGGCGGATGGGCCGCGAGGGCCAGGCTTCCTGTGCCATGGCGGGTGCGGCCGCGAACAGAATCAGGGCGAGGATGGCTCGCAGCATTCCGGTGTCTCCTCCACCGGCTTCATGCGGCCGGCCATGGGTGCCAGTATCCGCCAAGGGCCCGTTGGCCGGAAGGGGAAACGTTATGAGGATTGCGAAGGTCGAGAGCCGCATCTACCGCAGCAGCTTCACCTATGGTGCTGGCGAAAGCGGTGTCGGCGGCAATCTGCATCTGCGCGGAATGGACACGCTGCTCGTGCGGATCGAGACCGAGGACGGGCTGCATGGCTGGGGCGAGGGCTTCGGCTTCAACCTGGTGGACACCACGAAGGACGCGCTGGACCGCCTGCTCGCCCCCGCCTGCATCGGGCAGGACGCGACGGATATCGCGGGGCTCGGCCTCATGCTCGCGCGGCGCTTCCACAATTTCGGCCGCAACGGCCCCGTGACCTTCGCGCTCTCCGGCATCGACATCGCGTTGTGGGACCTGAAGGCGAAGCGCGAGGGCAAGCCGCTGCACGCGCTGCTCGGCACCGCCGCGCGGACGCGCGTGCCCGCCTATGCGAGCCTGCTGCGCTACGGCGTGCCGGAAGACGTGGCGCGCAACGTGCGCGAGGCCGTCTCGCGCGGCTACCGGCAGATCAAGCTGCACGAGGTGGACCTCGCCTGCATCCGCGCCGCGCGCGAGGCGGCGCCCGCCGAGATCCCGCTGATGCTCGACATCAACTGCGCCTGGCTTTCCGTGCGCGACGCGCGCGACTTCTGCCGCGCGGTCGAGGGCATGAACATCCGCTGGGTCGAGGAGCCAACTTGGCCGCCCGAGGATTTCGCCGCCACCGCCGCCGTGCGCCGGGCCGCGCGCTGCGGGATATCGGCCGGGGAGAATGCCGGCGGCCCGCAGGATTTCGCGAACCTCTTCGCGGCCGAGGCGGTGGATGTGGCCCAGCCCTCGGTGACGAAGGTCGGCGGCCTCACGGCACTCATGCAGGTCGCGGAGATGGCGGCGGAGGCGGATGTGGAGCTGGTGCCCCATTGCCCGTATTTCGGCCCCGGCCTGCTCGCCTCGCTGCACGTGCTGGCCGCGGCCGAGCGCGAGCAGCCGATCGAGATCTACTACGCCGATCTCGCCTCCGCGCCCTATGGCCACGCGCTGGACGTGAAGGACGGCTTCATCGCCGTCCCCACGGGTCCGGGCCTCGGGCTGGAGCCGGTGGGCTGAAGAGCCGCTGATTCACCGCCTCGGCGACGCGCCGAGGCGGATCGGGGCTAGCCGATCCCCGGCAGCCGGTAGAAGCGCGTCGCGCTGCGCCAGAAGAGATCGGCCTTCTCGTCCTGGCTGGCGCCAGCGGCCAGGCGCTTGAAGGCGTTCCAGCCCGCCGCATAGCCGAAGCCGCCCTTGTCCACGGGGAAGTTGCTCTCGAACATGCAGCGGCTGGTGCCGAAGAGCTCGATGCAGCGCTCCATCCAGGGGCGCCAGTGCTGGGCCAGTACCTCCGAGGACGGCGCGCGCTCGCCCTGCTCCAGCCCGAAGCCTGGCAGCCGCATGCCGAGGCCGCCGAGCTTCACCATCACGTTCGGGCAGGTCGCGAGTTCCTTCATCGCGGCAGACCAGAGGCCGAACACCTCTTCCCTTTTCCCCGCGAAACGCCCGATGCCCAGGATACCGCCGCAATGGTCCAGCACGATCGGCGTCCCCGGGAACGCGCGCGCGAGCGCCGTCAGCCGCGGGATCTGCGGGAAGTAGAGCCAGGCGTCGAAGGACATGCCGAGCTTGCCCAGATGCGCGAAGCCCGCGCGGAAATCGGCGCTGTCCAGCATGTCCTCGGAGGGCTGGTAGGCCGGGTTGAGCAGGTTCGGGTCGGCATCCCAGGTCGCGATGTGGCGGATGCCGCGGAAGCGGCCGCCGCCCGCGCGCTCATGCGCCTCCAGCACCGGACGCACCGCATCGCCGAGGCGCATGTTGGCATAGCCCACGATCCCCGCGCAGACGCGGACATCGCCGTAGATCCCGCTCTCGCACATGGCGGCGACGCCGTTGGCGAACTCCGTCTCGCCCACGGGCTGCATTGCCTCGGGGCCGCCGGCGCGGTGCATCGCGCGGGCCTGGACCAGCACGGTGGCGCGCACGTCATGGCCCGTGCGGATATCGGCCAGGATCTCGTCCAAGAGGTAGCGCCAGCCCGGCCGGTCCCAGAGGTGATGATGCGGATCGACGATGAGCTGGCCGGGATCGAGGATCTCCTCCCGGTTGGTGGCGAGCCAGTCCTCGCGGACGGGCAGGTAGTGCTGGTGCGTGGACTGGTTCATCGCTTCCCCGGACGTTCGTTCCTTATGAGGACAGCCTAGCGCCGGTTGCGGGCTGCCGCGAAGCACCTCAATCTCGCCGGCAAGGAACGGAGGGAACCCATGGAAGCGCGCTTCAAGGACAAGGTCGTGCTCATCACCGGCGCGGGCTCGGTCGGGCCCGGCTGGGGCAATGGCCGCGCGGCCGCCGTGGGCTTCGCGCGCGAGGGCGCGACCGTCGTGGGCGCGGACCGCGAGCTGGCCCCCATGGACGAGACGGCCGAGCGCATCGGCGAGTTCGGCGGGCGCTTCCATCCCGTCACCTGCAACGTCACCGACAACGCCGCCGTCGCGGCGATGGTCGCGGATGCGCACAAGCGCTTCGGCCGCATCGATGTGCTGGTGAACAATGTCGGCGGCTCGGCCGCCGGCGGGCCGGTGGAGATGAGCGAGGAAGTCTGGGACGTCCAGATCGACACCAACCTCAAGAGCGTCTTCCTCACCTGCAAGCACGTGATCCCGATCATGGAAGCGCAGGGCAAGGGCGCGATCGTCAACTTGGCCTCGACCTCCGGCATCCGCTTCACGGGCTCGGCGCAGGTGGCCTATGCGGCGGCCAAGGCGGCGGTGATCCAGTTCTCGAAGGTCGTCGCCGTGCAGTACGCCGCGCGCGGCATCCGCGTGAACACCGTGGTTCCGGGGCAGATGCACACGCCGATGGTGGAGGTGCGCCTCGCCGGCCAGCGCACGGGCGGCGATGTGGACGCGCTGATCAAGCAGCGGCTCTCGCGCATTCCCATGGGCTGGGCGGGCGATGGGCGCGACACGGCGAATGCGGTGATGTTCCTCGCCTCCGACGAGGCACGCTTCATCACGGGAACGGAGCTCGTGGTGGATGGCGGCATGTCGATCCGCTGCGGTTGACGCGCGACAAACGAGACGCAACCCAGGATCGAACTGCGACAAGGCCTGTCCATAAGCCTCCCACCGCGCCGGACCGGCGTGGATCAAACGGGAGAATGAACATGATCGCCAAGATCCTCGGCAGCACCGCTGCCCTCGTCACCGTCGCCATGCTGGCGAGCCCGGCCCAGGCCGTGCTCTCGGCCAATGGGGGCGGCCCCAACGGCATGAGCATCAACGGCCACCAGCTCAACGACGTGACCTCGAACGCGCTGACCGACAACGGCATGCGAATGAACGCATTGCACGTGAACGGCACGGAGGCGCGCGCCGTCAGCCTCGGCATCACGGCGATCGAGCTGCCCACGGGCGAGCGCCTGGCGGCTCGCTGAAGGATGCGCCGCCTTCTGCCGATCCTGCTGCTGGCTCTCTCCAGTAGCCTCGCCGCGGCACAGCCCCGCCTGACGAGCGTGACGGCCGAAGGCGGCGACATTCGCGCGGAGCTCTCCGACGGCCGCGTCCTGCGGGGCGCGGACCTTATCGGCGCCGTCCTTCACCTGGGCGGCGCCGCACTGCGCATCGACAGCGCCCGGCGCGACGAGGCCGTCCCCTATGCCGGGCCCGGTCCCGTGCGCGACGTCTGGCTCTTCGGAGTCTCCGCGCGCGGCGAAGGCGGCGCCTGGGGCGATTTCTGCCGGCCCGATCCCCAGGGCGAGCGGCTGGCCCTGGTCTATCCCGGAGAGGGCGGCGCGCTGAACATCACCTGCTCGGGCGGCTCGGTGGGAAAGTGCATCCGCTTCGGCTACCGGCCTTGGGCCTCGCTGCCCGATGGTCGCCCGCTCGCGCCCTATCACGCCGCCTGCAACAACCTGGTCCGCGCGGCCTATGGCGGCGGCGAGCATGGCTGGACGCGCGACGGCATGCTCATCGACATCTACGACCATGTCGGCATCCAGTCGCCCGGCGACGATCCGACGACCAGCTTCGAGGCGGGCTGGACGCCGCAGGGCGCCGTCTGCATCGCCCATACCCGCGTGCCGGAGAACGGCTCGGTCGCCGATGTGGCGCGCGAGGTCCCCGCGCTGGCGGGGCGCACCGGCCCGGCCGGTTGCGACGAGGCGCGCGCCGCCGCGCTGGGCGCGCTGCTCTTCAACCGCTCCGTGCGGCAGTAGGGCCGTGGCCGTGAAGCTACTGGCCCGTCCCGAAGAGGCGATGCAGGACCCGGTCGCCCACGCGCAGGTTCAGCCGCTCCGCCGTGCCGCCCTGCACCTCCAGCGTCGCGCGCACGGGGCCGCGGCTGTCGATGGTGGCGAGGCTCTGCGGCACCGCGCGCTCGTGGATGCGGTGGATGCGGCCGTCGGCCGTGATGAAGATCATGTCGAGCGGGATGAGCGTGTTGCGCATCCACATGCTGCTCTCGCGCGCCACGCCCCAGTCGAAGAGCATGCCGTCGTCCGGCGCCATGCTGGTGCGGAACATCATGCCGACCATCTGCTGGTCCGGCTGCAGCGCCATCTCGGTGTTGAAGCTGTGGCGCGTCCCGTCGCGGCCAACGATGACCAGCGTCTCGATGGGCAGCTTTGGCTGCGGCTGGTTCACGCCTGGCTGCGCCCTGGCGCCGAAGGGCAGCAGGAGGGAGCCGAGGAGCAGGTGGCGTCGCTTCATTCCGGCATCATGCCACAGCTCCGAGGGGGCTGGGCAGGCCCGCCATCGCGGAAATCTCGGGCCTGACAAGACCTTCACGCGGGGCGTCGGCCAGGGTGGTGGACCAGTGCTCCGGCGGGTTGCGGCCGGCGGCGCGGTTGAAGGTCAGGCCGCGCAGCACGGCCTCGGCGGCGGGCGGCAGGCGGTCGGGGATCGCATGCCCGTTCAGCACGCCCCAGTTCCGCGCCCAGCAGCGCGCGACCGTCCACGGGTTGTAGCCCCCGCCCCCCAGCATCAGGAAGCGCGGCGCCGCCCGGCAGACGGCGCCGACAAATTCGGCATGCGCGTTGTTGGAGAGCGAGAGCCGCGCCAGCGGGTCCTCCTCCAGCGCATCCGCGCCGCATTGGAGCATGATCGCCTCCGGCCGCAGCCGCTCGATCAGCGGCAGCACGACGCCCTGCAGCAGCACGCGCATCTCGCTGTCGTTGAAGCCCTGGGGCACGGCGAGGTTCAGCGCGTGGGGCGAAAGGTGCGTGCCCCCGGTGAAGGGCCAGCGCCCGGCCTCGTGGATCGAGAGGGTGGTGACGCGCGGCTCCTCGGCGAAGGCCATCTCCACCCCGTCGCCATGATGCGCGTCGATGTCGAGGTAGAGGACCCGCTCCAGCCCCTCGTCCAGCCAGGTGAGCAGCCCGAGGACCGCGTCGTTGACGTAGCAGAAGCCGCTGGCCCGCGCCCGCTGGCCGTGATGGGTGCCGCCGCCCGGGACATGGATCGCCCCGCCGTCGCGCGCCGTCAGCCGCGCCGCCAGCATCACCCCGCCCGCGCTGGTCGCCGGGCGGCGGAAGACCTCGCGATAGACCGGATTGCCGTTGGCGCCGATGCCGAAGCGCTCCCGGTCCTCGGCCGGCACCTCCTGGCTGGCCTCCGCGCGCCGGAGCGCCGCGAGGTAGTCGGGGTCGTGGAAGCGCTGGAGTTCCTCCACGCTCGCCATGGGGCTGTCGATGTAGCGGTCCTCGTCGAGCCAGCCGAGCGCGCGGATGAGGTCGAGCGTGGTGGAAACGCGCGGAATGGCCAGCGGGTGCTTCGGCCCGTAGGTGGAGCCGCGGTAGATCTCGGACCCGATCAGCAGCGGCCGCAAGAATCGCTCCATGAAGATTCCCACATCCGGCAACCGGCGGCCGGGTCGCGATTTGCAGCGATATGGATGCCAGACACCCCTTCGCAAGCTTAGCCCAGCGCGCCGCCCAGGAGGCAGGCCGCCCCTGGGCCTTCATCGCCGCGCTGGCGGTCGTCGTCGCCTGGGCCGTCAGCGGCCCGATCTTCGACTATAGCGACACCTGGCAGCTGGTCATCAATACGGGAACGACCGTCATCACCTTCCTGATGGTCTTCCTGATCCAGCATGCCCAGAACCGCGATACCCAGGCGATCCAGCTCAAGCTGGACGAGCTGATCCGCGCCACCCAGGGCGCCCACAACCGCTTGATAGCGCTGGAGAATCAGAGCGAGGAGACGCTGGAGGAGGTGAAGAAGGAGCTCGCCGACGCATGCGGCGACGACGAGCCGCCTCCGGTCAGGACCGCTGAGGCATCGCCTCCGGGATGATGGTGCGGATCAGGCTCGCATCCAGCTCCTCGTACTTGTGGTAGCCGATGGTCTCGTAGAGCTCCGCGCGCGTCTGCATGCGGTCCACGGCATTCTGCGCGCCGCCGTCGCGCGCGATCTCGGTGTAGAGCTGCTCCCAGGCCTTGGCCGCGACGCGCAGGTGCGACACGGGCCAGATGACCATGGCGTAGCCGAGCGCCTGAAACTCCTCGGCCGTCAGGAAGGGCGTGCGGCCGAACTCGGTCATGTTGGCCAGCAGCTTCACGCCCGGCATCCGCTTCGCGAATTCCTGGAACATCTCCCGCGTCGTCAGCGCCTCGGGGAAGATCGCGTCGGCGCCGGCGTCGAGGTAGCGCTTGGCGCGGTCCACCGCACCGTCCATCCCCTCGCTCGCCGCCGCATCGGTGCGGGCGATGATGTAGAGGTGGCGGCGCGCCTTCCGCGCGGCGGCGACCTTCGCGCACATCTCGTCGGCCGAAGCGAGCTTCTTGTCGTTCAGATGGCCGCACTTCTTGGGCAGGAGCTGGTCCTCGAGATGGACGGCGCCCGCGCCCGCATCCTCGAAGGAGCGGACCATGTGCATGACGTTCAGCGCCTCGCCATAGCCCGTGTCGCCGTCCACCAGCAGCGGCAGGCCCGTGGCGCGCGAGACCTGGCGGATGAAGAAGCACACATCCTCGATGGTGATCATGCCGAGGTCTGGCAGGCCCATGCTGGCCGACATGGCGGCACCCGAGAGGTACAGCGCCTCGAACCCCTTCTTCTTCGCGAGCAGGCCGGCGAGGCCGAGATGCGCGCCCGGCATGCCCAGGATCTGCGGACGGTCGAGCAGCGCACGGAAGCGGTCGCCCGCGGGCTCGGTCGGGAGGTCGGCGCCGATCACGTAGGTCATGGGGAAGCTCCTGTCAGCGGAAGAAGAGGAAGGTGGTGAGCACGAAGAGAGGGATCAGCACCATCATGGCCCAGGCGCAGTATCCGAAGAAGGAGGGCATGCGCGCCCCGCTCTCCTCCACGATGGCCTTCACCATGAAGTTGGGTGCATTGCCGATATAGGAGTTGGCGCCCATGAAGACCGAGCCGGCCGAGAGCGCGGCGAGCGTCAGCGCCCCCTCGCCCATCAGATGGGCCGCGTCGCCCCCCGCCAGGTTGAAGAAGACGAGGTAGGTGGGCGCATTGTCCAGGAAGCTGGAGAGCACCCCCGACATCCAGAAATAGACCCAGGGGACCGGCTGCCCCGCCGCATCGGAGGTCAGCGCGACCAGCCCCGCCGCCGCGCCCTCCGGCCCCGCCTTCAGGATGGCCAGCACCGGCCCCATGCAGAGGAAGATCGCGGCGAAGAGCTTCGCGACCTCGGCCATGGCGCCCCAGGCGAAGCCGTTCGCCTCGCGCAGCGCGCGGGGCGTCAGGGCCATGGAGACCAGCGCCACCCCCACCAGGCCCGCCATGCCGGCCAGGCGCTCGATGCCGAGGTGCTGGCCCAGCACTTCCACATCGCCCGGCCGCCAGATGCCCTGCATCAGCACCAGCGCCACCACCACGCCGATGAGCGCCACATTGGCCCAGCCCTCGACGGCCAGCGGCGCGGCGGGGGGTTCCTCGGCCTTCGGCTCGCGCGCGAAGAGGATGGTGTCCAGCAGGTGGTGGATGGCCAGCAGCGCGACGGCGCAGAACAGGAAGGGGCCCATCAGGTGGGTCGTCGGCCAGAAGAAGGACACGCCCTGGAGAAAGCCGAGATAGAGCGGGGGATCGCCGATGGGCGTCAGGCTGCCGCCGATATTGGCGACCAGGAAGATGAAGAAGACGAAGGTATGCGTCTTGTGCCGCCGCGCCGCATTGGCCCGCAGCACCGGGCGGATGAGCAGCATGGCCGCCCCGGTCGTGCCCATCACGCTGGCCAGCACCGTGCCGGTCGCCAGCAGCGCCGTGTTGGTCCGCGGCGTGCCGTGCAGCCGCCCCTTCAGCAGCACGCCCCCGCCCGTGGCGTAGAGCGCCAGCAGCAGGGCGATGAAGGGCAGGTATTCCTCGACGGCGACGTGCAGGACGTTGTCCACCGCGGCGCCGGCGCCGAACCAGAGCGCGAAGGGCAGGAGGAAGGCCAGCGACCAGCCCGCCGCCACCTTGCCGTAGTGATGATGCCAGAGGGCCGGTGCCAGGATGGGCAGCAGCGCGATCGAGAGCAGGATGCCGATGAAGGGCAGCCCCCAGCCCAGCCCCAGCGCCGCGCCGTCCATCCCCGCCGCGCCCGCCGGGGATGCGGCCATGGCGAGCGCGATTCCCGCGCCGATCGCTCTCCATCCCCTCATCCCCCCGGCTTTTCCCCAATTCGCCGGGGCGGTCAACCGGATGCGCGTGTGGACAGGCGGGGTTGCACGTCTCTACACCCTCCCTAAGATTCAGCGATCAGGCGGAGCACCCCTAATGGAAATGTCTGGCGAGCGGCTGATTGCCGCCCCGCGCGAGCAGGTTTGGCAAGCGCTCAATGATCCCGAGGTCCTGAAGGCCGCGATTCCCGGCTGCGAATCCCTCGAAAAGACCTCCGACACCGACCTGACGGCGCGGGTCGCGCTGCGCATCGGCCCCATGGCGGCCAAGTTCGCGGCCAAGGTGAAGCTCGAGAACCTGAACCCGCCAGCCAGCTACACCATCTCAGGCGAGGGCAATGGCGGCGCCATGGGCTTCGCCAAGGGCGGCGCCGACGTCTCGCTGACCGAGACCAGCCCGGCCGAGACCCTGCTGAAGTACGAGGTGAAGGCGCAGGTGGGCGGCAAGATGGCCCAGCTCGGCGCCCGGCTGATCGACAGCACGGCCAAGCAGATGGCCGACCAGTTCTTCGACCGCTTCGCCGCCCAGCTGGCGCCCGCGCCCGTCGCGGCTGCCCCCGGCGCGGCCCCCGTGGCACCCGCCCCGCTTCCGGCGGCCGGTTCAATCTCGGTCTTCTCGCTCCTGCCCACGGAGTACAAGGGCCTGCCCATCATCTCCTGGCTCGGCTTCGGGGTGATGGTCGTGATCCTCTATCTGCTGTTCCTGTCCACGTGAGCAGCATGCCGGCAGACGTAGCCGCCACCGCCGGGCTGCTGGCGGCGGGCGGCTATGTCGCGGATACCGCGCTCGCGACGACGGTCCACCTCGCGCTCCGCATGGGACGGCCACTCTTCCTCGAGGGCGAGCCGGGCACCGGCAAGACCGAGATCGCGAAGGTGCTGGCGGCGCAGCTGCCCCGGCACCTGGTCCGGTTGCAATGCTATGACGGGCTGGACCTCTCGGCCGCGGCCTATGAGTGGAACCATGCCCGCCAGCTCATGGCCATCCGCCTGGCCGAGGCCGCGGGCAACGTCGCCGATGTCGAACGCAGCATCTACGATCGCCGCTTCCTGGAGGCCCGCCCGCTGCTGCAGGCCCTGGAGGGCGAGCCCGCCGTCCTGCTCATCGACGAGCTGGACCGCGCGGACGAGCCCTTCGAGGCCTTCCTGCTGGAGGTCCTGGCCGATTTCCAGATCACGGTGCCCGAGCTGGGCACGCTCAAGGCCGCGACGCCGCCGGTGGTGATCATCACCTCCAACCGCACGCGGGAGGTGCACGACGCCATCCGCCGCCGGTGCCTCTATCACTGGGTGGACTACCCCGATGCGGCGCGGGAGAAGGCGATCCTGAAGCTGCGCGCGCCCGGCGTCAGCGAGAAGCTCTCGGCCCAGGTCGTGGCCTTCGTGCAGCGGCTGCGCGGCGGCGACTATTTCAAGCTGCCCGGCGTGGCGGAGACGATCGACTGGGCCAATGCCCTGGCCGCTCTCGACGCCACAGAGCTGGAACCGGCCTCGGTCGATGCCACGCTCGGCGTGCTGCTGAAGTACCAGGACGACATCGCCAAGCTGAAGGGCGAGGAAGCCGCGCGGCTGGTCACCGAGGCACGGGACGCGGCGTGATCCCACCGCGCGAGGCGCTGAGCGACGCGGCGCGGAGCTTCGGCGCCCCCCTCGCCCCGCGCGACCGCCCCTCGGCCGAGGCGCTGGCGCCCAACCTGCTCGCCTTCCTCCGCCTCCTGCGGCGCGCGGGCCTCTCCGTCGGCCCCGGAGACGCGCTGGCGGCGGCCGAGGCGCTGACCATCACCGGCATCGAGACCCGCGCCGCCACCCGCGCCGCATTGGCCGCCACCCTGCTGCGCCGCCGCGAGCAGGCCGAGATCTTCGACGCGGCCTTCGACCTCTTCTGGCGCGACCCCGAGCGCGGCCGCGCGGCCTCGGCCTTCGCCGCCATGGAGGAGCCGCAGCAGGAGAAACCCAAGCCCGGCTCCCGCCGCATCGCCGAGGCCATGGCAGGCGAGCGCCCGCGCCCTCCCCGGCCCCCCGAGGACCAGCCGCCCCGCGTCGACGCCTCCATGACCGTCTCCGCGCAGGAACGCCTGCAGCAGATGGATTTCGAGGCGATGGGCACAGAGGAGATCGCCCAGGCCAAGGCCGAGATCCGCAAGCTGGTCCTGCCGCTGGACGAGCGCGCCACGCGCCGCTTCCGCACCGACCCGCTCGGGCCGCGCGTGGACCTCAAGGCCACGATCCGCGCCAGCGCGCGCAGCGGCGGCGAGATCACGCAGATCCTGCGCCGCCGCCGCGTGACGCGGCCGCCGCCGCTGGTGGCGATCTGCGACATCTCCGGCAGCATGGCGCGCTACGCCCAGGTGCTGCTGCACTTCCTGCACGCCGTCACCAATGACCGTGAGCGCGTGCACAGCTTCCTCTTCGGCACGCGGCTCACCAACATCACCCGCCAGCTCAAGCACCGCGACCCCGAGATCGCCTTCGAGATGGTCGCGCACATGGTGCCCGACTGGTCCGGCGGCACCCGCATCGGCGAGGCACTGGAACGCTTCAACCACGACTGGTCCCGCCGCGTGCTGGGCCAGGGCGCGGTGGTGCTGCTCATCACCGACGGGCTCGACCGCGAGGGCGGGCGCGGGCTGGCCGAGGCCACGGACCGGCTCCGCCGCTCCTGCAGGCGGCTCATCTGGCTGAACCCGCTGTTGCGCTACGCCGGGTTCCAACCCAAATCCCAGGGCATACGCGCGATGCTCCCCCATGTGGACGAGTTCCGCCCCGTGCATAATCTGGCGAGCCTGCGCGAGCTGATCGAGGCGCTGGGCGAAAGGAAACGCCAATGAGCGAGGACATCCTCGGGACCGCCGCCGAATGGGCGGCCCAGGGCGAGCAGGTCGCGATCGCGACCGTCGTCGAGACCTGGGGCAGCAGCCCCCGGCCAGCGGGCTCCATGCTCGCCGTCACGGCATCGGGCCGGATGGCGGGCTCGGTCTCCGGCGGCTGCATCGAGGGTGCGGTCGCCGAGGTCGCGCGCCAGACCATGGCCGACGGCAAGCCCCAGCTGCTCGATTTCGGCATCAGCGACGAGCGCGCCTGGGAAGTGGGCCTCGCCTGCGGCGGCAAGCTCAAGGTCTTCGTGGAGAAGCTGGGTTGACGCCGGAACACCTGGCGCGGCTGCAGAAGGCCCGCGCCGCGCTGACGCCCGTCGCGCTGCTCACCCGCCTCTCGGATGGGGAGCAGCACATCTTCCCCGACGACGCACTGCCCGGCGCGCTGGCCGAGGCCGCCGAGAAGGCGCTGTTCGACGACAAGGCACAGAACGTCACGCTCGACGGCGAGGACTGGTTCGTGCAGCCGCACAACCCGCCCCTGCGCATGATCGTGGTGGGCGCGGTGCATGTGGCCCAGGCGCTGGTGCCCATGGCGGCGGCGGTGGGCTTCGCGGTCACCATCGTGGACCCGCGCCGCGCCTTCGCGAGCGCGGAGCGCTTCGGCGACGGCGTCACGCTCAACCACGAATGGCCCGACGAGGCAATGGAGGCCCTGGCGCCGGACACGCGCACCGCCATCGTGACCCTCACCCATGACCCGAAGCTGGACGACCCCGCGCTCGATGTCGCGCTCAGGAGCCAGGCCTTCTACATCGGCGCGCTCGGCAGCAAGCGCACCCATGCCAGGCGCGTCGACCGGCTGAAGGCGCTGGGCCATGACGATGCCGCGCTGTCGCGCATCGCCGCGCCCGTCGGCCTCGACATCGGCGCGATCACGGCGCCCGAAATCGCGCTCTCCATCCTCGGCCAGGTCGTGGCCCGCAGGCGGGGCAAGTGATCTTCGGTCCCACGCCTCTGGACGAGGCGGATGGCGCCGTGCTGGCCCATATGATCCGGCTGAAGGACCGCGTGCTGAAGAAGGGCACCGTGCTCGACGCCGCGGCCATCGCGGCGCTGCGCGCGGAAGGCCACGCGCAGGTCATCACCGCGCGGCTGGAGCAGGGCGACGTGCCGGAGGATGAAGCCGCCGCCCGGGTCGCGGACGCCATGCTCTCGCCCCTCGTGGCCCGCAGCAAGGCGGCGACGGGGCGCGTGAACCTCGTCGCGGAATCCGCCGGGCTGCTGGTGCTCGACGCGCCCCTCATCGACCGGCTGAACACGCTGGACGAAAGCCTCACCATCGCGACCCTGCCCAACTACAGCGTCGTCCAGCCGAAGGAGATGCTGGCGACCATCAAGGTCATTCCCTTCGCCGTGCCGGGCGCGCCGCTGGGCGTGGCCGAGGCGCTGCTGCGGCGCGGCCGCGTGCTCTCGCTGCATCCTTTCCGCCCGCTCAAGGTCGGCCTCGTCCTCACCGAACTGCCCGGAATGAAGGAGAGCGTGCTGCAAGGCACGATCGACGTGACGCGCGAGCGCGTGGAGGCCCTGCTGGGCACGCTGCTGCCGCCCGAGCGCACGCGCCATGACGCCCATGCGGTCGCCGAAGCGCTGAAGCGCCTGATGCGGCAGGGGGCGGAGCTGCTGCTCGTCTCCGGCGCGTCGGCCACCATCGACCGGCGCGATGTCGGCCCCGCCGCCATCGTGCGCGCGGGCGGGCGGATCGAGCATTTCGGCATGCCCGTGGATCCGGGCAACCTGATCTGCCTCGGCGAGGTGGAACGCATCCCCGCCATGGTGCTGCCCGGCTGCGCGCGCAGTCCCAAGGTGAACGGTTTCGACTGGGTGTTGCAGCGCATCTTCGCGGGCGTTCCCGTGCGCTCGCGCGACGTCATGGCCATGGGCGTGGGCGGGCTGCTGAAGGAGATCGACACCCGGCCCATGCCGCGCGCCAAGGCCCCCGCCAACGCGCCTCCGCCCCGCGCTCCGCGCCGGCCGCGCCAGGTGGCCGGGCTCGTCCTGGCGGCCGGACGCTCGCGCCGCATGGCGCCGCTGAACAAGCTTCTGGTCGCCGACGCACAGGGCGTGGCCATGGTCAGCCGCGTCACGGAGAAGGTGCTGGCCAGCGGCGTGCGCCCCGTGCTCGTCGTCACCGGACACGAGCGCGAGCGCGTGGAGGAAGCGCTGGCGGGCAAGCCCGTCATCTTCGTCCATGCCGAGGATTATGCCGAAGGCCTCTCCTCCAGCCTGCGCGCAGGCCTTGCGGCCCTGCCGCCCGAGGCCGAGGGCGTGCTGGTCGCGCTGGGCGACATGCCGCTGGTCGAGACCGGCGTGATCACCCGCCTGCTGGCCGCCTTCGACCCCGAGGAGGGCCGCGCGATCGTGCAGCCCACCTTCCGCGGGAAGCAGGGCAATCCCGTGCTCTGGGGCCGCGAGTTCATCCCGGAGATGATGCAGATCACCGGCGATGTCGGCGCCCGGCAGCTCGTGGGCAAGCACGGCGACAAGCTCGCGGAGGTGGAGGTCGCCGATGACGGCGTCCTGCGCGACTTCGACACGGCGGAGGCGCTGAAATCCGCGCCCGGCTTCGGACCCAAGGCGGGCGCCTGACCGGGCCTGCGCCTGCCTATCCCGCGCAGCGCGCGCAGGTGCCCTCGACCTCGACCGTCATGCGGCTGGGCACGAAGCCGGCCTGGCGCGCGGCGTCCTCCAGGGCATGGGCCACGGCGTGGTCCGTCAGCTCCGTCGTGGTGCCGCATGTCTTGCAGATCAGGAACTGGTGCGGGTGGTCGTGGTCGTGCCCATGGCCGGCCTCCACGCAGGCGGTGAAGGCGTTCAGCCGCTCCAGCTTATGGATCAGGCCCTGCTCCAGCAGGAAGTCCAGCGCGCGGTACACGGTGGGCGGGGCCGCCGGCCCGCGCTCGCCGCGCAGCTTGTCGAGCAGCGCATAGGCGCCGACCGGCTGCTCCTCGGCCAGGACGAGCTTCAGCACCTGCCGCCGCAGCGGCGTCAGCTGCGCCCCTCGGGCCGCGCATTGTTCGGCCGCCCGGTCCAGCGTCGCTTCGAGTTCCATGGGCCCCTCACCTGGCATGATGAATTCCCATATAGTGTCTCGCCATGCCCGACACCCCCCAAAGCCTCCCCCTCCAGGATCCCGCCCAGCGCGATGCCGTGTTGCACGCCGTGCGGTTCGACGCCAAGGGCCTCGTGCCCGCCATCGCCCAGCAGCATGACACGGGCGAGGTCCTGATGATGGCCTGGATGAACGCCGAGGCCCTGGCCGAGACGCTGACCACCGGCCGGGCCTGCTACTACAGCCGCAGCCGTGGCGGCCTCTGGCGCAAGGGCGAGAGCTCCGGCCAGGTGCAGACCGTGCTGGACCTGCGGGTCGATTGTGACGGCGACACGCTGCTCATGCTGGTGGACCAGGCGGGCGTCGCCTGCCACACGGGCCGCCGGAGCTGCTTCTACCGCGCCCCGCGCGAGGGCGGCCTCGCCGAGATCGCGGCCCCGCTGGTGAGCCCCGAGAGCCTCTACGGCGCATGAACCCCGTCCCCGTCATGCTGCTGACCGGCTTCCTCGGGGCCGGTAAGACCACGCTGCTGAATAGCCTCCTGAGGGAGCCGGCGATGGCGGAGACGGCCGTGCTCATCAACGAGTTCGGCGAGATCGGCCTCGACCACCTGCTGGTCGAGCGCCTGGACGAGGATGCGGTGCTGCTGGCGGCGGGCTGCCTCTGCTGCACCATCCGGGGTGACCTGACCCGCGCGCTGCGCGACCTCGCGGAGCGGCCGCAGCCCATCCGCCGCGTGGTGATCGAAACGACCGGCCTCGCCGACCCCGCGCCCATCCTCCAGACGCTGATGAGCGACCCCTGGCTGCTCCGGCAATACCGGCTGGACGGGGTGGTGACGCTGGTGGACGCCGTGCACGGCATGGCGACGCTGGACGCCCAGCAGGAGGCGCTGCGCCAGGCCGCCGTCGCGGACCGGCTGGTGCTCACCAAGACGGACCTCGCCGCGCCTGAGGCCGTCGCCGCCCTGCGCGAGCGGCTGGCGGCGCTGAACCCCGTGGCGCCGATGCTGACGGTGGACCAGGCGGATGCCGCTGCGCTCACCGATGCCGGCCCCTTCTCGGCCGACGGCAAGCTCCCCGATATCGGCGCCTGGGTGGCCGCCGCCGCGCGCCATCACCACCATCACCACCACGATGTGAACCGGCACGACGCGCGCATCCGCGCCACCTGCCTGCGCTTCGAGGAGCCCCTGCCCTGGGAGGGCCTGGCGAGCTACCTCGAGATGATGGCCATGACCCAGGGCCAGCACGTGCTGCGGATGAAGGCCATCCTGAACCTGCGCGGCCATCCCGGGCCGGTGGTGATGCATGGCGTGCAGCACAGCTTCCACCCGCCCATGCCGCTGCCCGACTGGCCCGAGGGCGACGACCGCTCCAGCCGCATCGTCTTCATCCTGCGCGACATCGACCCCCGCATCGTCGAGGACGGCCTGCGCGCCTTCCTGGAGGCCGCCCCTGCATGAGCCTGCGCATCGAGACCGTGACGGGCGAGGACCTGCTGCCAAAGATCCCCGCGCTGTCGCGGCTGCGCGCCCGCGTCTTCGCGGAATGGCCCTACCTCTACCAGGCCGACCCGGAGGAGGAGGCGCGCTACATCCGCCTCTACATGGAGGGCGAAGGGGCCGCGATCGTCCTGGCCTGGGATGGCGGGGAGATCGTCGGCGCCGCCACCTGCCAGCCCATGCTGGCGACCCACGGACCCGTGCGCTCCGCCTTCGAGGCCGCGGGCCGCAAGCCGGCTGACTACTGCTATTTCGGGGAATCCGTCCTGCTGCGGGAATATCGCGGCCAGGGCGCGGGCGTCGCCTTCTTCCGCGAGCGCGAGGCGCATGCCCGTTCGCTGGAGCTTTCCTGCGCCACCTTCTGCGGCGTGGTCCGCAACCCGAACGACCCCCGCCGCCCGGCCGACTACGCCCCGCTCGACGGCTTCTGGCGCAAGCGCGGCTACACCCACCACCCCGAGCTTTCCTGCATCTTCGACTGGCGCGAGCTCGGCGACGATCGCGAGACCCCGCACACCCTCTCCTTCTGGACCAAGGCGCTTTGAGGCTCGCCTGCCTCGCCTGGCCGGTGGAGCCGACGCCGGATGTCGCGGGCTTCGCCGCCCGGCTCGGGGACTGGGCCGCCGAGGCCAAGGCCGGCGGCGCGGACCTGCTGCTGCTGCCCGAATATGCCTGCGTCGAGCTCGGCGCCGCGCTGACCGGCCAGTCCGCGCCCGATGCCGCGACCGAGCTGCGCGCGATGGTCGAGGTCGCACCCGCGATCCTGGCCGCCATGCGCGACGTGGCGCGCCGGCACGGCATCTGGCTGCAGCCCGGCACCCTGCCCATGCGCGAGGGCGGGCGCTTCGTGAACCGCGCCCCGCTCATCGCGCCCGACGGCAGCCTCGCGATGCAGGAGAAGCGCCAGATGACGCGCTTCGAGACGGAGCACTGGGGCATCTCCGCCGGCGCGCCGCCCCATGTCTTCGAGACGCCCTGGGGCCGCATCGGCATCGCCGTCTGCTATGACGCGGAATTCCCCGCGCTGGTGCGCGCGCAGGTCGAGGCCGGCGCCTGGCTCATCCTGGTGCCCACCTGCACGGACACCGCCCACGGCTTCAACCGCGTGCGGGTCGGCGCCCAGGCGCGGGCGATGGAGAATCAGTGCTTCGTGGCCGTCGCCCCCACGCTGGGCGGCTTCGAGGGGTCGGTGGCGCTGGACGAGAACCATGGCGCGGCGGGCGTCTACGGCCCCATCGACCGCGGCTTCGCGGCCGATGGCGTGGTGGCGGAGCTGCCCTTCGACCAGCCCGGCCTGCTCTTCGCCGATCTCGATCCCGCCCGGCTGGAGGCCGTGCGCCAGGACGGCGCGGTCCGCAACCACCGCGACTGGCCGCACGCCACCGTGCCGACCGCGGAACCGGCGGTGTTCTCATGAGCCTCGTCTACATCGTCGCGGGCGAGGCCTCGGGCGACATATTGGGCGCGCGTCTCATCGCCGCGCTGCGGGCGCGCGAGCCATCGCTGGAATTCGCGGGCCTCGGCGGCGAGCACATGGCCACCCAGGGCTTCCGCTCGCAATTCGACATCCGCGAGCTGGCGCTGATGGGCCTCGTCGAGGTCCTGCCCGCCATCCGCCGCCTCTCCCGCCGCATGGACGAGCTGACGGCCGATATCGCCGCGCGCCGCCCCAAACTGCTGGTGACCATCGACAGCCCGAGCTTCACGCTCCGCCTCGCGGCCCGGGTAAAGCCCATGGGAATCCCGGTGGTGCATTACGTCGCGCCGCAACTCTGGGCCTGGCGCCCAGGCCGCGTGAAGAAGATCGCGCAGCGGGTGGACCGCATCCTGGCCCTGCTGCCCTTCGAGGCGCCCATCTTCGAGGCGGCGGACATTCCCGTCACCTTCGTGGGCCACCCCATCCTGGAAAGCGAGGCGGCGCACGGCGATGCCTTGCGCTTCCCACACCGCGCGCGCTCGCTGATCGTGATGCCCGGCAGCCGGCGCGGCGAGGTGTCGCGCCTGCTGCCCGTCTTCCAAGAGACGGTGCGCCGCATGCCGGCGGACGTGCTGCCCGTCATCGGCCTCGCTGGGACGGTCGAGGACATGCTGCGCGCCCATGACTGGGGCCGCCCCGCCGTGACCGTCCGCGCGCCGATGGAGAAGGCCGATGCCTTCGCGGCGGCCCGCGCGGGGCTCATCAAATCCGGCACCTCCTCGCTGGAGGCGGCGGTCGCGGGGCTGCCGCATGTCATCGGCTACAAGCTGAACCCCATCACCTCGCTCATCATCCGCAAGATCGTGAACGTGAAGTATGCGAGCCTCGTGAACCTGCTCGCCGAGGAGGAGATCGTGCCGGAGCTGCTGCTGGCCGATTGCACCCCGGAGCGGCTGACGGCGGCGCTGCTGCCGCTCATCGAGGATGGCGAGGCGGCCGAGCGCCAGCGCGAGGGTTTCCGCCGCGTGCTGGCGAAGCTCCGCCCCGAGCGCGGCCTGCCGAGCGAGGCGGCGGCAGAGGCCGTGCTCGGCATGCTTTGACGCGGCTTCGCGCGCGGCTCTAGCTTGCGCGCCATGCTCGAGCTGCGCGGCATCAGCAAGTCCTTCAAGATCGGCCCCACCGAGCGGACGGTGCTGCACGACCTCGACCTGGACCTCGCGCAGGGCGAGCTCGTCTCCATCATGGGCGGCTCGGGCTCGGGCAAGACGACCTTCATGAATATCGTGGGGCTGCTGGACCGCCCCACCAAGGGCACCTACCGCATCCGCGGCGAGGATGTGCTGGCCGCCCGGGCCGACGCGCAGTCGGCCATGCGCAACAAGATGATCGGCTTCGTCTTCCAGCAGTTCTTCCTGATGCCCCGCCTCAACGCGTGGCGGAACGTGGCCCTGCCGCTGATGTACCGCGGCACGCCCGAGGCGGAGGCGCGGAAGAAGGCGGAGTACATGCTCGGGCGCGTCGGCCTCGGCCAGCACCTCGCGCATATGCCCAACATGCTCTCGGGCGGGCAGAAGCAGCGCGTGGCCATCGCCCGCGCCCTCGTGGGCGACCCCGCCGTGCTGCTGGCCGACGAGCCGACCGGCGCGCTCGACCCCGTGGTGAGCCGCGAGATCATGGGCCTCTTCGAGGAGATCAACCGGGAGCTGAGCGTGCTGGTCCTCATCATCACGCACGACCCCGGCGTCGCCGCGCGCTGCCGCCGGCGGCTCGTGCTGACCCAAGGGCACCTGGCCGACATGAGCCACCTCCCCCCGACCGCCCACGCCGCATGATCCGCCAGACCCTCATCGAGGCCGCGGGCAACCTCCTGGCCTCCTGGCAGCGAAGCCTGCTGGCCCTGCTCGGCATCGTCGTGGGCGCGGGCGCCGTCATCTCCATGCTTCATGCGGGGACGATGGCCCGGCAGGAGACCATCCGGCAGTTCCGACAGATGGGCACCGACACGCTCATCCTGCGCGCCGACAGCCCCCAGGGGCTCGGCAACTTCCGCCTCGGCGACATCGAGAGCGTGCCGCAATTCGTGCCCACGGTGCGCGAGATCGCGCCCTTCATGATCGGCGGCGGCCCCATCGCCTACGAAGGGCAAAACCGCAACGCCGGCTTCCTCGGCGCCACGCCGGAGTTCGCGCAGGTGGCGCGGCTGCCCATGGCGCAGGGCCGCTTCCTCTCGGCCTTCGACCGGTTCGAGCTGCACGCGGTGCTCGGCTCCGACATCGCGCAGCAGCTCTCCCAGCCCTTCGCGCCCATCCGCACGGGATCGCAGCTGCGGATCGGGCGCTACGTCTTCACCGTCATCGGCATCCTCGAACCCACGCTGATGAACCCGATGCTCCCGGTTGATATCAACGGCACGGTCTTCCTCTCGCTGCCCAATGCGCGGCGCGTCATGGCGCTGCCGCAGCTTTCCATGGCCATCGCCCGGCTGCAGACGGATGCGGACCCGGATGTCGCGACGGTGCAGCTGCAGCAGCATCTCGGCCCCGGGCTGCGCGACGCGACGCTGAACGTGCTCTCCGCCCGCCAGCTCATCGCGGGGATGAACAGCCAGGTCCGGCTGGTGGCGCTTCTGCTGGGCGCGGTGGGCAGCATCGCCCTGGTACTGGGCGGCGTGGGCGTCATGAACATCATGCTGATGTCCGTCTCCGAGCGTAAGCGCGAGATCGGCATCCGGCTGGCCATCGGCGCGCGGCGGCGGGACGTGCGTCGCCTCTTCCTGGCCGAGGCGCTGATCCTGTCGGTGCTGGGCGCCGTCCTCGGGGTGGCGCTGGGCTTCGCGGGCGGCTTCGGCTTCGCCTGGATGTCGGGCTGGCAGGTCAGCTTCTCCGCGCTGGCGGCCCCGCTGGGCGCGGGCGTCTCGCTGGCCGTCGGCGTATTCTTCGGCTTCTACCCGGCCGTCATGGCCGCGCGGCTCGATCCCATCGAGGCGCTGCGATCGGAGTGAAGGTCGAGGCATCGGGCAGCGTGATCGGCGGGTCGCCCGTGCGCTCCATCACGGCCGGCAGCGGCGGCAGCAGGGAATCGATGGGCGTGTAGCTTGCCCCGCGCACCGGCTCGTTCAGCACGGAGGGCGGCGCGCAGGCAGCCAGCGCCAGCGCCACCCCGAAGGCCCAGTATCCCGTCCCGCGACACGCCATCCGGGAATTGGAACACGAAGCCGCCGCCGGGTCGAGGGGAAGCGGCGATGGCTTCCATCGGCGGAACCAATGAGATCAGTCGCTTCCCTAGCTTGCGGCCCGCGGCCACACGGTGGGATAGTGCGGCGTCGAATTCTGGAGACGTCGGAATGCTGGGCTGGACGGTCCGCTGCCTGGTGGCAGGCGCGCTGGGCGTGGCCCTCGCCATCCCCGACGCCTTGGCCCAGAATCGCGAACGCCCGCCCCGCCGCGCACCGGCCGCCACGGCCGAGGGCACGACGCCCATCGCCGCCCCGCGCCCGCCCGGCACCGCGCAGCGCAACGCCGTCCCCCAGGGCAGCGTGCCCCTGACGCTTCCCGAGGCCGTGTTTCTCGCCGTCCGCAGCAATCGCTCGATTCGCGGCCAGTACCTGCAGCGCGTGGCGGACCGGTTCTCGTTGCGCGTGGCGGAGGCGCGCTTCGATCCCCAGTTCGGGATCGCCGGCGGCGTCACCCACCAGCGCGTGGGCAGCATCACGACCACCCAGACGACGCTGACGCCCAACGTCACCATCGCGACCGTCACGGGCGGGCAGTTCACCTTCGGCTGGCAGGGCGCGCAGACCAATGTGCGGGGCCAGAACCCAACGGCCACCGGCCGCGCCACCTTCCAGGTGATCCAGCCGCTGCTGGCGGGCGGCGGCATCGACTACGCCATGGCCCCGGTGCGGATCGCGCGCATCCAGGAGGTCAACAGCAAGCTCCAGCTCAAGGCGCTGGTGATCGACCAGATCAGCCAGACCATCCTGGCCTATCGCGCCCTGCTCCAGGCCCAGGAGCAGCTCCGCATCTCCGACGAGGCGCTGCGCCGCGCGCGGGAGCTGGCGAGCGTCAACGTCGCGCTGGCCGAGGCCGGGCGCCTCGCGCAGGTCGAGCTCATCCAGGCCGAGACCTCCATCGCGCAGCAGGAACTCGCGCTCGTGGGCGCGCGCAACGCGCATCAGCAGGCGCGCATCGCGCTGCTCACGCTACTCGCCGTCGACCAGTCGCAGCAGATCTGGGCCGTGGAGCGCCCGGCCGCCGAGTCCGCCCGCGTTGCGCCCGACCGGGCCCTGCAGGCCGCCAGCGAGAACCAGCCCGACTATCTCCGCACCGTGCTCGGCATCGAGATCGCGCGCATCAACCTCGACGTCGCGCGCAACCAGCGGCTCTGGGACGTCTCCTTCGTCGCGGGGTCCAGCCTCGCGGGCCAGCGCGCCGACCTCGCGCGCACGGTGGACGCGCTGACCTCCGCTCGCAGCGATTTCAACGTGGGCCTGCAGGTGAACATCCCTATCGGCCAGATCGCGCGCCAGCAGCCCGAGGTGAACGCCACCGTCGCGCTGCGCCAGTCGCAGATCGCGCTGGAGGGCGCCCGCGACCGGCTTCGCCAGCAGGTGGAGGACACGGTCCGCAACATCGACACGCTGCGCCGCCAGGCCGAGCTCGCCCGCCGCGCGCGGGAACTCGCGGGCATGCAGCTGGAGACGGAGCTGGTGAAGCTCCAGGCCGGGCGCTCCTCCAACTTCCAGGTCGTCTCCTTCCAGGGCTCGCTGCAATCCGCCGAGAGCACGGAGCTCGCGGCCGTCATCGCCTATGCCAATGCCCTGACCACGCTCGATCAGATCCTCGGCACCACCCTCGATACCTGGCGCATCTACCTGAATGACTGACCTTCGCAGCTTCGCGGCCGGCATATCCGCGGCGCCCGCCTTTGACGACCTGGCGCGGCTGGCCGCCATCCTTTGCGAGGCGCCGATCGGCTATGTCGCCCTGCTGGACACCGCGCATCAATGGATCATCGGCGCCGAGGGCATGCAGCCCGCCGCGCTCAACTGCCCCCGCGAGCACGCCTTCTGCGACGAGACGCTGGCCAATGACCAGCTGACCGAGATCGAGGACCTCTCCCGCCATCCGCGCTTCAAGGACCATCCGCTGGTCCAGGGCGAGCAGGCGATGCGCTTCTACGCCGGCATGCCCATCCGCAGCGAGGCCGGCGAGGCCCTGGGCACCGTTTGCGTGCTGGACCGCGTGCCCCGCCGCCTTTCCGAGGAGCAGCGCGACGGCCTGGCCCGCCTCGCCGCGCGCGCGATGTCGGAACTGGAGCTGCGCCGCCGCGGCAGCGAGCTGCTGGAGACCGCCGCCCGGCTGGAGCAGGCCGAGGCCCGCCTGCGCGGCCTGAACGAGATGATCGCGGGCGACTACCAGCGCGCGCTCGACGCCATGGCCGACGGCGTGCTGACCATCGGCCCCGACGCCCGCATCACGACGCTGAACCCGGCCGCCGAGCGCATGCTGGACATCACGGCCGAGGAGGCCATCGGCGAAAGCCTCTCCCCGCTCCTGCACGCCCGGGAGGGCACGGACGAATTCATCGACGCCGTTCTGGCGCCGCTGCATGGCGAGGGCGGGAAGCGCCAGGTCATCCACTTCCCGGGCAACCGGCGCCTGAGCGTGGAGGCGACGCGCTGGCACGTGCAGCAGGGCCCGCACGCCGGCAAGTTCGGCATCACCGCCGTCTTCTCGGACGTGACGGAGACCGAGCGCCTGCAGGCCGAGCTCGCCGAGCAATACGGCAAGCTGCAGGACGCCTTCGTGAAGCTGGAGGAATCCGCGACACGGCAGCGCATCTTCTCCCGGCGCATCGCGCTGGTGCGCATGGCCTCCGTCGCGGCCGTGGCCCTGGCCGTCTTCGGCGTCGCGGCCTGGACCTGGTACGCGCAGCAGGATGGCATGGGCGCACCCGCCCAGGCGCCGGGCGGTGCCGCCACCGTCACCGCGCAGGCGCAGCCCGTCAGCTCGCGCATCGCCGTCGTGGGGGTGCTGGAGCCGGGCGCCAATGTCAGCGTGGTCGCGCCCTTCGACGGCACGGTGCGGGAGCGCCTGTTCCGCTACGGCGGCGCCGTCACGCGCGGCGACGTGCTGATGCGGATGGACCGCGGCGAGGTCGAGACGCGGCTGCGCGAGGCCCGGGCGGCCGAGATCCGCGCGCGCCAGAAGGTGGACGAGCTCAAGAACTGGGCGCAGGGCTTCGAGGTCGCGCGCGCCCGCCGGACGCTGGCCGCCGCGGAGCTGGAGACGACCAACCTGCGGGCGCGCGTCAGCCAGAGCGCCATGCTGCTCGGCCGCGGCATCATCCCGGCCGAGGAGCACCGGAACCTGCTGCAGCAGCAGCGCAACCAGGAGCTCCAGCTCCAGGCTGCGCAGCAGGATCTCGCGGCCACGCTCGCGCGTGGTGACGAGCTGAACCTCCGCACGGCGGAGCTGGAGCTCGCCAATGCCGAGACCAAGCTGAACGAGGTGGAGACCGACCTCCGCAACGCCGAAGTGCGGGCGCCCGTCTCCGGCGTCGTGCTCATGCCGCCCGAGCAGCCGGGAGCCAGCGGCGGCGGGCAGCGCCAGACCATCGAGGTCGGCACGCGGGTGAACCGCGGCCAGGCCATGTTCAGCATCGGCGACCTCGCGGGCTTCCTCGTGCGGGGCCAGGTGGACGAGATCGACGTGAACTCGGTGCGGCCCGGCCAGGCCGTGACCGTCACGGGCGATGCCTTCGCGGGCGAGGTGCTGCAAGGCCGCGTGGCCTCGGTCGCGGCGCAGGCCAGCGCGGACCAGCCCGGGCTCGGCCGCGGCATGCCGAGCTTCGCCGTGAGCATCGCGATCTCCGATCTGACGGAGGAGCAGCGCAAGCGGCTGGCCGTCGGCATGTCGGCGAGCCTCTCCATCATCACCTTCCAGCGCGACGATGCCGTGGTGCTGCCGCCCTTCGCCATCCGCAACGAGGATGGCCAGCGCGTGGTGCGCGTGCGCGAGGGCGCGCGCATCGTCTCGCGCCCCGTGACCATCGGCATCTCCACGCCCGAGGGCGTGGAGATCCGCGAGGGCATCAATCCCGGGGACGCGGTCGTGCTGGGCGATTAGTCCCGGTAGGAGGGGTCGAGCCGGTCCAGCTTCCGCAGCAGGCCCGGCCACTCCATCACGCCATAGGGCCGGCGCGTCTGGGGCTGGTAGTTCATGTAGGTCTCGTCCAGCACCTTCTGCGGCACGGGATGGATCTCGGCGTTGCAGGCGAGCGCGGCGAGCTGCGCCTTGCAGGACAGCTCCAGCCGGTGCATCGCGTTGAAGGCCTCGGCGATGGTGCGGCCGACGGTCAGCAGGCCGTGGTTGCGCAGGATGAGCGCGTTGTTGCTGCCCAGGTCGCGGACCAGCCTCTCCTGCATGGACATGTCGAGCACCACGCCCTCGAACTCGTGGTAGCCGATCTTGAGGAAGCGCATCGAGGTCTGGTTCATCGGCAGCAGGCCGCATTCCAGCGAGGACACCGCCATGCCCGGCCAGGTATGCGTGTGGATGACGCAGTCGATCTCGTGGCTCGCCTCGTGGATGGCGCCGTGGATCACGAAGCCCGCGCGGTTCACGCCGTAGTTCAGGTCGCCGAAATCGGGCGTGTGCAGGATGTTGCCCTTCACGTCGATCTTGATGAGCGAGGAGGCCGTGATCTCGTCATAGCCCATGCCGTAGGGGTTGATGAGGAAGGCCCCCTCCTCGCCCGGCACGCGGCAGGAAATGTGGTTCGCCATCATGTCGCTCATGCCGTAGAGGTCCACGAGGCGATAGCAGGCGGCGAGATCCACGCGCTTCTGCCACTCCTGCGGCGAGACCTTGTCGCGCAGCGAGGGAATGTTGAGCACGGGGGTCGGGGATTGTTCGAGCATGGGACGCCTCCTTCTTCGCCCCGAGCCTAGACCCGTTCGGGGCGGATCGGAACCGGCACGAATTTCCTGCCCTTTCCGCTGGCAGGCGCGTAGGATTCCACCCGTCAGGCCCGAGGGCGCCTGCCCTCCCCTGCAGCCGCGTCGCGGCCTCGGCTGGTCTTGGCCGCGGGAGGACATGTCAAATGGCTCAACTGGTCCGGGGCGCGTATGGCGCCCATGACACCCAGCTGCACATCAACCGCATCGGCGCGGCCGACCTCAGGGAAGCGCTCATGCGCGGGTTCGGGGATTTCATGGCGGCGCCGACCCAGATTTTCTTCCTCTGCCTGATCTATCCGGTCTTCGGCTACGTGATCGCCCGCGCGGCCGCGGGCGGCGCGCTGCTGCCGCTGGTCTGGCCCTTGCTGGCCGGCTTCGCGCTGATCGGGCCGGTGGCCGCCCTCGGGCTCTACGAGCTGAGCCGGCGGCGGGAGCAGGGGCTGCCCATTTCCTGGCGGAACATGTTCGACGTGCGGCACTCGCCCTCCATCGGAGGGATCGTGGCACTCGGCGTCATCCTGGTCGCGATCTTCGCCATCTGGATCGGCGTCGCGCGGCTCATGTTCCACGCCTTCATCGGGCCCGTCCTCCCCGGCAGCTTCAGCATGCTGCTGGACCAGATCCAGCAGGCCCCTGGCGGCATGACGCTGGTGGTGCTGGGCAACCTCGTCGGCGCGGGCTTCGCGCTGCTGGTGCTGGCGCTGAGCGTCATCTCCTTTCCCGCCATGCTGGACCGGCAGATGACGGCCGGCGAGGCGATGAGCCTCTCGCTCGCGGCCTTTCGCGCCAATCCGGGCACGATCATGGCCTGGGGCGTGATGGTCGCGCTGCTGCTGGCGGCAGGCATGGCGACGCTCTTCGTCGGGCTCGCGGTGGCGCTGCCCGTGCTGGGGCACGCCACCTGGCACCTGTACCGGAAGCTGGTGGGCTAGGGCCGGCGCCTAGGCCGCGCGCTTCAGGCTGAACTCGGCCCAGACCTGGGCCAGCGCGTCCATCAGGTGGTCGATGTCGGCGTCGGTATGGAACGGCGAGGGCGTGAAGCGCAGCCGTTCCGTGCCGCGCGGCACGGTCGGGTAGTTGATGGGCTGCACATAGACGCCGTGGCGCTCCAGCAGCAGGTCGCTGATGCGCTTGCAGAGCACGGGGTCGTAGACCATCACCGGCACGATATGGCTCGGGTTCGCGAGGTGCGGGATGTGCTGCGCGTCTAGCCGCGCGCGCAGCTGCCCCACGCGGGCGTGCATCGCCTCGCGCTCGGCGTCGCTCTGCTTCAGGTGGCGGATGCTGGCCGCCGCGCCCGCCGCGATGGCCGGCGGCAACGAGGTCGAGAAGATGAAGCCCGAGGCGAAGCTGCGGATGAAATCCACGAGGTTGGCCGAGCCCGTGATGTAGCCGCCGATAACCCCGAAGGCCTTGGCCAGCGTGCCCTCGATCACCGTCAGGCGATGCTGCACGCCGTCGCGCTCCGAGATACCGCCGCCGCGGGGCCCGTAGAGGCCCACCGCGTGCACCTCGTCCAGGTAGGTCATGGCGCCGAACTCGTCGGCCAGGTCGCAGATGGCGGCGATGGGGGCGATGTCGCCATCCATCGAATAGACGCTCTCGAAGGCGATGATCTTCGGCACGTCGCGCGGCAGCGCCTCCAGGCGCGCGCGCAGGTCGTCGAGGTCGTTGTGCTTCCACACCTCGCAGCGGGCGCGGCTGTGGCGGATGCCCTCGATCATGGAGGCGTGGTTCAGCTCGTCGGAGAGCACCACGCAGCCGGGCAGACGGGCGGCGAGCGTGCCGAGCGTCGCCCAGTTGGACATGTAGCCCGAGTTGAACAGCAGCGCGGCTTCCTTGCCGTGCAGGTCCGCGAGCTCGCGCTCCAGCAGGACGTGGTCGTGGTTGGTGCCCGCGATGTTGCGCGTGCCGCCGGCGCCCGCGCCGCTGCGGTCCAGCGCGGCGTGCATCGCCTCCAGCACCTTGGGGTGCTGGCCCATGCCGAGATAGTCGTTGGAGCACCAGACGGTGACCTCGCCGGTGCCGTCGGGCCGGTGGTGGGTCGCGCGCGGGAAGGCCCCGGCACGGCGCTCGAGGTCGGCGAAGACGCGGTAGCGCCCCTCGCGGCGCAGGCCGTCGAGCTGGTTGCGGAACAGCGTCTCGTAGTTCATCACTCGCCTTCCCCTGGAGCCCCGAAGGGCCGCACGGACCCTTCTACCAGGGCCGAGCCATGCCACGCAGCCCCCCGCATCGGACATGGCAGGGCTGCCCTCGATCATCCTCCTGAGAAATTAGCGCAATTTCCGCGACGGATGACTCGCCCCTTTTCGCCATTGTGCTATGCACCCGGCGAATTCTCCGAAGGACCCCTCGTCTCGTGCTGGGATATGGCGCCCCGGGCTGCTGGCCGGGGAGTTCGCGCGCTTGAAGCCGATCGATCCGAACCAGGCGCCGGCGAAGGCCAGGCGCCACCACGGGCCTCCCCTGCCGCTCAAGGTCGGCACGCGCGGCTCGCCGCTCGCGCTCGTCCAGACGCGCAGCTTCCTGGAGCGCATCCGGGCCGTCTGCCCCCTGCTGCGCCACATGGACGCCTTCGAGGAGCACCAGATCGCGACCTCCGGCGACCGCGCCCAGGATCGCCGGCTGGCCGAGATCGGCGGCAAGGGCCTCTTCGCCAAGGAAATCCACGAGGCGCTGCTGGACGGGCGGGTCGATTTCGCCGTCCATAGCCTCAAGGACCTGGAGACCGAGCTTCCCCCCGGTGTCGCGCTCGCCTGCATGCTCCGCCGCGAGGATTCGCGCGACGCGCTGGTGCTGGGCGAGGCCTGCCGGCGCGGCGGCTTCTCCGGCGCCGCCTGGGACCCCTTCTCGGCCCTGCCGCAGGGCGCGCTCGTCGGCACCGCCTCGGTCCGCCGGCAGGCGCAGCTGCTGCACTGCCGCCCCGATCTCCGCTGCGAGATGATCCGCGGCAATGTCCAGACCCGCCTCTCGCGCGTCGCGAGCGGCGAGTTCGACGCGACCCTGCTGGCGCTTGCCGGGCTGAAGCGCCTGGGTCTGGAGGCCCATGCCGACGTGATCCTCGACGAGGAGGACATGGTTCCGGCCGCCTGCCAGGGCATCATCGGCGTCACCGTCCGCGCCGACGACACCGAGTTGCTGGAGCTTCTCTCCGCCATCTGCGATCCCGCCGCGCGCGCCATGAGCCTCGCCGAGCGGGCCATGCTGGGCGCGCTCGACGGCTCCTGCCGGACGCCCATCGGCGCCAGCGCCCGGCTGCTGCCGGGCGACACGCTGCGGCTGACGGGCCTCATCGCGCGCGCCGACGGCAGCTTCATGGTCAAGCGCTCGATCAGCGGCGCGGTGGCCGATGCCGCCCGCATCGGCGAGGCCCTGGCTCAGATGCTCCTGGCCGAAGCCCCGGCCGACGTCCTGGCCTGATGCCGGACCCGGCACAGCTCGCCCTCTTCTTCCTCGCGGCCCTTGTCCTGGCCGTCACCCCTGGCCCCGGTATCTTCTACGTCGCGGCCCGCACGCTGGCCGGCGGCCGCGCCGAGGGCGTGGCCTCCAGCTTCGGCACCGGGCTCGGCGGCATGGCGCATGTGCTGGCGGGCAGCCTGGGCGTCTCGGCGCTGGTGCTGGCAAGCGCGGAGCTCTTCACCGGGCTGAAGCTGCTTGGCGCCGCCTATCTGATCTGGGTGGGCTTCCGCACCATCCGCTTCGCCCGGCAGGAGGCGGGGCTGGGCCCGAACGGCATTCCCGCCATGGGCCCCGCGCGCGCCTTCCGCGAGGGCGTCTGGGTCGAGGCGCTGAATCCCAAGACCGCCGCGTTCTTCCTAGCTTTCGTCCCCCAGTTCGTGGACCCGTCGCGCGGCCTTGTGGCGCTGCAATTCGTGTCGCTGGGCTTCGTCTCGGTGGCGCTCAACACGCTGGCCGACATCGCGGTCGCCTTCGCGGCCGGCCACATCCGCGAAGGCGCGGCCGCGCGGCCGGGCCTGATCCGCCGCCTGCGAGAGGGCTCAGGTGCCGCGATGATGGCACTGGGTCTCGGCCTCGCCCTGGCGAAGAAGCCCGCGGGCTAGCCTGCCGCCGCGGCCTTCTGGCCCGGCCGGTGCACCTTCACCGCGCTCTGCTCCGCCAGGATCTCGCCGATCGTCTGGCGCAGCAGGCGGATGTCGCGGATGCGGCCGAAGCTCGGGCGGTGGAACAGCGCCACGTCGCGCATGTGGTTCCCCCCTGCGATGCGGCGATAGGCCACCATGTCGTCCAGCAGCGCGCCCACCTGGACCGCCAGCTGCGGCATGAAGGACACGCCCGAACCGGCCGCGATCATCTGCCGCAGCGTCTCCAGGCTCGCGGCCTGGAGGTCGGTCGGCCCGTCGCGCAGGCGCGAGGGGCAGAGGGTCAGCGCCTGCTCCCGCAGGCAATGGCCCTCGGCCAGCAGGATCAGCTCGTGCATCGAGATGTCGCCGGGGTTCACCTGCTCCACCTGCGCCAAGGGATGGTCGCGCGGCACGGCCAGCGCCAGCTCTTCCCGAAAGAGCGGCAGCTCGGTCAGCTCGGCCTCCGCGATGGGCGAGGTCGCGAGCAGCGCGTCCAGCTCCCCCTCCTCCAGCTGGCGCACGAGCACCCGCGTATGCCCCTCGTGCAGCATGAGCTTGAGGTCGGGGTAGCGCGCGCGCAGCGGCTTCAGCAGGAAGGGCACGAGATAGGGGCCGAGGGTGGAGATGACGCCCAGCCGCAGCGTGCCCGTCAGCGGCTCGGCGCCGATGCGCACCACCTCGAAGAGCCGCCGCGCCTCGGCGATGATGCGCTTGCCCTGGGCCACCACCTCCTCGCCGCGATGGGTCACGAGCACGCCGCGGGGGCTGCGCTCGAAGATCTCCACGCCCAGGAACTCCTCCAGCTTGCGGAGCTGGCCGGAAAGCGTGGGTTGGCTGACGCCGCAGGCCAGCGCGGCGCGGCCGAAATGGCGGTGCTCCGCCACGGCCGTGATGTATTCCAGGTCCCGAAGGCTGAGGCCGGCGAGGTTCATGATGCGACTCGTCCGAATTCTTGACCTGCAACATTCCCGGCGGCACTCTCCGGGGCAAGGGGCAATCGCGATCGCCCCGTGAGGCTCCGGCCCAAGCATCGCATCCTCCGGTTACAGGATGCCCGGCCATGCCTTCGCCCCATGTCATCACCCCTGCCCAACTCACCCGCCGGATCGGCCTGCCCGATGCGCCGCTGATCCTCGACGTGCGGACGCCCCAGGATGCCGAGGCCGATCCGCGCCTCCTCCCCGGCTCCATCCGCATGGGCCATGCCGAGGCCGCGGAAGCCGGCGCCGCCTGGCGCGGCCGGCAGGTCGTCGTCGCCTGCGAGCGCGGCCTCAAGCTCAGCCAGGGCACGGCCGCCTGGATGCGCCACCACGGCGCCGAGGCGGAGGCGCTGGAAGGCGGCTTCGTGGCCTGGCGCGCGGAGGGCCTTCCGCTGCTCTCGCCCACGCATATCCCGATGTGCGATGCATCGGGGCGCACGCTCTGGGTCACGCGGGCGCGGCCCAAGGTGGACCGCATCGCCTGCCCCTGGCTGATCCGCCGCTTCGTGGACCGGCAGGCGGTCTTCCTCTTCGTCCCGCCCGGCGACGTGCTGGCGGTGGCCGAGAGCTTCGGCGCCACGCCCTTCGACGTGGAGGGCGTCTTCTGGTCGCATCGCGGCCCGCTCTGCACCTTCGACGTCATGGTGGAGGAGTTCGGCCTCGGCATCCCGGCGCTGCAGCACCTCGCGCGGATCGTTCGCGGGGCGGACACGGCGGCGCCGGAACTCGCGCCCGAGGCCGCGGGGCTGCTCGCCGCCTCGCTCGGCCTCTCGCGCATGCATCGCGACGACCTCGCGCAGCTCGAAGCGGGAATGTCGCTCTACGACGCCTTCTTCCGCTGGTGCCGCGACGCTATGGAGGAAACCCACAACTGGCCCGGACGCCGCGCGGCATGAAGCACAACCTCCCCAGCTTCCAGGAAGCGCTGCGCGTCTGGACGCGCGTCGGCTGCCTCTCCTTCGGCGGGCCCGCGGCGCAGATCGCCATGCTGCAGCACGAGGTGGTGGACCGACGGTCCTGGGTCTCGGACCGCCGGTTTCTGCATGCGCTCAACTTCTGCATGCTGCTGCCGGGGCCCGAGGCCATGCAGCTCGCCACCTATCTCGGCTGGCTGATGCATGGGGTCCGCGGCGGCGTCGCGGCGGGGCTGCTCTTCATCATGCCTGGCGTGGCGGTGATGCTGGCGCTGAGCGCGATCTTCGTCGCGCTCGGCCACGTGCCGCTGATCGCCGCGCTGTTCTTCGGCCTCAAATGCGCGGTGCTGGTGCTGGTGGTGGAAGCGCTGCTGCGCGTGGCCCGGCGGGCGCTGAAGGGCGCCCTGCCCTGGGCGCTGGCGGTGGCGGCCTTCCTCGCGCTCTTCGTGCTGGCCGTGCCCTTCCCCATCGTCGTCCTCGCGGCGGCCTTGGCGGGCTGGCTCGCGCCGCAGGCCTTCGCGCCGGGCGGACATGGCGGCAATGGCTCCGGCGAGGCCTCGGCGCTGGATGCGGCGCTGGCGGCCGATCCGGGCCGCATCTCCCGCATGGCGGGTTCGGCGCGGCGGGCCGGGCTGGTCTCGCTGGTGCTCTGGCTCTGGCCGGTGGCGCTGCTCATGCCGTCAGGCGGGGTGATGGCGGATATCTCCTGGTTCTTCTCCAAGATGGCCGTCGTCACCTTCGGCGGCGCTTATGCCGTGCTCGCCTATGTCGCGCAGGAGGCGGTGGAGCATTACCGCTGGCTTTCGGCGGCCGAGATGCTGACGGGCCTCGGCCTCGCCGAGACGACGCCGGGGCCGCTCATCCTCGTTCTGCAATTCGTGGGCTTCCTGGCGGGCTGGCGGGATTCCGGCTGGGGCGGCGCGGTGGCGGGCGCGCTGCTCACCGTCTGGGTCACCTTCCTGCCCTGCTTCGCCTGGATCTTCCTGGGCGCTCCCTATCTGGAGCGGCTGCACGACATGCCCCGGCTGCGCGGGGCGCTGGCGGGGGTCACGGCGGCAGTGGTGGGCGTGATCGGGAACCTGGCGCTCTGGTTCGGGCTGCGCGTGCTCTTCGCCGAGATGCACGGCATCCTGCCCGTGCCGGCCAGCATCCAGTGGAAGGCGCTGGCGCTGGTGGTCCTGGCGGGGGTGCTGCTCTTCCGCTTCCGGCTAGGCGTGGTGCCCTTGCTGGCCGCGAGTTCGGCGGCGGGGCTGGTGCTGGGGCTCGTCTGGCCGTAACGCGGGGGACTTCTTCCGGAGCCCCTTCGTCTTGCAGGACCCCTGGCAGCATTTCGACACCAGGCCCGACCCCGGGCCGCCCTTCGGCGAGCGCTATCCCGCGCGCATGCCGGATGGCTGCTACCTGCACCTGCCGATCCGTCCCATCGGCGTCGCGGGCCTCATCGCCACGCAGGCGAGCTTTCCCGTGATCCACCAGCTGGTGGAATGGATGGCCGAAGCCGCGCGGCCCCTCTGGCCGGAGGTGGTGGTGGGCCTGCCCACGCTCGGCCATGTCTTCGCGCCGCTTCTGGCCGAGCGGCTGGGGCAGCCGAACTGGGTGGCGGCAGGGTATTCGCGCAAGCTCTGGTACGAGGAACGGCTGAGCGCGCCCATGCGCTCCATCACCACCACGGCCGAGCGCCGGGTCTGGCTCGACCCGCGCATGCTGCCGCGGCTGGAGGGGAAGCGGGTGCTGCTGGTGGACGACGTGATCTCGACGGGCAGCTCGGCCGTCGCCGGGCTCAAGCTGCTGGAGGCGGCGGGGATCCGCCCCATCGGCCTCTGCGTCGCCATGATCCAGACCCGGCGGTGGGAGCCGGACTGGCCGGCCGACATCCCGGTGGTGTCGGTCTGCGAGACGCCGCGGCTGGAACAGGTCGAGGGCGGCTGGGTTCCGGTGGCAGGCTGACGGGACGGCGGCCGACCGCGAACCGAAATGCTTGATTTTTGGGCGGTTTTTCGGTTAATCTTGGCCTATCAACGGGCGCTTGGCCCCCGTCAGGCCGCCGCCCGCAGATCCGCCGTGACCAGATCCCAGGTATCCTGCAGCAGCGCCGGCGTCGGCAGGTCCCCGAGGCCGGCAAAGGTGCCGTCCCGCTGGAAGGTCCCGGCGGCCTGCTCCCAGTCGAGATCGCCATTGGCGGCGAGTGCCGAGAGGTCGCCATGGTTGTGGCGCATCCACAGCGCGAGGTCGGAATGCAGCCAGATCGCGTTCATCGCGTCGGGGGAGAGGGTTGTGCTCATGCGGGATAATTCGTCACGCGGCGCACCGCCTTCAATGGGCGCATAACGGCTCGCGACGGCGGGCATGACGGGGGTTTGTCCGAAAGCGCGCCCCGCGCGCACGGGTAAGATAGTAAGATGGTAAGATAGTAAGGCGATCCGGTTGCGCCGCCCCGGCGATGCGCGCAGGCTTTGGCCTGCCGCCCCTGGAAACGGAGACCGCCGATGCGCCCGAACAACCTCCACGAAGCCGACATCGCCCACTTCATCCACCAGCAGACCGACCTCGCCGAGCATGGCGAGCAGGGCGCGATCCTGATGGCCAAGGGCGATGGCGTGCGGGTCTGGGACACCGAGGGCCGCGAGTACATCGAGGCGATGGCCGGACTCTGGTGCGCCTCGCTCGGCTTCTCCGAGAAGCGGCTGGCCGATGCGGCCTACAAGCAGCTCCTGCAGCTGCCCTACTACCACACCTTCTTCGCCAAGGGGCATGAGCCCGGCGTGATCCTGGCCGAGAAGCTGGTGGATCTAGCGCCGGAGGGGCTGACGCATGTCGCCTTCCAGTGCTCGGGCTCCGAGGCGAACGACGCCGCCATCAAGATGATCTGGTACTACAACAACCAGCGCGGCAAGCCGGAGAAGAAGAAGCTCATCGCCCGCATCCGCGGGTACCACGGCAACACGATCGCCACCGCCTCGCTCTCCGGCCAGCCGCATATGCAGGCGGATTTCGACCTGCCACTGGGCGATCGGTTCCTGAAGGTCAGCAACCCCAACTACTACCGCTTCGGCGAGCCCGGCGAGACGGAGGAGCAGTTCTCCGCCCGCATGGCGGCCGAGCTGGAGGCGCTGATCGAGAAGGAGGGCGCCGACACCATCGCCGCCTTCTTCGCCGAGCCCGTGCAGGGCGGCGGCGGCGCTCTCACGCCGCCCAAGGGCTATTTCGACCTGATCCAGCCCATCCTGAAGAAGCACGACATCCTCCTCGTCGCGGACGAGGTGATCTGCGGCTTCGGGCGCACGGGCGAGATGTGGGGCAGCACCACCTACGGCATGAAGCCCGACCTGCTGGTCTGCGCGAAGCAGCTGACGGCGGCCTATCAGCCGCTCTCGGCCACGCTGATCTCCAAGCCGATCCACGAGGCGCTGCTGGCGGGTTCGAAGAAGAACGGCAGCTTCGGCCATGGCTACACCTATGGCGGGCACCCGGTGGCCTGCGCGGTCGGCGTCGAGACGCTGAACATCTATGCCGAGCGCGACATGATCGGCCATGTGAAGAAAGTGTCGCCGGCCTTCCTGTCCGGGCTGGAGAAGTTCCGCGACCACCCGCTGGTCGGCGACGTGCGCGGCGTGGGCCTGATCGCCGGCGTGGAGCTGGTGGCGGACAAGGCGACGAAAGAACCCTTCGCCCCCTCTCGCAAGATCGGCGTGCTGGTGCAGGAGAAGTGCCGCGAGGCGGGCCTCGTGGTCCGCGCCATCGGCGACCGCATCGCCTTCACGCCGCCGCTGATCATCACCGAGGCCGAGATCGCGGAGATGTGCGCCCGCTTCGGACAGGGCCTCGACGCCGCCTGGGCGGAAATGGGCGCGGTCGCGAAAGCCGCCTGAGATGGAGCTCCCTCGCGCCAGCCCCGCCGAGGTGGGGCTGGACGGGGAGGTCCTGTCCGGCCTTGTCCCGCAATTCGAGGCCTGGACCGCGGCGAAGCTGCACAGCGCGCTGATCCTGCGCCACGGCAAGCTCGCCTTCGAGCACTACTTCAAGGCCGACGACTGGGCCTGGGCGACCCTTCTGGGCGAGGTCGCCTTCGATGCGGATACGCGCCACGACATGCGCTCGGTGACGAAGAGCGTGACCTCGCTGCTCTTTGGCATCGCGCGGGACCGGGGGCTGATCGGCTGCCTCGACACGCCGGCGCTGGACTACTTTCCCGAACTCGCCGACCTCCGCACGGCGCATACATCGGCGATCACGCTGCGCCACCTGCTCACCATGTCCGCCGGCCTCGCCTGGGACGAGGCGCTGCCCTACAGCGACCGGCGCAACAGCGAGCGGCAGATGATCGATGCGCCCGACCAGCTGCGCTACATCTTCTCCCGCCCCGGGGTCCGGCCGCCGGGCGCCACCTGGCAATACAATGGCGGCTGCACGGCGGCGCTGGCCCATGTCGTGGCGCGCGCCGCGGGCCGCCCCTTCGAGGAGTTCGCGGAGGAGGCGCTGTTCGGGCCGCTCGGCATCCAGGACGCGGAGTGGATCCGCTGCTACGCCGACGGCACGGTGAACGCCTGCTCGGGCCTGCGGCTCACTCCGCGGGACATGGCGAAGCTCGGCCTCGTCGCGCTCAACCGGGGCGCAGGGCTGGTCTCGCCGGGCTGGATCGAGGAATCGCTGACCCCCTGGCAGAACGCCGATGGCCTCTGGTTCTACGGCTATCAATGGTGGCTCGGCCGCTCGCTCGTGCGGCGGCGGGAGGTGCGCTGGGCGCAGGCCATGGGCCATGGCGGCCAGCGCATCTTCGTGGTGCCGGAGCTGGACATGGTGGTCGTCGTGACTGCCGGCCTTTATCACGACGGCCCCTTCCAGGCGGTGCCGGGCGAGGTGGTGCTGCGGCGCTACGCCCTGTCCTCCGCCATCCCGGCTTGAGACGGCGCCACCGCCACCCCATTTCCGGGTCCAACCAACAAGGAGAATACCGAAAATGGAACACGCAACCCTGGGCGGCGGGTGCTTCTGGTGCCTCGATGCGGCCTATCGCGACGTCAACGGTGTCTCCGAGGTGGTGTCCGGCTACGCCGGCGGTCATGTCGCCAACCCGACCTATGAGCAGGTCTGCGGCAAGAAGACCGGCCATGCGGAGGTCGTCCGCATCGCCTTCGACCCGGCGGTCGTAAGCTATGCCGACCTGCTGCGGATGTTCTTCACGCTGCACGACCCCACCACCAAGGATCGCCAGGGCGCCGATGTCGGGCCGCAGTACCGGTCCATCATCCTGACCGAGAGCCCGGAGCAGGAGGCGACCGCGCGCGAGGTGATGGCCGAGATCGACCAAGCCGGGATCTGGGGCGGCAAGCTCGTCACGGAGTTGGAGCCGCTGAAGGAATTCTGGTCCGCCGAGCCCGAGCACCAGGACTATTTCAACCGCAACCCGTGGTCCGGCTACTGCCGCGCCGTGATCGCGCCGAAGGTGAGCAAGTTCCGCAAGAGCTTCGCCTCGCGCCTGAGCCGGGTGGGAGCGTGACCATGGACAATGCCTTCCCCATCCAGCGCACCGACGACGAGTGGCGCGAGGCGCTGGACCCCGTCGCCTACCGGGTGCTGCGGCATCAGGCGACGGAGCGGCCCGGCACCTCGCCGCTGAACCACGAGAAGCGCGAGGGCATGTTCCTCTGCGCCGGCTGCGGCACGCCGCTCTTCGAGAGCGACGCCAAGTACGACAGCGGCTGCGGCTGGCCCTCCTTCACCGCGCCGGTGGATGGCGCGATCGGGGAGAGCCTGGACAACAGCCATGGCATGCGGCGGGTCGAAGTGCACTGCAATGTCTGCGGCGGCCACCAGGGGCACGTCTTCCCCGATGGGCCTGGCCCCGCGGGCCTGCGCTACTGCATCAACGGCGCCGCGCTGGACTTCAAGCCGAAGGAGTGATTTCGGCGGATCAAGGGACTGCGCGGCGAAGTTGATTTGAACCGCGAAGAAGATGTGAGCCCGGGAACACGGATCCCGGGTCTCGCATCCATGATGCAACTTTGCGAAATCTTTTCTGTTTTCAGGGAGAACCAGTCCAACGCCTTGAATTGGCCGGAGTTACGCGCTTGATTGCAAAGGCCCCTGATCCGTGAAAGCCCCTTCTGCCATGTGGCGCGCCGCCTTTCTTTCGCTTCTCCTCGCCACGCCGGCAGCCCGCGCGGATACGGCCTATGTGCTGAACTCGGGCGAGGCCTCGATCTCCGTCGTCGACACCGCGACCTTCGCCGAGACGCGCCGCATCCCGTTGCTGCGGGAAGCCCACCACATCGTCGTTTCGCCGGACGGGCGAAACCTCGTGCTCGGCGACAGCGCGGCCAATGAACTGATCTTCCTCGACCCGGAGAGCGGCGAGATCCGCCGGCGGGAGCGGATCAGCAACCCCTATCATCTCGAATACAGCCCGGATGGACGGTTCCTCGTCGTCGCGTCGCTCCGGCGGGACCAGATCGACATCTACGAAGCCGGCACGCTGACGCTGCTGCAGCGCTTCCGCCAGCGCGACAAGCCGAGCCACGTCGCCTTCAGCCCTGACAGCAAATGGGCCTATGTGACGCTCCAGGGCACCGGCCAGGTGGCGGCGGTCGACATGGCCAATGGCACCACCGCCTGGGTCACGCCCGTCGGCCCCGAGCCTGCCGGCATCATCTGGCATCGCGGCAAGCTGCTGATCGGCCTGATGGGCCGCCCCGATTTCGTGACGCTCGACCCCGAGACGCGCGACGTGCGGACCGTCTTCCAGGTTGGGCGCGGCGCGCACACCGCCTATCCCGCACCCGACGGCCGCACCCTTTACGCGACCTCGCGCGTCGACAGCCGCATCGCCGAGGTGGACGCCGATACCTTCGAGGTCCGGCGCATCTTCGACATCCCCGGCGGCCCGGACTGCATCGCCTTCGACCCCGAGGGCCGGCTCTATGCCACCCTGCGCTGGACGGGACGGCTGCTGATCCTGGACCCGCGCAGCAACGAGCAGGCACAGATCCGCGTGGGCCGCAGCCCGCACGGCGTCTTCCTGGTGCCGCAACGGCCGGGCGTCGGCGCCGACTATGCCTTCGCGGCACCGGGCGCCATCAGCGGCAGCCGGCCCATGATCCAGCCGATCACCGGCGGCGGCGCCGTCGCCCGCGCCCTGCCCGAGGCCGCGCCGGTCGAGGCCCGGCTGGGCGAAGCCAGCATCCGCGTGAATGCGGGCACTCCGGGCCATCTCTCCACCCGCCCCACGCTGCGCTGAAGATGCCTGGCCGCCGGGCCTGGACGGCCGGGGCCCTCTCCCTCCTGGCCGCGCCCGCGCTGGCCCAGGGGCGTTGCGCGGGCACCCTCTACCTGACCATCGACACCGGCTGGTCACGCGAGGCAGAGGAGATCGCGGCCATCCTCTCGCGCCACGGCATCCGCGCGACCCTGTTCCTGGCCAATGAACGCACCTTCCGCGGCGACCGGCAGCTGGAGCCCGGCTGGGCCGATTTCTGGCGCGCCCGGGCCCGTGAGGGCCACGCCTTCGCCAGCCATACCTGGCGCCACTGGTACTTCCGGGGCGACCCCAGCCCTGGCCATGTCGCCTACGCCTCCCGGCAGGGCGAGGGGCAGGAGGTATTGGACGCCCGGTCGCTCTGCGCCGAGCTGGCGCGCCCGATGGACGCGCTGCGGGCCATGGTTCCCGAGGCGCAGATCCTCCCGCTCTGGCGCGCACCGGGCGGCCAGGTGACGCCGGGCGCCCTCCGCATGGCCGCCGCCTGCGGATTGACCCACCAGGCCTGGACCGCCCGAGGCTTCCTGGGCGACGAGCTGGATTCCGCGGCCCACCCCAATGCCGCGCTGCTGCGCCGGAACCTCACCCAGATCCGCGATGGCGAGGTGTTGGTGATGCATTGGGGCGTGCGCTCGCGCCGCGAGCCCTTCGCGCTTATTCTTGAGCCCCTCGTAACCGGACTTCTCCAGCGGGGCTTCTGCTTCGCCACCCTTCCATCAGCCGGCATCCGATGATGATCGACGCCATCCAGGACGCCTACGACCACGCCACGGCTTGGCTCTACGAGACGCTGCTGCAGCCGGCGATGTACGAGCTCGGCCTCATGGACTGGGCCGACGAGGCCTTCCAATGGATGGATTTCCTCGTGTTCGGCCTGATCCAGGTCGTCGTCGTGGCCGCCATCTGCCTGCCGCTGGAGCGTTGGCGCCCGGTGGAGCGCTGGGAAAGCCAGCGGGTCGTCTGGACCGATGTCGTCTACACGCTGCTCACGCGGCTCGGCATCCTGCCGCTCCTGGGCTTCGTGCTGTTCTACGCGGCATCGACCCGCATCGAGGGGCTGATCGCCGATAGCGGCTTCGTGCCCCCCACGCTCGAGACCTTCGTGCCCTGGCTGCGCGAGCAGCCTTTGGTGGCGCTGCTGCTCTACATCGTGATCCTGGATTTCGCGGAATACTGGCGCCACCGCTTCCAGCACCGCTTCGCCTGGTGGTGGGCGCTGCATTCCATCCACCACAGCCAGACCCAGATGACCTTCTGGACCGACGACCGGAACCATGTGCTGGACGACATCATCGGCGCAGCCTGGTTCGGCATCATCGCGGTCGCGATCGGGGTGCCGCCGGGACAGTTCCCGATCATCCTGCTGGTGCTGCGCCTCGCGGAGAGCCTAAGCCACGCCAATGTGCGGCTCGACTTCGGTGTGGTCGGGGAGCGGCTGATCGTGAGCCCGCGCTTCCACCGCCTGCATCACGGCGTGCTGAGCGTGGGCGCGGCGGGCAAGAACTATGGCGTGATCCTGCCGGTCTGGGACTGGATCTTCGGCACGGCCGATTTCAGGCGCGACCACTACCCCCGGACCGGCGACCCGGAAGCGCCCGAAGCCTATGTGCGGGGCGGCTGGCTGGCGCAGCAATACATGGGGCTGCGCCAGGTGTGGCGGGCGCTCACCGCCCGCTGATCACTCGGCGGCGGTGGCCGGCGTCGCGGTATCGCCGTGCTTGGCGCCGCGCTTGGGCTTCGGCGGCTCGTGCGCGATCTCGGACATCGCCTTCTGCACATGCGCCGAGAAGACGTATTCGGCCGGGCGCTGCTTCGTCAGGTCGATCTCGGGCGCCATCGGGCCGCTGGTGCGCGGCCCGCGCAGCTGGGCGGCCACGGCCTTCCAGGGCTTGGTGATGGCGTCCAGCGCGGCCGTCGCCTCGAAGCCCGAATGGACCATGCAGTCGGCGCACTTCTCGTAGTTGCCGACGCCGTACTTGTCCCAGTCGGTGGTGTCCATCAGCTCCTGGAAGGACTTCGCGTAGCCCTCGCCCAGCAGGTAGCAGGGGCGCTGCCAGCCGAAGATGTTGCGCGTCGGGTTGCCCCAGGGCGTGCAGTGGTAGGACTGGTTGCCGGCCAGGAAGTCCAGGAACAGCGGCGAGTTGCCCATGCGCCACTTCGTCTTGCCGTTGTTGCGGGCGAAGATGTCGCGGAACAGTTCCTTGGTCGCCTGGCGGTTCAGGAAGTGCTGCTGGTCCGGCGCGCGCTCGTAGGAATAGCCGGGGCTGAGCATGATGTTGTCGACGCCCAGCGCCGTCACGTCATCGAAGAACTTCGCCGTGCGCTCGGGATTGGCGTTGTTGAACAGCGTGCAATTGATGGCCGTGCGGAAGCCGGCCGCCATCACCTTCTTCAGCGCCTCCACAGCGCGGTCGTAGACGCCTTCCTGGCTCACGGCCCAGTCGTGCTGCGCCTTGTCGCCGTCCAGGTGGATGTCCCAGATGAAGCGGGGATGCGGCTTGTAGGCGTCCATTCGCTTCTCGAGCAGCAGCGCGTTGGTGCAGAGGATGACGATGCGGCCCTGCTTCAGCAGGCCCTCGACGATCTGCGGCATCTCCTTGTGCAGCAGCGGCTCGCCGCCCGCGATGGCGACAACCGGCGCGCCGCATTCCTCGGCGGCGCCCAGGCACTCCTCGACCGAGAGGCGCTTGTTCAGGATGGCGTCCGGATAGTCGATCTTGCCGCAGCCGGCGCAGGCCAGGTTGCAGCGAAAGAGCGGCTCCAGCATCAGCACCAGGGGGAAGCGCTCGCGCCCGGCCAGCTTCTGCTTGACCACATAGGCGGCGACCTTCGCCTGCTGCGCCAAAGGAATACCCATACCGAACCCGCTCCGGACGATGACGGCCCTGCCCCGACAGGAGGCATGAGCCAGACCATGCAGTTGGGCCCAAGACGACGCTTGTCCAGCCGGGCACTTGCCGGCCGGCTCGGAATCGAGCCCAGATCGAATGCCTTAGCACAGGCCTTGCTGCACCGCGAGCATGCCCTGCCGTGCCCGGAACTTGCCCCTCGGGGAGGAGGGGGATAAGCAGCCTGGGCAGTTTCCCGCGGGCCCAGGGCCCGCCGTCAGACCGGAGCCTCGCCGCCGTGTACGCCGCCGACGCCGCCACCATCGCCGAGGCCGACCGCAAGGCCCGCCATTGGCAGAGCCCAGAGCCAGGCCCCCTCGTCATCGGGTCAGAGGCGCATAAGCGCGCGGTCTGCCGGATGTTCGAGGACACGTTCAACCCGTACAAGCCCTCGGTCATCCCCTGGCCGAAGCTGGACGAGGTGACGCTGAACCGCATCACCAGCCTGCCGATCTGGGACATCGCGGTGCAGACCGAGGGCAAGGCCCGGCTCCGCATGGCCGCCTATGCCGCCACCATCACGGACCCCGAGATGCGCGACACCATCGCGCGCAACGGCTGGGAGGAGAACCGCCACAAGGAGGTCCTCTCCAAGCTGGTGGAGGCCTACGGCATCCCCCTCGCCCCGGAGCCCGAGTACCTGGAGCCGAAGGACCCGGAATGGGCCTATCTGGTCACCGGGTACAGCGAATGCGTGGACAGCTTCTTCGCCTTCGGCCTGTTCGAGATGGCGCGCCGCTCCGGCTTCTTCCCCGAGGAGCTGGTCGAGACCTTCGAGCCGGTGATGCAGGAGGAGTGCCGTCACATCCTCCTCTTCGCCAACTGGCTGGCCTGGCACCGGAAGAACATGCCCTGGTGGAAGCGCCCCTATTTCGAGATGCGCGTCTGGGCCGTCTGGATCTTCCTGGGCTGGGAGCGCATCGGCATGGCCAAGACGGTCGACGGCGCCGGCAACGAGAACAAGCAGGACAACAATTTCACGGTGAACGGCTCCAAGGCCATGACGGACGAGGACATATCCCTCGCCCAGATCCTGGATCTCTGCCTCTCCGAGAACGATCGCCGCTTCGCCGGCTACGACAAACGCCTGCTTCGCCCGACGACCGCGCCCTTCCTCGCGCGTTTGGCCCGCAAGTTCATGCGCACCCCGAAGAAAGCCTGACATTCATGAGCCGTCGCATCGTCGCCGGGTCGGAAGAGCACAAGAACCTCTTCTGCCAGCAGTTCATCGACACCCACCTGACCTTCGAGCCCGAGGAACTGCCCTGGCCCGAGCTGACGCAGGCCGAGCTCGACCGCCTGCGCGCCGTGCCCTTCTGGCAGGAGGTCTATCACACGGAGCGTCGGGCCGGCGCCATCGTCCATGCCTTCCTGCCGCAGATCGAGGACCCGGTCGTGCGCGAGGCCGCCCGCGTGCAGGGCGTGGAGGAGACGCGCCACGCCAAGCTCATCCGCGTGCTGATCGACAAGTACGGCCTCAACGCCACCGAGCAGCCGCTGGAGAAGTTCCCGGACGACCTCGAGACCGCTTTCATCGATTTCGGCTTCGGCGAATGCCTGGACGCCTTCCTGGGCTTCGGCGCCTTCAAGACCGCACGCGAGTCCGAGTTCCTGCCCGAGAAGATGTTCGAAATCTTCGACGTGCTGATGGACGAGGAGACGCGCCACATCGTCTTCTTCATCAACTACATGGCCTGGCGCGAGAAGCAGCGCGGCCTCATCGCGCCGCTGCGCGCCATGAAGTCCGCCATGTTCTACGGCCGCGCGGTGCGCCGCCTGAAGGGCATGGTCAATCGCGGCCAGGAGATGAACGATGGCAAGGACTTCAACGTCACCTCCGCCAGCATGTTCCTGGATGGATTCAGCTTCACGAAATTCGTCGAGGACTGCTACCGCGAGAACAGCCGCCGCATGGCGATTTTCGACCCGGACCTGATGCAGCCGACGCTGCTGCCGACCATGGCCGGCCTCGCGCTGCGGGGACTGCGACTGTGGGACCTCGGCGCCCGCCAGCTTCGCCGCAAGCCGGCCTGACCGGCCGATGATCACCGTGCCCCTGGCGCCGCTGGCCTTGCTCCTGGCCTGCTCCTATGCCGTGGGCGCGGGCATCCTGGGCGCCGCTGCCTTCCTGTCATGGGTGGCCGTGCCCGTGGCACGCCGGCTGCCGGAGGAGCAGGCCGCGTTGCTGACAGGCCGGGCGACGGGCTGGCTACGGCTCATGGCGGCCCTCGTCCTGGTCGACAGCCTGCTGAAGCTGGCCTCCTCCCTGCTCGTCTCGCCGGAGTTCACCTGGTTCTTCTTGGCGAATTGGGGCGCGGCGCTGCTGTTGCCGATCGCCATTCTTGCCCTGGCCGGGCCGCGCGCCTGGCGTGCGTGGATGGCCGTTCTCTGTGCCGTTCTCTACCTCGCGATCGGCCTCATGCCTGAGCCGGGGGAGCGCCTGAGCCTCGTGCTGGTCTGCGCGATGCTGACCATGGGCGGGCTGGGCCTCTGCCTGGGCGGCCTGCCGCCGCTGCGGCGGCTGCTGGCCGCGCCCTGGCCGGCCTCCGTCGCGCAGGCGGTGGGCGCCCGGCATTTCGCGCTGATCCTGCCGGGGCTCGCCCTGCTCGCGGCCAGCCTCGCGCTCGCCTGGCCGCATCGCGAGCTCTTCCTCGAGGACCGCGCCTTCCCGACCATGGCGCTGACGGCGCAGCTCGCGATCCTGGCTCTGATCGCCGCTGCCGCCCGCGGCGGCCTGCTGCTGCTGGCCGCGCGCCCGGGCCATTCGGCCGAGTGGCTTCCGCCGCTGCGCGTGGTGGTAGAGGTGGAGCTGATCCTGGCGCTGCTGCTCGCCGCGGTCATGATCCCGCTCTTCCTCATCCCGCTGCCCCGCCACGAGGCCTGGCTGCCCGAGGCCCTGACGCTCTTCGGCGACCACATCTCCAGCCTGGCGGGCGCCCTGATCCTGGCCATGGCGGCGCTCGCCGGCACCCATGCGGCCGGCGGGCCCGAGGGCACTCGCTACTGGCCGCTGCTGCTCCTGCCGCTCGCGGGGCTGATGGTCTGGCAGATACAGGGCGAGATGGGTCTGGCCCTCGCCGTCCTGCTGACCATCGCGGCGCTCTCGGAATTGGCGCGGCTGGTATTCGGCGGCCCGGCCCGGCTGGCGCTGGCCCCGGCCCTGCTCGGCGTGCCCGCCCTGATGCTGCTGCTCATCAGCATGCGGCAGGGCCTCATCGCCTGGATCGTGGGCCTCGCGATCCTGGGCCTCGTCGCCCGCTGGCTGGAGCTGCGGCTTTCCCCCTCGCGCGCCGGCCGGCTCGCGGGAATTCTCCACGCGGCGCTGCTCGGCGCCATTGGTGTGTTGCTGATCCTCCCGCATGTCCGCTGATCCCGCGGCCTTTCTCGGCCGCATCGTCGTCGCCCTGGTGCGCATCTCCGTGCGCCGGCCCATCGCCGTGCTGCTGGCGCTCGCGCTCGTCTCCATCGCGGGGACCTGGCTCACGGTCACGCGCTTCGCGCTGGATTCCGACGTCACGAAACTCTTCCCGCCCGACCTCCCCTGGCGGGTGGCCGAGCGCACGATGGAGCGCGCCTTCCCGCAGCGGCTCGATCTCATCGCCATCGTGCTGGACGGGCCGGACGCCGCGACATCCGACCGCGCCGCCGGCCAGCTCGCGGCCGCGCTGGAGGCCCGCCCGCAGCTCTTCCGCTCGGTGCGCCAGCCCAATGGCGGCCCGTTCTGGGCGCGCCACGGCCTGCTCTACCTGGACCGCGCCGAGGTCCAGGCCGTCACGGAAAAGCTGATCGAGTCCCAGGGCCTCCTCGGCCCGCTGGCCGAGGACCCGAGCCTGCGCGGCCTCTCCCGCATGCTGGGCCTGATCGCGGAGGGCATTCGCACCGGCGAGGCCAAGCCCGACCAGCTGGCAGGCCCCCTCGCTGCCTTCGCCAATGCCGCCGAGGCCGCCAATGGCGGCCGCATCGCCGCGCCGGACTGGGGCGTGCTCATGACCGGCCGCCCTGCCCGGCCGTTGGAGCTGCGCCGCCTCATCCTGGTGCAGCCCGCCCTCGACTATGGCGAGCTTACCGCGGGCGCCGCCGCGACCGAGGTGATCCGCAGCGAGGCCGCGCGCCTCGGCATCGATGCCGAGCACGGGCTGCGCATCCGCCTCACCGGCCCGGTGCCGATGGCGGACGAGGAGTTCGCCACCGTCTCCGAGGGCGCGGTGGAGAACGCCGTGCTCTCCTTCGTGCTGGTCGCGATCCTGCTCTGGATGGCGCTGCACAGCTGGAAGCTGATCTGGCCGCTGCTGGTGCTGGTGGTCGCGGGGCTCATCTGGACGGCGGCCTGGGGCATCCTGGCCGTCGGAACCTTCAATCCGCTCTCCATCGCCTTTGCTGTCCTCTTCATCGGCATCGGCGTGGATTTCGGCATCCAGTACGCCGTCCAGTACCGTGCCGAGCGCGTGCATATCCATGCGCTCGTGCCCGCGCTGGAGGAGGCCGCGCGCACCGCCGGGCCGGGCATGACGCTCGCCGCGCTCGCCGTCACCTTCAGTTTCCTCGCCTTCCTGCCGACCGATTATCGCGGCGTCGCCGAGCTTGGCCTCATCGCGGGCGGCGGGATGGTCATCGGCTGGTTCCTCGCCATGACGCTGCTGCCGGCCCTCATGGTCCTGGCCCGCCCCTCCAGCGAGGCGAAGGAAGTGGGTTACCCGGGCCTGCGGCCCCTGGACGAGTGGCTATCGCGCCATGCCCGGGCCGTAGGCCTCGGGGCGCTGGCGCTGACCGTCGCCTGCGCCTTCTCCCTCGCCTGGCTGCGCTTCGACACTAACCCGATCAACCTGCGCGACCCGAACGCGGAATCCGTCGCCACCTGGCGCGACCTCGCGCGCGACCCGGACACCGACCCCAATATCCTCGAGGTCCTGGCCCCAGACCTGCCGGCCGCACAGGCGCTGGCCCGCCGCCTCGCCGCCCTGCCCGAGGTCGCCCGCGCGATGACGCTGGCCGACTTCATTCCCGAGGAGCAGGAGGCCAAGCTCGCTCTCATCGAGGATGCGGCCATGCTGATGGGCCCGGCGCTGGCGGCCGATCCGCAGCCGGCCCCGACCGACGCGCAGACAGTGTCCGCGCTGCGCCGTGCCGCGAACGACCTCGGCAATCTGCGCGGCGACACGGCGATGCATCGGGACACCGCCCGCCTCGCCGCCGCGCTGCGTCGCCTGGCCGACGGGCCGGAGGCGAACCGGCAGGTCTTCGCGCGCGCCACGCTGCCCGGGCTGCAGCACCTCATCGGCCAGGTGCGGGCCATCCTCTCCGCCAGCCAGATCACGCTGGAGAGCCTGCCGCGCGAGCTGATCGCCGATTGGCTGACGCCCGATGGCCGCGCGCGCGTCGAGATGGCGCCCGCGCAGACCACGACGGACGAGACCGTGCTGATGCGCCGCTTCGCGCGCGCCGTGCAGGCCGTGGCACCGGACGCGACGGGGCTTGCCATCTCCACGCTGGAATCCTCGGCCACCATTCAGCACGCCTTCCTCGTCTCGGGCGCCATCGCGCTGGTGTTGGTGATGGCGCTGCTGGTGATCATGCTCCGCTCCGTGCGGCTCTCGCTGCTGGCACTGGCGCCACTGGCCCTGGCGGGGCTGATGACGCTCGCGCACTGCGCGCTGTTCGGGCCGGACCTCAACCTCGCGAACATCATCGCGCTGCCGCTGCTCTTCGGCATGGGCGTCGCCTACGACATCTATTTCGTCGCCGCCTGGCAGCAGGGGCGGCGCGATCTGCTGGCCTCGCCGCTCAACCGGGCCGTGATCTATTCGGCAGTGACGAATGCGGCGGCCTTCGGCGCGCTCGCCATCTCGCCGCATCCGGGCACGGCCAGCATGGGCGTCGTGCTCTCGGTCAGCCTCGTCTACTCACTGGCCTGCGTGATGCTGGTGCTGCCGCCTCTTCTGAAGCTCTTCGCGCCGGAGCGGTAATCGGGCAGGCTCCTCCTCAAATAAGGAGGAAACCAAGAATGACGACCCGCCGGACCCTTCTGGCCGCGCCCGCGATTCTCGCGGCGCTGCCCGCCGCCGCCCAGACATGGCAACCGGACCGCCCCATGACGATGATCGTCGCCTTCGCCCCCGGCGGCGGCACGGATGTCGCGGCCCGCACGCTGGCCCGCTTCATGGAGCGCGAGCTCGGACAGTCGCTCGCCGTGCTGAACCGCGCCGGCGCGGGCGGCGAGGTCGGCTGGGCCGAACTTGCCCGGGCGCGGCCGGACGGGCTGACCATTGGCTTCATCAACACGCCCAACATCGTGACCATCCCGATCGAGCGCCAGGCGCGCTACAAGATCGACGACTTCGCCCCCATCGCGAATGTGGTGGATGATCCGGGCGGCTTCTGGGTGCTGCCGGACAGCCCCTGGCGCAGCCTGCAGGATCTCGCGGCCGCCGCCCGCGCCGCTCCGGGAACGATCGCCTATGGCTCCACCGGCGTCGGCTCCGACGACCACCTGGCCACCCTCGCCTTCGAGCGCGCGACCGGGACGCGGCTGCTGCACGTGCCCTTCAACGGCTCCTCGCAGGTGAAGAACGCGCTGCTCGGCCGGCAGATCCAGATCGCCGCGATGAACATGGGCGAAGGCGTGGGCGATTTCCGCCAAGGACAGATCCGCCCGCTCGGCCAGATGGCCACCGCGCGCTGGGCCAATACCGCCGAGGTGCCGACCTTCCGCGAGCAGGGCTTCGACGTGGTGGACGGCTCGATGCGCGGGCTCGCCGCGCCGGCCGGCACGCCGCAACCGGTGCTGCAGCGGCTCGCCGCCGTGGTGAAGGCCGTGATGGATCAGCCGGAGTTCATCGCGCTCGCGAACCAGCAGCAGCTGCCGCTGCGGTTTCTCGACCCCGACCAGCACCGCGCGGTGCTAACATCGATGCATGAAAGCTACATGCAGCTCTGGCGGCAGCATCCCTGGAAGGACTGAAGCACCCGCGGCTTGATTTGGGTCAATGCGATGGAACGCAGGTTCGCGATGATGTCCCGAGTTGCTGAAGGAGGCTGGACATGACCCGTGAAACCCTGACCGCCGCCGACCTGATGACGAGCCCCGCCGTCACGGTGCCGCCGGCCATGCCCGTGACGGCGCTGGCGCGGCTGCTCGCCGAGCGGCGGATTTCCGCCGCCCCGGTCACCGACGCCGAGGGCAGCCTTCTGGGCATCGTCACCGAGGCCGATCTGCTCCGCCGCGTGGCGGCCGAAAAGGACGCGCCCCGCAGCTGGCTCTCTCGCCTGCTGGGCGATGCCGACGCCCAGGCCCGCGCCTATGCGCGCACGCATGGCCAGCAGGCGCGCGACATCATGACCACCGATGTCGTCACCGTCGCGCCCGGCGAAAGCGCCGCGCATTGCGCCAAGCAGATGGAGGAGCGCGGCATCAAGCGCCTGCCCGTGGTCACGCCGGGCGGAAAGCTGCTTGGCGTGCTGTCGCGCGCCGATGTCCTGCTGGCGGCCATGGAGCCCCCCCATCTCATCGGCACCCCGGCCGAGGATCGTGATCGCCGCATCCGCGCCACGCTCAGGAAGGAGATGAAGGACCAGCCCTGGGTGGACCGCATCTATGCCGCACCGGAAGTGAAGGACGGCGTCGTCATCCTTCACGGCTTCGTGCGCTCCGAGGATGCGAGGCGGGCGCTGCAGGTGATGGCTTCGCGCATCGAGGGCGTCGAACGGGTCGAGGACCAGATGGAGGTCACGCCCCTCTTCATGGTCGGCAGCTACATCTGACGCCGGCGCCGCCGCTCGGCCCAGGCCAGCCGGAAGATGGGCAATGATTCCACCGCGTAGCGCCGCCAAAGGCGCCGCGGCTCGCTCATCAACCTGAAGAGCCATTCCAGGCCCGCCGCGCGCATCCAGCCCGGCGCGCGAGGCACCTCGCCCACCGCGAAGCGCAGCGCACTGCCGAGAGCAAGCCCGGTGCCCGTCAGGCCTTCCTCGCGGCTGAGCCTGAGCAACAGCTGCTCGGAGCGCGGCGCGCCCGTCGTGACGAAGAGGAAGCGTGAGGGATGCTCGCGGACGAAGCGGATGGCTTGGGCCACAGCCTCCGGCCGGTCGATATAGCCCATCGGCGGATCGTGCAGATGAACATGACGGACCCGGTAGATGCGGCGAAGCGCATCGGCGAGACCCGGTGAGCCGCCGATGATGCTGATCTGGTCCTCGGCCGAGATGTACTCGCGGAGCAGCAGGACGGCGAGGTCGCTCCCCGTCGCCAGACCGAACCGCGCGCCGCTCGCCCATTGCGCCAGCCTGCGCGGGATCTGACCGTCGTTGAGGCGCAGCCAGGCGGCCTCATAGGCCGGACGCAGCGGATTTCCGGGCTGGGCGAGGAGCACCAGGTGCTGGGCGTTCGCCGTGACGACATAGCCGAAGGGCGCGCCCGCCGGCCGGGATGCGATCAGCGCCGCCGCCTCCTCCAGGCCGATAGGCGAGATTCCGATGATGCCGAGCATGTCCTGGTCGGGCGGCGGGCGTGCGTCCATGGCGCTCATCTTGGCTTGGAAGGGGTGCCGGTCATCGGCGGGGCGCCGCCTGCAGCGCGCGCGCGACGGCATGCCAGGCCGGCTTGCGGACGAAATCCGCGTCGTAGAGATGCGGACGCGAGGGCCTGCCGTCCGCCCGGCGCGTGGCGGGCTGCGCGTCCAGGTAGTTGCCGCGGTCGCTGAGGCCCCAAAGCGTCAGGAAATCCACCGCTCGCTCCGCCAGCGCCACCGCCAGATAATCGCCGATCGCCTCCGCCGCCATGCGGTCCCGCCGGGCGACATCGCCGGGCAGGTGCTCGTCGGGGACGTCGAGTTCGGTGATCTGGATCCGCAGGCCGAGGCTCGCGACGTCGCGCAGGAAGCGCTCGAAGACCCTGGGGGCGAAGGGCGACCGGGGATCGCCCGCGAAGATGTGCCCCTGGATGCCCAGTGCCTGCACCGGCACGCCACGGCGGATCAGCCTCTCCAGCAGCGCCAGCAGCGCACGGCGGCGTGCGTCCTGGTAGGGATTGTTCATCTCGAGGTTGAAGTCGTTGAGCACGCGCAGGGCCTGCGGATCGGCGGCTGCGGCGAGATGGAAGGCCTCTTCGATGTAGTCGGGCCCGAGGCCGCGCAGGAACGGCGTGTTCCGCAGCCCTTGGGGGTGCCCCTCATGCGGCTGGATGGCCTCGTTCACCACGTCCCAGGAATGCAGGCGGCCGGCGAAGCGCCGGCAGACGGCCGTGATGTGGGCGCGAAGCATGGCCTGGGCTTCGGCACGCCCCGGTGAGGCAGGAACCCAGGCCGGCAGGCCGACATGCCAGACCAGCGCGTGTCCCTTCGACTGGAGGCCAAGCCCTTCGGCGAAGCCCAACATTCTCTCGGCCGGCTCGAAGTCGAATCGGTCGGCTGCCGGGCGCAGCTGGGACGACCATTTGAGCTCCAGCCCCGGCACCACGATGCGCGCGTCACGCGCGATGGCTTCCGGGAGCAGGACAGGACTTTCGTCGAGCAGCCGGACGGCCGCCATCGTGCCGAAGAGAATTCCCTTCTCCCCCGCCAGCTGTGCGAGCCTGGCCTCCGGGACGGTCGCGGCGGCCGCCAGCATCAGGTCCCGCCGGCTAGATGCAGGAATCATGGCTTCGGCGGGCCCGCATATTCGCGGTAATGCCAGCCTGTCAGGACAGAGAGCTTCCCGAAATTGGCCCAGGCCCGGCCCAGCCAGCGCACGCCTCGATGGCGGCCGGTCGGCCAGGTGAGGAGGGCGAGCCCCGCCGATACCACCATCTGTACCGCCGCTCGGGCGAAGAAGATCAGGCGCCGCGCCGCGCCGGGCGGGCCGCCATAGCGGCCCGCCCGGAAATGACGCGCATGATCCTGGCCGCCGCGCATGGCGCGCCGCAGGATCCACCCCATTTGCAGGCGCGTCCCCGGAACGGGCTCGGTCACCGCGGCCTCGTCACACCAGACCAGGCGCGCGCCCCCTTGGACCAGGCGAAGCAGCATGTCCCCATCCTCGCCCCCCGTCAGGCCATAGGCCGGGTCGAAGACAGGAACGAGCCGCCGCACGGCTGCAGCGGCCAGAAGGGCATTGCCGATCCGCATCTCGTCCGATGGCACGACCGTTCCCGTCGGCATGCGGCGGCGGTCATGGAAGCGCCCATGGCGGATCCAGTCCGGCGCGTCGGGCGGCAGCACGGCGAGAACCGGCGCCAAGACGCCGTCGGCGGCATGACGGACCACCGTTTCCTCGAGGCTGGCCAGCCAGGAGGGAGGCGCGCGCTCATCATCGTCAATGAAGGCGATCCACTCGCCCTGAGCCAATTCAACGGCGCGGTTGCGGGTGATCGCGATGTTCTTCACCGGCTGCACGGCATAGACGACGTCGATGCCTTCCAGCCGGCCGCGCCAGTTCTCCACGACCTCCGCGGCACTGCCCGCCGCGTCATTGTCCACCACCACGATCTGCTGCGGCCGCCGGAGCTGGACCGCGAGATCGCCCAGCAGCGCGTCCAGCAGGACGGGCCGCCGGTAGGTGGCGATGCAGACACTCAGCCGGGCGAGCATGGGCTCGCGGTCCTCAAGGCCGCGCATAGCCGTTGACGAAATGCTTCAGCAGGCGCGCCTGGTTCCGCAAGCCGGACACCAGGCGATGCTTCGCGCCCAGGACGGTGAAGTCGTCGCCAGCGACCGAGGTCCGCGGCACGATCCGCATGCCCCTCGAAGCCAGGCCCCCCGAACTCGTGTAGATGCGCCGATACCCGGCCGCCATGGACGCGCGGAGGGTGCGGCCGTCGAAATCGCCGAATGGAACCGCGGCCTCCTGCACCGGCTTGCCCAGGATGCCTTCCAGGATGGCCTTGGAGCCCGCAAGCTCGCGATTCAGGGCGGCATCATCCAGCGCGGGCCAATGGGCGTGGTCCATCCCGTGACTGCCGATGGTCATGCCCATCCGGTCCAGTTCGCGAATATCTGCGGCCGAAAGGAATTCCTTCCAGCCGATCCGGCCGGCGAGGACGAAGAAGCGAGCCGTCAGCCCGCGTTCCGCCAGCAGGGGCGCGGCCACGCGCAGATCGGAGAGGTTCCCGTCGTCGAAGGTGATTTCGATATCGGGGTCCGCTGCCGCCAGCGCCACCGCGCGGCGCAGGGTGTCCTCGGCCGACCAGTACCTGGCCTCGCCCGCCTCGACCGGCCTCGCCGGCAGCGGCCCAACGCCGTGGAAGATCAGGATCTGCCGCCTGGGCAGGATTTCCGAAAGCATCTTCGTCCTCAGATGGCACAGAGCCCGGCCCGGATCGTTCCAGACGCCATGTAAGCGCGAAACCCGCGAGTCGCGGGCCGCGCCATGTGGCGAAGCACGCTGCGATTTGCTAGGTTCCGGCCGCGGCACGCCGTTTCCCGGCTGCTGCCCCGGGGCGGCCTCCCGCGGCGGAATGACGATTTGCCATGGGAACAGGCCTTGCGTAAGTCCGGTCTCGAAGAGTGGTGACTGCCGAGCAAGGCCCCGGGGGCACGGCCGGCCGCGTGTCGGTGGCGGAGCAACTGCCCGCCGCGACCCGCCCCGTGCCACCCATGCCCATCGAAGCGCCGCCTCCCCCGCCGCCGCCCTATGCCGGCTTCGGCCTGCGGGAGATCATCGTCACGGCCTTTCTGCGCCGGCGTCTGATGGCCGTCGCGCTGGTTGTCCCCATGCTCCTCGGCATCCTGTTGACCCTCGGCGGCCCCAGCTACACCGCCGAGACGGTGCTGAGCGTCCTGGCGAGCCGCGACAGCATCGGCGCCCCCGACATCTCCGGCTTCCGCAGCGACGTGCAATCCGTCGAAATCCTCAAGGTCGTGCGCGCCGAGGCCGAGCTCATGGAAAGCCATGACGTCGTACGGCGCGCGATGGAGATCATGGGGCCGCTGACCATCTACCCCTGGCTCGGCGAGCGCCGCCGCTTCGGCCTCCTCCCCGCGCGGCCCGCCGAGGAGCACCTGGACCGCGCAGCCGAACTCTTCGCCCGCGCCCTGCGCACGGACACCGATGCCTCCAGCAATATCCTCCGCGTCCGCTTCACCTCTCCCGACCGGGCGATGGCGGTGCGCGCGCTCGACGCCCTTCTGCAGGCGTATTTCGAGCGGCGCGCGGAGCTGCTGCGCGGCGAGAACTCGCGCATCCTCGTGAGCGAGCTGGACCGTTACACCGGCGAGTTGCGGCAGATCGAGGCCCGCATCGTGCAGGAGAAGACGGCCGCCGGCGTGCTGGATATCGCGCAGGACATCACCCTCGCGGGGAACCGCCTCAACAGCATCCAGGAGCGCCTGGACCGCGTGCAGGAGCAGCGCGCCACGACCCAGGCGCAGCTCGCCGCCGCCCAGGCGCAGCTGGCGGCGCTACCCCAGCGCGTGACGGCTTCGCTCGAAAGCACGAACCTCGTCTCCAACGACGAGACCCGTAACACCCTGGCGCGGCTGGAGCAGGAGCGCGCGCGGGTCGCCTCGCAATACGCGCCGGACTGGCCGGGACTCAGAGATCTCGACAACCGGATCGCGGCCGCGCAGGCCACCGTCCGCGCCAGCGCCCGCAATACCTTCGCCACACGGCGAGAGATCCGCAATCCGGAGGTGGAACTGCTCAGCGCCCGGATCGTGACCCTCCAGGTCGAGGCGGCATCTCTGACCGAGCAACTCGCCGAGCTCGAGAACCAGCGCGGCGCCGCGCAGGCGCGCAGCGCGACGCTGCTGCGGGCAGAGGCCGGATTGCGGGACCTGCAACGACGGCGCGACGGGCTCGAGGTGGTCTATCGCCAGTTCACCACGCGGGAGGCCGGAACGCGCGCGGAGGAGGATGCCCGGCGGGTTCGCAGCGCCGCCGTTCAGGTGACGCAGCGGCCGCACGCTCCTCTGTCGGGCCGCAGCCTCGCCCTGCCCTTCCTGGCGGTGGGCCTGCTCGGCGGCCTGAGCGCGGCCGCGGCGGCGGCCATGGCCCTGACCTGGCTTCGCCGCGTCTTCGCGACGCCGGCCGAGGCCGAGCGCGGGCTGGGCCTGCCGCTGCTCGCCGCCTTCCCGCCCCTGCAGAAGCCCGCCGACCAGCTGGCCGACGACACCCACATCACCGACCTGGCGGCGCAGCTCCTGGACGTCCGGATCAACGGGCGGCGGCCCCAGATCATCCAGCTCCTGGCCAGCGGCGAGGATGACGAGCGGGACAAGATGGCGCGCCTGCTGGCGCTCGAATTCGCGCGTTCGCGTTCCCGCGAGACGCTGCTGGTGGACCTGCAGCAGGACGGCCGCGCGCATCTGGCGGCGCTCGGTACCCAGCCGGTCAGCGTCGAGCGCATCGAGGGGCACGTGATCGCGTTCAACACGGTCATCGAGAAGCTCTGGGTCACCTACGAGGCGGAGAAATCCGACCTGATGAATCCGCGGGTGGAGCTCTCGCAGATCCAGGAGGTCCTGTCGCAGCTGCGGCGCGCCTTCGAAACGGTGGTGATCATCGGGCCCGACGCCTCTTCCGGTTATCCCGAGCGCCGCATGGCTGCGCTGGTGGACGCCAACATCCTGGTGGTCCGCGGCGAGATCACGGAAGCCGGCCCGGCGCGCGAGAACCGCGATGCCGTGCGTTCGGCCGGCGGTCGTATTCTCGGCCTCGCCTATACCGGGCTGAGACAGATCGTGCCGCAGCGGATCGAGCGGCTGATCGGCGCCTGATGCTCGAGGATGCGCGGCACATTCCCGGGGGTTCGACCCTCGCGGCGGATGTCTGCATCGCGGGTGGCGGGGCCGCCGGCATCACCCTCGCGCTCGCGCTCATGGACAGCGGGCTGGACGTCGTTCTTCTCGCCGGTGGCGGCGAGAAGTCCGACAAGGCCGCCCAGGCCCTCTACGAGGGCGAGGTCGCGGATGCCGGGCTGCATCCCACGCCGGATCGCTACCGCGTACGGGGCCTCGGTGGTTCCACCAAGCTCTGGGGCGGCCGCTGCGTGCCCTTCGATCCCATCGACTTCGAGCGCCGCGACTACATCGCCCACAGCGGCTGGCCGATCGGCCCTGAAGCACTGCGGCCCTACTACCCCCTCGCCAACCTCCTCTGCGACGCCGGCGCCTTCGCCTATACGGCCGCCGAAGCCTTTCCGGAGGCGCCGCCGCCCATGCTTGGCGGCTTCGAAAGCGCGGACTTCTCCACTGACACGCTGGAACGCTTCAGCCTGCCCACGGATTTCGCGCGCCGCTATCGCCCGGAGCTGGAGAGAGGGCCCGTCCGCGTGCTTCTCAACGCCAGCCTCTGCAGCCTCGGCACTTCGCCGGACGGTCGCCATGCGGGCCCCGCACAGATCCGGACGCTGGGGGGCAACGCCTTTTCCGTCGAGGCCCGCACCTATGTGATGGCCGCCGGCGGGCTGGAGAGCGCGCGGCTTCTGCTGGCCAGCCCGGGCGCGAGCGGACGCGGGCTGGGCAATGCCCATGACGTCGTGGGCCGCTACTACATGTGCCACCTCGCCGGAACGATCGGCACGGTCGATCTGTCCGGCGCGGCCTCCGCATGGCACGGCTACGACCTCTCCCCCGAAGGCGTCTATTGCCGCCGGCGGATCGCGCTCCGGCCCGGGGCACAGCGCGCGTTGCGGGCCGGCAACTTCGTCGCACGCCTGCATCATCCCCGCATCCCTGACCCCGGTCACGGCATCGGGATTCTCTCGGCGCTCTACCTCGCGCGGCCGATCATCCCCTACGAGTACGGAAAGCGCCTTTACGGGGACGAGCCGTTCTCCACCCGTCTCGCGCTGGCGCATGTCCGCAACCTGCTCACCGACGCGCCGGGAACGGCGGCCTTCCTCTGGAACTGGCTGCGGCGCCGCACCCTCGCGCGGCGCAAATTCCCGTCGGTGATCGTCCGGCCGAGAAACCTCCGCTTCAGCCTCGACTTCCATGCCGAGCAGGAACCGGACCCGGAAAGCCGCATCACGCTGGGCAACGAGACCGATGCGCTCGGCGTGCGACGGTTGCGCGTGGAATGGCGCTACAGCAGGCAAGACGTGCAAACGGTCAGCACCGCGCTGGCCGCCTTCGCCCAAGCCCTGCAGGAGAACAACACGGGCTGCTTCGAATACGAGCCCGAGCGTGTGGAGGAGGAAATGACGCGCTACGGCGCCTATGGCGGCCACCATATCGGCACTGCCCGGATGGGGACCGATCCGCGCAGCAGCGTCGTGGACGCGGATTGCCGGCTGCACGAGGCCAGCAACGTCTTCGTGGCGGGAGCCGCAGTCTTCCCGACATCGAGCCAGGCCAATCCCACGCTCACCGTGGTCGCTCTCGCGCTTCGCCTGGCCGATCACCTGAAGCGCGAGTTGGCGGGGGGCGCGACTTGAAGTTGCGCGTGCTCGTGATCGGCGCCACCGGCTATGTCGGGCGTCACCTGGTGGCCGCCCTCAGGGCCTCCGGCTGGGCCGAGCCGGTTGCAACCGCCCGCCGGGCAGCGCCTGGCGTCGCTCCGCTGAATGCGACGGACGCGGCGATGCTGGGCCTGGCCGTGGCCCGGGCGGACGCCGTCGTGAACGCCATGGCCGGCGGCGAGGCCAGCATGATCGCGAACGCCTACGCCTTGCGCGCCGCGATGCTGGCGCGGCCGCGCGGGCCGGTGCGGCTCGTGCATTTCAGTTCGATGGCGGCCTATGGCCCCGCCCGTGGAGTGGTGAACGAGAGCCACCCGCTTTCCGGCGCGCTCGGCTCCTATGCGCGCGCCAAGGTCGAGGCCGAGACCGCGCTGGCCAGCCTGCCGGAGACGGCGGTCTTGCGCCCCGGCTGCATCTACGGCCGCGGCAGCCACCAGTGGTCGCTGCGGATCGAGCGCCTGCTGCGCGAAGGCCGGATCGGCGATCTAGGCGCCGCGGGAAGAGGGTGCAGCAACATCGTGCATATCGACGATGTGTGCGAGGCAGTCGTGGCCGTGCTGCTCAGGCCGGCCGCCGGGGGCCAAGCCTACAATCTCGCAATGGCGGAAGCGCCCGACTGGAGCCGGTACTTCGCCGGCTACGCAGAGGCGCTGCGCCTGACGCCCGTGCCCCGCATCGCGCCGTGGCGCATGGCCCTGGAGACACGGCTGCTAGCGCCCGCACTGAAGATCGGGGGTATTGCCCTCGGCGAGCGCGTGCTGCCGCCACCCATTCCACCCTCGCTGGCGCGGCTCTGGCGGCAGGACATCCGCCTCGACAGCAGCAAGGCGCGGGTTGAACTGGGGCTGCGGTGGAGGCCATGGCGCGCTGCGCTGGAGGCGGAGGCGACGGCAGCCTCGGCCCCAGCCTGAGGACCGAGCCGTGGACCAAGGCTTCAGAACCGCCGCGCAAATCAGCACCTATCCGATGGACTTCCCGCATGCGGGCCATCTGCTTGCGCATCAGCTCCGCGTCTGGGCGCCCATGGTCGAGCGGATCGTGCTGACCATCGATGTCCATCGCAGCCGCTCGGGCCGGTATCGCGGCACGGATTTCGACCGCAATCTCGCGGGCCTGCGCGATTTGGCGCGCGGCTTCCGCGAGACGGTGGCTGGATTCGAGGCGATCGAGGTGGATAACGATCCCGCCGCGCGGCGCGAGGTCGCCCAATGGTTCTTCGGTCGCGACGACATGCCGCTCAAGGCCTGGGATGGCGGTCCCTTCTACGCGTACTTCTACGGCCTGTTCCACGCCCGTGCCCGCTACGTCGTCCATTTCGATGGGGACATGCTGTTCGGCGGGGGCAGCCGCAGCTGGATGGAGGATGCCATCCGCGCGCTGGAGGCGGATCCGCAGGCGCTCCTGGCCAATCCCTATCCGGGTCCTCCCCGCGCCGATGGCGTGGCCTATGGCCAGGACGCGGGAACCGTCCTCTCCTTCCGGCTCGACGGCAATCCGGCGCTGGCGGTGGACCATGCGAGCACCCGCATCTTCCTGGCTGACATGCAGCGCCTGCGCGCGCTCGGCCCCCTGCCCATGACTGCGCCGGACTTCGGACAGCGACAGAAGGCGCGGCTGCTCGGCAATCCGCCCGATGTGATCGAGGCGGAGGAACTGCTCAGCCGCGTCATGCGCGACCGAGGGCTTCATCGCATCGACATGCTGGGCGCGGCGCCGGGCCTCTGGTCCCTGCATCCTCCCTATCGCGGACCCAACTTCTATGCCGGCCTGCCCGGTCTGGTCGCCGCCGTCGAAAGCGGCCAGGTGCCCGACGACCAGCGCGGCCATTACGACGTGCGCGACAGCATGATCGACTGGTCGGCCGAGCGGGCGCGCACGCGGCGCCACCGGCGCTTGTGGCGGATGCTCGCCGAGCGCCTGGGCGCGCGTTAGCTCACGCTGACGGCGTCGCCGCGGCGGGGAGCGCGCGAAGGGCGCGTTCCCGCATGGTCTCGGCGGCCCGCGCCTTGCCCATGTAGAGCGCCCGCCACTGGTAGGCCGCCACGAAGTCCAGGTAGCCAGGCGCGTCATACCTCGGCGCGCGGCCGAGCCAGGCGCCGAGATAGCCGATGCCCATGAACATCGATCCCAGCACCATCGGCCGCTGCCCAAGGCGATAGACCAGCGACACCAGCATGAAGAGCGGGATCGTGCCCAGGTACCAGGCGCCCCGGCCGTGACGCTTGCGCCCTTCCCAGATGCTGAGATGGCTCGAACCCATCTGCCTCAGATGGATGAAACGCAGTTCGGGCCGGTCCATGCTCTGTGCCTTCCATCCGCGCATGCGGCAGGAATGGCAATCGATCACGTCCCAGCCGACATGCTGCACGAAGCCCCCGAGCTCCCGCAGCCGGCTCTGCCGGTAGAACTTGGTCATGCCGACGGAGATCTCGTCGCCCGAGGTTTCCGCCACCATCCGCCCTTCGGGGCCGACCCGCAGATAGGGCTTACCGCTGCAAGTCGCGATGGACGGGTCGGCGTCCATGATCTCCATCAGCGTCTCGAAGTAGCGCGGCGGGAGGTCGAGATCGGCATCCAGCTTGCAGACGAATTCGACCGGCGCCGTCAGCGCGGCCCAGCCCTGGTTGAACGCCTCCACGACGCCAGGTCCCACCCGCCGGGGCCCGCCGCGGTCCCGGGGCACGACGCGCAGGAAGGGCATGCGCGGCGCGTATTCGGCCAGGATCTGCGGCGTCGCGTCGGTGGAGCCATCGTCTACGACGATAAGCTCCGCCGGCAGGATGGATTGGGCGAGGATGGAATCCAGCGTCGTGCGGAGCGTTGCCGCCTCATCCCGGCAGGGAACGATCAGGGCATAGCGAGACACAGGATCCACAGGCCCGACGCATCCCCGCTGATGCCATGGCCACCAGCGGCGGCCTGTTAACGTCCGTATCGATTGCGGCTACAAGCCGCCCCTGGGCCTGTCAAGCGCGCCGCACGCCGAGCCTCTTCCCGGCCGCCGGGCCCCGTCTTCAGGCTCCCGGACCGGAGGTGATCAGGAGCATATGCGGGCCTTCTCACAGCCCTCCGGCCCCGTCCCGCCCGGCGCCTGGGCGGGACGCGTTCTGCCCCTGACGGGCGGGCGCGGCTGGGTCTTGCTCGCGGCCATGGGGACGCTGGGCTACATGAGCGCGCGGCTGGCCTTGTCCGCTCCGCCGCCGGGCGCCGATCCCGAGTTGGGCGACGTCAACCCGGCGAATACGGTGCTGCAGCTCGTGCTGCTCGGCTTCGGCATCGTTCACGCGCTGCGCTATCCCCGCGAGACGCTGCGCACGATGCGCCAAGCCTGGCCTTTCGTGCTGGTGGTCATGGTGGCGGCGGCCTCCGTGCTGTGGTCGCAGGCGCCCGCCGCGACGATGCGCCGTGCCGCGGCACTCGGAACGCTCGTCCTGTTCGCGGCGGCTATCCTGCATCGGCTGGGGCTGGAGCGCTTCATGCGCGTGGTGGTCGGCACCACGATCCTCGCCTCCATCGCCGGCCTCGCCGAGGCAGTGCTGCGGCCGGAACTCGGCTTCGATACCGGCGAATACGCCAACGCCATTCGCGGCATATTCTTTCAGAAGAACAATTTCGGCTTCGCCCTCCTCGCCGGAACCCTCGCGCTCAGTTTCCTCATACTGGAGCGCGGGCGGCCGCGGGCCTGGGATGTCGCGATCTTCCTCTTTCTGCTCGTGATGCTGGTGCTCTCGCGTTCGACCACGGCACTGCTGCTCTCGGTGGCGGTGACGGGGGGTACGGTGGTGGCCCTGGGGCTCGATCGCGGCGGGGCGTGGACCGCAGCCACGCTCGTGCTGATGGCGGTGGGCGGAACGCTGGCATTGCTGGCCATCACCCTGCTCGGCCCATCGGGCTTGTTCGAGGCCGTGGGCAAGGACGACACGCTGACGGGCCGCACCTACATCTGGGCCGAAGTCCGCCACGCCATCAGCCTGCGGCCCTATCTGGGGTACGGCTACAACGCCTTCTGGCTGCACGGGAGTCACGCGGCGGAGCTGCTTCATCAACGCGTCGGATGGCAGGCGCCGACCGCGCACAGCGGCTACCTCGACGTCACGCTCCAGCTGGGCATGTTCGGCCCGGCGCTCGTGCTGCTCCTGAATGCCATCACCATCTGGCGGGCCATCCTGGCGATGCGGGACGGATATCGCCGCCGGGCATTCTGGGTCCTGATCCTCTCCACCGTCTACGCCATCTACAACTACAGCGAATCCCTGCTGTTGCGGCCCGACCTGCAGTTCCTCCTCTGGACGCTCGCGGCCATCTCGGTCGCCCCCGTTCCGCTCAGGCAGGACGCGGGACAATGGAAGGGACCTTGGAGCTTCCGCAGCAGCGGGCAGGCGCGGACCATCATCCATTGACGCGCCGGCTTCGAAGAATCCTTCCGCCGCTGGACAGTCTGGCGGGGCTTCTCGATCAGGCGGTGATCAGCCTGGCGAATCTCGCCGTGGGCTTTCTCGTCCTGCAGCTCGGCAGCCGGGAAGAGTTCGGCCTCTATGGCCTCGGCTACGCCACGATCACGCTGATGAACGGGGTGTCGAGCGCCCTGTTCGCCTCGCCGTTGACGGTCGCGCATTTCCGGCATGAAGAAGGCTCGCGGCCTGGATTGTCGGCGGCCTTCGTGCTCGGCCATGGCGGCCTTTCCTGGGCGGGGGGAGCGCTCGCCGTGGCCGGCCTCTGTATGGTGGGCGCCGATGCCGTGGTGGTGCTGACCGCGGCGGCGTGCCCCGCCGCCATGGCCCATGATTTCTCCCGAGCCCGTCGTTTCCTGCTATCGCGCCAGAAGGCCGCGTTGATGCTGGACGTGGTGAATGCGGCTCTCTGGATCGGGCTGACCCTGGCGGGATGGTGGGCGGGGTATCCGGCGCACCTCGCCGCGCTCGGCGCATACGCGCTGGCCTGTGCCGCCACGGGCTTGCTCGGCGTCATGGACAGCCGCGCGCACTTCGCGGCAGGCCTGAACCAGCTGCGGCCGGCGCTGTGGGAATCCTGGTCGCAGGGGCGCTGGGCGCTGGCGGGCCTCGCGGTGGCGGCCGCGCAGAACCAGGCGCACGTCTATATCCTCGCGCTCATGAAGGGGGCCGAGACGGTGGCGGAAGTGAATGCGGCGCGGCTGCTGATGGCCCCGGTATCCTTCGTGCTGATCGGACTGCAACGCACCTTGATCCCCCGTCTCGCCCGGCTGCATGCCGCAGGTGAGGAGGCCGAGATGCGGCGGCAGTCGCGGCTCGCGCGCATGGCGGTGCTCGCGGCGACATTCGGCTGGGCGCTCGCGATCGCCGCCGCCTGGGACGTCGCGCTGAAACCGATGCTGCCGGAGGGCTATCACGAGATCGGAATCCTGGTCGCCGCCTGGACGCTGGTCTTTGCCGCGCAGGCCATATCCGCGGGGCTTTCGGCTCAGCTGCAGGCCATGGGCTCCTTCCGCTCCCTGATGCTGATGAACCTGGTGACCGCTGTGCCCGTGGTCGTGGCGGCCGTGCCGCTCATCCTGGTGGCCGGTGCGCCGGGCAGCATGGCGGCGATGGCGGCGGGCCACCTGGCGCTCGCCTTCCTGCTCCAGCGGGCCATCAACCGTCAGGGTGGCCGGATGCAGTCCGCCGCATGAGGTCCCGCCGCGGTTCTCGGCCGGGAGGGAATGCTCTAAACAATGAGAACGAGCCAACTTGACGGGGTGCCCTTCCGATGACGCGTCTCTTCCCGGCGGTCATGGCATGAGTGCCGCGGGGCCTGTCACCCGCCGCGCCTTCCTGCTCCTGCCATTGCTGTCCGCCTGCGCGCCCGGGACCAACAATTTCAGCACCACCCAGTCGATCTCGGTGCAGGAGAACATGCCCGAGGGCTTCGCGCCCTGGACCAACACTGTGCCGCCCTACCGGTTCGGCCCGGGCGACAAGGTCAAGGTTCAGTATCTTCTGACGCCCGAGATCAACGAAACCGTGCTGATCGCGCCGGACGGCACGGTCACCCTCCGCACCGGCGTGCGCGTCACCCTGGACGGCCGCACGGGCGAGGAAGCCTCGCAGGCGGTCGTCGACGCGTCTCGCCGCGTGCTGACCCATCCCTTCGTGACGGTCAGCGTCGAGGAGGCGGGAGGCGCCGTCGCCTTCGTGGGCGGGATGGTCCGTCGCTCGGGCGCCTATCCGGTCACGGGCCGCCGCGGCGTCGCCGAGATGATCGCCCTCGCGGGCGGCCTGGAGGATTCGGCGCGCATGGATCAGGTGGTGCTGATCCGCCGTTCGCCGGAGGACCGGCCCATGCTGCGCACGGTGGATCTGCGCGGCTTCATGTCGGGCCAGAGCACCGGCGCGGACGTGCCGCTGACAGCCGGCGACATCGTTTTCGTCCCACGCACAAGGCTCGCCGAAGTCGGGCTTTGGGTGAACCAGGCGATCACGCAGACCCTGCCCTTCTCGCGCTCCTTCTCCTACGCCATCAACCGCAATAACCCGGGAAACCTGCTTTAGTACTCGCGCCTCTCACCCGCCTAAGTTGCGGCCTACACGCATGACGCGAAAGCGTTTTTGGCGATTTGACAACTAACGCCGGCGCATGGTCACTTCGGGCAGTCGAGATCTGAAATCAGCACATCATGACAAGCGGCGAAGCTGAAATCGGCGCGAGGCCGGCTTCCGCCATGCACCCGCCGCACGAGATGGCCGAGGGATACCCACCGGGGCCCGCCCCGCATGGGCTATCGCCTGTCACCGCCTTCAGCCAGACCGCGAGCGTGCTGGACTTCATCAGCCTCCTGCTCGCGAGTTGGGCCTGGATCTATCTTGGCCGGGTCGAGACGACCTTCACCGCGCTCGAAGCGAAGCTGATCGCGACCGGGCTGACCTGCCTCGGCTGGCTCGCCATGCATCACCTCGCACCGACGCGGCTGGGCCGTCTGCTCGACACGCCCTGGGCCATGGCCGATGCGCTGCTGGTTCCGCTTTTTGTCGGCGGGGCGGTAGCTGCGGTGGTGTTGCCGCTGGCTGGCCCATCTATCGCCTCGGCACTGCTGCTGTGGCCACTCGCGGCAATCTCGCTGCTGCTGCCGGCGCGCATCTGCATCTCCTTCCTCGCCAAGCGCGGCGTCGAGCGCGGCTGGCTGCGGCGGCGCGTCGCCGTCGTCGGCGCCACCGACATGTCGGATATCCTGATCCGGCGCATGCTGGGCAAGGAGAACCCGGAGACACCCGACATTGTCGGCATCTTCGACGAGCGCGACGCGACGCGGCGCCCGCCGGCCCTGAACGGGGTACCCGTGCGCGGCGATGTGCAGGCGCTATGCGAGCTCGCGGCCCGCGAGAGGCTGGATCTCATCGTCATCGCCCTGCCGCTGGGCCGTGCCATCGACATCCTCCGCTCCGTCCAGAAGGTGCAGTGGCTGACGGCCGAGGTGGTCGTCCTGCTCGACGGGGCGAACAGCGCGCCGCAAGGCACCAGCCGCTCCGTCATCGCGGGCCAGCCCGTGCTGCAGCTCGTGCGGCAGGCGTTGCCGCCGGGTGCGATCGTCGCGAAGACGGCGTTGGACCTGCTGCTCGCGCTGCTGGCGCTGGTGGTCACCTCGCCCCTGTTGATCTTCTCCGCCATCGCGATCCGGTTGGAGAGCCCGGGCCCCATCCTGTTCCGCCAGCCCCGCATCGGGCGCAACGGCCAGCCCTTCCAGATCCTCAAGCTGCGCTCCCTGCGCGTGGACCCGAACGATCTGGGCGTTCGCGGGGTATTGAAGGGTGATGCGCGCATCACGCGAGTGGGCCGGATCATCCGGCCGATGTGCATCGACGAGCTGCCGCAGCTCCTCAATGTCCTCAAGGGCGACATGAGCATGGTCGGTCCACGCCCCCACGTCGCCAACATGCTGATCGGCGGCGAGCCGATCGAGACGGTGGCGCCCGGATATGGCGCGCGCCATCGCATGAAGCCAGGCATCACGGGCTGGGCACAGGTCAACGGCCTGTCCGGCACCATGACCGATGCAGCCATGGCCCGTGAGGTCACGGCGCATGACCTCGCCTATGTCAGCGAGTGGTCGATCTGGCTCGATCTCCGCATCCTGGCCCGCACCACCGCTGTCTCGCTCTTCGGCCGCAAGGCCTTCGAGGCCCAAAGCCACGAGTGGCGCGGGCTCTAGGGCCCCGACCTCAGGCTTTCCGCACGTTCCAGAAGGTCGGAAAGCCCTTCTGCACGCCGACCACATTGGTGCGATAGGCCGTCGGCTGCACGTACTGGCCGAGTGGGATGCTCGGCACGTCCTGCATGCACTGGATCTGCATCAGGCGGCATGCCTCCTGCTGGCCGGCAAGGTCGGGCGCCTCGAACCACTGGGTGCGAAGCTCCTCCAACCGGGGGCTGACGCACCAGCCGGGCCAGCCCGAGGGCTGGTCGCCATTGCCGCGGATCGCATAGTGGTTGGCGGGATCCATGTGGTCGGCGCCTTCCCAGCCGGTGTTGAAGCAGCTCCAGCCGCCCTGCTCGACCGGCCCGCGGTTGTTGCGGCGGGAGAGCATGGTGCCCCAATCCGTCGCCACATAGTCCACGTTCATGCCGATGCGGCTCATGACATCGGCCATCACCTCGCCGATCGCCTTGAACTGCGCGTAGTCGGTGGCCGCGAGAAGCGCGACCTTCTCGTTCGCGTAGCCGGCCCGCTTCAGCATCTCCTTCACGGCATCGAGGTTGCGCGGCCCGATCAGCGGTTCCAGCCCCGCTTCGCTGGCCATGGGGGTGTTCGGGCAGAAGACCCCGTGCGGCACGTGGTACATGGCGGGATCGTTGCCCACGATCGCCTGCATGAAGTCGGCCTGGCTGAAGGCATGCAGCATGGCGCGCCGGATGGCGGGGTTGTTGAAGGGCGGCTGCAGGTGGTTGGGCCGCATCATGTCCACCGCCCCAGTCGGGTTGTTGACCTCGATCTTGATGTTGCGGTTCCGGCGCAGCAGCGGCAGCAGGTCGTGTGTCGGGTTCTCCCACCAATCCTGCTCGCCCTGTTGCAGGGCGGCCACCTTGGTCGCCGCGTCGGGGATGGTGGTCCAGATCACGCGGTCGAAGTTCACGCGCTTCGGGCCCGCATTCCACTCCATCGGCCCGTCCTCGCGGGAGACGTAACGGTCGAACTTCGCATAGACGTTGCGCGATCCGGCCACGCGCTCATTCGCGACAAAGCGGAAGGGCCCGCTGCCCACCATTTCCGTGATCTGGGTGAAGGGGTCCGTGTTCGCCAGCCGCTCCGGCATCATGGCCGGCATGGGCGAGCTCACCTTGCCGAGCGCCGTCGGCAGCAGCGGGAAGGGCTTCTTGAGGCGGAAGCGGATGGTGCGGTCATCGGGCGCGGAGAGTTCATCCGTCGCCACCATGAGCGCATCGCCCAACGCGTCGCGCTTCGCCCAGCGCTTGATGCTGGCGACGCAATCCCGGGCGAGCACGGGCGTGCCGTCGTGCCAGAGCAGTCCGGGGCGCAGCGTCAGGTTCCAGAGCTTGCCGTCGTTCTCGACGGTATGGCCGGCCACCATCTGCGGCGACGGCTTGAAGGAGGCATCGCTGCCGTAGAGCGTGTCGAAGACCATGTGGCCGTGACCGCGCGTGACGTAGGCCGTGGTGAAATGCGGATCGAGGAAGGCCAGGTCGATCTGCGGGATGAACCGCATGACATTGGCGCCTTGCGCGGTGGCGAGCCTGGGAGCCGCGATGCTGGCGGCGGCCACGGCGAGGGTCGAGCGACGGCTGATGAGCATTCGGCCTCCTTCTGGAGTTGTTGACCCGCGTTTGTTCCCTGTGTCGCAAAGCTAGCTGCGGGCGGGGGACGGATGCACGCAAAAACGCGCCATAGGCACGCCGCATCGGGCCCATTGGGACACCCGATGCCTCAACCCGCGCCCCGCCGCCTAGCCTGCTTCCATGAAACTGAAAGGAGGCGGCCCGATGCCACTCGACATCACGCGATACCCGATACAGGAAGCCGAGCAATTCCAGCTGCTGGCGGAAGCCTATGCCGCCGGCACGCCTGAAGGCATTGACCGTGCGATCAGGCTCGTCTCGCGCGCACGCGGCCTGACGCCCACCTGCGCGCAGCCTCAGGAGCCCCGAAAAGCCGAGCCGGCACTACCGAAGCCGCCCTATCGCACCACAGCCTCCCCTGGCGAGGTGCTGGCGCGCAGCTTCATGGCGCCCATGAAGCTTTCGGCCAAGCGGCTGGCGGCGGAACTCGGCGTCTCCCGCAGCCGGATCGGCGAGATCCTGCAGGGCACGCGCGGCATCTCGGCCGAAACGGCGATCCTCTTCGCCCGCAGGTTCGGCACACGCCCGGAATTCTGGTTGCGGCTGCAGATACGTCACGACCTGGCGCGCGCCTACAAGTCTATCTGAGGTCTATCGCGTATCGCAGATCGGCCGTCTGGATCCAGGAGAGACGGAACTCCACCGGGCGGCCGAGCGGATCCAGGGCCGTGCGCTCCGCCAGCAGCAGGGGCGTGCCTTCCGGCAGATGCAGGATGCGCGCGACCGGAGCGGGCGCGGCGACGGCGGAAAGACGCTCGGCGCAACGGGTGATCGTGATGGCGTAGCGGCGCTGATAATGAACATAGAGCTCCTCGGCCAGCTCGACGCCCGTGGGAAGGGCGAAGCCGGGGAACAGCGGCTCCGGCAGCGAGATGCGCTCCAGGAGACAGGGGCGGCCGCCCAGTCGGCGCTCGCGCGTCAGGTGGTGCACGCGGTCGGCGCGCGTCAGGCGAAGGGCCCGCTGCTCGGCGCTGCGGGCGGCCCGGCGCTCGATGCGGTGGATCAGGCTGGTGGGCTGAAGCCGGCTGCCGTCCACAGTCTCGGCGCGGAAGAAGTGAAACAGCTCGCGCTCGCTCGTCTCCTCCACCACGCGCGTGCCGATGCCCTGGCGCCGCTCGATGAGGCGCTGCTGCTCCAGCGCCGCCAGGGCGCGGCGCAGCGTTCCCTGGCTGATGCCGAGGCTCGCGGCGAGGATAGGTTCGGTCGGCAGCGCTTCGCCCGGCTTCCACTCGCCGCGCACAATGCGCGCGCGCAGCTCCGCCTCCGCGCGGGCGTAGAGGGGCGCGCGCTCCAGGCTCATCCGCGCCGCAGGTTGGGCGCGGGCTGGCCCGCGATCAGCACGTTCACGCAGGCAGGCTTGCCCGAAGCGAAGGCGCGCTCCAGCGCGGCGGGCAGATCCTCGGCACGCTCCACCAACTCGCCATGCCCGCCGAGCGCCTTCACCACGAGGTCGTAGCGCGTGCCGGGCGCAAGCTCGCAGCCATGGGCGCGGTTCGCGCCGAAGTCCCGCAGCTGGATCTGATACTCGGCGTTCCATTTGGCGTCGTTGCCGACCACCGCCACAAAGGGGAGGTCGTGGCGGCAGGCGGTGTCGAACTCCGCCATGTGGAAGCCGAAGGTGCCGTCGCCCATCACGGCCAATACGCGCCCATGCGGCCGCGCCGCGCGGGCTGCCACGGCGAACGGGATGGCTGCGCCGATCGATCCTGCGATGCTGTTCATCACACGCTCGGGCGCGCGCAGCGTGGCCTGCATCCACTGGCCGATCTCGCCGCCATCGGCAACCAGCACCGTATGCGCGTCAATGAAACGCTCCAGCGCCGCGCCGAGCGTCGCGGGATGGATGGGCGCGCCCGGCTTGCCGGCGAGCGGGCCCCAGGCCTCGGGGCGATAGCCAAAGGCGTCATGCAACGCATCGGACCACGAGCGCTGGGGATGTGGCGTCGCCGCGCCGGCCAGGGCTTCGGCCGCCGCGAGCGGCGACGCCATCGCCGCCAGCGCGACCCGGGCGCCGAGCGAAGCCGCCGCGCGCGCCTGCAGCTTCGGATCGGGATCGATGACGATCCAGCGCGCATCCGCCGCCACGAAGGGCGCGCGCCCGAAGCGCAGCGTGAAGTCGAGCTGCTTGCCCAGCAGGACCACGAGGTCGGCCTTCGCCAGCATCTCGGCGAAGGCCCCGAGCGAAGGATCGCCCAGGCCGCGTGGGCTTTCCATAAGCGCGATGGGCAGGCCGGTCGCCTCCTCGAGCGCGGCGCGCGCCTGCCTGCCCGCGGGGTTGTTGAGGCTCGGCCCCGCCGCGATGAAGGGGCGCTTCGCCGCCTGCATGGCCGCCAGGATCGCGGCCGTCGCCTCCGACGCCAGCGGCATCGGGGCCGCCTGGTACTCCCGGTCATCTGGCATGGGGACGGCCGCTTCGGCCTCGAGAACATCCGTCGGCAGCGAGATATGGACCGGCCCGGGACGCCCCGTGCGAGCGATGCGGAAGGCACGCGCGATGTCGGCCGGCAGGCCGGCCGTGCTCTGCGCCAGCCACGCCGCCTTGCAGAGCGGCGCAGCCATCTCGACCTGCGGTGTCTCCTGGAAGGCACCGAGGCCCAGCTCATTCAGCGGCGCGTGGCCGGAGAGCAGCAGGACCGGCGTCTCGCCCGCCTGGGTCGTGGGCAGAGCCGCGATGGCGTTGGTATGCCCCTGCCCGCCCGTGACGAGGGCCACGCCCACCTCGCCGGTCAAACGTGCCCAGGCATCCGCCATGTGCAGGGCCGCGGCCTCATGGCGGGTATGGACGATCTCGATCCCCGCGCCGAAGGCCGCGTCGTAGACCGGCATGATGTGGTTGCCCGAAAGACTGAAGACGCGGCTGACGCCGCCCTTCCGGAGCGCCGCCCATAGAAGGTCGGCGCCGCGCGTCGCATGTGACATCCGCAATTTCTCCCTGGGTCGGGAGCCTGCCGCAGTCTTGTATAAGATACAAGGGTCAGGCAGTGTCCGGACAACGCCATGTCCATCGAACTCCTGATTCTGCCCGCGGGCTGCTTCGTCGCGGCCTTCTGCGCGGGCCTCGCCGGCTTCGCCTTCAACCTGATCGCCGCCGGAATCCTCCTGCACTTCGTCTCGCCCCAGGTGCTGGCGCCAGTGATCGTGGTCAGCAGCCTCGTCGTGCAGTCGATCAGCCTGCCGACGATCCTGCATCTCGTGCGCTGGCGACGGCTGATTCCGCAGATCGTCGCCGGCGTGATCGGCACGCCCATCGGCGTCATGATCCTGGGCGTGGCTTCGCCGCGCATGGTCGGCGCCGTGGTGGGCGTGCTGCTGACGGGATATGGCGGCTACATGCTGGCGCGCATCGCGCTGCGCCGGGCCCCGCCCAGCATGGGCGAGCATCCCTGGGCGGACCGCTTCATCGGCTTCCTCTCCGGCATCCTGGGCGGGATCGGCGGCTTCTCGGGCGGTCTCTTCGCGATGTGGCACGACGTGCAGGGACTCAATAAGGACGAGACCCGCGCGCGGCTGCAGCCCTTCGTGACGGTGATGCAGATGATCTCCGTCCTCACACTCGCCGCCGGGGGCTTCGTGACGCGCGAGACGGGGTTCCTGATCCTGACCGCCCTGCCCGCCCTGATCGCCGGCACATGGCTCGGCCTGCGCTTCTACCGGATCATCCCCGCGCAGGGTTTCCGCCTGGTGCTGCTGAGCCTGCTCTTCCTGTCGGGCATCTCGCTCCTGGTGTGACGAGATCGGACGTTAGCGATCGGGAAAGGATTTGACGGGACCATTCCCGCCATGGAAGGCCTCTCCCCCGATGCGAAGCTGTTCGCCGCACTGATGGCCCTGCCCAGAGCCATGGAGGCCGAGCCGTCGGAACTGGCCACGGATCTCGCAGGCCACATCCGCCGCGCCACCGCGCTGCTACGCGAAGCGATCGCCGAGCTGGCGCAAGCGCGGCCCGACCCGGCGCGCCTCGCCCGCCTGCTGACGGACGCGGAAGCGGCGCTGGCTGCGCAGGCGGACGGCGCACGGCGATTGGCGGCGCGCCTGGCGGCTTGACGGCCCGGCAGGAACGTCTGGCCGTACCGGGCTATCCTTTCGCGCGCGCCGCCAGCATGTCCACGAAGGCCCGCACCGAAGCGGGCCGGAATCGGGCCGGCGGGAAGACCGCGTTAATGGTGCTTCCCGGCAGCCGCCACTCGGGCGCCAGCCGCACCAGGCGTCCCGCCGCCAGCTCAGGCTCCACCACATAGTCCGGCAGCACCGACACCCCGGCGCCGGCCAGCACGGCGCCCATCACGGCCAGGGTCGAGTTCACCAGCACCGCCGGGCGCGGCGCCAGGATGCGCTCCGAACCATCCGCACGACGCAGCTGCCATTGCTGCGGCCATCGCAGCGCGAGGTTCGCCACCCACGGCAGTTCCTGCACACCTTCGAGACCGGCGGGCGTGCCCTCGGCCAGGAAGGGCGCGGCTACCAGATATTGCTCAAAGGTTCCGATATGCCGGACCACCTGTCCCTGCCCCGTCACGTCGCCCAGGCGGAGGGCGAGGTCGAGCCGGTGTTCAATCAGGTCCAGGCGATCATCCGAGAGGACGAGGTCCGGGGTCACGCGCGGGTGGAGGCGGCGAAATTGCGCCAGGAGCGGCGCCACCACCGCGGTGCCGTAGGCAAAGCTCGCCGTCAGCCGAAGCGTTCCTCCCAGCTCGTGGTTGGCATCGGCCAGCTCGGCCACCGCCTCCTCCGCCTGGCGGAGGATTTCCACGCAGCGCGCATGGAAGGCGAGGCCGGCAGCCGTCGGCTCCGTGCGCCGCGTGGTGCGGGAAAGCAGGGTAGTTCCCAGCGATGCCTCCAGCTTGGCCACCTGCTGGCTCACCACCGCCTTCGACACGCCGAGCTTCTCCGCGGCCCCGGTGAAGGACCGGGCGTCGACCACGGCCACGAAGTAGGTCAGGCGACTGAGTTGGTTGGCGCCGGACATCGCCTCCATCACGTGACTGTCAATTCACAGTATACACTGTTTCCGCGAACACCCGATATATTCCCATTCACAGGAATGCGATGGATCGCGGTCATGGCGACCGCCGGCGTAACCTTCATTTTCGACCCCCTCTGCGGCTGGTGCTACGGCGCGATGCCGGCTCTCGAGCAGTTGATCGAGAGCGGGAGGGAGGTCGAACTCCTGCCCCTGGCGGGCGAGGCGAGGCTGATCAACGACGACTTCGCCGGCCTGATCTGGGAAACCGATCGGCTGGTAGCCCAGCGGACGGGCCAGCCCTTCACCCCGTCCTACTACAAGCTGCTTCACTCGCGCACGGCTCAGCTCAACTCGTGGCCGGCGTCCCTGGGCATAGCCGCGGTCGTCCGCACCCGGCCGCAACGGCGGCTGGATGCGCTCAACGCCCTGCATGTCGCGCGCTATGTCAGCGGGCGCGATACGGGCGACAGCGAAGTGGTCGAGACCATCCTGCGCGAGATCGGCCTTCGCGGCGCGGCGGACCTCCTGGCTTCATCCCATCCGGCGCTGATCGAGGCGGGCCGGGTCGCGGTCAACCGGGGCCGCGCGCTGCTGCAGGAGCATGGCCTCGACGACGCGCCCGCCCTGCTGATGCACGAAGCGGACGCGGTGCGCCTCCTGACGGCGAAGGAATTGATGCACATGGCCATGGCCGGCCGCGCGGCAGGCATCCCGCAGGAGGTTTTCGCGGCGCGCGCCCCCGCCTGACGCTAATTTTCCCATCCCCGGCCCGGCAGCGCGGTTGCCCACGGGGCGTTATCCTGTCCGAATACGCGGCCTCGAGATGGGATGAACCATGCCTGACAAGACCACGCTTCAGCAATTGTCCGCCGCCGTCGAGGCCAATTTCGAGGAGCAGGTCCGCTTTCTCGCCGACATCGTCCGACACCCCTCCCTGCGTGGCCGCGAGGCGCCGCTGCAGGACCACATGTATCGCTGGTTTGCCGGCAGGGGCTATGCGGTGGACCGCTTTTCCATCGCCGACGTCCGTCTCCAGGAGCACCCGAAGGCCAGCCCCATGGTGGATGTTGATCCCGCGGGCTCCTTCCAGGTCGTCGCCTCGCGCCGCTGCGCCTCTCCCACGGGCCGGAGCCTCATCCTGCAGGGCCATATCGACGTGGTGCCCGAGGGGCCGGCCGAGATGTGGACCTTCCCGCCCTATGGCGGCACGGTGAAGGACGGCTGGATGTACGGCCGCGGCGCGCATGACATGAAGTCGGGCGTATCGGCCATGTGCTTCGCGCTGGAAGCCATCCGCGCCGCCGGCTACGCCCCGGCCGCCGACGTCCACCTCCAGACGGTTACCGAGGAGGAAAGCACCGGCAATGGCGCGCTGGCGACGCTGCTGCGCGGCTACAGGGCCGACGCCTGCCTGATCCCGGAGCCCACGGGCGGCACCATCACCCGCGCCCATACCGGCACCATGTGGTTCCGGCTCCGCGTGCGGGGCGTGCCGGTCCATGTCGCGGTCGCGCAGTCGGGCAGCAACGCGATCATGAGCGCCTACCACCTGATCCTGGCGCTGCAGGAGCATACGAAGCGCCTCAACGAGGCCGCGAAGACCGACAAGTGGTACGAGGGCACCCCGGACCCCATCAAGTTCAACCCGGGCATCATCCGCGGCGGCGACTGGGCGAGCTCGACCCCCGCCTGGTGCGAGGTGGATTGCCGCCTGGGCCTGCTTCCCGGGCAGGATGTGGCCACCCAGCAACGCGCGGTGGAGAAGGCGGTGGCCGAGGCCGCGAGGACCGACAACTTCCTCTCCAACAACCCGCCGGAGGTGGTCTGGCACGGCTTCCTGGCCGATGGCTTCGTGCAGGAGCCGGGCAGCGAGGCCGAGGCCGTCCTGGCCGAGGCGCATCGGGCGGCCTTCGGCGAGGAAATGGGGGCCCGGATCTCCACCGCCGTGAACGACACCCGATTCTACGGCCTTTATTTCGGCATGCCGGCTCTTTGCTACGGGCCGAAGGGCGAAGGCGCCCACGGCTTCGACGAGCGGACGAATCTGGAGCACCTCAAGACCACCACGCTCTCCATCGCCGCCTTCGTGGCGGATTGGTGCGGGTTGCAGCCGCTTTCCTGACCTCGCGTCCCGACTCCTCCGAATCCCTGGCTGTGGATTCGGGGGATTACGGGGATGAATGCGATCGCCTCTTCCGCCCTTGTCATGTTGCCGCCATGACACACGGATTGTCACCGCCCAGATTCGGCCTCATATGAACGAAGCGGGAACAAACGCAGAGTTCCCAGGCTTTGACGAATTTCGCCCCGATTACTCGATCTTGTGTGCACCGGGGCATTCGATCCCCATATGTAGCGAGAGCAGTTGATAGGTCGGATCGCCTGAGGCATGTTTCCCGACCGGGGAATGAGGGGTTTCAGACCGTGTTCGATGCAGTTCAGCTTCCAGGGCATCATCAGGTCCAGGTCGATCGGAGCAGGGATTCCCTGCTGACCGATTTCGGCCGCGCGACACTCGACGACCGCTATCTCCTGCCAGGCGAAAGCTACCAGGACCTCTTCGCGCGCGTCGCTTCCGCCTATGGCGACGACGCCGCGCACAGCCAGAGGTTGTACGACTACATCAGCAAACTCTGGTTCATGCCGGCCACGCCAGTGCTGTCGAACGGGGGGACGACGCGCGGGCTGCCGATCAGCTGCTTCCTGAACGAGGCCAATGACAGCCTCGAGTCGATTGTCGGCCTCTGGAACGAGAATGTCTGGCTGGCCTCCAAGGGCGGCGGCATCGGCTCCTACTGGGGCAACCTGCGCTCGCTCGGCGAAAAGGTGGGCCAGAACGGCAAGACCTCGGGAATCGTGCCGTTCATCCGCGTGATGGACAGCCTGACGCTCGCCATCAGCCAGGGTTCGCTGCGCCGCGGCTCGGCCGCCGTCTACCTGCCGATCAGCCACCCGGAGATCGAGGAATTCATCGAGATCCGCCGCCCTACCGGCGGCGATCCGAACCGCAAGGCGCTCAACCTGCACCACGGCATCCTGGTGTCGGACGCCTTCATGCGCGCGGTGGAAAACGACGACACCTGGGCGCTCACCTCGCCGAAGGACGGCGCCATCGTGCGCACGCTCTCGGCCCGTTCGCTCTGGATCCGCCTGCTGACGGCGCGCATCGAGACCGGCGAGCCCTACATCGTCTACTCGGACCACGTGAACAACGCGCGGCCCGAGCACCACAAGCTCGCGGGGCTGGAGGTGAAGACCTCCAACCTCTGCTCGGAGATCACGCTTCCCACCGGCCTCGACCAACATGGCGAGCAGCGGACGGCCGTGTGCTGCCTCTCCTCGCTCAACCTCGAGACCTGGATGGAGTGGAAGGACGATCCCCTCTTCATCACGGACGTGATGCGGTTCCTGGACAACGTCATCCAGAACTTCATCGACACCGCGCCCGACAGCATGTCCAAGGCGCGCTACTCCGCGATGCGCGAGCGCTCGGTCGGCCTGGGCGTGATGGGCTTCCACTCCTTCCTCCAGGGGCTGAACGTGCCCTTCGAGAGCGTTATCGCGAAGGTGTGGAACAAGAAGATGTTCAAGCACATCCGCGCGCAGGCGGATGCGGCGTCGCGGCTACTCGCCGAGGAACGGGGCCCCTGCCCCGACGCGGCCGAGTACGGCTTCCTGGAGCGCTTCTCCAACAAGATGGCGATCGCGCCGACGGCGTCCATCTCCATCATCTGCGGCGGCGCCTCGCCGGGCATCGAGCCGATCGCGGCGAACGTCTACAACCACAAGACGCTCTCCGGCTCCTACATCGTGCGCAACCCGTACCTGAAGACGGTGCTGGCGAGGCATGGCCGCGACGATGAGGAGACCTGGACCTCCATTACGGTCAACAAGGGCTCGGTCCAGCACCTCGACTTCCTGGACGAGCAGGAGAAGGCCACCTTCAAGACGGCCTTCGAGCTGGACCAGCGCTGGGTGATCGAGCATGCGGCCGACCGCACGCCTTACATCTGCCAGTCGCAGTCGGTGAACGTCTTCCTGCCGGCCAACGTCCACAAGCGCGACCTGCACCAGATCCACATGAGCGCGTGGAAGAAGGGGCTGAAGAGCCTCTACTACTGCCGCTCGCTGTCGATGGCGCGGGCCGACACGATCAGCGAGAAGGTAGCTATCCAGCCGAAGCTCGGCCTGGAAGCGCTGCAGGAGCCGCTGCCCCTCCAGACGCCGCCGACAACCAACTCGACCAACTACGAGGAATGCCTGGCGTGCCAGTAAGCGGCCTGACCTCGCGCGAGGTGCGGGAGGAGTTCCGCGACCTCCGCATCCGGCAGACGGAGCTGAGGCTGGCGGTGCAGCGCGCGGAAGCGCGGCTCGACGCGGACTGGACCTCCGAGCAGCTCTCCCGCGAGGCCGACGAGGCCTGGCGGCGGCTCGTCCGGGTGAACCACGCGATCCTGCGCCTGCGGCGCGAATACCCGGCCGAGCTCGGCACGGCCGGCGTCCCTTAGTCCCGAAGGTGCAGGGAACTAAGTTTCCTGCCGGGGTCCAGGGGCGGAGCCCCTAATTTCACATTCAAAAGGCGCCCCCCATGGCCGATTCCATCGACGAACTCCCCATCAAGTTCGACCTGCTGACCGGCAACCCGGTCTACAAGCCGTTCCGCTACCCTTGGGCCTATGACGCATGGCTGATGCAGCAGCGCGTGCACTGGCTGCCGGAAGAAGTTCCGATGGCGGATGATGTGAAGGATTGGCAGAAGAACCTGACGGATGGTGAGCGGAACCTCGTCACCCAGATCTTCCGTTTCTTCACCCAGGCCGATGTCGAGGTGAACAACTGCTACATGAAGCACTACTCCCAGGTCTTCAAGCCGACGGAAGTGCTCATGATGCTCTCGGCCTTCTCGAACATCGAGACGGTCCATATCGCCGCGTACAGCCACCTGCTCGACACCATCGGCATGCCCGAGATCGAGTACCAAGCCTTCCTCAAGTACCAGGAGATGAAGGAGAAGTACGACTACATGCAGAACTTCTCGGTCGCCAACAAGACCGAGATCGCCAAGACGCTCGCCGCCTTCGGCGCCTTCACCGAGGGGCTGCAGCTCTTCGCCTCCTTCGCGATCCTCATGAACTTCCCGCGCCACAACAAGATGAAGGGCATGGGCCAGATCGTCACCTGGTCGGTGCGCGACGAGACGCTGCACTGCCTCTCGGTCATCCGTCTCTTCCGCACCTTCGTGCAGGAGAATCCGGAGATCTGGAACGAGGAGCTGCGGCGCGACCTCTACCTCATCTGCGCGACCATCGTGGACCACGAGGACGCCTTCATCGACCTCGCCTTCGCGATGGGTCCCGTGGACGGGCTCAGCGCGGCCGAGACCAAGCAGTACATCCGCTTCATCGCGGATCGCCGGCTGCAGCAGCTGGGCCTCGAGCCGCTCTACCACATCGAGAAGAACCCCCTGCCCTGGCTCGACGAGATGCTGAACGCGATCGAGCACACGAACTTCTTCGAGAACCGCGCCACCGAATATTCCAAGGCCTCGACGGAAGGCTCGTGGGAGGACGCCTTCGCGGACGACATCTTCCAGTCGCCGCAGCCCGAGGGCGCGATCGAGCTCGACCCCCGGCATTGATCGCGACACCCGTGGCGGGCCGCCCCCGCCGCGGGATTGATGCGGCGGCACGCAGGGCGTAACAGCACGCGCATCATGCTTCGCGTCATCCGGATCTCCGCCCTCCTGCTGCTCGCCCTTGTCGTCGGCGTGTGGGGCTATGCCTGGACCACCAGGGGGCCGGACGAAACGCTGGGCGAGGCCTTTGCCTCGCGCCTCGCCGGCATTTTCGGGCAGGAACTGGCCGTGCCGTCAGCCGGTGGCGGCGGGATGCAGCTGCCCGGCGGCATCACCCTCGGCGGCGCCTTCGAACTGACCAACCAGGAAGGCCGCGCGGTCACCGACCGCGACTTCGCCGGCCGCTGGATGCTCGTATATTTCGGCTTCACCTATTGCCCCGACGTCTGCCCGACCGAGCTCGGCACCATCGCCTCCGCCCTGGACGCCATGGGCGCCGATGGCGAGCAGGTGACGCCCGTCCTGATCAGCATCGACCCCGAGCGCGACACGCCCGCCGCGCTGGCCGATTATGTCGGCCGTTTCCACCCCCGGATGCAGGGCCTGACCGGCACGCCGGAACAGGTCGCGGCCGTCGCCCGGCGCTACAGGGTCTACTATTCGAAGGTCCAGCGGCCCGAGATGACGACCTATTTGATGGACCATTCCAGCTTCATCTACCTGGTCGGGCCTGATGGGCGGGTACGCAGCATGTTCAGGCCCGAAACGAGTCCCGAGGCGATGGCCTCTGCTGTTACGTCGCAACTGCGCAGCGGTGCACGACCGGCTTCGTGACTCTTGGCGAAGTGCTTCAAACTGGCGCATAAACGCGCCACCGATTCGGAGTCTCCGACCGGTCCCAAAGGAGTAGCGCATGGCTGACGAGGATGACCGGGGCGATGGCGCCGAAGACGCCTCCCGGGTCGGATCCGCGCCGCGGCAGGGGCGGCGCCTGTCGGATAAGATTCTGGTCGCCTTCCACCAGGCGTGCGACCAGAGCGACTTCGAGGTCGCGGAGCAGCTCCTGCGCGTGCTGGAGATGATGCTGACGCGCCGCCCGGTTTCGCCGGACATCAACCGGCGCCGTAACATCGAGACGCTCGTCGCCGCGCATGAGCGGCTGTGGCACCTGCGCCATCCCGATTCGGATGAAGAGCTCTAGGCTCTATTCGAGGCGGAACGCGTCCGCGATTCGCCTGATGGCCCCATCGGCCGCCACCAGCACGACATCGAAGCGCATGCCCTGGGCGCCATGCCCGGGGTTCTCGGCGAGCCAGGCCTCGGCGGCCGCGAGCAGCCTCGCTTTCTGACGCGGCTGCAGGGCGAAGGCGGCTTCATAGAGGCTCGGCCGGGCCTTCACCTCGACGAAAGCCAGGAGCCCTTCCCTCTCCGCGATCAGGTCGAGCTCGCCGGCCGGCGTGCGCGCCCGCTCCGCGAGGATGGTCCAGCCCTGGGCCTCCAGCGCGGCGCGGGCCATTGCCTCGGCCTGAAGGCCCGCGCCATGCGCCAGGCTTCCCCGGCGCCGGCGCGGGGATGGATCAGGCGGCAAGGGCCGCGCGGATGGCCGAGACGGCCTCCGGGATCATCGCCTCGGTGACGTCGAGATGCAGGCAGGCGCGCACGCGCCCGCCCAGGCCGCTGACCATGATGCCCTGGGCCAGCAGCGTCTCCTGAAGCTGGGCCACGCTCTTTCCGGTCTTCGCGATGTCGAAGAAGACGAGATTGGTATCGGGATCCTCGACCACCACGCCTTCGATCTGTGCGAGGCCACGGGCCAGGGCCTTGGCGTTCGCGTGGTCGTCGGCCAGGCGGTCGATATGGTGGTCCAGCGCGTAGATGCAGGCCGCGGCGCAGACGCCGCCCTGACGCATGGAGCCGCCGAGGCGCTGCTTCCAGCGCCAGGCCTGCCCGATGAACTCGCTGGAGCCGCAGAGCACGGCGCCCAGCGGCGCGCCGAGGCCCTTGGTGAAGTCGAGCCAGACGCTGTCGAAGCCCGCGACCATCTCGGCCGCCGGGATCTTCGCGGCGACGCAGGCGTTCATGAGGCGTGCGCCGTCCATATGGGTGGACCAGCCCTGCTCATGCGCGATGTCGGTCAGCGCCGTCAGCGTCTCCAGCGACCATACGGCACCGCCGCCGATATTCGCCGTCTGCTCGATCTCGAGGAGGCGCTGCGGCGGTGCGTAGCGCGTCTTCGGGCGAATGGCCGCTCGCAGGTCGTCGGGCGAGAACATGCCGCGCGCGCCCTTCAGGCCCATGATCTGCACGCCCGTGAGCGCGGCGTGCGTGCCGCCCTCGCTGTGCAGGATGTGGCTTGTCTCGTGCGCCACGACCTCGTCGCCCTTCTGGCAATGCGTCAGGATGGCGATGACGTTGCACATGGTGCCGCTCGGCAAGAACACCGCGGCCTCCTTGCCGGTCAGCGCCGCCATCCGGTCGCACAGCTCCCACACAGTCGGGTCGTCGCCATGCTGCTCGTCGCCCACCTCGGCGCGCATCATGGCGTCCTTCATCGCGGGCGTCGGGCGCGTCTGCGTGTCCGAATAGAGGTTGATGCGGACCGGCGGCGCGTTCTTAGGCGGCCGGACAGGGGCCCAGGAATGGGCGGAGAGCGTGTGGGCGGGGGCTTGGACCATGACGAAACCTTGCCAGGATTTTCCGCGAGCGCCAGCCCTTCGGCGCGGCTTCAGATCGATCTGGCGCCCCAACGGCGACTATGGCATCTGGCCGCCCGGTTACACGGGAGACAGATTCGCATGGCTGGTGGACACGGTGCCGCGCACGGCACCGAGAACAAGGGCGTGGCGCTGCTGATCGCGGTGCTGGCGCTCTTCCTGGCGCTCGCCGAGGTCGGCGCTAAATCGGCGCAGACCGAGGCGCTGAACAGCAACGTCCAATCGGCCAACCTCTGGGCCTTCTTCCAGGCGCGCACCATCCGCCAGACACAGCTCCGCACCGCTGTCGAGCAGGCAGAGCTGGACAAGACCGACGCCAACCGCACGGCCATCGAGGCCCAGCAGCAGCGCTGGACCCAGACGGTAGCCCGCTGGGAAAGCGAGCCCGAGACCGGCGAAGGCCGCCGCGAGCTGGTCAGCCGCGCCCGGGCGGCGGAAGCGAAGCGCGATGTCTCGATGGAGCGCTACCATATGTTCGAATATTCGAGCGCGGTGTTCCAGGTAGCCATCGTCGTGGCCTCGGCCTCGATCATCACGGGCGTGGCACTGCTGGTCTGGTTCGCGGGCGGGCTGGGCGTCGTGGGGTTCGCCCTGGCGGCGCTCGGCGTCTTCGCGCCGGGCCTGATCCACTTCTGAAGGAGGTCAGCCCGGCACGTGCTTCGCCCAGACGGGCGCGATGCGCGGCCGGGCGGCGACCGCCCGCGCCAGCGCCTCAATGCGCGGGCATTGCATGGGGATCCAGCTCGCCCCCTTGATCCAGCGCGACAGGGCCGCGAGGTAGATGTCGGCCACGCTGAAGCGCGCGCCCAGCACGAAGGGATCCGGCCGGCACTCGCGCTCGATGAGGCGCCAGAGCTCGCGGCCCATCTCCTCGGCGCGGGCCCGGATGCCGGGCGCCGCCGCGGGATCGGGCGCGAACCGCTCCGGATAGTCGTAGCGCGTGACGTGCGGATAGAACTCGCCGGCGACCAGCAGCATCCAGCGCATGGCAACCGCCCGGGCGCTTTCATAGCCCGGCGGCAGCAGCCCGGCTTCCGGATGGCGGTCGGCCAGCGCGATCAGGATGGCCGCCGATTCCGTCATCACCGTGCCGTCCGGCAGGATCAGCGTCGGGATGCGGCCCATGGGGTTGAGGCGGCGATACTCGGAGTCGAGCTGCGCGTCGCTCGAAAGCGGCACCTCGCGCAGCTCCACCGGGGCGCCGATCTCGGCCAGCGCCATCTCCACGGGACCCGAGCCTGAACCCTTGTCGCCGTAGAGGATGTAGCTCACCGCGGCGTGGCCGTGCTGGGCGTGGAGGTCACGGGCGGCGGCGGGTTGCGGCCGTAGAGCGCCATGGCGCGTCGCTCGAAAGCCCGGACCATCAACCGCACGGCTTCGTTGAACACGGTGCCGATCACGGCCTGCAGCAGTTTCGAGCGGAATTCGAAATCGACGAAGAAATCGACCTCGGTCCCGCCGGGCACTGCCGTCAGCCGCCAGGTGTTGTTGAGATAGCGGAAGGGGCCGTCGAGGTACTTCACGTCCACGCGATGCGGGCGGTCTAGCGTCACCTCGCTGCGGAAGGTCTCGCGGAACATCTTGAAGCCGATGGTCAGGTCCGCGACCAGCTTCGTCTCGTCCCGGCTCAGCACGCGGGCGGCCGCGCACCAGGGCAGGAATTCCGGGTAGCGGTGGACGTCGGAAACGATCTGGAAGATCTGCTCCGGCGTCTGCCGGAGAATCTTCTTTTCGGCATGCGTCGGCATGTCAGGCCGCCAGGCTCTTTTCCCGCGCCGCGCGCAGCGCCGCGAAGTCGCGATCCGCGTGGTAGGAGCTGCGGGTCAGCGGCGTGGAGGAGACGAGCAGGAAGCCCTTGGCCCGCGCCAGGCTGGCATAGTCGTCGAACTCGGCGGGCTCCACGAAGCGGGCGACCGCGGCGTGCTTCACGCTGGGCTGCAGGTACTGGCCGATCGTCAGGAAATCGATATCGGCGCTGCGCATGTCCTCCATCACCTGCTGCACCTCCATCCGGTCCTCGCCGAGCCCGACCATGATGCCGGACTTGGTGAAGATGGAGGGATCGAGCTGCTTCACCCGGTCCAGCAACCGCAGCGAGTGGTAGTAGCGCGCGCCGGGACGGATCGACGGGTAGAGCCGGGGAACCGTCTCGAGGTTGTGGTTGAACACGTCGGGCTTGGCTTCCACCACAACCTCCAACGCGCCGTCCTTGCGGAGGAAGTCGGGCGTCAGGATCTCGACGGTCGTGTCGGGCGCGGCATGGCGGATGGCGGCGATGGTCTCGGCGAAATGCTTCGCCCCGCCATCCTTGAGGTCGTCGCGATCCACGCTCGTGATCACGACATGGCGCAGGCCCAGCGCGGCCACCGCATCGCCCACGCGGCGCGGCTCGTCATGGTCCAGCGGGTTGGGCATGCCGGTGGCGACATTGCAGAAGGAGCAGGCGCGCGTGCAGGTGTCGCCCATGATCATCATCGTGGCGTGGCGCTGGCTCCAGCACTCGCCGATGTTCGGGCAGGCGGCTTCCTCGCACACGGTCACGAGCTTGTTGTCGCGCATCAGGTTGCGCGTCTCGTGATAGATGGGGTGGTTCGGCGCCTTCACGCGGATCCAGCCCGGCTTGCGCTGGATGGCGTTGTCCGGACGATGCGCCTTTTCGGGGTGCCGTTCGGCACCCGTCCTGACGCCGCCTTTCGGGCGATGGTCGATCTCGATACGGGCCATGGTTCCCCTCATATAGCGCGGGAAGGCCGTTTCACATCCCTGCTTTGGGAGCCCGGGCCATGCCGCCCGGGCAACCCCTTAGATGTGGAGGACTCGCCCGTAGGCATCCAGCACCGCCTCGTGCATCGTCTCGGACACCGTGGGATGCGGGAAGACGGTGTGCATGAGTTCCGCCTCGGTGCTCTCCAGGGTTCGGGCGATGGTGTAGCCCTGGATCATTTCCGTCACCTCGGGGCCGACCATGTGGGCGCCCAGCAGCTCGCCCGTCTTGGCGTCGAAGACCGTCTTGGTGAAGCCTTCGGTGTCGCCCAGGGCGATGGCCTTGCCGTTCCCGATGAAGGGGAAACGCCCGACCTTCACCTCGTGGCCGAGCTCCTTGGCCTTGGCCTCGGTCAGGCCCACGGAGGCGATCTGCGGGCGGCAATAGGTACAGCCCGGGATGTTGCCGCCCTCGAAGGGATGCGGGTTCAGGCCGGCAATGAACTCCACGCAGGTGATGGCCTCGTGGCTCGCCTTGTGGGCCAGCCAGGGCGGGCCGGCGAGGTCGCCGATGGCGTAGACGTTGGGCTCGCCCGTGCGGCCGAAGCCGTCCACCACGACATGCGTGCGGTCGACCTTGATCTGGGTACCCTCGAGGCCGATGCCCTCGACATTGCCCACGATGCCCACGGCCAGGATCAGGCGGTCGGCCTCGATCTCCTGCGTCTTGCCGCCGGTCTCGACGGTCGCCGTCACGCTGGAGGCGCCCTTCTTCACGCCCTTCACGGAGGCGCCGACGAGCACCTTCATGCCCTGCTTCTCGAAGCTCTTCTTCACGAAGGCCGAGACCTCGGCATCTTCCACCGGCACGATGCGGTCCAGCGCCTCGATCACCGTGACCTCGCTGCCGAGGTCCCGGAAGAAGCTCGCGAACTCCACGCCGATGGCGCCGGAGCCGATGACGATCAAGCGCTTGGGTACCGTGTCGGCGACCAGCGCCTCCTTGTAGGTCCAGATGAACTTGCCGTCCGGCTCCATGCCCGGCAGCACGCGGGCGCGGGCGCCGGTGGCCAGAATGATGTTCTTCGCAACGAGGTCCGCGACCTTCTTGCCGTCCTTCTCCACCGCGATCTTGCCGGGACCGGCGAGCTTGCCGTGGCCGTCGATGACGGTGATGCCGTTCTTCTTCATCAGGAACTTCACGCCGCCCGAGAGCTGCGCGGCCACGCCGCGGCTGCGCTTCACGATCTTGGCGATGTCGAAGTTCACCTTCTCCGCGCTCAGCCCGTAATGGTCGAGGGTGGTGAGGATGTGGAAGATCTCGGAGGAGCGCAGCAGCGCCTTGGCCGGGATGCAGCCCCAGTTGAGGCAGATGCCGCCCAGATGTTCGCGCTCCACGATCGCGACCTTCATCTTGAGCTGGGCCGCGCGGATCGCCGCGACATAGCCGCCCGGGCCGGAGCCCACCACCACCAGGTCGTAATTGTCGGCCATGTCTCAGCCCTTTCCTGCAAGCGCGACCAGGGCGGGGCCCGAGACGCGCTGATCCGTCCATTCCTCTCGCCCCACGGCACCCATCGCGCGATAGGCGGCGATGGCGGGCGCATTCCAGTCGAGAACGTTCCAGCCGATGGAGGCGCAACCTTCCTCCAGCGCGCGCTGCGCGACGAGCCGGAAGGCGGCCCTGGCGATACCCTTCTTGCGGTGCTCCGGCTCGACGAAGATGTCCTCGATCCAGAGCTCCGCCTTGCCCGCGAAGCTGGAGAAGGTTCGGTACCAGAGGCAGACCGCGACGGGCTTGCCGTCCACATCCGCCAGCATCGCCTCGGCCAGCGGCCGTGAGCCGAACAGCGCCTCGCGCAGCTGCTCGGGCGTCACCGTGAATTCGTGCTCGATCTTCTCGTAGACCGCGAGCCCATGCAGCAGCCGGTGGATGTCGGGGACATCCGCCGGCTTGGTCTCACGCCAGGTGAAACCGCTGCTCATGGCCTCAGAGCATCAGGCTCAGCGGCTCTTCCACGATGGCCTTGAATTCCTGCAGCCATTCCGCGGCGAGCGCCCCGTCGATCACGCGATGGTCCACGCTGAGCTGGCAGGTCATCACGGTCGCGACCGCGAGCTGCCCGTTCTTCACCACGGCGCGCTGCTGGCCCGCGCCGACGGCGAGGATGCCGGCCTGCGGCGGGTTGATGATCGCGGAGAAGAAGGAGACGCCATACATCCCCATGTTGGAGATGCTGAAGCCGCCGCCCTGGAACTCCTCGGGCTTCAGCTTGCCGGCCTTGGCGCGGGCGCCGAGGTCCTTCATCTCGTTGCTGATCGCGGCCAGGCCCTTCACATCGGCATTGCGCACGATCGGCGTGATGAGCCCGTCCGGGATCGAGACGGCGACGCTGATATCCACGTCGTTGAAGCGCAGGATCGCGTCGTCGGTCCAGGCGGCGTTCACGGCCGGGATGCGCTTCAGCGCGACGGCCGCCGCCTTGATGACGAGGTCGTTCACCGAGAGCTTGAACGCCCCCGGGCCGTCCTTCGGGCTGCGGGCGTTGAGCTTGGCGCGCAGCTCCAGCAGCGCGTCGATCTCGATATCCGCCGCCACGTAGAAGTGCGGGATGGTCGCCTTGCTCTCCGAGAGCCGGCGCGCGATCACCTTGCGCATCGAGCTGTTGGGATGCGCCGTGGTGGCGCCCAGGATCTGCGCCGGCGCGGCGGGGCGCGGGGCCGGCGCAGCGGCAGGCGCCGCCGCCGCCGGCGCGGCAGTCCCGCCCTTCACGGCGGCCTCCACATCCGACTTCACGATGCGGCCGCCAGGGCCGCTGCCCGCGACCTTGCCGAGGTCGAGGCCCGCCTGCTGCGCCATGCGCTTGGCCAGGGGCGAGGCTACCACGCGGTCACCGGAGGCGGCATGCGCCGCCGGAGCCGGAGCGGGAGCCGGAGCAGGCGCGGCGGCAGGAGCCGCGGCCTTGGGCGCTTCCGCCTTCGGGGCCTCGGCAGGCTTCTCGGCAGGCTTGGCGGCGGCGGGCGCCGCGCCAGCCGCGGGCACTTCCTCGCCCGGCTCGACCAGCACGGCGATGACGGCGTTGACCTTCACGCCTTCCGTGCCGCCCTGGACGAGGATCTTGCCGAGGATGCCCTCGTCGACCGCCTCCACCTCCATGGTGGCCTTGTCGGTCTCGATCTCGGCGATCACGTCACCGGACTTGACCTTGTCACCCTCCTGCTTGAGCCAGCGGGCGAGCGTGCCCTCCGTCATCGTCGGCGAGAGGGCGGGCATCAGGATGTTCGTGGCCATCTGCGCGCTCTCCTACCGGTACGTCACGGAATGGGCTGCCTCGACCACCTGCTCGAGGCGCGGCAGGGCCAGCTTCTCGAGGTTGGCGGCGTAGGGCATCGGGATGTCCAGGCCAGCGACGCGCACGGGCGGCGCGTCTAGGTCGTCGAAGCAGTTCTCGATGATCTGCATGCCGAGCTCCGAGCCGATGCCGGCGAAGGGCCAGCCCTCCTCCAGCGTCACGACGCGGTTGGTCTTCTTCACGCTGCGGACGATCGTCTCGATGTCGAGCGGGCGGATGGTGCGCAGGTTGATGACCTCGGCGCTGATACCCTGCTCGGCCAGCTTCTCGGCCGCCTGCATCGCCAGGCCGACCATGATGGAGAAGGCGATGATGGTGACGTCCGTACCCTCGCGCTCCACCTTCGCCTTGCCGATGGGCAGGACGAAGTCGTCATCCGTCGGGCAGTCGAAGGTGTGGCCGTAGAGGATCTCGTTCTCGAGGAAGATCACCGGGTTGGGGTCGCGGATGGCGGCGCGCAGCAGGCCCTTGGCGTCGGCCGCGCTCCAGGGCGCGACGACCTTGAGGCCGGGGCAATGCGCGTACCAGCTCGCATAGCACTGGCTGTGCTGCGCCGCGACGCGCGAGGCCGCGCCGTTCGGGCCGCGGAAGGTGATGGGGCAGCCCAGCTGGCCGCCGGACATGTAGAGCGTCTTGGCGGCCGAGTTGATGATGTGGTCGATGGCCTGCATCGAGAAGTTGAAGGTCATGAACTCGACGATGGGCTTCAGGCCGGTGAAGGCCGCACCAACCGCCATGCCGGTGAAGCCGTGCTCGGTGATCGGCATGTCCAGCACGCGCTTCGGGCCGAACTCGTCCAGCAGGCCCTGGCTGATCTTGTAGGCGCCCTGGTACTGGGCGACTTCCTCGCCCATCAGGAAGACGTCCTTGTCGGCGCGCATCTCGGCGGCCATGGCGTCGCGCAGCGCCTCGCGGACCGTGATGGGCTTGGTCGCGCCCCAGTCCTTCTCCGGCGCGCCGGAGACCGGGGTCGCGGCGATGGTCGGGTGCGGCTTCGCGGCCGGCTCCTCCGCCTTCGCAGCGGGCGCGGGCGCTTCGGCCTTCGGGGCAGGCGCGGCCTTGCCGCCGCCGGCGCCGCCGGCGCCGCCGTCAAGCTCGGCGATGGGCGAGTTGACCGCCACGTTCTCCGTGCCCTCGGGCACCACGATCTTGGTGATCGTGCCCTCGTCCACGGCCTCGACTTCCATGGTGGCCTTGTCGGTCTCGATCTCGGCGATCACGTCGCCGGACTTCACCGCATCGCCTTCCTTCTTGAGCCAGCGGGAGAGCTTGCCCTCGGTCATCGTCGGCGAAAGCGCCGGCATCAGGATCTCGACGCCCATCTTACTTCGCCTCCACCAGGATGTCGGTCCAGAGTTCGCTCTCGTCAGGCTCCGGCGAAGACTGCGCGAAATCGGCGCTGTCCTGCACGATGGCCTTCACATCGTCGTCGATCACCTTGAGGTCGGCTTCCGTCACGCCCTGCGCCATGAGCTGCGCGCGCGCCGTCTCGATGCAGTCGTGCTGCTCGCGCATCTTCTGCACTTCCTCCCGCGTGCGGTACTTCGCGGGGTCGGACATGGAGTGGCCGCGGTAGCGGTAGGTCTTCATCTCCAGCAGGTAGGGCCCGTTGCCGGCGCGGCAATGCGCCACGGCGCGCTGCGCGGCCTCGAAGACCGTCTGCACGTTCATGCCGTCCACCTGCTCGCCCGGGATGCCCCAGGGGCTGCCGTTCTTCGAGAGGTCGCGGCTCGCCGAGGCGCGCTCGACGCTCGTGCCCATGCCGTACTTGTTGTTCTCGATGACGAAGATGCAGGGGAGCTTGAACAGCGCCGCGAGGTTCAGGCTCTCGAAGACCTGGCCCTGGTTGGACGCGCCCTCGCCGAAATAGGCAACCGCGACCTGCCCGTCCTCACGGTACCAGTTGGCGAAGGCAAGACCCACGCCGAGCGCGACCTGCGCGCCCACGATGCCATGGCCGCCGAAGAAGCCCTTCTCGCGGCTGAACATGTGCATCGAGCCGCCCTTGCCCTTCGAGTACCCGCCGATGCGGCCCGTGAGCTCAGCCATCACGCCGCGCGCCTCCATGCCGGTCGCCAGCATGTGCCCGTGGTCGCGATAGGAGGTGATGACCTGGTCGCCCGGCTTGAGCGAGGCCTGCATGCCCACCACCACGGCCTCCTGGCCGATGTACAGGTGACAGAAGCCGCCGATGAGCCCCATGCCGTAGAGCTGGCCGGCCTTCTCCTCGAAGCGTCGGATCAGCAGCATGTCTCGGTAGGCGCGCAGCAGGGCATTGTGCCCCATCTGCATTTCTTTTTCCTTCGCACTGCCCTTGGGGCGGCGCTTGGACGTGGCGGCATCGGGCATTGGGGGCTCTCCCTCGCGAATGCCGCAAGAGTTAAGGCTCCGCGCTAGGCTCCGCAAGCGGGCGCGCGCTCCGAAAAAACAAGCTATTGCAACGCAATATTCAAGTTAACCGCATTTTGGTTAATGGTCAGGACCTATGCCGCATCGCAGCAAGGGCGCTATCCCGCTGGAAGATATCGCAATGCGGTCAGAAGAGGCGCTGGCCCGGCGGATATGGGATCACAATTTCCTCGCGCGTCGTCATGTTCAGCATGGCGCGCGCACGCTCCTCGAGCTGGTCGCGATCCAGCTGGTCGCCACGCATAGCATTCACCCGGCGCTCCGCGGCCTCGCGCTCGTTGGTGGCCTGGACGAGTTCCTGGCGCGCGGCCGCGATCTCGAGCAGGCGCTGCTCGCGCGCGATCAGGCCACGGTCGCCATGTGATGCGTGCCAGACGAAGAAGGCCGCGACGCCCGACAGGATGACGGGAGCCGCCAGGAACTTCACGCCGCGGATAAGAGCCCGCCCTAGATTCATCGATCCCCCGACGCGGCCCCCCGGCCTCGCGTTAGGCCAAGGAATCACCATCGCCTCGCGCTGGCAAGGGGAAATACATAGCGCGCGAAACTTATCGAACGACGAATCTGCATGGGATTCCAATGGCTGGAAGTATGGACGCATCCGTTCGGCCGGATCGGCAGCCCCGATTGGCACAACCCTCGGTCGCATGCGACGACTTGCCGCACGGCCCGCCGGCCGCCACGCCGCAACGACAAGAGGAATACATGAGGAACAAGAAGACGCTCACCCTGGCCGCCGCCGCCCTCGCGCTCCTTGGAGTGGGCTTCGGAGGCGGCGCGGCCTGGTCCCAGGCGCCGGTCTTCGCGCCCTTCGGCACCAACCGCGGCGGGCTGCCGAGCAACAACCTCTTCACCGTCGTCTGCACGACGGCGGGCGGGACCTATGACTCGTCCCGACGCATGGTGGTGATGCGGCCGCAGGGCAACCAGAACAGCGCCGACGTCACCCTGCAGTGCCAGAATCGTTGATCCGCCCTTAAGCGCCGGGCGCCGCCTGTGCTGGCCGGATAGTCGGGCCGGGCGCGGGCGCGCATTCGCGCTCCGGCCCGAGGCAAGCCTCGGGCCGTTCTATCTTGTCAGTGCTTCATCACGGTCCGGCCGGCGTAGCGTGCGGCCGGCCCCAGGTCCTGCTCGATGCGGATCAGCTGGTTGTACTTGGCCAGGCGGTCCGAACGGCTCAGCGAGCCCGTCTTGATCTGCCCGCAATTGGTCGCCACCGCGAGGTCGGCGATCGTGTTGTCCTCGGTCTCGCCCGAACGGTGGCTCATCACGCCGGTGTAGCCCGCGCGATGCGCGATCTCGACCGCCTCCAGCGCCTCGCTCAGCGTGCCGATCTGGTTGACCTTCACGAGGATGGAGTTCGCCACGCCCGCCTCGATGCCCTTCCGCAGCAGCTCCGGGTTCGTGCAGAACAGGTCGTCTCCCACCAGCTGCACCTTCGCACCGAGCTTGTCGGTCAGCAGCTTCCAGCCGGCCCAGTCCTCCTCGGCGCACCCATCCTCGATGGAGATGATGGGGAACTTGGCGCAGAGGCCGGCCAGGTAGTCCACCATGCCGCCGGCATCGAGCGTCTTGCCCTCGCCCGCCATGACGTACTTGCCGTCCTTGAAGAACTCGCTGGAGGCGCAGTCCAGGGCGAACATCACGTCCTCGCCCGGGCGGTGGCCGGCGGCCTCGCAGGCCTTGGCGATGAAGGCCAGCGCTTCCTCCGCGCTGCCGATGTTGGGGGCAAAGCCGCCCTCGTCGCCGACATTGGTGTTGTGGCCGGCGTCATGCAGCGCCTTCTTCAGCGCGTGGAAGCATTCGGCGCCGACACGGACCGCATCTGCCACGGTGCCGGCCGCCACCGGCATGATCATGAACTCCTGGATGTCGATCGGATTGTCGGCATGCGCGCCGCCGTTGATGATGTTCATCATCGGCACCGGCAGCGTGCGGGCCGAGGTGCCGCCGACATAGCGGTAGAGCGCCTGGCCATGGGCCTGCGCCGCCGCCTTCGCCACCGCAAGGCTGACCGCCAGCATGGCATTGGCGCCGAGGCGGCTCTTGTTGGGCGTTCCGTCCAGCTCGATCATCAGGCTGTCGATCTTCACCTGGTCGGAGGCGTCCATGCCGCCGATGGCGTCGAAGATCTCGCCCTCGACATTGGCGACCGCCTTCAGCACGCCCTTGCCGCCGTAGCGCGACTTGTCGCCGTCGCGCAGCTCCACGGCCTCATGGACGCCGGTCGAGGCGCCCGAGGGGACGATGGCGCGGCCGCGCGCGCCGTCCTCCAGGATGATCTCGGCCTCCACGGTCGGGTTACCGCGGCTGTCGAGCACTTCGCGGGCGATGATGTCGGCGATGGCGGGCATGGGAGTCCTTCCGGAAGAGGCTGCCCGGCGGATAGGACGCGACGAGCAAAAGGGCAAGGCTGACGGGCCGCATGCCCCTTGCGCCGAGGCCCGCCATCGCCATTGATGGCACCCATGCCGAGTCATGCCCCCGAGGCCATCGAAGCCGCGATCCTGGCCTGTTGCGAAGCCGCCGGGCCCGGCGCCTCCATCAGCCCCTCCGATGTCGCCCAGAAGCTGGAGGCCGAAGCCTGGCGGCCGCTCCTCGGCCCGATACGGCTGGCGGCCGTGCGCCTCTCGGCGGCCGGGCGGCTCGAGATCCTGCGGAAAGGCAAGCCCGTTCCCACCGAGGCGATGCGCGGCGTGATACGCTTGCGCCTGCCTCAAGGGAGTGCCGGATGACATCGATTCTCGGCCTGTTCCGCCGGACGCCCAGCGCGCCCAAGGCACAAGCGCCGTCTGTCGTTGCCCTCCCCCCGCCGGAGGTTGCGCCCGGGCCCCCGCCCCCCGCCCCGGATCTGCCGGCCGCCTCCCCGCTGGAGGCGCCCCTCGCCCTCGCCTGCGCCGGCCGGCACGTGCTGCTGGCCTGGGACGACGCGACGGAGGTTCCCGCCCTGCTCCTCGCGGGGGCCGAGGCGGGCGCCGCCTCCATCCACGCCTTCTCGCCCGAGCGGCCGGAGGACACCGATGGCCTCCTGGCGCGCGCCGCCATCCGGCGCGGCACGCCCGAGCTCGCGGGAGAGATCCTCGCCCGTTCGGCCGCCGCGCTCGACCCGACCGCGCCCCCCAAGGACGCCCACACCAATGCGCGCCGCCCCTGGTGGATGCGGGGCAAGCTGGAGGTCGCGGATATCCGCGAGCGCCTCGGCCCCGTGGATCTCGTCTGCACGGGCGAGAGCCTGGCGCGGCTGGACGGCGACCCCATCCGGCGCCTCGCGGCCCTGCGCGGCACCGGCGCCACCCGCCTCCTGCTCCGCACCGAGACCGTCGTGGCGGACGAGGCGCTGGCCGAGGCAGGCTTCGGCGAGGACACGCTCTGGCATGCGGGGGAGCTCGACCCTGCGCGCGCGGCAGCGCTGGACGAGGCCCTCACCCGGCAGGGCGTCGCGCTCGACCAGTTCCGGGCCGTGCCGGGCCGCCTGACGCGCGAGACGGCCCGCGCCGCCTCCCTCGCCCATCCCGTCTGGTGGTTCATGGGCCCCGGCGCGCTCGGGCGGCTGCTGGCCGATGCGGGATGGCGCATGACCTCCCATCGCGAGGAGGCGGGCTGGACGCTCGCCGCGGCGTCTGCCTGATGGGCCGCCAGCGCATCTGCCTGCTGACCCTCGACTTCGTCGGGCCCGTCCGCAACGGCGGCGTCGGCACCGCCTTCCTCGCCGCCGCCGAGACCTTCGCGGACGCAGGGCACGAGGTGACCGTCCTCTTCCCGCCTGCCTATTCGGAGAACGAGCCCGCCGCCCGCTGGCGCGAGCACTACCGCGCGCACGGCATCGACTTCGTCTCGCTCGGCCTGGAGGGCGACGAGAAGGAATGCTCCTTCGGCGCTTATCAATGGCTGAAGACGCGATCCTTCGACGCGATCCATTTCCACGAGATGCGCGGCATCGGCTACTGGCCGACGGTCGCCAAGCGCTGCGGCCTCGCCTTCGCGGACACCACGCTGGTCTGCCAGATGCACGGACCCACACTCTGGCACTTCGCCCATTCCGCGCAGTACCTGCACAACCACGCCGAGATCGAGCTCGACTGGATGGAGCGGCAGAGCTGCGAGGGGGCGGACATCGCCATCGCGCCGTCGCAATACATCTTCGACGCCGTAACGGAGATGGGCTGGAAGCTGCCCGCGCGCCATCGCGTCATGCCCAACCTCATGCCGATGAGCTTCCCCATCGCCGAGCCCAGCCACGAGCCGCGCCCGGTGACGGAGCTGGTCTTCTTTGGCCGGCTGGAGGAGCGCAAGGGCCTCGGCCTCTTCTGCGAGGCGGTCCGGCGCCTGCTTCGCGCGGGCCAGCGGCCGGAGCGCATCACCTTCCTCGGGAAGGTGGGCTTCATGGACCAGGGGCTGCACGGCCTGGCCTGGCTGGCCGGCGTCGCGGCGAGCTGGCCCGTGCCCTGGCGCGTGGTGAACGACCTCGACCCGCATCAGGCGCGCGCCTTCCTGGCCGAGCCCGGGCGGCTCGCCGTCATCGCCTCGCGCATGGAGAACGCGCCCTACGTCGTGCTCGAATGCCTCGCCGCCGGCCTGCCCTTCCTGGCGCCGGATGTGGGCGGCATCGGCGAGCTGGTGGACGCGGCCGACCACGCGACGGTTCTCTACGAGCGCGCACCCGCGACGCTTGCCGCCGCCATGGGCCGGGCTCTGGAGCACGGCGCCGCCCCCGCGCGCCCGGCCATGACGCCGCCGGCGGTGCGCGAGCTCTGGGTGGAATGGCAGGGCGCGTTGAAACCCCCGCCACTGGCCCGCAGGCCAGGGGACTGGCGGTCGGATCCGCCCCTCGTCTCCGTCTGCATGGCTGCCTTCAACCGTTACGAACCGCTGGCCCACGCCGTCGCGGCCGTGGAGGCGCAGACCTATCCCAACTTCGAGGTGGTGCTGGTGGACGACGCCAGCACCGACCCCGCGACGCGGCAGTACATCGAGGCCCTGAAGCCCCGCTTCGCCGCGCGTGGCTGGCGCGTGCTGCACAACGCGACCAATTCCTGGCAGGGCGCGTCCCGCCGCCGCGCGGCCGCCGAGGCGCGCGGCGACTACATCATCTTCATGGATGACGACAACGCCGCCTGGCCCGAGCAGATCGAGACCTTCGTCACCGCCGCCGAGCATTCGGGCGCCGATATCCTCACCTGCCAGCTCCAGCCCTTCCTCGGTTCCGGTCCCCCGCCGAGGTTCCGCAGCACGCGGCCCGGCACCTGGGCGCCGATCGGCGCCTGCCCATCGGTCGGCCTCTTCTGGAACTGCTTTGGCGACAACAACATGTTCATCCGCCGCGCGGCCTGGGAGCGGATGGGCGGCTACACGACCGAGCGCGTCTATTTCGAGGATTGGGAATTCCTCCAGCAGGCGGTCCTGCAGGGGCTGCACCTGGAATGCCTGCCGGAGCTCCTCTTCGCCTATCGTGTCTGGGACAGCGCCTCGCACCACATCTGGGACGGCGCGAGCACCGCGCACGACCCGGGCTTCCTCTATCGCAGCTACGCCCGCGCCGCGCGCCCCGCGCTCGACGCCATGCCGGAAAGCCTGCGCCCGGCCATGCGCCTCATGATCGAGCGCGACCTCGCCGGGGCGCTGGCGCGGCGCGAGGGATATTTCGCCAATACGCCGCATCCCACGGCCGAACAGCACCGCATCGCCGGCCTCGCCCCCAACGGCGCGGAGGCGATGATCGCTGCCGCCGAGACCGCCTTCCACCTGCAGCAGCGGGAAACCGCGCACGGGTTGCTGGAGCAGGCGCTGCGCCTCGCCCCCGGCCATCCCGACGCGCTGCGCCTCGCCGGCGAATGGACCCACACCTCCGCGTGAGGCCCCTCACATGAAGAAAATCCTGGAACCCGTCCGCGAAGGGCTGTCGCTCGCCCTGCCCTATTGGCGGAGCGATGAGAAATGGCGCGCGCGCCTGCTGCTGCTGACGGTCGTCGTGCTGAACCTCGCGCTCGTCGCCATGACGGTGATGCTGTCCTACTGGAACCGCGAGTTCTTCAACGCCATGGAGGCGCGCGACGCCTCGGCCTTCTTCCATCTGCTCTTCACCTGGCAGGAGACCGAGAGCGGGCTGATGCCGGGCTTCGCCTGGATCGCGGCGATCTACATCCTCATCGCCGTCTATGCGCTCTATCTGCGGCAGGCGCTGCAGATCCGGTGGCGGCGATGGATCACGGAGACGCTGCTGGCCGGCTGGCTCGAGAAGCGAGCCTACTACCGCATCGCGCTGACCGATCGCGGCACCGACAACCCCGACCAGCGCCTCGCCGAGGATGCGAAGCTCTTCGTGGACTCCTCCCTGGTGCTGGGGCTCGGGCTGATGCGCACCGTGGTGACGCTCTTCTCCTTCCTCTTCGTGCTCTGGACGCTGTCGGGGCCCGCGACGCTCTTCGGCATCGAGATCCCCGGCTACATGGTCTGGGTCGCGCTGATCTATTCCGTGCTGGGCACCTGGCTCGCGCATCTCGTGGGGCGGCCGCTGATCAGGCTCAACGTGCAGCAGCAGAAGGTGGAGGCGGATTTCCGCTACGCGCTGGTGCGCTTCCGCGAGAATACGGAGGGCATCGCGCTCCACCGCGGCGAGGCGGAGGAGAAGGGCATGCTGCTCGGCCGCTTCCACGCGCTGATGGGCAATTGGTGGTCGCTAATGGTCGCGACCAAGCGCCTCACCTTCTTCACCGCGGGCTACGCGCAGGTCGCGACGGTGTTCCCCTTCGTCGTCGCCGCGCCGCGCTTCTTCTCGGGAGCCATCCCGCTGGGCGGGCTGACGCAGACGGCCCAGGCCTTCGGCGAGGTGCAGACGGCGCTCTCCTGGTTCGTGGACAACTACGCCGACCTCACCCAGTGGCGGGCGACCGTTGCGCGCCTCACTGGCTTCCGCGACGCGATCGAGGCCGCGCACAAGGCGGCGGATTCCGGCGAGGGCGTGCGTGCCGGCTGGAGCGACGGCGCGGCGGTGAAGGTCGCGAACCTGCACCTTGGCCTGCCTGATGGCCGCGTGCTGCTGACCGATGCGGGCTTCACCCTGGCCCCTGGCGAGCGCGCGGTGCTGACGGGCAAGTCGGGCAGCGGCAAGTCCACCGTCTTCCGCGCCATCGCAGGCATCTGGCCGTTCGGCACCGGGCGCGTGAGCTTCCCCAAGGACGAGGCGCCGTTCTTCCTGCCGCAGCGCCCCTATCTGCCGCTCGGCACCCTGCGCCGCGCGCTGGCCTATCCCGCGCCGGCCGAGAGCTTTTCCGATGCGGAGATCCGAGCGGCGCTGGAGGATACGGGCCTCGCCCATCTCGCGCCGCGGCTGGAGGAGGAGGAGAACTGGGCGCAGCAGCTCTCGGGGGGCGAGCAGCAGCGCGTGGCCTTCGCTCGCGTCCTGCTGCACAAGCCGAAATGGCTCTTCCTGGACGAGGCGACGGCCAGCCTGGACCCGGAGGCAGAGCAGCGGCTCTACGAGCTGCTGAAGGAACGCCTGCCCGGCAGCGCCATCCTCTCCATCGCGCATCGCCCGGCGGTCGCGAGCCACCACGACCGGAAGCTGACGGTCACGGAGGGGAGGCTTCAGGAGGCCTAGTCCAGGCCGCTGACATCCGGCGCGGCAAGTCGGGCTTGCCGACCGCGGCGGCTGACTGCCAGGGGATCAGGCCGCCGCCTTGAGCGCGGCCAGCACCGCCTCGCCGTAACGCTCCAGCTTGCTCTCGCCAACGCCAGGGACCTCCCGGAGCTGGCCGAGGCTGTCCGGGCGGCGCGCGGCGATCTCGGCCAGCGTGGCGTCGTGGAAGATGACGTAGGCTGGCACCTGCTGCGTGCGGGCCTCCGCCTTCCGCCACTCGCGCAGCGCGCCGAAGAGCGGATCGTCGGAGCTCGTCTGCGGCCCTTCGCGCCGGTTGCCACGCTCGCGCGGGCGGATCGAATCCTCGCGCAGCATGATGCGCTGCTCGCCGCGCAGGATGGGTCGCGCGGCTTCGGTCGGCACCAGCTCGCCGTGGTTCTCCACGGCTATGTCGAGCGCGCCATGGGACACCAGCTGGCGCGCGACGCCCTTCCAGGCGGCTTCCGCCACGTCCTTGCCCACGCCGAAGGTGGGCAGCTTGTCGTGACCGAACTGCGCGACCTTGTCCGTGAGGCGCCCACGGAGCACGTCCACCAGATGGCCTAGTCCGAAGCGCGAGCCCGTGCGGATCGCGGCCGAGAGCAGCTTCTGCGCGGCGATGCTGCCGTCGTACAACCGCGGCGGAGCGGCGCAGACGTCGCAGGCCCCGCAATCCTCGGCGAGATCCTCGCCGAAGCAGCGCAGCAGCACGCGGCGGCGGCAGGTGCCCGCCTCGGCGATGCCGACCATGGCATCGAGCCGCGCGCGCTCGATCCGCTTCTGCTCGTCGGAGGCCGGGCTCTGCTGGATGCGGTGCCGCGACAGCGCGATATCGCCCGCGCCATAGAGCAGCAGGGCGCGGGCCGGCTGCCCGTCGCGGCCCGCGCGGCCGATCTCCTGATACCACCCCTCCGGCCCCTGCGGCAGCGAGAGGTGGGCCACGAAGCGCACATCCGGCCGGTCGATGCCCATGCCGAAGGCGATGGTCGCGCACATCACCACCGCGTCCCCGCGCGCGAAGCGGCGATGGGCGTCGCGCTTGTCCTCGCTCGGCATGCCGGCGTGGAAGGGCATGGAATCATAGCCGTCGGCGCGCAGCCACTCGGCGGTCTGCTCGGCCCGCGCGCGCGTGCCGCAATAGACGATGCCGGCGCCGCGCCCGTCGGATGCCTCGCGCAGGAAAGCGCGGATCTGGCCGCGCTCCTGCTCGCGCGGCGCGGCGGCGAGATGGATGTTCCGCCGGTCGAAGGAGGCCCGGAACACCGGCGCGTCCTCGAGGCCGAGCTGCGCGCGGATATCCTCGACCGTGCGGCCGTCGGCCGTGGCGGTGAGCGCGAGGCGCGGCACCTCCGGGAAGCCGCTGCGCAGGAAACCGAGCGCGCGGTATTCGGGCCGGAAGTGATGGCCCCACTGGCTGATGCAATGCGCCTCGTCCACCGCGAACAGCGCGATGCGCTGCTGCGACAGCCGCTCGAGCATGCCGTCCATGCCAAGCCGCTCGGGGCTGATGTAGAGAAGCTTGAGGCTGCCGTCGTTGATGCCGCGCCAGACCTCGCGCCGGTCATCCTCCTCAAGCTCGGAGTGCAGCGCGCCGGCGGCCACGCCCTGCTGGCGCAGCGCGGCGACCTGGTCCTCCATCAGCGCGATGAGCGGCGAGACAACGATGGCCAGGCCCGGCCGGCACAGGGCCGGGACCTGGAAGCAGAGCGACTTGCCGCCGCCCGTGGGCATGAGCACGAGGCCGGAGCCGCCGCGCATCACGTGGTCCACGATCTCCGCCTGGCGGCCACGGAATTCGGCATGGCCGAAGACCTCGTGGAGAACCTTGGCGGGATCCTGCGTCATGATCCCCGCAGTCTAGCCCGCCAGTCGAGTCGGCCCTACTGGGCCGCCATCCTGATCTCGACGCGGCGGCTCTCGATCGGCGCCTGGTCGAAGGGCACCGGCCCGCGCGGCACGACGAACACCCGGTCCGCCGCCACCCCGTTCTCGCGCAGGAGCTGGGCCACATACTGGGCCCGCTGCTCGGACAGGACCCGGTTGAAGGCGACGCCGCCGACGGGCCCCGCATAGCCGAAGACGTTGACCCGCGCGCTCGGATAGGCGCGGGCCACCTCGGCCGCGCCGCGCACGGTCGCGCGGCCGGTCTCGTCCAGCGTCGGGCTGTCCTCGGTGAAGAAGACGACCCGGGCCGGCTGCGAAGCCGGGTCCGGATTCATCAGGGCGTCAATCGTCGTGCAGCCCGCAAGCAGCGGCAGGGCGACGGCAGCGAGCATCAAACGGCGATTCATCCTCGATTCTCCCAAGGAACGGTCCGGAATTCAGTCGGGGAAGGTTTCGCTTACGTCAACCATCCTTCACGCGGGGACAACGTGCCGAGGGCAGGAAGGTTACCCGGCCGCGGGCAAAAGTCGGCCTCCGGCCAGGCGCAGGACGCGGTCCAGCGGCTCGGTGCCGGTCAGGCGATGGGTGATGAGCAGCAGGCTCTTGCCCTCGCAGGCAGCGGGAAGCGTGGCCAGGAAAGCACGCTCGGCCTCCTCGTCGAGTCCGGCCGTCGGCTCGTCCAGCACCAGGATCGCGGCCGGCGGCAGCAACGCCCGGGCCAATGCGATGCGCCGCGCCTCGCCACCGCTGAAGCGCGAGCCGCCCTCCCCGCAGCGGGTTTCCAGGCCCTCGGGCAAATGACGGACGAAATCCGCCACCCCCGCCTTGGCCAGGGCTCGCCACAGCGCCGCCTCGGGCGCGTCCGGCGCCGCGAGGCGCAGGTTGGCGGCGATGCTGTCGTCGAAGAGCCGCGCGCGCTGCGACAGGCTCGTAATCCGGGTCCGCAGCGCGGCCGAGGAGATGGAGGCGATATCGGTTCCACCCAGCGCGATGCTTCCCGCGGCCGGGGTCGCGAATTTCAGAACCAGAGCCGCGAGCGTCGATTTGCCGATGCCGGACGGTCCCAGGATCGCGACCCGCTCGCCCTCGCGCAGCGTCAGGTCGAGGCCGTCCAGCACCGGTTCAGCCTCATCCCGCCAGCCGAAGCGCAAGCCTGAGATGGCGAGGTCGTTACGCTCGGGCAGTGGCGCCGGCCGGTCCGGCTCGATGACGGGCGGCGCCGTGTCGGCGGCTTCGAAGAGGCGCCGCGCGCCCGCCCCTGCCGCTGCCAAGGCCGCGCCCGCGCGCGGCATGGGGGCCAGCGCCTCTGCCGCTGCGACGGCGAGGAAGAGGGCCAGCACGACCATTCCCGTCACGGCGGAACCGGTGGCCAGGCCGAAGCCCAAGGCCGCCAGGACCGCGATCTGCGTCAGCAGCCCTCCGGCCGCCCCCGCGAAGGCGGAACGCTTGGCGAGGCGCCGCTGGCTCCGCAGCAGAGCGGCATCGGCCTCCCGCAGCCGCGCCATGGCGCGTGGCTCGGCATTCGCGGCGAGCACGTCCTCGAGCCCTGCCAGCGGGTCCACCACGGCGGCGCGCAACCCGCCGCGGCGTTCGGCCACGCCGTGGGCCGCGCGGGCCGCGGCGGGCGCCAGCACCAAGGGCAAGGCCAGCGCCAGCGCCAGCGGCAGCACGACCAGCAGCATCAGCAGCGGCTCACCCGCCAGCAGCGCGGCAATCGCGATCAGCACGGCCAGCCCGGCCAGTGCCGGCAGGAGACCGCCCAGATAGAACCGGTCCAGCGCGTCCACATCGCCGATGACGCGGCCCAGAAGATCGCCCGAGCCGCGCATCCCGATGCCGCCGGGCATCCGCTCGGCCAGGCGCCGGAAGAACCACACGCGGGTATCGGCCAGGGCGCGGAACGCGGCGGCATGGCTGCCCATGCGCTCGGCCCAGCGCAGCACGGGGCGCAACAGCACGAAGGGCCGCACCCAGACCACGGCCGCGAGGCCGAAGATCCCGCCGCTCGCGATACCGGCGGCCACGCCTTGCCCCGCCATCGCCATCAATGCGGCGCCCGACAGCGCGGAGACCATCGCGATGGCGAGCCCTCCCCAGAGAGCGGCCCGGCGTGCGCTCCAGAGGCGCAGGACCCGCGCGAGATCAGCCCACATGGGACCCGAACTCCCCATCGCTGCCCTGCCGGGCGCCCAGGTCGATGATCCTGCCCGGCAATCGCAGCAGCGCCGCCGAATGCGTGGCGATGATGGCGGTGCGGCCCATGCAGAGTCGCCGGATAGCCTCGACCACCTCCGCCTCGGTGCCAGGGTCGAGGGAGGTGGTGGGCTCGTCCAGCAGCACCAGCGGCGCATCGCGCAGGAAGGCACGCGCGAGGGCCACGCGCTGTGCCTGCCCGCCGGAGAGCCCGTGCCCGCCCTCGCCGACCCAGCTGTCCAGCCCCTGGGGCAGGCCAGCGGCGAACTCCATCACCCGGGCAGCCTCCGCCGCGCGCAGGATTTCGGCCTCCCGCGCCTCAGGCCGGGCCAGCGCGATGTTGTCCCGGAGCGTTCCTCCGAAGAGATGGGCGCGCTGCCCCACATAGGAGGAAATGCGCCGCAGCTCGTCGGGGCGCAGGCGCATCACGTCCTGGCCATTGATCGCCACGCGGCCGCTCGTCGGCCGGGCGAACCCCATGAGCAGCGACAGGGCCGAGGACTTGCCGGAACCGGACGGTCCGGCCAGCAGCAGGGTCTCGCCGGGCGCGAGCGCGAAGGTGAGGCGGGTAAGCGCGGGCCTGGGCGCGCCCGGGTAGCGAAGTTCCACCTCGTTGAAGACCACGGCGACCCGGCGCGGCACCTCCTCCAGCCGGAGGCCGTCGGTAGCGGGCGCCGCCATCAGCGGGCCGAGCTCCGCGGCGGCGCCGCGGGCGGACATGGCCTCGTGATAGGCGGCCGAGAAGGCACGCAGCGGCGCGAAGAAGGCCGGGATCATCAGGATGCAGAAGAGCGACAGCGTCGGGTCACCCGTGTTGCGCGAGATCAGCAGCGCGCCGTGCCGCCAGGCGAGGTAGCCGAGGGTAAAGGCAGAAAAGAGCTCCAGGAACGCACTGGAGAGGAAAGCGACGCGCAGCACCCGCATGGTGCGCCAGCGGAACTCCTCCGCGGCGCGGCCCAGCGCCTGCGCCTCGTCCTCGGCCCGGTTGAAAAGGGTCAGCGTGGACAGGCCGCGCAGCCGGTCCACGAAGCGGCCCGCGAGCTGGCCCAGCACGTCAAACTGGCGGCGGCTCTCGCGCGCCGCGCTGATTCCGGTCAGCGCCATCGCAACGGGAATCAGCAAACCCATGGCGATGAGCACCAGCGCGCTGACCCAATCCGCCTGCCAGACCAGCGCGGCGATGAGCGCCGGCGAGAGGACGGCCAGCATGGCCGCGGGCAACCAGCGGGAGAAGAAGCCGTCCAGCGCCTCGACGCGGTCCACCAGCAGGGTCGCTTTTTCGCCGACCCCCCGGCGGTCGGCCGGGCCCAACTCGAGCAGGCGGGCGAAGAGCGTGGCGCGGATGCGGGCGCGGGCTACCTCGCCGGCCCGCTGTTGCGCCATCTCCTGCGCCACCGAAAGCCCGGCGATGGCCAGGACCAGGACGCCCGCCGCGCCCAGTTCCATCCATCCGCCACCCGCAAAGCCCAGAAGCGTGGCCAGGATCCGCCCAATCAGGAAGGCGAGGCCGGCCTGGCACAGCGTCGCTGCCAGACCGAGCGCGACGGGAAGCGCCATGCGTCCGGCCTGGCTGCGCGCCTGGGCCGACAGCCAGGCTCCCTCCCCCTTCCGTCTCGCCATCCGCGCCTCAGCGCCGCGCCACGGGCCGAAGCCGGGCGGACGCATACTCCTGACCATTGCAAGGCGATTCCATCGCGGCCTGTTTAGGCCAGGTCGACCTGCCGCGCCACGGCTTGCCCGCGCCGGAGCCGCCTTCGAAGATGCGGCCGAATCGCGGAGGTCACCTCATGCTCCCCCATCACGGCCGCTTTCCCTATTCTCCCTGGAGCGCCCGAAGCACGGAATCCTGGCCGGGGGACCGCAAGCTCGCCATCTATCTCGGCGTGAACCTGGAACATTTCGCCTTCGGCGAGGGCCTGGGGGCGGAACTCGCCCCCGGCGGCCCCCAGCCGGATGTGCTGAACTACGCCTGGCGGGAGTACGGCAACCGCGTCGGCGCCTTCCGCCTCCTGCAGCTGCTCGACGAGCTGGACCTGCCCTGCACGGTGCTGCTCAACAGCGCGATGTATGCCCACGCACCCGCCCTGGTGGACGCCCACCGCCTGCGCGGCGACGAGATCGCCGGCCATGGCCGCACCAACAGCGAGCGCCAGAGCACCCTGCCCGAACCCGAGGAAGCCCGCCTCATCGCCGAGGCCACGGCCGCCATCATGATGAACGAGGGCCACGCCCCACGGGGCTGGCTCTCGCCCTGGATCGCCGAAAGCGCTGTGACGCCCGACCTGCTGCAGGAGGCCGGGTACAGCTACAGCCTCAACTGGTGCATGGACGACCAGCCGGTCTGGAAGACGACGCGCAAGGGGCGGATCCTCAGCATCCCCTACCCGCAGGAGGCGAACGACATCCCAGCCATCGTCGCCCGCAAGGACGGGGCGGACCAGTTCGCGCAGATGCTCATCGACGATTTCGCCGAACGCATCCAACAGACCTCCGACGGCGTTCCGCAGGTCATGGGCATCGCGCTTCACCCCTATATCATCGGCCAGCCTTACCGGCTGCGGGCGCTGCGGCGCGCGCTTGCGACGATCGCGGACGAGCGCGACAAGGTCTGGATCACGACGGCCGGCGCGATCTTCGACCACTGCATGACCTGGCCGGAAGGAAGCATTCCGTGACGCGGTGGCCGTTCCTCGCACTGTTCCTGCTGGCCGCCTGCGGCAGCCAGCCACCCGCCCCACCAACGACGGTCGCCTCGGTGGATCTGGCCCGCTATTCGGGGCGCTGGCACGAGGTGGCGCGGCTGCCCCAGCGCTTCCAGGACAGCTCCAGCCTGCGCTGCGAGGAAGTCACGGCCACCTACCAGCCCGCCGCCGGCGGCGAGATCTCGGTGCTGAACGAATGCGTGAACGCGCTCGACCCGGCGCGGCCGCGGCGCATGGCCCTGGGCAGCGCCTATCCCGTCGCGGGGAGCCAGAATGCCCGGCTGAAGGTCACCTTCTTCTGGCCCTTCTACGGGGACTACTGGGTCCTCGGCCTGGATCCCGACTATCGCTGGGCCGTGGTGGGCACGCCGGACCGCCGCAATCTCTGGATCCTGTCCCGCACGCCCGAGCTGCCGCCGGCGGAGATGGAGCGCGCGCTCGGCATCGCGCGGGCCCAGGGCTACGACCTCTCGGGACTCATCCGGGCCCGTTGACGCATCCCGGAGGCGCGCCCACGACTGGCGCATGAAGATCGAGAACGAGTCCATCGCCCTCCCCGGCCTCGAGGCCGGCGCCGAGATCCTGATCGACCGCTGGGGCATCCCGCACATCTATGCCGGGACCCAACACGACGCCTTCTTCCTCCAGGGCTTCAACGCCGCGCGGGACCGGCTCTGGCAGATCGACCTGTGGCGCAAGCGCGGCCTTGGGCTGCTCGCGGGCGATCTCGGCGAGGGCTATGTGGAGCGCGACCGCGCGGCGCGGCTGCTGCTCTACCGGGGCGAGATGGCGCCCGAATGGGCCAGCTACGGCGCCGAAGCGGAAGCGCGCACCACCGCCTTCGTGGCGGGCATCAACGCCTATATCGACCTGGTGGAGCGCGAGCCCGCGCGCCTGCCCATGGAGTTCCGCGCCCTCGGCACGAAGCCCCTGAAGTGGAGCGCGGAGGATGTAGTGCGCTGCCGCGCCCATGCCCGCGTGCGGAACCTCGACCAGGAGGTCGCGCGCTCGAACATCGTGGCCCAGTTCGGCGTGGCGGCCGACCGGCTGCACAAAGGCCTGCAGCCCGAATGGACGCTGCAGCTGCCCGAGGGGCTGGAGCCGCACGCCATCCCGCCCGAGGTGCTGCGCACCTACCTGCTCGGCTGCGAGCCGCATCCGATCGACAGCGCGACGCCCGCGGAGCCGCTGGCCAATACGGGCGAATGGGGCAGCAACAACTGGGCGCTGGCGCCCTCCCGCACCACCACCGGCCGGGCCATCCTGGCGAGCGACCCGCATCGCGTGCACGATCAGCCCTCGCTGCGCTACGTCGCGCATCTGGTGGCGCCGGGTCTGAACGTGATCGGCGCGGGCGAGCCGGCGATCCCCGGCGTCAGCCTGGGGCACAACGAGAAGCTCGCCTTCTCGCTGACCATCCACCCCTCCGACCAGGAGGATCTCTACGTCTACGAGCTCAACGAGGCGGATCCGGAGCTCTATCGCTATGGCGAGGGCTGGGAGCGCATGCGCGTGGTGACGGAAAGCGTCCCCGTGCGCGGCGGCGCGCCGGCCGAGATCGAGATGCGCTTCACCCGCCACGGCCCGGTGCTGCATATCGATGCCCCCGCACGTCGCGCCTATGCGCTGCGCTCGGTGTGGTGGGAGCCGGGAACGGCCGCCTACATGGCGAGCCTCGGCTACCTCACCGCCGCGAATTTTTCCGAGTACCAGGCCGCGCTGGAGGGCTGGGGCGCGCCCTCGACCAACCATGTCGTGGCGGATGTCGAAGGGCATATCGCCTGGCAGGCAGCGGCCAAGATCCCGGTGCGGCCGAACTGGGACGGGCTGATGCCCGTGCCCGGCGACGGCAGCCATGAATGGGCGGGGACCATCCAGGCCTCGACCCTGCCCCGCAGCCTGGACCCGGCATGCGGCTGGGTGGGCTCGGCCAACCAGATGAACCTCCCGGCGAATTTCGACCACCGGCGCCATAAGACCGGCTTCGAGTGGACGGACGTGGCCCGCTACATGCGTCTCTCGGAATCCCTGGCGGGCGAGAAGCGCTGGTCGGTGGAGGAGACACTGAAACTGCAGACGGACGTGCTGAGCGTGCCCGCGCGGCGGCTCTGCGCGCTGCTGGCGGCGGCGAAGGGCGAAGGCGCGACGGAAGCGCGGGCGCTGCTGGCCGGATGGGACCACCGCGTGGCGGCCGAAAGCGGCCCGGCCGCGCTCTTCGAGATCTGGTTCACCAACCACCTGATGCCGGCCATCCCCCAGGCACTCGGCCCCGAGGGGCTGGCGAGGATGGTCGGCGTGGTGGACACGCAGCTCTACCTGGAGCTGCTGGAGGCCGCGAACGACCCTGGCTTCGGTGCGGAGCCCGTGGCGGCTCGCGACGCGCTGCTGCTGGCGACGCTGGCCGCCGCCTGGTACGAAGCGAGGAAGCGGCTGGGCGACGACGTCTCGGCCTGGGCCTGGGGCAGCATTCACCAAGGCTATTTCAGCCACCCGCTCTCGCGCCTCGCGCCGCCGGAACTGGCGGCGAGGCTGGATGTGGGGCCGGCACCCAAGGGGGGCTCCAACCTCACGATCAACAACAACGGCTATCGCGGCACCGACTTCCGCGTGATGTCCGGCGTCTCCTGGCGGATGGTGCTGGATGTGGGGAACTGGGACGCGAGCTGGACCATCAATTCCCCTGGCCAGTCCGGCGACCCGGCCAGCGCGCATTACCGCGACCTGTTCCCGATCTGGGCACGGGACGGGTACGTGCCGATGCTCTACAGCCGCGACGCCATCGAGGGCGCCGCCGAGAAGCGCATCCGGCTGACGCCAGGCTAGGGCGCGCTTACGGCCAGACAGGCGCGCCATCCAGCCCCGTGGTTTCCGGGAGGCCGCAGATCAGGTTCGCGTTCTGCACCGCCTGGCCGGCGGCTCCCTTGCCCAGGTTGTCGACCACGCCCATCGCGATCACCAGGTTGCGCTCCGGATCAGCCGCATAGCTGACGAAGGAGAGGTTCGAACCGGTGGCCCATTTGGTCTGCGGCAGCTTGTCGGTCACGCGGACGAAGGCCCGCCCGGCGTAGAAGCGCCGGGCCGCGTCCAGGCATTGCTCCGTGGTGGCGCGGCCACGACAGTAGATGGTGGCGAGGACGCCGCGGGTCATCGGCACCAGATGCGGCGTGAACACCAGGCCGGCCGCGCTGCCGCCGCTCAGCCGCTCGATGGTCGTGGCCATCTCGGGCATATGAGTGTGCTTCAGCAGGCCGTAGGGCACGAGGTTCTCGTTGCTCTCGGCGTAGCCGAACCGGCTGTCCGCGCCGCCCCGGCCGGCCCCGGAGATGCCGGTCTTGGCGTCGATCACGATGTTGCCGGGTTCGATCAGCCCTTCGGCCAGCAGCGGCGCCAGGGCGTTCAGCGTCGCCGCCGGGAAGCAGCCGGGGTTGGCGACGCGGGTCTGCCCCTGGATCCGGTCAGGCCAGACATCGGCCAGGCCATAGGCCCAGCCCTCGGCGTAGCGGTGGTCGCCGCCGATATCGACGATCTTCACGTGCCGGGGGACGCGCGCGAGCGCCTCGGCCGAGGCGCCCGTGGGCAGCGAGGCGAAAAGCACGTCGAGCTCCGGCAGGGCGTCCGGATCCCACTTCTCGATCACCAGCCCGGCCAACCCGGCCGGCACGCCGGGGAAGCGGTCCATCAAACGGCTGCCGGCACTGCCCTCGCCCGCGGCGTAGACGAGTTCGAAGGAAGGGTGGCTCGCGACGAGGCGCATCGCCTCGCCACCACCGAAGCCGCTGATTCCGACAATGCCGACGCGAATGCTCATGATGCTGTCCTCTGGGGTTCGGGCAAAAGAAAACCCCCGGAGCCGGGGGCTGCGGGGGTTCAGGAATGCGGGCCGAGGCCGCTCCGGCAGGTGGGGCCTAGGGTGAGGCCGCCACGGTGCGGAAGGACGCCGATCGACGCGCAGCCGGAAGAGCCGCCGCTGGGGAGCAGCGACGTCGGCGTCGATCGAAAAGGTCCAGGTTCCTGAGCATGTGCTGCGACACTGTCGCTCCCCCCCATCATCGTCAAGCGGGATGTGGTCCGGCCGCGCCTCCCCCCGAAACGAAGTGACCCCGGGCGTACGCCCTGACATCATCCGCGAGCGCCATGACGAATGGAGGAAACGATGAAATTCCCCGCGCGCCGCGGTCTCCTGGCCATCCCCATCCTGCTTGCCCTGCCCGCCCCCCTGCACGCCCAGCGCGGAGAGGTCGCCGCCGCCCTGCTCCAGTTCGAGGAGGCCGTGACCTGGGAAGCCGTCTCGCCCGAATGGCGGCGCATCCGGCCCGGCTGGGTCGAGCGCGTGTCCCGCGCCGGCTCCCCCGCCGAAGTGGCCGCCCATATGCGGCAGCTGGAAGAGAACATGGGCTGGCAGGCGGTGCAGCCGAGCTGGCGCCAGCGCCGCCCCGGCTGGGTGGCCGAGGCGCAGGCCGCCCGCAGCCCGGCCGAGAACGCCCGGCTGCTGCTGGAGCTGGAGGAGGTCACGCTCTGGTCGGCGGTCGCCGGTTCCTGGCGGAACACGCGGCCTGGCTGGGTCGCGCAGCTTCGGAGCGTGGCCGCCGGCGGGAAGTGATCAGCGCTTCGTCAGCCACTTCTTCGCGATGCGGCAGGCGACGGTATAGGCCGGGTTGAACACGTTCCCCACGTCGTAGCGGACCACCTGGCCCATCAGGTGGCTCGCGGCGCGCGCGTCGAGCCCGTAATCCTCGCCGAGCCACTTGGACATCTCGGTCGTGGCGTGCTGCAGCGCCTGGTCAAGCGGGCGGGCATTGCCGATGGTGAAGATGTCCTCCGCCGTCTCGCCGCGCGGCCAGGTGATGGTGCGCTTCAGGACCTGGACGGTGACCTCCATCTCGAAGGAGGTTTCGATACCCGTGCCCGTGATCTCGCCGTCGCCCTGGCAGGCATGCCCGTCCCCCAGATAGAACAGCGCGCCCGGCACCGAGACCGGGAACCAGGCCGTCGTGCCCGGCGCGAAGAGCCGGTAGTCCATGTTGCCGCCGTTCTGGGCGCTGGTCGCGGTGGAGAGAGCCTGCCCGCCCGCCGGCGCCACGCCGAAGCAGCCGATCATGGGCTGGATCTCGGGCGCGAAATCCTCGAGCCCCTTCACCGGCTCCTGGAGCTGCACCGTCCCGGCATTGCGGTTGATGTCCCAGACCACCCGCTGGACCGGCGGCCGGTCGATGACGGCGGCGGGATCCAGCACGGTCAGCGCGAGCGGCGAGTAGGTCCAGCCGGTGGCGCGGCTCGGCGTCAGCCGGTCGATGCGGACGGCGAGCGTGTCGCCGGGCTCCGCGCCCTCGATGAAGAAGGGGCCGGTCATGGGATTGGGGCGGCTGGCGACGGCGACTTCATGCGCGTCGAGGCCCGAGGCGTCGACGGTTGCGGCGATGATCGTGTCGCCATCGGCCACGCGCAGGACGGGCTCGGCCGTGCCGATGGTGTTGTGATAGCGGGTCGGTTGGAAGCGGTGCGTGGCCATGGCGCGGGACGCTACAGCCGTGGGTCGGGGGGTCAAGCCGCGCGCGGCAGGGCCCCCTTCCCCCTGACCTCGGCTTCCTCAAACTCCGCCGCCACGATGGCCCGCTCCAGCGCCGCCCGCAGTTCCTTGGCGCTCTCCAGCGTCAGCTCCACCGCCGCGCGGGCTCCCGGCTCCATGCCGGTGTTGAAGAAATCGAGGGTGATCACATCGCCCAGATTCGCATGCCGTGCGTGGTCGTAGGCCACCACCGCCTGGGTCAGCGGGAACCACTCGTCGCCCCGCTTCGCCATGCCCTCGGCGGCCACGATCTCGACGATCGAGGTACACATCGCCCTACTTCCCCAGATACTTGTGGAAGAAGGCGAAGACCTTGCCCCAGGCGTCCATGGCCTGCTCGGGCCGGTAGAGCGGGCGGTGCCAGTAGTTGAAGCCGTGCCCCGCACCGTCATAGCGGTGGAATTCGTAGGTCTTGCCGTGCTTTTTCAGCTCGGCCTCGTGCTGGTCCACCTGCTCGGGGCTCGGCGCGCGGTCGTCATTGCCGAAGAGGCCCAGCAGCGGGGCCGAGAGGTCCTTCGTCATGTCGATGGGTGCCACGGGAGTCTTGGCGTTCAGCTCCTCGGGGCCCATCACGACGCGGCCGCCCCACATGTCCACGACCGCGTCCACATGCCGGCGCTGGCTCGCATAGATCACGGCATGCCGCCCGCCCGAGCAGGAGCCGTAGAGGCCGACCTTGCCGTTGTTCTCCGGCTGCTCCCGCATCCAGGCCACGGCGGCGGCGGTGTCGCCCACCATCTGGCTGTCGGGGATGCCGCCCTCGGCGCGGACCTTGGCAGCGACGTCGTCGGGGTTCCCCTCGCCTGCGCGTTCGTAGAGGTTCGCGCAGATGGCCATGAAGCCGTGATGGGCGAAGCGGCGCGTCGTCTCGATGTAGAGCTCGCTCCAGCCCGGCAGGTGGTGGATCAGCACCACGCCCGGGAAGGGCCCCTTCCCTTCGGGCTTGGCCACATAGGCGGTGATGGGGGTGCCGCCATCCCCCTTCAGGGTGACGTTTCCGCAGGTCATGCCTCGGTAGAATGACATCCGTGTCCCTCCAGACGCGCTTCCCGGCAAGTATTCGGCCAAGTAGGGCCGGGCGCAACTTGCCCCCGTCTTGCGCGCCCGGCAGTCCCCGCCGCATGGTGAGGGCCGCAAAACGCGGCAGCACAAGCCGCCCCTGGGAGGAGCCTTCGATGACCATGAGCCCGAGCCGCCGCCACCTGCTGGCCGGCGGCGCCAGCCTGCTGGCCGCGCCGCACGTCGCCCGCGCGCAGACGCAGTACCGGCCCGAATACAAGATGTCCGTCGTCGGCAACCGCCCCATCCCCTTCGCCGAGGGCGCCTTCCAGTGGGCCGAGCTCATCACCGAGCGATCGGGCGGGCGGATCAACGTGAAGGTCTATCCCGGCAGCCAGCTCGTCGGCGGCGACCAGACGCGCGAGCTGCTGGCCATGCGCCAGGGCATCATCGACTTCGCCGTCTTCAGCACCATCAACATCGCCCCCCAGGTGCGCGAGGCCGGGATCTTCCAGCTTCCCTTCCTCATGCCCGACCACCGCGCCTTCGACGCGCTGATCAACGGCGATGTGGGGCGCGACCTGGTCGGCATCATGGACCGCCGCGACGTGACCGCCGTCTCCTTCGGCGAGAACGGCTTCCGCGAGATCAGCAATTCCCGCCGCGCCATCCGCACGCCGGCCGATCTGCGCGGCCTCAAGATCCGCTTCGCGGCGGGTGCCATCTTCAACGACATCTTCAACGGGCTCGGCGCCAACCCGCTGCAGATGTCCTTCGCCGACCTGCAGCCCGCCCTCTCGACCGGCGCGGTGGACGGGCAGGAGAACCCGGTCAACCTCTTCCTTGCCTTCCGGATGGACACGCTGGCGCAGAAGCACATGACCATCTGGAACTACGTGAACGACGCCCTGATCTTCGGCCTCAACAAGCAGCTGATGGCGAGCTTCACGCCGGCCGACCAGCAGCTCATCCGCGAATGCGGCATCGAGGCCGCGCGGCGCAACATCGCGCTCGCGCGACAGGGCCTCGGCATCCCGGGCACGGACGACGCCGCGTTGAAGGAGCTGCGCACGCGCGGCGTGGAGGTCACGATCCTCTCGCCGCAGGAAAAGCAGGCCTTCGCCACGGCGCTGCGGCCGGTCTACGACAAGTGGGCCGCCACGGTGGGCCGTGAGATCACGGCCAAGGCGGAAGCCGCGATCCGGGCTGCGGCCTGATGCCGATGGTGCCCTGATGGCCGCTGATCTCGACCCGGGCGCGGCGCCGGCCGATCCACGCACGCGCATCCCCCTCACGCTGGAGCGCGTGCTGCTGGCGCTGGCCATGGCGGCCATGGCGCTCATCACGGCGGGCAATGTCGTGACGCGCTACCTCACCAACATCTCCTTCTCCTTCACGGAGGAGTATTCGGTCGCCCTCATGGTCGCCGTCGCGATGGTCGGCACCGCGCTGGCCACCGCCGCGGGGCGCCATATCCGCATCGGCTATTTCGTCGAGAAGCTCTCGCCCCAGAGGCAGCGCGTGGGCGAGATCGTGGCCATGCTGCTGCTCATCCTCTGCTTCGCGCTCATCGCCTGGTACGGCGCGCGGATGGTGATGGACGAGTACGACTTCGAGGTTCTCTCGCCCGGCCTCGGCCATCCGCAATGGCTCTACAGCGTATGGCTGCCCGTGCTGGCGCTGCTCGTGATCGGGCGCGCGGCGGGGCGCATCATCCGGCTCGCGCGCGGAGAGAACGGGTGATCGGCGCGATCCTCTTCCTGCTCTTCCTGGTCCTGCTGCTGGGCAGCGTGCCGATCGGCGTGGCGCTCGGGCTCGCCGGCGCCTTCGCGATCACCCTCGCTAACCAGACGCTCATGGCCATGCCGACCAATGTCTACGCGGGCATCGCGAAATATCCGCTGATCGCGATCCCGATGTTCGTGCTGGTGGGCTGCGTCTTCGACCGCACCGGCGTGGCGCTGCGCCTCGTGCGCTTCGCGACCGCGCTGGTGGGCGCGGGGCGCGGGGCGCTGGCGACGGTCGCGGTGCTGGTCGCGATGGTGATCGGCGGCATCTCCGGCTCCGGCCCCGCGACCTCGGCGGCCGTGGGGCAGGTGGTGACGCGCAGCATGGTGAAGGACGGCTATCCCCGCCCCTTCATCGCCGGCACGGTCGCGGCGGCGGCGGCGACGGATATCCTGATTCCGCCCTCCATCGCCTTCATCGTCTATGCGGTGATGGTGCCCGGCGTCTCCGTGCCGGCCATCTTCATGGCGGGCATGCTGCCCGGCATCCTCGCGGGCGTCGCGATCATCGTGCCCATCCTGATCATCTCCTGGCTCAAGGATTTCGGCGGCAAGAACCCGGACCGCGACGAGCTCTCCGTCTGGCGCGCCTTCAAGGAAGCGATCTGGGGGCTGCTCGCGCCGATCGTCATCCTGGGCGGCATGCGGATCGGCGCCTTCACGCCGACCGAGGCCGCGGTGATGGCGGTCTTCTACGGGCTCTTCGTCGGCTTCTTCATCTACCGCAGCATGACGCTGCGCGACCTCTACGAGATGCTGGTGGAGGCGGGCGAGATCTCGGCCGTCATCCTCATCATCATCGCGCTTGCGAGCGTCTTCGCCTGGTCCACCTCGACGCTCGGAATCGTGCAGCCCATCGCGGGCTGGATCGTGGGCCTGGGCATCGGCGAGTACGGGACTATCGTGCTGCTGATGATCGCGCTGATCTTCATCGGCATGTTCCTGGACGGCGTCTCGACCTTCCTGATCCTGCTGCCGGTGCTGATCCCCATCGCGCAGGCCTTCCACTGGGACCTGACCTGGTTCGGCGTGATCCTCACCATGAAGATCGCGATCGGCCAGTTCACGCCGCCCATGGCCGTGAACCTGATGGTGAGCTGCCGCATCGCTGGCGTCACGATGGAGAGCACCATTCCCTGGGTGACGTGGATGATCCTCGCCATGTTCGTGGCGCTCGCGCTGGTCGTGGCCTTCCCCGGCATCGCCCTTTGGCTGCCCGCCGCGATGGGCATGGCATGACGGAACTGGACGGCGTCGTCGCCGCGCTGGCCGCGCCTGGCCAGCCGGGCGCGACCTTCGTGGCGCTGGAGGAGGCGACGCGCCGCGCCATCGGCCATCGCCTCTTCACCATCATGCGGCATGACCGCGCGCGCGATCTCAACACCCGCGTCTATAGCAGCCGCCCGGCGGAATACCCCGCGGGCGGCGCGAAGCAGGTGCGGGATTCGGCCTGGACGCGGCAGCTCTTGCGCGAGGGGCGGCCCTTCATCGGCCGCGACGCGGAGGATATCCGCGCGACCTTCGCCGACCACGCGCTCATCCTCTCGCTCGGTTGCGAGAGCGTTCTGAATCTGCCGGTGCTCTGGAACGGCGAGGTCATCGGCACGATCAACCTGCTCGATCGCGCGGGGGCCTATGCGCCGCACCATGCCGCGCTGGGCCGGCGCTTCGCCGGGCTCGCGATTCCCGCGCTGCTGGCGGTTTGATCGGCGGAGGGGCTTGTCGAAACGTTTCAGCTGGGCCGGAATACGCATCAAATCCGAGGGAGAGAAATTTCGATGCCTGCCGTGGAAAAGCTGCGCGACCCAGCCAGCCTGCAACGCCTTCTGGCTCCTCGCAGCTTCGTCGTGGTGGGCGTCTCCGCCGAGCCGACCGGCTTCGGCGCCCGCACCGTGCAGAACATGCGCGACTTCGACGGCCCCGTCTGGTGCGTGAACCCGAAATACGCGGGCCAGGAACTTCACGGCCGCCCCTGCTACGCCTCGATCGCCGACATTCCGGGCGCTCCCGATTCCGCCGTGATCGCGCTGCCGCGCCAGGGCGTGGCCCAGGCCGTGCAGGACCTGGCCGCGAAGGGCGGCGGCGGCGCCGCCATCTACGCCTCCGGCTATGGCGAGACCGACCTGCCCGAGCGCGCCGTCGAGGAGCAGCAGCTGCGCGACATGGCGCGCAGCCTCGGCTTCCCGCTGCTGGGCGCCAACTGCCTCGGCTTCGTGGACCATCGGCTCCGCGCCGGCGGCACCTTCATGCCGGACTACGTGAAGCTCACCGCGCCGGTGGGCGGTGTGGGCGTCGTCAGCCAGTCGGGCGCGCTGGGCTATGCCCTTATGCAGGCCGCCGAGCGCGGCTTCGCCATGTGTCACATGACCACGGCGGGCAATGCGACGGACCTCGACGTCTGCGACCTCGCGGCCTTCCAGCTCACCATCCCCGAATGCCGCAGCGTCGCCCTGGTGGTGGAGGGCCTGCGGGATGCGCGGCGCCTCTTCGCGCTGGGCGACATGGCGCGTGACCTCGGCAAGGCCATCGTGGTGCTGAAGCTCGGCCGCGGCGAGATCGGCGCCAAGGCCGCGATGTCGCACACCGGCTCGCTCGCGGGCAGCACGGCCGCCTGGTCGGCTGGTTTCCGCCGCGCGGGCATGCTGGAGGTCGAGGATTTCGACGCGATGCTCGAGACGGCGGGCTTCTTCGCGAAGTCGCCGCCGCCCAAGACCAAGGGGCGCGGCGTCGGCATCGTCACGCCCTCCGGCGGCGCGGGCATCATGGCGGCGGACCATGCGGAATTCGCGGGCCTCGAGCTGCCGCAGCCCGCTCCGGCAACGGAGAAGGTGCTGCGCGCCGCGATTCCGGATTTCGGCAGCCCGCGTAACCCCTGCGACCTCACGGCACAGGTGGCGACCAATCCGAAATCCTTCGAGGAATGCATGGAAGCGATGCTCGCCGACGAGCAGTACGGCGCCATCGTCTTCCCAGTCGTCTACCACAACCCCGCCCCGACCGCGACGCCGGCGCGCATGAAGACGCTGGACCCGATGGCCGCCGCCGCCGGCAAGCCCATCTGCGTCGCCTGGGTGCCCGAGAGCCTGGAGGGCGCGGGACCGGAAGCGGCCGATGGCAGCCGCCACCTCTCGCTCTTCCGCAGCTCTCGCCGGATGATGAAGGCGCTGAGCCTCTGGTTCGACCACCATGGGCCAAAGCCCGCAGCCGGGCGGATCGACACCGCCGCCGAGACGGCGGCCAAGGCCATCCCGGCCGGCGAGGCCACGCTGATGGAGGCCGCCGCCAAATCCGCCTTCGCCGCCGCCGGGCTGCCCGTGGTGGACGAGCGCCGCGCCCGCACCGCAGTCGAGGCCGTCGCGGCCGCCACGGCGCTGGGCTTCCCGGTGGTGCTCAAGGTCGACAGCCCGGACATCGCACATAAGACCGAGGTCGGCGGCGTGCAGCTCAACCTCGCCGACGCCTCCGCCGTCACGGCCGCCTTCGCGCGCATCATGGAGGGCGCGCGCCAGCATGCGCCGCAGGCGCGCATCGATGGTGTCCTGGTCCAGCGCATGGAGGCGCGCGGCGTGGAGCTCATCCTCGGCGCCCGGCGCGACCCGCAGTTCGGCACCATGGTGCTGGTCGGCCTCGGCGGCGTGCAGGCGGAGCTCTGGAAGGACGTGGCGCTGGATATCGCCCCCGTCTCGACCGAGGGCGCCATGGCCATGCTGAAGTCGCTGAAGGCCTTCCCGCTGCTGGACGGCTTCCGCGGCAGCGCCAAGGTGGATCTGGACGCGGTGGCTGGCGCCGTCTCGCGCTTCTCGGGCTTCGTCGCCGCGCTGGGCGACCGGCTGGACGAGGCGGAGATCAACCCCCTGGTCTGCCGCGAAAATGGCTGCGTCGCGGTGGATGGGCTGATGAAGCTGTCCGGCTGATGACGGCCCTTCCATAAAGGGGGCCCGTGACGATACCGATTACACCGTCACGGTTCTCCTCTATGATTTCCCATATGAAGTTCCGAACCGCCCTGGCGGCGCTGCTCTCCGCGGCGCTCCTCTCTCCTGCCCTCGCCGCGAACGAGCCCGGTACCGAGCACATGCTCGCCCACCGCGCGGCTTATCGCCTCACGCTGGACAGCGTGCGCGACAGCGCATCCGTCACGCGCGCGGAGGGCATCATGCTCTTCGAGGTGGTGGATGCCTGCGATGCCTGGGCATCCCGCCAGCGGTTCACCCTGGTGCTCTCCGACCGCGACGGCAACACGATCGAGACGAGCTCCGACTACGCGACGCTGGAATCCAAGGACGGCACCCGGCTCCGCTTCTCCCTCACGCAGATGACCGAAGGCGCCGTCACCTCCCGCATCGCCGGCGAGGCGACGCTGACGCCAGAGGGCGGCCGCGTGCAGTATTCCGAGCCGAGCGGCGAGGCCGAGGACCTGCCGCGCGGAACCATCCTGCCCATGGTGCACACGCTGCGCAGCCTGGCCGCCGCCCGCGCCGGCCAGCGCATCCTCGCAACGCCGCTCTTCGACGGCACCAGCGCCGAGGGCGCGCAGGACACCACCACCTTCTTCTCCGGCGGCTGGACCCAGCCCCAGCCCAACCCGAACTTCCCGCTGCTAGCCACGCTCGGCAGCGCGCGGATGCGGATCGCCTTCTTCGACCGCAACGCTTCCTCCCAGGCCAATGGCGCGTCGACACCGGACTACGAGGTCAGCATGCGCTACTTCGAGAACGGCGTGGCGGACGAGCTGAAGATGGATTTCGGCGAGTTCGTGGTCGACGGCCGGCTGGGCGAGTTGCAGCCTATCCCCTCGCCCTGCTCGTGATCTGAAGGGGGGCGGGTTCCCCGGAGCCGCGTCCCCTCGCATAGTCCGGCCCTGCCATTCAGGAGGGCCAGATGCCGCGCCACGCGTTCCCGACCATCGCCGAAGCCGCCGAAGCGCTCGAAGCCGGAACCATCACCTCGGCCGCGCTGGTCGAGGAGGCCCTGGCCCGCATGGCGGAGGGCGAAGGCCCCCGGGTCTTCACCGCCATCCACGCCAAGGCCGCGCGGGATGCGGCGCTGGCCATGGACCAGTTGCGCCTGGTGGGCCGCGCGCCCAGCCGGTTCGCCGGCATTCCCATCACCATCAAGGACCTGTTCGACGAGACGGGCGTCGTGACCAAGGCAGGCTCGGTCGCGCGCGACGGCTCGGCGCCGGCCACCGCCAATGCGGTGGTCGTGGACCGGCTGCTGCGCCAGGGCTTCGTGGTGCTGGGCCGCACCAACATGTCGGAATTCGCCTTCTCCGGCCTCGGCGTGAACCCGCACTACGGCACGCCGAAATCGGTGTGGGATCGCCAGACGGGGCGCCTGCCGGGCGGGTCGTCGTCTGGCGCGGGCGTGGCGGCGGCCGAAGGCATGGGCTTCGGCGGGCTCGGCACCGATACCGGCGGCTCCTGCCGCATCCCGGCCGCCCTCAACGGCATCGTGGGTTTCAAGCCGACGGCGCGGCGCGTGACGGATGAGGGTGTGCTGCCCCTCTCCTTCTCGCTCGACTCGGTAGGGCCGCTGGCGCGCTCCGTCGCTTGCTGCCACACGCTGGACGCCTTCATCTCCGGCCAGGAGAGCGTGGCGCCCCTCCCAGAGGTGAATCTGAGCGGTCTGCGCTTCGCGGTGCTGCACAACATCGTCGAAGACGGGATGGAGGGCGAGGTCGCGCGTCCCTATGCCCGCGCGCTCGCGCTGCTGGAGCAGGCCGGGGTGAAGCTGGTGGACCTCGCCCTGCCGGAGCTCAACCGCCTGCCGCAGGTCAATGCCAAGGGTGGCCTGACCGCGGCCGAATCCTTCGCCTGGCACAAGGAGCTGATCGCGAGCGACGGCCCACGCTACGACCCGCTCATCCTCAAGCGCATCGCGCGCGGCGAGCATATGAGTGCCGCGGACTACCTCGATGTCCTGAAGGCACGGCGCGAGATCATCGCCGCCGTCGCCCCGCGTACCGCGCCCTTCGACGCGGTGATCTGCCCGACCGTGCCCGTGGCGCCGCCCGCCATCGCCGCCGTGGCTGAGGAGAGCGAGTACAATCGCATCAACCTGCTGCTGCTTCGGAACACCGCGATCGGCAACTTCCTGGACCGATGCGCCATCAGCCTGCCCTGCCACATCCCGGGCGAGGCGCCGGCCGGCCTGATGCTGATGAGCGAGGCGATGGGCGACCAGCGCCTGCTGGCCATCGCCGCCGCCGTCGAGAAGCTGCTGGAGCCGTAAGCGCCCGATCCGCTTCGGCCCGATGGCCGAAGCGGTGAACCAGGCCTCTAGAACAGCCCCTCGATGCGGCCTTTCGCATCGAGGCGGATGTTCTCTGCGGCCGGCACGCGCGGCAGGCCGGGCATGGTCATGACGTCGCCGCAGATCGCGACGACGAAGCCCGCGCCAGCCGAGAGCCGCACGTCCCGCACCGGCAGCACGTGCCCCTCCGGCGCGCCAAGCGCGGTGGGGTCGGCGCTGAAGCTGTACTGCGTCTTGGCGATGCAGACAGGCACATGGCCAAAGCCCATCGCCTCGAACCGCGCGAGCTTCACCGCCACGCTGTCGGGGATGGAGACATCGGAGGCGCGATAGATCTCCTGCGCGATGGCGAGGATCTTGCCCGCGAGCGGCAGGTTGTCGGGATAGAGCGGCTTGAACGCGGCCTCGCGGCCATCGATCCGCCGCATCACCGCATGGGCCAGTTCCACCGTGCCCTTCGCGCCATCAGCCCAATGGGTGCAGAGCACGGCCTCGGTCCCCAGTGCGGCCATGGCCTCCTGGACAGCCTCGATCTCGGCTTCCGTATCGGCGTTGAAGCGGTTCAGCGCGACGACGGGCGGCAGGCCGAACTTCTTGATGTTCTCCACATGCCGCGCGAGGTTCGCGATGCCGCGCCGCACCGCGCCCACATCCTCGCGCCCCAGGTCGGACTTGGCCACGCCGCCATGCATCTTCAGCGCGCGGATGGTCGCCACGATCACGCAGGCATCGGGCGCCAGGCCCGAGAGGCGGCACTTGATGTCCAGGAACTTCTCGGCGCCCAGGTCGGCGCCGAAGCCCGCCTCCGTCACCACCACGTCGCTCAGGTGCAGGCCGAGCGTGGTCGCCATCACGCTGTTGCAGCCATGCGCGATGTTGGCGAAGGGCCCCCCATGCACGAGCGCGGGCGAGCCCGCCAGCGTCTGCACGAGGTTGGGCGCCAGCGCATCGCGCAGCAGCACCGCCATGGCGCCATCGGCCTTGAGGTCGGCCGCCGTCACGGGCTTTCCGTCGCGCGTGCTGGCCACGATGATCCGCCCCAGCCGCGCCTGCAGGTCCGCGAGGTCATAGGCCAGGCAGAAGGCCGCCATCACCTCCGACGCCACGACGATGTCGAAGCCGTCCTCGCGCGGGAAGCCGTTCGCCGTGCCGCCCAGCGAGCCCACGATGCTGCGTAGCGAGCGGTCGTTCATGTCCAGCGCGCGGCGCCAGGTCACACGTCTCGTATCGATGCCGAGGGTGTTGCCCCAGTAGATGTGGTTGTCGATCATCGCGGCGAGAAGGTTGTTCGCCGCCGTGATCGCGTGGAAGTCGCCGGTGAAGTGGAGGTTGATGTCCTCCATCGGCACGACCTGCGCATGGCCGCCGCCCGCCGCGCCGCCCTTGACGCCGAAGCAGGGGCCGAGCGAGGGCTCGCGCAGGCAGATCATGGCCCGCTTGCCGATATGGTTCAGCGCGTCGCCGAGTCCGACCGTGGTCGTCGTCTTGCCCTCGCCCGCCGGGGTCGGACTGATGCCGGTGACGAGCACCAGCTTGCCGATCGGCCGGTCATGCCGCGCGCTGGCCACGAAATCGAGCCCGATCTTGGCCTTGTACTTTCCGTAGGGCTCCAGCGCATCGGCCGGGATCCCCGCCTTCTCCGCGATCTGGGCAATGGGCTTCAGCGTCGCGGCGCGGGCGATCTCGAGATCGATGGACATGCCTGGCAAAGGTCTCCCTGGTCGGCAGGATATGAAGCCAACGGCGCCACTTGGACAAGACGGTCCGACCAGGCAGGATGGACGCAAGATGAAGGAGGAACACATGAGACTGTCCCGCCGGGCGCTGCTCGCGACCCCCGCCCTGCTGCCCGCCGGCGCCCTCGCGCAGGGGGAATGGCCGCAGCGGCCCATCACCATGCTGGTGCCCTTCGTGGCGGGCGGCCCCTCCGATATCACCGCGCGCGTCATCGCTTCCAAGCTGAGCGGGATCCTGGGGCAGAGCGTCGTGGTCGAGAACCGGCCCGGCGCGAACGGCGCGGTGGCCGGACAGGTCCTGGCCCGGGCGCCCGCCGACGGCTACACGCTCATGACCGGCTCGATCGGCGTCTTCGCGATCAATGCCGCGTTGCGTCCCAACCTGCCCTACAATCCGCTGCGCGATTTCCAGACCGTGACGCTGGCAGTCACGACGCCCAACGTGCTGATCATCAATCCGGCCAAGGTCCCCGCGACGGACTATGCCGGCGTGCTGGCCTGGCTGAAGGCCAATGGGCGCAACGTCTCCTACGCCACCTCGGGCGTCGGCTCGTCCGAGCATATGACGATGGAGCTGTTCAAGCTGCGCGCCGGGGTCGAGGCGACGCACGTCCCCTACCAGGGCGGCGCCGCGGCCGCGACCTCGCTGATCGCGGGCGATACCGAGCTGACCTTCCAGAACCTCTCGGGCGTCGCGGCGCATATCCAGGCGGGCCGTATCAAGCCGGTGATGGTGACGAGCGAGCGCCGCAATCCGACCATCCCGGACGTGCCCACGGCGGCCGAGGTGGGCCTCAGCGACTTCGTCGTCACCTCCTGGCAGGCCACCATGGCGCCGGCCGGCCTGCCCGCGCCGGTGCTGGCGAAGCTGGAAGCCGGCTGCATCCAGGCGCTGCGCCATCCCGAGAGCGTCCAGCGCCTCAGCCAGATCGGCTTCGATGTGGTGGCGAGCAGCGCCGCCGAGTTCCGTCGCTTCCAGGAGGCCGAGATCGACCGCTGGAAGACCGTGGTGGACCGCGCCAACATCCGCGCGGAATAGGAAGCCCTTGATTTAACGCAAGGCGGGCCTTCCAGCCGGCGCCTAGGGGACATGTCGCAGCGGATCGCTGCGACATTTCTGAAGGTCCCGGAAGATGAGGATAGCGAGCTATGCGGCAGCGGCCATGCTGCTGCTGGGCGCAGGTACCGCCGCCGCGCAGGACGCGCCGCGCGGCAAGAATGCCGGCGATGTGGTGATCGGCTTCGGCGCGATCGGCGTGCTGCCCACCAATGGCGGGCATGTCGGCCGCATCGGCGGCACGCCGGAGGCGAGCAACAGCGCGAGCCCGCAGCTCGACGTCAGCTACTTCATCACGCCGAACATCGCGCTGAACCTCATCGCGGCGACCACGCGGCATGACGTGAGCGTCGCCAACTCGGCGCTCGGCCATGTGCGGCTCGGCCATGTCTGGGCGCTGCCGCCGACGCTCACGGTGCAGTACCACCCTTTGCCCCGCGCGCGGCTTAGCCCCTATGTCGGGGTCGGCCTCAACGTCACCTGGTTCTACGGCGAGGGCGGGACGCTGACGGCGCCGGTGAACCGCGTGCGGATCGACCCTTCCGTCGGCGTCGCGCCCAATATCGGCGTGGACTACGAGGTTGCGCCAAACTGGCTCGTCAACTTCGACGCCAAGTGGATCCTGATGCAGCCGGATGTCAGCGTGAACAGCGGGCTGATCCGCGCGCGCGCCGACATCAATCCCTTCGTGATCGGCGCCTCGGTCCGCTACCGCTTCTGATGCGGCTCATGCCGTCGGCCTTTCGCCCGCTCGCACGCCGGACCGCCGGCTGGCCGCATGCCGCGGCCCGGGCAGCAGAGAATGCCTCTCGCCGATGGTATCACTCGGCGGCGATGGCGGGCGTCAGCGCCGCGCGGCACGCCTCGGGGCCGAGCCGCGCGGTGAAGTCGCCGAAGCCCTCGCCGCCCGTGCGGCGGGCGGCCCAGGCCGTGATCAGCGGCGCCAGCGTCTCGCCGATGCGCGCCAGAGGCACCTTGTCGGCGAGGGGGAAATTCAGCCGCGTACCGGCGAAGTCGCCCCCCACGAAGAGCGTGTAGAGGCCGGGTGCCCGGCCCACCACGCCGATATCGCCCTGGTAGGGGCGCGCGCAGCCGTTGGGGCAGCCGGTCAGGCGCAGGCTGATCCGCTCGCCGCCGAGGCCCACGCGGCCGAGTTGCGCCTCGACCTGCTCCAGCACCGGCTGGCGCACGCGCTCGCCCTCGGCCAGGGACTGGCCGCAGGTGGGCAGCGCCACGCAGGCCAGCATGTTCCGCGCGACCGGCGAGAATGTATCGGGCATCGGCACGCCATGGGCCCGCAGCAGCGCGTCCAGCGCCTCGCGATCCTCCTCGCGGATGTCGGAGAGCAGCAGGTCCTGCTGAGGCGTCGCGATGGGGTTGGCGCCGAAGCGCGCGGCCGCCTCGCGCAGGGCGGTGCGGAGACGAAGCTCGCCGCGATCCGCGATGCGCCCGGCGGGAATGTGCAGGCCCAGCCACCAGCGCCCGTCGCCCTGAGCGTGCCAGCCCAGGTGCTCCGGGATCTCGAAGCGCGGCAGCGGCGGCGCGGGCAGGAGCTCCCGGCCCAGATCCTCGGAGAGGCGGGCGCGGGCCCATTCCACGCCCTTCTCGGCCAGGACGTATTTCAGGCGGGCATGCTTGCGGTCCGCGCGATCGCCATGGTCGCGGGAGAGACGCACGACGGCCTCCGCCACCTCCAGCACCTCGTCAGGGCCGATCAGCGCCACGGCATCGGCGATGCGGGGATAGGTCGCGGGCTTGTTGTGCGTCATGCCCATGCCGCCGCCGATGGTCACGATCCAGCCCGTGAGCGCACCCTTCCCGTCAGTCACCGCGACGAAGCCGAGGTCGTTGGCCAGCACGTCCGGCGTGTTGTCGGCGGCGTGGGCGAGGGCGATCTTGAACTTCCGCGGCAGGTAGGTGGGGCCGTAGAGCGGCTCGGTCTCGGGCGCCTTGGCCGCCTCCTCGCCGAGGAAGATCTCGTGATGCGCGCGGCTCTTGGGCAGAAGGGCGGAAGAGAGGCGGCGCGCCTCGGCCTCCAGCCGGGCATGGATGGCGTCGCGCCGGGGCGCGGGGCTGGTGATGACGTTGCGGACCACGTCGCCGCAGGCCGCGAGGGTGGTCAGCAGGGCCGCGTCGACGGCCGCGATGCTGCCTTTCAGATTTTCCCGCACGATGCCGTGAAATTGAACGCCCTGACGGGAGGTCAATCGCAGCGTGCCGTCGGCATGGGTGTCAGCAAGGCGGTCCAGCGCGATCCACTGCTCCGCCGTCAGCCGCCCCGCCGGTGCCCGGACGCGGACCATGAAGGACCAGTCCTTGTCCTCGCCGGCCTGCTTGCGCTCGGTCGCAGTGTCCCGATCAAATTGCTCATAGGTCCCGTGGAATTTCAGAAGCGTGTAGGATGCCTCCGAAAGTCCACCTTTTTCACCGGCGTGCCCGATTTCCTCGGCGATCGGGCCGCGGAGGCCTGCGCTCTCCGACTTGATGATTTCCGCGCCGCTGACCTTCATCGGGGCCGCCTCCTGATGCACTAGACACGGTGAAATCACGATTATACGATCATATCAAGTGTCAAACTGGGATTTGGACGCGCCATGGATGTTGATCTGGATTCAGCCCTCGGAGGCCGCTTTTTCGCGCCGGGCGAGGTCTGGCTGATCGGCGCCGGCCCAGGCGACCCCGACCTCCTGACGCTTCGCGCCGTCCAGGCACTCGGCCAGGCGGATCTCGTGCTGCATGACGCCCTGCCCGGCCGCGCCGTGCTGCGCCATGTCCGGCCGGGCGCCGAGATCGTGGCCGTGGGCAAGCGGAAGGGCGCCGCCCCCGTGTCCCAGGCCCGCATCAACGCCCGGCTCGTGGCGGGGGCCCGCGCGGGCAAGCGCGTCGTGCGCCTCAAGGGCGGCGATCCCTTCATCTTCGGGCGCGGCGGCGAGGAGGCCCTGGCCTGCGAGGAGGCGGGCATCCGCTGGCGGATCGTGCCGGGCGTGACCTCGGGCCTCGCCGCCCCCGCCGCCGCCGGCATTCCCCTCACCCATCGGGGCACCGCCTCGGCCGTCACCTTCCTTACGGCCCATGGCGAGGACGGCGCGCTGCCGGAGATGGATTGGGCCGCCCTGGCCCGCACGGGCGGGACGCTCGCCATCTTCATGGGGCTGTCGCGCCTCGACGAGCTGGCGCTGCGGCTGCTGGCCGCCGGGATGGCTCCCTCCACCCCGGTCGCGCTCGTCGCCCAGGCCACGCTGCCCGGCGAGGCCGCGCTTCACACCACTCTGGGCACCTGCACGCTCGACGCCCGCCGCGCCGAGCTACCGACGCCCACCATGATCGTCATCGGGCAGGTCACGCGGGTGCTCGCGGACCGGGTCAGAACCACGGGGAGACTGGTGCGCCATGCCGGTGCTTGAGAGCGGCTTCGCGCCGCAACACGACGCCTGGCCCATCGAGGCCGAGGATCAAGACGCCCCCAGCGAGCTCTGGCTGCCCGCCTGGGACGTTTCGCTGATGAGCATGGCCGCCCTTGTCTTCGTGGCGGCGGCTCACTTCTTCACCTGACAAAGGATAGCGCCATGACACTGCAGACCGGCATCCCGCTCACCCTGGGCCAGGTCGCGCCCGATTTCGAGGCCGAGACGACCCAGGGCCCCATCCGCTTCGGCGACTGGGCCAGGGATTCCTGGGTGGTGCTATTCTCGCATCCCAAGGATTTCACCCCCGTCTGCACCACGGAACTGGGCGAGGCCGCGCGCCTCAAGCCGGAATTCGACAAGCGCGGCGTGAAGGTTATCGGCCTCAGCGTCGATGCGCTCGACCGGCATGACGCCTGGGCGGAGGACATCCACCAGACCCAGGGCCACGCGCTGAACTTCCCGATGATCGCGGACCCGTCCCGGCACGTCTCGCAGCTCTACGGCATGATCCATCCGGACGCCGATCCCTCGGTGACCGTCCGCACGGTCTATGTGCTGGACCCGGCCCGCAAGGTGCGCCTGACGCTGACCTATCCGCCCAGCACCGGGCGCAACTTCGAGGAAGTGCTGCGCGTGATCGACAGCCTGCAGCTGACCGACAAGCACAAGGTCGCGACCCCGGTGAACTGGCAGAAGGGCGGCAAGGCCATCATCGTCCCCTCGCTCTCGGACGAGGACGCCGCGAAGCGCTTCCCCCAGGGCTGGAAGGCGGACCGGCCCTACCTGCGCTGGGTCGAAGTCGCGGAGTGAACTCCGGCGCGCTGGCCTCCGGGCCAGCGCGATCCGTCAGGCGGCCTGGCTGAGGCCCAGCTCGTCCAGCGCCGCGCCCACGGCGGCGATGCACTTGTGCATGTCAGCCGCGCCCACATCGCCGATGGCACCGATGCGGAAGCTCGGCTGGGTGCTGGTGTAGTAGCTGCTGATCATGACGTCGTGGCGCTTCAGCGCCTCGCAGAAATCGGCCAGCACAAAGCCCGCGGGCTGGTGGAAGGTGACCACGATCGGCCCCTGCTCCGCCTCCTCCACATAGGGCTTAAGGCCGAGCGCCTTGAGGCCCCGGTAGAGGATGTCGGCATTGGCGCGGTAGCGCGCGAGGCGCGGCTCGCGCCCGCCTTCGGCATCGAAGCGGTCCAGCGCGACGTCGAGCGCGCGCAGGCTCTGAACCGGGCCGGTGAAGCGCAGGCTGCCCGGGCCGTTGGTATTCGTGTTGGCCAGCACGTCCGAGAGATCGAGGCTCCAGGAGCCCGCATTGCCGGAAGCGGCCTCGGTCGTGTCGATGCGCGCGACCGCGAAGCTGAAGCCCGGCAAACCCTCCAGGCACTTGTTGGAGGTGAAGATGACCGCGTCTATCTCCGGCTGCCTCGAGAGGTCCAGCGGCAGGGCGCCGAAGGCCGAGACCGCGTCCACGATCATCCGCCGGCCGGCCGCGCGTACGGCGGGGCCGATCACGGCGGGGTCGTTCACGATGCCGCTGCCGGTCTCGCTGTAGATCATCGCTACATGGCTGCATTCGGGATGCGCGGCCAGCGCGGCCGAGATCTCCCCGGCCGTCACGCCGCGGGTGTCGGGCACCTCCAGCTCCACCACCACGCGCCCCGCGAGGCGGCCGAGCTTCACGGCGCGGCCGGCATATTGCCCGTTCACCGGCACCAGCAGCGCGCCGCCGGCCGGGACGTAGGTGCGGATGGCCGCTTCCATGATCATGTGGCCCGCCACCTGCAGCGGCAGGGTGACGTGCACGCCCTCCACGCCGCCGGCGATGGCGCGGATGCGGTCACGCAGGCGCGTGTAGAAGGGCCGGAAGGCCGAATCCCAGGGGGCGATGTCCTCGGCCATGGCCGCGCGCACGGAAGGGTGCGTCTGAACGGGGCCGGGGGTGAGAAGCAGCATGGGCAAAAGTCCTGTTCGAGCATCCCGAATGCCCGAAATCCGCCGTTTCGGGAACCCGGCTTCGACTCGCCCCTGGTTTGCACTAGCTTCGGGCCATGGCCGATGCGCGCGTTACCGCGGTGATCGTCGCCTCCGCGCTGTTCATGCAGAACCTGGACAGCGCGGCGGTCGTCACCGCCCTCCCCTCCATGGCACGCGACCTAGGGGAGGAGCCGACCCGGCTAGGCGTGGCCATCACTTCCTACCTCGTGGCACTGACGGTCTTCATCCCCGTCTCGGGCTATATCGCCGACCGCTTCGGGGCCAAGCGGGTCTTCCTCATCGCCATCGCCTTGTTCGGGCTCGCTTCCTCGGCCTGCGGCTTCGCCGACAGCCTGACGGAGCTGGTGGTGGCGCGGGTCGTCCAGGGCATGGCGGGGGCCATGATGGTGCCGGTGGGGCGCCTCCTCCTGCTCAGCGGCATCCGCAAGGACGAGATGCTGACGGCCATGACCTGGCTGACCATGCCGGCCATGATCGGACCCATTTCCGGCCCGCCGCTGGGCGGGCTGCTGACGGACCTCTGGGGCTGGCGCAGCGTCTTCTGGATCAACGTGCCTGTCGCGATCATCGGCATCGTCATGGTCGCCTGGAAGATCGAGCCCCTGCCCCGCACCGACCCCGGCCCGCCCGACGTGAAGGGGCTGACGCTGGTGGGCGCGGCGCTGGCCACGCTGATGGCGGGCATCGAGACCATCGGGCGCGGCATCTTCCCCACGGGCTGGCCGGAGGGGCTGGTGCTGGTCGGCCTGCTCCTGACCGGCTGGGCCATCCACCATTGCCGCCACGCGGAACGCCCGGCCATCGACCTGACGCTGCTGCGGATCCCCAGCTTCCGGCACTCCACCATGGCTGGCAGCCTCTTCCGCAGCGGCGCGGGCGGCGTGCCCTTCCTCGTGCCCATGCTGCTCCAGGTCGGCTTCGGCTGGAGCGCCTCGCAGGCCGGGTTCGTCGCCTTCGCGACGGCGGTGGGTGCCTTCTTCATGAAGCCGCTGACGCGCCCCATCCTGCGTCGCTTCGGGTTCCGGACTGTGCTGATCGTGAACGGGCTGCTGGCGACGCTCGGCGTCGCGTCGGGCGCCATGTTCACGCCGGACTGGCCCATCCCGGCCATGTTCGCCGTGCTGGCCCTGGGCGGCCTGTTCCGTTCGCTGCAGTTCACGGCGCTGAACACCCTGGCCTTCGCCGATGTCTCGCGCGTGCAGCTCAGCTCCGCGACCAGCTTCTACGGCACGGCCCAGCAGCTGGCGCCCGCCATCGGCGTGGTGCTGGCGACCGGCTCACTGGAACTGTCGCGCCACATCACGGGGCATGGCGCGCTCCAGCCCTCCGACTTCACGGCGGCGTTCCTGATCGCGGCGGCGGTCGTGGTCATGGCCGTGCCCTTCGCGGCGGGGCTGCCGCGCGACGTGGGCTCGGAGGTGAGCGGGAAGAAGCCGCTCACCGCCTCGGATGCTACTCCGCCGGAGCCGCCACAGGCACCGCCCCCCGGCCGCGGCTGAACTTCCGCGCCAGCCCGTCGAAGCCGAGATAGAGCACCGGCGTCACGAAGAGCGTCAGCACCTGCGAGACCGCGAGGCCGCCGATGACGGCGAGGCCCAGCGGCTGGCGCAGCTCGGCCGCCGCGCCCCAGCCGGCCGCGATGGGCACGGCGCCGGCGGCGGCCGCCAGCGTCGTCATCAGGATCGGGCGGAAGCGCAGCAGGCAGGCCTGGCGGACGGCATCCAGTGGCGTCTCGCCGCTGCGCTGCCTTTGCAGCGCGACGTCCACGATCATGATGGCGTTCTTTTTCACCAACCCGATCAACAACAAGGTGCCGATCACCGCGATCACCGAGAGATCGAGGCTGAACCACCACAGCGTCGCGAAAGCGCCCAGCGCCGCCGCCGGCAGGCCCGACAAGATGGTGAGCGGGTGGATGAGCGACTCATAGAGCACGCCCAGCACCACATACATGATCAGCACCGCCGCGATCACCAGGAAGCCCTGGCCCGCGAGCGCCTGCTGGAAGACCTGGGCCGAGCCGGTGAAGCCCGTCACGATGGTCGGCGGCAGGCCGAGCTCGCGCTCCACGGCGCGGATGGCGTTCACCGCATCGCCCAGCGCCACGCCCGGCGGCGTGTTGAAGCCGATGGTCACCGCGGGCAGCTGCCCCTGGTGGCCCACCGTCAGCGGGCCGGAGCGCCGCTCGATCGTCGCCAGCGCCGAGAGCGGCACCAGACGCCCCGTATTGGAACGGAGGTACAGCTTGGAGAGGCCGGACTCGTCCCGCTGGTCCTCCGGCAGCGCCTCCAGGATCACCGGATAGGCATTGGCCTGGCCGTAGATCGTGGAGATCTGCCGCGCGCCGAAGGCGGAGAAGAGCGCGAGCCGCACCTGGTCCACCGACACGCCGAGCGCGGTGGCGCGGTCACGGTCCACGTTCACGAGCACCACGGGGCTGTCGAGCTGCAGGTCCGTGTTCACGTCCTGGAGCTGCGGCACGCGGGAGAGCGCGGTCTCGAGCCGCGGCGCCCAGTCGTAGAGCTCATCCAGCCGCAGGCCCTGGAGCGTGTAGAGGTAGAGCGTGCGCGACTGGCGGGCGCCGAAATTGATGTTCTGGATGGGCTGCACGAAGACGCGCATGCCCGGCACGGAGGCGGCCTCGCGCCGCAGCCGCTGGATCACCAGCTGGATGTCGGGCCGCTCGGCGCGAGGCTTCAGCTGGACGAAGAAGCGGCCCTGGTTGATCGAGGCCGAGCCGCCCACCGCGCCCACGGTCGAGACCACGGCGTCGGTATAGGGATTGCGCGCGAAGATCTCCGCGACGCGGCCCTGCATCTCGGACATCGCCTCGATGGAGGTGCCGCGCGGACCTTCGGTGTTCACCTGCAGCAGGCCCGTATCCTCGATCGGGAAGAAGCCCTTGGGGATATGGACGGCGAACCAGCCGGCCGCGGCGACCGAGCCCATGAAGACCAGCCAGGTCACCAGCCGCATGCGCAGCGCCCAGCCCAGAAGATAGGCATAGGTCTTCTCGATCGCCACGAAGCCGGCCTCGAGCGTGCGGTCCAGCCGACCGGGCTTGCCATGCGCGGGCATCTTGCTCGCCATCAGCGGCGTCAGCGTCAGCGAGACGACGCAGGAGGCGATGACGGCCAGCGAGACCGTGGCGGCGAAGGCGTTGAACACGCGCCCCACCACGCCGCCCATCAGCAGGATGGGCAGGAAGACCGCGATCAGCGACAGCGTGATGGAGAGAACGGTGAAACCCACCTCCTTGGCGCCGCGCATGGCGGCCGCTACGGGGTGCATCCCTTCCTCGACATGCCGGACGATGGCCTCCAGCACCACGATCGCGTCGTCCACCACAAGGCCGACGGCGATGGTGAGGCCCAGCAGCGTCACGTTGTCGATGCCGTAGCCCATCACGTACATCAACCCGAAGGTCATGCAGAGGCTGATGGGCACCGCGATCGAGGGGATCAGCGTGGCGGAGACGCGGCGCAGGAAGAGGAAGCAGACCAGCACCACCAGGCCGATGGCGATGACGAGGCTTTCCTGCACGTCATGCACGGCGGCCCGGATGGAGACCGAACGGTCGAGGAACACGCCGATCTCAGCGCCCGGCGGCAGCGCAGCGCGCAGCGCCGGCAGGCTGTTCCGCACCCCGTCCACCACGTCCACGGTGTTGGCGTCGGGCTGGCGGAGCACGGCCAGAACCAGGGCACGCTCGCCATTTCGCCAGCTCAGCACGCGCTCGTTCTGCACGCCGTCCGCCACACGGGCGATCTCGCTGAGCCGCACGGGAGCGGAAGCCCGGCCGGCGACGACGAGGTCGCCGAAGGCCGCCGCGTCCTGCGGCTGGTCGTTGGCGCGGAGCGTCAGCTGCTGCCTGGGCCCGGTCAGCAGGCCGACCGGGGTGTTGGAGTTCGCCGCCGCGATGGACTGGCCCACCGTGTCGAAGGCGAGGCCCATGGCCGCGATGCGGTCAGGGTCCAGCCGGACGCGCACGGCATAGAGCTGCTCGCCCCAGGTCTGCACCTGGGCCACGCCCTGCACGCGGCTCAGCGCCGGGGCGACGATGGTGCTGGCGACGTCGTTCAGCCGGTACAGCGGCGTGTCGCCGCCGCTCAGCGTCAGCAGCAGGACGGGGGCATCCGCCGGGTTCACCTTCCGGTAGCTCGGCGGGATGGTCATCTCGATGGGCAGGCGGCGCTGGGCGCGGGTCATCGCGGCCTGCACGTCCTGCGCCGCGCTGTCGATGTTGCGGCCGAGCTGGAACTGCAGGGTCAGGTTCAGCGTGTCCTGGCCGGAGACGCTGCTCATGCTGTCCAGGCCGGCTATGGTGCTGAACTCGCGTTCCAATGGCAGTGCGACGGAGGTTGCCATCGTCTCCGGGCTCGCGCCCGCGAAGGTCGCGAAGACCTGGATGACGGGGAAGTCCACGCGCGGCACGGCGGCGACCGGCAGGCGGGTATAAGCGACGATGCCCGCCACGACGGCGGCGGCCGTCAGCAGGCAGGTCATGACCGGTCGGCGGATGCAGAGCTCGGATATGTTCATCGGGCGGTCTCCAGCGCCGAGACGCGCGGATTGGCCGAGCTTGTCCTGTTCCTTTCCTCCACCCTCGATCCATCCACGACGCGCTGCGCGCCATCGACGATCACCTTCTCGCCGTCGGCGATCTGGCCCCGGACCACTGCCCGGTCACCCACGATCCGCATCACCTGAACGGAGCGGCGGCGGGCCGTTCCCTCGTTCATCACGAAGACATAGCGGCCCTGCTGCCCTGTCTGGATGGCGGCGCTGGCGATGGTGATGGCGTTCTCCTCCATCGCCGGGGTCAGCACGATCTGCACGTACTGGCCAGGCCAGAGGCGGCCATGGTCGTTGTCGAAGCGCGCCTTCAGCATGATGGTGCCCGTCGCGACGTCGACCTGGCTGTCCACGAAGACGAGTTCGCCCGCCACGGGCTGCTCGGTGTCGCCGTCCGCCTGGGCGCGCACGGGAATGGCCCGGCCGGCATTCGTGGCCCGGCGGATGGTGGCCAGCCAGCGCTCGGGCACGTTGAATTGCACCAGAATGGGGTTGGTCTGGGTGATGGTTCCCATCGAGACGTTCTCGGCTTGGCGCACGAAATTGCCGGCGCGCAGCGGCAACGAGCCCAGAACGCCGTCCACCTCGGCGACGATCTGGGCGAAGTCGATGTTGAGCCGCGTCTGGGAAATCAACGCCTGGGTCGCGAGTACGTTCGCGGCGGCGGCGGCGGCATCGGCCTGGGCCTGCTCGAACCGCTGCTGGGAGGCATAGCTCTCGCCGCGCAGGCTCTGGTAGCGGGCCGCGTCGAGCTGCGTGCGGGTGGCGAGGGCCCGCGCGCTCTGCAACTGAGCCTCCTGCTGCGCCAGTAGGGCCTGGTTCAGCCGTGCGTCCAGCGTGAAGAGCGGTTGGCCGCGCCGCACGACCTGCCCTTCCGATACATGAACCTGATTGATTTGCCCGTCGACTCGCGTTCGTATGGTGACGACGCTTTCGGACTGGACGGTGCCATTGGCCATGATCTCGACCGGCACCGTGCCCACCACCGCCGCATCCGTCGTCACAGGGGCCGCTTGCTGAGCAAGCGCCACAGGGGCAAGCCCAGGGAACGCGAACAGCACCGCGAGCACGGCAATGCGCAAGATCATGAAATCGCAAGCTCCCAGCGGGAAATCATGTGTACGATAGGCAGGTTGCGGACCGTCACAACGCGGTTTCCATTCACCATCCGCCTCGTCGAATTCCAATCCGCAGATTAGCAACGAAACGTAACCATTCCGCTCAAAAAGCGTGCCCTGGTTCGGGAAAATAGGGAAGGACAGTTTTCCATGCGGCGCTGGGTGTTTCTCCTGCTCGTGCTCCTGGCACCTGCGGCACATGCCTTCGATTTGCCCGGACTCAGCCGGGATTCTGGGCAATACCGCAACGAACTGGAGCGCCGCTTCCCCGCCGGGGGCACCCCGCAGCAGCGCACGGCCGCCGAAGCCCGCGCCGCCACGGCCGAGCGCCAGAACAATTGGGCGAATGCCGCCCAGGCCTGGGAAGAGCGTGCCGCGATGGGCGAGGCCTCGCCCGCCCAGTGGCTCTCGCTCGCCCGCGCCCAGCTCCGCCGCACGCCGCCCGAAGCCGCGCGGGCGCTTTCCGCCGCCTGGCAGAACTTCATGTCCGTCCCCGGCGGCCCGCCCGAGATCCCCTCGCTCCTGGTCATCGCCGAAGCCCTGCAGCGCCTGAACCGCCCTGCCCAGCAGATCGCGGCCCTGGAGGCGGTGGTGGAGCGCGCGCCCGGCGAGCAGCGTTACGTGGAGGCCCTCACCCAGGCCCGCCGCGCCGCCGGCCTTCTGATCGCCCGTCTCAACCTGGAACCGGAGGCCGAGCCGGCCCGCGCCTGCTTCACCTTCACCGTCCCGCCCGCCCGCCGCAGCGATTGGCAACCCCAGGACTGGCTCCGGGCGGAGCCGCCGCAGCCCGGCCTTTCCTTCCAGCGGGAGCAGGACAGCCTCTGCGTCGTCGGCCTGCCGCATGGGCGGACCACCCGCGTCATCCTGCGCGCCGGCCTGCCGGGGGAGGACGACCTCCGCCTGCTCAACGACACCCCCGTCAACATCGCCATGCCGGACCGGCGCCCGCGCCTCGCCTTCGACAGCCGCGCCTTCATCCTGGCGCGGGGCCAGGAGGCCCGCGTGCCGCTGGCGGCCATGAACCTCTCCACGCTGAACCTCCGCATCGTCCGCGTCGCGGAGCGCAACCTCGTGCCCCTCACGCGCGACTGGCGCCTGGGCGAGGCGATGAACAACTGGACCGCCAGCGACCTGCCCGACACGTGGGGCCGCATCGTCTGGCAGGGCACGGTCGACCTGCCGCGCGGCGAGGCCAACCGGATCCAGCGCCTGAGCATCCCCCTGCCGCCGCAGCTGCGCGAAGCCGGCCCCGGCCTCTACATGCTGATCGCCCGCCCCAATGACGGCACGCGCAATGCCGACGAGCTGACGGCCGCGCAGCCCGTGGTGCTGACAGACCTCGGCCTCACCGTCTGGCGCGGCGAGGGCGGCATGGCGGTCCAGGCCCGCCGCCTCGGCGCGGCCCGCCCGGCGGGCGGCGTCCGCGTCGCCCTCATGTCCCGCAACAACGAGATCCTGGCCGAGGAGACGAGCGGCGAGGACGGGCTGGTGCGCTTCGCCGCCGCCCTGCTGCGCGGCGAGGGCCCGATGGCGCCCGTCTCGCTGCATGCCATGACGGATGACGATCTCGTGGCGCTGGACCTCGAGGCCGCGGCCTTCGACCTCTCCGACCGCGGCGTCTCGGGCCGCGAGCATCCGGGGCCTCTGGACGCCTTCCTCTGGCTCGACCGCGGCATCTACCGGCCGGGCGAGACGGTCCAGGCCATGGCGCTGCTGCGCAATGCCGCCGGCCAGCCCTCCGACGTTCCCCTCCGGCTGCGCCTGCGCCGCCCCAACGGCCAGGTCGCCGCCGAGACGGTGGTGCGCGACGGTGGCCACTGGCCCGTGACCCTGCCCAGCGCGGCCCCGGTCGGCGTCTGGAAGATCGAAGCGCTGACCGACCCCGACGCGCCCCCGGTGGGCGAGGCGAGCTTGCGGGTCGACGCCTTCGTGCCCGAGCGCCTCGCAGTCGAGGCCGGTCCCGTTCCCGGCGCCCTGGTTCCGGGCCGGCCGCTGCTCATCCCGGTCACCGCCCGCTTCCTCTACGGCGCGCCCGGCTCGGGCCTGACCGGCAGCGCGGAGCTGCGCCTCGTCACCCAGCGCAGCCCCTTCCCTGAGCTGCGCGACTACCAGTTCGGCCTGGAGGACGAGAGCTTCAGTCCCGACCTCATCGGCGCCGACCTGCCCGAGACGGATGCGGACGGCCGCGCCACGCTGGAGCTCAGCCTGCCCAGCGCGCCGGACACGACGCGCCCCCTGCGCGGCGAGGTCACCATCTCGGTGGACGAGCCGGGCGGCCGCAGCACGCGGACGGAGCTCAACATCGCCGTGGCCGGCGCCCAGCGGCTGGTGGGCATCCGCGGCCCGCAATCCGTGAACGCGAACTCCGAGGCAGCCTTCGAGATTGTCGTCGCCAATCCCGAGGGCCAGCCGCAGGCCGCCGAGCTGAACCTGCGCCTCGTCCGCGAGCGGCCGAGCTGGCGCATGGTCGTGCGCGGCAGCTACTCCCGCTACGAGACGATCTGGACCGACGAGCCGGTGGACACGGCGACCGCCCGCGCCACCGCGACGGAGCCCGCCCGCTTCGCGCGCAGCCTGCCCTTCGGCCGCTACCGGCTGGAGGCGCGGGAGGCGAACGGCATGGCCATCGCCTCCTTCCGCTTCCGCTCCGGCTGGGTCGCCAGTGAATCGGCGGAGGTGCCGGACAAGGTGGATGTCGCGGCGGACCGGCCCTCCTACGCCCCGGGGCAGCCGGTGACGCTGCGCATCACGCCGCCCTTCGCCGGCCGCGCGAGCCTCGCCATCCTGACAGACCGGCTGGTCTCGCTGCGCGAGATCGAAGTGCCGGAGGCCGGCGGCGAGGTGACGCTGGAAGCCGACCCCGCCTGGGGAGCCGGCGCCTATGCCGCCGTCACCGTCTACCGCCCCGGCGCGCCGCAGGACGCGCCCGGCCGCGCGCTGGGCCTGGCGTGGCTGCAGATCGACCCCGCCTCGCGGCGGCTGGAGGTGAGCCTCGGCGGACCCGACCTCGCGCGGCCGCAGACGCGCATCGAGCTGCCGGTGACCATCGCGGGCGCCCAGGGCGAGGTGAAGCTCACCCTCGCCGCGGTGGATGAGGGGATCCTGCGCCTCACCCGCTTCGCCGCGCCCGACCCGCTGGCCCACTATACCGGCCGGCGCACGCTGGGCGCGGACATCCGCGACGACTACGGCCGCCTGATCCGCTACGACGACGGCATGCCCACGGCGCTGCGCCAGGGCGGCGACGAGCTGGGCAATCTCGGCGCGCTGCGCATTCCCCAGCGCAACGTCGTCCTGTTCAGCGGCGTGGTGACGACCGATGCCAACGGCCGCGCGACCATCCCGCTCGACATCCCCGACTTCGCCGGCGAGCTGCGGCTGATGGCCGTCGCCTGGCAGGGCCCCAAGGTGGGCTCGGCGAGCCGCGCGCTCACCGTGCGCGACCGTGCGCTGGCCGAGCCGCTGCTGCCCCGCTTCCTCGCGCCGGGCGACGAGGCGACCATGCCCGTCCTGCTGCACAACCTGGAACTGCCGCCGGGCGAGCTGAGCGCGACGCTGACCACCGAGGGCGCCATCGCCATCGGCGGCCCGACGCGCCTCGCCGCGCGGCTCGCGACCGGGTCGCGCGCCCAGCCCGCCACCACGCTGCGAGCCACCGGCTCGGGCGAGGGCATCCTGCGCATCGCGGTCGCCGGGCCGGACGGCTTCACCGCGACGCGCGAGACGCGGATCGAGGTTCGCTCCTCACGCGGGCTGGCGACAGCCGCCACCACCATGGAGATCGCGCCCGGCCAGGAGGCGCGGCTGGCGCCCGATGCCGCGCGCTTCATCCCCGGCGCCTGGCGCGCCCGCGCCCGCCTCGGCACGCCCGTCCGCTACGACGCGGAGGGCATGCTGCGCCGGCTGGAGGCCTTCCCGCTCGCCTGCCTGGAGCAGCTGTCCTCGCAGGCGCTCGGCATCGGCGCCGCCATCAGCGAGGGCAGCACGCCCGAGCAGGCGGCGCGGCTGCAGCGCGTGGTGGATGGCATCCTCTCGCGCCAGCGGTTCGACGGCAGCTTCGGCCTTTGGTCGGCCCAGGCGGAGCCGGAGTTCTGGACCTCGGCCTATGCTGCCGAGGCGCTGATCCGCGCGCGCGCCGCCGGCGCCGCCGTGGCGGACGCCGCGCTGGAGGCTTCCCTCACCGATCTCAACGAACGCCTGGAGGAGACCTCGGCCGACGATCCCCGTGAATTCGCGGCCCAGGCGGCGCGGCTGAATACGCTGTCGCTCGCCGGGCGCCACCGGCTGGGCGCGGCGCGCCGGCTGATCGAGATGATGGACCGCCTGCCGACGCCGCTGGCCCGCGCGCAGCTCGGCGCCGCCTTCGCCCGCGCCGGCGACCAGGAGCGCGCGAACCGCGCCTTCGCGGCCGCCCTGGCCGCGCCGGGCCGTCGCGACTGGCTCTACGACTATGGCAGCGCCGCGCGCGACGCCATGGCGCTCGTGGTCCTGCTGCGGGAGGGCAATGCGCCCGCGGCGATGCAGCGCCAAGCCCTCGAACGCCTTCCGGGGCCGGAGTTGACGCCGCAATCCGCCTCCACGCAGGAGCAGGCCTGGGCCATGCTCGCCGCCGCCTCGCTGGGGCGCGACGGGAGGCCCGTCCGCGCCAGCTTCGACGGGCAGGCCGTCACCGGGCGCTCGCTGCCGGTCGCGGCCGGCGGCGCGCTCCGCAACCTGGGCGACGCGCCGCTGCCGGTGGTGCTCACCGTCACGGGCATCCCGGCGGAGGCGCTTCCGGCCGGGCGGAACAACATGACCATCCGCCGCCGCTTCGTCGGCCTCGATGGCATGGCGCTGAACCTCGACCAGCTGAAGGCCGGCCAGTCCTTCATCATGGTCGTGGAGGCGCGGGCCGATTCCGGGCAGGAGCACCTGGCCATGATCACGCAGGGCCTGCCCGCGGGATGGGAGATCGTGGCGCGGCTCGGCCCCGGCGCCGTGCCCGGCCTTCCGGGCCTCGGCGAGCTGCCGGAGCCCGATGCCCAGCCCGCGCTGGACGACCGTCTCGCCGCTGCCTTCACCTTCACCTCGGATCAGCGCGAGTTCCGGATGGCGGTGCGGATCAGGGCCGTGACGGCGGGCCGCTTCGAGCTGCCCGGCGCCGAGGTCTCGGACATGTACCGCCCGGCCTTCTTCGCGCGGCAGGCGACGGGGCGGATCACCGTCCTGCCGCCCTGACGGGTCAGACCAGGACCATCCGCTGAACCAGGGCGCGCTGCGTCGGCGCGCCCTGCGAGAGAAGATCCTCGCGCGGCACATCCAGGAGCCGCGCGCCATGGGCGCGCGCGATGTCCCGCCCCTCGCCCTCGGACATCAGCGCGCAGTCGCCCGGGGCGATCACGGCCATTCCCTCCTCCGGCGGCGCGCCGGGCAGGCCGAGGCGCGGCCAGGCCCAGCCGTGATCCGCCACCACGCGCCCGCCCTCGCGCCGGCAGGGCTCGGGACGCCAGCCGGGAATGCCCTCGCGCAGCAGCGCCAGGAAGCCGGGCTCCATCGCGCCGATCGCCGTGTCCAGCCAGACGCGCGGCTGGCGCGGCGGCGGGAAGGAGGCCGCGAGCGCCTCGCCCAGCGCGCCCGCATCGGCACCGGTCAGCGGCAGCTCCGCGCCCGCCCGCAGCATGGCCTGCGCCGCCGCCTTCGGCCCTTGGTCGTAGGCGCGCTCGATGAAGGCGGCATAGGCGGCCGCGATCCGGCGCGGCGAGAGCTCATGCTCCGCCCATCGCCGCGCGGCCTGCCCCATCTCGAGGCGCCGCGCAGGGTCCCCCCAGAGGGCGAGCAGCGCATCCGTCAGTTCGGTGAGTGCCGCGGGTTCCGGGATCAGCAGTGCGCCGGAATCCTGCAGCTCCGCCATCGCGCCATGCCGGTTGGCGATGAGCGGAAGGCCCGCCATCAGCACGTCCTTCACGGCGCCCGAGCTCTCGCCCCGGCTGTCCTGGCGCAGCTGCACGGCGGCATCGGCGGCGGCGAGCCACAGCCGGTATACATCCACCGAGACGCGCCCCGTCACCGTCACCCGGCCGCCGAGGCCAAGCTTCTCCGCCTCCGCCAGCACGGCGGGCCCCGTCCCCTCCTCCGAGCCGCCGACGAAGACCAGCCGCGCATCCGGATCCTTCCGCGCGATCGCGGCGAAGCCGGAGAGTACGCGGCCGGGCAGCTTCTTCGGCGTCATCAGGCCGAAGCTCACCAGCAGGAAGGCGCGCGGGGGACATGGCAGCGCGGCCCGCGCCGCCTCGCGCTCGGGCAGGCGGAGCGGCTGGCGGAGATGGGGGATGACGGCGCTGCCCTGCACGATGGCGGGACCGTACTCGGCCTCCAGCAGCCAGCGCGCATGGCCCGAATGCAGCACCACGGCGAGCGCATCCGTCAGCGGCCCGGCGCCGCCCGTCAGCACGCGCGAGGAGAAGCAGGCGGGATAGCCCTCCTCCCGCACGAGGCGCTGCGCGCGGGGCTCGCTCTCGGCCTGGGCGTCGATGTGATTGCGCAGGTCGGTGATCGCGGAATCGTGCAGCGTCACCACGCCCGCATGCAGCGGCAGCAGCCGGGTCAGCGCCTGCGCATGCAGCGGGTTGTTGCCGAGCTGGTAGAGCACGCGGTCGAAGCGCGCGCCGTCGCGCAGGAAATCCGCCTCGCTCATGCAGGGCCAGGCGCCCGCGAGCCAGCCATCCACCGCCGCGCCGGTCACGGGCGTCACGGCATAGTGCTCGGCCAGCACGGGCAGCAGCTCCGACGCGTAGTCGGAGATGCCGCTCGGCACCGGCGGCAGCGGCGAGACGAAAGCGAGCGTGCGGCGCCGCCTCGGCCTGCCGCCCAGGCGGCGGATGGGCGCGGCCTCGAAGGCGTCCCACGCGCGGGCGGCCACCATGTCCCAGCTGAACTCGCGCGCGCGGCGGGGGCCATAGGCGGCGAGGTCCGCGCGCAGCTCCGGCGCCTCCAGCAGCCGCGTCATCAGCGCCGCCAGAGCCGCGTCGTCGCGCGGGTCGAAGAGCGCGTCCGCGCGTCCCACCACCTCCGGCATGGCGGAAGTGTCGCTCGCGATGCAGGGCGCGCCGCAGGCCATGGCCTCCAGGATGGGCAGGCCGAAGCCCTCGGCCAGCGAGGGCATGACGAAGAGCGCGGTCGCCTCGTAGAGGCCGGGCAGGTCCGCCTCCTCCACGAAGGGCAGGCAGATCATCTCGCTGTCCGAGACCCCGGCGGCGCGTGCCTGCTCGCGCAGATGCGGCGGGTTCACATGGCCGATGGCGAGCGGATGGCGCGCGCGCAGCGCGGGGGGCAGGCGGGCGAAGGCGCGCAGCAGCACGCCCTCGTTCTTTCGCGGATCGCCTGCACCGAGATAGAGAAGGAAGCCCTCGCGCAGGCCGTACCGCGCGAGCAGCGCCGCGCGCGCGCCACCATCCAGGCGCGGCGGCGCGAAATCCGCCGCGACACCGCCGCCGATCACGCGCACGCGGTCGGGCGGCAGGGAGAGGTGGCGCAAAAGCTCCGCGCGCGTCGCCTCGGAATTGGCCAGCAGCGGGGCGCAGAGCGAGACCTCGCGCAGGCAACGCGCATACCACGGCACCAGCCCCGCATCGCGCCACATGCCGTCCAGATAGGTCTCGCGCAGCGTGAGCGGGATGAGATCGTGCACCGTCGCGGCGATAACAGGCCGCTCGTACTCGTCGGGCCAGGTGGTCACGACGTCGTGGCGCCAGCCCTCGAAGACGCTGCCGAGATGCAGCAGGTCCGGCGCCGCCTCGTGTACCGCCTGGGCGCGCAGCTGCTCGGCGAACCGGCGGCGCGGCGATTGCGGATCGCTGCCCGCGGCCGAGCCGTCCGGCGCGTGCCAGCGGCGGATGGCATCGCGGCCGAGCAGCGGCTCGAACTCCTCCACCAGCCGCGCCGCGGATTCCGAGAGCCGCGTGTTCAGCAGGATCGAGATCTCGTGCCCGCGCCGCCCGCGCACGAGAGCACGCGCCAGCGCCAGGCTGTAGCGGCCGAGCCCCGCATGCCGCGCGGCGCCCTGCACTCCCTGCAGATCGAGGAGAAGCCGCACCTCAGCCCTTCCGGGCAGCGGCGAGGCGCAGCGCGGCGCGCCCGCCCTCCCCGCCCGGCAGCGCGGCGGGGCCGGCCTTCACCTCGGCGGCGAGCCGCGCCTCCAGCGCGCGCAGCCGCTCGGGCGAAAGGGTGGTTCCAGTGCGCGGATCGGCCAGCGTCATCGCCTCCAGCATGGCGAGGCGCCCGGCCATGTCGTCCGCCGCCGCCCAGCGCAGCGAGGCGAGGCGGATGGGCGGAACGCCGCCGCCCTCCATCGCCAGCACCAGCTCCGCGCGTCCCTTCGCATCGGTCATGACACTGGTGAGCAACAGGAGCGTGCCGCCGGAATCCGGCAGCTCCTGCGTGCCGGCCGGGTGCAGCAGCGTGCCCGAGGCGCCGGGCCGCAGCGTCAGCTGCAGCAACAGCTTGATCTCGGCGGAGGGCGCGGCAGGCAGGTTGAGGCGCAGCACCGCCCGCGCCTCGCGCGCCGCGACGCCGCCGCTATCGGCGGCAAGGTCCCAGCCCTCGCCGAGCAGGCTGTGCCAGCCTGGGTCGCCGCCACCGAAGACCACCAGCCGCGCCGGCGCGATCTCGGCCGCCTCGGGCGCCGCGGCCGTGATCTCGCGCAGCGCCACGCGGATGGGCCGCGTCTCGCCCCGCGGCGGATCGTGCGGCCCGGACAGCACCAGGCGCAGCGTCACCGGACCGGCTGGCACATCGATCGCGAGGGTCGCATCCTCGCCCCCGCGCAGGCCGATCCAGCGGATGGGCCCATCCTCCAGCGCCACGCCCGCATGGTTGTCGCGCGCCCAGGGCGCCGCGCCGAGCCGCAGCCAGAGCCGCAGCGGCGCCGCGCATTCCAGATGGATCGTGCCCGACTCCCCGATGAGCCAGGAGCCCACCTCCTCCGGCACGTCGAAGCCCGCGCCGAGCGCGAGGCTGGACGCCGGCCAGGCCGCCGCGTCCGGCCCGGCGGCGAAGGAGAGCGCCTGGCCCTCCGCCAGCTTGGGCGCCTCGCGCTCCGGCCGCTGCGGCGGCGGGCGGGACATGCAGTCCGCGACCTCGTGCAGGAAATGGCGCGTCACGTCGGCCCAGGTGCGCGGCACGAATTCCGCGCGCAGCCGCGCCTCGGCCGCCGCGAGCGCATCGCGGTCCTCGAGGAAGTGGCGCACGCGCCCGGCGATGTCGCGCGGGCTGTAGGCGTCGATGGGCTCGGCGAAGCCCGCGCCGGCCTCGGGCGTGGCGCCCTCCATCGCCGCGAGGCAGAGCTTGCCCAGCGCCAGCGATTCACCGACCGGCAGGCCCCAGCCCTCGTTGAAGGAGGGGAAGATGCTGAACAGCGCGCCGCGATACAGGCCCTCGAGCTCGGGATCCGAGATGCCGTGCAGGATGCGGATGCGCCCGTCGAGAAAGCGCGTCGCCTCCAGCTGCGCCATCAGGTCGCCGACCCGCCAGCCGGGCCGCCCCACCAGCACCAGCGGCGGCGGCTCGGCACCCTCGCGCATCAGCAGCTGCCAGGCCTGGAAGAGCGCCACGTGGTTCTTCCGGGATTCGATGGTGCCGACGCAGAGGATGTAGTCCCGGCCGCGCAGATCGGCGGCGGCCTCGGGAAAGGCATCGGCCGGCACGGCTTCGGGCGTGCTGAAGCGATGGGCCAGCGGCATGGGGCGCACCGGCATCTCGGGCGCCTCCATCTCCGCCAGCGCCTTCCGCAATTCGCGGGCGGTATATTCGGAGATGGTGATCGCGAAGTCCCAGAGGCCCGCACCCTCCTGCAGGCCGCGCCGGAACGCGTCCACCGTGCCCTGGGTTGTATGCTCGGGATGCGTCACGGGAATGAGGTCGTAGACCAGCACGCCGATGCGCAGCCCCGCCTGGCGCAGCCGCGCCAGCGCCGCCGGCGCGCCCGACCAGAACCAGAAGGCGCCCATGATGAGGAAGAGCCGCGCCGAGGAGAGATCCGTCGGCATCGCATTGTCCATCGCACGCTGCACCAGCATGCGCGCGCGCCCGGCATTGTGCGGCTCGTGCAGGCAGTAGCGGATGATGGCCTCGAGATCCTCGCGCGCGAGCGTCCAGAGGGGACCGAAACGCTCCGCCAGGAAGACGAAGCGCGCCTGCCCGCCCGCCTCGGGGTCGGAGAGAATCCCGTCCGCGAGGCCGAGTTGCACGCGCTGGATGCCGGTGGCGCGGCCCGTGCCCTCCACCAGGCTCAGCAGGTCCGTCAGGTCGTAGAGGTGCGGCCCGGCATCGGGCCGCGACGGCGGCATGGCCGGCGCGCCGCCCGCGCGGCGGACGGCCTGCCAGCTCCGCCGGTCGGGCGTCAGGGCATAGGCGGCCTGGGCGGCCAGGATGGCTTCCTCACGCTCGCCCGCGCGGAGCAGCGCGGCCGAGAGGTTGCGATGTGCCGCCGGATCGTCCTTCGCCGCCGCGGCCTCGGCCCGCGCCTGGGCCAGGCGGCCCTCGGCTTCCTCGTCCTGGGCACGTTGGCCGGCATCGCGCGGCACCGCCGCGCGGGCGACGGGCTGGCCGGAGAGCGAGGCCAGTTCCAGCGCCGCATGGTTCACCGGCGCGAGCTCGTCCGAGCGCGCATAGGCGGCCCGCGCCTCCGCGAGCCGCCCCTGCAACTTCAGCACATGGCCGAGCTGGAGCGGAATGTCGTGGTCCCGGGGCGAGATCGCGGCGGCGCGCTGGTAGGCGGCCTCCGCCTCCCGCAGGTCGCCATTCTCCTTCAGCGCATGGCCGAGCTGGACGAGGACGCCCGCGTGCTGGGGACGGATCTCGATGAATCGGCGATAGGCGGCGACGGCGGCCGGCCAGTTGCGGTCGTCACGGGCCTGGTCCCCGGCGCGGGCGGCCGCCCGGGCGGCACGGGCCTTTTGAAGTCCGGCCAGGAGTCCCAGCTGACGACGGATAGACCCGAAAAACCCCATCAAGCTCCGTCTCCGGCTGGCTTGCAGGAATCCCCCGCCCGGGCGGGTCTCGTCAAGCGCGGGGCCTGCCTAGGATGCTCGCCTTATCAGGCGGGCCGTCCTAATGAAGCCTTCTGTGGAGGACAGGGCGGCTCGGATTCGCCGTCGCATTTCGTGGAATGGCTGGAAAAAACGTGTCAACAAAGCTGACAGACTCCGGGAGCGTGGCAAACATGGCGGAACGGCCGGAACCGCAGAAGCCGGATGCGCCGCGCGGCGCCGGGGCGGGTCGCAACCTTCTCTTCCTGCGCGAGGAGGAACTGCGCCTCGCCCAGGACCTGCTCTATTTCGGCTATCGCGACTTCACCGCCGGGCCGGACCGCATTCTCGCCACCATGGAAATGGGCCGCGCGCATCACCGCGTGCTGCATTTCGTCGGCCGCGCGCCGGGCATCAAGGTGGGCGACCTGCTGCTGATTCTCGACATCACCAAGCAGTCGCTCGGCCGCGTGCTGCAGCCGATGATCGAGCAGGGCTTCGTCCGGCAGACGCCGGGCCTGAAGGACAAGCGCCAGCGCCTGCTGTTCCTCACCGAGAAGGGCGAGGAGCTGGAGCGCCGCCTTTTCGCCGCCCAGCGCGAATGGGTGCTGCGCGCCTATCGCGAGGCCGGGCCGCAGGCGGTCGAGGGCTTCCGCCAGGTCATGCGCGGCCTCATGGGCACGGAGGCCCGCGCGCAGTTCGAGCAGCTGGAGCGCACCGCCGCCCCGGGCCGCACCACCACCGCCTTCTCGCCCGCCGCCGCCCCGCGCCTCGCCCCCGGCGAGGCCAGGCGCTCCTGAAGGAAGCAACATGGCCGAAGCCACCGCCGACATCCTGGTCGTCGATGACGATGCGCGCCTGCGCGCCCTGCTCCAGCGCTACCTGGCCGAGCAGGGACACAGGGTCGCCGTCGCAGCGGATGCGGCGGAGGCCTATGCGGCGATCGGCGCCATGGCCTTCGACCTCGTGGTGCTCGACGTCATGATGCCGGGCGAGACGGGCCTGGATTTCGCCGAGCGGCTCCGGCGCGAGGGGCAGGACACGCCCATCCTCATGCTCACCGCGCGCGGCGCACCGGACGACCGCGTGGCCGGGTTCGAGCACGGCGCCGACGACTACCTGGCCAAGCCCTTCGACCCACGCGAGCTCGCGCTGCGGATCAAGACCATCCTCCGCCGCGCCGCGCCCGCGCAGCCGGCCATCGCCCTGCCCTCCGGCCCCATCCAGCTCGGCCCGCGCTGGTTCGACGCGGAGCGCTGCGAGCTGCGCGGCCCCGAGGGCACGCAGCGCCTGACGGGCGGCGAGGCGGCGCTGCTGACGGCGCTGGCCCGCCGCGCGGGCGAAGTGCTCTCGCGCGAGGAGATCGCCCAGGCGCTCGGCACCCCCGACGCCGGCGAGCGCAGCGTGGACGTGCAGGTGACGCGCCTGCGCCGCAAGATCGAGGCAGACCCGCGCGAGCCGCGCTTCCTGCACACCATCCGCCACAAGGGATATGTGCTAAGACCGGGCCCATGAGGCGGCCCGACAAATACCTCTCCCGCCGCGCCTCGACCGTGCTGCCGCGCGGGCTGCTGGCGCGAACGCTGCTCATCATGCTGGTGCCGCTGGTTATCGTGCAGGCGGTGGCGCTGCAGCTCTTCTACGGCGGACATCTCGACGTCATCTCCCGCCGGCTCACCTCGGCGCTGGCGGGCGACGTGGCCTTCGTGGGCCAGCTCATCGACATGGCGCCGCCGGAGATGCGGGCCGAGATCCTGCGCGAAGGCAACTGGCGGCTCGGCCTCTCGCTCGGCTTCGAACCCGGCGCGAGCCTCGGCACCCCGCCTGCCCGCCCCGCCTGGATGCCCTTCCTGCCCCTCGAGGAAGACCTCGACGCTGCGCTGCGCGAGCGCATGAACTACGCCTTCGACGCGGATTGGAGCAGCGACCCGCAATCCCTGGTCATCCGCGTGCAGCTGCATTCCGGCGTGCTGAGCGTCGAGGCGCCGCGCAAGCGCCTCTTCACCTCGACGCTCTACGTCTTCGTGCTCTGGCTGGTCGGCTCGGCCCTGCTGCTGGCGGGGATCGCGGTGCTGTTCATGAAGAACCAGGTGCGCGCCATCCGTCGCCTCGCCGAGGCTTCGGAGGATTTCGGCCTGGGCCGCGAGACGGGCCCCATGAAGCCCGAGGGCGCGCGGGAGGTCCGTCAGGCGGCCATCGCCTTCAACGCCATGCAGGAGCGCATCCTGCGCTTCGTGAACCAGCGGACGGAGATGCTGGCCGGCATCAGCCACGACCTGCGAACGCCGCTGACCCGCATGCGCCTCGGCCTCGTGATGCTGCCGCGCACGCCGGAGACCGAGGAGGACCTCGCCGCACTCAGCCAGGATCTCGACGAAATGGAGAGGCTGGTCGAAAGCTACCTCGCCTTCGCCCGCGGCGAGCGCACCGAGGCCCCCGAGCCTTCCGACCTCGTGGACCTGGTGGAGGACATGGCGGCCAAGGCCCGGCGCAGCGGGGCGGCGGTGGACGTGGCGGCGCCGGAAGCGCTGGTCCTGCCGATCCGCGCGGATGCGCTGAAGCGGGCGCTCGGCAATCTGCTCGACAATGCGCGGCGGCATGCGCGCCGCATCGCGATCGGCGTCCGGCCCACTCAGGAGGCCGGACGCAGCTGGGCGGAGCTGACCGTGGACGACGACGGCCCGGGCATCCCCGCCGCCGAACGGGCCGATGCCTTTCGCCCCTTCAGCAGCGGTTCGGCCACCGGCACGGGGCTCGGCCTCGCCATCGCGCGCGACATCGTCCGTGCCCATGGCGGCGACATCCTGCTGGAGGAAAGCCCGATGGGCGGCCTGCGCGCGCGGCTGCGCCTGCCCGTCTGAGTCAGAACCCGGACACGGGCGCCGTGGCGGCGAAGCCACGGCCGTAGGGCCAGAAGACCGGCTCCCCGGCCAGTTCGGCCGTCGGCTCGAACGCCATCTCGCGCCATGCCACGAGGCTGCGCGCCAGCAAGTCGGCTGCCCGCGGGTCGAAATGCGTGCCGGCGCAGGCCGCGACCTCGCGAAGCGCCGCCGCGTGGCTGAGCGGCGGGCGGTAGCCGCGGCCGGGCTCCGTCATGGCGACGAAGGAATCGGCCACCGCCACCACTCGCACGACGGGCGGCATAGACGCCGCCGGCCGCCCGGAAGGGTATCCGCCCGGACCCGACCAGCGCTCATGGTGATCACGTGCAACGGCGATCACGTCCTCGCCGAAGCCCTGGGCTGCGAGCAACTCGGCCCCCAGCGCCGGATGCTCCATCATCAGGACCCGCTCCGCCCCGTCGAGCGGCTGATCCGACTCGAGGATCGAACGCGGCACGTAGAGCTTGCCCACATCGTGCAGCAGGCTTCCCAGCAGCGCGGCATCAGCGGGCCCGACCCATTCCGGGTCCGTCTCCCACATCGCCATGACGAGTTGCGCGACCCGCAGCGCATGGGCCGCGCCCTGCGGAAAATGATTGGCCAGGCGGCCCAGCAGAGAGGCTGCCCGCTCCTCGCTGCCAGGCGGCAGGTCGATTCCGAAACTGGCCGGCGGCAGCACGCGGAAGGGTGGGGGCAGTCGGAACAGCATTCGCGGACCCAGAAGAGGCTGCGGGCAGCCTAGGCGTCGAGGGCTGCCCCGGCGGGCAGAGAGGCGTGCAGAACTGCGGTCGGCAACCCCAGGTTGCACACGACATTGTGCACAATTGTCGATTCCATGATGGCCGTGTGAGGAACATGCACGCGTGCCGCTCAGCAACTTAAGGTTGCAACGCCCCCGGGCCCTGCTACCGGTTCAAACAGCGCGTTTTGGATCGACAAATATCCACATAGGACAGCCCAACCTCAACATTCCCTTAAGTTTCTCCGCTGGCCCGTCGGCGTTGGGGCGTCGAAATCTGATCCACCCCTCCGCCGAGCCAGACGATGCTGCCGACCCCGTCATTGCCCTCGAGCCAACCGTCACAACCTTCGATTGTGCGCCGAGGTCTGCTCGCGCTCCCCCTCGCGGCGGCGGCCATCCCGGCCCATGCCGCGACGCGCCCGCCCCGGGATGCGGCCCTGGCCGAGTGGGAGTACTTCAAGACCAGCTTCCTGCGGCCCGAGGGGCGGGTCGTGGACAACTACAATGGCGGCGTCTCGCATTCCGAGGGCCAGGGCTTCACCATGCTCATGGCCGTGCGTTTCGACGAGCCCGAAACCTTCGCGACCCTTCTGCGCTGGACGCGCGCCACCCTTTCCCGGCCGGACGATCATCTCCTGGCCTGGTGCCACCGGCCCGGCGAGGCGCCCCGGCCCTCCGATCGCAACAACGCGACGGATGGCGACCTCTTCGTGGCCTGGGCGCTGGCCGAGGCGGCGGACAAATGGGGCCAGCCGAACTACCGCGCCCTTTCCGTCGCCATGTGCCGCGACATCCTGGGCAAGCTCGTGGTCCAGAGCGGCGATCGCAGCGTGCTGCTGCCCGGCATCATGGGCTTCCGCGAGCGCGATACGCTGGTGGTGAATCCGAGCTACTACATCTACCCCGCCTTCAACGCGCTGCGCCGCGTGCACGCCTCGCCCGCCTGGTCCTCGCTCGAGACCTCCGGCTTGCGCCTGGCGCGTTCCGCGCGCTTCGGGCGCTGGGGCCTGGTGCCCGACTGGGTGGCGATGTCGGGCAGCATGCCCGGCCGTCCGGGGATCGCTCCCGGGCGGGCGCCCCGCTTCTCCTACGACGCCGTGCGGGTGCCTCTCTACCTGGCCTGGGGCGGCTTCGGTTCGGAGCCGCTGGTCGAGGCCGCCAGCCGCTTCTGGCACGATCCGTCCCTGCCTCGCATGCCGGCCTGGGCGGACCTCAGGACGGACGAGATTGCGCCCTATGCCGCCGACCCCGGCATCGCGGGCGTGGCCTGGCTCAGCGCCCGCGCCTCGGGCCAGGCGCAGCCGGGGCGCAGCGCCGATGCGGCGCGCCCGCCCTACTACTACTCCTCGGCGCTTCGGCTGCTTTCGCGCCTGGCCATGACGGATATGGCGGAAGCGCGCCGCCAGGTCGTCGCGGCCCGGTGATCAGCCCCGGCGGTCGAGCGCGAGCCTGACCTTCCGCGCCAGCTCGTTTCGCCGATAGGGCTTGGAAAGTATCTCGGCATCCGCCGGAAGGCTGCCCTGTCGGGCCTGCACGTCCTCGGCGTGGCCCGAGGTGAACAGCACCCTCAGCCGCGGCAACAGCTTGCGCGCTTCCTCCGCCAGCTGCCCGCCGGTCATGCCCCCGGGCAGCACCATGTCGGTGAAGAGGAGGTCCACGGGCGCGCTGGCGCGCAGCTGGGCCAGCGCGTCGCTCGCCCCCATCGCTTCCAGCACGTCGTAGCCGAGCATGCGCAGCTGGCGCGCCGCGAAGGCGCGCACCGCCACATCGTCTTCCACCAGCAGGATGCGTTCCTGCCCCAGCGCCAGGTCGCCATCCTCCACCTCCGCCCTGCCCGGTTCGACCGCGCACGCGCTGGCGCGCGGGAAATAGAGCCGGACGGACGTGCCTTTGCCCGGCTCGGACTCGATTTTCACATGACCGCCGGACTGCCGGACGAACCCATAGACCATCGAAAGGCCCAGGCCGCTGCCCTTGCCGACGTCCTTTGTGGTGAAGAAGGGCTCGAAGGCCCGCGCCGCCACCTCGGGCGGCATGCCGGCGCCATTGTCGCTCACCGCGACCATCACGTGGTCTCCGGGCGTGACCCCGTCCTCCCGCGCCGCATAGGCCTCGTCGAGACGGGCATTGGCCGTCTCGACGGTGATTTCTCCGCCATGCGGCATGGCGTCGCGCGCGTTCAGGCAGAGATTGAGGACCGCGTTCTCGACCTGCCCGGCATCCACCCGAACGGCCCAGAGCGACGCACCGGGGACGAAGACCGTCCGCACATCGGCGCCCAGAGCGCGGGGCAGAATCTCCATCAGCCCGGAAAGCAGCTGGTTCAGGTCGTGCAGCCGCGCGTCCAGCGCCTGCTGGCGCGAGAAGGCGAGAAGCCGGCTGGTCAGCTCGGACCCGCGGCGCGCGGCCTCCGCCGCCTGGCGCGCCATGGCGTTGAGCTCGGCATCGTCCGCGAGGCTGTCCATCAGCATTTCCGTGCTGCCGAGAATGACGGTGAGCAGGTTGTTGAAGTCATGCGCGATGCCGCCGGTAAGCTGGCCCACCGCTTCCATCCGTTGCGCCTGGCGAAGCTGCCCCTCCAGCGCCAGCCGCTCCGTTACGTCGGAATCCACGGAGAGGACGGCGCGGGGCGCGCCCTCCTCGTTCCGCAGCAGCGTCCAGTTCGATTGCACCGTCACCGTGCCGCCGCCGCGGCGCAGCAGCTCCTGCTGGCCGCGCCAGTCGCCGTCGCGCAGCAGCACTTCCGTCGCGGCCGCGAAGGCCGCGGGGTCCGGGAACAACATGGCCGAGCCGTCCTGGCCGATCGCCTCCGTGGCGGACCAGCCGAAGAGGCGCTCCGCACTCGGGTTCCAGTACTCGATGCGGTTGTCGAGCCCGCGGACCCAGATCGCGTCGCTGGCCTGCGCGAGCATGGCCGCCTGCTGCTCCAGCTGCTTCTGGTTGCGCTTGCGCTCGGTGATGTCGCGCTCGACCGCCACCCAATGCGTGAACCAGCCCGTATCGTCCGCAACCGGGACGATATCCATCTCGAGCCAGAACTCGTCGCCGGCCTTCGTGTAGTTCAGCAGCTCCGACCGGACGGGGCGCCAGCGCTCCAGCGCGGCCGCGATGCGGTCCAGCTCGGCCCGGCTGGTGCCCGGGCCCTGGAGGATGCGCGGCGTCCGGCCGATCACCTCCTCGGCAGAATAGCCGGTCCGGCGCTGGAAGGCATCGTTCACGAAGACGATGCGGGGGCCCGGCAGCCGCACGGGCTCCGCCTCCGTGATCATGATGATGTCGTTGAGCTTGGCCACCGCCGCCTCCAGCACGCGCAGCCGCTCGTCGCGCTGCCGCACCTGGGTGACGTTCTGCACATAGACGGTGACGCCCTCGCTGCCCGGGTAGATCGTGCCCGAGAAGCTCTCGTCGAAGGGCTCGTAGTATTCCTCGAACCGCTCCGCCTCGTGCCGGCTCACGACGCGCTCCATGCGCTGCTGGAAGGGCTGTCCCACCAGGTCGGGGAAGATCTCCCAGATGACGCGGCCGAGCAGCTCCGGGACCGGCCGGCGCAGGTAGCTGGCGGCGCGTGCGTTGACGTAGGTGAAGCGCCAGTTGCGGTCGAGCGTGTAGAGGCCGTCGCTGATGCTCTCGAAGGTCCCCCGCAGCTGCTCGGCCAGCTGGCCCGCCTTGGCCTCGGCGCGCATGCGCTCGGTCAGGTCCCAGATCACGGCGAGCACGGCGGGGCGCCCGCGGAACTCGATGGGCTCGGCGCGGATCTGCACCTGGCGGATCTCGCGGCCGGCCGCGATGTGCCGCCAGGGGCCGGTGTTGCTCAGGCCCGAAGGGGCTTGGCTCGCGGCGAAGCGCGCGGTCTCACGCTCCTCCGGGACGCTCACGTCGGCGACCGTCATCGCGAGGAACTCCTCGCGCGAGCGGCCATAGGCCGAGGTCGCGGCGGCGTTCACCTCCAGGAAAGCCAGGCTCTCCCGGTCGAAGACCCACATCGGGGCCGGATGGCGCTCGAAGAAGTGGCGGAACTGCGCCTCGCTTTCCGCGAGGGCCTTCGCCTCCATGCGCTGGCGTGTGACGTCGCGCTGGATGGCGATCCAATAGCTGACCCATCCCGCCTCGCTGGCGAAGGGCGAGATGCTGAGCTCCGACAGGAAGCTCGACCCGTCGCGGCGGTAGGTCACCGCATCCTGCGTGACCGGCAGGTTCTGCCGGAGGCGGGCGCTGAACTCCTCGTTTTGCGCCGCGCCGTGGGGGCCGCCGAGAATCTCGGAGGAACGGCCGATGATCTCGCTCCTTGTGTAGCCCGTCTGCCCCAGGAACGCGGTGTTGACGTAGCGAATTCTCGGATCGCCGTGGTCCGGCGTCGCCTCGCCGATCACGACGCCATCCGCGCTCGCCTCCACCGCGCGGCGGAACAGCTCCGTCTCCTCGGCATCGATCAGGCGGCGCAGCAGGGGGCGGAGCGTGCTGGCCGCGTCCAGTATCGTCTCGCGGATCTCGTTCAGATCGTGGTCGCCGGGGCCGAGACCCATGCCGATGGCGTAGCGCTGCTCTCCCACCAGGATCGGCGTGATCACCTGGGTGACCACGCCGATCTCCGCATTGAGGCGCAGGCCGGGATAACGCTCCTTCAGCTCCGGGCTGACATCCTGGATGACCATCTGCTGGCCGGTCCGGATCGCCTCGCCGGTCAGCGAATTGTCGAGGCGCATCCCGGCCTCGCGCAGCGACACGAGATAGGAAGGGTCGAGCGGGCCGAGCCAGCCGCGGCCGCCGAGAAGCTCCAGCCGCACGCCGTTGGCGGCCACCCTGAAGAGAAGGCAGACGCGCCCGCCCACGGCCTCGCGCAGGGCGGACATCGCCCCTTCGGCCGCGGCGTGGGAGCTGGAGGTGGCCGCGGTGCTTTCCAGCAGGCGCGCCCGCAACTCCGTCCGGCGCGCCATCCGATCCCGGCTGCGAAGCTCCCGCCGCAACTCCAGCTCGGCCATCACCAGCGCGGCGAGATCGCTCAGGATCTCGGCCTGGTCCGCGGTGAAGTCGGGGTGCGGCCGGTCGTCGAGGACGCAGAGCGAGCCCAGCGCCTCGCCCTCCGGCGTCAGCAGCGGCGCGCCCGCGTAGAAGCGCAGATGCGGCTCGCCCGTGACGAGCGGGTTGTCCGCGAAGCGCCCGTCGTCGCCGAGATCGGGCACGACCAGCGCTGCCTTCCGCTGGATCGTGGTATCGCAGAACGCGACCTCCCGGGGCCCCGCCTCGGCATCGAGGCCAATCCGCGCCTTGAGCCAGAAACGGTCCCGGTCCAGGAAGGTGACCAACGCGATGGGCATGCCAAGCAGCCTGGAGGCCAGGCGCGCGATCCGGTCGAAGGCCGCTTCCGGCGGCGTGTCCAGGATCTCGTAGCGCCGCAGCGACCGCAGCCGCTGCTCCTCAGCATCGCGTGAATCGACTTCATTCATCGCTTCCGTCCCAACAAGTCGCGGCCTGGCCTCCTCCGCTGCTCCCGCTCACGCGATCGGCCGGCCGTCCTCCATCTCTGGCGCCTTCTTCTCCGGCCGGGGCGCCGCGGGCAGCGTCACGCTCGCCAGGCAGCCTCCTTCCGGGCCGGCGCCGATCCGGAGCTCGCCCCCATGCGCCTCGACGACGCGAAGCGCCAGCGCGAGCCCGAGCCCCGCCCCCGGCCATTCCCGGCTGAGCGACATGTCCTTCTGAAGAAAGGGCGTGCCGATCTGCCGCAGCACATCTGCCGGCATGCCAGGGCCACCATCCAGCACGTCCACGCGCGTGTGGCCCTCGCCCGCGGCCTCCCAGTGGATCACGACCCCCCCGCCCTCGGGCGTGGCCTTGACGGCATTGTCGCCGAGCTGCTGGAGGGCGCGCTCGATGCGGCTGATGTCGCCAAAGAGCCTGGGCTCGGCCGGTCCATCGAGCACGATCGTGACCTTCTTGGCCACGGCCTGCGCCGCCAGCGCATCCCGCACCCGCCCGGCCACCGCGCTGACGCGCTCCGCCATGGGCGGGGCCAGGCCCTGCCCGTCCTGGAGGGCCACGACATCGAGCGCCACCTCGATCAGCTTGAGCAGGCCCGTGCCGGCATCATGGATCATCCGGGCGTATTCGCGCGCTTCCGCCTCCGGCAGTCCCGGCGCGGAAGCGATGACGTCCGCGAAGCCGATGATCGGAATCAACGGTGAGCGTAGTTCGTGCGAGACGATGGCCAGGAGGTTGAACCGCGCCCGCTCGGCGCGCTCCAGCGCGGTGCGGGTGTGCTGCAACCCAGTCTCGGATTCGCCGAGCCTTCGGACCAGCTCCTGCCGCTCGGTCTCGGCGATGCGGCTGCGCTGGCGTATCTCCGCCTCGCGCGCCGCGCGCTCCCGCCGCGCGAGGGCCGAGGCGCAGGCGCGCTGGATCGTCCCGGCGATCTCGGCCAGGCGGAAGGGCTTGCGGATGAGGTCGAAGGCCTGCGCGCGCATGGCCGCGATCGCGGTGTCGGTCGTCGCATAGCCGGTGATCAGGATGACCTCGAGCGCAGCGGCCTCCTCGCGCTCCATCAGCAGTTCCTGCGCCATGGCGAGCCCGGTCTTGCCGGGCATCGCGACGTCCGAAACCACCACGCAGATCAGCGGGTCATCCTGCAACTTCAGCCGCGCATCCTCGGCATTATGCGCCCGCACGGAGGACAGGCCGATGCGCTGGAGATAGGTGGCGAGCGTTTCGACGATCGCCGGCTCGTCGTCGACGATCAGAATGCGCGCCGCCCCCATGCCATCGGCGGTCGTTCCGGGGGGCGCCTCGCGCGGTAAATGGTCCGTCAACAAGGCGTCTCCCTCAGGAGGCAAGCTGCCTCAGCCCCGGCGGATATTGTGGAACTGCGGTGGCCCACGCAGCACGCCCGTGATGTTCGAGCGATAGGCGGTGGGCTGGAAGTACTGCCCCGTGGGCATGTAGGGAACGGTGTCGAAGGCGATGCGTTGCATGTCGCGCGCGGCCGCCTGCTCGGCCGCGAGGTCTGGCGCGTCGAACCACTCGTTGCGCTTCGCCTCCAGCTCCGGGATCTCGGGCCAGCCGACCCAGGCCTCGGCGCCGTTGCCGCGGATGGAGTTGTGCCCGGCCGGCGTCCAATGGTCGAAGGCGGACCAGAAGGTGCAGAAGGCCGACCAGCCGCCCTGATCCAGTGGGTTCTTGGTCGCGCGGCGCTGCAGCACCGTGCCCCAGTCCGTCGCCACGTAGTCCACGTTGAAGCCCATCCGCCGGAAGGTGTCCGCGACGACGAGCGTGGAGGCGTTGATGGAGGAGAGGTCCGTCGCGTTCATCAGCACCAGCTTGGCGCCCATGGCCCCCGCCGCCTGGAGCTCCCGCCGCGCCTGGTCCACGGACTTCTTGTAGCGGTCGAGGCCGACATCGGAGGCGAGCGGCGAGGCCGGTGCGAAGAAGCCCACATTGTCGCGGATCAGCTCGGGGCTGCCGATGACCGGCGTCATGATGTCGAGCTGGTTGAGCGCCGTGATCACCGCGCGCCGGACGGCGGGGTTGTTGAACGGTTCCGTCAGGTGGTTCGGCCGGATGATGCCGATGAGCCCCAGCACGTCCGCCACCTCGACCTTGAGGTTCCGGTTGCGGCCGAGCAGCGGCAGGAAGTCGCCCGAGGGCTGCTCCCACCAGTCGGTCTCGCCGGACTGCAGGGCGGCGGCGGCGGTCGCGGCGTCGGTGATGATCTGCCACTCGACGCGCTCGAAATGCGCGACCTTGGGGCCGGCCGTCTGCTGCGTGGCGCCCTGGGGCCGCGGCACGTAGCCCGCCCACTTCTCGTAGACGGCCTTGCTGCCCGGGTTCCACTCGTTGCGGACGAAGCGGTACGGGCCGCAGCCCGTCGTGTCCGTGATCTGCTGGAAGGGATCGGTCTGCGCCACCCGCTCGGGCATGATGAAGAGGCAGGGCGTCGTGATCTTCGCGAAGGCGTCGATCATCTTCGGGAAGGGCTTGTTGAGCTGGATCTCGAAGGTGCGGTCGGTCGGCGAGCGCATCTCCACGAGCTGCGTCAGCAGCCGCTGGCCGAAGGCGTCGCGCCGGGCCCAGCGGCGGATGGAGGCGATGACGTCGCGGCCGCGTACCGGCTCGTTGTCATGGAACTTCAGGTTCTCGCGCAGCGTGAACTTCCACAGCAGCCCGTCATTCTCGACCGTATGGCCCTCGACCATCTGCGGCTGGGGCTTGAACTCGTTGTCCAGGCCGTAGAGCTGATCGTAGATCAGGTATCCGTGGTTGCGGACGATGAAGGCCGACGACCAGAAGGGGTCGATGGTGGACAGGTTCGCGTGCGGGACGTGCCGCACGACGCGCGCATTGGCTGGCTGGGCCAGTGCCGGCCCCGCGAGCGAGGCGGCCGAAAGCGCCCCGGCGCCAGCCAGGACGTGACGTCGATGAATCATGGAAGCCTCTCCAAGCTCAGGAATCGGAGCCTAATGCGCCAGCCGTCCTGGCGGAAGCGGCATCGTTCCGCCCGGCCGCAATTGCGCCACGGCTTGCGGCGAGAAGGCGCCCCATGCAGGCAATGATCGGTCAGTTCCTCCGCTTCGGCGTGGTGGGCGTGGTGGGCTTCCTTGTGGATGCGGGGGTGCTGATGGCCATGATCGCGCTTGGCCTCGGGCCCTATGCCGGGCGCGTCGTCTCCTACCTCGCGGCCGCGAGCACCACCTTTGCGCTCAACCGGGCCTGGACCTTCAGCACCGCCGCCCGCGATGCGCCCGTCGCCTCCCAATGGGGGCGCTTCGTCGCGCTGAACCTGATCGGTTTCGTGGCCAATTACGGGACCTACGCGGCGCTGCTGGCCGGAACCACGCTGGTCGCGGCCTATCCCGTCATCGGGGTCGCCGCGGGCTCGCTGGCGGGCATGTTCATCAATTTCGGATTGTCGCGCCGCTACGTCTTCAAGAGCGCGTAGCCATCGAAGGCGCGCGGCCAGGCGGCCCCGAGGGGCGCGCCCGGCGCCGGAGGGCAGAAAATCCCAGGGAGATGAAAACGGCTGGTCGGAGTGAGAGGATTCGAACCTCCGGCCCCTGCGTCCCGAACACAGTGCTCTACCAGGCTGAGCTACACTCCGCCGGCCGTGGGCGCCCTATTAGCCATGTGGCGCGGCCTCGGCAAGCCGGGGCACGGAAGATTGCTTCTCATGGCCGTGCCGAGGCCCGCGCATGGGGAAAGCCGGCGGCCCCGAGCCGCGCCAGGAAGCCGGCCTCGCCCTCCTGCGGCAGGAAGAAGAAGGTGAAGATGTAGGGGTCGGAAACGGTGAACACGGCCGGATCCGGGCTCGCGGCCTGCATGGTGGCAGGGTCGAACTCCGCCAGGGGACGCAGCGCCCCGGCATGCCAGAACCAGCCGCGATAACCGAGCGACCCCAGCAGCGCCGGCACGTCCCGCGTGGCGCCCGGCCGGTGGCGCTCCTCCACCTCGACGGAGAGAATCGGGCGGCTGCGGGTCAGGGTCTCCCGCCCGCCCGCGATCGCCTCCTCCTCCGCGCCCTCCACATCCAGCTTCACGGCCGTGACATCGCCGAGGCCGAGCGAATCGAGCGTCACGACGCGGACCTGGTGGGCGCGGGTGGTGACGCTGGCATGCTCGCCGTAATCCTTGGCCAGGCTCGCCCATTGCTCCTGCGGCACGCCGTCCAGGATGGGAAGGGTAAGCAGCGCCTCGCCGGGGGCGTTCCCCAGGGCCTCGCCGTGCAGCACCACATGTGGAGGCACCTCGCCGAACTCCCGCGCCAGGGCCTCGCGCAGCCGCGCCATCGCCTCGGGCAGCGGCTCGAAGCCATGCACCACCGAGCCCGGCAGATGCGCCAGAGGAATGGTCAGCAGCCCGTCATGCGCGCCGATATCGAGCAGGATCCCCGGCCGGTGCAGCGCCCGGTGGAAATCCAGCTCCCGCATCAGAGGGTCATGAACCCGCGCGAGACGGCGACCACGCCCCCGCCCACCCGCACGCGAATGCCGCCCGCCGTCTGCCGGGCCGCCAGGACCAGCTCGCTCGGCCGGCCCATCTCGATGCCCTGCTCCACATCCAGCGTCAGCGCCGTGCCACCCGCGAGGTGCAGGAGCAGCCCGGCCAGCGCGACATTGGCGGCCCCCGTCGCAGGATCCTCCAGGATGCCGCCGAGCGGGGCGAACATGCGCGCCCGCCGCCGCCCGATACCGAGGGGCGTGTGCAGCAGCAGCCCCACCGGGGGCACCTCCAGCCCGGGCAGGTAGCGCGCCATGGCCGCCACATCCGGCATGGCGGCGGCCAGGGCTTCGGCATCCTCCACCTCGGCGATGGCGAAGGGCACGCCGCAGCCGGCCAGCAGCGGCGGGTGGCCGTTCACGTGGATCGCGTCCTCGGGCAGCGCGGCGCAGGCGGCGATGGCCGCGCGGTCCAGCTCGGCCCCGATGCCGAGCGGCAGCGGCGCTTCGATCTCGGCCGCGACGGGCAGGCCCGCCGCGTCGCGCGTCAGCTGCGCGGGGACCAGGCCGGCCTCCTGCTGCATCACCAGCGTGTCGCCCGCGTGGCCGAAGCGGCGCGCCAGCATCACGGCCGCACCCACGCTCGGATGGCCGGCGAAGGGAAGCTCCCGCGCCGGGGTGAAGATGCGCAGGCGGATATCGGCGCCCGGCGCCTCGGCCGGCAGGACGAAGACGGTCTCGGGCAGGCTCATCTCCCGCGCAATGTCCTGCATCGCCTCGGGCGCGATCTCCTCGGCCCCGAAGACGAGGCCCAGCGGATTGCCCGCGAAGCGGCGCGTGGTGAAGACGTCTGCCGTCGCGAACTCAAGTTCCATCAAGCGCCTCCGCGATGGCCCGGTTCATGGCCTTCACGCCCGCGGCGGCGCCTTCCGGGTGGTTCCAGACCGCGCCCACCACCGCGAGGAAATCCGCCCCCGCGCGCACCAGCTTCCCGCAATTGACCGCGGTGATTCCCCCGATGGCCACGGTGGGCACCTCCATCATCTCCGTCCACCATTCCAGGATCTCGGGGGCCGCGTGGTGCTGCACCTCCTTGGTCGAGGTCGGGAAGAAGGCGCCGAAGGCCACGTAGTCGGCGCCGAGCTCGCCCGCCTCCATCGCGAGGTGGCGCGAGGCATGGCAGGTGATGCCGAGGATCTTGCCCTCCAGCAGCTTGCGCGCGGCGGCATGGTCGCCATCCGCCTGGCCTAGATGGGCGCCGTCGCAACCGCTGGAGGCGGCGAGCGCGGCATTGTCGTTCAAGAGGAAGGCGACCTCGCGGTCCTGCGCGATGGGCAGCAGCTCGTCCACCGCGCGGCGGATCGCGTCCTCCGGTGCATCCTTGAGCCGGAGTTGCACGCAGGCGACGTCGCCCGCATCCAGCGCGGCCTCCAGCTGGTCGGCGAAGTCCGGCGGCAGGACCGGCGGGGTGACGAGGTAGAGGCGGCAGCGATCGTCCATGGCTCTTCTTCGCCCGGGCTGGGGTGGAGGGGCAAGCATCGCGGCCGGATGGGGTTGCGGCGAGGCGATGATAGGATTATTTTCTGATACGCCAACGCCCGATCCGCGTCCCGAAGCCCGCTGGGCAGCGGTAAGATAGTAAGATGGTAAGATAGTAAGGCGGGCGTCGCGGCATCGCCCCCCGGAATCGAACATGGCCCGAGGCTCTCGCCCCGGGCCATGTGCAACTCCGGCCGGATCCGAAGGATCAGGCCTTGGTCTTGTAAACCTCGATGATGTCGGAGAGCAGCTTCAGCGCCTCGGCCTTCGGGCGCTGGAAGGCGTTGCGGCCGACGATCGAGCCATTGCCGCCGCCGGCGTGGATGGCCTTCACCTCGTTGAGCAGCGCGTCGGCGCCCTTCGCCTCGCCGCCCGAGAAGACGACCAGGCGTCGGCCGTTGAAGCAGGCCTTCACGATATGGGCGATGCGCGCGGCCGCGTCCTTCACCTCGACCGGATGCGACTGGTAGGTCTTCTTCGCGGCATCCAGGAAGATCGCGTCGGTCGGCGGCTTCACCTTGATGATATGCGCGCCGGTCAGCGCCGCGATGTGCGCGGCATAGGCAGCGATGTCGAGCGCCGTCTCGCCGACCTTGTCCAGCATCGGGCCGCGCGGATACGACCACACCACGACGGCGAGGCCGACCGACTTCGCTTCCTCGGAGAGCTGGCGCAGCTCCTCCATCATCTCGAACTGGTATTCGCTGCCCGGATAGATGGTGAAGCCGATGGCCGAGCAGCCGAGGCGCAGCGCGTCGGCGACCGTGCCGGTGACGGCCTGGTCCTTGGTCGTGGACAGGCTGTTGGAGGAGTTCACCTTCAGGATGGTCGGGATGCAGCCGGCATAGCTGGCGGCCCCCGCCTCGATGGCCCCCAGCGGCGCGGCATAGGCGTTCAGCCCGGCCTCGATCGCGAGTTCGAAGTGGTAGTGCGGGTCATAGGCTTCGGGGTTGGGCGCGAAGCTGCGGGCGGGCCCGTGCTCGAAGCCCTGGTCCACCGGCAGAATCACCATGCGGCCGGAGCCGCCGAGCTTGCCCGTCATCAGGATGCGGGCGAGGTTGGCCTTGGTCCCGGGATTGTCGCTCTCATACCAGGAGAGGATTTCCTTGACCTTGCGCGTCAGCTTCATCCGGCGCTTCCTTTCGATGGCTAAGCTGACGGGGCTTTAAGGCAGATTTCACGGGTCTGGAAGGGCCAGCCAACTTTCCAGATGCCTCAACCCCTGGGGTTTCGCGAGGTCCACGCGCGCGAGATCGAGCGCAGGCGGGGCTTTCGGCAAGAGGCGCACCCCTGAGCCCAGCGCAATTCGCGCGACGCCCGCGAAGGCCGGAACCGCGGGCGACAGCACCACCGCCCCGAATCCCGCCCGCATCGCGGCCAGGGCGTGCCCCGGGGCATCGGCCGCGTCGAGAATCGCGAGCGACAGCGCGCCATGCGCCTCCACCAGCGCGCGGAACCCTACCACGCCGATATAAGCCGCGGCCCCTGGCGCCGAAAGCAGCGCCACGGGCCGCGCTCCGGCGCACTCCAGCACCACGGCCACCTCCCGCGCCGCGTGCACGATCACGGCTCGCGGTTGACCCTGGCTGCCCTGCATGCCAACGCTTTCCCACGCGGCGCGCCGCCCCGTCCAGCGCCACCGCCCGGAGTGGGATTTGAACCCGATCGACACCACGCTACTCGCCGCCGAGCGGCTCGAAGCCGCGCTGGAGCGCCTCGCCGAGGTCCTGGAGGCGCGCCTCGCGGAGCAGTCCGAACACGTTCCCGCCGCGAGCGGGGACATGGTGCCGCGCGCAGAGGTGGAGCGCCTGGCCCAGCGGCTGGACGACGCCCTGGCGCGGCTGCGCGCCATGCTGGGCGAAGAAGCCGGTCTGGAAAATTGAGGAGATAGCCATGGGCCAGGTCAATGTCCGGGTGAACGGCTACAACCACACCATCGGCTGCAAGGATGGCGAGGAAGAGCACGTCCAGGACCTCGTCGCGCAGATCGAGGAGAAGGTGCGCGTCATCCGCTCCATGGGCGGGCAGTTCAGCGAGGCGCGCATGCTGCTGCACGTCGCGCTGCTCTTCGCCGACGAGGCTGCGGATCTGCGCATCGACCTCGCGCGGCTGCGCACGCAGGGCCCGTCTGCGCAAGCCAGCAGCGCCCCCGGCCTCGTGCCCGCGCCGCCCGAGCCGGACCCGCGCCTGGCCGAGCGGCTCTCGCGCATCGCCGAGCGGATCGAATCGATCACCACGGCAATCGAGAAGCCGTAGTTTTCGGCCCGAGGCGCCGGGCGCCGCCTCCAGCGGCTCGGGTTGCCGGCGTGGGCGGCCCCGTCGCGGCAATGATGGTCTGGCCGCCACCGCTTGCAGCGCGCCCCCGGCGCCCCTAAGTCATGCAGGCGAGGCTGCCCGGTGCGTGAGGCAGGACATCCCCGGGGCCAATACGCAACTCCCGGGAACTGGCGCTGGCCGGGCCTTGGTCCGGTTATCTGGTGCCCACCTGCTTAGCAGGCCTTGGGAGGATGCATATGCCAACGGCCAGGGCGGCTTCGCGCTTCCTTCTCAGCCCCTGCGGAACCGCCTGAGCCCCAGGAACTGCGCGAGCGCCGGAACGACCCATTGCGATGCGGAGGATGACTTCGCGGGCCGGGTCCAGGCTTCCGTCAGGCCCACGCGGGCGCGCCGCACCAGCCCCGCCTGCTCCAGCGCCCGGCGCCCCTGTTCGCAAGCGGCTTCGCCCACGAACATCGGATGGAATTCCACGACCACGAGGCGCGATCGGGCGAGAAGGCTCGGGTGGTCGCGAAGGAATTCGATCTCGCCGCCCTCGATGTCGATGATCAGGGCATCGAACTTCAGCCCGTGCCGCGCCTCGATCTCTTCCACCGGCTGGGCCGGGATGCGCAGCGCATCGGAGCCGCGATGCGCCACGCTCGTGCTGCCGGAGACGATGGCCTCCGCCGTCCAGAAGTCGCGCGCACCGGCCTCGCGGGCCACCATGCCCGGCTCGACCGCGAAGCCCGCCCCGTTGCGGTCGCGGTTGGCCCGCAGCCAGCGGACGAGCTGCGGATGCGCCTCCACCACCACATGTCGGCTGGGATCGCGCAGCCGGCGGTTCACCAGGCAAGACACCACGCCGAGGCAGCCGCCGAGCTCCAGCACCGTCGCGCCGCGCCGCAGGTAGCGGGCGAGCAACAGCCTTTCGGGCAGCTCATAGAGGCCAAGCAGGAACCGGCCGCGGAAATGGCGGTTCGTCAACGCGCCAGGGACGCCGAAGCGCAGCCCGTTCACGCGGTACTCGCCACCCAGCCAGTCGAAGACAGCTCCGCTGAAGTTGCGGAGCCGGGCCAGGCCTTTTTGGCTCGCCATCGGCAATTTGCCCTTAGAGGCGTCGCTCCCTGCCCCAACTTATCCAAAGCATGAAACCAACGCGCGAATTGATCTGAGAGGCTTCCAGAAATGATACGGTCCCGCCGACGGGTCTATGCGGGGTTTCCCGTATGGGACGCATGGCTCCCGTCCTGAGGCCGCTGTCGCCAGGAGGGCGGCATTTTCGTATCACCTGCGGATGTCCGCTCCCCTGCCCTCGACGCTGTCGCTGAAGGCCGCGGCTCGCTCGCGCGCTCTCGCCGGGCGCCGGGCGGTGCCGGGCGCCGGCCAGGCGCTCCGCGACGTGGTGCTGCGCGAGATGCCTCCCCCGCCGGGCGCGCTGGTCGGCGGCTTCTGGCCGATGGGCGAGGAGATCGACACCCGCCCCACACTCGAGGCTCTGCTGGCCCTGGGCCACGGGATCGCCCTGCCCGTCACCACGCCGCGCGGCCAGCCGCTCTTCTTCCGGCGCTGGTCGCCCGGCACGGAGATGGCGCCCGGCCCCTTCGGCACCACGCACCCGGCCGAGGGCGAGCCCGTCTCGCCGCAATGGCTGCTGGTCCCGCTGCTGGCCTTCGACCGGCGCGGCGCGCGGCTCGGCTACGGCGGCGGCTATTATGATCGCACCCTGGCCCTGCTTCCCGGCGCCATCGCCATCGGCGTGGCCTATGCGGCGCAGGAGGTGCCCGAGGTGCCCACCGAAACCCACGACGTGCGGCTCGCCGCCATCGCCACCGAGCGGGAGCTGATCCGCACGTGAAGATTCTTTTTCTCGGCGACATCGTCGGCCGCTCGGGCCGCGACGCCTTCGTGGAGCGCGTGCCCGGCCTGCGCCAGCAGCTCGGCCTCGACCTCGTCGTGGTGAATGGCGAGAATGCGAGCCATGGCTTCGGCCTCTCGCCGGACATGGCGCGCGCCTTCCTGGCCGCGGGCGCGGATGTCATCACCCTCGGCAACCACGCTTGGGACCGGCGGGAGCTCATCCCCTACCTCTCGGAGGAGCCGCGCGTCATCCGTCCGATCAACTTCCCGCCCGGGACACCCGGCCTGGGCGCGGTGGTGGTCGAGGTGGCCGGAGGCCGCCGCGCGCTGGTGATCAACGCCATGGGTCGCCTCTTCATGGACCCGCTGGACGACCCTTTCCGCGCCGTGCAGGCGGAGCTTCAGAAGCACCGCCTGGGCCAGACCGTCCATGCCGCGATCCTCGACGTGCATGCCGAGGCGACGAGCGAGAAGCAGGCGTTCGGCCATTCCTTCGACGGGCTGGTGAGCCTCGTGGTCGGGACGCACACGCATGTGCCCACGGCGGATCACCAGATTCTTCCCGGCGGCACCGCCTATCAGACCGATGTCGGCATGTGCGGCGACTACGACAGCGTGATCGGCATGCAGAAGGGCGGCGCCGCCCTGCGCTTCTGGCGCAAGATGCCCGGGGAGCGCCTGGCGCCGGCCGAGGGCGAGGCGACGCTCTGCGGCATCTATGTCGAGACCGACGACGCCACTGGCCTCGCCCTGCGCATCGCGCCGATGCGGCAGGGCGGCAGGCTCAGCCAGATCCTGCCCTAAGCCGGAACGTTACAGACGCGACCCGATGCAGACCGATGCGACCCTGATTTGATTGAGGCAAGCACCGCTTTTGCCTGACATCCGCCGTGCAAACCCCATCGCACGGAGGCTTTCATGCCGGACTACACCTCGACCCCCAGCATCGGTCAGTTGCACGGAAATTCCTGCTGGGCGGCCAGCCTGGCCTGGTTCCTCAAGCAGGATACCGGCGGCCGGCCCTCTTGGTCGCAGAAGCAGATCATGGAGATCTACTGGCGCAGCACCCGTGAGGACGGGTCGCTGATCGGCGACTACCTCGCCACCCTCTGGTCCCAGGACCAGCGCCTGCGCATGAGCACGCGCGTCCACCCCACACCCGATCCCGAGCTCTACAGCCTGCCGCTGGGTACCAAGCCCGTCTGCATCGCCTTCAAGCACATCACGGGCTACGCCCACATGAACGTGATCTGGAGCCTCGGCGGCGACGACGTCATGTGCATGGAGCCGTACTGGCCCTTCCCCGGCACCGACGGGAAGCGCACCGGCCGCTTCGTCCAGCGCAAGCTCGAGCACTTCAACTACGGCGACAATGTCGTGCTCGCCTGGGCCAACCCGCCCGACAAGGCGAGCACCGCGACGCCCGCCGAGGCGGGGTGAGCCGCGGCGGCCCGTCAGATCACGTGAACGCCCAGCAGCGCGAGCAGCGCGATGAACAGCGTGCTCGCGATGCCCAGCGCCAGCGGGGCGGCGCCGCGCTTATGGAGCGCCCGCAGATCCGTCTGCAGGCCGAGCGCCGCGACCGACATGGCCAGCATCACCGGCACCAGGAAGCGTGAGGCATCGACGGCCTGGCGCGGCACGAGGCCCGTGCTGCCCAGCACCACCAGCGCAAGGAAGCCGAAGGCGAACCAGGGCACGGGCGCCTTGGCGTGCCCGGCCTCGCCATGGTGCTGCCGCGCGACCCACCAGCCGAGCGCGACCACCGCCGGCGCCAGCAGGAAGACGCGAGCCAGCTTCATGACCGTGCCGCTCTGCGAGGCGTCGGGCCCGCCGGCCGCCGCCGCGCCCACGGCCTGCACCACCTCATGGATCGCGGCGCCGGCCCAGAGGCCATAGGTGTTCCCCGTCATGCCCATGAGGTCGCCGAGATAGGGGAACAGGATCAGCGAGGCCGTGCCGCACAGCGTGATGACAGCGAGCGAGTAGGTCACGTCCTCGTCCTTGCCCCGAACGACCTGGTTGGCCGCCACGATCGCGGAGGCGCCGCAGATGGCCGTACCTGTGCCGATCAGGACCGAGAGCTTCTCGTCCACCCCCATGGCGCGGCCGAGCCAGATGGTGAAGGGCAGCGTCAGCCCGACCACCAGCACGGCCAGCACGAGCGCCCCGATGCCGAGCGAGGCGAGCATGCCGAGCGTGACCTGCAGGCCCAGCAGGACGATGGCCGCCCGCAGCAAGGGCCGCACCGAGAAGGCGATGCCGGGCTTGATGGCAGCCGGTCGCCCGATGACGGCACCCAGGCCGATGCCGACCACGAGCGCCACCACCACGGGGTTGAGCGCGGCGATGCCGGTCAGGTTACGGACGTAGATCGCCAGGGCCGCGATGGCCAGGCAGAGCGCCAGGCCGGGGGCCAGGCTGCGCGCGCGATCGGGAAAGGACTGGGCCGCGCTGGGCGCGCCGGTGGGTGCTGCCATGGAGTCGAAACAAGCCTGAGTTGTCCGGGCGACCGTCCACCCACGAGCCCGCAGCGTCAAGTCACGCGGGCGGTTGCGCGACATGCCTTCCGGGCGTCACACTCGGGTGCGAAACGAAGGAGTCTCCCCCATGCCGATCTTGCTGCCGCGCCGGTCGCTGCTGGCCGCTTCCCTGGCCGTGCCGGCCATCCGGACCGCCGCCGCGCAGACCACGCTGGAGTGGGTCGCCGGCTCGCTGGGCGGGGGCTGGTACACGATGGCCGCCGGCCTCGCCTCCCTCATCCGCGAGGAGAATCCCGACCTTCAGGTTCGGGTCGTCCCGGGCGGCGGCCTGGCAAACCCCACCCGCATCCAGAACGGCCAGAGCCAGATGGGCTGGGGCATCGACGCCTTCACGGCCAGCGCCTTCAAGGGTGAGGAACCCTACACCGCGGCCCATTCGCGCCTCCGCAGCCTAGGCACCGGCTATTCGCCGACCGACCACTACCTGCTCGGCCCCAAGGACGGGCCGACCGGCATGCGCGAGATCCTGACCACGCGCGGCCTCAAGCTCGGCACGCCGCAGCGTTCCTCGACCGACGAGATGAGCGCGCAGCGCATCCTGCGCTTCCTCGGCACCTCGCCAGACCAGATCCGCTCCGGCGGCGGGCGCTACCTCAACGGCAGCTACAACGATATCGCGGCCGCCTTCAATGACGGCCAGGTGGACTACATCTACATCTGCCTCGCCCGCCCGGCCGCCATCCTGACCGAGATCGCGCAGGGGCGCCGCTCCGCCAAGCTGATCGCCTTCCCCGACGACGTGCGCGCGCACATGAAGGGCACCTACGCCTATGCCGAGGCGAGCGTGCCGGTGGCCGCCTATCCGTCGCTCCTGACGGCGCCGATCATGGTGACGGCGATGGACAGCGTCGTGCTCGCGGCCGAGAACGTGCCGGAGGCAGCCGTCTATGCGATGACCAAGACCTTCATCAAGAACAAGGGCCAGCGGCTCGCGACCATCCATGCCTCCATGGAGGCCTACGATCCCGCAAGCTCGGCCCGCTACAGCGGATGCCCGCTGCATCCGGGCGCGGCGCGCGCTTATCGCGAAGCGGGCGTGCTCCCCGCTTGAGGTCGCTTTCCGGCTGGCTTGGGATCGCGGTCACGGCCTGGATGGCCGCGGCGGCCGCGATCCACCTCTATTGGGGCGGCTTCGGCTTTCCGGAGCCGGTGTGGATGCGCGGCTTCCACCTCGCCGTCTTCGTGCCGCCGCTCTTCCTCATGTACCCGGCCGGGAAGTCGTCGCCGTCCGGCAAGCCTTCCGTGGCCGACTGGCTCTGGGCCGCGGCGGCCGCGCTGCCGCATGTGTGGGTGATGTGGAACGCCGCGGCCGTCTCCGATCGGATGGAGTATGTCGATCCCTTCGGGCCCACGCTCATGGCGCTCGCCGTCATCGCCATCGTCACGTTGCTGGAGGCCACGCGCCGCGCGGTGGAGCCGGGCCTCGCCTGGATGGTGCTCATCTCGCTCGCCTACATGCAGTTCGGGCACCTGCTGCCGGGCGTGCTCAACACGCGCGTCTTCACGCCGGCGGAGATCCTGGAATCCGCCTGGCTCGTGCCGACCGCGGGCGGCGTCTACGGGCCGCTGACCGGCATCGTGGCCACGACCATCGCGATCTTCATCGTCTTTGGCGCCTTCATGCAGGGCAGCGGCACGGGGCGGCTCTTCTCCAACCTCGGGGCGGCCGTCGCGGGCCGCTACTCGGGCGGGCCGGCCAAGGTCGCGGTCATCACCTCGGGCCTCTTCGGCACGATGAGCGGAAGCTCCGTCTCCAACGTCATCACCACCGGCGCCATGACCATCCCGCTGATGAAACGCGTGGGCTATCGCGCCTCCGTCGCGGGCGGGATCGAGAGTGCCGCGAGCGTGGGCGGCGCGCTCATGCCGCCGGTCATGGGCGCGGCCGCCTTCGTCATGGCGGAGATGACGAACATCCCCTACGCCGAGATCATCAAGGCGGCCGCCATCGGCGCGGTGCTGTACTACTTCGCCATCCTCGCGGCCGTGCATTTCGAGGCGAAGCGCGCGGGCATGCAGCCCATGGCGCTGGCCGACATCCCCGCCTGGCGCGAGGTGCTGCGGGACGCGCATCTGGCCATCCCGATCTTCGTGCTCGTCTACCTGATGTCCGAGCGCTGGAGCGGCAATTTCGCCGCCTTCGTGGCGACGCTCGCCATGATCGCCATCGCCTTCCTGCGCCGCCGCACGCGCATGGGCTGGCGCGAGATCGTGGATTCGCTGGCCAGCGCGGGCCAGACCATGGCGCCGCTCGCCGTCTCCATCGCGGGCTCGGGCATCGTGGTGGCGGCCCTGACCTCGACCGGCATGGTCGTGGCCTTCGGCGGCATCATCAAGGAACTCGCGGGCGGATCGCTGCCCTGGCTGCTGGTGCTGCTCTGTATCACCGTGTTGATCCTGGGCATGGGCATCCCGACCACGCCATCCTACATCATCGCTGCCGCCATCGGCGTGCCGCAGATCATCGAGGTCGGTACGCGCGTGCTGGGCTATTCGGCGGCCGACCTGCTGCTGCCGGCGCATCTCTTCCTCTTCTATTTCGCGGTGATCGCGGATGCGACGCCTCCCGTTGCGGCGGCGGCCTTCGCCGCGGCGGCCATCGCGGGGTCCAGCCCCACCATCACCTCAGTCCACGCGACGAGGTTCGGCATCGCCGGCTTCACCGTGGGCTTCGCCTTCATCTACGACCCGGCCATCATGATCCGGGGCTCGCTGGCCGAGATCCTGCTGGTCACCGCGATCCAGGTGGCGGCGCTGGCCTCGGTGACGGCGGCCTACGCGGGCTACCTGACGGGACCGCTCAGCATCGGCTTCCGCGTGCTGTTGGGGGCGACGGGACTGATCGGCGCTTTCGGCTACTTCCTGAGCGACGAGGCGCGGTTCGGCGTCGCGCTGCTCGGCCTCGCCATTCCCCTCGCGTGGCAGGCGGTGGCGGGGAGGCGCGCTATTCCAGCCCCATGAGGCGGCGGTTCTGGCGCTCCAGCGCGACCATGCCGCCCAGGTAGCGGGCCTGCTGCGCATCCCAGCGCAGCCGGGCGTAGTGGAACTGGGTCGAGACCGTGCGCGGCCGGTTCCGCTGCACGCAGATGCGGCCGACGCGCACCGTCAGCGCGACCTCCGCGTAGCCGTCGCGCTCCGGCGGACGCGTGGTGAGCGGCAGCAGCCGCTGCTCCAGCCGCCGGGGTTCGCAGCCGCGCTCATAGGTCTGTACCGAGTAGAGGATGGGCGTCTGGAAAACCTGCCGCAGCGCGCCCTGCAAGGGCGCGGCCAGGAGGTACTGCTCGAAGCTCTCCTGGCTGTTGTGATGGCTGTTCAGCACGAGGACGCCGGGCCGCCCCTCCCCCAGCATCAGCATCTGCGTGAGCGAGGGCGCGCCGCCCGGATCCGTCCGCACCATCAGCGCGCCGGCGGGATGAAACTCCGGCGCGACCTGGGCCACGACCAGCACGTCGCCGAGCAGCATGGCGACATGGTCGCGCTCGCCCTCCGAGACGGTCAGGAAGGTCGGCATGCTGCCGCGGGAGATGTCGATCTCCGCCGCGCCCGGCGGGCTGTCCTCGCCTGCATCGGGCGCGGCGAGCGCGCCCGCGAATTCCGCCGCGCGGCCGTCCGTGCCGAGATCGGGCCAGGCGACACGCAGGACATCCCGGAAGCTCGCGACCGCGCGCGGCGTGGGCCGGGATTCGAGGGGGCGCGTCGTGGCGTCGCGCGCGAGGACCATGGGCGGCTCCTGCGCCGCCGCCGCCGTGGCGAGGAGCGATGCCGCCAGGGTCAGCATCACGCGCATGGCGCGAGCTCCCCCGTCATTTCGAAGGCCTCGGCGATCAGCGTCACGCTTCGAAGCCGCGCCTCCGTGTCGTGGCAGGGCGCGAGGATCGCGACTTCCTGCGCGCCGACCTCGATGGCCAGCGCCTCGATGCGCTCTCGCACCTGCCCCGGCGTGCCGATGATCGCGCGCTCGCGCATGCGCGCGACACGGGCGCGCTCGGCGTCGGAATAGGGATAGGCGGCGGCCTCCTCGGCCGTGGGCAGGGGCGGATAGACGCCGCGATCCCGATGCAGGCGCCACAGCGCGCGCGGCGCGAAGAGCGCCTCGGCCTCGGCTTCCGTGGGCGCAGCCAGGGCGTAGATGCCAATGGCCGCATGCGGACCCTGGCCACGCATCTCGCGGAAGGTCTGGCGATAGGTGGCGATGGCCTCGGCGCAGCCCTGCCCGTCGGTGATGAAATGCGCGAAGCAGTAGGGCAGGCCGAAGAAGGCCGCGACCTGCGCGCCGTAATCGCTGCTGCCCAGGATCCAGACCTCGGGGAAGGTCGGCACCTCCGGGCTCGCACGCACCTCGCGATAGGGATGCTGCTCCGGCAGCCCGTCGCCGAGCCAGCCCAGCAGGTCGCGCACCGCGGCGGGGAAGTTGTCGGCCGCGGTCGCGGCGTTGGGGTTGAGCGCATAGGCGGTGCGCCCGTCGCTGCCCGGGGCGCGGCCGAGGCCGAGGTCGATGCGCCCGGGCGCGATGGCCTCCAGCGCGCGGAACTGTTCGGCGACCTTCAGGGCGGAGTAGTGCGGCAGCATCACGCCCGCGCTGCCGATGCGGATGCGCTGCGTCGTGGCGGCGATGGCGGCGATCACAATCTCGGGCGCCGAGCCGGCATGGCTGCGGCTGTTGTGGTGCTCGGCCAGCCAGTAGCGCGCGTAGCCCAGGCGGTCGGCCAGGCGCGCGACCTCTAGCGTCTCCCGGATCGCCTGGCCCGCGTCGCGGCCGGAGACGATGGTGGACTGGTCGAGAATGGAGATCGCGGGAACCATCCGGGAATCCTAGAACAGCCTGCGCGTTGCGGGAACGCGGAAGGCATTCCTCTCAGATCACCTTCACATGCGTGATGGCGGCGTGGTTGTAGCCCTGCATGTAGAAGCGCCATCTGGAGCCGACTCGGATGCCGATGACGGAGGCGTATCCGTCGTAGCTGCGCCCCGTCTCGATACGCCCGATGGCGTCGGGAACGGAGGTTGCGGCCCTGGCCCGTAGGTTCGCCAGCCGCACTTCCCGGTTCCCCTCGCTTCCGGGCTGAAGATGGCTGACGACCTGGCCGGTCGCGGCGGGCGTTCCGACGCTGAAGGTGCAGCCCGAAAGCTGAGACGTGATCATGACGCCCGGCCCCATACCCGTCGGAAGGCTGCAGTAGCTGGCCCCCGTGAGAAAGACATCGCGCGAGGTCATCGGGACATAGAAAGCGTCGAACTCGTCCGGCTGACGAGGCGAGGTCGGCGGAGGACTCGACTGGAACACGATCTTCACGATCGGCCGCTGCTTCATCCGGCCCAGGGCGCCCGCAATGCCTCCGGTGAACCCCGAGATGGTCATCGCCGTCTCGGTGCCGGCCACCATCTTCATCTCGACCCGGAACCTCGCGACCTGCGCCTGGGCGGTGCTCATGACCGTCTGCGGAGGACCACCCGCGATCACCAGGTTCACCTTGCGCATCAGGCGGTCCGGCTCGGACAGCATCGCGATCACATCGGCAGGCGTCATATTCTCGTGGAGTCCGAATATGGGAAGGCCGGTCGAACCTATCCACAACCACGAGTTGCATGAACCCCTCGGCCCGGCCTTATTTCCCGTATCTCCACAGTTCCGCGCGGACGCCCATCAGTTCGATCATGCCGTCCTGCGCGCCGCCGAGCCGGGTGGCGAGACGCCGCGAGGGCGCATTGTCCGGATGGATGAAACTGACCGGAGGCGCCGGCAACGCGCCGCGCGCCCATTCCAGCACGGCAGAGGCCGCCTCGAACGCGAAGCCCTTGCCCCATTCGACGGGCGCGATGCCGTAGGCGAGTTCGGGCATGGGCCAGCCCTCGGGGTGCAGGATGCCCGCGCGGCCGATGAAGCGCCCTTGATACTCGATCGCCCAGAAGCCGCAGCCGCGCAGTTCCCATTGGCCCATCTGCGTGGCCATCGAGATCCAGGTTTCGATCCGCGTCCGGGGCTGGCCTGCGGCCGGCCCGACGCCGAGAAATCGCATGAAGGCGGGGTCCGCCTGCATCGCCGCGAAGGCATCGAGATCGGCCTCGGTGAAGCCGCGCAACCGCAGGCGCGCGGTCCGCAGGACGGGAACGGGCATCACTCCGTCCCGAAGCAGCGATCCCCCGCGTCGCCCAGGCCCGGCACGATATAACCGCGCTCATTGAGGCGCTGGTCGAGCGCTGCCGAGGTCACGGGCACGTCGGGATGCGCGGCGCGGAAGGCCTCCACTCCCTCGGGCGCGGCCACCACGCAGGCGAAGCGCACGGAGGTCGCGCCCGCCTGCTTCACGCGCGCGACCGCCTGGATGGCCGAGCCGCCAGTCGCCAGCATCGGGTCCAGCACCAGCGCGCCGCGCAGTCCGAGGTCGCGCGGCAGGCGCACCACATATTCGCTGGCCGTGAGCGTGTGCTCATCCCTCACCAGGCCGAGATGGCCGACGGGGGCGTCCGGCATGATCAGCCGCGCGCCGTCCAGCAGGCCCAGGCCCGCACGCAGTACGGCGACGAGGCAGGGCTCGGGCGCCGCCAGCACGGGTGCATCCAGCGCGGCGACAGGGGTCGCGATCCCGCAAAGGGTCTCAGGAAGGTCTCGAAGCGCCTCGGTCGTGAGGATCGCGCCGATCTCAGCCAGCGTGCGGCGGAATGTGGCGTTGTCGGTGCGGCGGTCGCGTAGCCGGCTGAGCTTGGCGCGCAGCAGGGCGTTCTCCGGGACGTGGAAGGGGGCGCTCATCGGTCGGTCAGCCTCAGCTCGATGCGGCGGTTGCGGGCGAAAGCCTCGGGCGTGTCGCCCGGGTCGATGGGCTGATGTTCGCCGAAGGCGGCGGCCGCGACGCGGTTCGCCGGCAGCCCGGCTTCCATCAGCAAATTGGCCACCGCGATGGCGCGCGCGGCCGACAGCTCCCAGTTGGTCGCATAGCGGTTGCTCCGGATCGGGTTGCGGTCGGCATGCCCGTCCACGCGCAGCAGCCAGGGAATGTCGGCCGGAATGCGCGAGGTGATGTCGAGCAGCACGCGCGCGAGACGGCGGATCTGCTCCTGCCCGGCCGCGGAAAGGTCGGCCGAGGCGGGCGGGAACAGCACCTCGGACTGGAAGATGAAGCGGTCGCCGGAAACGCGCACCTCCGGCCGGTCGCCCAGCACCTCGCGCAGGCGGCCGAAGAACTCGCTGCGGTAGCGCTGCAGCTCCTCGACCCGGCTGGCCAGCGCAGCGTTGAGCTGGGCGCGCAGGTTCACCACCTGCGCCTCGTTCTCGCGATCCTTCGCCTCGGACGCGTCGAGCGCGTTGGCGAGGCGGTTGAGCTGCCCACGCAGCTCGGAGAGCTGCTGCGTGAGCAGTGCGACCTGGGCGCGCGCGGCCTCGGAGAGGCGCTGCTGCTCGGCGGCCTGGCCCTCGGCGCCCTGGCGGCGCTGCGCCTCGGCCGTTGTCGCGGTCTGCGCCTCCCGCGCCGCGCGCTCGGCCTGCTCGCGCAGGGCGTTGAGGCGGGCGATGTCCTGCTGAAGGCGCGCGATATCGGCGAGCCGCGCCTCGATCGTCGCGCGATCGGCGGTGATGTTGCGGTTCAGCGCCTGCGCCTCGGCCTGCAACGTTACGATGCGGCGGTCGAGTTCGGCGATGCGGGCGGTTGCTTCGGCGATCTGCCGGCGCACGGTGGCCAGCTCCTGCCGCGCCGTCTCCAGCGCGCCCTGCGACTCACGGGCCTGCCGCTCGGCGGTGCTGCGCGCGGCCTGCTCGGTCGCGAGGCGCTGCTCGGTCGCGCCCCGCGCGCTACGCTCGGAGGCAAGATGGCGCGCGGCCTCGGCACGGGCCGCCTGTTCGGCCGCAAGGTCGCGTGCCGCCGCCGTGCGCGCCGCCTGTTCGGCGGCGAGGTCACGTGCCGTGGCGGCGCGCGCCGTCTGTTCCTCAGCCAGCGCGCGGGTCTGCTGGTTCAGGCGCTGGACAGTGCTCGCGACGTCGCCCGTCGCGGCCTCCACGCGGCCCAGCGCCTCGGCCAGCTGGCTTTCGGTGCGCGTGAGTTGCTGCGCGGAAGCCGTACGCGCGGCCTCGAGGTCGGCGACGCGGGCGGTGAGCCGGTCGCGCTCGCCGCGCATGGCCTGGTTGTCGCCCGTCAGGGTGTCGCGTTCCACCTGCAAAATCCGCAGCTGCTCTGCGAGCTGGTTGCGCGCGCCGGTCACGCCGCGCAGGTCGTCGGCGGCGCGGGTCAGCAGCGTGCGGAGTTCCTGCGCTTGGCCTCGCTCCAGCGAAAGCAGTTCCGAAAGTTCCGCGACCTGCTGGTTCAGCCGGTCGAGGGCGCGGTCGCGGTTGGAGAGCGCGGCCGAAAGGAAGCCCTGCGCCAGTACGAAGACCAGCAGCACGAAGATGATGACCATGAGCAGCGTGGACAGCGCGTCCACATAGCCTGGCCAGCCGTCGAAGCCCGCGGCACGTGTGCGGCGCCTAGCCATTGCTGGCCGTGCCCGGCACGGCCGACCCGTTGGAAATGGCCATGATCGTGCGCGTCAGCACCCGGATCTCGCTGCGCAGTTCCTGCGTGGATTGCGAGCGGCCCTGCACCGTCTCCTCCAGCAGCCGCGCCAGCAGCAGCTCCGTATTGCGGAGGTGGCTGCGGCTCGCATCGTCGAGCGTGCTCTGCCCCTGCCCCGCCGCGAGCTGGTTCAGGATGGGAACGAGCTGGGCCTGCTGCTCGGCCATGCGGGCGTTCATCGCCTGGCTCGCGCGCATCTGCTCGCCCAGCAGGGAGAGCTGCTCGGCCACTTGGGCGATGGCCGTGGCAGTGGTGCCGCGTGCCTCCTCCCCGCGCGCCATGATGGCCTGCAGCGCCTCCAGGTTCTCGGCCGTCTGCTCGAGCAGGGCGTGCACATAGGCGGGCATGGAGCCGCCTTCCCCCTCCCCGCCGAGCGCGCCGGAGGAGACGCGGGTGAGGCCTGCCAGCCAATCCTCCAGCTCGGTGTAGAAGCGGTTCTGGGCCTGCCCCGCGGTCAAGTCGAGAAAGCCGAGAACCAGGGCGCCGGCGAGGCCCAGCATCGAGGAGGAGAAGGCCACCCCCATGCCGCGCAAGGGCTGGGCGAGGCCCGACTTGAGCTGGTTGAACAGCACGTTCACATCGCCAGAGCCCACCGACATGCCGCCAATCACGTCCGCCACCGCGCCGATCGTCAGCAGCAGGCCCCAGAAGGTGCCGAGCAGGCCGAGGAAGATCAGCAGCCCCGTCATGTAGCGTGAGAGTTCGCGCGTCTCGTCGAGGCGGGAGGAAATGCCATCCATGATCGAGCGCATGGAGGCAGTGGAGAGCGTAAAGCGATCTGTGCGCCGGGCTGCCAGCATGCTCGCCATCGGCGCCAGCAGCCGCGGCGAGGGCTGCGCCGGGTCGCCCTGGCGGGCGTTGCGGAAGGCTTCCAGCCAGTTCACCTCGCCATGCAGCACCAGCACCTGGCGGAAGTTCCAGAGAATGCCGACCACCAGCACGAAGAGGATGAAGCTGTTGAGAACGGGGTTGGCCGCGAAGGCCGTGTGCAGCGACGGGTAGAGCAGCCCTACCGCCACCCCCACCAGGGCCAGGAAGACCAGCATGCGCGTGAGATAGGCGGTCGGCTTCGTCATGGCCGGGAGACTAGGTGGGTTGCCGAAACGGCGCCAGTAATGACCTGACTAAGGTTTCGCGGCCGTGGGCGCCAGCACGTCCACCGCATCGCGCCCTGCCTCGGTGCGGCCCATGGCGCGGATATCCACGCGGATCTCGCTCAGTCCGCCGGCCACCAGCGCCGCCTTCACCGCCCGCGCCCGCACCAGCGAAAGCCTACGGGTCGTGGAAAGGTCATCGCCTTCGCTGACCTCCGCGATCAGCGTGACGCGGCCGATGCTGCCGGCCTCGAGGACACGGCCGAGCTGGCCCAGCATGGTGCGCTGGGCGACTTCCAGCGTTTCGGCACCGGCATGGAATTCCACGCGCCAAGTTCCATCCGCCGGCATGGTTACGCCGCGGACGAGCGGCACGGCCGGGAGCGGCGGCAGGGCTGGCAGGGGCGTCGCCGGAAGCGGCTGCGCCACCGCCGGGAGCGGCAGAAGCAGGAGCGTGAAGGCCAGCCGGCGGCGCATCACTCGGTGGCGGCGCGGCCCTTGGCGGCCGCCGTGATGCTCTCCTGCACCACGTCCTGGAGCTTGCCGTGCATATGCTGGTTGCCCGCGACCACATGGCCCTCGGCATAGGGGTCGCCGCCGTCGGGCGAGGTGACGATGCCGCCGGCCTCGCGCACCATGATGATGCCCGCCGCCATATCCCACTTCTTGAGGCCGAGTTCCCAGTAGCCGTCGTAGCGGCCGGCCGCGACCCAAGCGAGGTCCAGCGCCGCCGAGCCGAAGCGGCGGATGCCCGAGACCTGCGGCATCAGCCGCACGAGCGCATGTGCGAACTCCGCCTTGCGGGGCGTGGCGGCGAACGGAATACCGGTGGCGAAAAGCGACTCGCGCATCTCGCGCCGGCCGGAGACACGCAGGCGCTTGTCGTTGAGGAAGGCGCCCATGCCCTTCTCGGCCCAGAAGAGCTCATCGGCGACGGGGTTGTAGATCACGCCCGCGACGATTTCGCCCTTGTCCTCGGCCACGCGCTTCTCGATGCCCACGCTGATCGCCCAGTGTGGGATGCCATGCAGGAAGTTCGTGGTGCCGTCGAGCGGGTCGATGACCCAGCGCCACTCCCAGTCCGCGCTTCCGGCCTCGCCACTCTCCTCCATGAGGAAGGCGAAGTTCGGGCGGGCCTTCGCGAGGTCCTCGCGCAGCGACTGCTCGGCGCGCAGGTCCGCCTGGCTCACGAAATCCCCCGGCCCCTTCATGGAGACCTGGAGACTCTCGACCTCGGTGAAGTCTCGCAGCAGGCGCCGTCCGGTCTTGCGGACGGCGCCGACCACGACGTTGAGCGCGGGCGACAGGCGGGGCGAGGAGCCGGACATGGGTCGTGTTGTGCCTTCAGTCCTTGGCGCGCTCGACGTAGGACGCGTCCTCGGTGCGGACCACGATGCGCTCACCCGTCGTGATGAAGGGGGGCACCATGGTCTTCACGCCGTTCACCAGCATGGCCGGCTTGTAGGAGGATGAGGCGGTCTGCCCCTTCACGACCGGGTCGGCCTCGGCGATCTCGAGCGTCACGAGCTCGGGCAGGTCCATGGAGACGGGCTCGCCCTCGATGAGGCGGACGTTCACCGTCATGTTCTCCTGCAGGAAGGGCAGCCGGTCGCCGAGGATGGCGTTGGGAACCTGGGTCTGCTCGTAGGTCTCGGGATCCATGAGAACGAGCATCTCGCCCTCGGCGTAGGAGTAGGTGAACTCCTTGTCCTCGGTGGTCAGGCGCTCGACGGTGTCGGCCGTCCGCCAGCGCTGGTCCTTCTTCGCGCCGGTCTTGATGTTGCGCATGTCGACCTGGATGATCGCGTTGCCCTTGCCCGGAATCATGATGTTCTGGCGGAGGATCGTGTAGCGCTGGCCTTCGAACTCGATGACCATGCCGGCGCGCATCTGATTGGCCTGCATCTTCGCCATTGGCGTGGCCCCTGCAATCTATGGGTTATGTAAGGCGGCTGGGCTTACACGCGCGGGGGCGGAACGGCAACCGGGGCTTTTCGGGAGGGTCCCCTGCGCAGGAAACGGAAGCGCCGCGCCGAGAAGGCGAACCGCAGTACGGCTTGCCACCACAAATGACCTCAAATGGCGGACTGACGCGCACCAACCGCATGATGCGCAGGGTGTATGGGGCACCTTCAGCTCCGGCGACCTTAATTTCCCGGATGGGGGTTGCGGCCCGGCGGGGGGAAAGCTAGGAAGCGGCCCGGTTTGCTGTTGTAGCTCAGTGGTAGAGCACTCCCTTGGTAAGGGAGAGGTCGAGAGTTCAATCCTCTCCAACAGCACCACCCCAAGCTCTTGAGCCCGTAGGACGATCCCCAGGCCAGAACACTGACCTGCCCTGGCCGGGTGCACTGCCTCATGCAGACCTTGTCACGTCCGGCCGGCACCGACCCCGACTCCGCCATGTGACCCCCCTGGCTTCGCCAAACCGGGCCCCGCTCCCGCCCGGACACCGGGCCGGAGGTTCCGCAGATCGAAGTCCAACGGGCGATCTCAGCTGCGATTTGCGATCGGGCTTGACCAGCAGGAGCTCACAGCAGCGCATCAATTCGGCATGTAGGTATTGGACATAGCTGCCCACCCCAGCCGGACAAAAGCTGCAAATTCATCTTTCAGATTCCATCCCTAAGTGCTTGTCTTCATGCGCATTCGGCGCAGGGAGGCGCAGTTCGCATGGGGATTACGGCAGTTCCCGGCAGCATGGGGCGCCGGGGTCTCGGCTTCGCCGCGGCAGCCCTCTGGGCAGGGCAAGCCGCCAGGGCAGCCGTCCCCGAACGGCTGAGTTCCGACGCCGACGCGCTGCTCCGCCGTCTATCGGACACCCTGGCCCGGGCGCCGAGCCTGACGGTGGACATCAACACCGCGCGCGAAGTCCGGCTTGAGGACGGGCGGGTGGCCACCCTGCTCGCGGAGGCCGGAATCGCGATCCGCCGCCCGGACCGGCTGCGGGCCGATATCCGGGGCGACGCGGTCGTGGCCAATGTCTTCTACGACGGCCGGCAGGTGGCCATCGAGGCTCCGCTGAACAACGCCTATGCCCGCGCCGAAGCCCCCAACACCCTGGACGCGACGCTGATCATGCTCGCGAACCGTCTGGGCGTGCCGCTCGAGGTGGGCAATCTTCTCTTCTCCAATCCCTATTCGCGTCTGGCACCGGACACGGTGGGCGAGGTCGTCCCCTCCTTTACCGTGGCGGGGCGGCCGGCAGTGCACCTGATCATGCAGAGCGGCCCGGTCGCGTGGGAGCTCTGGCTGGAGGATTCGGAACTCGCGCTGCCCCTGCTCGCAAGCATCCGGCGCGGCGCCTACCGGACCCTGGTGCGCTTTGACGCCTGGCGGCTCGGCCCGCAGATCCCGGATCAGCTCTTCACCTTCGTGCCCCCGCCTACGGCCCGGCAGATTCCGATGGCGACGCGCCCAGAGGGAGACGGCCCATGAACCGTTTGTTCAAGGCGGGATTGCTGGCCTCGGCCTGCCTGCTGGGGTTGCCGATGCTGGCCGAGGCGCGGCTGGGCGGCGGCGGCGGGTTCCATGGCGGCGGGTTCCGCGGGGGATTTGGCGGCGGTGGCTTCGGAGGCGGTGGATTCGGCGGCGGCAGCTTCCGGGGTGGTGGCGGGTTCCACCCGCCGGCCGGCGGCTTCCAGGGCGGCGGCAGCCACTTCCAGCCCGGCAATTTCCATCCGCCGCAGGGCGGGTTCCAGCGCCCCGGCGGCGGCGGTGCTGGGCAGCAGCGGCCGACGCAGTTCCATCCCCAGGCCCATATGTCCGGCCGCAACGAGATCCGTGGCGGCAACCAGATCAACATCAACAACGTCAACAACAGGACCATCCGCGGCAGCGGCAACATCCACGCCGGCGGCGGTCAGCGCCCACCCGGACCGCCCGGCGGTGGTGGGGGTCCGCCTCCCGGGCCGCCCGGCGGGGGTGGCCGTCCCCCGCCGCCGCCCCCAGCCTGGGGGCCGCCCGTTCCAGTGCCGTACCCGGCCTATATCGGGCCCTCGGACTGGGATGTCGGCGCGGCGATCGCCGGCGGCCTGGCGATTGGCGCCACAGCGGGGATCGTCAGCGGCGCCATCGCAAGCAGCGCGCAGCCCCCGCCGCCCACGGTGATCTACGAAGCACCTCCTCCGCCGCCGCCCTCCTCCGCCTCGGCGGAGGACGCAGCCGCACGGGCTCAGGCCTCGGCCAACGCGGCCAGCCGGTCGGCGAGCTCCGCCAGCCATTCCGCGAGCCGCTCCGAAAGCGCGGCGCAACAGGCGCAACAGGCGCAGCACGCAGCCTCACAGCCTGCCACGCCTCCGGCGCCGGCGGCTGCACCAGAGGCGGCCGGGCGGGCGCCGGCAATCGGCCCCGTCCCGCCGGGCGCGCGCTTCGCGCTAGGGACCCAGATCGCCACGCCACCCGGCGACTGCCGGACTGAGCAGGTGGGGCCGATCAACTTCGATCATTGCGGAACGGATTGGCTGCAGCCGGTCATGATCGGGGGCAACGTGCTTTGGGTAGCCGTCCCGGCACCGAGGGGCTAGCCGGCGTGACCGCGTCGCGTTTATTCGGCCTGGGCTTCGCGGCAGCGATGGCCTTGGCAGCTCCCGCCATGGCGCAACAACAGCGCTCCCCTTCCGACATCAGCCAGCGGGCGCACGATCTGTCCCAAGCCGTCGCGAATCCCATCGCGCATCTGATCAGCGTTCCCTTCCAGAACGACCTGGATTTCGGGATCGGGCGGAAGAACGCCGTCCAGAACACGCTCAACGTCGAGCCGGTCGTGCCGATCAGGCTGACCAACGAATGGAGCGTCGTCACGCGAACCATTCTTCCCGTCATTTACCACCAGAGCACCTTCGCTGGAGACCGCAACGAGTTCGGCCTGGGCGACACGAGCTTCAGCGCTTTCTTCACCCGGGCCGGCTCCGCCGCGCCAGGCGCCCTGATGCTCGGCGCGGGCCCCATGATCCGCTTGCCGACCGCGACCGACAACCTGCTCGGCAACCGGCGTTGGGCGGCCGGCCCGACCGCGATCATGGTGAAGCAGACCCAGAACTGGACGGTGGGCGTGCTCGCCTCCCACGTCTGGTCCTTCGGCGATTCCGCGGCGCGCGCAGGATACAGCCTGACCAGCTTCCAGCCCTTCGTCGTGCGACAGCTCGGCAATGGTCTTTCGATCGGCGCCAACCTCGAGGCGACCTACGAATGGGACACGCGGGCGATGGCCGTTCCGCTGAACCTGCGTGTCTCGCAGATCGTGCGTCTGGGGCCACTCCCGGTCAGCATCTTCGCCGGCCCCCGTGTCTATCTGCAGAGGCCGAGCGGAGGGCCGGATTGGGGCCTTCGCTTCGGGGCACAGTTCCTCTTCCCGACGTAGAATTCCTGAAAATCCCAGTATCAAAGGGAGTGCAACGATGAGTGATCCAAATCCTTCCTCGATGGCACGGCGCTCCGTTCTGTTCGGCGGTGCCGCCAGCGTGACGGCCGGCGGGGTGCAGCTCGCACAGGCGCAGCAGCGTCCGGGGGCGGCGCCTGCCGCGACACCGGCGGCCGGCTCCAGCAACCGCCCGCCGAACATCCTCGTGATCTTCGGCGACGACATCGGCCTGTGGAACATCAGCTACAACAATGGCGGCACGACGGGTTTCTCGACGCCGAACATCGACCGCATCCACCGCGAGGGCGCGACCTTCAGCGACTATTATGGCGAGCAGTCCTGCACCGCCGGCCGCGCCGCCTTCATCACGGGCCAGTCGCCGGTCCGCACGGGCCTCACCAAGGTCGGCGTTCCGGGCGCGGCCATCGGGCTGCAGAAGGAAGACCCAACCATTGCCGAGATGCTGAAGCCGCTGGGCTACGCGACCGCCCAGTTCGGTAAGAACCATCTCGGCGACAAGGACGAGTATCTGCCGACCAACCACGGCTTCGACGAGTTCTTCGGCAACCTCTACCACCTCAATGCCGAGGAGGAGCCCGAGCGCCCCAACTACCCGCGCGACCCGGAGTTCCGCCGCCGCTTCGGTCCACGCGGCGTCATCCGCAGCTTCGCCGATGGCCGCATCGAGGATACGGGCCCGCTCAACCGCAAGCGGATGGAGACGATCGACGACGAGACGACGGCCGCCTGCCTGGACTTCATCGACCGCCAGCACCAGGCCAACAAGCCATTCTTCGTCTGGCACAACGCCACGCGCATGCACATCTACACGCACATCCCGCCCAACTACGAGGGGCGGACCGGCCTGGGCTTCTATGCCGACGGCATGGTTCAGCATGACGACCATGTCGGCCTCATCCTGAAGAAGCTCGACGACCTCGGCATCGCCGACAACACTATCGTCGTCTACTCGACCGACAACGGCCCGCACTTCAACGAGTGGCCGGACGGCGCGATCACGCCCTTCCGCAGCGAGAAGGATACGAACTGGGAGGGCGGCTTCCGCGTGCCCTGCGCCGTCCGCTGGCCCGGCAAGATCCAGCCCGGCAAGCGCATCACCGGCATCGTGCAGGCGAATGACTGGATGCCCACGCTGCTGGCCGCCGCCGGCGTGCCGGATATCAAGGAAAAGCTTCTTGCCGGCCATGCGGCAGGAGGGAAGACCTTCAAGGTCCATCTCGACGGCTACAACCAGCTGCCGACGCTGACGGGCGACGCGCCGAGCCCACGCGACGAGTTCTTCTACTTCAACGACGATGGCGGGCTGGTTGCGGTCCGGAAGGGTCGCTTCAAATACGTCTTCGGGGAGCAGCGATCCCAAGGATTCCGGGTGTGGATGGATCCCTTCGTGAACCTGCGCGTGCCCCTGATCATCGACCTGAAGATGGATCCTTTCGAACGGGCACCCACGGACTCCAACAACTACTATCACTGGCTGATCCAGAACTCGTTCCTGATCCTGGTCGCGCAGCAGACCACGGCGCAGTGGGTAAGCAGCTTCCGGGAGTTCCCGCCCCGGCAGACGCCCGCCTCCTTCAACGTGGATCAGATCCTGCAGCAGCTCACCCAAGCTGCGCACGCAGCAAGCCGGTGAGGATGAGGCTTCGTGGCGCCGGGTTGGCCTTGGCTCTGGGGGTGCTGCTTGCAGGCTGCGCCACCCAGGCCGGGTTCGACCAGCGCATGTCGGCCTTCGTCGGCCGCAGCGAAGGCGACCTCGTCGCCTCGCTCGGCATCCCGGCCCGCACGTTCCAGACGCCTGAGGGCCGCCGCTTCTTGCAATATGAGCGTCGGCGCGTGCAGGCGAGCTCGCTGGGTGGCTGGGGCTGGCGGGGCGGCGTCGACGTAACGACCTGGGATTGCAACGTGACGTTCGAGGTAACGGGGGGCCGCGTGGAAGGCTTCACGAGCCGGGGTAACGACTGCGTGGCCGCAGCGCCTTGAGAGGAAGCAAGATGGAAACCGTCATGTTGGCGCGGCGCAGCCTGGGAGCGCTCCTGCTCGCGGCCAGCACCGCCACCCTCGCATCGGCGCAGCCCGGTGCAGATCCCCTGCCCTCCTGGCGCGAGGGGCCAAGGCGGCAGGCCATCCTCGACTTCCTCCGCGCGACCACGACGGAGGGCAGTGCGGATTTCGTCCCGCCCTCCGAGCGGCTCGCGACCTTCGACAATGACGGGACCCTCTGGGTCGAGCAGCCGCTCTATACGCAGTTCGTCTTTGCGCTGGAGCGCGTACGGGCTCTGGCGCCGCAGCATCCCGAATGGGTTTCCCGCGAGCCTTTCCGCAGCGTCCTGGACAATGACCATGCGGCCCTCGCGCGCTCAGGCGAGCGGGGCCTCGCTGAGATCGTAGCTGCGACGCATGCGGGAATGTCGCCGGACGAGTTCCGTGCCATCGTCACCGACTGGCTCGGCCACGCGCAGCATCCGCGCTTTCGTCGACCTTATACGGAACTGGTGTACCAGCCGATGCTCGAGGTGCTGGCCCTGTTCCGTGCGCGGGGCTTCCGCACCGCCATCGTCTCGGGCGGCACGGTCGAGTTCATGCGGCCTTGGACCGAGCGCATCTATGGCGTTCCGCCGGAGGCCGTGGTGGGCACCACTTTCCAGATGCGATTCGAGAACGGCCGGCTGCTCCGTCTGCCCCAGATCGACCTGGTCGATGATGGCCCGGGAAAGCCGGTCGGAATTTCGCGCTTTCTCGGCCGGATGCCGCAGGCCGCCTTCGGCAATTCCGACGGCGACTACGAGATGCTGCAATACGTCACCGGCGCACCCGGCCGCCGGCTCGGGATGATCGTGCATCACGACGATGCCGAGCGCGAATACGCCTATGATCGCGACTCGCATATCGGCCGGCTTGTGCGTGGCCTGGACGACGCCGCCCAGCGCGGCTGGCATCTCATCTCGATGAAGCAGGATTGGACGCGCGTCTTCCCCGGAGGGTGACGACGCGCGCCAACTTGGCTCAGCCGCCGCCTTGCGCGTGCTGCACCGCGCGTGTGAGCGACTGGCGCAGCCCGCGCGCCGATGCGATGGCGCCGCCCGGCGCGGACAGCACGCGGGTGGCCTGGAAGCCCGGCCCATAGGCAGTCCGGTTCTTCGGCATGTCGAGCGTCAGGCGCGCGGCACCGAGGCCACCGCCAGCAAAGAGCCCGCGCGACGTTTCCGCCGTGATGGCCTGCGCCCCGCCCGCGATGCCGCCTGCGCCGATGGACCCCGCCCCCCAGTCGCCCAGCGCCAAACCGCCGGCGGCGCTGATCCGCTCCGATCCGTCGATGAACTGCGCGATGGCGGAGCGAGTGAGCAGGAACATCGCCACGGTCGAACTCGAGGCGCCGCCGAGGAAGCCGACATTGTAGTTGCCGAGCTTCACGAAGACCGGGTCGCTCCAGTTGCTGCCATGGCGCTGCATGAGGATACCCTCGCCCTCCTGCACGCCCACGATGAGGCCGACGCGCGTGGCGCTGGGAATGATAAGGATGGCCTGGGCGCCACCGGAAATGTTGCGAAAGCCCTCCCACTCGGGGCGGTTCAGGAAGGGCTCAATGGAAGTCGCGGCCGCAGAGATCAGCGGCGTGACGGACGCCGTGCCCTCGGCGACCGCTGTTGCCGGCATGGTGGCCGAGTCCGGCAGCAGCCCATTCTGAGCACAGCCCGAGAGCAGCGATAGGCCCAGCACAGCTACGGTCCAGTGACGTGACGGCATCCAACTTCCCTCCCTGAAGGTGAAGGTTTGCATGTTGTCAGTCGACGGCGGAGCGCACCACCCGAAACGACGCTCGTCTTGCCCGGCGCAGGGCACGCCGCGATAAGCTATTCCCAAATCAGCGCGCCATCGCGCACCTGTTCGGGGAGCAAAGCCATGGCATCTCGAAATCTGGCCCGACTTGCCTTGGCGATGGCTGCCGTCGCGCCGTTCGCCGCGCCCCATCGGGCCTCCGCGACCGAGGCCGCGGCGGGGCACTACATCATCGGCACCTATTCGGCGCCAGCCGCGGGCGTCGTCCCGCCCGAGCCCGGCCTCTACTGGGGCAGCTCGACCCTCTACTACAACGGCACGATGGGCCGCACGGCGCAGGTGCCCATCGCCGGTCAGCTCAAGTCGGGCCTGGAGGCGGGCTTCTTCAGCACCTCCTTCGCCGCTCTTTACGTTCCGCGGCTCGACTGGGGGAACTTCACGCTGGCGATGGGTGTGACGCTGCCGGTGCAGAACCTCGACAGCCGTGTCTTCCTCGGCCAGCGCGGCATCAGCGAGAACAACTGGAGCTTCGGCGACATGGTGATCACGCCGGTCCAGCTCGGCTATCGCAGCGGGCAGGACTTCTTCCAGGCGCGGCTCGACGTATTCGCCCCCACAGGCAACTACAGCACCAGCTCGATCGCCAACGTGGGCATGAATTACTGGACCTTCGTGCCCACGCTCGCCTACACGCGGCTTGGCGCCAACTACGACATCTCGGTGAACCTGGGCGTCGACATCAACACCCGCAACACGGCCACCGACTACACCAGCGGCGCCATGCTGCACGTCGACACCTCGTTCATCCACGATGTCGCGCCGGGCTTCGGCCTCGGGATCATCGCGGCGATGATGTACCAGATCGAGGACGACCGGGGAGGCATCGCCGCGCGCCTCAATGGCTTCCGCGGCCGTTCCTTCGCGGTGGGACCGATCGCGCGCTACAACTTCAAGATCGGCAATGCCAGCCTGAGCACCATGCTCTCCTGGGCACCGGAATTCGGCGTGGAGAACCGGCCCAGCGGCAATGCCTTCCAGTTCCGGATATCGGGCCGGTTCTGAAGAAGGGCGGCGGCCGCGTTCCTCAGCCTGCCGCGATACGCTCCATCCCCATCCAGGGCCACAGCACCTCAGGGACGAGGATGCTGCCATCCTCCTGCTGGTAGGTCTCCATCACCGCGATCAACGCGCGCCCGACCGCGACGCCCGAGCCGTTGAGCGTATGGACGAGCAGGTTCTCCTTCCCCCGCCGGAAGCGCGCCTTCATGCGCCGCGCCTGGAACTCCCGGCAGTTGGAGCAGGAGGAGATCTCGCGCCACGCCTGCTGCCCCGGCAGCCAGACCTCGAGGTCATAAGTCCGCGCGGCCGAGAATCCTGTATCCCCCGAGCAGAGCAGGACCCTGCGCCAGGTGAGGCCGAGCATGGTCAGCACCGCCTCGGCGCATTTCGTCATGCGCTCGTGCTCGGCGTCGCTTTCCTTTGGCGTGGTGATGGAGACGAGCTCGACCTTGCTGAACTGGTGCTGGCGCAGCATGCCGCGCGTGTCGCGCCCGGCGCTGCCGGCCTCGCTGCGAAAGCTCGGCGAGAGCGCCGTGTAGCGCAGCGGCAGAGTGGCCTCTGCCAGGATCTCGTCGCGCGCGAGGTTGGTCAGCGGCACCTCGGCAGTCGGGATCAGGTAGCGGCCGTCCGTCGTCTTGAAGAGGTCTTCCTCGAACTTCGGCAGCTGGCCGGTGCCGAACATCGTGGCGGCGTTCACCAGGTTCGGGACGGAGGTCTCGCTGTAGCCGTGCTGGTCGGTGTGCAGCGTCAGCATCCATTGCGCCAACGCCCGCTCCAATCGCGCCAGAGCGCCCTTCAGCACCACGAAGCGGCTGCCGGAAAGCTTGGTCGCGGCGGCGAAGTCCATGAGGCCCAAAGCCTCGCCCAGCTCGAAATGCTGCTTCGCCTCGAAATTGGGCTGCCGGGGCTCGCCATGCTGGTGCAGGACGACGTTGTCGCTCTCGTCGGCGCCGTCGGGCACCTCGGCGTCGAGGATATTGGGCAGGACACAGAGCGCGTCGGTAACAGCCGCCTCAAGCGCCTCCACGTCGGCGCCCGCGGCGGCCGCGGCGGCGGCCGCGACCTCGGCCTTCAGGCGCTCCGCCTCGGCCTGGTCTCCGCGTTTCATGGCGGCGCCGATCTCCTTCGAGAGGGCGTTACGCTTGGCCTGCGCGCCCTCGGTCAGCGCGATGGCGGCGCGCCGCGCCTCGTCGAGCTCCAGGATGGCGGGCGCCTGCGGGCCCAGGCCGCGCCGCGCCATGGCGGCATCGAAGGCGTCGGGATTGGCGCGCACCGCGCGAATATCGTGCATGTCACTTCACCGCTGTTGCGGGCCGCGGCCTCTGGCCGCCTCTCCAGCCCGTCAGGAAACCCTGGCCCGCAGGCGCGGGCCGCTCAAGTCCATGAGCGGAGGGTCACGATCGGCCGTCTTCCTCGGGCGGCTTGGGCACGATCCAGGACGCGAAGAGGATCGAGAGCTCGTAGAGGAGGATCAGCGGCACCGCGAGGCCCACCTGGCTGATCACGTCCGGCGGGGTGATGATCGCGGCAAGCGCGAACATGCCCACGATCGCGTAGCGACGGCCCTTGCGAAGCGACGCCACGCTCAGGATTCCCACCCGGCACAGCAGCACCAGCGCCACCGGCATCTGGAAGGCGATGCCGAAGGCCAGGATCATGTGCATGACCAGCGAAAGATACTCGCTGACCTTCGCCTCGAGCTGGATGGGCACGCCGCCCGAACCCGGCGGGGTCTCGAAGCTGATGAAGAAGTGCCAGGCCAGCGGAAAGATGAAGTAGTAGGCCAGCGCCGCGCCCATCAGGAACAGAATGGGCGAGGCAACGAGGAAGGGCGTCACCGCCCGCTTCTCGGACCGGTACAGGCCCGGCGAGATGAACAGCCATAGCTGCGTCGCCCAGATCGGGAAGGAGAAGAACACGGCGCCGAAGAAGGCCACCTTCAGATAGGTGAAGAAGGCCTCGTAGAGCGCGGTGAAGATCATGCGCCGGTCGCCGCCGCCCTGCTGCTGCAGGATGTTGGCGAGGGGCTGCGCCAGGAAGCCGTAGATCTGCGCGGAGAAATAGTAGCAGACGGCAAAGGCGATGATGAACGCGCCGACCGACCAGAGAAGCCGCTGCCGCAGCTCCATCAGATGGTCGATGAGCGGCATCGGCTTGTCGTTGATGGGATCGTCTTCGGCGGTATTGGACAAGTGGGGCCTCAGACCATCTTCGCCGCGCCGGCGGGCGCGGGGGTTTCAGCGGGCTTGTGCTCGACCACCGGTGCCGCGGGCTCTGCCGGGGCGACTTCGGCGGCCGCGTGCTCTACCGGCAGCGGTTCAGCGGGCGCCGGCTCCGGCGCGGGCGGCATCGTCAGGTTCGCGGGCGCCGGCGTCGCAGGCGGGACGAAGGAAGGCGCCTCGGGCATCGGCGGGGGCGGCGGCGGCACGTAGGGCGCCATGGTCTGCGGCGGGATCATCGCAGGCGCGTCCGCGCGGTCGGCGGCGGTCGGCGGCGGCGTCCAGGCAGGGGCGGGGTTGATGGGATTGTCGAAGCTCTTGCTCAGCGTGCCGTCCGCATCGACCGTCTTCTCGATATGGCCCTTGAGGTCGAAGCTGCGGATCTCGTTGATGGCGCCCTTCACGTCGGCGATCTGGTTGCGCACCTCCTCGAGGTTCGCCTCGCGGACCAGTTCGTCAGCCTGCTGCTGGAATTGCGCAAGCTGCTTCTTGCCCTTCTTCACGAGGTCAGCCACGCCACGAATCGCGCCGGGCAGGTCCTTGGGACCGATCACCACCAGCGCCACCACGGCCACCAACATGATCTCGGACCAAGCGAGGTCGAGCATTCCATCCCCAATGCGGAACAAGGCGAAAGCAGCCCTTGGATAACAGGGCTTCCGGCTGCCGCCAATGCGGCGCGGACTTACTTAGGCGCTCGGCGGCCGGCTTGCACCCTGCCCGGCGGGAAAAGCGAAGGCTCGCTCCGGATCGAAGCCGACACCCAGGACTTCCCCGGGCGGCAGGGCGGTGCCGGCCGGCAGGCGGGCCTGCAGCTCATGCCCTCCCTCCTCCAGCACGAGATGCACGAGCGTCGTGGCGCCGAGAAGCCGGATGGAGCGCATGCGGGCGGCCGCCCCCTGCCCCGCTGCGTCCAGGCGAAGCCCTTCCGGGCGCAGCAGAAATTCGGCCGCCGCGCCTTCCGCCAAGCCCGGCGCCGGGAGCTCGCCCAGAACGCTGACGGCGCGCCCGCCCCGAATTTCAGCCGGCAGCCGGTTCACCTCGCCCAGGAAGCTCGCGACGAAGCTCGAAACCGGCCGGAGATAGAGCTCCTCGGGCGTGCCGAGCTGCTCAACCCGCCCGTCGCGCAGGAGGGCGATTCGGTCGGCCATGAGCAGCGCCTCCTCCGCGTCATGCGTCACGATCACGGCTGGAATCGCGGCCTGACGCAGCACGCGAAGCGTGTCGTCGCGCACCTGGTCGCGCAGCCGGGCGTCGAGGCTGGCAAAGGCCTCGTCGAGCAGGAGCGCCTTCGGCCGGGGGGCCAGGGCCCGCGCCAGCGCCACCCGCTGCTGCTGCCCGCCGGAGAGCTGATGCGGCCAGGCGTCGGCCCGGTCGCGCAACCCGACATGGCCGAGCGCCTCCGCGATACGCGCCTCGCGCTCCATCCGCCCGAGGCCGCGCAAGCCAAAACCGACGTTCCGCCCGACCGTGAGGTGCGGGAACAGGGCGTAATCCTGGAAGACGAAGCCCAGGTGCCGCTCTTCCGGCGGCACCTCGAGGCCCGGCTCGGCCAGGGCGATGCCGTCCAGCTCGATCCGGCCGTGCTGCAGGGCCTCGAGCCCCGCGATGAGCCGCAGCAGTGTGGTCTTGCCGTCGCCCGAGGGGCCCAGGAGGCACAGGATCTCGCCGCGCGCGACCGTCAGGCTAACGCCACGCAGAATCTCACGCGGACCGAAGGCGTGACGGATATCCGTGAGGCGAAGGCTCATGCGGCCTTGTGCGGGCGCGATGACGCGCTGTCCATACTCCGCTGCGTCTCACGCCGGCAAAAGGCCTGCCGCGCGGTAGCTGCCGATCAGGGCATCGTAGAGACCGATATCCGCACGGCTCCGGGCCATGAGCTGCGCGCCGGCGATGGCCGCGAAGATGGCGCGCGCCCGCATCTCGCCTTCCCCGCCATGGACTAGGCCCGCATCGGCCAGGCGGCTCGCCAGCCAGGAGACGTTGACGTCCGCGAAGGCCTGCACCTCCTGCCGCACGGCCTCGGGCAGATCCTCGTACTCGGCGGCCATGATGCTGCACAGGCACATCCGATTCCCCGTCTCCAGCGCCTTGCGGAACAGCTCGGGATAGCGATGCAGGCACTCGGCAGGGTTGCCGGCTTCCAGCCGCATGGCTTCCAGCCGCGCCGCCGCGTCCTCGCGGTAGCGCCGCGCCAGCGCCGCGCCAAGCTCAGCCTTGCCGGCGAAGTGGTAGTGGATGCTCGCCGCCTTGATGCCGACATCGGCCGCGATCTCCCGAAAATTCAGGCCGTTATAGCCATGGCTCTGCGCGGTCCTTCTGGCCGAGTCCAGGATCGCCTCTCTTGCATTCGAACCCAATTCGCGCCTCGATGATGTCATCTACCAATTGGCAGATAGGCATTGACATCGAGCTGACACAAGATCAGAGATATACCTACCAACTGGCAGGTAGATTTCAAGCATGAACGCGATCATGACCATCCATGACTGGCCGATCGGCCCCTACCCCGCGCGCGTCCGGATCGCGATCGCCGAGAAGAGCCTGCAGCCGCGCATCCGCTTCGAGACGGTCCATCTCCGGAAGGGCGAGCACAAACGGCCCGAATTCCTGGCTAAGAACTACTCGGGCACCCTGCCGGTGCTGGAGCTCGAGGACGGCACCTTCATCGCCGAGTGCACGGCCATCACCGAATACCTCGACGCGCTCGACGGAGCCCCCACCCTCACCGGCCGGACGCCGCGCGAGAGGGGACTGATCCACATGATGAACAAGCGCGCGGAGATCGAGCTGCTCGACCCCATCAGCGTGTATTTCCACCACGCCACGCCTGGGCTCGGCCCGGATGTCGAGCTCTATCAGAACGCCGAATGGGGCCTGCGCCAGCGCGACAAGGCCCTGCGGGGCATGCGTTACTTCGACGGCGTCCTGCGGCAGCAGCCCTTCGTGGCCGGCGACTTCTTCTCAATGGCGGACATCGCCGTCATCGGCGGCCTGATCTTCGCCGAGCTGCTGAAGGTGCCGGTTCCCGAGGAGTACGGCGCGCTTCTGGCCTGGTACGCGCGCGTGCAGGAACGGCCGAGCGTGCGGAACCGGGTCACGATGTCGGACCCGGCGGCAGCCATGGCCTAGGCCGCGTCCTGCTCGATGAGGGGCGGGGCCCCGCTGGGCTCCGGCGTCAGCTCCACGGTCGCGAGGTCGCTGGAAACCAGCTCCTCCTTGCGCGGCAGGTCGCTGAGGGACTTCAGACCGAACTGGTCCAGGAAGCGCGGGGTAGTGCCCCAGAGCGTGGGTCGCCCCGGCGTCTCCTTCCGCCCGCGCGAGGTCACGAGCCCCGCGTCCAGCAGGGCGTCCAGCGTGGTCTGGGCGAGCGCCGCGCCGCGGATCTCCTCGATCTCCGCGCGCGTCACCGGCTGATGGTAGGCGACGATGGACAGCGCCTCCATGGCCGCGCGCGGCAGGCGGCGCGGCACCTCCACCACCCGGGTGATGGCGGGCGCCAGGTCCAGGGCCGTACGGAAGGCAAAGCCGCCCGCGACCTCTACCAGCTCCACGGCACGGCCGGCGGTCTGCGCGGCGAGCGCTGTCAGCACCGCCTGCGCCTCGACCCCCTGCGGCAGGGCCAGCTGCACGCGCGCGGCGGCGACAGGACGGTCGGAGGCGAAGATCAGCGCTTCGGCGATGCGGAGCGCACGGTCGAAATCGCCCTGCTCGCGCGGCTGCGGCATGGGCGGGTCTTCGGCGAACGGGGTGTCAGACGGCATGGGAACTCTCCTCCGCGGCGCGTCGCAGATGGATGGGGGCGAAGACGGCTTCCTGGCGCAGCTCGATCCCACCCCCGCGCGCCGCTTCCAGCGCGGCAACCAGCGTGCTCGCCAGCGCGGCCTTGCGGTCGAGCGGCGAGATCAGACCTTCGGGCAGGAAGCTGGAGAGCATACTCCAGCCCGGCGTCTCGCCGATCAGCGATTGCAGGCGGCCCAGCGCTTCGGCCACGGACCAGAGCTTGCGGGGCTTGGGGGTGAAGGGTCGGTTCGCCATGGCCCGCCGCCGCGCCGTGGCATAGGCGCGCAGCAGGGTGGAAAGGTCGGCGACGAGGCCCGAACGGTCCTCGACCCGCAAGGATTCGGGGGCGCCGCGCGCGAAGGTTTCGCGCCCCAGCTGCGCCCGGCCACCCAGCCATTGCGCGGCGGCCCGCATGCGGTCGAGCTCAGCCAGGCGCTCGGTCAGCCGGGAGGCCGCCTCCAGCGGGTCTTCCTCGTCTGGGCCGCGCTCTTCCTCCGGCAGCAGCAGGCGCGACTTCAGCCAGGCCAGCCAGGCGGCCATGACCAGCCAGTCGGCCGCGAGCTCGATCCGGACGCGGCGCGCGCCCTCTACAATGGCCAGGAACTGATCGACCAGGGCCAGGATGGAGATCTGGCGGATATCCACCTTCTGTGCCCGCGCGAGGTCCAGCAGCACATCCAGGGGCCCCTGGAAGCCGTCGAGGTCCAGGACCAGGCTTTCCTGCGCCTCGCTCACGGCGTCGGGTGCCCCGCCGCGCGCAAGACGAGGCCAAAGGCGGGGCGGACCAGCGCGTCGATGAAGATCTGCATGGGCTGGAAGGCCGGAACCGCCAGGGGCAGCAGGAACAGCACGAAGATGACCAGGAACATCCCGCTCCGCTCGAGCCGAGCCACCGCCATGGCCGCGGGCAGGGGCAGCAGGCCGACAAGGATGCGGCCCCCGTCCAGGGGCGGGATGGGAATGAGGTTGAACAGGCCCAACACCAGGTTCGCGAGGATGGAGAGACCGAGGAAGCGATAGACCACGACCATCGATTCGGCCGAAAGAAAGGCTTCCAGCAGGCTCATCGGGTGTACCAGAAGCGCCGCGATGAGGGCGAGGGCGAAGTTCATCACCGGCCCCGCGAGGGCGACCCACATCATTCCCGTCCTGGGATTGGCCAGGTTGCGGATGTCCACCGGCACAGGCTTCGCCCAGCCGAACATGACATCCACCCGCCCCGTGGTCAGAAGCTGCGAAACCAGGAGAAAGCCCGGCACCAGCAGCGTGCCAATCGGGTCCACATGCCGCAGCGGGTTCAGCGAGAGCCGGCCCATGAGCTTGGCGGTCGGGTCGCCCAGCCAGAGCGCGGCATAGCCATGCGCGGCCTCATGCAGCGTGATCGCGATGACGCTGGCCAGGACGGCGGCGACCAGCTCGGGCAGGAATTCCATTGCCTGGATCAGGCCAGCGCGACCACGGCGCGGGATGCGGCGAGCCGGGCCTCGGCGGCGGGCGTCAGCTCCTTGCTGCCGGCGAGGACGGCGGCCGTCTCCTCCAGCACGCCGGAGCAATGGAGCGCCGCGTCGCAGCCCGCCGCGAGCACGCCTTCCGCGAGCTCGCGCAGGCCGCCCTTCAGGGCCTTCATGCCGAGGTCGTCCGAGATCAGGAAGCCGCCGAAGCCAATCTCGCCCCGGATCACGCGCTCGATCACCAGCGGCGAGAGGGTCGCGCAGCGGACGGCGTCCAGCGCCGGGTAAAGGATATGCGCCGTCATGGCCCAGAGATCGTCGGCCGAGAGATCCCGGAAGGGCGCGAAATCCAGCTCCAGCTCGGCGCGCGAGGCCGGGACGACCGGCAGTTCCAGATGGCTGTCCATCGTGGCGCGCCCATGGCCGGGAATATGCTTGATGACAGGCAGTGCGCCACCCTGCCGCAGCCCCTCGATCCAGGCGGCACCGAGGCGCACGACTTCCGCCGGGTCGGCCGAGAAGGCCCGGTCGCCGATCACCTGGTGCATGCCGGGCAGGCGCAGGTCGAGCAAAGGGGCGCAGACGACGTCGAGCCCGACATCCCGGCATTCGCGGGCAATGGACGCCGCCTCGGCGGTGGCCACCTCAACGGGGCCGTTCTCGAAAGTGGCGGCGGGCGGATGCGCCGGCCAATGCGGCGGCTTGAGCCGGGCGACGCGCCCGCCCTCCTGATCCACCAGAATGGGGGCCTCCGCGCCCAGCACTTCGCGGAGCTCGGCCGTCAGCGCACGAAGCTGCGCGGGGCTTTCCACGTTTCGGGCGAACAGGATGGCGCCCATAGGGCGCTCTCTTCGAAGCAGCGCGGCCTCGTCGGCCGTCAGGCGGAGGCCGGAAATCCCGATGATGGCCGCGCGCATGGGCTTCAGAAGTTCACCGGGATGCAGTTCACGCCGCGCTCCCGAAGCTGGCCGCAGAAGGCGCGGGCCGCTGCCTGGTCCGCAAAGCCGCCGGTACGCAGCCGCCACATGGTCGCCTGCCCGTCCCGCTCGAACTTCGTGACCACGGGGGAACGGCCGGCGAGTTCCGGCGCGCGGCGCTGGAGCCGGGCCCATTCCGCCTTCGCCCCTTCCTCCGAGGCCGCAGCGGAAAGCTGGACCTGCGCGCGGCCGCCGGCGGCCGGGGCCGGGCGGGCGGCCTGCTGGGCCGGCGCCGGAGCCGAGGCGCGTGCCGGTGCAGGCGGAGCCACTGCGGCCGGCGCGGCGGCCGGCGCCGCAGGCTGCGGCGCCGCGGCGGGCGGCTGGGCCTGCGCGCGCAGCGCATCCGGGCGCGGCGCTTCCGGCCCGGGCGCGAGGCGCGCCTCGCCGACGCGCTCATTGCGGCCGGCGCCTCGCTCGAAGATCAGCTCCTGCTGATTGGGCACGACGGCCCCGCCGGGCGAATCGGGGCGGACCCGATAGGGCCTCCCATCCGTCTCGATCAGCGGAACCCCTCGCGGGCCCATCATGGAAACGCCCCAGATGATGGCACCCGCAAGCACCACGGAACCGGCCAGGCCGCCCCCGATCATCCAGAGTTTCGGCGGGATCCCCCATCCCGACGACGTCCTCTCCGGCGGGCGAACCCGCCAGGAGGGAAGCATCGAATCGCTCATCTCATCTCCTCGACCGGCGTGACCCCCATCACCCCGAGTCCGGACCTGACAACTGCCGCCGTGGCGGCCACCAAGGCCAATCGTGCCTGCGTCGCCGCAGGTGCATCGGCCTGGATGAAGCGCAAGGTCGTGTCGTCCTTGCCCTTGTTCCACAATAGATGAAAATCGCCGGCCAAGTCATTCAAAAAGAATGCCACGCGATGCGGCTCGCGCGCCGCCGCGGCGGCTTCCACCACGCGGGGCCAAGCCGCAAGACGGCGGATCAGGCCAAGCTCGGCGGCATCGGTCAGCGTGTCCAGCGGCGCTTCTGCCAGGCTGTCCAGCGAGGGATCGCCCGCGCTGCGCAGGACCGAACGGCAGCGCGCATGCGCGTACTGCACGTAGAAGACGGGATTGTCGCGCGACTGCTGCAGGACGAGGTCGAGATCGAACTCCATCTGAGCATCGGCCTTGCGCGTCAGCATGGTGAAGCGCACCGCGTCGCGCCCGACCTCGTCGATCAGGTCGCGCAGCGTAATGTAGCTGCCCGCACGCTTGCTCATGCGAACCGGCTGGCCGTCCTTCATTACATGGACGATCTGCGCGAGCACCACGTCCAGCGAGACCTTGCGCCCCGACAGCGCGGCAACCGCCGCCTGCATGCGCTTCACATAGCCGCCGTGATCCGCGCCCCAGACATGCACGAGGTGATCGAAGCCGCGCTCGATCTTGTGCAGGTGGTTCGCGATGTCGTTGGCGAAGTAGGTCCCGGTGCCGTCGGACTTGCGCAGCGCACGATCCGTGTCGTCGCCGAAATCGCTGGAGCGGAAGAGCGTCTGCTCGCGCGGCTCCCAATCATCCGGCAGCTTGCCCTTGGGGGGCTCCAGCACGCCGCGATAGATCAGGCCCTCGCGGTTCAGCAGGGCCTCGGCTTCCTCCAGCTTGCCCTCGGCGATGAGGGCGGCCTCGCTGACGAAGACGTCGTGCTCGACGCCGAGTGCCGCCAGATCCTCGCGGATCTCGGCCATCATCGCCTTCACGGTGAAACCGCGCACCAAGGCGAGCTTGCCGGCATCCGGCGGTACCAGCTCGGCGCCATGGCGCTTGGCGAGCTCCTGCCCGACCGGGACCAGGTACTCGCCGCCATATTGCAGCGTGGTGCCGTAGGCGGCCTCGACCGCCGCCTTGCGCTCCTCCGGCGAGGCGCCATCGGCCCAGAGGCCATGCGCGGCAACAGGCAGCGCCTCGAGGTAGCGCCAATAGGCCGCCCAGCCGAGCGCCTGCACCTGAGCGCCGGCATCGTTGATGTAGTATTCGCGCGTGACGTCATGGCCCGCCTTGGCAAGCAGCAGCGCGAGCGCATCGCCGACCACCGCGCCGCGGCAATGCCCCACATGCATCGGCCCCGTCGGGTTCGCGGAGACGTACTCCACGTTCACCCGGCCCGGCTTGGCTTCGCCCTGGCCATAGGCCTCGCGCTCCCGCAGCATCAGCGGAAGCTGCGCGCGGAGGAAATCCTCCTGCAGGCGGATGTTCACGAAGCCCGGGCCGGCGGGCGCGGCCTCAGCCACTTCCGGCAGCGCGACCAAGGCCTCGGCGAGCTGCGCGGCCAGCTTGGGCGGCGGCAGCTTCGCGGCCTTGCCCACCACCATCGCGGCATTGGTGGACATGTCGCCATGGCTCGCGTCGCGCGGGGGCTCCATGGTGACGCGGGCAAAGGCGTCGGCCGGCAGCTCGGGCAGGAGCGCCTGGAGGGCCGCGATGGCGCGGGCGCGCAGATGGGCGAAAATATCGTGACTCATGGCGCGCTTGTGCGGCGGCGGCGCGGTTTCGCCAAGGGGCCGCGTCGCGACCCAGGCAATTCAAGGGCTTGTCAGTCGCCCGCCGCGCGCCGGGACAGTTCCTGCCACGCTCCCGCGAAGACTTCGTCGGCCACCAGGGCGCGCGGCAGGGTACGGCGGCGCCAGCCGGCCTCCCATTCCTCGGCCTCGCGCCAGCACGCGGCGGCGGCCTCGGCACGGTGCTTCGCGCCCTCGCCCATCGCATCGGCCATGCGGGCCGCGAAGCGCGCTTCCAGGGCATCGCGCTCCGGCGCCAGCCCCGCCAGGACCGCGGCGAAGTCGCCGAGCACAGCGCCGCGATGCAGCGCCTCGTGCCGCCACCAGATGGTGGCGGGATTGCTGCGATCCGACGGCACCGGCCCCTGCGGCGGCAGGATGCCATCCACCACGGGCTTGAAGATCGAGAGGCACGGGCCGGAGGTTCCCGTCACCCAATGCAGCGCTCCCTCAGGCCGCAGCTCCGACACCATCGAGGCCACGCTCTGCGAGCGGCGGTCCGGTCCGCCCGCGTGCATGCAGATGGTCCGTCCCAAGGTGCGCGCCGGATGCCAGGAGGCATCGCCCTCGGCCGCCGCGCCATGGTCGCGCAGGATCGCCATGAGGTGCGCGGGCGTGAGCGACCCGTCATGGCGCGCCATGAGCTCCGTCGCACGGGCACACCGCATGCGGCCGCAGGTCATCGCATCGCGCTCGGGGTCTAGATAGGAGGCGGCGAAGTCCAGATCCCCCTCCCCCGTCGCCCAGCCCCGCGCCTTGGCGTCGGCCACCAGCGCCGGGCTCGCCCGCCAGATCGCGCCTCGACCGATGGAGAGCGCGTTGGAGATGGCGCGGGTGCGAGGCGCGCGCTCGGCCACCCAGAAGCGGCCCAGCGTCTCCAGCACGAAGGCCTCGCGATGGTCCGCGACGATGAAGGAGTTGTCGTAGAAATGTTCGTTCAGATGGCCGCAATCGCCGCCCTGCCCGTGACGCTCCAGCAGATCGATGATCACGCCGACCGCGGCTTCCGCCGTCGGTGCCCGCTCCAAGGCGAGACGCACGAGGTCCATGCCGATCAGTGCGGGTTCACGGGTCGGCGGGATGCGGCCGAAGACGGCCTCGTTGCCGATCACCACTCCCGTGGCGTTGGCGCCGATCTCGGCGCCCCAGCACCAGAAGGGGCGGCTGAGCAGGACGGCCTGGGTTTCCGCCGCCTGCGGGATCTCGATGTAGCTGCAGCGAACCGTGCTGCCTTGCGCATAACGCGCGGCCGACCGGTACTCCAGGAACTGCGCCTCGTTGCGCTCCCTGTCGCTATTCTTGGCGAAGAGCACATGCCCGGAGGCGGTCGCGGGCGGCAGGGCCACCATGGTGTCGCACATGGGCCGATCATGGCGATTTCGCGCCGGAACGAATAGCCACCCGCGCGAGGCCATGCCACGCTCGGCACCGCAACAGGAGAGACCGATGATCCGAAAGCGCCTTAGGCCCTGGCTCGCTTCCGCCGCCATCGCTTTGGCCACGCTGACCCCGCAGGCGCAGGCCGCGCCGCTGGTCGCGGTGCTGGAAGCGGAGGTCGCGACGCTCGACCCCCACTACACCACGGCCTACATCACTCGCGCCTTCGGCTATACGGTGTACGACACGCTCTTCGGTCTCACGGCCAATGGCGAGATCCGGCCCCAGATGGTGCAGGACACCGCGATCTCGGACGATCGCATGACCTATACCTTCACGCTGCGCGAAGGCCTGCTCTGGCATGACGGCACGCCCGTCACGGCAGCCGATTGCGTGGCCTCGCTGCGCCGCTGGATGCCCCGCGCCGGCATGGGCCGCCTGCTGGCCGGCGCCACGGAATCGCTGGAGGCGACCGGCCCCCGCACCTTCGTGCTGAAGCTCAAGCAGCCCTTCGGCCTGGTGCTGGAAGCGCTCGGCCGCCCCAACACCCCCGTCCCCTTCATGATGCCCGAGCGCGTGGTCCGCGCCGCCGGCGATGGCCGCGTGACCGAGATCATCGGCTCCGGCCCCTTCGTCTTCCGTCAGGACCTTTACCGCCCCGGCGACCGCATCATACTGGATCGCAACCCGCGCTACGTGCCGCGCAGCGAGCCGGCGGACTTCCTGTCCGGCGGCAAGCGCGTGAACATCGAGGCGCTGGAGATCCGCGTCATTCCCGACGGCTCCACCGCCGCCTCCGCGCTGCAGTCGGGCGCCATCGACTATATCCAGAGCCCGAGCTTCGACCTGCTGCCCATCCTGGCGCGCAACCGCAACATCAGCGTCGGCGGCCCGGCGGGCATGAATGCCTACCAGGGCTACTTCCGCCTCAACCACGCGGCACCGCCCTTCAACGATCCGGAAATCCGGCAAGTGCTGTGGAAGCTCTTCGACCAGTCCACGGTGCTGACCGCCCTCGGCCTGCCTGAGCGGCTGACGCAGCCGGGCTGCGTCTCCTGGTTCATGTGCGGCACGCCGCTCGAGAACACCGAGGGCGCGGGGGTGGCCGCCAACCCCTCGGTCGCCGCCGCGCGCGAGGCGTTGCGCCGCACGCGCTACAACAACGAGCCGGTGGTGGTGATGCAGGCGACCGACATCGAGACGCTGCGCGTCTCCTCTGCCGTCGCGGCCGATCTGCTGAAGCAGGCCGGCTTCAATGTGGACCTGCAGGCGATGGACTGGGGCACCCTGCTCAACCGGCGCGGCCGGCGCGAGGGCTGGTCCCTCTTCGGCGTGACGGCGTCGGGCTTCGACCTCTCCTCGCCGCCCACGCATTTCTACCTCTCGGGCAATTGCATCGACTATGCGGGCTGGAGCTGCGACGAGCGGATGACGCCGCTCTTCTCGGCCTTCGCGCGAGCGCAGACGGAGGAGGAGCGCCGGCATATTGCACGCCAGATCTCGGCCATCGCCTTCGAGAACGTGCCGGGCGTGATGTGGGGCCAGTTCGTCACGCCAGCAGCCTGGCGCAACAGCATCCGCAATCTGATCCCGTCGAGCATCCCGCTATTCTGGAGCGTCGAGAAGCCGTGAACCTGCCCTCAGACGCCAGGCGGCCGCTGGCGCGTGCTTGGCTTCGCGCCAAGCACGGTTGCGTCCAGCCGCGCTAGCGGTCTAGGCGCGGTCGCGCTTGGCGCTCCCGGCCCGACGCAGGCCCTGGGCCGAAGGCCATCAATCCGCGAAGGCGTTGGAAAGGCGCTTCATCCCCGCCTTCGCCTCCGCCGCCATGCGGGCGACGACCTCGCCCGCCGGCAGCACCTCATCGATCAGGCCGACGCATTGGCCGGCCCACACGAAGCTCTCTTCCATCCGTCCCTCATCCGTGCCGATGGCGTTCACCGTCCCCGCGATCAGAGGCACGATCTCCTCCGAAGGGGCGCCCGCCGTCTCGCGCGCCAGCACATTCTTCGCATAGGCGCTGTCCAGCACACGGCCCGGCATGCCGAGCGTGCGCTTGATGATCATGGTGCGGCCCGGCCCAGCCTCGACCAGCGCCTGCTTGTAATTGGGATGGGCGTGCGCCTCGGCGGTGGCCACGAACCGCGTGCCCATCTCCACCCCTTCCGCACCCAGGGAAAGAGCCGCCAGCAACCCTTCTCCGTTCGCGAATCCTCCGGAGGCCAGAACCGGAATCGACACCGCCCGCACCACGCGGGGGATCATGACGAGGGAGGTCTCGTCGCTGCGGCCGATATGACCGCCCCCCTCGAAGCCGACCGTCGCCACCATGTCGGCGCCCGCCGCCTCAGCCTTCTTTGCGAGCTCCGGCCCTGCGATGAGCACGAGCGTCTTCGCGGCGCCATTGATACGCTTGATCCAGGGGGCGGGATTGCCGGCGGTAAGCGCGATGACCGGCACCTTCTCTTCCAGGGTCACCTCCAGCATGGCGGTGATGTCCATGCGGCCGAGCGGGAAGTTCACGCCAAACGGCTTGTCGGTGGCGGCGCGCACCTTTCGGATCTCGGCGCGCAGTTCCTCCGCGCCCGCAAGTCCGGCCGTGGCGATCTGGCCCAGCCCGCCCGCCGCCGACACGGCTGCGCACAGCTCCGCCTTCGCCACGCGGGCGAGCCCGCCCTGCACGATCGGATAACGGATGCCGAGCTGCTCCGTTACGCGCGTCCTGATACCGTCCATGCTACTCCACCACCGCTCCACTGATGCGAACCGCGTCGCCGAGGCCCGCCACTTCGAGGGCGAGGAAAGCACGGAACTCCGCCGGGTGGCATGCCCGAGGCGGCGCGGCGGCGACGATGCCCGCCACGCGCTCCAGGATGGGCGCGGATGTCCCGGCGGGACCAGGGGCGACCGCCAAGCGGCCGAGGTCAAACCTGCTCCGTCTCCAGCAGCGCAAGGCGGCGGACCAGCCAGACCCCGCGCTCGAACAGGCCGGTGAGCGCGAAAAGCCGCTCCTGCGCGAGGCCGAGCGCCTGGCGGCGCAAGCGCTGCATCATCTCGCCACGGTCCGAGGCGAGCTCGGCGAGCCAGGATGCGCTCTCGGGCCCGTCGAGGTCCCGCAACTCGCTCACCAGCATGTGCAGCGCCTCCGCCATGGCCGCGAAGGGGCGGAGGACCTGCGGGTCGGGAAGTGCGCTACCCTCGGCGACGAAATCCGACACCGTCTCGCGCAGCGTCGCGAGCAGGCCGAGGCGTGCCTGGAGGCGCACGGCGTCCGCCAAGGCCTCTGCGGGCATCTCGCGCGCCAGCAGCGCGGCGATGAACCGCGCGATCTCCTGCTCCAGCGCCGCGCTGGCCGCGACGATCACCGCATCCCCGCCATCCGGCTCAGCGCGGACGGGGTCGAGCATGCGCGGAATCCGGTCATGCAGGCGGCCCTGCTCGGCCGCGACCAGAGCAAGCGCCGAGGGAGCGTCCTCGATCGCCTGCGGATAGAGGAAGCGCGGCCGGGAATCCGCCTCCACCGCGCTCTCGGGCGCGAGCCGCCCGAGCAGGCGCTCGAGCGGCTGGTGCAGCGGCGCGGCCAGCAGCGCCGTTACCACCTGGAGCAGGAGGAAGATCAGCGCGAGCTGCAGGTCGGCCGCATGCGTCACCGCTTCCACGGCGGCGATCACGAGCGGGATGTCGAAGACGCGCTCCACCTCCATGGCCAGCAGGAAGAGCGCCGCGCCGGCGAAGCGCAGCAGCGCCTGGAAGATGACTGGCTGCCGCGCCGTGCCCTGCAACCCGCCGGCCAATATCCAGACCGCCAGGCCCGAGCCCAGCGAGGCGCCATAGATCGCCGCCACTGCCTGGTCGAAACTCACCAACCCCGCCGATCTCAGGGTGATCGCAAGGATGGAGACGGTGGAGGAGGATTGCGCCACCAGCGTCACCAGCGCGCCGAGGATGAAGGGCGGCAGCCAGGCATCGCCTCCGAAGGCGATGACGGCGCGGATCACCTCCCACTCGCGCAGCGGCGCCGCGCCGAGCTTGATGAGCCCGAGGCCGAGCAGCATCAGAGCGAGCCCCGAGGCCGCGCCCAGCGCAGGTCGCCAGCGGCCGCCGCCCTCCGGCGCGAAGTAGCTGACGCACCCCACCAGCCCAAGCAGCCATAGCGCCATGACGCGCAGGTCCAGCGTGGCCAGGAGCACAAGGCCCGCCGTCCCGGCATTCGCCCAGGCCAGGATCGGCAGCACGCGGCGCGGCGCGATCAGCCCCGCCGCCCGCATGGATGCGGCGATGAAGGTGACGGCGCTGCTGCTTTGCGTGACGAGGCCCAGCACCAGGCCGAGAAGCCCGGCCCGCCAGGGGCCCGCCGTCCCATGCGCCATCGCGGCGCGCATCCGGCTGCCGGCCAGGGCGGAAAGCTGCCCCGAAAGACCCTTCACGCCGATGAAGAACAGGCCAAGCCCGCCGAAGAGGCTCGCCAATGCCTCCATCAAGCCTTCCCGCGCGCCAACATGAGCAGGACGGTGAGCACCAGCCCGATCCCGGCGCAGATGAATAGGGTCAGGCGAAGATGGGCGTAGCGATGCTCCGCCGCCGCTGCCGCACTGGCGGCCTCGGTGCGGTGTGCAGCGCCCAGGCGTTCGGCCTGCTGGTCCAGCGCCTGCTGCAGGGCGCGGTCAGCGCCGCGCACCATCGCATCGGCGCGCGCCTGGCCTTCCAGAGTGGTGAGGTCGGCGTCGCGCAGCGCGGCCTCGTAGCGGCGGACCAGCATCACCTGGGCGGCACGCAACTCGGCGATGTCGCGCTCGGTCACGCCCGCGCCCCGGAGTGCCTCCGAGAGGTGGGAGCTCACCGAATCGGCGGCCGCCCTGAGGCCCGCCCGGTGCCGTTCGGAGAGCGCCGCGTCGCGGTCGCGCAGCAGGATGTTCTTCCACTCCTGCACTTGCAGGCCGAAGCTCGCCTGCGCGCCACGCAAGGCGTCGAGCGAGCGCGTATAGGCGCCGAGGCGCTGGCGGCTCTCATGCTCGCCGGCATGGCTGTACCAGAGCGCAAAGAGTCCGATCATGGCCTGCAGCACGACGACAAGTGCGACGAGGCCGCCCAGCATGCGGCTGCGCCCCAGGGTCCTGACGCGATCTGTCATGGAAATGTCATTTCCGGACAAGACCTTGTCTCCGATCTCGATGGGATGGACGGATGCGGACGCAGCGTCAAGCGGAGGTTCTATGCGGGGCCCGCATGCGCTAGCCTGTTCACATACAGTCCAGGAAAGCGAAAAGTTTGACCCGAACAGGCTTTCACCAGCGCCTACCCGCCACGCTGGACAGCGTCGCCGAGCTGCTCGATGCGCTCGAAGCCTACGCCGAGGAGGCCGATCTCGACCCGGCCGCCGCCGCGCGCCTCAATCTCGTCGCCGAGGAAATCGCGGCGAATGTCGCCATGCATGCCGAGGGCGCGACCTATTTCGAGCTCAGCGTCATGCCGCGGGATGGTGCTTTGGATATCAGCATCCAGGACGACGGCCCGGAGTATGATCCCCTCGCCCGCGATGACGCCGACACCGATTCCGATGTCGAGGAGCGGGAGATCGGCGGCCTTGGCGTGCACCTCGTCCGCAAGCTGACCCAGGGCGTGCGCTACGAGAGGCAGGCGGGCCTGAACCGGCTTTCATGCTCGCTCATGGTTGCGGACTGACGATCAACGTCATCGTAGAGGCCGATTACAGATAGCCATTTTGTGGGCTAGGCTGCACGGGATCCCGCAAACGGGCACGTCAGCCGAACGGAGAGGCAAGGGTATGGAGATCACGGAAACCACCGAGGGCGGTAAGACCGTCGCCGTTCTGGACGGCCGCCTGGACACCGCCACCGCCGCGGTGACCGAGGCGAAGCTCCTCGGCCTGCTGGAGAAGGGCGGCGTGATCGCCGACCTCGCGAATGTCCGCTACGTATCCTCGGCCGGGCTGCGCGTGCTGCTGAAGGCCGCCAAGCAGGCCAAGACGGCCGGCGCGTCCTTCTCGGTGGTGGGCCTTCAGGCCCCGGTGCGCGAGGTGTTCGAGATCAGCGGCTTCGACAAGATCATCCCGGCCTTCGCGACGCGGGCCGAGGCCGCCGCCGCCTGACCATGTCCGGCCTCGCCGCCGCAGCACCCGCCGCAGAGACGACGGAGCGCGAAGCGGCGGCGATGGCCGCGCTCGAGGCGCTTGCCGGCTTCGCCGCATCGCCTGTCCTGCTGGCCCGGCTGCGCCGCGCGGCCTCCCTCGTGGAGGCCTGCGATCTGGATCATCCGGATGTGGAGGAGCCCCATTGGGCGGCGCTCCTCGATGCCGTGACGGTACAGGAGACGCGCCTCTACCGCCATCCCGCGCAATGCGCCGGCGTTGCAGCCCTGCTGCCCGGGCGCCTCGCCGCCGCGCGGGCCGAAGGGCGCAAACTGCGCATTCTCTCGGCCGGCTGCGCGACCGGCGAGGAAGCCTTCACCCTCGCGGCGATGGCGCTCTCGGCCACCCGTGCGGTGCCTGGTGCCGGCATCGAGGTTCTGGGACTGGACCTGTGCCGGCCCGCCCTGGCCAGCGCCGAGGCGGGCGTGATCCATCTCGGCATGGGCGACCCGCTGGCCCTGGTTCCCGCCGCCGACCGGCCGTGGTTCCAGGATGCGAGTCAGAATCTGCGGCTGCATCCCTCGTTGCGCCGGGTGCTGCAGTTCTCCCGGGCGAACCTGCTCGGCTGGTCCGAGACAGGCTTCGACGTGGTCTTCTGCCGCAACGTCCTCATCTACCTGACCGCAGATGCGCGCGCCGAAGTGCTGCGGCGCCTCGTGGCCTCGCTCGCGCCCGGCGGCATCCTGGCGCTCGGGCCCACCGATCGCGGATCGCCCGAGCTCTTCCCGGCGGGCGAGGCGCTCTGGACCGCCCATGAGTGAAGCACGCCCGCTCCCGGGCGGCGGCTGGTTCACCCTCGCCGAGGGTCAGGTCCACCCGGCGCAGCTTCCGCCCCGCGCCCCCACCGAAGCCGCGGCGAGCTTCGCCGAGTCCATCACCTCCGCGATCCGGCGGCATTCGACTGGCATCGGTTCGCTCCACCTCTCGTTGGGCGGCATCGCCCTCGCCATCCCTGCCGCGATGGCGGAGCGGATCCTGCCCATGACGCCGATGCGCCCTTTCCCGGGCGCGCCCCATGGCGTTCTTGGCCTGGCGCAAGCGGATGGCGCGCCGGTACTCGTTCTCGACACCGCCTTCGCATCCGGCATGCCGGAGGATGGCGGCGAGGCGCCCGTGCTGCTGCTGGTGCTCCACCGGGAGGGACGCCGCTTCGGCCTCCCCGCCGCACGCGTCGAGGCCGGGCCCGCCATTCCGGCCATGGCCGGCTTCACGGCCTGGCTCGAATCCCCCGAAGCCCGGCAAGCCCTCACCTGCGCGCCGCCGGCACGCGAGGATTCGGTCCCGCCGGCGGTGGCGGAGAGGCACCTGATGCTCTTCCGGGCCGCGGGCCTCGAAGCCTCGCTTCCCGCCGAGACCGTCGTCGCCGTCCTGCCGCCGACCTCGCCGCTGCCGACCTCGCGCCCAGGCCTCGCTGGACTGGCCGCGCATCGCGGAGCGGTCCTGCCCGTGCTCGACGCGGGCCTTGTCCTGGGCGGCGCGGCGGCGCTGCGGCGGGGCCCCGCCCCGATGATCCGCCTGGCCCTCCAACCCGAGGTGCTGGTCGCGGTGGAGCAGGTGACCGGCGTGCGGCGCATCCCGGCCGCGGACGTCACGCCTCTGGCCCAGCGCGAAGGATTGGTCGCGGCCGTGGCGCGCGTGGGCGACATGCCCCTGCCCGTGCTCTCCGCCGGACGGCTGGGAGCGCATTGATGGCCGTGATCCCCGTCGTCCTGGCCGATGACAGCGCCTTCATGCGGATCGCCCTGCGCCGCATCATCGAGGCCGAGGGCGACCTGCGCGTGGTGGCCGAGGCCGCCGACGGCGAGGCGGCGGTGGATGCGGTGCGGCGCCTCCACCCGCAGGTCGTAGCGATGGATGTGGAAATGCCCGTGCTCGGCGGCATCGAGGCCACGCGCCGCATCATGGCGCTGCCCAATCCGCCCGCCGTGGTGATGGTCAGCCAGCACACGCAGGATGACAGCCCGGCGGCGCTGGCCGCGCTAGCCGCGGGGGCCGCGGATTACGTGAGCAAGGAGACGGGGCTCGGCGGGCTCGATCTCGGCCATCTCGACCGCGCGCTGCGCGACCGGCTGCGCTTCTGGGCGCATGCGCAGGGCCACCGCCCGCTGCTCCTCCCGGCCAACGAGCCGCCGCCGCGCGACGCGGGGGGCGATGCCCCACCGCTGGTGGTGATTGGCGCGTCCACGGGTGGGCCGGAGGCGCTGTCGGCGCTGCTCTCGGCCTGCGGCCCGCTCCCCGTACCCGTCGCCATTGCCCAGCACATGCCGCGCGGCCTGGCGCCCGAGCTGGCGCAGCTTCTCGCGCGCCGCGCCGGCTGGCCCGTGCGCGTCGCGGAGAATGGGCGCGCGCTGGCGCCGGGTGAGGCCGTGCTGCTGCCCACGGACGGCGTGCTACTGCGCCTGCATGGCGGTCTCGCCCTGCGGCTCTCGCCCAGTTCTTCCCCGGTGCATCCCTCCGCCAACCTGCTCTTCCGCTCCGCCGCGCTGTTGGGCCTGCCGGCCTGCGCCGTCGTGCTGACGGGGATGGGTGAAGACGGCGCGGAAGGCGCCGCGGCCCTCGCGCGCCAGGGCGGACGCGTCCTGGTGCAGGAGGCGGCTTCGGCCGTGGTGGCGGGGATGCCGGAGGCGACGCGCTCCGCCGTTCCGGGTGCCGAGGCGCTGGTACCCGACGCCATCGGCCTGCGCCTGCGCCACCTCTGGGACCAGACGTGATGGACGAGGAGCTTCTCGCCGCCTTCCGCGAGGAATTCGCGTCCCTCTGCGCCGCGCTGGCGGATTCGCGCGACATGGCAGGGGCGCAGCGCCAGCTCGCTCAGCTGCGCGCCATGGCGGACGGGATGCAAATGGCGCGGCTGCAGGCCCGCCTCCGCGAGCTGGAAGCCGCGACGGAGCTCGATGAGCTGCGCGGCGCCGCCGAAGGCCTCGCGGCCATGGCCTCGGGCGGTGAGACCGAAGCGGAGGCGCAGCCCATCCGCACCCTCATCATCGACGACAGCGCCATGATGCGCCGCATGCTGCGCGGCATCCTCGCCGCCGATCCGCGCTTCGCCGTAATAGGCGAGGCCGCGGACGGCGCGGCGGGCCTCGCCGCCCAGGCGGAGCTCAAGCCCGCGCTGACTTTGCTCGATCTCGAGATGCCCGTGCTCGACGGCATGGGGTTCCTCGCCGAATGGGCGCTGGCGGGCCACGGGGCGGTGGTGGTCGTCTCCTCCGCCGCGCATCCAGGCAGCCCCGCGGCGCTCGAGGTGCTGCGGCGTGGCGCTTTCGCCGCGGTGGCCAAGCCCTCCGGCGCGCTCTCCCCCGACATCGCGGAACGCAGCGGGGCAGAAATCCTCGCAACCGCGCGGCGAGCCGTGGGAGGCTGAGCCATGGAGGCCGACGACCCGCTCTGGGAGGAATTCGCCGCCGAGACGGCCGAGCACCTGGATGCGCTGGAACACGGCCTCGCGGGCGACACCGCCATCGACGTGCTGTTCCGCGCGATGCACAGCCTCAAGGGGATGTCCTCGGCCATCGGGGCTTCGGGCCTCGCCGCGCTCGCGCACAAGGCGGAGGACGTGCTGGGCCTCGCCCGCGGCGGCAAGCTGGCGCTCGATTCACACGCGCGGGATGTGCTGCTGCAGGCGGTGGACGAGCTGCGCGGACTGCGCTCGGCGCTGCTGGACCAACGCCAGGACCGCCAGCCCCCGGCCGTATTGCTCGCGAATCTCGCTGCGCTGGCGGAGGGCCGGCCCGCCGACACGGAGGCGGCGCCGCCAGGTCCGGAGCCCGCGGCCCAATCCGTGGATCCGCTGCGCGCCACCATCGCCTCGCGCTTCGCCGCCGAATTCCCGCGCCTCCAGGGCGAGCCCGAGGCGGCACGCGCGCTGGCGCACGCGGCCCGGGAGGCCCGACTTCCGCGCCTCGCCGCGCTCTACGACGCGGTCCCCGGTGCGGCCGATCCCCTCGCCGCGCTCGGCCGGCTACGGCGCGCCCTCGGCCTGCTGCAGGCCGCGACCGGCGGCGATCCCGTGCCTCACCTGGCCGGCGACCTGCAACCCGCCGCCACGACGCTGGCGGCGGCACTGGACGCCGGCGATGCCTCTCTGCGCGACCTGGCCGAACGGCTTGCCGCTTGCGCCGACGCCGTGGGCGACGACCAAGCCGAGGCGCTGGCACGGCAGATCCAGGATCTTGCCGGGCGGGGTTCCGCGGAGGCCGAGGCCCGGCTGAAGGAGCTCGCCGAAGCTTTCCGTTCGGCGCTGCTGGCCCCGAAGCTCTCGCCTCTTTCCGAGCGTGCCCGGCCTCCGCCGCCGCCGCTGACGCCGGGCCTGGCGGCGGCGCTGCCCTCATCCGCCCACCCGCGCGCGGCCGCCGCGCTGGCCTCCGGCCACCGCATCTGGCGCCTGCGCCTGGGCCCGCTGCCGACGGCCGAGACGATCGCCGAACCCTTCCTCGCCCGTGTGGGAGAGGTGCTCGCCAGCGCGGGCCCGCCCGATGCCCTCGACATCTTCGTGGCGAGCGACATTCCCGCCGAGGAGCTGGCCGCCCTGCGCGCCGAGGCGGACCCCGACGGCACAGCCCTCGCCGACCTCGCCCCGGCGGATGCGCCACCGCCGGCGCCGACCATGCGCGTCCGGCAGGACCGGATCGACGCGGTCATCGCGCTGGAGGCGGAATTGCGCGCGGCCGCGCTGGCCCTTGGCGATGCGCTGGCCGCGCCGCAGGCCCAGGCCGCGCTCGACGACCTCGCGGCGCTGCAGGCCCGGCTCCCGACCGGCTCCGCGCTACGCGTCGGCTCGGCGCTCGAGAAGCTGCGGGCGGCCAATGGAGTCGCCGCGCGCGCGAGCCAGCGGCTGTCCATCGCGCTCGGCCAGCTGGACGAGGCGGTGATCGAGCTACGCGTCGTGCCCTTCGCCAACCTCGCCATGCGGCTGCCGCGCGTGCTGCGCGCGACCGCCGAATCACAGGGCAAGCAGGTCTCGCTCGAGGTGCGGGGAGAGGATGTGCAGATCGACCGCAGCCTCGCGGACCTGCTGGCCGACCCGCTGCTGCATCTGGTCCGGAACGCGGTGGACCATGGCATCGAGCCGCCTGCCGAGCGCATCGGCGCGGGCAAGCCCGCCACCGCGCGCCTCCTGCTGACGGCCGAGCGCCTGCCCGGCCGTCTCCTCGTCAGCATCGGCGACGACGGGCGCGGCATTGACGACAGCGCTGTCCTGGCGCGCGCTATCGATCGCGGTCTCGTCACACCGGATGCCGCCGCACGCCTGGGCGCCGATGAAATCCACGCTTTGCTCTTCCTGCCCGGCTTCTCGACGCGCGAGGCGGTGAGCGAGACTTCAGGTCGTGGCGTCGGGCTGGACGTCGTGCAGGACGCGGCCCGCCGTGCGGGCGGCGCCGTGCGCGTGGAAAGCCGGCTGGGCGCGGGCACACGCTTCGTGCTGGACCTGCCGTTAACCGCGGCGATTCAGCCGGTGCTGCTGGTGGAAGCGGCGGGCCATCCCTACGCCCTGCCCGCCGGCCGCGTCGAGGCGGTGGTGCGGCCGGAGCAGCTGGCGAAGGGACAGGCCATCACCACGCTGGAATCCATCCTGCACCTGCCGCCGGTCGAAAGCAGCGCCGTGGTCCTGCTTCGGCGTCCCGCCGGGGCGCTGGCGCTCGCGGTCCATCGCCTTGGGCGGCGGACGGACCTGCTGCTGAAGCCGCTCCACCCGGCGCTGGCCGGCACACCGGGCGTGGGGGGCGTTGGTGTTCTCGGCAACGGCGATCCTGTTCTGCTGCTGGAACCGGACGGCCTCTAGGGAAGGTAGCGCACCGCGAGGACCGTCACGTCGTCCGCCGGCGGGGCTCCCTTCACGAAGTCCGCCATGCCCCTCAGCAGCGCCTCGATGGCCGGCCCCGGCTCTATCTGGCCCGACAGCGCCTCCACGACGCGGTCCTTGCCGAAGAGATCGCCCGGTGCGTCCTGTGCCTCGGTCACACCGTCGGTCAGCAACAGCAGCGTCTCGCCGGGCGTCAGCGTGAAGCCCGTGCTGGAATACGGGAACTCCTCCATCACGCCGAGCGCCGGCTGGATGGAATAGCCGCCCATCATGCGCACCCCCGCATCCGAGAGCAGCAGCGGCGCCTCATGCCCCGCGACGCAGATGCGCCCCTCGCCGGTCTCCGCATCGAGCACGCCCAGCGCGGCGGTGACGAAGGTCATGTCCGGATTGTCGGCGGCGAGATCGTCATTGGCCAGGGCCAGCAGGCGGCCCGGATCGGGCACCTCGCCCCTAATTTCGGCGAGGCGCAGCCCCGCGCGGATGAGGCCCATGCTGCGCGCCATGGTCAGGCCCGCCGAGGCACCCTTTCCCGCTACATCCGCCACGACGAAGACCAAGTGCCCCGCGCCCACCCAGCGCATGTCGTAGAGGTCGCCACCCACTTCGCGCGCCGGCTCCATATGCGCCGCGACCGTCAGCCGGCCGCGGGAAAGCCCGGTGAAGTCCCGTGGCACCAGCGAGAGCTGTGCGCGGCGCGCGCTTTCCAGCTCCGCCTCCAGCGCACGCAGCCGCTCGTCCGCCAGATCGCGCAGGCGCTTCTTCTCCAGCACGGCCTGGAGGCGCGCCTTGAGCAGCGGCGGGTCGAAGGATTTGGGCAGGTAGTCCTCTGCGCCCAGCTCGATGCAGCGGATGACGCCGGACATCTCCGTCTGCGCCGAGATGACGATGACCGGCGGCGCCCCGTTCTGACCGTGGAGCCGCTCCAGCACGCCGATGCCGTCGAGCTCAGGCATCTCGAGATCCAGTAGGACGACGTCGAAGCGCTTGGCGGCGATGGCGGCCAGCGCCTCGACGCCATTCACCGCCATATCCGGCTCGCCATAGCCGAGCTCCGCCAGGCGGCGCTTCAGCAGCAGGCGGTTGAAGCTGCTGTCGTCGACAACCAGGATCTGCGCGCCGGCAGTCCCCGCAGGCGCTTCGCTCATTCCGGACGGGCCGCCATGCTCTCCACCGCGCTGCGCGATTCACTCGCCAGGCGGGACAGGTCGATCATCGTCACGGTGATTTCCTCCGCGGCCGTCGCGTTCGACTGGCCGATGCGCGTCAGGACCGCCACGCGCTCGTCGAGCGTAGCGATAGTGGTCTGCTGTTCTTCCATGGCCACGGCGATGGCGGCGGCCAGACGCGCGCTCTCCCCGCTCAGCCGCTCGAAATCGTCCATCGCCTCGCCCACCGCGGCGGCGGTGCCCGCGCCCTCGCGCGTGCGCCGTCCGGCGGCGAAGACCACGTCGGCGATCTCCTGCGCCAGCGCCTCGGTATTTGCGGCCAGCGCGCGTACCTCCTCCGCCACGACGGCAAGGCCGCGCCCATGCTCGCCCGCGCGCGCCGCCTCGATCGCGGCATTGATGGCGAGGATGTTCGTCTGCGTCGCGATCTTGGCGATGGTGCCGGCAATGCGGGTCACGCGCTCGGTATCGTCGCCCACGGCATCCACCGTCTCGATGAGCTGGCGCACCTTCTCGAGGCTCTGGCTCAGCAGGGCCTGTGCCCGTGCCGCCGTGTCACGCGCCTGCTGGGTGGATCGCCCGACGTCGGCCACGGCCTCGGTCGTATGCCCCAGCGCGTCGGAAACCTGGCGCAGCTCCGCCAGCTGGGTCATCGCGCCCTCGCTCACCTGGCCGATCGCCTGGCTGGCCTGTGTCGTGACAACGGCTGTCCGCCGCGCTCCTTCCAGCGCCTGCTCCATGAGGCGGTTCGAGTTGGCGAGGTTCGTCTTGAAGACCTCCACGGCGCGCGCCATCTCGCCGACCTGGTCGGCGCGGCCCGCACCGGGGACCTCAACCTCGGCGTCGCCGCGCGCGAGCTTCTGCATGGAACCCGCGAGGCGCGCGAGCGGCCGCGCCGTCAGCGCCACCAGCACGAACCAGACGAGCCCGAGACCGACCAGGCCCATCGCCCCGGCGACGAAGGTCAGGATCCGCCCCTCGCGCTGCAGCTGGTGGGCGCGGTTGAGGTTGCTGTCCGCATCCGCCTTCGCGATGCCCCGCGCATCGCTCGACAGCCGGTTGAAGGCGACGACCATGTCGAGCCATTCCTCCTGCAGCGGCGCATACTGGTCGCGCTGCCGGCGGGCGAAGGCATCGCGGACCCGGTTGCCGAGGTCCGGCAGGCGGGCGCGCATGTCGCGGGCGCCGGCGGCGGCCACCGGGTCGATGCGCGAACCCACAATGGACATCAGAAGGTCGAAGCTCTCGGTGATACCCTCCGCATTGCGCTCCATGCGCGGCGCGGTCACGGTCGGCGGCAGCACGCCGGCCAGCACCGCGGCGAATCCCTGCGCGAAATCCGCGACGTCGTTCGAGAAGTCGTCCACCGCCTCGATGGCGGCGCGGTCGCGGACGCCCATTTCCTCGATGATCACCCCTTGGCGCTGCTGGACGTAGAGAGAACTTCCCGCGAGCGCTGCGAGCACCAGCAGCATGAGCAGCAGGATCAGGGCGGCGCGGGTGCCGATCCGTCCCAGGAAACGCCCATGCGCCGGCGTCGCCGCACCGCCGCGCAGCGAGCCGGTGTAACCGGGGCCTGTCGAGGCCGGGACCTGTGTGTCGGGCGCCATCGGGGGCTAGGATAATCCTATTTCCCGCCCCGGGGCCAATGTCCTCCTAACAGGAGTTTCCTATGCTGCGCCGCATTCTGGTCGTGAACAGCAACACCACCGATTCCGTGACCGCCCGCATCGCCCTCGCGGCGGAGGCAGTCCGGCCCGAGGGCTTCGCGATCGAGACCGTCTCGGCGCCCTTCGGCCTGCCCCTCATCGTGACGCGCGCGGATTGGATGGTGGCCGGCCCCGCCACCGTGGCCGCGCTGGCCGCGCGGCGCGGCATGTTCGATGCCGCCGTCGTCGCCTGTTTCGGCGACCCGGGCGTCGAGGCCGCCAAGGAGATGTTCGACGTCCCCGTCATCGGCATCAGCGAGGCCGCCTTCCATGCGGCCTGCCTGCTGGGCCGGCGCTTCGGCATCGTGAGCTTCACCGCCGCGCTCCGCCCGATGTTCGAGGACTGCCTGGAGCGCGCGGGCCTCGCCTCCCGCTGCGCGGGCTTCCGCATGGGGCCCGCCTTCTCGGGGGATCCGGGCCGCGTCGCGGAGGAGCGGAGGGAGATGATCCTCACCCTTTGCCGGGAGAGCATCGAGCAGGATGGTGCGGAGGTGGTCATCCTCGCGGGCGGCCCGCTCGCGGGGCTGGCGCCGCTGCTGGCGCCCGACGTGCCGGTGCCGCTGCTGGACGGAACCGCCGCCGGCGTCCGCCTCGCGGCCGCCCTGGCCGGCCTGGCGCCCACGCAGCGCCCCCGACGGTCGCGCCCGCTCGCAGGCTATGAAGCGTCGCTGACAAGCCTGTACGGTTGAGCGGCCGACTCACTGCTTCGGCCGCGCCTCAGCATATCGGACGCTAGTCGGGAACCTCGACGGTTAGGGACAACAACCGGAACGAGTTGGTCTTGCCGTGCCCGTCGAGGTTGAGGCTGCCGTTCACGCCGCCCTCCAGCACCTCATCCACCACGAAATTGAAAGCATGCAGCTTCGGCAGGTCGTAGCGGCGGCAGGTGGTGGCGCCGCGATGACGGAACAATTCCAGCACCCGCGCCTCCGTCACCTGTTCCGCGAGCAGGTCGTAGTGCTCGGGCTTGTAGGGCATGAGCGACATGTTGAGGCGGTTGCCCTTGTCGCCCGCGCGGCTGTGCGCGATCTCGTGCAGCAGGACGGTCTTCATGCCGCGATCTCCCGGGCGGTGCGGACAGTAGCGCGCGTCGGCACGCGCTCCCGCAGGACGAGATGGCTGCGCGTCAGGATGCGCGGGGTCACGCGCCACCGCGCGCCGCCCGTTCCCGCCGTGCCGCAGCAGAGCATCGCCAGCACCTCGCGCGAGGCCTGGTCGGCATCGTCGCGATGGGGCGATTCGACGGCGAGGCGGATGCGGATATCCGGCGGCTCCGGCCCGTCATAGCCGCGCCAGAGCGCGCCCTGGTCGCTGTCGTGCACGCTGGCCACGCCGATGAGGTCCACGCGGGCCCGCACGTCGAGGCCGCGGATCTTCATGCGCTGCAGCAGAACATCGGCCGTGGCTCGGGCGCGGGCCAGCGCATTAGGCCCGGCGACCGAGACTTCGCCCTCGCCCAGCCAGCTTCCCTCGAAGCTCGCCGTCACCTTCAGCGTGTCGGGGCGCGCGTGCCCGCGAAGCCCGGAGATGGCAACGCGATCCCGGCCCGTCTGCTCCACCGCGCATTCGCCGATGTCGAGTACGACGTCCGGCGTGATGTAGTGCGAGGGATCATGCAGCTCGTAGAGCAATTGCTCCTTGATCGTGCGCAGATCCACGATGCCGCCGGTATTCGCGGCCTTGGTGATGGTGAGGCCGCCATCCGCCGTCACCTCCGCGATGGGGAAGCCGATATTCGCGGGGTCGGGAATGTCCTTGAAGCCAGGGTCCCAGAAGACGCCGCCGGTAACCTGGCTGCCGCATTCCAGCAGGTGCCCTGTGGCCGCCCCCAGGGCGAGCCGGTCCCAGTCGTCCATCCGCCAGCCGAAGTGATGCGCGAGCGGCGCGATGGCGAGCGCGGGATCGGAAGTGCGCCCTGCCACCACCACGTCCGCATCCTGGTTCAGCGCCTCGATCAGCGGCTCGGCGCCGATATAGGCATTGGCCGCGATCAGCCTCCACGCGCCCATGTCGAGCCCCGCATCGGCCTCGTGCACCGGCAGCTGGCCGCCCGCCACGAGGCCCGTGACGTCGTCGCCTTCCACCAGCGCGATGCGGAGATCGGGCAGGCCCTTCTGCAGCGCCAGCTTGGCCACGGCGCGGGCCGCGGCCGGCGGATTGGCCGCGCCCCAATTGCCGAGAAGCGGAATGCCGTGCTGCTTGGCGGGTTCCAGGATCGGGTCCAGCAGGCGCTCGAGCATCGGCTCGTAGCCCGCATTCGGATCCCGTCGCTTCTCGAGATGGGCCAGTGCGACCGTGCGCTCGCCCAGCGTCTCGAAGAACATGGCCGAGGGCCTGCCGCTGGCGATGAGCGTCTTCAGGACGGGGAGCGGCGCGTCCACGCGGTCGCCCGAGAAGCCGGCGCCGTTACCGACGAGAAAGGCGCAATCTGACATGAATTCCTCCGGCCTCGAGTGTCGGTCGCGACCGGAGCGCGGTCAATCGCTGTGGGGCGCCAGCACGCGCACCACGGCCCTTCGCCATTCGGCCTTGCGGCGCTCGGCTTCCTCCTGCGCCATCAGCGGTTCGAAGCGCCGGTCGAGGCGCCAATGCAGCGCCTCGCCGCCCGGCGGAGGAAGGAGGCCGGCCTGGTAACCCGCGAGATAGGCCGCGCCCATGGCCGTCGTCTCATGGGTCACGGAGCGATCGATCGGCGCGCCAAGGATGTCGGCGAGGAACTGCATCGTCCAATCGCTCGCCGCCATGCCGCCATCGACGCGCAGCACCGTATCGCGCATGCCGGGCCAGTCGCGCCGCATCGCATCGAGCAGGTCTGAGGTCTGAAGCGCCACGCTCTCCAGCGCCGCGCGGCAGAGTTCGGCGCGACCGGTGGCGCGTGTCAGCCCCAGGATGGCGCCGCGTGCGTCGGCATCCCACCAGGGTGCGCCCAGGCCCGTGAAGGCGGGCACGAGGTGGATGCGTTCCTCCGGATTGGCCCGGGCCGCGAGTTCCCCGGCTTCGGCTGGATTGCTGATGATGCCCAGCCCATCGCGCAGCCACTGCACCGTCGCACCCGCCATGAAGATCGAGCCTTCGAGCGCGTAGGTGCGCTGCCCAGCGATCTGCCAGGCGATGGTAGTGAGCAGGCGGTTGTGCGAGACGACCGCCTCCTGCCCCGTCACCAGCAGCGCGAAGCAGCCGGTGCCATAGGTGGACTTGATCATGCCCGGCGCGAAGCAGCCCTGGCCGATGGTCGCTGCCTGCTGATCGCCCGCCATGCCGAGGATGGGAATGCAACCGCCCAGCATGCGCGTTTCGCCCATATGGCCGGCACAATCGCGAACCTCCGGCAGCACGGCGCGCGGAATGTCGAAGAGCTCCAGCAGCTCGTCATCCCAGCAGCCGCGATGGATGTCGAAGAGCAGCGTGCGCGCCGCGTTGGTGGCGTCGGTCGCATGCACGCGGCCTTCGGTGAGGTGGTAGAGCAGGTAGCTCTCCACCGTGCCGAAGCACAGCTCGCCGCGCCTCGCCGCGTCGCGGGCACCGGGCGTATTGTCCAGCATCCAGGCGAGCTTCGTCGCGGAGAAGTAGGGGTCAAGAAGCAGACCGGTACGCTCGGTGATCAGCTTCTCGTGCCCCGCCTCGCGCAGCGCATCGCATTGCGCTGCGGTGCGGCGGTCCTGCCACGCCAGGGCGCGGCCAAGAGAACGGCCGCTCGCGCGGTGCCACAGGACGCTCGTCTCGCGCTGGTTCGTGATGCCGATGCCCGCCACATCCGAAGGCGAACCGCCTGCCTGCGCCAGCGCGCGGTTGAGCACCACGATCGCATGTGCCGCGATGTCCTCGGGCTCATGCTCCACCCAGCCGGGCGCCGGAAAATGCTGCGGCAGGTCGATCTGCGCGATTCCACGCTGCGCGAGCGATGCGTCATAGGCGATGGCGCGCGTCGAAGTGGTACCCTGATCCAGAGCCAGAATGAGTGGCACGCAACACCTATGGCCGCGGCTGCGACCACCCCCAGAACCGTTGACTTGGCATACAATTAGCACCTAATTTCAGTGCTTTCCATGAGCAGAAACGGAAACTCCCCCATGGTCAACAAGTTCGCCGCCGCTTTACTGGTGGCAGGTCTCGCCTCAACCCCGGTTCTGGCTCAGGACTTCAATCTCCGTCCGACATTCGGGACCATGGAGCTGACGACCAACTTCCAGCCCGATCCCCGTTCCATCGACGTCACCGCCGGCGGCAACATCAATTCCGAACGGCTGGGCAATGGCTGCACCGGCTCCATAGCCAATGCGCCGGATGTGCGGCTGCAGTACACGGCCGGCCAGTACCCTCTCTACATCTCGGTTCAGTCGGGAAGCGACACGACGCTGGTCGTGAACCTCCCGGACGGCTCGTGGGTCTGCAATGACGACATGAACGACCTGAACCCCGGCATCGTGCTGAACCGGCCGGCCTCCGGCCAGTACGACATCTGGATCGGCGTTTTCGGCGGTGGCGCGGGCGCCCCGGCCAAGCTGCTGATCTCGGAGATCCCGCCCCGGCGCTAGCCGCGGCGGATGGGCGGGGCTAGAATCCGGGCAGACCCCGCCCCTCAGGACTTTGCCATGCCCGTGAACAACAGCATCGCCGCCTTCGCCGAAGAGATGACCGAGTGGCGGCGGGACATCCACGCCCATCCCGAGCTGCTCTTCGAAGAGCATCGCACCGCCGAGCTGGTGGCGAAGAAGCTGGAGGACTGGGGTATAGAGGTTCATCGCGGCATCGCGGGAACCGGCGTGGTGGGCGTGCTGCGCAACGGCAGCTCCACGCGAACCATTGGCCTGCGCGCCGATATGGACGCGCTGCCCATGCCGGAGGAGACCGGCCTGCCGCACGCCTCGAAATTCCCGGGCAAGATGCACGCCTGCGGTCATGACGGGCACACCACCATGCTGCTCGGGGCGGCGAAATACCTCGCCGAGACGAAGAACTTCGACGGCACGGTGCATTTCCTGTTCCAGCCGGCGGAGGAAGGCGGCGGCGGCGCGCGGGTGATGATCGAGGAAGGCCTGTTCCAGCGCTTCCCCTGCGACAGTGTCTATGGCGTACATAACGATCCCGGCCTGAAGCTCGGCGAGACCTCCGTCGTGGCGGGCCCGATCCTCGCGGCCTCGGACCGCGTCACCATCACCGTGAAGGGCCGTGGCGGGCACGCCGCGCGGCCGCACATGTCACTGGACCCGATCGTGACCGGCGCGCAGATCGTGGTGGCGATGCAGGGCATCGTGGCGCGACGCGTCGACCCGCTGGATTCGGCGGTGATCAGCCTCTGCCAGTTCCATTCGGGCACGGCCAGCAATGTCATCCCCGACACCGCGACGATCAATGGAACCATCCGCACCCTGCGCGCCGAGACGCGCGACGAGATGGAACGGCTGATCACGCAGATCGCCACCAATATCGGCCTCGCCAACGACGCCGAGGTGGTGGTGGAGTACAAGCGCGGCTACCCGCCGACCGTGAACCACGAGGCCGAGACGGAACGCGCGGCGCTCGCCGCCGCCAAGGTCATGGGCACCGACCGCGTCATCCGCAAGCGCCTGCCCGCCATGGGCGCGGAGGATTTCTCCTACATGCTGATCGAGCGGCCGGGCTGCTTCCTCAAGCTCGGACAGGCCGGCGCCGACAAGGGCGGAGTGCCGGTGCACAACACCAAATACGACTTCAACGACGACCTGCTGCCCATCGGCGCGAGCTTCTTCGCGACGCTGGTCGAGCAGGAACTCGCGCGCGGCTGACCGTGGCGCGTGAGGCCGCGAACCAGGTTCCGGCCCGCCGCATCTCGGCGGACGGTGCTGCCGAGGCAATCGCGCGCCTCGTCGCCGCCGAGGTGCCGGTGAACATCGTCTACGGCTTCCAGCCCTATGCCGTGATGATGATGACACCGGACGATCTCGAGGATTTCGCCCTCGGGTTCAGCTTGACTGAAGGCGTCATCCAGTCGCGTGACGAAATCCGTGCCATCGCCACCGAGGAGGCAGAGGGTGGCTTGCGCGTGGTGGTGGAGCTGGAGCCGGGACGGCTGCGGGCGCTGCTCGCCGCGCGGCGCCTCCGCAACACCGCTGGCCGCACCGGCTGCGGCGTCTGCGGCATAGAGGAACTGGGCGAGATCCCCCTCGCCGAGCGCCGCCTGCAGCCCGCCGCCCCCCTGACGGCGGAGGCCATCAACCGCGCGCTGGGCGGGCTTGCCGCCGCCCAGCCGCTCAATGCCGCGACGCGCGCCACCCACGCCGCCGCCTGGGCGTCGCGTGACGGCGAGATCCTGTGGGTTCGCGAGGATGTCGGCCGGCACAATGCGCTGGACAAGCTCATCGGCGCGCTGCTGCGCCAAGGCGTCGACCCTGCATCGGGCTTCATCCTCATCACCAGCCGCCTCTCCTTCGAGATGGTGGAGAAAGCCGCCGTCTTCGGCGCCGACACACTCGTGGCGATCTCCGCGCCCACCTCGCTCGCCATCGAACGCGCACAGCGGCACGGCATGACTCTGGTCGCCATCGCGCGGCCGGATGGGCACATGGTCTTCGTCGAGCCGCCGCAGCCGGCCCTCGCCCGCTGAGCATGGAAGACCCGCTGTCGCTCCTGCGCGAGCCGATCGCGCGCATCCTGGCCAACCTCGCCGCGGTCGAGGGCACGGAAACATGGCCGCTCGAAAAAGCCGCCGGGCGGGTGCTGGTGCAGCCCATCGCGGCGATGCACGCGGTGCCGCCCTTCGACCAGGCGGCGATGGACGGCTATGCCCTCGGCGCCGGCGACGACACGCACTACCGACTGGCGGGAAGGCTCGCGGCGGGGGACGCCGCGCCGCAACCGCTGGGGTCCGGCGAAGCGGCGCGCATCTTCACCGGCGCCCCCGTTCCCGCCGGAGCCCGAGCCGTCATCCAGCAGGAGCGCGCCACCGCCGGCGCCGGATGGCTCGAGGCCCCCCCCGGCTTGCCCGCCGGCCTCAACATCCGGCGCGCGGGCGAGGATGTGGCGGCCGGCGGCGCCCTGCTCCCGGGCGGTCAGCGCCTGCGGCCGCGCCATATCGGCCTCGCCGCAGCCGCCGGTCATCTGGAGCTGCCTGTTCGGCGAAAGCTGCGCGTCGCGCTCGCCTCGACCGGCGCAGAGCTGCGCGGCGCGGGGAGCAGCCTCGGCCCCGCACAGATCCACGACTCCAACCGCCCCATGCTGCGAGCCATGCTGGAGGCACCGGACGTCGAGCTGCTCGACCTCGGCATCCTGGCCGACGAACCCGCGGCCCTGTCGCGCTCCCTGGCCCTGGCGGCGGAAACGGCCGATCTGGTGGTCAGCTCGGGCGGCGTCTCGGCGGGCGAGGAGGACCACATGCTGCGCGCCATCGCCGATGCGGGCGGCGAGGTCGAGGTGGTGCGCCTGCCCATCAAACCCGGGAAGCCCGTCAAGTTCGGGCGGATCGGCCGCTCGGCCGTGCTGGCGTTGCCGGGCAACCCCCTGGCGGCCTTCATCATTCAATGGCTGGTCGGCTGCCGCATGCTGGACGTGCTCGCCGGCACGCCGCCGCGCGCCCTTCGCGCGAGCCCTGCCCGGCTGGGTTTCGAGGAGGCCGTGAAGCCGGGCGAAAGAGTGGAGTTCGTGCCCTTGCGCATTGTCGCGACGGATGAGATGGGACTGCCCATCGTGGAGCGCCTCGGCCGAGGAAGCTCCGCGCGTCTGCTGCCCCTCTCGCAAGCGGATGCGATCGGTATCTTCGGCCCCGGAACTTCGCAACTGCAACGCGGAAAACTCGTTGGAATCTTGCCGGTAGAGGAATGAACCCGACGGTTTTCTTTCTTGACTTCGTTTAATCCGCGGGTGTGTCCTTGACACCTGCTCTCCTAGGGATGGGAGGACGAAAGTGAACGTACAAGTCTCGCGGCGCGGCCTGCTGAAGGTCGCCGGCGCGGGGGTTGCCACCACATCGATGGCGGCGATGGGCTTCAGCGAAGCGGAGGCGGCCGTTGCCGCGCATGTCCGTGGGTTCAAGCTCACCAACACCACCGAGACGCGCAACACCTGCACCTACTGTTCCGTCGCTTGCGGCATCATCATGTATTCGCGCGGAGACGTCCGTAAGGGCGAGCGCGCGGAGCTGTTGCATGTCGAGGGCGATGCGGACCACCCCACGAACCTCGGCACGCTCTGCCCCAAGGGTGCGGCGCTCAAGGATTTCGTGAAGGCGGAGACCCGCCTTCGCTATCCGATGATCCGCCGCCCCGGCTCCAACCGCTTCGAGCGGGTGAGCTGGGATGAGGCGCTGGACCGGATCGCGCGACTGATGAAGGAAGATCGCGACGCGAACTTCATCGCCCGCAACCAGGCCGGCACGCCCGTCAACCGGTGGACCACCACCGGCATGCTCGCGGCATCGGCCACCACCAACGAGACGGCCTGGACGACCTTCAAGGTCGCCAAGACGCTCGGCATAGTCGGATTCGATAACCAGGCGCGCGTCTGACACGGCCCCACGGTGTCCAGTTTGGGCCCGACATTTGGCCGTGGAGCGATGACCAACTCCTGGACCGATATCAAGAATACCGACCTCGTCGTCGTCATGGGCGGCAACGCGGCGGAAGCGCATCCCTGTGGCTTCAAGTGGGTCACGGAGGCAAAGGCGCACCGCGGCGCGAAGCTCATCGTGGTGGACCCGCGCTTCACGCGCACGGCCTCGGTCGCGGATTTCTACGCGCCGATCCGGCAGGGCTCGGACATCGCCTTCCTGCTGGGCGTGATCAACTACTGCATCCAGAACGACCGGATTCAGTGGGAATACACGAAGGCCTTCACCAATGCCTCCTTCATCGTGAAGGAAGGCTTCGGCTACGCCGACGGCCTGTTCACCGGCTATGACGAGGAGAAGCGCGACTACGACCGCTCGACCTGGGACTACGAGTTCGGGGAGGATGGCTTCGCGCGCGTGGACGAGACGCTGCAGCACCCGCGCTGCGTCTGGAACCTGCTGAAGCAGCACGTCTCGATCTACACGCCCGAGATGGTTGAGCGCATCTGCGGCACGCCGAAGGACAAGTTCCTGCGCGTCGCCCAGATGATCTCCGAGTGCTCGTCGCCGACGAAGACCATGACGTCGATGTACGCGCTCGGCTGGACGCAGCATTCGCACGGTTCGCAGAACATCCGCACCATGGCGATGCTCCAGCTCATCCTGGGCAATATCGGCGTGCGCGGCGGCGGGATGAACGCGCTTCGCGGGCACTCCAACATCCAGGGCCTCACCGATATCGGCCTGATGTCGCACCTGCTCACCGGCTATCTGAACATGCCGACCGAGCAGGAGCGGGACTACGCGACGTATATGCAGTCGCGCCAGTTCAAGCCGATGCGGCCGGGCCAGACGAGCTACTGGCAGAACTACTCGAAGTTCTTCGTGAGCTTCGCGAAGGCGATGTGGGGCGATGCCGCCACGCGCGAGAACAACTGGTGCTACGACTACATCCCGAAGCTCGACGTGCCGTCCTACGACATCCTGCGCATGTTCGAGCTGATGAACCAGGGCCGGATCAACGGCTACATCTGCCAGGGCTTCAATCCGCTCATGGCCTTCCCTGACCGGGGCAAGTGCACGGCGGCGCTGTCCAAGCTGAAGTTCCTGATCACGATGGACCCGCTGGAGACGGAGACCGCGCGGTTCTGGGAGAACCATGGCGAGTTCAACGACGTGAACCCCGCCAATATCCAGACCGAGGTGATCCAGCTTCCCACCGTCTGCTTCGCGGAGGATGAGGGCTCGCTCACCAATTCGGGGAGGTGGCTGCAATGGTTCTGGCCGGCGGCGACCCCGCCCGGCGAGGCCAAGAAGGACACCTGGATCATGGCGCAGATCTTCCTGCGCATGCGGGAGATGTACCGGCGCGACGGCGGTGCCTTCCCTGACCCGATCCTGAACCTCTCCTGGGACTACCACGACCCGAACGAGCCCGAGGCGGAGGAGCTGGCTAGGGAGATCAACGGGCGCGCGCTCGTGGACCTCACCGACCCGGCCGACCCATCGAAGGTGATCCTGCAGGCGGGCAAGCAGGTGGTGAACTTCTCGCAGTTGCGGGACGACGGCTCCACCATGTGCGGCGTCTGGATCTATTCGGGCTGCTTCAACGAGGCGGGCAACAACATGGCCCGCCGCAGCACCGAGGATCGCGACGGGACCGGCGCCTATCCCAACTGGACCTTCGCCTGGCCGCTCAACCGGCGCACGCTCTACAACCGTGCCTCGGCGGACTTGCAGGGCAAGCCTTGGGATCCCGCGCGCAAGCTGCTGGAGTGGAATGGGACGCAATGGACGGGCTACGACGTGCCCGACATCGCGCCTACCGCGCGTCCTGATCAGGTCATGCCCTTCATCATGAACCAGGAAGGCTCGGCCCGGCTCTTCGCCCGCGGCATGATGCGCGACGGTCCCTTCCCCGCGCATATGGAGCCGTTCGAGACGCCGGTGCCCAACGTCCTCAACCCGAGGATGCGCGGCAATCCCGTCGCGCGCATCTTCCAGAGCGACGTCGCACGCTTCGGCAATTCGGACGAGTTCCCCTACGCGGCCACGACCTACCGCCTGACGGAGCACTTCCACTACTGGACGAAGCACAACCGGGTGAATGCCGCGCTGCAGCCCGAGTTCTTCGTGGAGATCTCGCATGAGCTCGCGGCCATGCGGAACATCACCAATGGTGGATGGGTTCGCGTCTGGTCGAAACGCGGCTCGGTGAAGGCGAAGGCCGTCGTTACCCGCCGCATCCGTCCCCTCAACTGCGATGGCGGGCGCGTGGTCCATGTGGTGGGCATTCCCATCCACTGGGGCTTCATGGGTGCGGCGAAGAAGGGCCATAGCGCGAACACGCTCTCGCCCTTCGTCGGCGACGCCAATATCGAGACGCCGGGCTTCAAGGCATTCCTGGTGAATATCGAGCCCACGACGCCGCCGGGAGTTGTGTCATGAGTGGTGGCCTCACCAGCAACATGGCCGCGCCTCCGCGCACGGCCGTGAGCAACCCGCCGACCCAGGCGCTCGCCGCGAATTTCGGCGAGCAGGATCTGATGCGGCGTTCCGCCACCTCCAGCCTGCCCGCGCCCGCGCGGCAGCTGGAGCCGGTGGCGAAGCTCATCGACGTGTCGAAGTGCATCGGCTGCAAGGCCTGCCAATCGGCCTGCATCGAGTGGAACGACACGAACCCGCCCGTCGGCGAGAATGTGGGCTCCTACGAGAACCCCCATGACCTTACCGAGGACATGTTCACCCTCATGCGGTTCACGGAATGGGTGAATCCGGAGACCGACAACCTCGAATGGCTCATCCGCAAGGATGGCTGCATGCATTGCTTCGACCCGGGCTGCCTGAAGGCCTGCCCGGCGCCGGGCGCGATCGTGCAGTACACGAACGGCATCGTGGACTTCATCCACGAGAACTGCATCGGCTGCGGCTATTGCGTGAAGGGTTGCCCGTTTAACATCCCGCGCATCTCCCGCGCCGATCACCGCGCCTACAAGTGCACCCTCTGCTCGGACCGCGTGGCGGTGGGCCAGGGCCCGGCCTGCGCCAAGGCCTGCCCGACCCAGGCCATCGTCTTCGGCACGAAGGAGGACATGAAGCGCCACGCGGCGGAGCGCATCACGGACCTCAAGTCCCGCGGCTTCGCCAATGCGGGCCTCTACGACCCGCCGGGCGTGGGCGGCACGCATGTGATGTACGTGCTGCATCATGCGGACCGGCCAAGCCTCTACTCCAACCTGCCCGACAATCCCCGCATCTCGCCCCTCGTCGAGACGTGGAAGGGCATGACGAAGTATGTGGGCCTGGCTGTCATGGGCATGGCCGCCGTGGGCAGCGTGATGCATGGCCTGTTCGGCCGCGCGAACCGCGTGAGCCGCGAGGATGAGGAGAACGCGGAGAAGCTGGTCGAAAATCCAGCCGCCGCCCCGCCGCCCTCTCCCGAGGAGCGGGCATGAGCGAGCAGATCCAGGGCAATGCCCAGCCGGGCGATGCGGTCCATCCGGGCCATCCGGTCACGGTCAACCGCTACGGCCCCTGGCAGCGGCTCAACCACTGGATCACGGCGACGAGCCTGATCCTGCTGCTGCTCTCGGGCCTCGCGCTGTTCACGCCGGAACTGTTCTTCCTGACCGGCCTCTTTGGCGGCGGCCAGGCGACGCGCTCGATCCATCCCTGGATCGGCGTGGTGCTGTTCTTCAGCTTCTTCATCTTCTTCTTCCAGCTCTGGAAGGCCAACCTGCCGGAGCGGACGGACTGGATCTGGGTCAAGAAGATCAAGGACGTGGTCGGCGGCCACGAGGAACGGCTTCCCGAACTCGGCAAGTACAATGCCGGCCAGAAGTTCATCTTCTGGGGCATGACGGGCCTGATCCTGGTGCTGATCGCCAGCGGCATCATCATCTGGGAGCAGTATTTCTCCACCCTGACGACAATCCCGGTCCGCCGCATCGCGGTGCTGGTGCATTCGATCGCGGCGGTCCTGATCATCTGCATCTTCATCCTGCACGTCTACGCGGCGATCTGGACGCGCGGGACGCTGCGGGCCATGACGCGCGGTACCGTGACGGGCGGCTGGGCGTGGCGCCATCATCGCAAATGGCTGCGCCAGCTCGCCGACCGTCGTAAGATGGGCCCGGCCGAGTAGGCCGGGTCTTCCACACTCAGGCTCGTGGCCGGTCCGGCCCGGCGAGGCAATATGTCCGACCGACCCGATATCCAACCCGACCCGTCCATGATCGGGCGGTTGATCCGCGCCCCCCTCGTCTATCTGCCCGACCCGCCGGAGATGTTCCGGCAGAGGGCGGACCGGTTCGAGGTGCTGGCCGCGGCCAGCGACATGGCGCCCTATCTGCGCTTCCTCGCCGAGATCAGCCGGACGCAGGCCGCGCTGGCGCGAAGCCTGCCGCCCACGCCCCCAATCCCGCCCGAGCAGGTCGAGCGGGCCCGGGCGGGCGAGATGCCGCCACTGGACCGCGCCGCGCTGCCCAAATCCGGCGCGCTGCACGAGACGGTGACCGCCTTCCTCTCGGCCCTCGAGCCCGTGCCGCTGCCCGGCCCGGCCGCCGGGGCCATGGACCTTCTCCGTCTCGCGCCGCGCGGCGACCTCGAGAGCATGCTCGGCAATGTCGTCTCCGACGCCATTCCCTTCGACGCGCTGCCGCCGCACCTCCTTCTATCCGCCGCCACGCAGGTTCACGCGGCGCGGCTGGCCTCGCAGCTCGAAGCCGGCGCGCTGGTGCGCCTGCAGACGGGCGTCTGCCCCGTCTGCGGCGGCCCGCCCGTCTCCTCCCTGGTGACGGGGCGCCAGGGGGCCGAGGGCTCGCGCTATGCCGCCTGCGCCTTCTGCGGCACGCTGTGGAACGAGGTCCGCATCACCTGCCTGGCCTGCGGGACCACCAAGGGCGTCGGCTACAAGCACGCCGGCGAGGACGACAACGCGACGGTGAAGGCCGAGACCTGCGACACCTGCCGCAGCTGGATCAAGATCCTCTACCAGGACCGCAACCCGGCGCTTGAACCCGTCGCGGACGACGTCGCGAGCCTCGGGCTCGACCTGATGATGCAGGAGACGGACTACCGGCGCGCCGGCTTCGATCCCTTCCTGATCGGGTACTGAGCGTCATGGCCGATCTGCGTGGCCTCCCAGCCGTGGACCGGGTGCTGGCGCATGCGGCCGCGCTGGTGGAGCGGCACGGCCGCGTTGCCACGACCGACGCCATCCGCGCCGAGCTCGCGGAAGTTCGCGCGGCCGCGCCGGCGACGCTGCCAACGGCCGAGGATGTGGCGGCCCGCGCCGCCGCACGGCTGGAGACCTCGGCTCTCTCCAACTTGAGACCGCTGTTCAACCTCACCGGCACGGTGCTGCACACCAATCTGGGCCGCGCTGTCCTCGCCGAAGCCGCGATCGAGGCCGCCACCGCTGCGATGCGCGAGGCCGTGGCGCTGGAATTCGATCTCGAGACCGGCAAGCGCGGCGAGCGCGACGATCATCTGCGCGCCCTTCTCCGCGAGCTCACCGGCGCGGAGGATGCGACCCTCGTCAACAACAACGCGGCCGCTGTGCTCATCGCGCTCAACACGCTAGGCGCGGGGCGGGAGGCGGTGGTTTCGCGCGGGGAGCTGATCGAGATCGGCGGCGCCTTCCGCATGCCCGACATCATGGCCCGCGCTGGCGTCACGCTGGTCGAGGTCGGCACCACCAACCGGACGCACCCGAAGGACTACAAGGCCGCTCTGGGCTCGGAGACAGGGCTGGTGCTGAAGGTCCACACCTCGAACTACCGAATCCAGGGCTTCACCAAGGAGGTCGGCGGCGCGGAACTCGCGGGCATCGCGCATGCGGCGGGCGTGCCGCTGCTCAACGACCTCGGTTCCGGCACGCTGGTGGACCTCGCCGCCTATGGCCTGGCACGGGAGCCCACGGTACGCGAGGCAGTGGCCGAGGGTGCGGACCTCGTCACCTTCTCGGGCGACAAGCTCCTGGGCGGACCGCAGGCAGGCTTCATCGTCGGGCGGCGGGACCTCATCGCCGCCATCAACCGCAACCCGATGAAGCGGGCGCTGCGCGTGGACAAGCTGCGCCTCGCGGCGCTGGAGGCCACGCTGCGGCTGTACCGCGATCCGGACCGCCTGGCCGCGCGCTTGCCCACCATCGGCCTCCTGGCGCGCCCGGCGGCGGAGATAGAGGCCATGGCGCACCGTCTGGTGCCCGCCATCGCGCCGCTGCTGCCGGAGGGCGTCACCGCTGAGGTCGTCCCTTGCCTCAGCCAGATCGGTTCCGGCGCCCTGCCGCTCGACACCCTGCCGAGCTTCGCGCTGCGCCTCGCGACACCGCGCGGGCGGGATCTCGAAGCGCTGGTGTCACGGTTGCGGGCCCTGCCCCGCCCCGTCATCGGCCGGGTTCAGGACGGCGCCCTGATGCTCGACCTGCGCTGCCTCACCGACGAAACCGGCTTCCTCGCCAATCTGGCCGGGCCTGATGGGCTGGCTTGACCGCTTCCGCCGCGCGGCACCCGCGCCGGACCCGATGGAAGACGCCATGGCAGCCTTCAAGGCCGGGGACCACGCGACGGCCCTGGCCTTGTGGGAGCCCCTGGCCCGTGCCGGCGATGCCCGCGCGCAGTCCAATATCGGCAGCTGCTTCGCCGAGGGCCTGGGCGTCACCGCCGACGGCGCGCTGGCACTGCGCTGGCTCTCCCTGGCAGCCGGAGCGGGCTATGCGCCCGGCCAGCGCAATCTCGCGAGCCTGTATCTGCGCGGCGGCAAGGGGCTTGAGCCCGATCCCTCCCGCGCCGCGGAGCTCTACCGTGCCGCCGCGGAGCAAGGCGACGCGCTGGCGCAGGACATGTTCAGCTGGATGCTGCTGGAAGGCGACGTCATCGCCGCCGACCCCGCCGAGGCCCGGCGCTGGGCGCTGGCGGCGGCGGAGGCGGGCATCGCTTCCTCCATGACGCGTCTCGGCATGCTGCACCATCACGCGATGGGCGTGCCGCGCGATCCAGCCGAGGCGGCCCGCTGGTGGCGGCAGGGCGCCGAGGCGGGCGATGCGGATGGCCAGGCCATGCTGGGCGCGGCGCTGCACATGGGCCAGGGCGTCGCCGCCGAGCCTGTGGAAGCCCTCGTCTGGCTCCTGCGCGCGCAGCGCGGCGGCAGCAAGCTCGCGCGCCCCTTCCTGGGCGCCACGCGCGGCGCGCTGGACGCCGCGGGCATCGCCGAGGCCGAGCGGCGCGCGGCGGGACCGCTGCCATGATCGTCGGCACCGCCGGTCATATCGACCACGGCAAGACCGCGCTGGTGCGCGCGCTGACCGGCATCGACACCGACCGCCTCAAGGAGGAGAAGGCGCGCGGTATCACCATCGAGCTCGGCTTCGCCTACCTGCCGCTGTCCGGCGAGCGGGTGACCGGCTTCGTGGACGTGCCGGGACACGAGCGCTTCGTCCACACCATGCTGGCGGGCGCGAGCGGCATCGACTTCGCGCTGCTCGTGGTCGCGGCGGATGACGGGGTGATGCCCCAGACGCGCGAGCATCTGGCGATCCTGGATCTGCTCGGTATCGCGCGCGGGCTCGTGGCCATCACCAAATCCGACCTCGCCGGCGAGGCCCGGCTGGAGGCGCTCGCCAGCGATATCCGTGAATTGCTGGCAGGCACCTCGCTGGAAGGCGCGCCCATCCTGCCCGTCTCGGCGCAGACCGGCGCCGGCATCGAGGCGCTGAAATCCGCGCTGGCCGAGGCCGAGGCCGCCACGCGCGAAGCCGGCGACGGCGGCGCCTTCCGCCTCGCCGTGGACCGCTGCTTCACATTGCAGGGCGCGGGCACGGTGGTGACGGGCACCGTGCTGTCCGGCGCGGCTTCGGTGGGCGATCAGGTGATGGTCAGCCCCTCTGGCCTGCCGGCACGCATCCGCTCCATCCATGCCCAGAACCGCCCGTCGGAACGGGCGCTCGCGGGCCAGCGCTGCGCGCTCAACCTCGTGGGTCGCGAGATCGGCAAGGACAGCGTGGGGCGCGGGGACCTGGTGCTCGCCCCGGCCCTGCACGCGCCGGCCGAGCGCATCGATGCCGAGCTCCGGGTGCTGCACAGCGAGGCCGCGCCGCTCGGAACGTGGTTCCCCGCCCGGCTGCACCATGCGAGCACGGAAGTGGGCGCGCGGATCGTCCCGCTCGGCGAGCCTATCAAGCCGGGCGAGTTGGGCTTCGCGCAGCTCGTGCTCGACAAGGCCATCGCCGCCGCGGCGGGCGGCCGCTTCATCCTGCGCGACGTCTCGGCGCAGCGGACCATCGGCGGCGGCCGCTTCCTCGACCTGCGCGCGCCCGCCCGCAAGCGCCGGACGACCGAACGGCTGGCGCAGCTGGGCGCGCTGTCGAATCGCGACCCCGCGCGCGCCTTCGCGGATCTGCTGGACATGCCCCCGCGGCAGGTCGAGCTGGATGCCTTCGCCCGCGACCACGCCCTCGGTGCCGCCGAGGCCGACGCGCTGGCGGTGCACGCCGTGCTGCTGGAGGCCGAAGGCCGCCGCCTCGCGCTCTCGCCCGCCGGCTGGGATGCCTTCCGGGAGAGCCTGCGCGCCAACCTCGCCCAGCATCACGAGGAGAATCCCGACCAGCAGGGCATCGGCCGCGAGCGCCTGCGACTGCTGGCCCAGCCGCGCCTGCCCGCCCCCTTCTTCAAGGCAGCGCTGGAGCGCGAGGCGCGCGCCGGCAACATCGTGCTCGAAGGCGCTTTCCTGCGCCTGCCTGGCCACGAGGTGCGCCTCGATCCCGAGGACGAGGCCCTCTACGCGCAGGTCCTACCCAAGCTCGGCGGCGAACTGCGCTTCCGCCCTCCCCGCACCCGCGACCTCGCGAATGAACTGGGCGTCGAGGAGGCCCGGATGCGCCGTATGCTCAAGGCCTGCGCGCGGCTCGGCCGCCTGGACCAGATCGCGCATGACCACTTCTTCCCACGCGAAACGACGGCCGAGATGGCCGCGATCGCCCGCGACGTCGCGTCCGCCAGCGAGGATGGCTGGTTCACCGCCGCCTTGTTCCGCGACCGCATGGATAATGGCCGCAAGGTCGCCATCCAGATCCTGGACTTTTTCGACCGTCACGGGCTGACATTGCGCAAGGGCGACTTGCGGCGCATCAATCCGCATCGCGTCGATCTGTTTGGAGGAGAGTCGTCCCCGGTGGGGCGTCCGGACTTCAAATCCGGGTGGGGCAGCGAGACTGTCCCGGGTGGGTTCGACTCCCATTCTCTTCCGCCAGAAGGTGAAGGCGCATGACGCCCCCCATCGAGACCGACTTCGACGAATGGCTCGCCGCCACGCATGGCGAGGCCGGCGATTTCACCATGCTCTTCGTGCTGCTGGGCATCACGGAGACGACGGTCGAGCCTCTGCGCGCCGCATGGCTGCACGTGGTGGGCGACGAGACGCGCTGGCCGGAAATGGCGCGCCTCTTCGCGGGCGCGGGGGTGGACTGGTCGGCGGTGGTCTTCTACCGCGCCGGCCGCGAAGGCCTCGTGCCGGATGCCGAGGCGCGCGCGCGGCTCAACGCCCTCACGAGAAAGCTCCACGAGGACCGCACCCTGATCCGCGAGGGCGAGTTCTTCAACGCGGAAGGCCTACGCCTGCGGCTGGATGACGAGCAGACCCATTAGCAGGCGGCCTCCGGCGGGGCGGGATTGGCGATGGGATCCAGCCCACGCGCCGTCGGCGCGTGCCACGTAGGCGACGTCTGCACGGCGCCCTGCGTGTTCGTCCCGGTGTGGGAACCGCCCATCCCGCCCGTCCACCCGGTAGTGGCCTGCCCCGGCGCCGTTCCATCGGCGCGCCCCGCCTGAGGCGGCGTGGCGGCCTCGGCACGGCCCGAAGGGTTGCAGCCCTGGGCTCTGGTCTGGCTCGAGCCGGTGGGCTCAGTCCCACTGCCCGTCTGCTGGGCGAAGGACGGCGTGGCCAGCGCCATCGCCGCGATCAGCGTGAGAGGAAGTCGCATGCGGCATCTCCTTTCCGGGAGAAACCACCCAGGCAGCCTCCAGGTTGCCCCTATGTCACGATCACGCATGGCTGGCCCGCCCGCGCCGAGCCGATCCGCTCGGCCAGCGGGTAGCCGGACGCGCGCATTTGGGCGACCAGCCCGGCAGCCGCATCCGGCGCGCAAGCGACCAGCAGGCCACCTGACGTCTGGGGGTCGGTCAGCAGGTGGCGCCGCCAAAGTGGGAAACTCTCGGGCACGTCCACACCCTCGGCATAGCTGTCCCAGTTCCGGTGGGAGGCGCCGGTGACGAAGCCGCGCTCCGCCAGTGCCGCGGCGTGGCGCAGAAGGGGCAGCGCATTCGCGTCGATCTCGAGCACGAGGCCCGAGCCCCGCGCCATCTCCAGCCCGTGGCCCAGCACGCCGAAGCCCGTGACGTCAGTGACGGCATGCACCGCCGGGTCCTCGGCCAGTTCCGCGCCGATTCGGTTCAGCAGCGTGGTGGAGCCGATCATCTCGGCATAGGCGCCGTCGGGCAGCGAGCCCTTCTTGATCGCGGCGGAGTAGATGCCGACCCCGAGCCCCTTGGTCAGGATGAGCGCATCGCCCGGCTTGGCCCCGGTGTTGCGCAGCACGCGATCGGGGTGGCCGAGGCCGATCACCGCAAGGCCGTAGACCGGCTCCGGACAATCGATGGAATGACCGCCCGCGACGGGAATGCCTGCCTCCGCGCAGATCGAGGCGCCTCCCTGCAGGATCTCGCGCACGATCTCGGGCGCCAGCTTGTTCACCGGCATGCCGAGGATAGCCAGCGCCATGATGGGCTTGCCGCCCATCGCGTAGATGTCCGAGATCGCGTTGGTGGCCGCGATACGCCCGAAGTCGCGCGGATCGTCCACCATCGGCATGAAGAAATCGGTCGTCGCCATGACGGCGAGCTCGTCATTCACCTTCCAGACCGCCGCATCATCGGCGGTCTCCGAGCCGACCAGGAGTTGCGCGAAGGGGGCAGCGGCGGGCTGGCCGGCCAACAGGCTCTGCAGCACGGCGGGGGCGAGCTTGCAGCCGCAGCCGCCGCCATGGGCGAGTTCGGTCAGGCGCGTCGAGACGGCGTCCATGTGGTCCTCCGGGGCTTTGGCCCATTCTACCCGGACGGAACCGGCGGACCAAACGCCTCAGGCGGCCGCGATCTCGCCGCGCTCGATCACATAGGTCTGGTCCACCAGGGGCCGCAGCAGCTCGGGGTTGCTCTCGGTGATGAGGATCGCGACATCGGGCAGGGCGTCGCGCAGGCGCCGCAGCGCCTCCGCGTAGCGCAGGGCCAGGGCGGGTGCGAGGCCCTGGAAGGGCTCGTCCAGCAGGATGGCGCGCGAGCCGATCATGAGCGCCCGGGCCAGCGCCACCATCTTGCCCTGTCCGCCCGAGAGCCCCGCTGCCTTGCGCGGTGCCAGGGCGCGCAGCTCGGGCAGCAGGGTAAAGACGGTCTCCATGCGCTGTTCCGTCTCGGCGGGGGTGAGCTTCAGCACCTGCGCCGGCAGCAGCATGTTGTCCTGCACGGTGAAGCTGCCGAAGAGCCGCCGGTCCTCCGGCGCATAGCCGATGCCGAGCCGCGCGCGGTGATGCGCGGGCACGGTGGAAGCATCCTCGCCCGAGAGCACCACCCTGCCGCCGCGCAGCGGCAGCAGCCCCATCAGCGCGCGCAGCGTCGTGGTCTTGCCCGCGCCGTTGCGGCCGATCAGCGCGACGCGCCCTCCGGGCGGCACATGCAGCGAGACGCCGCGCAGCACGGGCGCGCCCGCGATCTCGACCGACGCCCCCTCAAGCCGCAGCATGGCGCTCGATTCCGATCACGTCGCGCTGCACCTGCGGGTCCGCGAGCACTTGCGCCGGCGGTCCCAGGGCCGCGATCTTCCCTTGCGACCAGACGGCCACGCGGTCGCCGAAACGCTCGACGACGTCCATGTCGTGCTCCACGAAAACGGCGGTGACCTTCGCCTCGCGCAGGACGCGGGCCAGCGTCTCCACCACCTCCATCTTCTCGTTGGCGGCGACGCCGGATGTCGGCTCGTCCATCAGCAGCAGGCGGGGGCGCAGCGCCACCGCCATGGCGATATCCGTCAGCTTGCGCGCGCCCTCGTTCAGCGCGTCGGCGCGCTGATCCGCAATGGGACCCAGGCCGAAGCGTTCCAGCAGTTCACGCGCCTCCTCGCGCCAACGCGGACGCAGAAGGGGGGCAAGCGGCGACCATGGCCCTTCGCGCGCGGCGATGGCCAGCGCCGCGTTCTCCAGCACCGTGTGCTCGGTGAAAAGCTGCGGAAGCTGGAAGGAGCGTGCGATGCCGCGCGCGACGATCCGCCGCGGCGCCATCCCGGTGATGGCCTGCCCCTCATAGGTGATGGTGCCGGCCTGGGGACGCAGATAGCCGGTGGTCATGTTGATGAAGGTCGTCTTGCCCGCGCCGTTCGGGCCGATGATGGCCAGGAACTCGCCGCGCATCACGTCGAGGTCGATGCCGTCGGCCGCCTTCACGCCGCCGAAGGCCAGGCGCAGCCCCTGGGCGGAGAGGAGAACATCGCTCATGCGCGCTTCCCCCTCAGCCCTTCGACGATGCCCCAAAGCCCGCGCGAGAAGAACAGGATCACGCCCAGCAGAACGAGGCCCAGGATGGCCTGCCAGGCATCTGCGAAGCTCGCGGCCGCATAGACGCGCACCAGCTCGAAGGTGATGGCCCCGAGAAAGGGACCGAGGACCGCACCGGCCCCGCCGAGGATCGCGATGAAGACCAGCTCGCCCGAAACCGTCCAGTAACCCAGCAACGGCGTCACGTGCCGCGTCGTCAGCGCGATGATGCTGCCCGCGAGCCCGCCCATCAGCGCCGAAAGCACGTAGGCCGAAAGCAGCACGCCGCGCGCCGGGAGGCCCATGAACTCGAGCCGCGTCTCACGCGTCTTGATGGCGGAGAGTGCCTGCCCCATGGGCGAGGCGAGGTAGAGCCTCACGAAAAAGCCGATGACCAACGCGAGCACGAGCGTGGTCCCGAACAGCGCCCATTCGAACTGGTCGCGCTCCAGCGTCATGCCCAGGAACCGCGGCACTGCGACACGAATGCCGTCGGTACCCTTGGTGTAGTGGTAGAGCTTCTCCAGCAGCGAATAGAACACCATGCTGAGCGCCAGGTTCAGCATGCCGAAGAAGATCTCGCGGTAGCGCGAGACGAAGAGCCCGACCAGCAGCCCCAGCGCGCCGGAGGCCAGCATCGCTACCGGCATCAGGATCAGCGCCTCGGGCACCTGGGGGGCGAGGAAGGCGACGCTATAGGCGCCAAAAGCCAGGTAGAGCGCATGGCCGAAGCTCACCTGCCCCGCGCGCAGCAGCAGCAGGATGCCCAGCACCGCGATGCCCTTGGCCAGCGCCACGGTCAGCACGAAACGCAGCCAGGGCGCGGAGAAGGCCGCCAGCACCAGCAGGACGGCGCCGGCCAGCGCCAGTAGGGTTTCTGTCCGGCGGAGGTTCATACGCGCCGCGTCTCCACCACGCCGAAGAGGCCCTGCGGGCGCACCAGCAGCACCGCCACCATGATGAGATAGGGCGTCAGCACCTCCGCCTCCGGCAGGAAATAGACGGCGATGGAGCGAGCGAGGCCGATCATCAGCGCCGTCAGCGCCGCGCCCTCGATCTGCCCGAGCCCCGCGGTCGCCACCACGGCGAAGGAGAGCACGATCGTCGAGGCGCCGATGCCCGGCACCAGCGAGGCCGTGGGCGAGGACAGCGCTCCGCCCAGCGCGGCCAGCACCGCGCCGAAGGTGAAGGTCAGCAGGTAGATGCGCGAGGCATCGATGCCCATGGCCGTCGCGGCCTCGCGATCCGTCGTCACGGCCACGATCACGCGGCCCGTCAGGGTCCGGCGCAGGAACCAGGCCAGCCCGATCAGCGTCGCGAGCGCCACCCCGGGCAGGACGAAGAGCTGATAGGCGGTGAAGGGGATGAAGTCGCCCGCGAAGGGCACGTCGAAGGTGCCGAGGTATCGCAGCGCCGCGTCGTTCTGCACCGGCTGCACGCCCCAGATGAGCTTCTGCGCATCCTCCAGGATCATGAAGAGCGCGAAGGTGACGAGCAGCTGCAGCACCGGCTCCTGCGAATAGATCCGTCGCAGGAGCAGCCTTTCGATGAGCGGCCCCAGCGTGCAGCCGACCAGCGCGGCCGCCACCACCAGAGCGGGCAGGCTGAGCCAGGCCGGCATGCCGCGCGTGCCGAGGAAGAGGCCCAGGCTCGCCGCCGCATAGGCCCCGATGGCGTAGAGCGAGCCATGCGCCACGTTCAGCACCCGCAGCACCCCGAAGACGAGGTTCAGCCCCACCGCCACCATGAAGACGAGCGCCGCATAGGCGAGACCGTCCAGCAGCGCGAGGCCGAGGAGCAGACCGTTCTCCTCGAACCAGCCGAACACGTCAGAGCGCCTGTCCGGCCGTGTTCTCCAGCCCGGGGCGCAACGTCTTCAGCCAGTCCACGCTCTTCTGCCCGACCGGCGCGCTGACGTTGGCGGCGGGGTAGAGCATCATCTTCTCCGGCACCGCATAGGGCAGCGTGCCGAAGGAGGAGAGACCGACGATCTGGTCCTCCATGCCCTGCCCGTCCTCGCGGATGGTGATGCGCGACGTCGGCGTGTCGAAGGTCAGGCCCTGGAACGCCGCCGCCAATTCCTGGTCGTTCGGCCAGCCACCGCCCTTGGCCGCGATCGCCTTGGCATAGGCGGCCTGCAGCGCCGAGAAGGCCTGGTACATATGGTGGCACGGGTAGATGACGGGCTGGTTGAAGCGCGTCTGATAGGCGTTCACGAACCGGTCGAGCGCCGCCTTGTCGCGCGGGCGCGGGTGGTTGATCCAGTGGTCGCCGCGCGTGCCGATGATGTGGCCGGCCGGCATCGTGCGGCCGAGCGGCGGCAGCGAGGCCTCGGCTACCGGCAGAACCATCAGCGAGCGTTCGAGCAAGCGGCGCTCCGTCGCCTGGCGCACCAGCGTCACCAGCTCGCCGCCCCAGGAGGTGGAGAGGATGACGTCGGGGCGCAGCGCCAGCAGGCGCGTGATCTCGGTGGAGAAATCGGTGCTGTTGAAGCGGGGGAAAAGCTCGGCCACCACGCGGACGCCGGGCTTCATGGCGTCCATGCCGGCTTTCCACAGCTCCCAGGAATCGCGGCCCCAGGCGTAGTCCTGGTTAATCACCGCGATGCTGCGGAAGTCCGGCTTGTGCTTGAGCAGGTAGAGCAGCGGGGCCAGCACCTCGGAGGTGCCATAGCCCTGGGTGCGGAAGGCATAGGGGTGGCGCCCCTCCTCGAAGATGCGCTGCGTGCCGCAGTCCCAGAGCAGCGTCGTCTTGCGCATCTCGTCGGAGAGCGGCGTGCAGGCGAGGCAGGAGCCCGAGGAAATCGAGGCGAAGATCACGTGCGCGCCCTCGGCCTGCACGAGGCGGCGGAACTCGCCGACCAGGTGCTCGGTGCCGGGGTTCTCGTCGACGAAGGAGACGCGGACGGGCACGCCGCCGATGCCGCCCTCGGCATTGATCTGCTCGACCAGCATCTCGGCCGTCTGGCGGGCAGGCACGCCGAAGACGCTGGCGGGCCCGGAGAGGAAGGTGGTGATGCCGACCTTGAGCTCGGCAGGCTTGGCGGGCTGGGCCTCTGCCCCGCTGCCGGCCATGAGCAGGCTTCCGGAGGTGGCGGCGCCCGCGAGCACGGCCCGGCGGGACATGGACGAAATGCTCGTCATGACGGTCTTCTCCCTCACTGGCCGGATCATGTCTGCCTGGCCTGGGAGAGACGGTGCCCGAGCGCGCCAGGACGCGCAAGCGCCCTCAGCCGCGCGCGAGCACCTTCAGCAGATCCGCGCGCACGGTCTCGATATGGGTCGCGAGGCGCTTAGACGCGCGCTCGATATGGCCCTTCCGCGCCAGGGCGATGAGCTCGGCATGCTCGCGCTGGGCCCGCTCCATGGCGACGGGCGTGGAGAGCTGCAGGCGGGTGTAGCGATCGCTGGTCTGCAGCAGTGCCGCGACGATGGCCTGAGTGCGCGGCAGGGGCGCCGGCGCGTAGAGCCGCGCGTGGAAATCCGCGTTGATGAGGCCCCATTGCACCACGTCGCGCGCCGCGATGGCGGCGGCGAAGCTCTCGTGCAGCGCGTCGATCTCAGCGAAGTCGCCGGGCGTCAGCAGCGGGATGGCGCTGGCGAAGAGACGTGGCTCCAGCATCGTGCGCAGGTCGAAGACGTCGTTCAGATCGTCCCGCGAGATGGGCGAGACGATCGCCCCCTTATGCGGGACGATCCGCACGAAGCCCTCGGCCTCCAGCTGCAGCAGTGCCTCGCGCACCGGAATGCGGCTGACGCCATAGGCCTGGGCCAGCGCATCCTGCCGCAACTGCGTGCCAGCGGGGTGGCGGCCGAGCAGGATCTCCTCCCGTACGCGGTCGAGGACGGCGGAGGCCAGGGTTCGGTGCTTGAGGGGTGCTTCGGACATCGGAAGCGACCCTAGCAGATTCCCCGTTGACATGCATATTGTATAAAATCTACGAATGCATGGCAGCCATCCTCCCCAGGAGCCCCCGCCCCGGCATGTCCATCGCCCTCGCCCCGCCCAGCCGGCCCGCCATGCTGGCGGTCGCCGCGTCCGAGCGCCTGCTCAAGGCGGAGCGCGTGGCCGTCGCGGGATTCATGGGGCTGCTGACCGCGCTGATCCTGGTGAACGTCGTCACCCGCTACGGCGGCTTTCCGATCTACTGGATCGACGAGATGGCCGTTTACACGACCGTCTGGCTCACCTTCATCGGTGCCTCCGCCATGACGCGGCTGCGCCTCGACTTCGCGGTGACCTTGCTGACCGAGCATCTGAGCCCCGGCGGTGCCAAGGCGGCCCGCGCGCTCTCGACCCTCTGCGTGCTGGTGTTCGCGCTCGGCTTCCTCGCGATATGCTGGACCTGGCTCGATCCCATCGGCATCGCGCGGGCCGGCTTCGATGCGCGCGACTACGCGGCCGAGACCTTCAACTTCATCTACACCGAGCACACCCAGACGCTGAACTGGCCGAATTGGGTACTCTACCTGGTCCTGCCCATCTTCGCCGCGACGCTTTCCATCCATTGCGTCGCGAACCTGCTGGAGGATCTGGGCCTGGCGCCGCCGCCGCCCGCCCGCTCCGGCCTCTCCGAGAACGCGGAGACGGTGGCATGATCACCACTGGCGCTTCCGTGGCCATCCTGCTGCTGGGCGTGCCGATTGGCATGTGCCTCTGCATCGCGGCCATGATCTACATCGTCGCGACCGGCAACCACCTGCTCTTCGCCAGCTTCCCCATGCAGCTCTTCGGCGGCGTGGACAGCTACGGCCTCATCGCCATCCCGCTGTTCATCCTGATTGGCGAGATCATGAACGGCGGCGGCATCACCCAGCGCATCATCCAGCTCGCCATGGCCTTCATGGGGCGGCTGAAGGGCGGTCTCGCCTACGTCAATGTGATCGCGAACATGATCGTCTCCTCGATCCTGGGATCGGCGACGGCACAGGTCGCGATCATGGCGCAGCTCATGGTCCCGGAGATGGAGCGCAAGGGCTACGACAAGACCTTCGCCGCCGGCCTCACGGCCTATGCCGGCATGCTGGGGCCCATCATCCCGCCCTCGATCATGTTCGTCGTGTACAGCGTTCTCGCGCAGGTCGGCGTGTCCGACATGCTGGTGGCGGGCATCATCCCGGGCGTCCTGCTGACGGCGGCCTTCTGCGGCGTGATCGCGCTGATGGGCCATGTCTACAACTACCCCAAGGGCGAGAGCATGACGGGGCGCGAACGCCTGCGCGTCATCCTCGACGCGCTGCCTACGCTGCTCATCCCCATCGTCATCATCGGCTCCATCCTGGGCGGCCTCGCCAATCCCACGGAATCGGCGGCGGTGGGCGCGCTCGCGGCGGCGCTCGTCGGCCGCTACTGGACTCGGGAGATGAGCTGGTCGCAGCTGCCGCACATGCTGCTGCGCGCGGGAATCTACTCCGCCATCGTGCTCTTCCTCGTCGCCGCCGCGGCCGTCTTCTCCTGGGTGCTGGTCTATGGCCGCGTGCCGCAGGCGGCCGCCGCCTGGGTTCAGAGCGTCGCCACCGGTCCCATCAGCTTCATGCTGCTGGTGAATGTCATCCTGCTGGTCATCGGCACGGTGATCGACGGCGTGCCCGGGCTGATCATGACGGTGCCGATCCTGCTGCCCATCGCGACCGACGTCTTCCACATCGACCCGCGCCATTTCGGCGTGGTGGTGGTGGTGAACCTGGTGCTCGGCCTGCTCTCGCCGCCCGTCGGGCTCTGCCTCTTCGTCGCGGCGGCCGTCACAGGCGCCAAGCCGGGGAAGATGTTCCTCGTCACCCTGCCGTTCTTCTTCGCCTCCTGCGCGATCCTCATCGTGCTCTCGATCTTCCCGTGGCTGTCCACGGCCCTCATCAAATAGCCAAGGAGACTTCGCCGATGACGTTGACCCGCCGCCACGCGCTCGCCCTCGGCGCGGCACTCCCCCTCGCGGCACCGGGCCTTGCCCTCGCCCAGCCGCGGGAGATGCGCCTCGGCATCCTCACGCCGCCGGGTCATCCCTGGAACCTGACGGCGCTGCGCTTCGGCGAGCAGCTGAAGGCCGCGACGAACAACCGCCTCTCGCTCACCGTCTTCCACGCCGGCCAGCTCGGGAGCGAGGCTGCGATGCTGCAGCAGATGCAGTCCGGCGCGCTGGACATGGGCTGGATCATGGCGGCCGAGCTCGGCTCGCGCGTGCCGGCCATCGCCGCCATCACGGCCCCCTGGGTCGTGCGCACCACCGCGCAGGTCGGCGAGTTCGTGAAGACGCCCGTCGCCACCGGCCTCTTCGACCTGCTGCCACGCGAGACGGGCACCATCGGCCTTGGCTGGGGCATCACGGGCATGCGCGTGATGTTCTCGACCAAGGACATCTCGTCCCTGGGCGAGGTGCGCGGCCTCAAGATCCGCACCATTCCCTCGCCCACCTTCCGCGACTTCTACACCGCCCTCGGCGCGGCGCCGACGCCGATCCCGACGCCGGCCGTGTTCGACGCGATGACCAACGGCCAGGTGGATGGGCTGGAGGCCGACCTCGCCTTCTCCTGGAACCAGCGCTTCGACCGCGTCTCCAAAGTGATCCTCGGCATGAACGCGCAGTTCATGCCCGTCGCGGCCCTCGTCTCCGGCCGCGTCTGGGCGGGATTGCCCGCGGCGGACAAGGAGATCATCACGCGCCTGATCAAGTCGAACCTCGACCAGCAGATCGCGGAGCTCGTGGCCGACGAGCCCAGGATCATCGAGAGTTTCCGCGCCGCCCCCATTCCCATCCGCCCCATCGCCGCGGCCGACACCGACGCCGCCGTGCGCGCCTTCGACCAGATCTGGCTCGAGCGCGCGCCCGTGCTGCGCGAGATGCGCCGCGTCGGCGCCACGCTTGCCTGAGAATCAAGAAGGACACACGGACATGCCTGCACGCATCAACTGGGAAGGCGTCTTCCCCGCCGTCACCACCCAGTTCCGCCCCGACTTCTCGCTCGACATCGAGGCGACCGCCCGCGTCATCGACGCGCTCATCCGCGACGGCGTCTCGGGCCTCATCATCTGCGGCACGGTGGGCGAGAACTGCTCGCTCTCCAAGGCCGAGAAGCTCGCGCTGATGGAGATGGCGAAGGCGACGGCGGCGGGCCGCGTTCCCGTCATCGCCGGCATCGCGGAGTTCACCAGCGCCTTCGCCATCGACATGGCGAAGGAGGCGAAGCGCATCGGCCTCGACGGCATCATGGTGATGCCATGCCTGGTCTATTCGTCGAAGCCGCACGAGACGGCCGCGCATTTCCGCGCCGTCGCCCGCGCCACCGACGTCCCGGTGATGGTCTACAACAATCCGCCCATCTACAAGAACGACGTAACGCCCGACATCCTGGCCTCGCTCGCCGATGTCGACACCGTGGTGTGCTTCAAGGAATCCTCGGGCGACACGCGCCGCTTCATCGACCTGCGCAACCAGGTCGGCGATCGCTTCGTGCTCTTCGCCGGGCTCGACGACGTGGTGGTCGAGAGCGTCGCGATGGGCGCGGTGGGCTGGGTTTCCGGCATGTCCAACGCCTTCCCGCGCGAGGGCGAGACGCTATTCCGCCTGGCCCGCCAGGGGCGCCTCGCGGAGGCCATGCCGCTTTACGAGTGGTTCATGCCGCTGCTGCACCTCGACGCTCGTCCGGACCTGGTCCAGTGCATCAAGCTCTGCGAGCACATCATGGGCCGCGGCACATGGCTGACGCGCCCGCCGCGCCTCGAGCTCGAGGGCGGGGACAAGGCGCATGTGGAGAAGATCATGGCGGACGCGCTGGCCAAGCGGCCGAAGCTGCCGGAAGTGGGCCTTCGCGCCGCGGCGTAGCCCAAACAGAAAGGGCTGGCGCCGCTTCGCGCGCCAGCCCTGAAACGCTCGGCGGCCGGTGGCTACTCGGCTGCCACGGGCGGCTCCTCCGCCGAGGTCGGCGCGGTCGCCTTGGCGCGAATTTCCTTGCGGCGCATGACCACGGTCGAGGTGTGCCAGCAGATGAATTCCAGATCCATCATGAAGGCGCGCAGGAAGCGATCGGCCTCGGTGTTCGCCTTGCCCACGCTACGAGTGAGGCAGAGGCGCTTTGACAGGTCCGCCAGGTACTCGACCGGCGAGATCGTCGCGAGGCCCCTGTAACCTTCAGCTGACGCAGCATCGCTCGTGTGAAGGTCTTCCAAGATGTAGTAGCCACCCGGCTTCACGAAGGGCAACAACGTCACGAGGGACGTCATCTGGTGGTCCCATCGGTGCGAACCGTCATCCACGATGACATCGAACGGGCCTCTGGTCATGCAGAGTTCGGTCAGCTGGATAATGTTGTTCTGGTCCGCGTGGACCGGCTTGATCCTGTCCGTTTCAAGCGTCTCGATTCCGGCCCGAACATCCGCACCGGTAATCGTGCCATTGGCAAAATAGTCGCTCCACATCTGGAGCGATGCACCCTTGTAGATGCCGATCTCGAGCAGCTTCACTGGCTTCTCGCGCAGGTCACGAAGCATCATGTCATAAAAATTCAAGTAACCATGACGGTTGGACGCTTTGTCCGTCCCACACCGGAGTCCGATTTCGTCCAAAGTCTCCATCTTGTCCATCGAAACCGTTCCTTAACAGGTCTTTTGGCAACCTAAGAGATGACGTCTATCCCAGTAAAGGTGATTTGATCGCTGTCCATTGACCTGCCCATCATGCTGATCACGAAACGTGCTCCCATTCCGCAGTTTGCCTGCGATTCACTCAAACGTGGCCTGCCTCAGCCGCAGTGCGTTACCGATCACCGAGACCGAGCTCAAGGACATCGCCAGCGCCGCCACCATCGGGCTCAGCAGCAGCCCGTGGCTCGGGTAGAGCACGCCGGCGGCGATGGGCACGCCCAGCGCGTTGTAGACGAAGGCGAGCCAGAGGTTCTGGCGGATGTTGCGCATCACCGCCTCCGACAGCCGCCGCGCGCGCAGGATGCCTGAGAGGTCGCCCTTCACCAGCGTCACCCCCGCGCTTTGCATCGCCGCCTCGGTGCCCGTGCCCATGGCGATGCCGATATCCGCCTCGGCCAGCGCGGGCGCGTCGTTCACGCCGTCGCCCGCCATGGCGACGATCTTCCCCTCCTCGCGCAGCTTGCGGACGATGCGGTGCTTGTCCTGCGGCAGCACATCGGCCTCGACCTCGGTGATGCCGAGGCGCCGCGCCACGGCCTCGGCTGTGACGCGGTTGTCGCCGGTCAGCATGACGATGCGGATGCCCTCGGCGCGCAGCCCCTCGAGCGCGGCTGGCGCCGTGTCCTTCACCGGATCGGCGATGGCGATGATGCCCCCCGCCTTTCCATCGACGGCGATGAAAAGCGCCGTCGCGCCATCGGCGCGCAGTTCGTCCGCCCGCGCCTCCGGCGGTTCCACGCCTTCCGCGCGCATTAGCCTGGCATTGCCCAGCGCGACACGCCGGCCTTCGACCGTACCTGTCACGCCCATGCCGGTGACGGAGGCGAAGTCGCTCGCCTCGGGAAGCGTGATCCCGCGCTCCTCCGCCGCCGCGAGCACGGCGGCAGCCAGCGGGTGCTCGCTGCCCTTCTCCAGCGCGGCGGCGAGGCGCAGCGTCTCGTCCGTCGCCTCCAGCGTGACGACCTTCGGGCGGCCAAGCGTCAGCGTGCCGGTCTTGTCCACGACCAGCGTGTCCACCTTCTCCATCCGCTCCAGCGCCTCGGCCGAGCGGATCAGCACGCCCATACCCGCGCCCTTGCCCACACCCACCATGATGGACATCGGCGTGGCCAGGCCGAGCGCGCAGGGGCAGGCCACAATCAGCACGGAGACCGCCGCGATCAGCCCATAGGCGAAGGAAGGCTGCGGCCCCCAGGCGGCCCAGATGGCGAAGGCCAGCACCGCCACCGCCATCACCGCCGGGACGAACCAGGCGCTGACGCTGTCGGCCAGCCGCTGGATGGGGGCGCGCGAGCGCTGCGCTTCGGCCACCATGGCCACGATGCGGGCCAGCATGGTCTCGGAGCCGACCTTCTCGGCCCGCATCACCAGCGAGCCATTACCGTTCATGGTACCGCCGATGAGCCTCGAGCCCGGCGCCTTTTCCACCGGCAGGGACTCACCGGTGATCATGGATTCGTCGACGCTTCCCCGACCCTCAAGCACGACGCCGTCGACCGGCACGCTTTCGCCGGGCCGCACGCGCAGCCGGTCGCCGAGCGCGACCTCCTCAAGGGGCACATCCTCCTCGCCATGCGCGCCCATTCGCCGAGCGGTCTTGGGCGAGAGGCGTAGTAGCGCGCGGATGGCACCGCCCGTCTGCGATCGCGCCCGCCCCTCCAGCACCTGGCCGAGAAGGACAAGGGTGGTGATGACCGCCGCCGCCTCGAAATAGACCGCGACCTCGCCATGCGGGCCGCGGAATCCCGCGGGGAACACGCCTGGCGCCAAGGTCGCGACCAGGCTGTAGAGCCAGGCCGCGCCGGCGCCGATGGCGATGAGCGTGAACATGTTCAGGTTGCGGCTGACCAGCGAGGCCCATCCGCGCTGGAAAAAGGGCCAGCCGCAGCCCAGCACCACGGGCGTCGCGAGCGCGAGCTGCGCCCAGGCCCAGGGCCGCGGAGATACCAGCCCATGCATCCCGAAAACGTGGCTCGCCATCTCGACCAGGAAGATGGGCGCCGTCAGCGCCAGCGAGATCCAGAAGCGGCGCGTCATGTCGCGCAGCTCCGTGTCGTCCTCCTCGCCGGTCGGGACCATCGGCTCAAGCGCCATGCCGCAGATGGGGCAGCTTCCGGGGCCGACCTGCTGGATCTCCGGATGCATCGGGCAGGTAAAAATGGTGCCGGCGGGCGCGGGCGGCTCGGGCCTCCTCTCGCCGAGATACTTCATCGGATCGGCCAGGAATTTCGTGCGGCAGCCGCCCGAGCAGAAATGGTACTCCTGACCTTCATGGGTCGCGTGATGCGGTGTCTTCGCCGGATCGACCCACATGCCGCAGACGAGGTCCTTCACCTTGCCCGCGTGCTCGTCATGCTTCGGCCCGTGGCAATGCTGGCAGTGGCTGGTCATTTCGGTGCCCTCAGATGCCGGGGGGCCGCGTGCGCGGCCTCAGCTTCACGCCACGCAATGGCACCCGGCTCGGTGAATGGTCTGGGCGCGGTCGCGCCGAACGCTCCTGGAAGCAGATGGGTCCGGTTGCTCAGAAGCGTCATTCGCCCAACCTAGTGTTTGCCCTTATGGGAAGGTCAAGGCGTCCTTCGCCGGGGATCGCGCAGGGCGCGCCCAGCCACCACGCTCTCCGCCCCGAACCGGCTCCGCAAGGTCTCGACCGCTCGCCACTTCGCGGCGCGCCTGGGCGCATTGGGGTCTGCGAGGTCGCCATGGTCAGCGTCCGCAGCGGCGCAGAGAGGCGAGGCACCGAGACCCAGCAGGCGATACCGCGTGCCGTCCGCCGCGCGGGCCAAGAGCGGTTGCGCGGCGGCGAAGAGCGTCTCGGGCAGCAGGGTCGCCCCCGGCAGGCGTGCGCTGCGGGTCAGCGTCTCGAATCCCGCGGTCTTGAGCTTGAGCACCACGCCGCCAGCCGAAAGCTCCTTGGCGGCGAGCCGGCGGGCCAGCTTCTCGCAGATCCACCAGAGTACGCCCTCCAGCTGCTCCAGGGTGGAAAGATCGTTCTCGAAGGTCGTCTCCGCGCTGACGCTCTTCGTCTCGCGATCGGGGCTGACGGGGCGGTTGTCCTCGCCGCGCGCGCGGGCGGCCAGGTGCGGACCATCCGGCCCAAGCCGCGAGACCGCGGTGCGGTCATCCAGCGCGGCGAGCTGCCCCAGACGCGTGATGCCCGAGGCCTCCAGCCGGCGTGCCGCCGCCGGCCCGATTCCAGGAAGCAGCCCGACGCGTTGCGGCGCCAGCCATCCGGCGGCCTCGCCGCGCCCGATCACCGCGAAGCCGCGCGGCTTGTCCCGCTCGGCCGCGAGCTTGGCCATGAGACGGTTGCCGGCGAGGCCGACGGAGACCGTGACCCCCACCTCCCGCTCCACGTCGCGCGCGAAGCGGGCCAGCACGGCCGCCGGCGGCGCCTTGTGCAGCGCCTCGGTTCCCGAGAGGTCGAGCACCGCCTCGTCGATGGAAAGCGGGGCGACCAGCGGCGTCAGCGCCTCCATCATCGCGCGGATGCGGCGGCCCTCGGTCACGTATTTCGCCATGTCGGGCTTGATGACCACCGCGTCCGGACAGGCCGCGAGAGCCTTGAACATGGGCATGGCGCTGTGGATGCCGTAGCCGCGCGCGATGTAGCAGGCGGCCGAGACCACGCCGCGCTTCTCTCCGCCGACCACGACCGGACGGCTCGCGAGCTCCGGCCGGTCGCGCTTCTCCACGCTCGCGTAGAAGGCGTCGCAATCCACATGCGCGATCGTGAGCGAGAACAGCTCCGCATGGCGCAGCAGCCGGCGCCTGCCGCAGTGGCGGCAGGCGGCGCCGGGTCCCGGATCGGTGGCGAAGCAGTCGCGGCACAGCGCGTCCATGCCTTCAGCATGGGGTGCCGCCGCACCGGACGGAAGAGGCTCAGCTGCCGACGGACCCTCCGCCGGTCCTGGTGATCACCACCACGGATGGCCGGGGCGGCATGCCCTCGGCGAAATCCGGCCAGCGGGTGGAGGGCTGCTCGAAGGTGCTGCCCGCATCCTCTCCCGGGTGCTGTATCGCGAGGAAGAGGGCGCTGTCGTCCGGCAGCATGAAGGGGCCGCAGACCTCGGCGCCCGTGGGCGCCTGGTAGAAGAGTCGCGTCAGCGCCCTGCCCCGGCCCGTCGTGTCCGCCGCGTAGACTCCATCCGCCACCCCCGCCGCCGAGCCCGCGCCGTCGGTGGCGATCCAGATCCGGCCCTTGCTGTCGAAGGCGCAATTGTCGGGACAGGAGAGCCAACCCTCGGAGCTGGTCGCGCGATGGTAGCGCGCGCCCTCGTCCTGGCCTGGCTTGCCGCCCAGGAGGAAGAGGCCCCAGCTCATCGTCTCGGCCGCGTGGTCCCGCTGCCCGGCCGGGCCCGGCGGCGTGATCTCGACGACATGCCCATGCGCGTTGGCGGGGCGCGGATTGGCGGGGTTCACCCGGCTCGCGGGCCGTGTCGCGTTGTTGGTGAGCATGACGTAGACCACGCCCGTCACCGGGTTGGTCTCCACATCCTCCGGCCGGTCCATCGGCGTGGCCTCTAGAAGGTCGGCCGCGCGGCGGGTCTCGATCAGCACGTCGGCCTGGCTGGCGAAGCCGTTGGCCTCGGTGAGCGGGCCCTGGCCATGGACCAGCGGCAACCAGCGCATGTTGCCGTCCGCCTCGAAGCGCGCGACCGAGAGCGTGCCCTCGTCCAGCAGGTCGCGATTGGCGGCGGGATTGGCCGGGTCGTGCGGGCGGGCGGTGACGAAGCGATAGACGTAGTCGTTGCGCTCGTCGTCTCCCATGTAGATCACGACGCGGCCATCGGGGGCGATCGCGTGGGTCGCGCCCTCATGCTTGATGCGGCCGAGCGCGGTGCGCTTGATGGGCATGCTCTGCGGGTCATAGGGGTCGATCTCGACGACCCAGCCGAAGCGGTTGGCCTCGTTCGGTTCGCGGGTGCGGTCGAAGCGCGCCATGTGGCGGTGCCAGCCATAGGCGGGATTGGCCCGCATGCCGTAGCGGCGGTTGGAGGCGGCTTCCGGCCCCTCGGCCAGCTCGCCGCCGAAGTAGTTGTTGAAGTTCTCCTCGCAGGTCAGGACCGTGCCCCAGGGCGTGGTGCCGCCGGCGCAATTGTTGAGCATGCCGAGCACCCGCGTGCCTCCCGGGTCCGCGCCGGTGCGCAGGCGCGGATGCCCGGCGGCCGGCCCCGAGATCCGCATCGGCGTCGCGCCCGTGACGCGCCGGTTCAGCCGCGCGCCGGGTATCGCGCGCCAGCGCCCGTCCACGCGCTCCAGCTCCACGATGCTGCCGCCATGGGCCATGAGCTCCGCCTCCGCCTGTTCGGCGGTCACGCGGGCGCGGGCCTGGCTGTTGGTGCCCATGCCCGGGAACATCAGGTTGGTGTTGGTGTATTCGTGATTCGCCCAGAGTAGCGCGCGGCTGCCGATGCGCCCGCCGCGCTCCGGCGGCAGCACCGCGATGAAGTCGTTGTTGTATCCGAACTGCAGGGCCTGGGCGGCGGCCGTCACGTGGCGCGGGTCGAAGGGCGGCGCGTCTGCCAGCACCGCGTCGCCCCAGCGGATGAGCACATGCTTCTCATGCCCCTCGGCGACCGCGTCCGTCTGCGCGAGCTGGTGGCTCAGCTCCTTGAAGGTGAGGGTGGACGGGCCGCCCTCCATGGGCACGGCACCGGCCGCGGTGCCGCTCAGCCAGGCGGCGGCGGTGCCGAGCAGTGCGCCGCGGCGGGAAAAGCGCGCGGCGATGATCTCGCCGATGGTCGCGCGCGGCGCCGGGTTGCTGCCGATATCCTCGATCTCGATGGTCATGTGTCGCGAATCCCGGGAGGGGTGGGGCGGGTTCTTTGCGCCCGATCGGAGAAGATGAGGGTGATCGTTTCGTGACTCGATGGGAAGCTTAGTCCCAGAGCCTGGCCGCCCCGAGGACGCCCGAGCTGTCACCATGCCGCGCGGGCAGGAAGCGCGTCCGCATCACGTCGGAAAAGACGTGGCGGGGCACGAGGCGCGGGAGCTCGGAATAGAGATGCGCCATGTTGGAGAGCCCGCCGCCCAGCACCACGACCTCGGGGTCCAGGATGTTCACCACGGCGGCCAGGGCCCGCGCCAGGCGGTCCGTGTGGCGGGCGATGGCGCCTTTCGCGGCCTCGTCGCTGCGGAAGGGCAGGCCGGAGGCGTCGCGGGCGCCCGGGCCATCGGCGTCGGCCGCGAGCGCCGGGCCGCAAAGGAAGGTCTCGATGCATCCGCGCTGGCCGCACCAGCAGGCGGGGCCTGGGAACTCGGCCTCATTCATCCAGGGAAGCTGGTTGTGGCCCCATTCGCCGGCGATGCGATTGGCGCCCTCCACGATCCGGCCACCCACCACGACACCGGCCCCGACCCCCGTGCCGAGAATCACGGCAAAGACGCTGGCCGCCCCGGCGCCCGCGCCGTCCGCGGCCTCGGAGAGGGCGAGGCAATTCGCGTCGTTGGAAAGGCGGACCTCCCGCCCCAGCGCGGCCGCGAGGTCCGCGTCCAGTCGCCCGCCGTTCAGCCAGGTCGAATTGGCGCCGCGCACCAGGCCCGTCTCCGGCGAAAGGCTGCCGGGGATACCCACGCCGACGGTGCCGCGCTCGCCCATCTCCGCCTCCGCCTCGCCCACCAGGCCCGTGATGGCTTCGATCACGGCGCCATAGGCGGGCGGCGTCGGGCGGCGGCGGCGCAGCACCGGGCCGCCATCGTCGGCCAGCGCCGCGATCTCGATCTTGGTGCCGCCCAAATCCACGCCGATCCGCATGGGGCGAGGTAGCGTTTCGCGGCCCGCCCGGACAAGCCCCGCACGATACCTTCGACACGGCGCATTTGTTAATAATTGCCCAAGAATTGCACTTGTCGCGGCGGCGAGAATTTCGAACTATGCGCGATATCCTCGCGAGGCGCCGATGTCCCCACCAGGTATCGAGACCCCACCGCCCAGCCCAGGCTTCTGGGGCAGGATGATCGATCGCCTCGTCTGGCTCGACGAGTGGTCCAAGAAGCACAAGTTCGCTCGCGCCATGGCCGTTCTCTTCGCGATCGTGGCGCCAATCTACACGGCCGGGGCATTTCTCTACCCACACGTGACCGCCTATTTCTGCACCGGCTACCAGCAGGAATGCATCCAATCGACGCTGGCGCACCAGGAGGCGCAGTTCTCGCGCGGACTGGACCTCATCGTCGCGGGCGAGGATGCCGAGGCAGTGGCCGTGTTCCGCTCCATCGTGGATGGCAAGCGCCGTGCGCCGCATCCCTACGCCGCGGCCCATCTGGCCCTTAGCTACAGCACCGGCATCGGGGTCGACCCCGACCCCGACCGCGCACGGCAATACGCGCGCGATGCCATGCGGTTCCGTTTGGCCGAGCTGTCCGAGGCGCGGCATCCCCGGGCCCTCCATCTCCTGGGCCGCTTTCACGAGGAGGGCCTGCACGTCCCGCAGGATGAGGAGAAGGCCATCGAGCTGATGCGGCAGGCGGCCAGGCAGGGAGAACATTTCGCTGCCCTCGACCTTGCGGCCATCTACGACGCGCGCGACGATATCCCGCAGACCATCGAATGGACGCGCCTACCTGCGATACGGAACTTTCCGCTCGCGGCCGAGGCCTATGGCCGCCTTCTCCAGCGCGGGCTCATCCGGAACGACAGCCACCGCGGAGAGGTTCGGCAACACCTCATCATCGCCGCCGAGGCGGAGCATAATGCATCTGCCGTGCTGCTCGGCGATCTCCTGGCCGGCGGCTTCTTTGGGATCTTGAACGCGGAGCGGCTGGCCGAGGCGGCCGGACACTATCGAGGCGCCGCGTCGCGAGGCTACGCGCTTGCCCAGTATCGCCTGGCGAACGCGTTGCGCGACGGGATGGGGGTGCAGCCCGACGATACGGAGGCGGTTCGCTGGTACGCCCAAGCCGCGGCGAAGGGATTGGCCGAAGCGCAGAACGATCTCGCCTGGATGTATCAGAGAGGGCGCGGCGTTCCGCAGGACGAGGCCCGCGCCGCGGGTTTGTATCGACAGGCGGCCGAGCAGGGTCTGGCGGTGGCCCAGAACAATCTCGGTCTGTCCACCGAGCTGGGACAGGGCGTCGAGGCTAGCGATGCCGAGGCCGCGCGTTGGTACGCAAGCGCCGCCGCGCAGGGCCATGCCAACGCGCAGGCCAATATCGGCTGGATGTACGAGATGGGCCGCGGGGTGGAGCGCAATGACACCACGGCCGTGTTCTGGTACATGCAGGCTGCGGTCCGCGGCCTTCCCCGCGGACAGTATAACCTCGGCGGCATGATCGCCGAAGGGCGGGGAACGGCGCGCGATCCCGTGGAGGCCAACCGCTGGTTCCGGCTGGCCGCCGAGCAGGGATACTCGCACGCGCAGAACAGCCTAGGCTGGAGCTATCAAACCGCCAGAGGCTTGGAGCGCAACGACGCGCAAGCCGTCGAATGGTACCGGAAAGCCGCCGAGCAGGGCTTGGCTCTGGCACAGGAAAATCTAGCGGGCATGCTGCGGGACGGCCTCGGCATCGCCCAGGACGACGCGCAGGCCGCGCGCCTGTTCCAGCTGTCTGTGGAGCAAGGAAGCACGGCAGCGCTGGTCGAGCTGGGGTGGATGTACGAGCGTGGCCGGGGCGTACCGCGCGACCAGTCGCGGGCCGTTGCCCTATATCGCGCAGCCGCCGAGCGCGGCTATGCGATCGGGCAAGACTATCTCGGCGTTATGTTGCTCAATGGCTACGGCATCGAACAGGACGACGACGAAGCCTTCCTGTGGTTCCAGCGCGCGGCCGCGCAGGGCCAGGCGAACGCCCTGCGCAATCTGGGCTGGTGCTACGAAGTTGGACGCGGCGTCGTAAAAGACCAAGCCCGGGCCGTCGAACTCTATCGCCTGGCGGCCGAGCAGGGCTTGCCCCGCGGGCAGGAGTCCCTAGCCATTATGCTCGCCGCGGGCGCCGGCACCCCGCGGGATGTGGCGGCGGCCCTCGCCTGGCACCATCGGGCGGCCGAGCAGGGCCACGCGCCATCGCAAGTTGCGCTGGGCTGGATGTACCTCAACGGGCAAGGCACCGAACAGAATCATCCCGAGGCGCTCACCTGGTTCCGGCGTGCGGTGGCCCAGGATTCGGCCTCAGGGCGGGTCGGCGAGGGCTGGATGGCCGAGAACGGGCTGGCCATGGAAAAGGATTACACGGCCGCCCGGCGGCTCTACGGCCAGGCGGCCGAGGCAGGGCATTCGGGCGCGCAGTATCATTTAGCCCGCCTTCTCTATTACCCCACCTTCAGCTTCTCGCTAACCGACGAGGCGACGGCCATGGCACGCGCCTCGCGGGAGCAAGAGAATATCTGCGGCGCATATGTCCTCGCTGAAATTCTGCTGAATAGCGGCAGAACGGACCCGGTCACGGCGGGGGAGGTGCTGTCCGCCCTGAACCTTGCGGCCGACGGCAGCCATTCCTGCGCGCAGAACACCCTCGGTAACCTGTACGAATTCGGATACCTGGTCGAAGCCGATTATCTCCGGGCCAGCGAGTTCTACCGGCAGGCCAGCGAGAACGGGAACGCCCAAGGCGCCACCAACTTCTACCGCCTTGGCCGACAGCACCATCTCATCAACGACGGCAACCACGCGGTGTATCTTCGCGCGCTGGAGCGCGCAGTGGGTCAAAGGGACCGCGTCGCGCTCTGCATGTTGATCAACGAGCACCTCCACGGGTTGCGACGCAACATCGCCATGGTCGGCAAGCTGATCGAGGAAAACAGGGATCTCCACGGAATCGCGGTGAATTCCCCGCAGGAGCTCAGCATCTTCGAGCAGAAGCAGCCCGCGAACTTCGAGAATATCGTGGCACCCCGCTATGATCTGGCGATCCTGCCCGAACTCGTCGGCAACAGGGCAATGGCCGCGACGCAGATGCCGCCGCCCGCTACCGCGGAGCCGACGGCGATGTCCGTCGGCGAATAGGGCTCGCCCACCCTCCCCTTGCCGGCAAGCCCTGACGGATGCTCGATAGGGGCATGGGCGACCCCTCACCCCTCGATCTCCAGGGCCTCAGCTGCCCGCTTCCCGTGCTGCGGGCCAACAAGGCCCTGCGCGCCATGGCGCCCGGCGAGACGCTGGTGGTCCTGGCCACCGATCCGGCTGCCGTGAAAGACTTCCACGCCTATGCGCAGGAGACGGGCCACGAGCTCCTGGCCTGGGCCGAGGAAGAGGAGGCGGGCCGCCGGCGCTTCCGCTTCGCCCTGCGCCGCCGGGCCGAGCCGTGAGCGTCCTTCTCCTGACCCACCGGGACGCCCTGGCCCATGACATGGGCCCCGGCCACCCCGAATGCCCTGACCGACTCCGCGCCGTGCTGACGGCGCTGGAGGCCGAGGAATTCGCGGATCTGCAACGCGATACGCCGGAGGAAGCGACGGTCGAGCAGATCACCCGCGTCCACCCGGCGGAATATGTGGAGGCCATCCTCGGCATCCGCCCTCCGGTGGGCGAGACGGTGGCGCTGGACGGCGACACGCTGATGTCCGCCGGCAGCGCCCGCGCCGCGCTCCTGGCCGCCGGGGCGGCGGTGCGCGCGGTGGACGAGGTGTGCGCCGGGCGGGTTCAGCGAGTCTTCTCCGCCATGCGCCCGCCGGGCCACCATGCCGAGCGCCGGCGCCCGATGGGGTTCTGCTTCTTTTCCAATGCCGTAGTCGCCGCCCGCCATGCCCAGGCCGTCCACGGCATCGAGCGCGTCGCCATCGCCGATTTCGATGTCCATCACGGCAATGGGACCCAGGACTGCGTCTGGACTGACCCCACAATCCTCTTCGCCTCCTCGCAGCAGATGCCGCTCTATCCCGGTACGGGCGCGGAGTCGGAGGTTGGCGTGGGCAATGTCTTCAACGCCCCCCTGCCCCCGGGCGCCCGGGGGGACGTCTTCCGCGCCGCCTGGGCAGAACGGCTGTTGCCCGCCATCGACGCCTTTGCGCCAGGGCTGGTCATCGTCTCGGCGGGCTTCGACGCCCATGCCCGCGACCCCCTGGCGCAGCTTCGGTTGACCGACCCCGACTTCGCCTGGATCACGGAGCAGCTTTGCGCCCTGGCCGACCGCCATGCGGGAGGTCGTCTGGTCAGCTTGCTGGAGGGCGGATATGACCTTGAGGCCTTGGCAAGCTCCGCTGCCGCGCATGTGCGCGCGCTTCTGGGGGGCTGAGAGTGCAAGGGAAATTTGGGTTTCGCCGCCGCCGGCGCTATAATCGGCGGGGTTTTCGGATTCCGTGCGGAGGAGCTTTCGGTGCCGACCAGTGACGCCTCCGGCGACATCGCGAACCTCCCCTTCGAGGAAGCGCTCAGCCAGCTCGAGGGAATCGTGAAGGCGCTAGAGGGCGGCAGGGGCACCCTCGCCCAGGCGATCGCGGATTACGAACGCGGCACGGCGCTGCGCCGCCACTGCGAAGCGAAGCTCGCCGAAGCGGAGGCCAAGGTGCAGGCGGTGGTCGAAGGCGCAGGCGGCTTGAGCCTGCGCGACGTGGAATAGGATCGCGGGACAGGATGGACATGGTTTCTGGCGGAATCTCGGCCGCCGCCCTCACGGCCGCCATGGGGCAGGCCGCCCAGGACATCGATGCGGCGCTCGACCAGCTCCTGCCCGTCGCAGAGGGCGACGAGGCCCGGCTGTTCGAAGCGATGCGCTACTCGACCATCGGCGGCGGCAAGCGGCTGCGCGGCTTCCTCGTGCTCGAGGGGGCGAAACAGTTTGGCGTCTCACGCACCTCGGCGCTGCGCGTCGCCTGCGCCATCGAGATGGTGCATGCCTACAGCCTCATCCATGACGACCTGCCCGCCATGGACAATGACGACCTGCGCCGCGGCAAGCCCACCAACCACAAGGCCTTCGACGAGGCGACCGCGATCCTCGCGGGCGACGCACTGCAGACCCAGGCCTTCCTGGTGCTGGCCGAGGAAGCGACCCATCCCGACCCCGCCGTGCGGATCGAGCTGGTCCGCATGCTGGCGCGCGCCTCGGGCGCGCGCGGCATGTGCGGTGGCCAGATGCTCGACATGATGGCCGAGCAGGCGAAGGCGCCGCTGGACGAGCCCGCCATCGGCCGCCTGCAGCTGCTCAAGACGGGCAAGCTGATCGAATTCTCGGCCGAGGCCGGCGCCGTCCTGGGCAAGGCCTCCGCGCCCCAGCGCCAGTCGCTGACCCATTACGGGCGCGAGCTCGGCGCCGCCTTCCAGATCGCGGACGACCTGCTGGACGCCACCTCCTCGACCGAGGAGATGGGCAAGGCGACGGCGAAGGATGCCGGGGCGGGCAAGGCCACGCTGGTCGGCCTGCTCGGCATCGAGCGTGCCCGCCTCCAGGCTGAGCGCCTGGTGGCCCAGGCCTGCGAACATCTCGAGGCCTTTGACGACAAGGCCGACTATCTGCGTGCGCTCGCCGGTTTCGTGATCGAGCGGAGGAACTGATGCAAGACCGCCCCTCTACCCCTCTCCTCGACCGGGTGCGTTTCCCTTCCGACATGCGCAACATGTCGAACGAGCAACTGCGCCAGCTCGCTGACGAAGTCCGCGCCGAGACCATCAGCGCCGTCTCCGTGACCGGCGGCCATCTCGGCGCCTCGCTGGGCGTGGTGGAGCTGACGGTGGCCGTGCATGCCGTCTTCGACACGCCGAAGGATCGCCTGATCTGGGACGTCGGCCACCAGGCCTATCCGCACAAGATCCTCACCGGCCGGCGCGACCGCATCCGCACGCTGCGCCAGGGCGGCGGGCTCTCGGGCTTCACCAAGCGCAGCGAGAGCGAGTACGACCCCTTCGGCGCCGCGCATTCCTCGACCTCCATCTCCGCCGGCCTCGGCATGGCGGTCGCGAGCGGGTTGCAGGGCGACGACCGCCATGTGATCGCGGTCATCGGCGACGGCTCCATGTCGGCCGGCATGGCCTATGAGGCGATGAACAATGCGGGGGCCAGCAAGGCCAACCTCATCGTCATCCTGAACGACAACGACATGTCCATCGCGCCGCCCGTCGGCGCCATGTCGGCCTATCTGAGCCGCACCATCTCCTCGCGCCCCTTCCTCTCGGTGCGCGAGTTCATGGCCAAGATGGCGAAGAACTTCCCCGGCCCGCTGGAGCGCGCGGCCAAGCGCGCGGACGAATACGCCCGCGGCCTGCTCACGGGCGGCACGCTCTTCGAGGAGATGGGCTTCTACTATGTGGGCCCGGTGGACGGGCATAACCTCGACCACCTGCTGCCCGTGCTGCGGAACCTGCGCGATTCCGGCCACCAGGGCCCCTTCCTGCTGCATGCTGTGACGCAGAAGGGCAAGGGCTACGCGCCTGCCGAGGCGAGCGCCGACAAGTATCACGGCGTCGTGAAGTTCAACGTCGTGACCGGCGAGCAGCAGAAGGCCCCCCCCGGCCCGCCGAGCTACACCAAGGTCTTCGCGCAGTCGCTGATCGCGGAAGCCGAGGCGGATGAGCGCATCGTGGCGGTGAACGCGGCCATGCCCTCGGGCACCGGCCTCGACCTCTTCGCGAAGAAGTTCCCGAAGCGCTGCTTCGACGTGGGCATCGCCGAGCAGCACGCCGTCACCTTCGCCGCTGGCATGGCGACGGAGGGGATGAAGCCCTTCTGCGCGATCTATTCGACCTTCCTGCAGCGCGGCTACGACCAGGTGGTTCACGATGTGGCGCTGCAGCACCTGCCGGTGCGCTTCGGCATGGACCGCGCGGGCCTGGTCGGCGCCGACGGCGCCACGCATGCGGGCAGCTTCGACATCGCCTATCTCGGCTGCCTGCCCGGCTTCACGCTGATGGCCGCCGCCGACGAGGTGGAACTCGCGCACATGGTCGCGACCATGGCCACGATCGACGACGGCCCCTCCGGCGTGCGCTATCCGCGCGGCGAGGGCTTCGGGCTGGAGCCGCTGCCCGCGCGCGGCACGGTGCTGCCCATCGGCAAGGGCCGCGTGCTGCGCGAGGGCAGCAAGATCGCGATCCTCTCCTACGGCGCGCGGCTGCAGGAATGCCTCAAGGCCGCGGACGAGCTCGCGACCTTCGGCCTCTCCACCACCGTCGCCGATGCGCGCTTCGCCAAGCCACTGGACACCGCGCTGGTCGAGCAGCTGGCCCGCCACCATGAGGTGCTGATCACCATCGAGGAAGGCAGCGTGAACGGCTTCGGCGGCCTGGTGATGCATCACCTCGCGATGCACGGGCTGCTGGACCACGGGCTGAAGCTGCGCCCCATGACGCTGCCCGATATCTGGATCGACCATGAGTCGCCGAAGAAGCAGTACGACCTGGCGGGGCTGAACGCGCCGCAGATCGTGCAGACGGCGCTGGCGGCGCTCGGCAAGGAAGCGCTGGCGCAGCCCGCGCGCGCCTGAGGTGGCGAAGCAGCGCGCGGATGTCGCGCTGGTCGAACGCGGGCTCGCCGAATCGCGGACCCGCGCCCAGGCCCTGATCATGGCGGGCCTCGTCTATTCCGGCGAGCAGCGTATCAACAAGCCGGGCGAGCTTCTGGCGCCCGACAAGCCGATCGAGCTGCGCGGCCAGGACCACCCCTGGGTTTCGCGCGGTGGCGTGAAGCTCGCCCACGGCATCGCGCATTTCGGCCTCTCGCCGGAAGGCCGGGTGTGCATGGACCTGGGCGCTTCCACCGGCGGCTTCACGGATGTGCTGCTGCATCACGGCGCCAAGCACGTCTACGCGGTGGATGTCGGCCACGGGCAGCTCGCCTGGAAGCTGCGCAACGACGAGCGCGTGACGGTGATGGAGCGCGTCAACGCGCGGCACCTGACCGCCGACCAGCTGCCGCCGCTGCAGGTGCTGGTCTGCGACGCCAGCTTCATCGGGCTGCGCACGGTTCTGCCGGCGTCCCTCTCGCTCTGCGCGCCGGGCGCCTGGGCCATCGCGCTCATCAAGCCGCAATTCGAGGTCGGCCCCGCCATCGCGAAGGGCGGCGTGGTGCGCGACGCCGCGGTGCATGAGCGCGTCTGCACCGAGATCTCCGAATGGTGGTCGGCGCTGCCTGGCTGGCGCGTCCTGGGCGTGGAAGCCAGCCCGATCCTGGGGCCCGAGGGCAATCGAGAGTTCCTGATCGCCGCGATTCGAGAAGCCGACTGAAGAGCGTATGCAACGCGGGGCGTATGATCCGCGTTCCTCCCGCATCGAAATGCTCTTCAAGGAGGCGCATCATGCGAGTTCTTCGTCAGGCGGCGCTCGGCGCCATTCTTCTCGGCAGCCTCTCGGCCTGCGGCTATTCGACCGGTGACCGCGTGGTCTCGGGCGGCCTGCTGGGCGCGGGCGGCGGCGCGGCGGTCGGCGCGCTGGCCGGCAACCCGGGCGCTGGCGCCGCGGCAGGTGCCCTGGCCGGTGCGGCCGTGGGCGGCCTGACCTCGCCCAACTCGGTGAACCTCGGCCGTCCGGCCTGGCGCTAAGGCCATGGCCGACACCAAGACCCGGGGCCGAGAGAACAAGGCGGCGGCGGGCGTCGCCGCCTCGCTCAACGGCTTCCTGGCCAACACCTATGTGCTGCTGGCCAAGACGCAGGCATGCCATTGGAACGCGACGGGGCCGAATTTCTTCGGCCTCCACAAGCTGACCGAGGCGCAATACGGCGAGCTGTTCGAGGCCATCGACGTCCTGGCCGAGCGTGTCCGCGCGCTCGACACCATGGCACCGGGCGGCCTGAACGCCATATTGGAGAAGTCCACGCTGGATGACTCCGTCGGCAACGTGACCACCGCCGAGGCAGCCGAGCTTCTCGCCAAGGACAATGCGTTCCTGTCGAGCGACGCCAAGCGCATCGCCGACGAAGCCGAGGAGGCCGGCGACGGCGCCACGCAGGACATGCTGCTGGAACGCGTTCAGGCTCACGACAAAGCCGCGTGGCTGCTTCGCAGCCATCTCGGCGCGCAGTAACGGAAGGAGTCCACCATGAACCAAGTGACCGACACCGCCGGCCGTTTCGCCTCGGATGCGAAGAGCGTCGCCTCCGATGCCAAGAACACCGCCCAGCGAGTGGCATCCGATGCGCGCGAGCATGCGGAGAGCATCGCGGGCGATGCCAAGGCCGAGATCCTTCGCCTGCGCGAGCGGGTCGAGCAGCTCATGAGCGAGCGCGTCACCCCCGCGGTGACCAAGGTTGTGGACCAGGCCGAGTACCTCACCCGCTCCGCTACGGACGAGGTGAAGCACCGGGCCGAGAAGGTCTCCGACCGGGTGCAGGAGCGGCCGCTCATGGCCATCGGCCTGGCCGCGCTGGCGGGCTTCGTTCTCGCGGCGATGGTGAAGCGCTGAGCCGACCTATCGACGTGTAGCAGGGGCGGCGAGGGAAACCTCGCCGCCTTTTTTCGTTCTAAATGAAGACCTTATGTCGAAAGAAAACCTTCCGCCCAAGCAACCGATGTGGATTTGCGCCGTTTAGGCAGCAGGGCCTCCCGCCAGAAGGACGCCCTTTCGACAGCTGCAGAAGGAACCGAACGATGGAACGCAACCGCACTCTGCTTCCCGCCGCCCTGGCCGCGGGCCTGATCGTGGCGCCGATGATGGCCTTCGCCCAGGCTGACGGCGCCCCCGGCAACCCGCCGGGCACGGCGACCAGCCGCGCGATCGACCGCGCCACCGGCCAGCCCAGCATTCCCGACGGCGCCCCGGGCAACCCGCCCGGCACGGCGGTGGGCCGCGCCGTTGACCGCGCGACGGGCCAGGTGACCAGCCGCGACGGCACCGGCAACAACCCGGCCGGCACGGCGGCGGATCGCGCGGCCGAGCGCGGCGTGAACGCGGCCCAGGGCACCGCCCCGCATGGTTCGACCAGCACGGCCACGACGCGCCAGGCGACCAACATGCCGAGCGGCTCGGCCGTCGTGGAGCGTCCGCGCCTCAGCCAGATCATCGGCGGCGCCGTCTACAACGAGCGCAACGAGCGCGTCGGCGAGGTGGACGACATCATCCTGGCTGGCACCTCCGTGACCGGCCCGACGGCGATCATCCAGGTGGGTGGTTTCCTGGGCATGGGTGGCCGCCTGGTGGCCGTGCCGCTGAACGACCTGCAGTGGAACCGCGAGAACTCGCGGATGGTGCTGCCGGGCGCCACGAAGGAAGCGCTGCAGTCGCGCACTCCCTTCGATTACAGCTCGCTCCGCGCCGGCTAACGCCGAGTCCGGACGGGTCAGTCCAGGGCGGCAGGGGAAACCCTGCCGCCTTTGGCATGCCTGGCATGAGTCTCTCCGATGTTGCTGCCGTGAAACTTTCTTGAGCAACACAGGTTAGTTCTGCATGACCATGCAAGTTCCAACCCCGGCTGAAGAGACTGGCTCTCCGGGCCGCGGCTCTGGTTGGTTATTTGCGAGAGGCGCGTCATGAGCGACGGGCCGGATGACAATGGAAAGGCCGAGGGGATGACCCCGCAGTCTCAGTGGCACAATCGCGCACCGCGCAAGCCGGCGGCAGAGACCGGCTTCGACGCCTGGCTCACCCGCAGCCTGAACGGCATTTATGGCGACGTCGCGAACGAACCCCTGCCGCCTGCCCTTCTGGAGCTCATCCGCCGCAATACGCAGAAGGGCGGCTGATCAGGCGCGCTTGGGCCGCCCGCCCTTGCCCTTCTTCGGATCGTAGCCACCGCCGCCGGGGCCCATCGGCTTCGGCTTCCAGTCGCGCTTCGGCGTGGCCTCGCGCAGGGACCGCCCGGCCTCGTTCGCCGACAGGACCGGATCTCCGATCCCGAGCTCCAGCGCCTCCAGCCGCTTGATCTCGTCGCGGTAGCGTGCGGCGGTCTCGAATTCGAGGTCGGCGGCCGCCGCGCGCATCTTCTTCTCCATCTCCGCGATGGCCGCGCGCAGGTCCTTCCCCACGAATTGCGCCGTGGCATCGCCCTCCACGGCCTCCACGGTCACGTAATCGCCCTGGCTCACATCGCGCAGCACGTCGGCGATCTCGCGCCGGATGGTGGTGGGCGTGATGCCGTGCTCGGCATTGTAGGCGATCTGCTTGGCGCGGCGCCGCTCTGTCTCCTCCAGCGCCCGCTTCATGCTGTCGGTCATCTTGTCCGCATAGAGGATCACCTTGCCCTCGGCGTTGCGCGCCGCGCGGCCGATGGTCTGGATCAGCGAAGTCGTGCTGCGGAGAAAGCCTTCCTTGTCCGCGTCGAGGATCGCGACCAGCCCGCATTCGGGAATATCGAGCCCCTCGCGCAGCAGGTTGATGCCGACCAGCACGTCAAAGACGCCCCGGCGCAGGTCGCGGATGATCTCGATGCGCTCCAGCGTGTCCACGTCGCTGTGCAGGTAGCGCACCTTCACGCCCATCTCGGTGAGGTATTCGGTCAGCTGCTCGGCCATGCGCTTGGTCAGCACCGTGACCAGAACGCGCTGGCCCTTGGCGGCGGCATCGCGGCATTCGGCCAGCAGGTCGTCCACCTGGCCCTCGACGGGACGGATGTCGCAGACGGGGTCCACGAGGCCCGTGGGACGGATCACCTGTTCGGAGAAGACGCCGCCCGTGCGCTCCATCTCCCAGGCGCCGGGGGTCGCGCTGACGAAGACGGTCTGCGGGCGGAAGCTCTCCCATTCCTCGAACTTCAGCGGGCGGTTGTCGGTGCAGCTCGGCAGGCGGAAGCCGAACTCGCTGAGAATGATCTTGCGCGCGAAGTCGCCGCGGAACATGCCCCCGATCTGCGGCACGGTGACGTGGCTCTCATCCACCACCAGCAGGGCGCCTTCGGGCAGGTATTCGAAGAGGGTCGGCGGCGGCTCGCCCGGATTGCGGCCGGAGAGGTAGCGGGAATAGTTCTCGATGCCTTTGCAGGAGCCGGTGGTCTCCATCATCTCGATGTCGAAGGTCGTACGTTGGTCGAGGCGCTGCGCCTCCAGCAGCTTGCCCTCGGCCTCGAGCTCCGCCAGCCGCTCCTTCAGCTCCATCTTGATGCGGCCGATGGCCTGCTGCAGCGTCGGGCGCGGCGTGACGTAGTGGCTGTTGGCGTAGATCGAGATCTTGTCGAACTCGCCCGTGATCTCGCCCGTCAGCGGGTCGAACTCGCGCAGCCCGTCCACCTCGTCCCCGAAGAGGGAGATGCGCCAGGCGCGGTCCTCCAGATGCGCGGGCCAGACGTCCAGGTTCTCGCCGCGCACGCGGAAGGTGCCCCGCTGGAAGGCGGCGTCGTTGCGCCGGTACTGCTGCTCGACGAGGCCCTTGAGCAGCGCGTCCCGGGGGATGGTGCCGCCGCGCTCCAGCTTCACGACCATATTGGAGTATGTCTCGACCGAGCCGATGCCGTAGATGCAGGACACGGAGGCCACGATCACCACGTCCCGCCGTTCCAGCAGCGCCTGGGTCGCGGAGTGGCGCATCCGGTCGATCTGCTCGTTGATCTGGCTGTCTTTTTCGATGTAGGTGTCCGTGCGCGGAACATAGGCTTCCGGCTGGTAGTAGTCGTAGTAGCTGACGAAGTATTCCACCGCGTTGTCGGGGAAGAAGCTCTTCATCTCGCCGTAGAGCTGGGCCGCCAACGTTTTGTTGGGCGCGAGGATGAGCGTCGGCCGCTGCACCGCCTCGATGACCTTCGCCATGGTGAAGGTCTTGCCGGAGCCGGTGACGCCCAGGAGAACCTGGTCGCGGTCCCCGTCTGTCACCCCGCGGACGAGCTCCTCAATGGCCCGGGGCTGGTCGCCATTGGGCTGGAAGGGGCTCACGACGGTCAGGGGCTTGCCGCCCGGCGGCATGGGCTGCCGGATGGGCTTGAACAGCATGGGCAAAGCGGCGGGGAGGTCCATGCGGCCCAATATAGGTCCGCACCCCGCGCCGCGCAGGGTGCAAACTCCACCGGTTCATGCCATTTCAATGTGATCAGCGGCAGGAGACGACATGCCCCAGGACGTGGACCCTGAAGACAGGTTCGTGAGCGACGATGCCTATGCCGCGGGCCGCCTCGCCTTCGAGGCCGGCGCCTCGGTCCTGGAAAATCCCATGGCCCAGACCGGCGACTGGGGAAAAGCCTGGTTTTCCGGCTGGCTGGACGCGCTGGCTGACCGGTTGACGGGCACGGACCGCTCCAAATCCGCCTATGCGCGGCTGCTCATGGCGAGCGACCGCGCCGAGCCGTTCTGACGGCCTCATTCGCGACATTTCCTTGCCACGTTCGGGAGAACAGGATCGATCCGTGATGAAGCAGCTTGCCCTGGCCGGAACCTTTCTCGCCTGCCTCGCCGCCCTGCCCGCGGGAGCGCAGACGCCAACGCAGACCTTGGCGCGGGCCGGCTGGTGGACGGCCTTCAGCGGCCCCTTCGACGGCGACACGCCCGCCTGCGGCATCGACAACCGCGATTCCCAGACCGGGCGGCAGTTCCAGATCATCCAGCGCGCCGGCCAGCCGATGCTCGTTCGCATGGTGCGGCCGAGTTGGAACATCACGGCCTATGACCGGGTGCCGGTCCGCTTCGCGATCGACGCCGGCCGCAGCTGGTCGGCGGAGGCCACCGGGAGCGGCCAGGAGATCACCTGGGTCGTGACGGGGGACGTCGCGCCGGGCTTCGAGTCCGCCTTCCGTAACGGCTCCTCCATGCGGATCGAGTTTCTCCGCGGCAACGAGGCGACCTGGCACTTCAGCCTGAGCGGCAGCAACGCCATCATGAACGCGTTCCAGGGCTGCGTCGCCACGCTGGCGCCCGCGCAACCGCCCCCCGTCGTCCCGCTTCAGCCAGGCACGGCGCCCGCGCCTCTCCTCCGCGGCAAGCCCCTGCCCGCGACGCCGCCCGGCCTGCCGCCGGACAAGCCGGTTCCGGGGGCGACTCCATCCGGCCTCGAGGAAGCGCCCCTCAAGCCGCGCTGATCCGGTAGAGGACGTGGCGCCGCTTGGGATGGCCCTCGGGCACCTTCGGGTGCTCGAACTCGCCATCCTGCGCCATGCCGAGCCGCTCCATCAGCCGCCAGGATGTCTCGTTGGCAGGGATGGTCCAGGCCACGATCTCCCGGAGTCCCAGCGGCCCGAACCCTGCCGCCAGCGCCATCCGCGCCGCCTCCTCCGCATATCCCTGCCGCTGGTGCGCCGGCGCGATCCGCCAGCCGATCTCGACCGCCGGGGTGAAGCCTGCCTCGAAGCCGACATGCGAGAGGCCGACCAGGCCGATCAGGCCGGGCTGGCCCTTCCGTTCCACCGTCCAGAAGCCGAAGCCGTGCTCGGCATGATGCGCCATGATGCGTGCCAGCATCGCGTCGCTTTCCTCGCGCGTCTGCGGCGTCACGAAATGCCGCATCACCTCGGCATCGCCATTGATGGCGGCCAGGGCAGCCGCGTCCTCCGCGACGGGCGGGCGGAGGAAAAGGCGTTTACCGGTGAGGAACATGGGCCGATCCCCCTCGTCACTTGCGGCGCTTCGGCGTAGGGTCCGGACAAAAGGAACGCAAGATGACACCCACCGACCTTGAAGCCATGGCGGCCACCGTGCCGGACGGCGCGCTGATCGCGATGCCTCCGGACAACTCGCTTCCTTCGGTGGCACTGGCAAAGGCGCTGATCCGGCGCGGTGCGCGCAACCTGCGCCTCATCGGCGTTCCCGTCTCCGGCTTCGCGACCGACATCCTGGTCGGCGCCGGCTGCGTCGCCAGCCTGCAGACCAGCGCCGTCAGCCTCGGGGAGGCGGGCTTCGCGCCGCGCTTCACCGCCGCGCTGAAGGCCGGCACGGTGACGATCAGCGATGCCACCTGCCCCGCCATCCACACCATGCTGCAGGCCGCCGAGAAGGGCGTCCCCTTCATGCCGCTGCGCGGGATCATTGGCAGCGACATCCTGGCCAACCGCCCCGACTGGAAGGTGATCGAGAGCCCCTTCGACAGCAACGAGAAGATCGTGGTGCTGCCCGCCCTGCATCCGGACATCGCAGTCTTCCACGGCGTCATGGCCGACAGCCACGGCAACATCTATGTCGGCCGCCGCCGCGAATGCGCGACCATCGCCCATGCCTCGAAGCGCGCGCTGGTGACGGTGGAGCGCGTGGTGGAGGGCAACTTCCTCGAGGATGAGCGCCTCGCCCCCGGCACCATCAACGCGACCTACATCACCGCCTTCGCCATCGCCGCGCGCGGCGCGCGGCCGGCGGCGCTGCTCGACGAATACGGCTTCGACGCGGCCTATGTCTCTGCCTATGCGCGCGCCGCCAAGACCGAGGCGGGCTTCGCCGACTGGTGCGCGGAACATGTCTTCGAGAAGCAGGCGGTGGCCGCGGAATGACCTACAAGCCCGAGGAACTGCTGGCCGTCACGCTGGCGAAGCTCATCCGGGCCGTGCCGACGCGCCATATAGCCGTCGGCGCCGCCTCGCCGTTGCCCGCCGCCGCCTGCTGGCTGGCGGTGAAGCAGGGCGAGAAGCTGCGGCTCTCCCTGCTGCACAAGCGCACGGGCAACCCGTTCACCGAAGGCACGCGCGAGCTCTTCGACCTCACGGGCCAGGGGCGCATCGACCTTTTCTTCCTGGGCGGCGGCGAGATCGACGGGCAGGCCAACCTCAACCTCATCGGCACCGGCGCCTGGCCGGGCCGCGAGGTGCGCTTCCCGGGCAGCTTCGGCTCGGCCTTCATGTACTTCATGTCGGGCCGGACGATCCTCTTCCGCGAGGAGCACAGCCCGCGCGTGCTGGTGGACAAGGTCGCGAACATCTCCGCCCCCGGCGTCAGCGAGCCGGGCGTCTACCGCCGCGGCCACGCCCAGGCGCTGGTCACCGGCCGCTGCGTATTCACCTTCCACCCCGACCGCGGCCGCTTCTCGCTGGCCTCGGTGCATCCGGGCGAGACGGTGGAGAGCGTGCGGGAGATGACGGGCTTCACCTTCGACATCGACGGCGATGTTCCGGAAACGCCCGAACCGACGGCCGAGGAGCTTGCGCTACTCCGCGGTTCGGTGTGTGACGAGATGATGGAAACCTACCCGGACTTCTGCGCCCGGGTGTTCAATCGAAAGGCTGCGGCATGAACGACGCCCTGCCGATGGCCGAGGGCCGCGCCCTCGCCACGGGTCCAGGCGCCCTCTCCGGGCTTCGCGTGGTGGACCTCACCCGCGTGCTCGGCGGGCCCTACTGCACCATGGTCCTCAGCGACCACGGCGCGGACGTGATCAAGCTGGAGCCCCCGCAGGGCGACGAGGTCCGCGACTGGGGTCCTCCGTTCAACGAGAACGGCGACGCCAGCTACTTCATCGGCGTGAACCGCAACAAGAAGTCGGTCGGCCTCGACCTCGCCGCGCCCGAGGGCCGCGAGGTGCTGCTGCGCCTGCTCGAGGGCGCGGACGTGCTCATCGAGAACTTCAAGCCGGGCAGCATGGAGAAGTGGGGCCTGGGCTATCAGGAGGTGCTGTCCAAGCGCTTCCCGCGCCTGATCCACTGCCGCGTGTCGGGCTTCGGCGCGACGGGGCCGCTCGGCGGCTTCCCGGGCTATGACGCCATCGTGCAGGCGATGGTGGGCCTCATGTCCATCAACGGCACGGAGAATTCCGGCCCGACCCGCCTCGGCACGCCCATCGTGGACATCGCGACCGGCCTGTTCAGCACCATCGCCATCCTCATGGCGCTGGTGGAGCGCGAGAAGTCCGGCCAGGGCCAGTATTGCGACATGACTCTGCATGATTGCGGCATGGCGCTGCTGCACCCCCACGCGGCCAACTTCTTCCTGAACGGCAAGCGGCCGGTCGCCACGGGCAACCCGCACCCGAACCTGGCCCCCTATGCCAAGTTCACGACGAAGACCTGCGAGATCTTCGTGGGCTGCGGCAATGACCCGACCTTCCGGAAGTTCTGCAAGTTCCTGGGCCTCGACGAGCTCGGCACCGATGAGCGCTTCGCCACCAACGGCCAGCGCGTCATCAACAAGGCCGCGCTGACCGAGATCCTGAACAAGCGCTTCGCGGAGGAGGACGGCGTGGACCTCTGCCAGCGGATGCTGTCGGCGGGCCTCCCGGCCGGCCCGGTGCTGGGCGTGGACGAGGCGATGCGTCAGCCGCACACCGCCCATCGCAGCATGATCACCGAGAAGGACGGCTTCGTCGGCCTCGGAACCCCGATCAAGCTGAGCCGGACGCCGGGCGGCACGCGCTCGGCGCCGCCGAAATTCGCGCAGGACACGCAGGCGGTCCTCGCGAAGCACGGCTTCTCCGCCGAGGAGATCGAGAAGCTGGCCGCCTCCGGCGTGCTGGTGGAGAAGCGGCGCAAGTCGTGACGGCCGAGATACGCGAGGCGGAGGCCCCTCCCGAGGTCGCGGCGATCTACGCCCGGCTGCGGGAGGGCTATGGCCTTCCCCTCGTGAATCTCATCTGGCGGCGCTTCGCGGCCTTACCGGGCGTGCTGCCCTGGGCCTGGGAATCCGTGGCCCCGGCGCTGCCGCTCCTGCCCGCGGCGCGCGATCGCGTCGCCGCCTCCGTCCAGGTCCCGAGCCTGCCGGTGGGCGTCGAGGCCTCGCGCCTCGCCGCCCTCTATAACAGGGGCAATCTGGGGAACCTCATCTTTCTGACAGCGCTGATGCGGGGCAAGGAGGGCCACGCGGTCGCCGCGCCCGCTTCCCCGCCCGGCATGCTGCCCGAGCCTCCTCCCCTGCCGCGCCTCGATGCGCTGGACGAAGACACGGCCCGCCGGGTGCGCGCCCTGGCCACGCTGCATGGGCATGAGGGCGGCGTGGTGCCGACGCTCTACCTGCATCTGGCCAACTGGCCGGCGCTGCTGACGCCGCTTTACACCGCGCTCTCGCCCATGATGGCGACGGGCCGCATCGCCGCCCTGCGCGACGGCGTGCTGGTCGCGGCCTCGGTCGAGGCGGACCGTCTGCGCCCCTACCTCGCCGCCCCGCCCGAGCCCCCCGTCCACGCCATGGCCGAGGCGCGAGAGCTGCTGCGCGTCTTCACCGGCCGCGTGATCCCCGAGATGGTGCCCATCGGCCTGATGATGGCCCGCTGATCTTGCGCGGCGGCCTGCGCGACGGCAGGCTGCCGCCGGGCCGGCGCCCTCATCTGTCCGGGGAGAATCTTACATGCGAAACTGGATCCTGGCCGTCGGCATGGCCGTCGCCATCGGCGGCGCTGGCGCGGCCATCGCGCAGGATGTGATCGCTGACCGCCGTGCGGGGCTGAAGAACGCCGGCGAACAGTTCCAGGCCATCAAGGCCGTCTCCGACGCGCGTGGCGACCTGCGCCCCGTGGCCGCACAGATCGACGAGCTGATCGCCTTCTTCCGCGGCCTGCCCGCCCGCTTCCCCGAAGGCAGCGGCACAGGGAACACCCGTGCCCTTCCCGCCATCTGGTCCGACCGCGCGGGCTTCGAGCAGGCCAATGCAAACCTGATCACACAACTGACCGCGCTACGGGCGCTGGCCGCGGCCGGCGACAACGCCGCCTTCCCGGCCGCCTTCAACCAGACCGGCGCGGCCTGCGGCGCCTGCCACCGGGTCAACCGGGCCCGGTAACAAGGGGGCGCTACGCGCCTCCGCCGAAGCGCGTAACGGCCCACACGCCCAGCGCCGCCGCGACCGCAAGCGCGACCGCCAGCAAGGGATGCCCGTGGCGCGGTGGCACGGCCGCGCCCGCCGGCATCGCCTTGGATCCCGTCACCATCGGGCGGACCAGGTCCTGCCGCTTGAAGAGCGCATAGGCCAGCACCGCCAGCACGTGCAGCGCGACGGCGACCAGCAGCCAGTCGAAGAAGGTCACGTGCAGGGTCGTCGCCCATTCGGAGCTCGCCTCGCTCACGGACATGGCGAGGGGCCCATGCTGCGAATAGGTGAAGCCGACGTCGTGGTTGGCGAAGAGCCCGCTGCCCGCCTGCACCGCCAGCATCAACAGCAGCACCAGCGCCATCCAGCCGCCGGCCGGGTTATGGCCTGTCTCGATGTCCGGCTCGCGCCGGAACAGGTGGGCAAGGTGCCGCAGCGCCGCGGCCGGCGAGCGGAGGAAATGGGCGAAGCGCGCGTTTTCCGATCCGACGAAGCCCCAGAGAATCCGGAAGCCGAGGAGGCCCAGCAGCGTGTAGCCGGACACGTAGTGAACATCCCAGGCCTCGTTGCGCGCACTGAAGTAGGACACCGTGAGGCAGGCCACGATGCCCCAGTGGCAGAGCCGCACCCAGCCGTCCCAGACCTTCACCCGCTCCATCGCGATCCTCCACGCCGAAGGCGCAGCGTGGCACGAAAACGGGGAGGCGTTCAGCCCTCGATGGCGGCCTGGGCCGGCGGCTCGGCCGCGACCAGGGCCTCGGCCTCGCGCTTCAGCCGGACGTAGGACCGCACGGAGAAATACAGCATGCCCACATAGAGCAGCCCGCCCAGCGCCAGCGCGGCCCAGGGCTCGGTCACCAGGAAGGCGATGAAGGCGCCGGTGCCCAGCAGCAGCGGCAGCACCATCTGCGCCGGCACCTTGAAGTTCTTGAAGGACCAGGAGGGCAGCGTGCTCACCATCAGCCCGCCGACCACGAAGAGGACGATCGCGCTCAGCACCGGCCAGCGGAAGGCCTGGGCGAAGGCGAACCATTCCCAGTCCATGAAGGCGAGCGAGGCGAAGAGCGGAAACAGCGCCAGCCCCGCCCCCGCTGGCGCCGGGACGCCGGTGAAGAAGTTGTAGGCGTAGGCAGGCTTGGGTTCCGGCACCACGCCCGGCTCCGCGATGCTCGCCGCGTTGAAGCGCGCGAGCCGGAGCGAGCTGCAGACCGCGAACATCACGCAGGGGATGAAGCCGAGCGGCCCCGCGTGATGGAGCGTCCAGAGATACAGGATCAGCGCCGGCGCCACGCCGAAGCAGAGGAAGTCCGAAAGACTGTCGAACTCCGCCCCGAAGCGCGACGTGCCCTTGAGCAGGCGCGCAATGCGCCCATCCAGCCCGTCGATCACGGCGGCGACGATGATGAGCCCCGCCGCCTGCGGGAAGCGTCCCTCGATGCCGAAGCGGATCGCGACCAGCCCACAGCACAGCCCCACCAGGGTCATCAGGTTGGGGATCAGGCGATTGAAGGACGGCCCGCGGAAACGCGGCCGCTGGCGGGGCCGCAGCTTGCCGAGCTGGCCGCGCAGCCCCTGTTTGGTCATGCCAGCGGTCCCGTCTTGAGGTCGGCGATCACCGTCTCGCCGCCCACCATCTTCTGGCCCACCAGCACCTTGGGCTTCACGCCCTCGGGCAGGTAGATGTCGGTGCGGCTGCCGAAGCGGATGATGCCGAAGCGCTCGCCCGCCATCAGGCTGTCGCCCTCGCGCACCTGGCAGACGATGCGTCGCGCGACGAGGCCCGCAATCTGCACGCAGGCCAGCTGGCGCCCATCGGGCAGGTCGAAGCGCAGGGCGTTGCGCTCATTCTCCTCGGAGGCCTTCTCCAGGCTCGCATCCACGAAGCTGCCGGGGCGGTAGGCGATGCGGCTCACGCGGCCCTGCACCGGGCTGCGGTTCACGTGTACGTCCAGCACGGAGAGGAAGATGGCGACGCGCCAGCGCGGCGCCTCCCCCATGTCGAGCTCCGCGGGCGGGATGGCCGGGCCGACCAGCACCACCTTGCCGTCGGCGGGCGCGAGCACGAGGCCCGGCTCCTGCGGCATCACCCTTTCCGGATCGCGGAAGAAATAGAGGCAGAAGAGCGTGAAGGCGACGCCGATCCAGAACAGCCAGGGGCCGAGGATCAGTCCGCCGACAACGGCAAAGGCCGCGCCGCCATAGATGAAGGGCCGGCCGACCGGATGCGGCTTGGCCAGGACGAGGGAGAGGCTGTTGGAAAGCGACATGCGGGACGGTTTATCCTCTCTTCACCAGTCAGCGGCAAGCTGATGCCGCATGATCACCTTCGGTCCCTTCGCCGTCGGCCGCGACGGCTCGCTGACCCCTCGAGGCGGCCTCCGCCCGACGCTGCGCTTCCGCTGGCGGGGGCGAAGCTGCGAAGCCACGCTGACCGGCGAAAGCCTGCAACTGCGAGCCGTCGCCGGCCGTATCCCCTCCACTGCCGAACCGAACGCCGACCGCGCGCGCACGTTGCGCGACGTCGCCGATCTGCCGGCAGAACTCCCGGCCGGCTGGCGGCTGCGCCTGACGCCGGACCACCGCCTGACGCTGGAGACAGGCGCGGGCCCGAGCGCCACGATCGTCGCCATGATGACGGAGATGGTGGGCTTCGCCCTCGCTCTCGACCCCTATCTGGAGCGGTTGGAGGCGGTCGGCGCCTCCGGCGGGATCGGCACCGAGAAGACCTGGCCGGGATAGATGAGGTGCGGGCTGCGGATCTGGTCGCGGTTCGCCGAATAGATCAGCGTGTAGCGCACGCCCTGCCCATAGGCCCCGCGTGCGATACGCCAGAGATTGTTGCCCGGCTGGACGATGTAGCGCCCGTCCGCGGCGGCATCGGCCGTATGGGCGGCGGGCGGCGGGTCGCGCTGGAAGGGCTGCTCGATGCGCGCCACCACCTGGCCCTGGGGGCCGATCTGGTCGGCGCGCAGCACGTGGCGGCCCACGCTGGGCTGCACCGTGGGTGAGAAGGACCAGCGGCCCTGCCCATCGGCCGTGACGTCGCCGGCCAGCGCGCCGTCGATATAGAGCCGCACCACGGAACCGGCTGGCGCGCCGCCCGCGAAACGCATGCCGGAAGCGCCGGCATAATCCACGAGATCCAGCGAAAGCCGGGACACCGACGGGGCCTGCAGCACGCGGATGGGCGCATCCGTGCCGGGCGCGGGCAGCAACAGGGCGAGCGCGGAAGGCGGGTCGGCCTGCTGGCCAGACGAAGCCTGCGGCTCCGGGGCCGGCTGCGGCTGAGCGGCGGGCGCGGGGGCCGCGGGGGCCGCGGCGACAACGGCGGGCGCAGGCTCCGGCACGATCAGGACGACACTGGCCTCACCCGCGACCGGCTCGCCGCCCGGGAGCCGCGCGAGCAAAGTTAGCTCGCGGGCTCCAGGCGCCAGCGGGGCGTCGGGCAGGATCACCCACTCGCCGCGGGCATCGGCCCGGCCCGCGCCGATCTCGCGGCCGTTTTCCAGGAGCGTGACCTCTGCCCCCGCAGCGGCACGGCCGGCCGTGACCAGCACGCCGCGGACATTCACGCGGGCAACGTCGAAGCGTGGCGCGACCTGCGCCGGGCGCGGCGGGGCCGCCGCGGCGGGCTCAGCCCGCACGACCGGCTCCGGCGCGCGGGCGGCGGGCTGGACGGGGGCGGCGACAGGCTCGGGCGTGGCGGGGCGCGGAGGCTCGGCCTGTCGCGCGGGCGCGGCGGGTGGGGTTGCGACGGGCGCGCTGCCCGGCGCGGGCAGCGCCGCCGTCACGGCGGCAGGCGGCGCGTCCTGGAACGCACCGAACCACCAGGCGGCCCCGAGGCACAGAGCCGCGGCGGCCGCGAACATCCCCAATCGGCCCAAGCCAGACCTCAATTTTGCTTCGCCAATTCGTAACTAGGCGCAACTCCGCCGCGCGTCCATGTCACTTCTTAGTTGGAAAGCCTTATCGCGATGTTTTTGCGAGAAGCATCCCATGCCAGGGGATGGCCCCCGATTTGCAAGCTCACCGGCTCATTCCTCAAGACCGGATGGCTCGCATGACGTTCAACCGCCTCTCCCGCCGTGATCTGCTGACCCTCACAGGTGCCGCCGGAATGGCCGGAATGCCCACTCCCTGGGCTGACGATAAGGCGCTTGCCCAGAGCTCGGGCGAAAGGGTGATTCGTTACGCCATCTCCATGGCCGATATACCGCAGACGACAGGCCAGCCCGACCGCGGCGCCGGTGCCTACCAGTTCACCGGCTACACGCTCTACGACCCGCTCGTCGCCTGGGAGATGGACGTCGCCGACCGGCCCGGGAAGCTCGTCCCCGGCCTCGCGACCTCGTGGGAGGCCGACCCCGCGGATCGAACCAAGTGGACCTTCAGGCTGCGCCCGGGCGTGAAGTTCCACGACGGCAGCGACTTCGACGCGGACGCCGTGATCTGGAACTTCGAGAAGGTGCTGAACCCCCAGGCGCCGCATTTCGACCAGCGCCAGGCGGCTCAGGTCCGCCCTCGCCTGCCCAGCGTCGCCAGCTGGCGCAAGCTCGACGCCATGACCGTCGAGGTCACGACCCGCGCGGTGGACAGCATCTTCCCCTACCAGATGCTCTGGTTCCTCATCTCCTCGCCCGCGCAGTACGAGAAGCTCGGCCGCAGCTGGGAGCGCTTCGCCTCCGAGCCCTCCGGCACTGGCCCCTTCCGCCTCGCCCGCCTGGTCCCCCGCGAGCGCGCGGAGCTGGTGAAGAACACGGGCTACTGGAACCCGGCGCGCATGGCCAAGGCGGACCGCATCGTGCTGGTGGTCGCGCCCGAGGACACGACGCGCACCAACGCGCTGCTCACCGGCCAGGTGGACTTCATCGAGACCCCCTCGCCCGACCTCGTGCCGCGCCTGCGCCAATCCGGTGCGCGCATCATCGAGAACGTGACGCCGCATGTCTGGAACTATCATCTGAGCCTGCTGGAAGGCTCGCCCTGGCGCGACCTGAAGCTGCGCCAGGCCGCCAACCTCGCCATCAACCGCGATGAGGTGGTGGCGCTCATGAACGGGCTGGCCAAGCCTGCCGTGGGCGTGGTGGACCCGACCTCGCCCTGGTTCGGCAACCCGACCTTCCGCATCACCCATGACCCCGACCGCGCGCGGCGCCTGGTGCAGGAGGCCGGCTTCTCGCGCGCCAACCCGCTGAAGACCAAGTTCCTGGTGCCGACAGGCGGCTCGGGCCAGATGCTGTCCATGCCCATCAACGAATACTGCCAGTCGGCCTTCCGCGAGGTCGGCATCGACGTGGAGTTCGTGCCGGTGGAGCTGGAGGTCTCCTACACCTGCTGGCGCCAGGGCGCGGCCGGCGACATCGCACGCCAGGGCAACATCACCGCGAACAACGTGGCCTACGTGACCAGCGATCCGCTCTACGCGCTGATCCGCTTCTTCCACTCCAACCAGATCTCGCCGCGCGGGGTGAACTGGAGCCATTACCGCAATGCGGACATGGACAAGCTGATCGACGAGGCGACGAGCAATTTCGACCCGGCCCAGGTGGACCGCCTGATGGCGCAGGTGCACCAGAAGGCGGTGGACGAGGCGCTGCTGGTCTTCGTGGTGCACGACACGAACCCGCACGCGGCAGGACGGAACGTGCGCGGCTACACCCAGGCGCAGCACTGGTTCCAGGATCTGACGACCCTGGCGTAGCCACGGGCGTCGGGTGCCACCCGCCCCCCCCGGGCCGCAGGCGCATACCAAAGCCGGTTGGAAGGGGGGCTCGCGCCCCCCCTGCCCATCAGTTGCCCACGCGCACCAGGCGCAGCGGGAAGCCGTTATCGGCCTGCTGCTGCAGCTGCACGTTCGTCCGCGCCGCCCAGACCACCTGCTGCTGGTGCAGCGGGATATAGAGCGCCTCGTCACGGATGATGTTCGAGGTCTCGGTGATCATTTCCTGCCGGCGCTGCGGGTTGGTCTCGACGCCGATCTGATCGATCAGCGAATCCAGCCGCGCGTTGGAGAAGCCGCCATTGTTGAACACGCCGCGCGTGCCGTCGCGCGTGCCCGCCAGGTTGAACAGCGCGTTGTGCGCGTCATAGGTGTTGGGCGTCCAGCCAAGCAGGTAGAAGCTCGTGTTGAAGCGGGGCGCGTTCACCTCGGCGAAGAAGCGCACGCGGGTCTGCGCGGCCAGGGTCACGCGCACGCCGATACGCGCCAGCATGGCGACGACGGCCTGGCAGATCGCCTCATCGTTCACATAGCGGTCGTTCGGGCAGTCGAGCGTGATGCCGAAGCCATTGGGATAGCCGGCCTCGCTCAGCAGGCGCTTGGCACCATCGACGTCGAGCGGCAGGCGGCGATCATTCGCCTCGAGGAAGCCGTTCACGCCCGGGCCGAAGATCTGCCCGGTGGGACGCGATTGGCCGCGCATGACGCGGGTGCGGATCGCCTCGATGTCGATCGCCTGGTACATGGCGCGGCGCACGCGCACATCCTGCAGCGGGTTGCGGCCGCGCACGTCGCTCTTCAGCAGCTCCGCCCGGTTCTGGTCGAGGCCGAGGTAGATGGTGCGCAGCTCGGCGTTCTGGATGACGCGCAGGCCGTTGGTGTTGCCGATGCGCGCCATATCCTGCGGCGGCACGGTGTAGATCATGTCCACCTCGCCCGAGAGCAGGGCCGCCACGCGCGTCGCGTCATTGGCGATGACGTTGAACTCAACGCGGTCGAGGTTATGCGTGGGCGTGTCCCACCAATTGGGATTGCGCGTCAGGATGGTGCGCCGGTCGGGCTCGCGCGAGGCGAGGATGAAGGGGCCCGTGCCCATGGCGTTGCGCGTCGCGAAATTCTCTTCGCGGGAGGTGAGGTCGGCCACGCGATGGGCGCCGTTCCGCTCGGACCACGCCTTACTCATGATGCCGAAGCTCGTGATCTCCTCGGGGAAGATCGGGTTCGGTGCGCGAGTCTTCACGACGACGGTGTGGTCATCGGGGGCGGTGACCTCCGCGACCGTCGCGAAGTACGCGTTGATGTTGGAGCCGGGGCCTCGCGCGCGCGCGATGGAGAAGACCACGTCCGCCGAGGTGAAGGGAGTGCCGTCCGAGAACTTCACGCCGCGCCGCAGATGGAAGGTCCAGGTGAGCGGATCCGTCTGCTCCCAACGCTCGGCCAGCGCGGGCTCCAGCCGGAGCTCCGGGTTCCGGCGGATCAGCGGCTCGTAGATGTTCGCGTTGAAGGTGAGCAGGAAGGTTTCGGACCGCGTGTAGGGGTCCATCGAATTGACGTCGCCGTCATTGGCCCAGCGGAAGGTCGCCGCCTGGGCAGGCAAGGCAAGGCTGGCCGCGACGAGTGTCGCGGCGAGGAAATGGCGGATCATTCTCGGTGTCTCCCGAAGCGATTTGCCCCGGGAGGCTAGCCCCGAGTCGGCGGGGGCGTCGAGTTGGGGCGGAAACGAAAAAGGGGGCCGCGAGGCCCCCATTCTGCGTGCCTTTTGGGCGACTGCCCCAGGCGTATCCGACCTCAGGCGGCCCGGAAGGCCGAAGGCAGGTTCTGGATGGCGGCATCCACCAACGCGGCGTCAGCCTGAGCGCCGTGCGTCTGCGCGATGACCTCGGCCACAGCCCGCGTCGCGATCTCGGCCGCGGCGTTGCGGACTTCGGTCACGGCGCTCGCCTCGGCGGCGGCGATGCGGTCCATCGCCATCCGCTCGCGCCGGCGGGCGGCGGCCTCGGCCTCGGCCTTGGACGCGGCGGCCAGGCGCTCGGCTTCCGCCTTGGCGCGGGCCACGAGCTCCACAGCCTCGCGGGCGGCCTGCTCACGCTCGGTGCGCGCGTGGGCCATCATCGCCTCGGCCTCGGCGCGGAGGCGGGAGGCCTCCTCCAGCTCGGCCTTGATGCGGGCCGACCGGGCGTCGAGCATCTGCGTGGACTTGGTCCAGAACAGCTTGCCCGTCAGCAGCACGAAGATGACGAAGCTGATCGCGACCCAGAACTTCGGGTCGAGATAGAAGTGCTCGTAATGGTGATGCATCAGCCGGCCCCCTGGCTGGCGGCGCGGTCGACGGCCGCGGCGACGTCATTGGCCGCAGCCGGCACGGAGAGACGGGCCAGCATGGCCTGCGCCGTGTCGGACGCCACGCCGCGCAGCGCACCCATCGCATTGTCCCGCGCCTGCCTCACCTGCGCCTCGGCCTGCGCGACCTGGGCGTTGAGGCGGGCGTTGATCTCCGCGGCCTGGGCAGCGGCCGCGGCTTGCGCCTCGACCATCGCCGCCGAGATGGCGGCCTGCGCCTCGGCCCGCGCCGCGGCGGTCGAGGCACGAAGCTCCGCCAGCGCGGCTTCGCCTTCGGCCTGCGCGTCGCGCGCCGCGTTCAGGTCGGCGGCGATGCGGGCCGCGCGCTCATCCAGCACCGAGGCCACGCGCGGAAGCGCATAGGCCTTCAGGACGTAGTAGAGCACGCCGAAGATGATGAGCAGCCAGATCAGCTTGCTCATCATCAGCGGGTTGGCGAAATCGAGCTGCGGCATATTCGTATCCTGAAGCTGGAAGGCGACGAGGCGGGGGAGCCTTCAGGCAGCCCCGCCCGGCGACCTCAGGCGAACAGGATGAGGAAGGCGATCAGCAGCGCGAAGAGCGCCACGGCTTCCGTCAGCGCGAAGCCCAGAATGCCGATCGGGAAGACGGCGTCGCGGGCGGCCGGGTTGCGGGCCACGCTGTTGATGAGCGACGAGAAGATGTTCCCGATGCCCAGGCCCACGCCGAACAGCGCGATGACGGCGATACCGGCTCCGAGGGCCTTGGCGGCAGCAACTTCCATGGTCTTAGTCCTTCCGTTGAACTGAGAAGCTAGGGATGGTCCGTCGAACGCTCAGTGCAGGTGCACGGCGTCGTGGAGGTAGATGCAGGTCAGGATCGCGAAGACATAGGCCTGCAGGAACGCGACCAGCACCTCGAAGCCGACCAGCACCACGTTGATGGCGAGGGGCATGGCGGAGAGGAACGGGCCGATCGCGCCCAGGCCGGCGAGCATCACGATGAAGGTCGCGAAGACCTTCAGCATCACGTGCCCCGCGACCATGTTCGCGAAGAGACGAATGGAGAGGCTCACCGGGCGCGAGAGGTAGGACACGATCTCGACCGGGATGATGATCGGCGCCAGCCAGAGCGGCGCGCCCTCCGGGAAGAAGTAGCTGAAGAAGTGCATGCCGTGGATCGACAGCGCGACCACGGTGACCAGCACGATGACGATCGCCGCCATGGTGAAGGTCATGCTGATGTGGCTGGTGTAGGTGAAAGCGTAGGGGAACAGCCCCAGCATGTTCCCGAACAGGATGAACATGAAGAGCGTGAAGACGAAGGGGAAGAAGCGGCGGCCCTCGGGGCCGATCTGCGCCACCACCATGTCGTCGATGAAGCCGTAGGCGCTTTCGGCCACGCCCTGCAGGCGGCCGGGGATGATGGCGCGGGGACGCATGCCGATGACCATGAGCAGCACGATCAGCGCGCCGGCGATCAGCATGTGCAGGTTCGACTGCGTGAAGCCCACCGATGCGCCGATGGCGCCGCCGACCGTGCCCAGTTCGAACTGGCTCAGCGCGTCGATCGCTTTCCCCTCAGCCGCCACCAGTCACCTCATCCCAACTCAAATCTTGCGAGCACCGGACCGGGGATTGAACAGTCGGTAGACGTTCATCACCCCCGCGGCGGCCCCCAGGATGAACATCACCAGGAAGAGCCAGGGCCAGGTTCCAAGCCACCTATCAAGCGCGAAGCCGATGGCGACCCCCACGATCAGCGCGGAGACGACCTCCACGCCGGCACGCAGGCCGAAACCCCAGGTGGAGGGCAGCTTGCCCCGGGCTTCCTCAGGCTTGTCGAGACCCTGCCGGGTCCGCGCTGCCTTCAGGCGATCCTTGAACGATGTGCGCTCGTCCACCTTGGCTCCTCCCTGCAATATTTCCGCCGGAAGGCGAGGCTGCCTCTATGGCGGCGGTGCATGCCTGTCAAGCGCATGAACCCCGTGAAACGCGGCGTTCTCGCCCTCTAACGCCGGGCGCTGCCTCCGGTGGCGCAGCTTCGCCGGGCGAAGCAGTCGTCCGGATGCCGCTATGCGGCCGGGTGGCCGCCCGGACGTGGCTTCAGGGCAACGATGCCGGCATTTGAGGCCGCTATCCTTCCGCCATCGCGACGGCCTCGCCCAGATCCACCGAGAGCAGGCGCGAGACGCCGCGCTCCTGCATGGTGACGCCGAAGAGGCGGTTCATCCGCGCCATGGTCAGGGCGTGGTGGGTCACGATCAGGAAGCGCGTCCCGGTCTCGGACATGGCGTCCAGCAGGTCGCACAGGCGCTCCACATTGGCGTCGTCCAGCGGGGCGTCCACCTCGTCCAGCACGCAGACGGGCGCCGGATGGCACCGGAACACCGCGAAGATGAGGGAGAGCGCCGTCAGCGCCTGCTCCCCGCCCGAGAGCAGGGACAGCGCGGAAAGCTTCTTGCCCGGCGGCTCGGCATAGATCTCGAGCCCCGCTTCCAGCGGATCCTCGCTGCCCACCATCGCCAGATGCGCCCGCCCGCCGCCGAAGAGGCGGCCGAAAAGCTGCCGAAACTCGCGGTCCACCTTGTCGAAGGTGGCGCGCAGCCGCTCGCGCGCCTCGCGGTTCAGATGGCCGATGGAGCCGCGGAGCTTCGCGATCGCGGCCGTAATTTCATCCCTGTCCACGTGGATCTGGGCGATTCGGGCCTCCAGCTCCTCCAGCTCCGTCTCGGCGCGGAGGTTCACGGGGCCCATCTCCTCGCGCTCGCGGGCGAGGCGCTCGGCGCGGCGGCGCGCGCGCTCCTCGGCGGCATCGGAGAGGTCCTCGCCGGGCTCGGGCAGTTCGGGCGCCTCGCCAAGGCGCTCCGTGATGCGGGCGGCAAGCGCGGCGCCCGCCTGGTGCGCGGATTCGCGGGCGGCCTCGGCCCGCAAGGCGGCCTCCCGAGCCTCCTGGAAGGCCGCCTGGGCGGAACGGCTGGCCTCCGAGCGCTCCCGCGCGCGGGATTCGGCGGCGTCGAGGGCGGCGCGGGCCGCGGCATGGGCCTGCTCGGCCGATTCGAGGCGGCGGGTGGCCTCCTCCTGGGCGGCATTCACCCGCTCGGGCAGGCGGGCGGCTGCCTCCTTACGGGCGACGGCCTCCGCCTGGCGCGACTCCAGGGCCGCGAGGCGGGTGCCGGCATCGGCCAGGCGCTGGGCCCAGGCGGCGCGATCCGCCAGCGCGGATTCGCGGCGGATGGCCAGCGCCTCCCGCTCGCCGCGCAGGGAGAGCACCCGTCCCCGGGCCTCTGCGGCACGGGTACGGATCTCGGCCAGGGCCAGACGGGCAGCATCCACCTCGGCCCGCGCGGCCGCGAGGTCGGGCAGCGCGGCACGGGCGGCGCGGGCCCGCTCCAGGGCCTCGGCCGCCTCGCCCAGCTCGGCGGTCAGGCGCTCCTGCTGCGGGACCAGGGCGGCGATCTGGGCGGCGGCGGCGGCGGCGCGGCTGTGGAGGGCGGCCTGCTCCGAACGGGCGGCGGAGAGCGAGGCCTCGGCCTGCCGGCGGGCCTCGCGGGCCGCATTCTCGGCGGACTGCGCCTCGGCGGCCTCGCGGGCTTCGGCATCGAAGCTGCGGAGGGCGGGGGTGGCGGCCAGCAGCGCCTCGGCCTCGGAGAGCGCCGATTCGGCCTCGGCCCGCTCCTCGGCCAGCCGCGCGGCCTGGGCGGCGTGCTCGGCCATCCGGCGCTCGGCGGATTCGTGCCGGGCCGCCAGCTCGGCGGCGCGGGAGGCCGCGCGGCGCGCCTCCGGCTCGGCCATGTCGCGGGCGCGGCGGGCCAGGACCTCGGCGGATTGCGCGGCGGTGTCGGCGGCGACAGCCTCGGCTCGGGCGGCCTCGGCGGCGCGGGCGGCGGGGGCGGCTTCGGCGAGGCGCGCCTCGGCCTGGCGCAGCCGGGCCAGGTTCTGCAGACGCGCGGCGCCGGACTTCGCGGCGCCCGGCCACTGGACATAGCCATCCCAGCGCCACAGCGCGCCCGAGCGCGCCACCAGCGCCTGCCCCGGCAGCAGCCCGGCCTGGAGCGCCGCGCCATCCTCCACCAGCCCGATCTGGGACAAGGCGCGGGCCAGCTCCTCCGGTGCGCCGACCAGCCCGGCGAGCGGCTCGGCGCCGCCCGGCAGGGGGGGAGCGGAACCCAGGGGCGGCAGGGCGCGCCAGAAGCGGTTGGTGCCGCTGCCCCGTCCACCCTCCAGCCCCTCGCCCAGCGCGGCGCCCAGCGCGGCCTCCAGGCCTTCGGGGATGGTCAGGGTGCGGGCGATGGGGTCGGGCTCGGCGGCGTCGCCGGCGGCGGCGCGCAGGCCCTGCAGCTCGGCCTGCAGGCGGGATTCGGCCGCGCGGGCCTCGCCCTCAGCCTGGCGGGCGGCCGTGGCCTTCTCCTGGGCGGCCTCGCGCGCCTGGCGGGCGGCGGCCAGCGCAGCCTCGGCCTCGCGGAGCGCCGTGGCGGCGGTTTCGGCGGCAGCCCGGGCCTCGGCAATGGGGGCCGCGTCGGGTGCGGCGGGGGCGGAACGCAGGGCCGCTTCCTCGCGGCCGCGCGCGGATTGCAGGCGCTGGGCGGCGGCGCCCCGGGCCCGCTCGGCGGCGCCACGCTCGATCTCGGCGGCGCGGGCGGCATCGCGGGCGGCGGCGGCGGCCGCGGCCGTTTCGGCGCGGCGGCGCTCGGCCGCCTCCAGCGCGGCGCGGGTGGCGGCCAGCGCGGCATCGGCTTCTGCCAGCTTGGCATCGGCGGCGCCCAGCGCGGCCTCGGGCACGGACTGCGCCTCGGCGGCGGCGCGCTGGGCGGCAAGCTGGGCGGATTGGTCACGCGCCCGGCCATGCCGCTGCTCGGCGAACGTCAGTTCGGAGGCGACCTGGTTGGTGCGCGCCGCGAGGGCGGCAGCGGCTTCGGTCGCGGCCTCGGTCCGGGCCTCGGCGGCGGAAAGCTCGCCATCCAGCCCGGCGGCCTCGGCCTCGGCCGCCTCGATGCGGGCGGGGATCTGGGCTTCGGCGGAGGCGAGCCCGGCTGCCTCACGCTGCGCGCGCGTCTCGGCGGCGCGGGCGTCGGCCTCGACCGAGCGGGCGTCCTCGAGGTCCGCCAGGAGCTGGGTCAGGGCAGCCTGCGCCTCGTCCAGCGCGGCCTGGGCGCGGCCGGCCTCGGCGGCGATGTTCTCGGCCTCGACGCGCCGGCGCTCCAGCAGGGTACGGGCCACGCCTTCCTCGGCGCGGGGGGAATCGATAGCGGATTGGGCGGCCTCGGCGAGGCGGTGGGCCTCCTCGGCGGCGGCCTCGGCGCGGGCCAGCGCCTGGGCGCGGCCGGCGTGGGCCTCGCGCGCCGCCTCGATCGCGGCCTCGGCACGGGCGACCAGCAGGGCGAACCACTCGCCCTCCGCCTGCCGCACCAGGCCCGAGAGGCTGCGGTAGCGGATGGCCTGGCGGGCCTGCTTCTTCAGCCCCTCCTGCTGGATACCGAGCTGGGCCAGCAGGTCCTCGCTGCGGGAGAGGTTGTTCTCCGCCTGGCGCAGCTTGAGCTCGGCCTCGTGCCGCCGGGCGCGCAGGCCCGCGATGCCCGCGGCCTCCTCCAGCACGGAGCGGCGCTCCTCGGGCTTGGCGCCGATCAGCGTGGCGACGCGCCCCTGGCTGACCATGCCCGAGGCACGGGGGCCGCTGGCGAGGTCGGCGAACATCGTCTGCACGTCGCGCGCGCGGACTTCGCGGCCATTGATGCGGTAGGTGCTGCCCGAGCCCCGGTCGATCCGGCGCGTGACCTCGAGTTCCGAGGCCTGGTCCATGGGCGCGGGGGCCACTCCCTCGGCCTCCTCCAGCCGCAGCACCACCTCGGCGAGGTTGCGCGCGGGGCGGGTCGCGGTGCCGGCGAAGATGATGTCGTCCATTTCGCCGCCGCGCAGCGACCGGGCCGAGCTTTCGCCCATCGCCCAGCGCAGCGCCTCGACGACATTGGACTTGCCGCAGCCATTGGGGCCGACGATGCCGGTGAGCCCGGCGAGCACGGGCACCTGCACCGGCTCGGCAAAGCTCTTGAAACCCGCGATGCGCAGGCCGGTCAGCGTGGCCGTGAGGCGACGGGGCTCCGGCCCGGTCGTGGCGGCCGGGTCGGCGTCGTCCTCACCGGCAGGAAGGGCCGGTGGGGCTTCGCTCAAGACTTCGGCGCTTGCTGGACCATCTGGACGAACTGGTCGAAGGGCATGTTGCCCGACTGCAGGCGGCCGTTGAAGGCGAAGGACGGCGTGGCCTGGATGCGGAACTCGCGCTCGGCGGCCACGCGCTGCTCCAGGATGCCGCGGCGCAGGCCTTCATCGGCGGCGACCGCGTCGAAGGCCTTGCGGTCCATGCCGGCGAGCGCGGCGAGGCGCGCCAGCTCCTCCATCTGGCGGCCCTGCTGGAAGGCCCAGCGGTCCTGGGTCTGGAACAGGGTGGAGATGAAGGCCGGGTAGCGGTCCTCCGGCAGGGAGCGGGCCACGCAGGCGGCGGCCAGCGCGATGCCGTCCAGGGGGAAATCGCGCCAGACGAAGCGGATGCGGCCGGTGTCCACCAGCTCGGCCTTCACGCGGGCCCAGTTGGTATTGTGGAAGGCCGCGCAATGGCCGCAGGTCAGCGAGAAGAACTCCTGCACCGTGACGGGCGCGTCGGGCCGCCCCATGGCACGGATGCCCAGGCGCGGGTCGGCGCCCTGCGCCAGGGCGAGGCCCGGGGTAGCGGCGGTGGCGGCGACGGCAAGGCCGAGGGAACGGCGGGTGAGCTGCATGGGCCTGGCTCCGGCAGGATGAATCGCACAACATCTGGCGTAGGAGCCCTGCCCTGTCCAGAACCGCCGCATGGCTTGCCCCACCGCCTCGCGAGGCCATCTGATGGCCTGTCGCTGGCCATATGGATACCCAATGCCTTCAATTCTTTCAGTTTCCGGCATCGAGAAGCGCTATGCCTCGGGCCTAGCGGCGCTCTCCGGCGTCGATCTGGAGGTCGCGCGGGGCGAGATCTTCGCCCTGCTCGGCCCCAACGGCGCGGGCAAGACCACCCTCATCAGCATCATCTGCGGCACCGTGAACATGACGGCGGGGACCGTCACCGTCGGCGGGCGGGACATCCAGCACGACTACCGGGCGGCGCGAGCGGCCATCGGCCTGGTGCCGCAGGAGATCGCGGTGGACATCTTCTCCAACGTCCAGGACACGGTGCGCTTCAGCCGCGGCCTGGCCGGGAAGCCGCCCAACCCCGCCTATGTGGAACAGCTGCTGCGCGACCTCTCGCTCTGGGAAAAGCGCACGAGCCGGATCATCGAGCTGTCCGGCGGCATGAAGCGGCGCGTGATGATCGCCAAGGCGCTGAGCCACGAGCCCGAGCTCCTCTTCCTCGACGAGCCTACCGCGGGCGTGGACGTGAACCTGCGCCGCGACATGTGGGCGCTGGTCCGCAAGCTGCGCGAGAAGGGCGTCACCATCGTGCTGACCACCCACTACATCGAGGAGGCGGAGGAAATGGCCGACCGCGTCGGCGTCATCGACAAGGGCCGCATCCTGCTGGTGGAGGACACCGCCGCCCTGATGCGGAAGTTCGGCAAGCGCCGGCTGAAGCTGGCCCTGCCCCAGCCCCTGCCCGCCATCCCGCCCGAGCTCGCGGGCTGGTCGCTGGCCCTGGAGGAGGAGGGGCGGCAGCTGGTCTACAGCTTCGACGCCAAGTCCGAGGACACGGGCATTCCGAGCCTGCTGCAGCGCCTGGGCGAGATCGGCATCGCCTTCCAGGACCTGGAGAGCGAGCGGAGCTCGCTGGAGGACATCTTCGTCAGCCTGGTGGGGCGCAGCTGATGACCGGTATGAACCTCCACGGCATCTGGGCCATCTACCGCACCGAGATGGCCCGCGCGCTGCGCACCGTCTGGCAGAGCATCGCCACGCCGGTGATCACGACGGCGCTGTATTTCATCGTCTTCGGCGGCGCCATCGGCTCGCACATGAACCAGATCGGTGGCGTGGACTACGGCGCCTTCATCGTGCCCGGGCTCATCATGCTCGCGATCCTGACGCAGAGCATCTCCAACGCCTCCATCGCCATCTACTTCCCGAAATTCACCGGGACGATCTTCGAGATCCTCTCCGCCCCGCTATCCAGCCTGGAGGCGGTGATCGCCTATGTCGGCGCCGCGGCCACGAAGTCGCTGATCATCGGGCTGATCATCCTGGCGACGGCCACCTTCTTCGTGGAGGTGCGGATCCAGCACCCGGCCGCGATGGCCGCCTTCCTGGTGATGACCTGCATCGCCTTCAGCCTCTTCGGCTTCATCATCGGCATCTGGGCGAAGAACTTCGAGCAGCTGGCGATCGTGCCCTCGCTGGTGGTGACGCCGCTGACCTTCCTGGGCGGCAGCTTCTATTCCATCGACATGCTGGCCGAGCCCTGGCGCACGGTCAGCCTCTTCAACCCGGTGGTCTACCTGGTGAGCGGTTTCCGCTGGAGCTTCTTCGGCGTGGGCGACGTCAGCGTGGCGGCGAGCCTGGGCTTCACGGCCGGCTTCATCGCGCTGTGCCTGGCGGTGCTGTGGTGGATGTTCCGGACGGGTTACCGGCTGAAGCCTTAGGATTTACGGGCAAACACGCCCTTCGCCAGCCGCTCCAGCGCGGCGCGCAGCTCCTCGCCGGGCACCGTCCCGATCCCGCTGGCGATCTTCTCCGGCAGCGGCCCCGGCACCAGTGGCGCGGGCCGCGCCGGCTCCGGGCGCGGCGGCCGCTGCACGAAGGCGAGCTTGCTGACCGCGACGCGGCCGAGATGGCCGTTGATCCGCCCGATGATCGAGGGCGCGGCCATGCCCAGCTCCATCGCCGCCGGCCCCGTGCAGGCGAGCGTGAGCGTGCCGGAGGAAAGCCGCACCGGCTCGGCCATCCGGGCGACGCTCGGGCCGATGATGAGCGGCCAATCGGCCATGATCTGCGCGGAATCCGGGCTTCGCTTGCGGAAGGCCGCCCGCGTCTGGCGCGGGATCAGCATGGACAGGTCCCTCGGCCCGCTGGACAGCGGCGGCAGGACCGTCTCCTTCTTCGCCAAATGCCTTACCCCTCTGCCGCCGAACTGCTTGCCTGGTACGACCGCTCCGCCCGGACCCTGTCCTGGCGCGGCCAGACCGATCCATACCGCATCTGGCTGAGCGAGGTCATGCTCCAGCAGACCACCGTCGTGACGGTGGCGCCGCGCTACGCCCGCTTCCTGGCCCGCTTCCCCGATGTGCAGGCGCTGGCGGCGGCGGATTGGAGCGAGCTCGCGGAGGAATGGGCGGGGCTCGGCTACTACGCCCGCGCGCGCAACCTGCACGCCGCGGCCAAGGCCATCGCGGCAGGCGGCTTCCCGGCGGATTCGGCGGGCTGGCGCGCTCTTCCGGGCATCGGGCCCTATACCGCCGCGGCCGTCGGCGCCATCGCGCTGGGCGAGCCGGTGGTGCCGCTGGACGGCAATGTGGAGCGCGTCGTCTCCCGCCTCTTCGCCATCGAGACGCCCCTGCCCGGGGCGAAGGCCGAGCTCGGCCGGCTGGCCCAGGGCTTCGACGCCCAGCCCGCCATGCGCGCCAGGCCGGGCGACTTCGCCCAGGCGCTGTTTGACCTCGGGGCCACCATCTGCACGCCCCGGAACCCGGCCTGTACCATCTGTCCCTGGCGGCCGGATTGCCGGGCGGCGGCGCTCGGTATCCAGGCCAGCCTGCCGCGCAAGGCGCCGAAGGCGGCACGCAAGCCCCTGCATGGCGTGCATTTCGCGCTGACGGATGCCGCCGGCCGCCTGCTGCTGGCGCGCCGGCCCGAGAAGGGGCTGCTCGGCGGGATGCTGGGCCTGCCCGGCACTCCCTGGCGCGACGCGCCCTGGGCCGAGGAGGAAGCCCTCGCACATGCCCCCCTTCCCGGCCTGGCCTGGCAGCTGCGCCCCGGCGTGGCGCTGCACGGCTTCACCCATCGGGACCTGTCGATGCGCGTGATGGCCGCGCGGGTGCAACGGCTGCCGGAAGGGGCGGAAGGCGCGACGCCGGAGGAAGCGGCCGGACGCCTGCCGACCGCGATGCGGAAGCTGCTGGAGCTCCTTTAAGTCCAGAGCCGCTCGTTCTGCAGGTTCGTGTACAGCCCCGAGACGAACTCGCCATACCCGTTGAAGAGCTGCGTCCGCACGCGCTCTCCCGTGCCCAGCACGCGCTCGCTCGCCTGGCTCCAGCGCGGGTGCGCCACCTCAGGGTTCACATTGGCCCAGAAGCCGTACTCCGAGGGCTGGATGGTTCCCCAGAAGGTATTGGGCCTGCGGTCCGTCAGCGTGATCCGCACGATCGACTTGCCCGATTTGAACCCGTACTTCCACGGGAACAGAACGCGGATCGGCGCGCCGTTCGAGCCCTGCAGCGGCTTGCCGTAATTGCCGATCGCGAGGAAGGCGAGCTCGTTGTTCGCCTCCTCCACCGTGCAGGCCTCGACATGCGGCCAGGGATACCAGGTCTGCCGCAGGCCGGGCATCACCGCGGGGATGGAGGCCGTCTGGAAGGCCAGGTATTTCGCGCCTGCCTGCGGCTGCACCGCCTTCATCAGCTCGGCCAGCGGAAAGCCCGTCCAGGGCACGACCATGGACCACGCCTCGACGCAACGCAGGCGCAGGACACGTTCCTCGATGGGCATCATGCGGATCAGGTCGTCGATGGCGAATTCGCGCGGGTTCGCCACCATGCCGTCGACCTTCACGGTCCAGGGGCGCAGCGGCATGCGCGCGGCGTCGCGAGCGATGCTCTTGCTGGAGCCGAACTCGTAGAAATTGTTGTAGGTCGTCGCCTCGCGCTCGGCGGTGATGTCGCGCTCGGCCCGGAAGCGCATGTTGCGCTGGTGCTCGGGCAGCGGCGGCACGGGGCCGGCGGCGGACTGGGCCGAGGCCGCCGCGGGCAGCAGCGCCGCCCCGGCGCCGAACAAGGCGCGCCGGTTCAGCACCAGCGCCTCGGGGGTCACCTGGCTTTCGGGAAGCTCATAGCCGCGGCGGCGTCGGATCAGCATGGGAATTCTCCTCTCCCGGAGTCCGGATCATCTCCCCTGGGTTCGTCAAGGAGACCGAGGCGGTTACGTCCCAATCCGGAGCGAGGATGTTCAGCCCGTCCGCCTGGATGATGGCGTCGCGCCCCGGCCGCAGCCCCTCGCGCGCGATCTCCAGGCTTTCCTCGTCCCGCAGCACGTAGAGCGTGGCGGGCTCGGGGTCGCTGTCCATCAGCCGCTGCGCCACCCGGCGGCGCAGGCCCGCCACCGCCGAGGCATCGGCGCGCGCGAGGTAGATCGCATCCGTCGCCATGCCGTGGCGCGCGGCGAAGACCGCGATCTCCTCCCACGCCCGGCCCTGATTGGCAGCGGGGACGGCGCGGATGGCGCGGTAGCGGATGGCCGCCTGCTCCCAGAACGGGTCCTGCAGGCGCAGCGGCAATTCCGCCGGCGTGGGCGGGAAGTAGTGGGCAATGCGGGCATAGCCCGGCCGCAGGTCCACCGCCTGCACGGCGAGCAGCGCCAACAGCGCCAGCCCGCCCCAGCGCGGCCCGGCCACCCGCAGCAGCCCGGCCATCCCGGCCAGGATCAACGCATAGGCCAGCGGCCAGAAGAAACGCTCCGAGCAGCGCAACGCGCCCATCTTCTCGACCAGCGCGCCGGGCAGCGGGATGTGCAGCACCTCCGCGCCGCCGACGAGGACACGGTGGCTGATGGCGAAGGCCAGCATGGCCAGCAGCACGAGCGCGAGCGGCCAGATGCGCCGCACAGGCCGCGCCAGGAAGGCGAAGGGCAGGAGCAGCAGCGCGCCGAGGCCCAGGTAGCTGCTGCCGGATTCCGGGTGGTCCGGGTCGGGCAGATCGGGCACCAGGCTGCCCCAGAAACCGGGATCGAAGGGCCCGAGCAGGTCGAGCTGCATGGTGCCGTATTGCGCGTTGCCATGCCCGGCACCGAGCAGGAAGAAGCCCGCCAGCCAGAGCCCGCCGAGCCCTGCGGCCGGCACCAGGGCCAGTTCCAGCACGCCCTTCCGGGACCACCAGTCCGCGACCCACAGGGCCAGCACCATCGGCAGGATATAGGAGTGGATGAGCGAGGCCGCGAGCACGAGCAGCGCCCAGCCCAGCGGCCGGAACCGCCCGCCCGGCGTCAACACCAGCAGCAGCGACCACAGGACAAGCCACTGCGCCGAGAGCGCGAAATGCCCGCCCATGCGGTTCAGCAGCATGGGCTGCAGCACCAGGATCATCGCGCCCGCGACGCGCGCCAGCACGTCCTTCGTGAAGAGCCCGACCAGCCGCCATCCGAGCCAGGCCTGCATCGCCCCGCAGAAGGCGAGCCAGAGGCCCCAGTACTGGTCGACATCGACCACGCCGCGCAGCGCCTTCAGCGCCAATGCGATGAGCGGAATCGAATCCGCGTAGAAGATCGAGGAGGAGAGCTCCATCCCGTAGAGCGGGCTCTCCCCGGGCGGCCAGCCCCAGGGGGCCTGACGGAAGAAGGTCCAGCCCAGCCAGTACTGCACCGGATCCGGCCCCACCTGCCCGGACAGCATCCATCCCGTGCTGGAAGGCGGCAGGATATGCGGCCCGAAGAGATGGATGACGATGGCTGCGCCAAGTGCCGCCGCGAGCGCGGCGCCGAGAACCGTCGTGGCGCGGGCAAAGTGCATGCAGACCTCCGGGGACCTGCATGGAACGGATGGAAGAGGGCCAAGTTGCGGCGGTGCTGCGCCGCAAATGGACAGGACCGGCCCGGAAACAGTTACTCCGGCGGCGGCGCCACCGGCAGCGCCGGCGTATAGGGCTCGATGCGCAGGCTGTCGTTGCGCATCACCGCGATGCGGCGCGTCGTGGCGAAGCGCGTGCTGCCGTCCGGCGCGCGGCCCACCGCATACTGCCAGGCGGTGAGCTGCCCGTTCGCGACCAGCGCGCGGGCGATGCGCTCCACCTCCGGCCCCGTGCCGAGCCTGGCGAGTTCGGCCTCGGTCAGGCCGATCGTCACCTCGTCGCGCGGGCCGACCACGCGGAAGAGCTTCACGCCCGGCGCCTGGGCGGCGGCGGGGTGCATCCATCCGGCGGCCAGCGCGGGTACGGCGAGGATAGTGGTGCGGCGGGCGATAACAGGCATGTCTTGCGGCCTCCTCCAGAAGCCGCGGAGTGAACATCCGCGGCTCCTTCCCAGGCCAGGAGAGTTTTGTGCCGTCTGTCGCGCCCGTCCGAAGCGACGCGACGCCCAGCGCGCGAAACGCGCCGGCGCTTGAGGCCATTAATTACTGCTGATCGCGGGCCCCAGCCCCACATGCTTGGCGGCCGGGTGCCCTGGATTGCGGAAGCGCAGCTCGCCATCCGGCACCGCCGCGCCCACGCCGAAGAACTCCTGCCGGGTCGTGCAGGTCACGGCGACGACGGGTCTGGCCACCGCCTCCGTCAGGAAGCGCCGCATCGAGCCCTCGAGCTGCAGCGTATCGCGCAGCGAGCTCCACTCGGCCGCCTCCAGGTCCTCGAGAAAGGCCGAGAGGATACCCGGACGGCGCCCCGAGAGGCGCGAGCCGGCCGCGACCGCCATGCGACGGTGCACGGCCTGCGAGATCTCGTTCTCGCGCCCCGCGCGGGCGGCCATCACCATCACGCTGCCGCTCGCGGGATCGGCCGTCACGGCGAGGTGCGCTTCCACACCGAAGGCCTGGCGCAGCCGCGCGGGCAGCGCGCCCGCCGCCTGGGCGCCGGCCAGCAGAAGCGGGTCCAGCTTCAGGACGGCATCCGCGCTCGCATCCTGACGGCGCTCGGCCGCCAGCATGGCGGAGATGCGGCCGTGCAGGTCCGCGAGCTGGGTTTTGTCCGAGACGCCTTCGGGCAGGGTGAGCTTCAGCACGTAGCGGCCGGGATGGGCCGCGAGCCAGGTCTGCAGCTCGGGGTTCACGCGGTCCACCAGCGTGGCCCAGTCGCCCTTGTGCAGGGGGCGGCCTTCCTCGGCCGAGACGGTCTCGCAGACGACTTCCGCCTCCGCGCCGCCACGGCGGATGAGCAGGTCGTACCCCTCGCCTTCCAGCCCGTGGAAGCTGACCTCGAAGCCGCGGGCCCGCAGCGTCGCCGCCGTGCGGACGAGGTGGAAGACGGGCACGAGGTTCTTCTCGCCCGACAGCCCCTCCGCGATCAGCGTCTTGAGCCGTGCGCGAGGCCCCGTCCCCAGGGATTTCGCCAGCGCCGCCGCCTCATGCGCGAAGCCGAGCAGCCGGCGTTCCGCCTCGGTGGCACGGGCCAGCATCTCGGGCCGGTCGAGCCGCGCCAGGATGAGCTCCAGCGCATGGCGCTGCTGGGCCGCGCGGCCGGTGTGGGAACGCGCCTGCACCTTCTCGCCGATATGGCTCAGGCGGCGGCGCCACGCGGCCTGGCCCGCCAGCGCGACAAAGGCCTTCAGCGACTGCGCGTCGTTGCGGGAACCGGATGCGGACATGGGCTGGGCTCTCAGGCGGGGACCAGCCGGCGCCACCGCGCCGTCCGGCTCCGCGAGGCTAACCGAAACATTCCCTCGCCTCAATATCCCGGCTCCCGCGGCATGCGAGGCAAGCTGGGCGCGCCGGGGTTCTGGGCCCGGTGGCGCAGAAGGTGGTCGGCGAGCACGCAGGCCATCATGGCCTCGCCCACCGGCACGGCGCGAATGCCCACACAGGGGTCATGGCGCCCCTTGGTGAGGATCTCGGTGTCCTGGCCCTCCAGCGTCACCGCCCGGCGCGGCGTCAGGATCGAACTGGTGGGCTTCACCGCGAAGCGGGCGATGACGGGCTGGCCCGTCGAGATTCCGCCCAGGATTCCGCCCGCATGGTTGGCCTGGAACTCCACCGTGCCGTCTTGTCGCATCCGCATCTCATCCGCGTTCTCTTCGCCCGAGAGCGCGGCAGCCGCGAAGCCGTCGCCGATCTCGACGCCCTTCACGGCGTTGATCGACATCAGCGCCGCGGCCAGATCGGCATCGAGCTTCCCATAGATGGGTGCCCCCAGGCCGACGGGAAGTCCTTCGGCCCGCACTTCGATGACGGCGCCGACGGAGGAGCCTGACTTCCGAACGGCGGAAAGCTGTTCTTCCCAACGGATTGCGGCGTTTTTGTCGGGGCACCAGAAGGCGTTGTTCGCCGTCTCCGACCAGTCCCAGGCGGCCGGGTCGATGCGGTCGGCGCCGATCTGGACCAGCGCGCCGCGGATCACGACCCCCTCGCCCAGGATGCGCCGCGCCACGGCGCCGGCGGCGACGCGCATGGCCGTCTCGCGCGCCGAGGAGCGGCCGCCGCCTCGATAGTCGCGGATGCCGTACTTCCACTCATAGGCGATGTCGGCATGGCCCGGCCGGAAGGACTTCGCGATCTCGCCGTAGTCCTTGGAGCGCTGGTCCTGATTGTCGATATGCAGCGCGATGGGGGTGCCGGTGGTCCGCCCCTCGAAGACGCCCGAGAGGATGCGGACCTGATCCGGCTCCTGCCGCTGGGTCACGAATTTGGAGGTGCCAGGCCTGCGCTTGTCCAGGAAGGGCTGGATCCAGGCCTCGTCGAGCGGCAGGCCGGGCGGGCAGCCATCCACCACGCAGCCGATCGCGGGCCCATGGCTCTCGCCCCAGGTGGTGACGCGGAAAAGATGGCCGAAGCTGTTGTGACTCATGGCTCCTGCCACCTAGCCTAACCGGGCCATCACGGCCATGGGTGAGGATCGCTTGCGACATCTTCTGCTCGCCGGGCTGATCCTCGCCGCCCTCCCCGCGGCAGGGCAGCCCGCGCCCGGTTCGGACCTCTGCCGCCTCTACCCGAGGGATGGCGAGCATGCGGGCTGCGGAATCTGCGGCGGCCCCGGCTGGCGCCGGCCCGATGGCCGCTGCGCCCGCTGGGACGATGTGGGCGCGCCCGACTGCCGCGCGCTGCGGCGCGAGCTGGCGGACCCCGCCCGATGCGCGCGCCAGCGCGAGCGCGGCCGCGAGCTTCGCCCCTAGGCCGGCAGGTCGCGCTCCCAATGCGGCGGCACGCCGAAATGGTGCCGCAAGTGGCGAATCAGGGCGCGGAGCTTGGCCGAGCCCCCCTCCCCGCGATGGATGATGTATACGTCCGCCCCCTCGGCCCGCGCGCCGACATCGAGCACGCGCAGCGCACCCGCGCGGATCGCGTCATGGGCGATGAAGCTCGGCAGCAGGGTGATGCCGAGTCCCGCCAGCGCGGCATCACGCATCATGATGCCGTGGTTCACCCGCATCGCCCCGCGCGGCCGCAGGATCACGGGCCCGTCCGGCCCCCGGAAGCTCCAGTCCTGCGCGCGGTTGGAATAGAGGATGGCCCGATGCGCACCGAGCTCGGCCAGGCTGCGCGGCTCGCCATTCCGGGCGAGGTAGTCCGGGCTCGCCACCAGCAGGCGCCGGCTGGGCGCGAGCCGCGTGGCGATGAGCCATCCATCGCCCGCGGGCCCATGGCGCACCACCGCGTCGAAGCCCTCGCCCGCGATGTCCACGAAGCGGTCCTCCAGCTCCAGCGAGAGCTCGATGGCCGGGTGCTCGCGCAGAAAGGCATGCAGCGCGGGGCCGAGGTGCAGCGTGCCGAAGCTGACGGGCCCCGAGATCCGGAGGCGCCCGGAAAGCTGGCCCCGGCGGGCGGCGGCCTCGGCCATCGCCTCCTCGGTCTCGCCCAGGATGCGGCGGGCGCGCGGCAGCAGGCTCTCGCCATCCTCGGTGAGCGCGAGGTGGCGCGTGGTGCGGTTCAGCAGGCGGGCGTCCATCAGGCGCTCCAGCTCCGCCAAGCGCTCGCTCACCACGGATTTCGACAGGCCGAGCGCCCGGCCCGCCCCGCTGATCGAGCCCGCATCCACCACGGCGACGAAGGCGGCGATTCCGTCCATCTTGAGCATGCGGCATCGTTCGGCAAATCCGGAAGATAAGTCCAGAATGATCTGGCTACTGCGGCCTCCCACGCTCTCCTAGTTTTCGCGCCATCAGAGCCGCCCCGACGGCGGCCCCCGAACCGGAGACCCTTCGATGGACAGCGAAATTCCCGTCTTCCCCGCCGCCTTCCGCACGCAGGAGGTGCCCACCAACGGCATCCAGCTGCATGTCCGCGTGGGGGGCACCGGCCCGGCCGTGCTGCTGCTGCACGGCTATGGCGACACCGGCGACATGTGGGTGCCGCTCGCCACCGAGCTGATGCGCGACCACACCGTCATCGTGCCGGACCTTCGCGGCATGGGCCTCTCCTCGATCCCCGATCGCGGCTTCGAGAAGATGGTCCAGGCCGAGGACATGGCCGGGCTGCTGGACGCCCTGGGCGTCCGGAGCGCCGAGGTCGTCGCGCACGACATCGGCAACATGGTGGCCTTCGCCTTCGCCGCCCGTCATCCCGCGCGCGTCACCAGGCTCGTGCTGATGGATGCCCCGGTTCCTGGCGTCGGCCCCTGGGAGGAGATCCTGAAGAACCCGCTGCTTTGGCACTTCCGCTTCGGCGGGCCGGACATGGAGCGCCTGGTCGCGGGGCGCGAGCGCATCTACCTCGACCGCTTCTGGAACGAGTTCTCCGCCAATCCGGCCCGGTTCACCGAGGCGCATCGCGAGCACTACGCGCAGCTCTACGCCCGGCCGGGCGCCATGCGCGCGGGCTTCGCGCAGTTCGGCGCCTTCGACCAGGACGCCATCGACAACCGTGCCTTCCTGGCCCAGGGTCGGCTGGCCATGCCGGTGCTCGCGGTGGGCGGGGAGAAGTCCTTCGGCGCCGCCATGGCCGAGGTGATCCGCGCCGGCGCGGACGACGTCACGGGGACCGTGATCGCGGATGCGGGCCACTGGCTGATGGAAGAGCAACCTACCGCCACGGTCGCCGCCATCCGCGGCTTCCTGGATGGGCGCGCCTGAGGATAGCGATGACGACGACGATCTACGGCATCAAGAACTGCGACACGATGAAGAAGGCGCGCTCCTGGCTCGATGCCAAGGGCGTGCCCTACGCCTTCCACGACTACAAGGCGGAAGGCATCGATGCCGCCACCCTGCGCGGCTGGGCCGCGCAGGTGGGTTGGGAGAAGCTGCTCAACCGCGCCGGCACCACCTTCCGCAAGCTCCCCGATGCGGCGCGCGAGAACATCGACGAGGCCAAGGCCATCGCGCTGATGGTGGAGCAGCCTTCCATGATCAAGCGCCCCGTGCTGGCCCGGGGGAAGAAGCTGCTGGTCGGCTTCTCGCCCGACGCCTATGCGAAGGAGTTCGCCTAGACCCTGATCCAGGTCTCGGAGAAGGCCAGCATCGCGGTCGAGATGCGATTTCCGGCGACGTCGCGCGGGATGGGCGCGCCCGGGCGGGCCACGCCGTTCACCGTCACCGCCGCCTTCCCGCAGCCCACGAAGAGGCTCGGCATGTGGTGCTTGCCCGTCGCCGACAGCGCGGGCGGCAGCGCGAAGCAGAAGGGCTTGCCAAGCCCGCTCCATTCCATCTTCACCGTCAGGTCGCCCGCCCTCACCGTCTCGGCGTAGCTGGAGATCGCATCGCCGCTCGCCTCCACATGGTCGAGCTTGCGGTAGGTCAGCGAGGCGAGGCCCGGCAGCCCGCGCCAGGCGCCGAAATGCGAGACGTATTCGGCCACCAGCCAGCGCGCCAGCGGCTCGTTATCCGTCAGGCAGACATTGCCTGCCGCGGCTTCCTGGGGCGATTGCAGCAGCACCAGCGCATGCCCGCGCCCATGCGGCGAGAGCACCACGCGGAAGAAGGAGGCCAGCGTCGTGAAGGCGCCGTCCGGATCCTCCTTCAGCGAGATGCCGGGGTTCTCGCCGGACCATTCGACGGTGCCCGGGAAGGTGGTGGCTTCGGCCATATGCGTTTCTCCCTGTCGTGGTTGGTTGGGGCGCGGCCCGCATTGGCGCGCCCCCCTGCTTCCCCGTCAATGACAGGCGGCTCATACTCGCGCGCAAGGGGGCCCGAAGGCGCCCAGGATGAGGAAGCGAGATGGCCAGGACACGGGCCCGCCCATGAGCGGAGCCTCCGAGGAGCGTTCGGGCGTTTTCCGCCAGCGCGACTTCCGCTTCCAATGGCCGGCCGACCTTTCGACCTCGCTGGCCTTCGAGATGGAGACCCTGATCCTCGGCTGGTACGTGCTGGTCGCGACCGGATCGGTGGTCTGGCTCACGGCCTTCGGCGCACTGCAGTTCATCGGCACGCTGGTCGCGCCCATGATCGGCGTGCTGGGTGACCGGGTAGGTCATCGCAACCTGCTCTCGGCCATGCGCGGGGTGTACCTGGCCTGCGCCGCGACGCTCGCGCTGCTGATCGCGGCGGGGTGGCTCTCGCCCGTGGCGGTCTTCGCGCTGACGGCACTCTCCGGGCTGGTGCGGCCGTCCGATATCGGCGTGCGCAACGCGCTGATCGCCAGCACGATGCCGCCCAAGCTGCTGGCCAGCGCGCTCGGCGTCGCGCGGGTCAGCATGGATTCGGCGCGCGCGATGGGCGCGCTGGCGGGGGCCGCGATCGTGGCGGCGCTCGGCATGGGGGCGGGCTATGCCGTCGTGGTCGGTCTCTACGCGACGAGCCTCTGCCTCACCCTCGCCGTGCGGGAGGCGCCGCGCGAGCCCAGCGCCCGCGCCGCTGTCTCGGCCTGGGGCGAGCTGCGCGAGGGCATCTCCTATACGCGCACCACCCCCGTGCTGATGGCCGCCGTCTGGCTCGCCTTCCTTGCGAATTTCGCGGCGTATCCGCTCTCGGGCGGGCTGCTGCCGCATGTGGCGCGCGACGTCTACGGCATGGACCGGACGGGGCTGGGTACGCTCGTCGCCTCCTTCGCGGGCGGGGCGCTGCTGGGCTCGCTGATCATTTCCTGGGGCGGGGTGGGGCGGCATCCGGCGCGGACGATGCTGGTGGCATCGGGCCTGTGGTTCGTGGTGCTGCTGGGCTTCGCGCAGGTCTCGACCGCGGGCGCCGGCATGGCGCTGCTCTTCGTCGCCGGCTTCGTGCAGAGCTTCTGCATGATCCCGATGTCGGTGCTGCTGCTGCGAACGGCGGCGGCGAGCTTCCGCGGGCGCATCATGGGGCTGCGCATGCTCGCGATCTACGGGCTGCCGGTGGGGCTGCTGCTGGCGGGTTGGGGCATTGCGCGCCTCGGCTTCACGGCGACGGCGACCCTCTATGCGGGCTTCGGGCTGCTGGCGACGATCTGGATCGCCTGGCGCTGGCGGGGCGAGCTGCGCGCCGCCTAGCCCGGATCGCTCCGAAGCCCCAGAATGGAGGCCAAGCTGATGGGAGCGAGCCTATGCGAGTTGTAGCGATGATGGCGGGCCTTCTGGCCCTGGCGCCGATGAGCGCCCCGGGGAGCGCCAGGGCGCAGGATGCCGATGCGGGCCAGCGGGTCTTCAACCAGTGCCGCGCCTGCCACGCCATCGCCGCCAATGGCCGCAACGGCGTGGGCCCGAACCTCTACGGCGTCTGGGGCCGCGCGGCGGGCACGGTCGAGGGCTTCCGCTACTCGGCGCCGATGCGCGAGCGCGCGGCGGCCGGGCTGGTCTGGAACGAGGAGAATCTGCGCGCCTATCTGGCGGACCCGAAGGCGGTCGTGCCCGGCGGCTCGATGTCCTACCCTGGGCTGCGGAACCCGCAGATGCTGAACGACGTGATCGCCTATATCCAGCGGGCCAGCACGGCGAACTGAACTCTGCCGCCGGATAGCCCGCGGCAGTCCCGTTGCGCCGGGGTAGCGCCACCTCTCAGGATGAACGCTGCCCACCCTTCCCGCAGATGCGACCGAAGCGAGGGAAGCCAGGGCGGCGAATGCCGCCGCCCGGCGTCCGAGGCCGCAAAAACCGGCGCTAATGCGCGCCGGCGAAGGCCAGCATCATGGCGTAGACCTCGCGCGTCACGGAGGAGAGCGTGCGGCCCAGCTCCTCCAGGTCCGCGACCTGGTCCACGCGCTTGCCCACGCGCTCCTGCTCCTGCGCGGTGATGATCAGCGGGATGATGCCGCTGGCGCGCGCGAGGCCGATCATGAGCGAATCATGCGGCTCGGGGATGTCGTCCTCCAGCAGCACCTTGCGCAGGCGGGCGCGGACTTCGAGCACCTCGGCCTCGCCCTCGGCGGCCTTGGGATAGCGGCGGTCGGGGAAGACCCAGAGGAAGCGCCCCTCCTCCTTCTTCAGCACGCCCTTCGCCACCAGCCGGTCCAGGATCATCGAGCGGTAGTGGTCGGCGTGGCGGCCGATCTCCACGATCCAGTGGCGGCTGTCGCGCATCCCGACATTGGTGGAGATGAGGGTCAGCGCCTCATCCTGCACCGGGTCGCCGGAGGGCTTGTGGCTCGTCACCATCAGCCGCTCGGGATCCGTGTCGATGCGGCCGTCCAGCGAAAGCTGCATCAGGATGGCGCTGGCCACCGCGTAGTCGCCGGCCGGTGCCGGCAGGCCGATCGGGCGGCCCGTCTTGTCGTCGAGCAGGAGGAGCATGATCTCCTCCGGCATGGTCAGCTTCATGGCCTGGGTCCTCTCCAAGGGCCGCCGCGGCCCGTCGGGCGCGATGTTGTTCGCGCGCGCAACGGCTGTCCAGCACCCCGTGCGGACGGTTTTCGATGGCATATGGATTGCTTGGCCGGGGCCCAGGCAGCCATGCGCGAAAGGGCCAGCGATCCATGGATATCGGCGTGTTCATTCCCATCAACAACAATGGCTGGCTGATCTCGGAGAACGCGCCGCAGTACATGCCGAGCTTCGAGCTCAACAAGCAGGTGGTGCAGAAGGCCGAGGGCTACGGCCTCGACTTCGCCCTTTCCATGATCAAGCTGCACGGCTTCGGCGGTAAGACCGAGTTCTGGGACCACGGCCTCGAAAGCTTCACGCTGATGGCCGGCCTGGCGGCGGTGACGAATCGGATTCGGCTCTTCGCCTCGACGGCGGTGCTGACGATTCCGCCGGCGATCGTGGCGCGGATGGCCGCCACCATCGACGACATCTCGGGCGGCCGATTCGGCGTGAACATCGTCTCGGGCTGGCACAAGATCGAGTACAGCCAGATGGGGCTCTGGCCCGGCGACGCGCATTTCGGCAAGCGCTACGACTACAGCACCGAATACGTCCGCATCCTGCACGAGCTGTGGGAGACGGGACATTCCGACCTCAAGGGCGAGTACTTCCAGATGGACGGCTGCAAGCTCAGCCCCCGTCCGGCACGGCGCCCCAAGATCGTGAGCGCCGGGCAGTCGGACCGCGGCATGGAGTTCGGCGCGACCTGGTGCGACTACAATTTCTGCCTCGGCGAGGGCGTGAACGAGCCGACGAAATCCGCCTCGGTCCCCGCCCGCGTGCTGGAGCATGCGAAGAAGGCCGGCCGCGACGTCGGTGCCTACATGCTGTTCATGGTGATCGCCGCCGAGACCGACGAGGCCGCGATGGCCAAGTGGGACAGCTACGAGAAAGGCGCCGACCGCGAGGCGCTGACCCATCTGCTCGGCCATGCGGCGCATGACGTGAATACGCAGGAGACCTCGATGGCGGCGGTGGTGCAGCGCAACCCCTCGCCCATCAACTTCAACATGGGGACCATCGTAGGCAGCCCTGCCACCTGCGCGCGGCTGCTGGACGAGGTGGCGGAGATGCCGGGCGTGGCGGGCATCATGCTCTGCTTCGACGATTTCCTGGGAGGCATGGACATGTTCGGCCAGAAGATCCAGCCGCTGATGAAGTGCCGGAAGGACCGGGTGCCCCTCGCCGCATGACCGGCGGATACGCCGCGCCGCACCTGACGCGCGCGGCCTTACACTCCGCGCGCAACGGCGGCGCGGAGGAGCACCGCGCCGCCCGATAAGGCCGCCTCAGGCGGCCGTGATGTTGTAGCGCCGCGCCACGGCGGTCCATTCGCTGATCTCGGCCTTGATCCGGTCCGTGAAGGCCGTGCCCATCACCGGCTGCGCCGGAGGCTTGGTCTGCAGGTCCTCGAAGCGGACGGCGAGTTCCGGCCGCGCCAGGATCTGCGGAATCAGCGCCGAAAGCCGGTCCACGATCGGCTGCGGCAGGTTCTTCGGCCCCGAAAGCCCCAGCCACTGCGCGGAGGTCAGGCGCGGATAGCCCAGCTCGGCGAAGGTCGGGATGTCCGGCAGGGCCGGCAGGCGCTGCGCCGTGGAAATGCCCAGGCAGCGCAGCGTGCCGTCCTTCAGCATCGCCACATTGGTGGTGACCGGGTCGATCATGCTCTCGATCTGGCCAGCCATCAGGTCCTGGAGGGCGGGGGCGCTGCCGCGATAGGGCACGTGGTCGAGGTTCGGCGCATCCGCCTCGCCCGTGAGCATCGCGCCCAGCAGGTGCGGCGCCGAGCCGATGCCCGAGGAGCCGTAGCGCACCGGCCGCGACTTGGCCGCCGTCACATATTGCTGAAGCGTGCGATAGGGCGAATCCGCCTTCACCAGCAGCACGTTCGGCGCCTCGACCAGCAGGCCCATATGGGTGAAGTCACCCACCGGGTCGAAGGGCAGCGAGGGCAGCGTCGCCGTCGAGAAGACATGCACCGAGGCGTGGCTGACCAGCAGCGTGTAGCCATCGGCCGGGGCCTTCGCGACGTAGTCCGTGCCGATCACCCCGCCCGCACCGGCGCGGTTCTCGACCAGCACCGTCTGGCCCAGCGCCTGGCTCAGCGAGGGGGCCATCAGGCGCGCGATGGTGTCCACCAGCCCGCCCGGCGGGAACTGGGCGACCAGGCGGACGGAGCCCCGGGTCGGCCAGGCGGCGCTCTGCGCCCGGACAATGGCGGGCGTGCCCAGAAGGCCGGCAGCGGCAGACAAAATGGATCGACGATGCATTCTTCTTAATCTCCCATGCCTCCCTCTGCCGAAAGATTGCGCAACAGCCGCGCATCTCAGGCCGGGGAAATGAAGCCTCGGGAGATCAGAGCAAAGCCCGTGCCGTTCAGGCCGAGCGGAGCTGGGCCGAATAGAGGTCGTGAACCAGTTCGCTGACGGAGCGGTTCAGCGCCTCGAGCCGGGAGAGGAAGAGGATCCTTTCCTGCCGGGCCACCAGCAGCGGCGCCGAGAAGAGCGGCACCAGGAGGGCGCTGGCGCGGGCCAGGCCCAGCAGCAGCGCCTCGCGCGGCTCGGGCAGCTCGTCGCCCTGGATGAGGCGCAAGAGCCGGGCCTGGACCTCGCGCGGCTCGGCCCGGTCCTCGGGCTTGAGGAAGCGCCGGGTGGGGAAGACCAGCAGCATCCGCCCCTCCTGCCGGCGCAGCAGCCCGCGCGCGACCAGGCGGTCGAGCACGGTCCCGCGCAGGCCGGATTCCTCGCGGGCCAGCGCCATGATGGCGCCCCGGCTGTCGCGCTGGGAGGCCACCAGGCGAAGCCCGGCATCGAGCACCGGATCGCCGAGCGGCTCGTCGTTCACCAGGTGCAGGCGCGCGAGGTCCGTGTCGATGCGGCCGGCGAGCGAGAGCTCCATCAGCACCGCGCCCGCCAGGGCGAAATCCGCCGCGAGGCCGAGGCGCCCGATGGGCTTCCCGGCCTCGTCCAGCGTGAGAAGGACGATCTCCTCCGGCAGGGAGAGCGCGGCGCGCTCCCCGCTCATGCCGCGATCGCGGCCGACCAGGGCGACATGACGTCCGAGACGCCGATCTGCATGCCGTCGCGCTGGAGGATGAGGTTCGGGCAGGCGAAGTTGCCCGGCGCCACCGTGTGCTCCACCACCTCGACCTCGGCATCCCTGGCCAGGGCCGCGATCACGCCCTCTCCCAGACGCTGGTCGGCCATGACGCCCTCGGGGCCATGCACATCGATGCGCGGGTGGTGGGCGGCGGCCTCGGGCTCCATGGCGAAGTCGGCGACGTAGGAGAGCTGCTGGAACACCGCCGCCATGATCTTGCGGCCGCCCGAGGCGCCGGTCGCGATCTCGGGACGGCCCTTCGCGTCCAGCGCGATCACCGGGCACATGTTGCAGAGCGGGCGCTTGCCCGGCGCGATGGCGTTGGGGCTGCCCGGCTGCGGGTCGAACCACATCACGCCGTTGTTCATCAGCACGCCCGTGCCCGGCAGCACCATGCGGCTGCCCATGGAGGAGAGGAGCGTGGTGGTCATGGCCACCATCATCCCGTCCTTGTCGGCGACGGTCAGGTGCGTGGTGCAGCTGTCGGCCCCCACGGGCTCGGCCTCGGTCGGCGTGTCGTCGCCGAGGCCGGCCAGGCGCTCGGCATAGGCGGAGCGCAGCGCGGCGGCGAGGTAGGCGTACCAGGCGGCATCCGGGACGGCGCCGTAGGGGGCATCCTCCATCATGGCCAGCAGGCGCTTGAGGGTCGGCGCGGCCGTCAGGCCATTGGCCAGCATCAGGCGGCGGCCGCGGAAGGTGGCCTCCATGGCCGGGCGCACGACGGGCGCGCAGTTCGCCAGGTCCTCGGCGGTCACGAAGCCTTCCATGGCCTTCATGTCGGCCGCGATCGAGGCCGCGATGTCCCCCTTGTAGAAATCATCGAGGCCGGCGGTCTGCAGCCGCTCCAGCGTGTCGGGCAGGCGGCCCTGGCGGAAGAAGGTGGAGGAGCCCTGGTAGGGCGGCACCGGCGGCAGGCCGTTGGGCAGGTAGATGCGCGCGCTCTCGTCATAGAGGCGCAGGACGGAGGCGCTGTTCGCGATCTTCAGCGTCGTGAACCAGTCCTGCGATAAGCCACGCTTGGCCAGCGCCACGGCGGGGGCCAGGATGTCCTTGATCGGCATGCGGCCGTAGCGCTTGTGCAGCAGTGCATAGCCCGCGACCGCCGAGGGGATCAGCGCCGATTTGGGCCCGTGGATGTTCGCGTCGCCCACCACCTCCGGCCAGGCGAAGAGGTCCTGCTTCATCTTGCCGGTGAGCGGATAGGCCGAGGCGTCGAGGCCGCGGGGGGCGATGGGGCCGAAGTCGAAGGTCTCCGCCGGGCCGCCCGGGCGCATGACCTGGGTGAAGCCGATGCCGCCCAGGCCGCTGTTCCAGGGCTCCGTCGTGGCGACGGCGAAGGCGGTCGCGACCGCCGCGTCGGCCGCGGTGCCGCCCGCGCGCAGGATCTCCACGCCCGCCTCGGCCGCGTCGCGCGACTGGCTGGCGACCACGCCCTTGTCGCCGCGGCCCGCCGGCTTGCGGACATGCCAGTGCTGGGTGGTGTGGGCGGGATGGGTCATGTGATTCGGTCCTTAGGCAGGGGAAGCATCCTGTTCCCACCCCTGCCCTTCGGCAAGCCATCCGCCCCTTTCGCCGGGCGGCTTTGCCGGTTAAGGCTCGTTCAGAACAGTGAAGACGTCCCACGGAGTGCCCGGATGAGCCTGAACATCGCCGCCCCCCTTCGCAGCTTCGTGGAGACCGAAGCCCTTCCCGGCACCGGCGTGGATGCCGCCGCCTTCTGGTCCGGCCTCGAGGCCATCCTGCGCGACCTAGCGCCCCGCAACGCAGCCCTGCTGGCCAAGCGCGACGACCTGCAGGCCAAGATCGACGCCTGGCACCGCGCCAACCCGTCCAAGCCGATCGACGAGCCCAGCTACCAGGCCTTCCTGCGCGAGATCGGATACCTGCTGCCCGAGCCCGCGGATTTCGCCGTCACCACCGCCAATACGGATCCCGAGATCGGCGGCATCGCCGGCCCGCAGCTCGTCGTGCCGGTGAACAACGCGCGCTACGCGCTCAACGCCGCCAATGCGCGCTGGGGCAGCCTCTACGACGCGCTCTACGGCACCGACGCCATCCCCGAGGCCGACGGGGCCGAGCGCGGGCCGGGCTACAACCCCACGCGCGGCGCCCGCGTCATCGCCTTCGCCCGCAAGGTGCTGGACCAGGCCGTGCCGCTCATGGGCGCCGGCCATGCCGAGGCCCTGAAGTACGCCGTGAAGGACGGCGCGCTCGACATCACGCTGCAGGGCGGAGGCTCCGTGCCGCTGAAGAACCCGGCGCAGCTGGTGGGCTTCACGGGCGAGCCCTCCGCGCCCACCGCCCTGCTCTTCCGCCACAACGGCCTGCACCTCGAGCTGCGGATCGACCGAAACAGCGAGATCGGCAAGAACGACGCGGCCGGCGTCGCGGACCTCGTGATGGAGGCCGCGCTCACCACCATCCAGGATTGCGAGGACAGCGTCGCGGCCGTCGATGCCGCCGACAAGGCCGAGGTCTACCGCAACTGGCTCGGCCTCATGAAGGGCGACCTCTCGGCCGACCTGGAGAAGGGCGGCCGCACCATCACGCGCCGGCTCAACCCGGACCGCACCTACACCACGCCCGCCGGCGGCACGCTGACCCTGCCCGGGCGCTCGGTGATGCTGGTCCGCAACGTCGGCCACCACATGATGACGGACGCGGTGACTCTGGACGGCGCCGAGGTGCCCGAGACCATCCTCGACGCCTGCATCACCAGCCTCATTGCCATGCACGACCTGAACGGCAAGCGGCTGAACAGCCGCGCCGGCAGCGTCTACATCGTGAAGCCCAAGATGCACGGCCCGGAGGAAGTGGCCTGGGCCGTGGAGCTCTTCGGCCGCGTGGAGAAGCTGCTGGGCCTGCCGCACAACACGCTCAAGATGGGCATCATGGACGAGGAGCGGCGCACCACCGTCAACCTCAAGGCCTGCATCAAGGAGGCGTCCGAGCGCGTCGCCTTCATCAACACGGGCTTCCTGGACCGCACCGGCGACGAGATCCACACCTCGATGGAAGCCGGCGCCATGATCCGCAAGAACGACATGCGCGGCACCGCCTGGATCAAGGCCTATGAGGAGTGGAACGTCGATATCGGCCTGCTCTGCGGCCTGCGCGGCAAGGCGCAGATCGGCAAGGGCATGTGGGCGATGCCCGACGCCATGGCCGCGATGCTGGAGCAGAAGGTGGGGCACCCCAAGGCCGGCGCGAACACGGCCTGGGTCCCCTCGCCCACCGCCGCCACGCTGCACGCGCTGCACTACCACCAGGTGGATGTCGCCGCCCGCCAGGCGGAGATCGCGGCCGGCGGCCGCCGCGGCAAGCTCGAGGACCTGCTGACCATCCCCGTCGCCGCCCAGACCAACTGGCCGGCGCAGGACCTGCAGGCGGAGCTCGACAACAACGCCCAGGGCATCCTCGGCTACGTCGTGCGCTGGATCGACCAGGGCGTCGGCTGCTCCAAGGTGCCCGACATCCACGATGTCGGCCTGATGGAGGACCGCGCGACGCTGCGCATCTCCGCCCAGCACATCGCCAATTGGCTGCGCCACGGCATCGTGACGCCCGAGCAGGTGAAGGAGACGCTCGAGCGCATGGCCGCCGTGGTGGACAAGCAGAACCAGGACGACCCGGCCTATACGCCCATGGCACCCGGCTTCGACGGCGTGGCCTTCCGCGCCGCCACCGCCCTGGTGATGGAGGGCACGACGCAGCCCAACGGCTATACCGAGTTCCTGCTGACGAAGTACCGCCGCGAGGCGAAGGCGGCCTAAAACCGCGCCATCCCCGCGCGGAGCCGGCCCATCCGGCGCCGCGCGGCCGCTTGCGCGGGGCAGCCCGCCATGGGCCAATGGGCGGTCGTTTCAGGACCGCACCCATGCTTGCTCGCCTCGCCGCCGCCCTCCTTCTCGTCGCCTCCGCCGCCAGCGCGCAGACCGCCGCCATCGCCAATGGACCGACGCTCACCACCGTGCGCGCGCGCGGCCAAGTCGCCTGCGGCATCTCCACCGGCGATCCCGCCTGGTCCCAGCCCGACAGCCGCGGCGAGTGGCAGGGCATGGACGCCGATTTCTGCCGCGCCGTCGCCGCCGCCGTGCTGGGCGACGGCAGCCGCGTGGCCTGGCACCCCCTGACCGGCCAGAACCGCTTCCCGACGCTCGCCACCGGCCAGATCGACCTGCTGAGCCGCACCACGACCTGGACCTATCTGCGCGACGCGACCAACGGGCTGAACTTCGCGGCGCCCAACTTCTTCGACGGCCAGGGCTTCCTGGTGCGGGCGGATAGCGGCGTGCAGCACGCGAACCAGCTCGACGGGTCGTCGATCTGCTTCACCTCCGCCAGCACGCATGAGCTGAACCTGCAGGACTGGTCGCGCGCCAACAACATCCGCTTCACGCCCGTGATCTTCGCGGACAAGGACGAGGCTCGCCGTTCCTACGAGGCCGGCCGCTGCGACAGCTTCACGGGCGATGCCGCGCAGCTCGCCGCCATCCGCGCCGCCCTTCCCAACCCCGAGCAGCACATCCTGCTGCCCGAGCGCATCAGCAAGGAGCCCTACGCCGCCGCCGTGCGCCATGGCGACGACCAGTGGTTCGACATCGTGAAATGGGTCGCCTACGGCCTGATCGAGGCGGAGGAGCTCGGCATCACCCGCGCCAATGTGGACGAGATGCTGAACAGCCCCCGCCCCGCCATCCGCCGCCTGCTGGGCGTGAACGGAGATCTCGGCCCCGCGATCGGGCTCGACCGGCGCTGGATCTACAATGCCATCAAGGCTGTCGGGAATTACGGCGAGATCTATGATCGCCACCTCGGCGCCAATTCGCCGGTGCGGCTGCCGCGCGGGCTGAACGACCTCTGGACGCGCGGAGGGATGATGTTCTCGCCGCCGATGCGGTGAGGCCACGGACTTCGAGGGAATTCATCCGCCTCCGCGAGCCCGGAGCGCGCCTGTAGCCTTTCCCCGCAGCATCGGAGGAAAGGCATGGTCCAGGATGGAGCCCGCGTGGTCGTTGTCACCGGCGGCGGCCGCGGCATCGGCGCCGCCACCGCGCGGCGCCTGGCCCGGGACGGCCACGCCGTCTGCGTGAACTTCCGCGAGGATGGCGAGGCCGCCTCCTCCCTCGTCGCCGGGATCGCCGCGAAGGGCGGCCGCGCCATCGCGGTCCGCGCCGATACCTCCGTCGCGGAAGATGTCGCCGCCCTCTTCGAGGCCGCGGAGCGCGAGCTCGGCCCGCTGCACGCGCTGGTGAACAATGCGGGGATCACCGGCCCGCTCGGCCGCTTCGCCGACCTGCCGGCGGACCAGCTGCGCCGCGTCGTGGACGTGAACCTCGTGGGCAGCCTGCTCTGCGCGCAGGAGGCGCTGCGGTGCTTCGCGCGGCGGCCGGATGCGGCGGGCCGCTCCATCGTCAATATCTCCTCCATCGCGGCGGCGACGGGCAGCCCGGGCGAATACGTCCACTACGCCGCGACCAAGGGCGCGATCGAGACCTTCACGCGCGGCCTGGCGCGCGAAGTCGCGGCGCAGGGCATCCGGGTGAACGCTGTCTCCCCTGGCACGGTGCAGACCGGCATCCATGCGGCGGCGGGCGATCCCGGCCGCCCGGCCCGCGTGGCGCTACGGGTGCCGATGGGACGCGTGGGCGAGCCGGAGGAGATCGCGGAAGCCGTGGCCTGGCTGATCTCGGACGCCGCCTCCTACGTCACCGGCGCCGTGCTGCCCGTCACGGGCGGGCTGTAATCCGGTTGACTAGGAAACCAATGGCGATCTAGTTTCCTCATCAATCATGAAGGTTTCCGATCTCACCGACCATCTCGGCTTCTGGCTGCGCGGCGTGTCCAACCACGTCTCTCATGGCTTCGCGGCCCACCTCGCCGCGACCGGCGTGACCGTCGCCGAATGGGTGATGCTGCGCGCGCTGCACGGCCAGCGCCCCATGCCGCCGAGCCGCCTCGCGGAGGTGATGGGCATGACGCGCGGCGCGATCACCAAGCTGGCGGACCGGCTCATCGCCAAGTCGCTGATCCTCCGCGCGGCGGACCCGGATGACGGGCGCGCGCAGACGCTGGCCCTCACCCCGCAAGGGGCTCGGCTGGTGCCCCGGCTCGCAGCGCTGGCCGACCGTCACGACGCGGAGTTCTTCGCGCCCCTCTCACCGGCCGACCGCAAGGCGCTGGAGCGCATCCTTCGCCGGCTCTCCGCGCATCACCGCATCGCCGCCCCGCCCGTGGAATAGGAGGACCGCCCCATGGACGACCAGCAGCAGCAGATGGCGCAGGCCTGCCTGGAAGCCGCCGACACCGGCCGCATGACCTTCCCGCAAATCGTGGACGCCCTGATGCGCGCGGGCTTCGAGAGCTACGCCATCGACTATCGCCGGGGCACCGCGACCTTCTACCTGCCGGACGGCGAGAGCCTGGAGCTCCCCGCGCATCGCGAGCCCTCCGTCGCGGAGGGCTTCGACGTCCTGGCCCTCCAGGCCGCGATCCGCGAGGCGCAGCAGCTGGTCCCCGGCTATAGCTATCGCGGCTTCTGCCGGAAGGCCGCTGCGGCCGGGTGCGCGGGCTACATCGTCTCCTTCGCCGGGCGGCGCGCGCTCTATTTCGGCCGCGCCGCGGAAACGCACACGGAATTGTTCCCCAGGTGACCGCCGCCGCCCGCGGGTCCAGGATGCGCGCGGAGGAATCAATCCATGAAGCGTCGTACCTTGACCCTGGGGCTGCTGGCCGCGCCCGTCATCGCGCAGGCCCAGGGGACCTGGCCGCAACGGCCGGTCCGAATCGTCGTCCCCTTCCCGCCCGGCGGCTCGAACGACGTGATCGCCCGCCCGCTGGCCGAGAAGCTGCAGCAGCGCCTGGGCCAGCCGGTGGTGATCGAGAACCGCGCGGGCGCGAGCGGCGCCATCGGCGCCGCGCAGGTCGCGCAATCGGCTGCCGACGGCCACACGCTGATGGTCACCAGCAGCAGCTTCGCCGCCTCCGCAGCCGTGCAGCGCACGCCCTACGACGCGATCGGCAGCTTCGACACCGTGTCGCTCTTGGCGCGGGCGCCCTTCCTCGTGCTGGTGCATCCGGACTTCCCGCCACGCGACATCGGCCAGCTCATCGAGTACTGCCGCGCCCGGCCGGGCCAGGTGGATTTCGCGAGCTCCGGCCCCGGCGGCATCAACCATTTCGTGACGGAACTCTTCGCGCTGCGCGCGGGGCTGCGGCTGAACCACGTGCCGTATCGCGGCATGCCGCCGGCGGTGACGGATGTGGTGGCGGGGCACGTACCGCTGCTCATCACCACCATGGCCAGCGCTTCCGCCGCGATCCGCGAGAACCGGGTGCGGCTGCTGGCCTATTGCGGACCGGGCGCGCCGGCCGGCAGCCCGCCGGCGCCTTCCGTGAAGGAGGCGACGGGCATCAACTACGAGGCCTCGATCTGGTGGGGGCTGCTGGGGCCGAAGGGCATCCCGGCCGGGCCGATGGGCATCCTGAATGCGGCCGTCGCCTCCGCACTGCGCGAGGCGGATGTGGCGCGCGTCTACGAGGCGGAGGGCGCCACGCCCGGCGGCTCCTCGCCGCAGGAATATGCGACGGTGCTGCGCGACGACATCGCGGGTTTCCGCGAGGTCGCGCAGGCCGCGAATATCAGGCTGGACTGAGAAGAATTCGGACTGCCGCACGCGAATATCGGCCGGCGCTGCCCACCCGCCGTGTCAGCGAACCCGCGGCCCGGCAAAGCCAGGGCGGCGGATGCCGCCGCCCGGCCTATGAGGGCGGAAACTACGCCGCAAGTTCCCGCATCACCTTGATGAGATCCGACTTCCCCTCGAAGCCGATGCCAGGCAGCTCGGGCATCACGATGTGCCCGTCCTGCACGCGCACGCTGTCGGGGAAGCCGCCATAGGGCTGGAACAGGTCCGGGTAGCTCTCATTGCCACCCAGCCCGAGGCCCGCAGCGATGTTCAGCGACATCTGGTGCCCGCCATGCGGCACGCAGCGGCTGGGCGACCAGCCGAACTGCTCCAGCACGTCCAGCGTGCGCAGGTATTCCACCAGCCCGTAGGAAAGCGCGCAGTCGAACTGCAGCCAGTCGCGGTCCGGCCGCATGCCGCCGTAGCGCAGCAGGTTGCGCGCATCCTGGTGGCTGAACAGGTTCTCGCCCGTGGCCATGGGGCGCGGATAGAATTCCGACAGCGCCGCCTGCAGCGCGTAGTCGAGGGGATCGCCGGCCTCCTCGTACCAGAAGAGCGGGTAGTCCCGGAGCATCTTGGCGTAGGCGATCGCCGTCTCCAGGTCGAAGCGGCCGTTCGCGTCCACCGCCAGCTGCGCCTCGCTGCCGATCTCGGCCAGCACGGCCTCGATGCGGCGCCGGTCCTCGGCCAGGCTCGCGCCGCCGATCTTCATCTTCACCACGTTGTAGCCACGGTCGAGATAGCCGCGCATCTCGGCGCGCAGCTGCGTATCGTCCTTGCCGGGATAGTAGTAGCCGCCGGCCGCGTAGACGAAGACGCGCGGATTGGCGGTCACGCCCTTGCGCTCGGCCAGCAGGCGGAACAGCGGCTTGCCCGCGATCTTCGCCGTCGCGTCCCAGATCGCCATGTCGAGCGTGCCGACGGCGACCGAGCGCTCGCCATGCCCGCCCGGCTTCTCGTTCGTCATCATCGCCGCCCAGATCTTGTGCGGGTCGAGATTGTCGTTCGCCTCGTCGATCAGGCTGCCCGGCGCGGCCTCGAGGATGCGGTTGCGGAAGCGCTCGCGGATCAGCCCGCCCTGGCCGTAGCGGCCATTGGAGTTGAAGCCGTAGCCCACGACGCGCCGGCCGTCGCGCACCACATCCGTGACCACGGCCACCAGGCTCGCGGTCATCTTGGTGAAGTCGATATAGGCGTTGCGGATGGGGGACGAGATCGGCTGGGTGATCTCGCAGACGTCGACGATCTTCAAGGCTGGCTCTCCTGAACCGCCCCCTTCGCGGGGCGCGGCGGAAGAGCTACCTCTGCGGGCAGCGCGCGGGCCAATGCCGTTGTCGCCTCGCGCGATGCATGACCGGTATCGCCGCCACGGGAACTCGTGATGGAACTCGACTGGCTGAAGGATTTCCTGGCCCTCGCCGAGCAGCGGAACTTCTCCCGCGCCGCCGAGTTGCGCCACGTCACGCAGCCGGCCTTCAGCCGCCGCATCCGCGCGCTGGAGGACTGGGTGGGCGTGCCCCTCTTCCTGCGCGGCGCCCAGGGTGCCGAGCTGACGGGAGCCGGCCAGCACTTCCACCCCCTCGCCGGAGAGATGCTCCGCCTGCTGACCCGCGCCCAGCGGGAGATGCGGGCCATCGCGGAGCGCGAGCGCGGCTCGCTCTCCATCGCCGCCACGCATGCGCTTTCCTTCACCTTCTTCCCCGGCTGGATCCGCACGCGCCTACCGCTGGGCGCCATGGGCGCCATCAGCCTCGTCTCCGACAGCCTGGAAACCTGCGAGCAGATCATGCTGGCGGGCGAGGTGCAGGCGCTGCTCTGCCACTACCACCCCTCCGCCCCCGTGCGGCTGGAGGGCGAGCGCTTCGAGAGCATCCGCGTGGGCGCGGACGTGCTGGCGCCCTTCTGGGCGCCCGGCGGCTCGCGGAGGCTGCTGGCCTATCACCCGGCCTCGGGCCTCGGGCGGATCGTGGCGGCCTCGGCGCCCGCCCTGCCCGACCTCGTGGGCCATGAGCCGGTGCTGACCTCGCATCTCGCGGCCACGCTCATGAACATCGCCCGCGAGGGCGGCGGCATCGCCTGGCTGCCCGTGACCATGGCGCAGGAGGAGGTGGAGCGCGGAAGGCTGGTCCCCGCCGCGGAAGGGATTTCGCTGGAGGTCGAGATCCGCCTCTTCCGCGCCCGCGGCGCCGGCGGCCAGGCGCTGGATCTGTTGTGGGGCGGCGGCCGCGCGGATTAACCTTCCCAGGCAAGTATACCTCGCCTCAACGAAGGAAACGCCATGTCGCTCCGTTTCGGCCGCTCTCTCATCGCGGCCGTGCTCGCCATCGTCGCGCCGGCGGCCATGGCCCAGCCCGCGGCCGTCACCGTGACCGCGGACAACTTCATCCGCGCCGAAAGCGACTTCTACTTCGCCGCGACCTCCGCGAACGGCGGCTTCGAGCGGTTCGTCCACCACCGCGAGCCGACGCCGGTGGACGCGCAGACCGTCATCCGCATGAATCGCGACACGCTCTATTCTTCCGCCGTCATCGACCTTGATGCGGGCCCGACTGCGATCGTGCTGCCCGATCCGGGCAACCGCTACCTCGCCATGCAGGTGATCTCGCAGGATCACTTCACGATCGGCGTGCACTACGGCGCCGGCCGGCACGTGCTGACGCGCGAGCAGGTCGGCACGCGCTATGTCATGGCCATCATCCGCATCCTGGTGGACCCGGCCAAGCCGCAGGACCTGCAGCAGGTGCATGCGCTGCAGGATACGATCCGGATCGAGCCGCGCACCGCCGGCCGGCTGGAGCTGCCGCGCTGGGACCGCGAAAGCCAGGACAAGGTCCGCCAGCTGCTCCTCGGCCTGGCCGCGACGCTGCCGGATGCGCGCCGCATGTTCGGCGCGCGCGGCGAGGTCGAGCCCGTGCGCCATCTGATCGGCTCGGCGGCCGGCTGGGGCGGCAATCCGGACCGCGACGCGCTGTACCTCAACGGCCTCCCGTCCCGGAACGACGGCAGCACGATCTACCGGCTCACGGTGGGCGACGTTCCGGTGGATGGGTTCTGGTCCATCAGCGTCTACAACGCGCGCGGCTTCTTCGAGCCCAATCGGCAGAACGCCTATTCGGTCAACAACGTGACGGCACGGCGCGAGGCCGACGGAACCGTGCGCGTGCAGTTCGGCGGCTGCGACGGCACGGTGCCCAACTGCCTGCCGATCACGCCGGGCTGGAACTACACGGTGCGGCTCTACCGCCCGCGGGCCGAGATCCTGGACGGCAGCTGGCGCTTCCCCTCGCCGGAAGCGCCGTAAGGCGGACTAGCCGCGCGGGATCCGCACCATGAACCGCGCGCCCGTCACCTTGCCGTCCGCGCCGCGCCGGTTCTCCGCGCTGATCCGCCCGCGCAGCCCCTCGATGATCTGCTTCGAGATGGAAAGCCCGAGACCCGAATGCTGGCCGAAGCGCTCGCCGCGGGGGCGCTCGGTGTAGAAGCGGTCGAAGATGCCTTCCAGCTTCGCGTCGGGAATGCCCGGCCCCTCGTCGTCGACGATCAGCTCCACTTCGGTCGCCGTCTCGCGGGCGCGGAGCCAGACATGCCCCTCCTCCGGGCTGAAGGAGACCGCGTTGCCCAGCAGGTTGCGGATCACCTGCACGACGCGGTCCTCCACGCCCAGGATCACAAGCTTCTCCGGCGCCTCCAGGTGCATCACCGGGTCGCGCGGCTGGCGCGTCGTGTTGTGCAGCTCCACCAGCACCGCGAGGATGGGGCCGATATCCACGGGCTCCGCGATGGTGCGCGACAGCTCGGCATCGACGCGGGAGCTGTCGGCGATGTCGCCGATCAGGCGGTCCATCCGCACCGCATCGTTCGCGATGATCGAGAGCAGGCGGTGCTGCTGCTCCTTGTCCTCCACGCGGCGCAGCGTCTCGATGGCGCTGCGCACGCTGGTGAGCGGGTTCTTGAGCTCATGGGCCACATCGGCCGCGAAGCGCTCATTGGCGTCGATCCGCGCCCAAAGCGCGCGGGCCGCGGCCTGCAGATCACGCGAGAGGATGCCGATCTCGTCCTGCCGCTCCAGCAGGCGGCTGGGCACGCTGCCGCCCCGCCCCTTGCCCTGCCGCATCTCGGCGGCCGCGCCGGCCAGCTGCAGCACCGGCGTCGCGATCGTCCAGGTCAGGTAGATCGACACGGCCACCGTCAGCCCCAGCGCCAGCAGGAAGAGGCCGAGCACGCTGGCGCGGATCTCGAAGAGACGCTCATCCACCTCGCGCGCCTCGCGCGTCAGCAGCACGATGCCCACCGCCTGCGCGCCGCGCCGCGCGGGTTCGGCGACGCTCACCAGCAGGCGGCCATCGGGCGTGCGGCGGATATAGGGCGTGACGCCCCCCTCCAGCGCCAGCCGCAGCTCCGCCTGCCGCTCGGGGCCGAGATCCGGCTGCCAGTCGAAGCTCTGCGCATCGGGCGTGGTGTCCAGCACCACGGGATTGCGCGCCTGGCTGGGCAGCAGGCTCAGGAGCCGTTCGTAGATACGCGAGACGGAGTTGGAGATCGCGCCGCGCGGCTCTGGCGCGGGCAAGGGCTCGGTCACCACCGCGCTTCCGGAACCCTCGCGCACGCGGCTGTCCGCGACCACGAGGCCCGCCGTATCGAAGAGCCGCGCCTGCGTGTTGGGCGAAGGCTCGACCAGGCGGCGCAGCAGCGGGCGCGCCTGCTCGGGCACCAGCACGGCGCGGTCGTCCTGGATGCGGACGGCGGCCTCGCCGATGGCGCCGGCATAGATGCGCGCCTGGTTGCGCATGGCCTCCACCTCGGCGGCCAGCAGCCCGTTCTGGTACTGGTCGAGATAGAGCAGCGCCACGGCAAGCAGCGCGGGTGGCAGCGCGTTCACCAGCAGGATTCGCCGCAGCAGCGGCGAGACCCAGCGCCGGCGGCGCGGCGCTTCGGCCTGCCCATCCTCGAGCTTCAGAAGAGGCGCTTCAGGCATTCACAGGCTTGTCCCGCATGGACCGGGAGCTTACCCGCCCTCGGCCTTCCGCGCGAGCCGGGTGTAGAGCCGCGGCCCCGCCAGCGCCAGCGCCGCCAGGATCAGCAGGCAGAGGCTGCCCGGGCGGGTGACGAAGGTGGACCAGTTGCCCTCGCTGATGGTCAGGGCCTGGCGCAACGCCTGCTCGGCCATGGGGCCCAGGATCATGCCGATCACGACCGGCGCGACGGGGAAGTCGAAGCGGCGCATGAACATCCCGATGATGCCGATGCCGTAGAGCAGCAGCAGGTCGGTGATGGAGTTGCTGATGCCGTAGGTGCCGATGGTCGCGAAGACCAGGATGCCGGCATAGAGCTGCGGCGCGGGGATCTTCAGGATGCGGACCCAGAGGCCGATCAGCGGCAGGTTCAGCACCACCAGCATGACGTTGGCGATGAAGAGGCTCGCGATCAGCGTCCAGACCAGCTCGCCCTGCGTCTGGAACAAGAGCGGCCCGGGCTGGATGCCATAGCTCTGGAAGGCCGAGAGCATGATGGCCGCCGTCGCGCTGGTCGGCAGGCCGAGGGTGAGCATGGGCACGAGGATGCCCGCGGCCGCCGCGTTGTTCGCCGCCTCCGGCCCCGCCACGCCCTCGATGGCGCCGGTGGTGCCGAACTCATGCGCGTGCTCGGGGGCGACCAGCTTCTTCTCGGCGTAGTAGCTCAGCATGGTCGGCATCTCGGTGCCGCCGGCCGGCAGCACGCCGAAGGGAAAGCCGAGGCCCGCGCCGCGGATCCAGGGCCAGAAGCTGCGCCTGAGGTCCGACTTCGAGAGCCAGAGATTGCCCACCGGCAGCACCTGCCCGCCGCCCTCCACATGGCGCCAGGCCATGTGCAGCGCCTCGGCCACCGCGAAGAGCGCGACGGCGACGAGCACCACGTTCACGCCGTCCAGCAGCTCGGGCAGGCCGAAGGTCATGCGCGGCTGGCCGGTCTGCAGGTCGATGCCCACGAGGCCGAGCGAAAGGCCGAAGAAGAGGCTCACCAGCCCGCGCACCGCCGAGCCGCCCAGCACCGCCGAGACGGTCACGAAGCAGAGCAGCATCAGCGAGAAATACTCGGCCGGGCCGAGCATGAGGCCGAGGTCCACCACGACCGGCCCCAGGAAGGCGATGCCGAGCGTCCCCACCACGCCCGCGACGAAGCTGCCGATGGCCGAGGTCGCGAGGGCGGGGCCCGCGCGCCCGTTGCGCGCCATCTTGGCGCCCTCCAGCGCCGTGATGATGGAGCCGGACTCGCCCGGCGCGTTCAGCAGGATGGAGGTGGTGCTGCCGCCATACATGGCGCCGTAGAAAATGCCGCAGAAGAGGATGAAGGCGCCGGTCGCGCTCACCTGGAAAGTGATGGGCAGCAGCAGCGCGATCGCGAGCGCGGGCCCGATGCCCGGCAGCACGCCGACCGCCGTGCCGAGGAAGCAGCCGAGCATGGCCCAGGCCAGGTTGGGGAGGCTGAGCGCATGCGAGAAGCCGAGGGCGAGGCCCGAGATCGCTTCCATCAGACGACCTCCTGGCCCAGCAGCCGCAGCACGATCCCCTCCAGGATGCCCGCGCCGATATTCACGCCGAGCCCCTCGACGAAGAGGAACCAGACCAGCAGCGTGAGCGGCAGGGCGATGAGCAGGTCCCGCGCCATCGAGCGGCTGCCGAAGGCGCGGGCCACCAGCACGAACTGCACCGTGGCCGCGATGGAGAAGCCGGCGGGCCCGATCAGCAGGAGGTTCGCCGCCAGCCCCGCGAAGAGCAGGCCGAGCGAGCGCGTGTTGGGCGGGCCGGACTCGACGACCTCGGGCACATGATGCGACCAGCCGCCGCGCACCGCCTGCACCACCAAGGCGGCGCCGAGCAGCACGAGGCAGGTCGCGACCACATAGGGCACCGGCTTGGGGCCGACCTGGGCATAAAGCGGCGAGACGGGAATAGCCCAGGCCTGCCAGATGCCGACCAGGCCGAAGACCAGCACGGCGAGGCCGGCCAGGAGATCCGGCAGCGGAATACGGGATGTCATGCGGCCTCGCGCTTCCTCAATTCGGGCTTCATGCGCAGGATCATGCCCGCAAGTCACGTGTCGGGGAGATGGCATCCTTGTCATCCGCGGAAAACGTCATCGGCCTCTACGAAAGGCATGCGGGCGCGTGGGACCGGAAGCGCAACCATGGCGGGAAGCTGATGGAGCGCGGATGGCTCGACCGGTTCTGCGGGCTGGTTCCCCCGGGCGGCGCGGTGCTCGATCTCGGCTGCGGGTCAGGCCGCCCCCTCGCGTCGGAGATGATCGCGCGGGGCTTCGGCGTGACGGGCGTCGACTCCTCGGCGGCGATGATCGCCCTGTGCGAGGCACGCCATCCCGCGCACGAATGGCATGTGGCCGACATGCGGGGCCTGGACCTCGGCCGCCGCTTCGACGGCATCCTCGCCTGGGACAGCTTCTTCCACCTGAGGCGCGAGGATCAGCGCGCGATGTTCCCCGTCTTCGCCCGGCATGCGGCGGCGGGCTCGGCGCTGATGTTCACGAGCGGCCCGTCCGACGGCGAGGCGCTGGGCAGCTTCGAGGGCGAGGAACTCTACCATTCCAGCCTCGCCCCGGACGAATACCGGGCGCTGCTGGCCGCCCAGGGCTACGAGGTGGAAGCGCACCTCGCCGAGGATCCCGATTGCGGCGGCCACACCGTCTGGCTGGCGCGCCAGTCCTAGCCGGCGAGCCCAAGCTCCTTCAGCACCGTCTCGGTGGCGGCGATGTCGGCGGCCAGGAAGCGCTCGAACTCGGCGCCCGCGAGGAAGGCGTTGTCCCAGCCGCGCGTCTCCATCAGGTCGCGCCAGGCGGGCAGCGCCACCAGCTCGGTGACGAAGGTCGTCAGCGCCGCCTTCTGGTTCGGGTTGATGCCGGGCGCGCCGAAGACTCCCCGCCAGTTAGCGATCGCCACGTCCACGCCGGATTCCTTGAGCGTGGGGATGGCCGGGTCGCTCCGCGTCTCGCCGGTCGTCGCCAGGGCGCGCATCCGGCCTGCCTTGATCTGCTCCGAGAACTCCGAATAGCCGGAGATGCCGGCCTTCACCTGCGCGCCGAGGATGGCTGCCTGGGCCGGGCCGCCGCCCGCGAAGGCGACGTAGCTGCCCTCGCGCGCATTGCGGCCCAGGGCGCGCAGGACGAGGCCGAGCGTGATGTGATCCGTCCCGCCGGCGCTGCCGCCCGCCACCGAGGTGCCGCCCGGATTGGTGCGGAAGGCATTCAGCAGCCCCGCGATGTCCCGGATGTCGGACTGCGCGGGCACGACCACCACGCCCACTTCCTGCGTCATGCGCGCGATGGGCGTCACGTTGGAAAGCCCGACCGGCGAGCGGTTGGTCAGCACCGCGCCCACCATGATGGAGCCCGAGACCATCAGCGCATCGCCCCGCCCGCGCCGCTGCGCCACGAAGCGCGGCAGGCCCACAATGCCGCCGGCGCCGCCGACATTCTCGAACTGGAAATTGCCGACGAGCCCGGCCTGGCGCGCCACCTGCTCGATGGCACGGCCGAGCCCGTCCCAGCCGCCGCCGGGGCCAGCTGGAATGAACATGCTGAGATTGGCGAAGCGCTGCTGGGCCGAGGCGTCCCCCGCCGCGAGAGCGAGACCGAGCATGGGGGTGGCAAGCAAATGGCGGCGGTTCATGCGGCGGATCTTCTTCCCTGGAGTTCCGCATGCTTGGGCGCGGACGCCGCCGCGCGCAACAGTGGCCGGGCTGGGCCGAGGATTACAAATTCGCCACTAAACTCCACAAGGTGTTGAATCTCTTGCCTGAAAGAAATGTTCCGTCGCAAGCTTCCTGTCCCCTCAGCAAGAACACACGGGCCCAATGTCCGAGAACAACAAGAAAGATCCTCGCCTCGGCCGAAGGCTGCTGGTGGCGCGCGTGGTTGGCAGCGCCGGAGCGATCGCCGGCATGGCTGCCGCCGCGCCGGACGCGCAGGCACAGAGCGGACGGTCCGACAACGACCCGAACGACCGCGCGGGCTACGGCCGCTCCGGCCGGTCGGACAACGATCCCTATGACGCGGCCGGCCGCGGGCGCAGCGGCGGCGGCGGGCGCACGGGCATCACCGACAATGATCCCTCGGACGGTCCGGGCCGTGGCCGGGGCGGCTATCGCGCGGCACCGCGCAGCGGCGTGACCGACAACGACCCGAGTGACGGGCCCGGCCGGGGACGTGGCGGGTATCGCTCCGGCATCACCGACAATGATCCTTCGGATGGGCCCGGGCGCGGACGGGGGCGCGGCGGCGGCGGCGGATACACGGGCCGCACCGATGCCGACCCGTATGATGGGGCAGGACGCGGGCGCCGCTGACGCCGTCGCCCGACGGAATCCTCATTTGTCCTTCATTCCTGCCCGCTAATTTCCGGACCGCACGGCCGCTCCCACGACGCCGCAAGGAAACGCCATGAATAACCGACTGAGCCGACGCCTCCTCATCTTGCGTACCGCCGTGCTCGGCGGCTCCGCCGCCAGCCTCACGGCCTGCGTCGCGCCGCCCGGCCCCGGCTACTACCCCGCCCGGACTGGCCTTACCGACGGCGACCCGAACGATCCGCCCGGCAATGGGCGCGGGGGCGGATACCGGCGCGGCACCGGCGTCACCGACGGCGATCCGAACGACCCGCCCGGCAATGGGCGCGGCGGTGGCTACCGGCGCGGTACCGGCATCACCGATGGCGATCCCAACGACCCGCCCGGCAATGGGCGCGGGGGCGGATACCGGCGCGGCACCGGCGTCACCGACGGCGATCCGAACGACCCGCCCGGCAATGGGCGCGGCGGTGGCTACCGGCGCGGTACCGGCATCACCGATGGCGATCCCAACGACCCGCCCGGCAATGGGCGCGGGGGCGGATACCGGCGCGGCACCGGCGTCACCGACGGCGATCCGAACGACCCGCCCGGCAATGGGCGCGGCGGTGGCTACCGGCGCGGTACCGGCATCACCGATGGCGATCCCAACGACCCGCCCGGCAATGGGCGCGGGGGCGGATACCGGCGCGGCACCGGCGTCACCGACGGCGATCCGAACGACCCGCCCGGCAATGGGCGCGGCGGTGGGTACCGGCGCGGCACCGGCGTCACCGACGGCGATCCCAACGACCCGCCCGGTAATGGCCGTGGCGGATACCGGCGCAGCCGCACCGATTCCGATCCCTACGACGCGGCAGGCTACGGGCGCCGGTGAAACGCGCGCCCTCTCCGCGCTAGACTGCCAGACCCCTCGACCAGGATCAGACATGGATCAGCACAGCAAAGGCACCGGACTTGCCGAGGCCGCCTTCGCCCTCGCCTTCGAAGGGATGGAGGTCGAGGAGGTGCTGGCCCTGCGCGAGACTCCGCATTGGAAGCTGATCCGCTCAGCCGACCGTGCGCGCTATGAGCGGCTGCTGAGCACGGCGGTCCTCGACCGCCACCTGCGCACGGACGGCACGCGCTCGCTGCGGATCTCCATGGCCGATGATTCGCGCAACGGCAGCGCCGCGGTGCCCGAGCACGAATATACCATGCCGGATGGCCGCATCGACCTGCCCAACCTGCTCATGCGCTTCGACGAAGGCGCCTCGCTGGTGCTGGCGCAGTTCCACGAATCGCACCCGCCGCTGGCCGATTTCTGCCGGGGGCTGGAGCGGCTGTTCCTGCACCCGGTGCAGGCGAACATCTACCTGACGCCGCCCGGCGCGCAGGGCTTCCGCACGCATTACGACACGCACGACGTGCTGGTGATGCAGGTCGAGGGCCGCAAGCGCTGGCGCGTCTGGGACGGCGAGCCGGTGGAGCGCCCCACGCGCAACACGCCCTGGCCCGGCAAGCTCAAGCCCGAGGGCGAGCCGCATGAATTCGTCATGGAACCCGGCGACGCCCTCTATATCCCGCGCGGCCTCATGCATGACGCCGCGACCGAGCACGGCGAGCCCTCGCTGCACATCACGGTCGGCTTCATGGAGGCGAGCTGGGCCCAGGCGCTGCGCAACCTGATCGACGAAATGGAGCAGCGGGACCCGCGCCTGCGCGACAGCGTGCCCACCTGGCGCATCGGCGAGGCCGACCTGCAGCCGGAACTCGCCCGGCGGCTCGACCGGCTGGGCGGCGCCTCCGAGGCCGGGCGCCTGACCAGCCTGCTGCTGGAACAGCTGGCGCGCGACCGCCAGCCCCTCCCCGCGCGCGGCCTCTTCGCGCCCATGCCGCAGAGCCCGCTGCGCCTGACGGAGGGTATGCACACCCACCTGATCCAGGGCGACGACGGATCGGCCACGTTGTTCTGGAGCGGCGGCGCCATGAACCTCTCGCCCGAGGAGGCGGAGATCCTGGCGGCCTTCAGCGAAGGCGCGGAGCCGGGCGGCAGCGACTTCGCGCAGCGCCTCTGGCGCATGGGCCTGCTGGAACGGGCTTGATCCCGCCGCCCGAGGCCTAGCCTCGGGCCAGGAGCGCGAAGCCAAGCGCGCGAAGCGCGCGCCCGGCGTCTGAGGACATCAAATACTAAGCCGTGCGGTCGATGCCGCCGGACTGCAGCGCGGCCTGCGCCGCCGCCAGCCGCGCGACCGGCACGCGGTAGGGCGAGCAGGACACGTAGTCGAGCCCGACCGTCTCGCAGAACTGCACCGAGGACGGATCGCCGCCATGCTCGCCGCAGATGCCGAGCTTGAGGTCGTTCTTCACGCTCCGCCCCTTCTGCGCGCCGATGGACATGAGCGCGCCCACGCCGTCCGGATCGATGGAGACGAACGGGTCCTTCGGCAGGATGTTCTTCTCCACATAGGTCGGCAGGAACTTGCCCGCGTCGTCACGCGAGAGGCCGAAGGTCGTCTGCGTCAGGTCGTTCGTGCCGAAGCTGAAGAAATCCGCGCTCTCGGCGATGCTGTCGGCGATCAGGCAGGCGCGCGGCAGCTCGATCATCGTGCCCACCATGTATTCGATGGTGGTGCCCGTTTCCGCGAAGACCTTGGCCGCGATGCCGTCCACCTGGGCACGCGTGATGTCGAGCTCGCGCTTCGTCATCACCAGCGGGATCATGATCTCGGGCACCGGCGCCTTGCCGGTCTCCTTGGCGACCGCGATCGCCGCCTCGAAGATGGCGCGGGCTTGCATCTCGTAGATCTCGGGGAAGCTGATGCCGAGGCGGCAGCCGCGATGGCCGAGCATCGGGTTGGCTTCCGACAGCTCCGCCGCGCGACGCTGCATGGCGCTGGCATCCACGCCCAGGCCGTTCGCGACCTCGGCGATCTCCTCCTCCGTGTGCGGCAGGAATTCGTGCAGTGGCGGGTCGAGCAGGCGGATCGTCACCGGCAGGCCCGCCATGATGCGGAAGAGCTCGGTGAAGTCGCTGCGCTGGAAGGGCAGCAGCTTGGCCAGCGCCCCGCGACGCCCCTCCTCGTGCTCGGACATGATCATCTGGCGCACCGCGCCGATGCGCGCGGGGTCGAAGAACATGTGCTCGGTGCGGCAGAGGCCGATGCCCTCGGCGCCGAACTTGCGCGCCGTGTCGGCGTCGAGCGGCGTCTCGGCATTGGCGCGCACCTTCATGCGGCGCACCTTGTCGGCCCACTCCATCAGCGTCGCGAAATCGCCGGAGAGCTGCGGCTCGATCATCGCGACGGAACCGATGAAGACCTCGCCCGTCGCACCGTCCAGGGTGATCGTGTCGCCCGCGCGGATGATCTGGCCGCCGGCGGAAAGCGCCTGCGCCGCATAATCCACCGCGATGCCGCCGGCGCCCGCCACGCAGGGCCGGCCCATGCCGCGCGCGACCACGGCGGCGTGGCTCGTCATGCCGCCGCGCGTGGTCAGGATGCCGCGGGCGGCGTGCATGCCGTGGATGTCCTCGGGGCTCGTCTCGATGCGGACGAGGATGACGCTCTCGCCCTTCTGGGCGCGCATCTCGGCCTCGTCAGAGCTGAAGACGACGACGCCGCAGGCGGCGCCCGGCGAGGCCGGAAGGCCCTTGCTCAGCAGCTTGCGCGGCGCCTTGGGGTCGAGCGTCGGGTGCAGCAGCTGGTCGAGCGATCCTGGGGCCACGCGCGTCACGGCCTCGGTCTCGCCGATCAGCCCCTCGCGGCACATGTCCACCGCGATCTTGAGCGAGGCGGCGGCCGTGCGCTTCCCGTTGCGCGTCTGCAGCATGTAGAGCTTGTTCTGCTGCACCGTGAACTCGATGTCCTGCATGTCCTTGTAGTGCTTCTCCAGCACCGAGCGGACGCGGACGAGCTCCTGGTAGGCGGCCGGCATCACCTCTTCCATCGGCTTCTCGCCGGGCTTGGCGCGCTCCTTGCTCATGGGCTGCGGCGTGCGGATGCCGGCCACCACATCCTCGCCCTGGGCGTTGATGAGGTACTCGCCGTAGAAGACGTCATCGCCCGTGGAGGGGTCGCGCGTGAAGCAGACGCCCGTGGCGCAATCGTCGCCCATATTGCCGAAGACCATCGCCTGCACGTTGACGGCCGTGCCCCAGCTCGCGGGGATGTCGTTCAGGCGGCGATAGGTGTTGGCGCGGGCGTTCATCCAGGAGCCGAAGACGGCGCCGATGGCGCCCCAGAGCTGGGCCTCGGGGTCCTGCGGGAAGGGGGCGCCGGTGGCGTCGGCGACCACGGTCTTGAAGCCGGAAGCGACCTCGCGCCAATCCTCGGCTGTGAGCGCGGTGTCCTCCGCCACGCCGCGGTCGAGCTTCACATCCTCGATGATCTCCTCGAAGCGGTGGTGATCCACGTCGAGCACGACCGAGCCGTACATCTGGATAAAGCGGCGATAGCTGTCCCAGGCGAAGCGGGCGTCGCCGCTGGCCTTGGCCAGGCCCTCGACCGTCTGGTCGTTAAGGCCGAGGTTCAGCACCGTGTCCATCATGCCGGGCATGGAGACGCGCGCGCCGGAGCGGACGGAGACGAGCAGCGGCTTGTCGGTATCGCCGAACTTGAGGCCGACCGCGGCTTCGATGCGGCCGAGCGCGGCCTTCACGGCGCCGTTGAGCTCAGCGGGATACTGCTTCCCGTGGTCGTAGAAGTAGGTGCAGACCTCGGTGGTGATGGTGAAGCCCGGCGGCACCGGAAGGCCGATGGAGGCCATCTCCGCGAGATTCGCTCCCTTGCCGCCGAGCAGGTTCCGCATATCGGCGCTGCCCTCGTTGTGGCCGGCTCCGAAGCTGTACACCCACTGAGTCATGCGCGTTTCCTTCAAGCTTCAATCTTGGAGAGATCGCCGACGGCATCCATCGCAAGCCGCAGGCGCGAGAGTAACCGCAGACGATTGCGGCGCAACAAAGGCTCGGGGTCGTTCACGAGGATGCCATCGAAGAAGGCGTCCACCGGGGCCCGCAACGCAGCCAGCGCGGACATGGCCGGGCCGAAGCTCTCGGCCGCCAGCAGGCCGTGCACCTTCGCCTCGGCCTCCGCCAGCGCGGCGTTCAGGGCCTTCTCCTGCGGCAGGGCGAGGAGCGATTCATCGACGGCGCCGGAATGCGGGCCGTCCTTCTTCTCCTCGATGCGCAGGATATTCTGGGCGCGCTTGTAGGCGGCGAGCAGGTTCTTCCCGTCCTCGGATTCCACAAGCGAGCCCAACGCCTCGGCGCGCGAAAGGATGCGCAGGATGTCGTCGTCCTCGCCGATGCTGGCGGCGACGAGGTCATGCCGCGCGCCCTCGGCGCGGAGCTGGACGCGGAGGCGGTCGGTGAGGAAGTCCACCACGCCCGCCGCGAAGGCGGCGACCATGGGCGGATGACGGCTGTCGGGCGGCGCACCTGCCTTCATGCGCTCGGTCGCGACGGCCATGCCGAATTCCGGCTGGGCGGTGGTCCCGGTGGCTTGCGGGAAGCCGAAGAAGACCTCGCCCAGGATATCGCGCAGGCTCAGGCGCAGCCCGTTCTCGCGCAGCATGCGGATCACGCCGAGCGCAGCGCGGCGCAGCGCGAAGGGATCGCCGCTGCCCGTCGGCCGCTCGTCCGCCGCGAAGAACCCCGCCAGCTGATCCAGCTTGTCCGCCAGCGAGACGGCGATCGCCACCGGCTCCGTCGGGACGGCGTCGGTCGGGCCCAAGGGCCGGTAATGCTGCGCGATGGCATCGGCCACGCGCGCATCCTCGCCCTGCAGGCGGGCGTAATAGCCGCCCATGATCCCCTGGAGCTCCGGGAACTCGCCCACCATGCCGGAGGCGAGGTCCGCCTTGGCCAGCAGCGCCGCTCGCTCGGCCAGCGCGACCTCGGCGCCCACCAGCGGCGCCAGCACGCCAGCCAGACGCACGAGGCGCAGCACGCGCTGGCCCTGGGTGCCGAGCTTCGCGTGGAACACCGCGCCGTCCAGCTTCGGCAGGAAGTCTTCCAGCTTCTGCTTGCGGTCCTGGTCCCAGAAGAAGCGCGCGTCGGAGAGGCGCGCGCGCAGCACGCGCTCATTGCCCGCGACCAGCGCTTTTCCGCCATCCGTCGCCGCGATGTTCGCGACCAGCGCGAAGTAGGGCGCGGCCGTCCCATCCGGCTTGCGCAGGGCGAAGTAGCGCTGGTTCACGCGCATGGAGGTGCGCATCACCTCGGCCGGCAGGTCCATGAAGGCGTCGTCGATGCGGCCCAGCAGCGGCACCGGCCATTCGACCAGCCCCGCGACCTCGGCCAGCAGGCCCTCGTCGGGCACGACCTCGACGCCCTCGGCCGAGGCCAGTTCGGCCACGCGGCCGCGGATGAGGGCCATCCGCTCCTCCGCCTCCGGCACGACGAAATGGCCGCGCAGCTTCTCCACGTAGTCGGCGAAGCCCGTCACGGCGAAGGCGCCCGGCGCGTGGACGCGATGGCCCTCGGTCAGCTCCGCCGCCACGAGGCCATGTGCCGCATCGTGGCCGCGCGCGAAGGCGACCGGCACCGGCTTGCCGTCCATGAGGCAGAGCACGCGCTGCAGCGGCCGCACCCACATCAGTGCCGAATTGGCCCAGCGCATGCTCTTCGGCCAGGGGAAGCTCCAGACGAGCTCGGGCAGCGCCCGGTGCAGCAGGGCCTCGGCCGTGATGGTCTCGCCCGGCTTCACGAGGACGAGCGAGCCGTTCTGCTCGACCAGCATCTCGCGCGTCGCATTGTGCTTCTTGAGGAAGCCGGCCAGCGCCTGCTCGGGCGCGCCGATGCGCGGGCCACGCTCCTCCTTGGCCGGGGTCTGGGCGGAAAGCGCCATCTCGGCCACGAAGCCGATGCGGCGGGGGCCGTAGAAGCCGCGCGGCTCGCCCTGCATCAGCGGCGCCAGGCCCGCCTTGGCCAGCCGGCACAGATCGTCGGCCGCGCGGGCCTGCATGCGCGCGGGGATTTCCTCGGTCAGGAATTCGATGAGCAGTTCGGGCACTAGATCGCAGCCTTCACATCGGTCTGGGCGAAGTGATCGCCCTTGAACAGGAGGGGTTCGTTGCGGCTCTTGGCGAGCGCATAGGCGAAACAATCGCCGAAGTTGAGTCCGGCCGGGTGGCGGCCCTTGCCGTAGCGGCGCCAGCCCTCGCGGGCCAGGGCGGCATGCTCGGCGGTGAAGGGGACGATCTCGACGCCTATCCGCGCAAGCAGATCATCCAGCCGGTTTCCCATTTCCCGGCCGATCCGGCCTTCCGCCACGGTCGCCGCCTCCAGCAGCGTCGGCGCCGAAATCAGGAGGGATTGCGACGCGGAAACCGCCGCCTCCAGGGCCGCCGCTTCGGGTTCGCCCCAGAGCATGGCGATCAGGGCCGAGGTATCCAGGATCACTTCGGCAGGCCGTTCTCGTCATAGAGATACGAAGGGTCGCTGGTGACGCCGGGAGGGACGAGCTTCGCGGATTCCCGCGTGATCTCACGGATGGCCTCCAGGCGGCGGGCGATTTCCTCCTCGTCCCGGAGCACTTCCTGCTCGACCATGCGGCGAAGGACCTCGACGACCGAGCTGCTGCGCCGCTCGGCAAGCCGCTTCAGCTTCGCGATCAGCTCCTCGTCCTTGATGTTCAGCTGGCCCATGGTAGAACCTCCGGCGGTATTCTACCCTATGCCGCCCCCGCGAGCCAACTCTCGCAGCAGGCCTTCGCCAGCGCGCGCACGCGCCCGATGTAGGAGGCGCGCTCCGTCACGCTGATGGCGCCGCGCGCGTCCAGCAGGTTGAAGCGGTGGCTGGCCTTGATGCACTGGTCATAGGCGGGCATGGCGAGGCCCTTGGACACCAGGGCGTGGCATTCCTGCTCCGCGTCCTCGAAATGGCGCTTCAGCAGCGCGACATCGGCGAATTCGAAGTTGTGGGCGCTGTATTCCTTCTCGGCGCGCAGGAAGACGTCGCCATAGGTCACGCCCCGGCCGTTGAAGTCCAGGTCGTACACGTTCTCCACGCCCTGGATGTACATGGCCAGCCGCTCGAGCCCGTAGGTGAGCTCGCAGCTCGGAACCTCGCAGGGAATGCCGCCGACCTGCTGGAAATAGGTGAACTGCGTCACCTCCATCCCGTCGCACCAGACCTCCCAGCCCAGGCCCCAGGCGCCGAGCGTCGGGCTCTCCCAGTCGTCCTCGACGAAGCGGATGTCGTGCAGCGCGGGATCCAGGCCGAGCGCCCGGTAGCTCTCCATGAGCATGGCCTGCGGGTCCCGCGGGCTCGGCTTCATGATCACCTGGTACTGGTAGTAGTGCTGCAGCCGGTTTGGGTTCTCGCCATAGCGCCCGTCCGAGGGCCGGCGGGAGGGCTGCACATAGGCCGCCGCCCAGGGGGCGGGGCCGAGGGCGCGCAGCGTCGTCGCCGGGTGGAAGGTGCCCGCGCCCATCTCCATGTCGTAGGGCTGGAGGATGAGGCAGCCCTGCTTCGACCAATAGTCGTGCAGGGTCAGGATCATGTCCTGGAAGGAGAGCGGCTTCTGGGTCATCGCGGGCGCTTCATAGCGGTCCCGGACCGAGGTGGGTAGCTAGGGAGCGAGCTGGCTAGTTCCGGATGTCCGGCCAGAAGCGCACACCTTCCTGCGCCGGCCCGCCGCCGATCGCGACCGGCGTGCCGTCCGCCCGCCAGCAGGAGGCCCCCTCCATCCGGCCGTCCTCGTGCCAGAGGATGGCGCCCATGCCGCCGGCGACATGCGGCATGGAGACGGTCTGGTGGCCCATCGCCTCCATCGCGCCGCGGGTCTCCTCGGAGAAGCCGCCCTCCATCTCGACGGGCCCGCCCATGGTCCAGAGGCGCGGGGCCTCCACGGCCTCCTGCAGCGACATGCCGTGGTCCACGAGGTTCATCACCGCCTGGAAGGTCGAGGCGAAGATCCGCAAGCCCCCCGGCAGGCCCAGCGCCGCATAGGGCTTGCCCTCCTTGCGCAGGATCAGCGGCGACATCGAGGTCGTGACGCGCTTGCCCGGCTCCACCGACTGCGCCGTGCCCGGCTTCGGGTCGAACAGCGCCATGTAGTTGTTCGGGATGAGGCCGCTCTCCGGCAGCATGATCTTGGCGCCGAAGAGGCTGTTGATCGTGTGCGTGCAGCAGGCGATCCGCCCCTCATGGTCCGCGACCGTGATGTGGGTGGTGTTGGCGCTCTCCATCGCGCGGATGCCGGGCGACCAGGCCTGGGCGCGCGCGGCGTCGAGGAAGGCGCGGCGCTCGGCCGCGTATTCCTTGCTGATGAGCTTCTCGACCGGCACGTCCAGGAAGGCCGGGTCGGCGGTGGCCACCGCGCGGTCGGCGAAGGCCATCTTCAGCGCCTCCGCGATGAGGTGCAGCGTGGCGGGCGTGCCGAAGCCGCTGGCCGCGATGTCGTAGGCCTCCAGCAGGTTCAGCATCTGCAGCACGTGCACGCCGCCGGCGGATGGCGGCGGGGGGCCATAGACCTCGACCCCGCGATAGGTGCCGCGCACGGCCTCGCGCCGGATCATGCGCACGGCCGCGAGGTCGTCCGTCGTGATGATGCCGCCCTTCCGCGCGAGGTCGATGGAGGCGGAGGTGCCGAGGTCGCCCTCATGCAGCGCGGCCGCGCCTTGCGCCGCCACCGCGCGCAGGCTCTCGCCGAGCGCCGCGTTCACGATGCGCGCGCCGACCGCCATGGGCTCGCCGCCCGGCAGGAAGATGCGCGAGATGGTGGGGTCCAGCGCCAGGTCGGCCGCGACCTCGCGCGTGCATTCGCGCAGGTAGGTGCTGGCCTCGAATCCCCGCTCGGCGAGGCGGATGGCGGGGGCGATGACATCGGCCATGGAGAAGCGGCCATGGCGCTTCAGCCCCGCCTCCCAGGCCAGGAGGTTGGCGGGCGCCGCGACGGAGAGCGCGCCCAGCGTCTGCTTGCGGGGGTCGCGCCCCTCATACATCTCCGGCCGCGCGTTCAGCGGGCAGGAGGCCATGCCGTCCAGCACCTCGTGCTTCCCGTCCGGCTGCGCGATGTGCATGAGGCCGCCGCCGAACATGCCCACCATCATCGGCTCGCAGACCGTGAGCGCCAGGATGGCGGCGACGGCGGCATCCACCGCATTGCCGCCCTCGGCCAGCATCTGGCCGCCGGCGGCGCTGGCGGCGGGGTGGTTCGTGACCACCATGCCCCGCGCGCCGAGCGCGGACTGCTTCTGGGGGGTGAAGGTGGTGCCCGCGCGGGCGCGCCATGTCGTCATGGGAAGGAAGGCTCGCGCGATGGGCGGGATGCCGCAAGGGGGAGCATGGGGCCGCTTTTCGCGCCAGGGTTGTTCCCGGCCCGACTTGCGGGCTTGCCGCGCGGGGTTCACCTCCCCCGCCAGGGCTCCATGATGGCGCGGCAAGGAGATAGCCCATGAGCCTTCCTTTCTCGCCGGACCGCTTCTGGCAGAGCCTTGAAGAGATGGCGCGGATCGGCGCGACACCGGATGGCGGCGTCCGCCGCCTCGCCCTCTCCGCCGAGGATTCCGAGGCCCGCGCGCTGCTGCGCGACTGGGGCCTGGCCGCCGGGTGCGAGGTCACGGTGGACCGGCTCGGCAGCATGTACCTCACCTATGCGGGCACCGACCCGGCGGCCGCGCCGGTCGCCGTGGGCAGCCACCTGGACAGCGTGCCGACCGGCGGCAAGTACGACGGCCCCTACGGCGTGCTGCTGGGGCTCGAGATCGTGCGGGCGCTGCATGAGGCCGGAAAGCGCACCAGGGCGCCCATCACCGTCGTGAACTGGACCAACGAGGAAGGCTCGCGCTTCACGCCATCCATGTCGGCGAGCGGCGGCGCGATGGGCCTGATCGACGAGGCCACGGTGCTCGCCTCGCCCGACAATTTCGACCCTTCGATCACCTATGGCGACGCGCTCAAGGCCACCGGCTGGGCGGGCGACGCGGACCCGGCCAGGGCGCGCGGCTTCGCCGCCTATTACGAGGCGCATATCGAGCAGGGCCCGATCCTGGAGCGCGAGGGGATTCCCATCGGCATCGTCACCCATTGCATCGGCGTGGAGCAGTGGACGGTGGTGGTGACCGGCCGCGACGGGCATGTCGGCTCGCCCATGGAGGGGCGGCACGATGCGCTGGCCGGGGCGGCGGAGCTGGTGCTGGCGCTGGAGCGCGTGGCGCATGCGACCGGCGGCATGGCGACGGCGACCCGCCTGCTCGAGCTGGAGCCCGATGCGCGCGGGAACATCCCCTCGCTCGTGCGCTTCGCGGCAAATATCCGCCATCCGGACGCAGACGGGAACGCGCGCATGGAAGCCGCCTTCCGCGAGGCGGCGGCGGAGATGACGGCGCGCCGCGGCGTGCGGGTGGAGATCCAGCGCATCGGCGGCTATCCGCGCGTGCCCTTCGCGCCGAAGCTGCTCGACTCCCTGCGGAACGCGGCCAGCGCCGCGCAGCTCCGGCATCGCGACATGCCGGGGCCCATCCCGCAGGACGCGCTGCATGTGGGCATCGTGGTGCCTTCGGCGCTGATGTTCATCCCCTGCCATGGCGGCGTGAGCCACCACCCGGCCGAGAGCATTTCCCGCGAGTGGTGCGCGGCGGGGCTGGCGGCCATGGGGCCCGCCGTCATCGAGGCGGCGGGCGGGGTGGCGTAGCCTTCAGAAGGTGAAGGTGGCGAGGAGCCGCACCGCCCTCCCCGGCAACAACACCTCGTCCTTCTTGAAGGAGGCCGAGTTGCGCACGTCGGAGTCCAGCAGGTTGCTGCCGATGACGGCGAAGTTCGCCGTCCGCCCGCCGCCCAATTGCGCGGTGTAGCCGACGCGCAGGCCGAGCAGGTCGTAGCCGTTCGTGCGCGTCTCGTTCGCCGCCGTGCGCGTCTGGTCGAAGGCGTGCAGGTAGTCGAGGCTCGCGTTCCAGCTCGCGCTGCGCCACCAGATGCCCGCGCCCAGACGGTGCGGCGGGATGCGCGGCACATTGCCCGCGCCATTCGCGAATTCCGCGCGTACGAAGTCGTAGCGGCCCGAGACGCCCGCGGTGCCGGAGCCGATCTGCATCACATCCTGCTCGGCCTTCGCGTCCAGGCCGTAGAAACTCGCATCGCGCTGGCCATAGGCCACCTGGCGGAACTCGCCGCCCGAGCCCGGGGCGCAGGAGGAGAATTCCTCGCCGCAGCTGTTGCCGGTGAGCGCGCGGTAGATGAAGCCGTCATAGCGCGCGTAGAAGGCGCTGGCGTCGAAGCGGAACTCGCCGTCGCGGCGCGAGAGGCCGAGCTCGAAGCTCGTCGCCGCCTCCTTCCGCAGGTTCGGATTGCCGATGTCGAAAGTGCCCGAGGCGTCGTGTGCGCCGCGCGAGAAGAGCTCGGCCGCGCTCGGCGCGCGCTGCACGTATTGCGCCGTCGCGCGCGCCTGCATCGCCCAGGGCAGGTCCCGCAGCAGGCCGAGGCTGAAGCTCGCCGGCGTGTAGCTGCGGCGGCGCGAGGCATTCTCCAGCTCCTGGTCGGGATCGGTCGGCAGGTTGCCCGCCGGGAAGGCGGCGGTGGAGCCCGCGATGTTCACGAATTCCAGCCGCGCCGCCGCCTGCAGGCGCCAGACGGGCGAGAGCTTCAGCTCCTCGAAGACATAGCCGGCATAGCGCTGCGTGCGGTTGGGCGGCAGGAACTCGAAGAACTCGCCGGTCGTGCGGATGTTCTCCTGCTCGTAGGACAGGCCGAAGCTGCCGTTCAACTCGCCGAAGCGCGTCGCGAAGGGCATGTGCTGGGCCTCGACGCGCCCATCCCACGACTGGTTGCGGAAGCCCCCATGGGTGTGGCGGTTGCCGACGCTGCCATCCTCGAGGAACTCGCCGCCCATCTCCTCGTGGCGATAGGTGGTGTAGCCCAGCCAGTAGTTGACGCTGCGGATGGGGCCGGAGCCGGGGCGGTACTCGCCGCGGCTGGCCCAGCGCGTCTGCTCCATGCGGATCTGGGTGCCGAGCACGGCGGCCTCGCCGCCCGGGATGCCGTAGAGGCTCGTGAAGCGCGAGACGGAGGTGCCGACATAGCCCTGGTCGCCGATCCAGCTCACGCCCAGCGCGCCACCATCGGTCCGCACGCCGGTATTGGCCTGCCGCCGTCCGCCCGGGATGGAGTAGTCGGCATCGTGGCGCCCGAAGATGTCGCCATGCACGACGACATTGCCCGCGCGCATCTCGCCGACGGCCGAGCCGTCCCAGCCCCGGCTGCCGCTGTTCCAGGCGCCCGAGACCTGGCCCTTCACCGCGCGATCCGGCAGGCGGTCCGGGATGCGGTTGTTGATGACGTTCACCACGCCGCCGATGGCCTGCGACCCCCAGCGCAGCGAGGCCGGCCCGCGGATCACCTCGATCCGCTCCGCCGCCATGGGGTCGAGCGGCACGGCGTGGTCCTCGCCGAAGGCCGAGGCATCGCCGGCGCCGAAGCCGTTCTCCTGGATGCGGACCCGGAAGTTGTCGAGGCCGCGGATGATCGGCCGGCTCGCGCCCGGGGCGAAGGTGCTGGCGGCCAGGCCCGGCTCGTCGCGCATCACGTCGCCGAGCGAGCGCGCGGGGCTCGCACTGATCGGGGCACGGTCGATCTCGGTGACGGGAAGGAAGCTGCCCGGCTGGTCGCCAGCGATCGGGCTGGCCGTCACCGCCATGGGCGGCAGTACGATGGTCTCCGCATCCTGGGCGAAAGCGGCGGCCGGCAGCAGGCCGGCGCAAATCCAGATTGGGCGAAGACGCATGACATGACCCCTGAGGCGTTCAGGGGTTACGTAATACTATAACATTTTCTCAGCGCAAGCCGGACGCTATAACATCCACCCATTCAGCAGGCTGCTCTCCAGCGTCACGACGCCGTGCTCGGTCCACGCCGCCGTGGCGGCGATCGCCTCGGGGCTCTGCGCGGCCGCCAGCAGCGCGGCGCCATCGGCATATTCGGCGCCATGCGCGCGCCCTTCCGGGAGTTGCAGCATCACCCTGGCCACGATCTCGGCCGGCAACCCCGCCTCCATCGCGTTGAGCCAGAGGATGAAGCCCGTGCGGTCCGGCAGCCGGTCGAGGCCCAGAATGTAGAGGCGGGCGAGCAGCGTGGCGTCGGGATCCGCCACCCATTGCGGCTCGGCGCCCGGGGCGAGGATCCAGTCGCCGTCGCGGAAATCCAGCACCTCGACCCCGTCGAACACATCCTGGCCCATGCGGGTGGCGATGCGCTGGTGGAGGAAATCGACCCGGGCCTCCGTGCTGAGCAGGTCGTAGCGCGCCGTGTCCCAGCCCGGCCCGCCGTACAGCAGGTTGCGGCCCCCGCCGCCAACGAGGATGTCGTTCCCCGCCCCGCCATCCAGCCGGTCGTCGCCCGCGCCCCCCACCAGGACATCCGGGCCCGAGGTGCCCGTGATGCGGAAGGCGGCGGGCCCGATGGCCTCGTAGCGGACGGTCTCGGGCACGGGGGCGGAGGGCGGCGGCGGCGTCTCGGCGGCGGCCAGCATTGGGAGGGGCTCGGCCCGGACGAGCGGTTCCGGGCCGGGCACCGGAAGCGGCGCCGCGTCGATGCTGAACTCGGGCGGCGCGCCGGCGGCGGGCAGGATCATGTCACCCCAGCCGGCGTCACCCCGGCGATGGAAACCCTCGGTTGCGGGCAGCGCGGCGGTGAAGACCTGGCGGTCCCAGACGGCCTCCCAGCTCCAAATCGCGGGCGAGGACATGAAACCAGTCGCTGGCTTAAGCATGCCCGCAGCTTCGGTAAGGAGCTGTTAACTGTCAATCATTTTTGAGACATGCCTTAAAATGCGGTGAATGCAACCGGAAGATGCGGCCTGGCGCCGCCAGTTCGGGCCCGCCCGCCACCTCCAGCGCGCCCCAAAGCGAGACGGCGACCGAATCCAGGAGGAGCGGGCCGAGCTTCGCCTCCAGCCGGGCGGCGCCGTCCAGGCCGCGGAAATTGGTGCAGTGGATCACCACCGCCTCGGTCGGCCGCTCGGCCACCGCCGCCTCCACCAGCTGATCGACCTTGGCGGCCGGATGCTGGGCAAAGCTGAAATTGCCCGGGTCCTCCAGATGCCGCTCGGCCGTCACCTCGAAACCCTCGGTGGTCAGGTTCGCCAGGATCGCGCGCTGCACCTCAGCCAGATAGGGCGTGACCAGCGCGAGCTTCCGGGCCCCGGCCGCCCGCAGCGCCTCGCGCATCGCCAGCGTCGCCGTGGTCGCGGGGATGCCGGTGCTCTCCCGGATGGCGCGGCACAGCGCCTCGTCCTGCCCGAAGCCGAGCCAGCTGCCCGAGGTTCCGGCCCAGCAGATCGCATCCACCTTGGCATCGGCCAGCAGCTCGGCCGCCGCGAGGATGGGGCTGGTGTCGAACTGCCCGCTCGACGCCGCGCCGAGGTTGATCGCCACGACGCGGAAGCGCGCGAAATGCGCCGTCACCTCCGGCGTATCGCGCAGCAGGCCCGCGATCGCGGGCTCCAGCACCGTATTCGAGGAAGGCGTGAGAAAACCGAGACGCAAACAGACCTCCGCGCGCATGCATTGCCCCATCCGGGGCCCCACCCCATTCTGGAAGGCAAAGCCAGGAGAATCACCATGCCCGTCCCCGACATTTCCCCTCAGGACACCTGGGCCGCGCTGCAAGCCAACCCGGATGCCGTGTTGATCGACGTGCGCACCGATGCCGAATGGAATTTCGTGGGCGTCCCCGACCTCAGCGCGCTCGGCAAGCAGGTGGTGCTCATCCCCTGGCAGGTCTTCCCCGGCATGCAACTCAACAGCCACTTCACCGAGCATCTGCGCAAGGCGGGCGTGACGGCCGACAGCCACGTCTACTACCTCTGCCGCTCCGGCGCGCGCAGCCTCGCCGCCGGCCAGGCGGCGCAGGCGGCGGGCTTCCCGCATGCGTACAACGTGGCCGACGGCTTCGAAGGCCCGGTGGATAGCGAGGGCCATCGCGGCCAGATCGCCGGATGGAAGGCCAGCGCCCTGCCCTGGCGGCAGCGCTGAGCCCAGCGCGCCTCCGCGCCCGGGCCGTCCTGCTCGGCGAGAGGATCGACCTGCGCGGCCTGGCCCGCGCCGGCGGCAGCGCGGCCGACCCCGTGCATCTGCGCGACGCGCCGGGCGAGGCCGCCTTCGCCTTCCGCTGGGGCGCGGTCGTGTTCTTCGGCGGCACGGAGGCCGAGCAGGCCGGCTTCCTCGCGGGCCTCGCCACGCGCATCGCCTCGCCGCTGGAAAGCCCCGTCGAGGAGAGCGCCTGGGTCTCGGACGGCGCGCCGCGCGACGAGGTGAGCGAGGATGGCGAGGTGCATCTCGTCGCCCTCTCCGCCCCGCGCCTCGCGCTGCTGGCCGAGGCACTGGCCAAGAGCGCGGCGCTTTCCCATCAGGAAGCCGGGCTGACGCTCACGCTCGACGGCATCGAGCCCATCGTGGAGACGCTGCGGCGGCGCGGCCGCCTCGGCATTCTCTCGCGCGGGCTGCTGCGCGCCATCGGCGGCGGGCTCGCGGCGCGCAGCCACGCCACCGCCCGCATCCGCGCCGCCGACCGGCCCGAGACCATCTGGGAACATCCGGAGCTGGAGCGCCTGCACCTGCGCCTCGCCGAGGAATTCGAGCTCGCGGACCGCTCCGCCGCGCTGGATGCGAAGCTGGTCGTGATCGGGGAGACGATGCAGACGCTGCTCTCGCTCATCCAGGGGCAGCGCTCGCAGGTGCTGGAGATCGCGGTCGCGCTCTTCATCGGCATCGAGGTGGTGGCGACCGTCTTCGGATTGTTCCGCGGCGGCTAGCCCTGACGCAGAACGCCGGGCATGCTGCGCTCCATAACGAGAGGAGACGTCATGCCCGATCTTCTGCCGCTCAACAGCGAGCACATCTTCACCATGGACCTCACGGTCGGCTCGCCGCAGATGGTGGGCAAGGGACCGGACGGCTTCGACCTCCGCATCATCAACGTCACCGGCGGCAAGGTGACGGGCCCGAAGCTGCAGGGCGAGGTCCTCGGCGGCACGGCGGCCGACTGGCTGCGCGTGGAGGCGGACGGCACCGCGCACATGGACGTGCGCCTGACCATCAAGGCGGCCTCCGGCAGCTTGGTCTACGCGCAGTACACCGGCGTCCGCACCGGCTCGCCCGAGGTGCTGGCGCGGCTCGGCGCCGGCGAGGCCGTCCCGCCCTCCGACTACTACTTCCGCGTGGCGATACGCTTCACGACGGGTGCGGCCGACCTCGCCTGGCTGAACCGGGTGGTGGCGATCGGCGTCGGCCAGCGGCCGCCGAGCGGCCCGCGCTACGACGTGCACGCGATCCGCTGAGGCAAGCCGCGCCATGGACCATGTCCCGCCCCGCTTCGGCATCTGGGCCCTGGTCCACGGCAGCCGCGCCGCGCGGCAGGATCCGCTGGAGCCCTTCGACGCCTCCTGGGAGCGGAACCGCAAGCTCGTCTTGGAGGCGGAGGCGCTGGGCTTCGCCAGCACGCTCGTCGCCCAGCACACCTTCAACCCGCATAATCCGGCGCTGGGGCAGCTCGAGGCCTGGACCGGCTCGGCCGCGCTGGCCGCCCTGACGAGCCGGATCGAGATCATCGCGGCGATCAAGCCGCTGCTCTACAACCCCGTGGCGCTCGCCAAGATGGCCTGCCAGATCGAGGAGATCAGCGGCGGACGCTTCGCCATCAACCTCGTCAACGCCTGGAACAAGGCGGAGATGGACAAGGCGGGCCTCCCCTTCCCCGAGCACGACGCACGCTACACGCTGGGCGAGGAATGGCTCTCCATCGTCGAGCCGCTGATGCGCGGCGCGCGGGTCGACCACAAGGGCACGCATTTCGAGGTGCAGGGCGCGCAGATCGTGCCGGCACCCGCGACCCGTGCGCGCCCGCGCATCTATATCGGCGGCGAGTCCGAGCCCGCGCGCGCGCTTGCCGCCGCGCAGGGGGACGTCTGGTTCATCAACGGCCAGCCGATCGAGGATGTGAAGGCGCTGATTGCCGATGTCGCGCGGCGCCCGCGCCGGGACGCGCCGCTGCGCTACGGCCTGTCCGCCTTCGTCATCGCGCGGCGGACGGAAGCCGAGGCGCAGGCGGAATACGACCGCCTGGCTGCGCTGGCCGAGCTCGACAAGCCCCTGCTCGCCAAGATGGCGGAGCACACGGACAAGGCCGTCGTCATGAAGCAGACAGAAGCGAAGTCCGTGCGCCTCGGCACCAATGGCGGCACGGCCGCCGGCCTCGTCGGCACCTACGAGCAGGTGGCCGAGCGGCTGAAGCGCTTCCACGAGGCGGGCATCGAGACCTTCATGCTGCAGTTCCAGCCCTTCGAGGCCGAGATGCGCCGCTTCGCCGCCGAGGTGATGCCGCGCGTGGCGCGGGCCCGGGCGGCGTAGCGGCGCGCCCTCAGTTCGCCCGCAGGCCGAGCCGCTGAATGAGCGCCGTCTCCTGCGCCACCATGTCCCGCAGCAGTTTCGCGTAGTCCTCGCTGTTCCGGTACTCGGGCAGCATGTCGTAGCGGTCGCGCATCTCGATGAAGGAGGGGTCGCGCGTCGCGGCGGCGAAGGCATCGTGCAGCGCGCGCGTCACGGCAGGCGGCAGGCCGGCAGGCGCCATCACGCCGAAGGGCGTCGTCACCGTCTGGTCGTAGCCGAGGTCGATCAGCGTCGGCACCTCGGGGAAGCGGCGCAGGCGCTGCGGCGTCCAGCAGCAGAGGAATTCCGCCTGGCCGCCCTCGACGAGGCCCTGCACGCTGGTCGAGCACGCCATGACGTCGATATGCCCGCCGATCATCGCCTGGGAGCCGTCGGCATCGCCGCGGAAGGGAACGTGCTCCAGCTCCAGCCCCTCGCGCTGCATCAGCTGCGCCATGTAGACATGCGGGGTGCCGTTGGCGCCCGTGCTGCCGAAGGTGAGCTTGCCGCGCTGGGCGCGCGCCTCCTCGATGAAGCCGCGCCAGCCGCCCGGGAAGCGGCCCTTCTTCGCGGCGACCACGAAGGGGTAGCCCACGATGCAGGCGACGGGCGTGAAGTCGCGCAGCGTGTCGTAGGCGAGGTTCTGGAGAAGCTGCACGCGGATGGCGGAGGCGGGAAACTGCGTCAGCGTGTAGCCGTCGGGCCGCGCGCGGGCCACCTGCGCGGCGCCCAGCGTGTTCGCCGCACCCGGCTTGTTGTCGATGATGATCGGCTGGCCGAGCTGCTTCGACGCGGCCTCGGCCAGCGCGCGCATCGAGATGTCGGTCGTGCCGCCCGGCGGGAAGGGAACGATCAGGCTGATGGGCTTGTTCGGGAAGGCCTGCGACTGGGCCTGGACCACGGAAGGCATGGCGAGCGCGCCGGCCAGGAGGGCACGGCGCGGCACGCGTGAAACACGGGACATTCAGACACTTCCTCCGGTTGATGGCCGGAGGATAGCGCCTGAGCGGCGAAGGCGTCAGTAGCCCAGCGCGCAGCCGTCCTTGCGGGGATCGCTGCCGCCGACCAGCACCCCGCGGTCATGGTCGATGTAGATCGCCTGGCCGCCGCCATGCGGCTTCGCGATGGGCACGCAGCTGTGGCCGAGCGCGTTGAGCTTGGACACGACCTCCTCCGGGATGCCGCTTTCGACCTGCACCTTGCCGTCCTCGGGGAAGAGGCGCGGCGCGTCCAGCGCGGCCTGCGGATCCATGCCGTAGTCGAACATGTTCGACAGCAGCAGCGACTGGCCCATCGGCTGGAAGTGGCCGCCCATCACGCCGAAGGGCATGACGGCCTTGCCGTCCTTCATCGCCATGGCGGGGATGATGGTGTGCATCGGCCGCTTGCCGGGCGCGATGCAGTTCGGATGGCCTTCCTGCAGGCGGAAGCCGAAGCCCCGGTTCTGCAGCATGACGCCCGACTTCTCGGCCAGGATGCCCGAGCCGTAGCTCTTGAACAGCGAGTTGATGAAGGAGCAGGCGTTGCCCTCGCTGTCCACCACGCAGAGGTAGACGGTGTCGCGGTGCTTGGGCAGCAGCGTGTCGGGCGGCGGCGGCACGGCCATGGCGTGGCCGTCCTGGATGTTGCGCGCCATGTCGTGGAGATAGGCGTCCGAGAGCAGCGTCTCGGTCGGCACGTCCACATGCGCCGGGTCGGCGATGAAGGCGTCGCGATCGCGATAGGCGAGGCGCGCGGCCTCGATGTGACGATGGAAGCGCTCGGCCGAGATGGGTTCGCCCGGCGGCGTGAAGGTCTCCAGCATGCCGAGGATCATGAGCGTCACGATACCCGAGCCGTTCGGCGGGCATTCGTAGATCTCCATGTCCTTCCAGGCGCGCTTGATCGGCTCCACGAACTCGGCGCCGCGCAGGGCGTTCGCGAAATCCTCCTCGGTATGCACGCCGCCGAGGGCGCGCAGCGAGGCGACGATATCGGCCGCCACCTCGCCCTCGTAGAAGCCGCGCGCACCCTGGGCCGCGATCTTGCGCAGCGTGGCGCCGAGCGCGGGGAAGCGCATGATGTCGCCGACGCGGGGCGCCTGGCCGTCCTTCAGGTAGTGGCGCGCTGCCGCCTCATTGGCCGCGAGCTTGCTTCGCGCATCGGCCCAGTCGGCGGCCACGCGCGGCGCCACGGCGAAGCCTTCCTCGGCGAACTTGATGGCGGGCTGCAGCAGCGCGTCCAGGCCCTTGCGGCCATGCGCCGCATTCAGCGCCTCCCAGGCCGAGACGGCGCCGGGGATGGTGACGACATGCGCGCTCGTGTCCACGAGCTGGTTGACGCCGAGGCTGCGCAGCTTCTCCGGCGTGGAGGCCGCGGCGGCGCGGCCGGAGCCGTTCATCGCATAGACCTTGCCGCTGCCGGCGGGCGTGTAGAGGCAGAAGCAGTCGCCGCCGATGCCGGTGCTCTGCGGCTCGATCACGCAAAGCACGGCGACGGCCGCGATGGCCGCGTCCAGCGCATTGCCGCCGGCCTTCATGACGTCCAGGGCCGCGAGGGTGGCGGCGGGCATCGAGGTCGCGGCCATGCCGTGCATGGAGACGGTCGGGCTGCGGCCGGGGGCGTGGAAATCCCGGTAGGGCGCATCCCTGAGGAAGCTGGGCCGCAGGGCCGGGGCGTTGATGACGTTCATGAGGGGATACTCCCGGCAGAAGCTTCGCTTGGAACGAGATTACAGCCGCATGGCCCCGGCCGACAATCAGGGCCCTGTTTACATCCTCCGGCACGCTTCCCGCTTGGCGCCGCCTCGCCCCTTCGCTAATCCCAGGACATGGCCACCACCATCACCTACGAGGATTTCGAGCAGGTCGAGATCCGCACCGGCACCGTCGTCGACGCGAAGCCCTTCCCGGAGGCGCGCAAGCCCGCGATCCAGCTCTGGATCGACTTCGGCGAGCCCATCGGGACGCGCAAGAGCTCAGCCCAGCTCACCGTCCACTACGCGCCGGACCGGCTGATCGGCCGCCAGGTGCTGGCCGTGGTCAACTTCCCCCCGCGCCAGATCGGCAAGTTCAGGAGCGAGGTCCTGGTCCTGGGCGTCCCGGACGAGAATGGCGCCGTGGTGCTGCTGAAGCCCGACATCGCCGTGCCCGATGGCGGGCGGATGTTCTGATGGCGGCGCCCCGCTACTTCACCGTCACCTGGGACCAGCTGCACCGCGACAGCAAGGCGCTGGCCTGGCGGCTGCTGGAGCTCGGGCCCTGGTCGGGCGTCGTGGCGATCACGCGCGGCGGACTGATCCCGGCCGCCATTATCGCGCGCGAGCTGGAATGCCGCGTGATCGAGACGGTCAGCATCGTCACCTACGACGAGGAGAAGCGCGGCGAGCCGGTGCTGGCCAAGCCCCCATCCGCCGCCGGCGACGGCACCGGGTGGCTCATCATCGACGACCTGGTGGACACGGGCACGACCGCCAGGGTGGTCCGCGCCCTGCTGCCCCGCGCCCATTTCGCGACCATCTACGCCAAGCCCGCCGGCAAGCCGCTGGTGGACACCTTCGTGACCGAGGTGAGCCAGGACACCTGGATCCTCTTCCCCTGGGACACGGAAGCGCAGTTCATCGCGCCGATCGCCAAATCGGCGCCCGCGGCGCGCTGATTTTTGCCCCCAGGCGCCGGGCGCGCGCCCCGGCCCGAGGCCAGGCCTCCGGCCGAAAGTCGGGCCGGCACGGCGACACACGCGACAAAACTCCGGATTGCCGCATCGTGGCGCCCCGGCCTATCGCGCCGCAGCACGAAACCTCCGGAGCTTTGCATGAGCGCCACCTCGCCCAGCCTGCCCGCGCCGCGGGCAGGTACGCCCGCCCCCATCGCCGCGATCCTGGAATCCGGTGCCTTCCGCCTCTTCGCCCGCGTCCTGCTGACTCTGCCCTTCTGGCTGAGCGGCCTCGTGAAGCTGTTCGGCTTCAGCGCCGCGGTGGGGGAGATGGCGCATTTCGGCCTGCATCCGCCCGCCCTTTTCGCCGTCGCCACCATCGTCACCCAGCTCGGCGGCTCGGCACTGGTGATCTCGGGCCGAATGGCCTGGCTCGGCGCCGGCGCCATGGGCATCTTCACCCTGCTCACCATCCCCATCGCGCACCGCTTCTGGGAACTGGAGGGCGAGATGGCGATGCTGGAGATGTTCTTCGCCATCGAGCACATGGCCGTGATCGGCGGGCTGATGCTCGCCGCCATCCTCGACCACCGAAAGTAGGCGCCTCTCCCGGCCGGCTCAGCCCACCAGGTCCACCGGCGGGTCGGCCGTGTCATCCAGGCTGGCCAGCACCTTGTCGACGCGGCGGCCGTCCATGTCCATGATCTCGAAGCGCCAGCCGGAATGGACGACGCGGTCGCCCTCCTTCGGGATGCGCTCCAGCAGGGCCAGCATCAGCCCGGCGACCGTGTGATAGCCGCCCGAGCGCGGCGGCGGCTCGAAACCCTTCAGCCGCTCCCGCAGCTCGTCCATCGCCATCATGCCGTCGAGCAGGATGGAGCCGTCATGCCGCTCCACCGCCTCGGGCCTGCCCGAGATGGGAGCGGGGCCGAGCTCGCCCACGATCGCCTCCAGCACGTCCGAGGCCGTCACTACGCCCTCGAAGCTGCCGTATTCGTCGAGCACCAGCGCCAGGCCCAGCGCGTCGGCGCGCAGCCGTTCCAGCGCGTCGAGGGCGGAGAGGCTGTCCGGCAGCACCAGGGGCTGGCGAATGGCGCGGCCGAGGTCCAGCGGCGCGCCCTCGAGCATCTGGTCCAGCAGGTCCTTCGCCGCGACCACGCCCAGCACATTGTCCACGCGCCCATCGGCCACGACGAAGCGCGTGACCGCCTCGGAGCGCAACTCGGCCGCGATGTCCTCGGACGAGGAATTGCGGTCGAGCCAGGCGACCTCGGTGCGCGGCGTCATGAGGGCGCGGACGGGGCGGTCGGCCAGGCGCAGCACGCGCTCGATCATCTGGCGCTCGTTGTGCTCGAGCGCTCCGGCCTGGGCGCCCTCGGCCACCACGGCCTTCACCTCCTCCTCGGTCACGCTCTGGTCCGGCGGCGAGTAGCGGCCGAAGAGGCGCAGGATCAGCGAGGAGGATTTCGAGAGGAACCAGATGAAGGGCGAGGTGAAACGCGCCAGCGCCGTCAGCGGCAGCGCGAGGGTCGAGGCCACCTTTTCCGGGTGGCGCAACGCCAGCTGCTTGGGCACCAGCTCGCCCAGGATCAGGTTCACATAGGTGATGGCCAGCACGACGAAGGTGAAGGCGAGCTCGTGCGCGAAGCGGGCGATGGAGGGGATCCGGGCCAGCAGGTCCCCGAGCGGCCCAGCGATGGCCGCGCCGCCGAAGACGCCGGCAAGGATGCCGACCAGCGTAATTCCCACCTGCACCGTCGGCAGGAAGCGATCCGGGTGCTCCTGCAAGGCCAGGGCGGCCGCGGCCCCCCGGCTGCCTTGCCGCTCCAGCGCCAGGAGCCGCCCCTTGCGGGAGGAAACGACGGCCAGCTCGCTCATGGCGAAGACGCCGTTCAGCAGCGTGAGCAGCAGAACGAAAAGGATTTGTACGCTGACACCCATGTCCATCCTCTAGCGGAAAGCCGCTGGATTATGAAACGCCGGAGGGCGCGGCCCGGGCGCGACTCCGATGTTTAATATTGCCTTAAAATTTAGACCGCCTTAAGAATATGGGACGACGCAGAGGAGCCGACCCGTGGCCGCCACGATCCTGACCTTCCCGCAGAAACCGGAAGACCGCCTCCGCGCCGCCCTCCGCAGCCTGGAGGCCGCGATGCGGGAGCAGCAGGAGGCCATCGGCGAATTCCGGGACAGCCTGGCTGGGCTGGGTGGCGCCATGGCCTCCGTCGAGAGCCGGCTGACGGTGTTCCAGAGCCATCTCGGCCAAGCCTCGATCCAAGCCGAGGCCGCGCGCGACATCTCGGCCAAGACCGCGGCGCTCTGAGGAGCCCATCGCCCTCGCCTATGGCATCGATCGCGATTTCTTGGATTTCCGAGTCACGAAGCCCGGGCTATCGCGAAAGGGTCACGCGCGGAGGAATGGTATGCGACTGAAGCTTCTGATTTTGGTAGCTCTTTTAGGCTGGCTCCCATCGGCACAGGGAAGGCCCCCTACTACCGGTTCCTCCAACGGCAATGGCGGCGGATGGATGAATTGCGCCAATGCCGTCACCGCCGGCTTCGAGACCCAGCCGATCAGCGGGGGCCATGCCTACTTCCTGCGGGTGCGGAACACGAGCCGGTGGGGCATCGCCTTCGTAGTCACGGTCTCGGGCTTCCCGTCTACGGTGACTCTGGTGTCGTCCAATCAGACAGGTTCGGTGCGCGTGGGCGGCGAGACCCTCATCCGCCTCGGCCAGGGGACCGCGAGTTCCATCCCGGTCGTTGTGGCCAACGGCACCAACGCCGGCAGCGGCGCGACCGTGCAGCTGGGACAGTGCTTCGGCTCGGGCTGAGCCGGCGCGCGTGCCCCAGCCGCCGCGGCACGGAGCTCGCGGCGTCGGGCACAAAAAAGCCGCCCTGAAGGGGCGGCGTGGCTTCAATCGTCCCGGTGGACCTTTTCCATCTTCTCGTGGCGCTCCTGCGCCTCGATCGACAGCGTGGCGATCGGCCGGGCCTCCAGCCGCCTAAGGCCGATCGGCTCGAAGGTTTCCTCGCAGAAGCCGTAGGTTCCCTGCGCAATCCGCTCCAGTGCCTGATCGATCTTGCTGATCAGCTTACGGGCCCGGTCCCGCGTTCGAAGCTCCAGCGCCCGGTCCGTCTCGACGCTGGCCCGGTCCGTCAGATCCGGCTCGCTGATGCCGCCTGCCGAGAGGGAGTGAAGGGTGACGCCGGCTTCCCGGAGCAACTCGTGCCGCCAGCGGAGCAGCTTCTGGCGGAAATATTCTTGTTGCAGTGCATTCATGAACTCTTCGTCGTCCGAAGGACGGTAATCCGGCGGAAGAGTAACGACCATGAGCATTTACCCTCGCCACCAGGGCGGCCGGCCCGGCGCCGGCCGCGATCCCGGGGCGGGCCGGACCATAGTTAAACGCCCATCGGCCGCCAAGAGGCGATTTCGCGGCAAATACATGGCTACCAAACGAATTTCGCGACCGTTGCACAGAGATTATGCGCGCCTCCGCATCAGCTCTATGCGGGCGCGCAGCGAGATGGCCTGAAGCACCTCGCGCAGGGATGGATCCGCCCCTGCCTCGCCCTCCGCCAGCTGCGCCAGGCGCCGCAGCCGCGCGGGATCCGCCCTGCCGGACAGGAGGGCCAGTTGCAGCGCCGAAAGCTCCTCCAGCGCTGCATTTCCCCGGCGCCGGGCCGCATCGTCGCGCTCGGCATCGGTCCAGCCGGATTGCAATCCCAGCAAGGCGCCGGAAAGGCCAGCCGCCTCCGCGGCGCCGGCCGACTCGGCGCGGCCCTCGCCCTGCCCCGTCGGGAGGCGGAAGCCCGTCGCACCCGCGGCCCGCCGCGCGCCGCCGGCCGGTGAGCCCAGCGCGCCCGGCTTGATGGGTGTCAGCATCCTCGCCCTTCCGTCGATGGCGCCGCGGCGCATTCTGCCGCCCCGGCGCCGGTGAGGCGGCAAGCCCGCCCGGCTTCCGGCAATTCCTGCCGGGATTCCTGGCCCCTGCGCTGGCACGCCTGTTGCCATTCCTCCCGCATGACATGGGGCCTCACATCTTACCGGGCGATGAAAACCCTCGCCCTGCTCGCGGGGCTTCTGCTGGCGCAGGAAGCGCCGGCGCAGTCCGTCCGCATCAAGGACATCGCCGACGTCGAGGGCGTGCGGGACAACCAGCTCGTGGGCTACGGCCTCGTCGTCGGCCTGCCCGGCACGGGCGACCGGCTCCGCAACGCGATCTTCACCCGCCAGTCGCTGATCGGCATGCTGGAGCGCCTCGGCGTCAACACCCGCGACAACGAGGCGCGGCTCGACACGCGCAACGTCGCCGCCGTGATGGTGACGGCGAACCTGCCGGCCTTCGCGCAATCGGGCAGCCGCATCGACGTCGCCGTCTCCTCCATGGGCGACGCGACTTCCCTGACCGGCGGCACGCTACTCGTCACGCCGCTGCTGGGCGCGGATGGCGCGGTCTATGCCGTGGCGCAGGGCGCGGTGGCCACGGGCGCCATCGCGGCGCGCGGCGCGGGCGCCTCGGTCGCGCGGGGCGTTCCGACGGCCGCGCGCATCTCCTCGGGGGCCATCGTGGAGCGCGCGATCCCCTACAACCTCGCGGGCCGGGACTATTTGCGCCTCTCGCTCCGCAACCCGGACTTCACCACGGCCGAGCGCATCGCCCAGGCCATCAACCGCGCCCATGGCGGCGGCACGGCGCGCGCGACGGATCCGCGCACCGTCCTGCTGGCGCTGCGGGGACGCGACCCGATGGGCTTCGTGACGGGCGTCGAGCGCCTGCGCGTGGAGCCGGACCAGGTGGCGCGCGTCATCATCGAGGAAGCCTCGGGCACCATCGTCATGGGCTCCAGCGTGCGCGTCTCCACCGTCGCCATCGCGCAGGGCAACCTCACCATCCGCATCACCGAGACGCCGCAGGTCAGCCAGCCCAACGCCTTCGCGGGCGGCACGACCACCACCGTGCCGCGCACGCAGATCGAGGTGGACGACCAGTCGGAGCGGCGCATGGGCGTGCTGCAGGGCGGCGTCACGCTCGACCAGCTCGTGCGGGGCCTGAACAGCCTGGGCGTCGGCCCGCGCGACCTCATCACGATCCTGCAGAGCGTGAAGGCCGCGGGCGCGCTCCAGGCCGAGCTGGAGGTGCGCTGATGCTCTCGCCCGTCGCGGGCGCCGCCACGGCGCAAAGCCCCGCCCGCATGCGCGAGGTGGCGCAGAGATTCGAGGCGCAGGTGCTGGCCCAGCTGCTCCAGCCCGCCTTCGACTCCGTCGCCGGCGAGAAATCCGCCTTCGGCGGCGGCGCGGCCGAGGCGCAGTGGCGCCCGATGCTGGTCGAAGCCTTCGCGGCCGGGGCCGCGCGCTCCGGCAACGGCATCGGCCTCCAGGAGATGGTGCTGGGCCAGATGATCCGCCTGCAGGAACAAGGAGAGAGAAGCAGATGATGGATGCCGTGATCGCCGCCGGGGAGCGGCTGGCCGAGGCGCTGCGGGCCGAGAACGATGCGCTCGCCGCGCTCGACCTCACGCGCGCCGCGGCCATGGCGACGCGCAAGATGCAGGCGAGCGACGCCTTCGCCGCCGCGACCGCCGCCGCCGCGCGCAACCCCACCCCCACGCCGGGCGTGACGCGCGCGGCGGCGGAAAGCCTCGCGGCCTCGCTGGCGGATCTGGGCCAGGAGAACCGGCGCCTGCTGGAGACCGCCATCGCCCTGCAGTCCCGCGTGATCGAGACGATCGCGGGCGTGGCGCGGCCGCTGACGGCCGCCCCCGGCTATGGTCGCGGCGGCCGCAGCCGCGCCCCGGCGCAAGCCGTACCGCTGACCCTGGCCACCCGCGCCTGAGATCGGGCATAACCGGCGCGCATGGATGGCGCGCAGGACGATCCCGAATGGCAGGCGCTCCTCGCGGGCAGGCCGGAGCATGCCGGTTCGCTGGCGGCGCTCTTCGCGCCCGTGCTGGCGGCACCCGGCGCGCCCGATGGCTGTCTCGTCGTGGGAAGGCTGGCGCAGACCCTGGATGGGCGCATCGCGACGGCCAGCGGCCACAGCAAATGGATCGGCGGGCCGGGCGATATCCGCCACACCCATCGGCTGCGCGCGCTTTGCGACGCGGTGATCGTCGGCGCGGGCACGGTGGTCGAGGATGACCCCCTTCTGACGACGCGCCATGTGGCCGGCCCCTCGCCGCTGCGCGTCGTGCTGGACCCCAGCCGCCGCCTGGGCGCGCAGTATCAGCTCTTCCGCGACGGGCTCCCCAGCCTGCTGGTCACCGCGAGCGACGGGCCCGCGCGCCACGGCACGGCGGAGGTGCTGCGCCTGGGCCGCGGCCCCGATGGCGGGCTGGACCTTCCCGCCCTGCTGCGCACCCTCGCCAGCCGCGGGATGCGCCGCCTCTTCGTCGAGGGCGGCGGACAGACCGTCTCGCGCTTCCTGGCCGCCGGCTGCCTGGACCGGCTGCATGTCACGGTCGCCCCCATGATCCTGGGCTCCGGCCGCCCGGCCTTCGACCTGCGCTGCGTGCAATCCATCGACGAGGGGCTGCGCTTCTGCTGGACCTGCCACGCCATCCCGCCCGACTTCCTCTTCGACATCGCGCTGAAGCGCCGGACGCCATGAGCCGCCAATGGGCCTCCGCGCTGTGGCACACCGCCCCCGGCGCCTCCGAGCTGCGCGAGGGAGAGCTGCGCGCGGCCGGCGCGAACGAGGTGCTGGTGCGCGCGCTGGCCTCCGGCATCTCACGCGGGACGGAGCGGCTGGTGCAGGGCGGGCGCGTGCCCGAGAGCCAGCACGCCGCCATGCGCTGCCCCCTGCAGGAGGGCGAGTTCTCCTTCCCCGTGAAATACGGCTACGCGATGGTGGGCGAGGTCGAGCAAGGGCCGGAGGAGTGGCTCGGCGCGCGCGTCTTCGTCCTGCATCCGCACCAGACGCGCTTCGTGGCGCCGGTCTCTCTCTGCACGAAGGTGCCCGAGAACCTGCCCAACGCCCGCGCCACGCTCGGCGCCAATATGGAGACGGCGCTCAACATCCTCTGGGATGCCGGGCCGCGCCTGGGCGAGCGCGTGATGGTGATCGGCGCCGGCGTGGTGGGGCTGCTGACGGCCTATCTCCTCGCGCGCCTGCCGGGCGCCGAGGTCACGGTGGTGGACCGCGATGCCTCCCGCGCGAAGATCGCCGCGGATTTCGGCGCGCGCTTCGCCTCCCCGGCGGATGCGCCGATCGAGCAGGAGCTGATCATCCACGCCAGCGGCAGCGAGGCGGGGCTGCGCCTCGCGCTCGAATGCGCGGGCTTCGAGGCGCGCATCCTGGAAGCGAGCTGGTTCGGTGACACGGAACCTTCGCTTCCCCTCGGCGCCGCCTTCCACCAGAAGCGGCTGCGCCTGCTCTCGACCCAGGTGGGCAGCGTCGCGGAAGCCATGCGCGGCCGCCGCAGCCATGGCCAGCGCATGGCCCTGGCCCTCTCCCTGCTGGATGATGCGCGGCTCGATGCGCTCGCCGGGCCCTTCGTGCCATTCGCGGAGCTGCCATCGGCCATGCCCGGCCTGCTCCACCCACCGGCTGGCGTGCCGCAGCCGCTCTGCCCCATCATCCTCTACGACTGACCCGCGCCAAGGATTCCCACCATGTTCAGCCTGACCGTCGTCGACCACATCATGGTCGCGCATTCCTTCCGCGGCGCCGAGTTCGGCCCGGCCCAGCGGCTGCACGGCGCGACCTTCGTGGTGGAGGCGGAGTTCCGCGCGGAGAAGCTCGACCCCCTGAACCTGCTCATCGACATCGGCCTGGCGAAAGACGAGCTGCGCAGGATCCTGAGCGCGCTCGACTACCGCAACCTGGACGAGGAACCGCAATTCGCGGCGAAGAACACGACGACGGAATTCCTCTGCCTGCATATCCACGGCCTGCTCGCCGCCGCCTGCCGCGACGGGCGCATGGGGCCGGGCGGCGACGGCGTGTGCTCCATCAAGGTCCTGCTGCGCGAGAGCCACATCGCCTGGGCCGCCTTCGAAGGCCCCCTCGCATGAAGATCGCCCTTCTCGTCCCAGCGCCCTTCGACACCGTCTCGGGCGGCTACATCTACGACCGGCGCATGGTGGAGGGGCTGCGGGGCCTCGGCCACGAGGTCCGCGTGGTGGAGCTCGCCGGCCGCCACCCGATGCCGGACGCGGCCGCCGAGGCCTCGGCGAGGGAGGCCTTCGCCGGCCTCGCGGCCAATGAGGTGCCGCTGATCGACGGGCTCGGCCTGCCCGCCTTCGCCCCCCTGGCGCCGGAGCTGGCGGCGCGGATGGCCGTCGCGCTCATCCACCACCCGACCTCGCTCGAGCCCGGCCCCGACCAGGCCGCGCTGGCCGAGCGCGAGCGCACGCTCTTCGCCGCCTGCGGGCGCTTCATCACCACCTCCGTCTATACGGCCCGCGCCATGCCGGCGCTGGGCGCCGACCGGCTGCGCATCGGCGTGATCGAGCCCGGGACGGACCCTGCCCCCCGCGCCCGCGGCTCGGCCGGGCCGGGGGCGCGCATCCTCTCGGTGGGCTCGCTCATTCCCCGCAAGGGGCATGACGTGCTGCTGCGCGCGCTGGCGAGGCTGACCGACCTCGACTGGGAGCTGCGGATCGCGGGCCCGCCGGCGGACCCGGTGCATGCCCAGGGCCTCGCCGCGCTGGCGGAGGAGCTCGGCCTCACCGCGCGGGTCAGCTTCCTCGGCTCGCTCGGCCAGGCGGAGCTGGAGGCCGAGTATACGGAGGCCGATCTCTTCGCGCTGGCCACGCATTTCGAGGGCTACGGCATGGTGGCGGCCGAGGCGCAGGCGCGCGGCCTCCCGCTCGCCCTCTGCACCGGCGGCGCGGTGGCGGACCTCGTGGGCAAGGGGGCGGCGATTCTGGCCGCGCCGGGCGACTTCAACAGCCTCTCGCGCGGGATGCGCCGGCCGCTCTTCGACACGGCGCTGCGGGCCGAGATGGCGGAAGCGAGCTGGAAGGCCGGCCAGGCCCTGCCCCGCTGGGACGACCGCGCGGCCAAGCTCGCCGCCGAGCTGGAGGTGGCCGGGCATGGCTGAGGAATTCTCCGGCGACTGGCTCGACCTGCGCGAGCCCTTCGACGCCGCCGCCCGCAACCCGGGCCTCGCCGAGGAGCTGATGGCCTTCCTGGACGAGAAGGCGCGCCCGCGCTTCCTCGACCTCGGCGCCGGGACGGGCAGCCTGACCCGCTGGCTCGGCCATTTCGTGGCGCGGCCGCATTCCTGGGTGCTGGCGGATGCGGATGCGGAGCTGATGTCCCGCGCCTTCGACACGATGATGGACGCAGCCTACGAGATCGGCTGGAAGGCGACCTGGCCGCAGAAGAAGGCACTGCTGGTCCATTCCCCGCAGGGCGCGTGGCGGATCGAGGGGATCCTGGCGAACGTCGCCACGCCTGCGACCCTGCCGCTGGACAGCGTGGACGCGGTGGTGTGCAGCGCGCTGTGCGACCTCGTCTCGGAGCGCTGGCTGCTGGAGCTCGCGAAGCTGCTGGCGCGGCGGAAGCTGCCCTTCTACGCAACGCTCAACGTCACGGGCCGCGAGCGCTTCACGCCACCGCTTCCCGGCGACGCCCTGGTGGCCCGCGGCTTCGCGCGCGACCAGCGGCGGGACAAGGGCTTCGGCGGCATGGCGCTCGGCCCGGCCGCGCCTGAGGCCATCGCCCGCATCTTCGGCGAGCACGGCTACCGCGTGATGAAGGCCCCCAGCCCCTGGATCGTCCCGCGCCAGGAGGACGAGATGGCGCGCGAGCTGGCGCTCGGCCACGCCGAGGCGGCGCTCGCGCATGAGAAGCGCGAGGCCTGGAAGATCGAGCACTGGGCGGAAGTCCGGGCGGAGCAGGCGGAGGCCGGCGCGCTCTCCGTGCGCGTCGACCACCAGGACGTGCTCTGCCTGCCGGGGTGACATCCTAACGGCCCGAGGCCAAGCCTCGGGCCGCGAGCGTCCGTCGAGAGCCGGATGCCCTCAACCCAGCGACGTCACCTCCATCGGCGACGGCAGCCAGGTGTAGCCCTCGCCCGCCTTCACCACGTGCCCCAGCCCCGGCCAGGGGAAGTGGTAGGAGAGGATCTGCGTGCGGTCCGTTGCGAAGCGCTCCAGCGCGCGCGACCGCGTCTGGGCCGATTGCTTGGGATCGGTGTCGAAGGAGAATTCCCAGAGCGGCCGCTGCAGCAGCAGCACCTGGTGGTGCGCCAGGTCGCCGGTATTGACCACCGTCTGGTTGCCCGAGGTGACCGCGTAGATCGTGTGGCCGACCGTATGGCCGGGCGCAGCCATGGCCTGGATGCCCGGAACGACCTCCTGCCCGTCTCGCACCATGACCAGCCGGTCGCGATAGGCGTTGAGGTTCTTGGTGGCGCCGTCGATGAAGGCCGTCATGAACTCCGGCCCGCGCTTGTTGGCGGGGTCGGTCCAGAAGCGCAGGTCGGCCTCCGTCACCGCCACCTGGGCATTGGGGAAGTTGCGGTTGCCCTGGGCATCGACCAGCGCCCAGCAATGGTCGCAATGGGCGTGGGTCAGGATGACCATGTCGATCTGCGAGGGCTCGATGCCCGCCGCGCGCATGTTCCGCAGCAGGCGTCCCGTGGTGGGCCCGAACATCTGGCTGGCCGCGCCCATGCTCTCGCCCATGCCGGTGTCGAACAGCACCAGCTGGCGTCCCGTGTTCACGATCAGCGCATTCTGCTCGAGGTTGGCCTCGTTCACCGGCAGGAAGTTGGACCGCATCAGGTCCGCGATCTCCTGGGGCGGAGAGGCCGGAAAGGCCGGCGCGGGCTGGCCGAGCGGCAGGCGCCCGTCGGAAACGACGGTGGCCTCGAACTGGCCGATCCTGAAGCGGTACCAGGCGGGCGGCAGGTCGTTTCGGAAGGGCGCGGCGGCCTCGGACAGGGACGGCAACAGGGTGGCGGCCGCAAGGCCGCCGCCCGCGCCGAGCAGGGCACGACGAGGGAAAAGCATGTTCTTGGATCCTCCTTCGCGCGGCCGCTCTCCGGCAGCCGCGGAAAAACGATACCACTTTGCAACCAGGAGATGCAGAAACTTTGGCATATCTTTCGGGGGTTGCGCGGCCGCCAGGAAAAAGCAGCGGCATCAAGCCCGGAAAGCGGATTGCCTTCGGGGCCAAGGCATGGGTTCATTCGGGCCAGGCCCGCACCCCTCACGCATGGAGAGCCCCATGGACAGCGTCACCGACGCCCCAGCCGAAGTCTACGCCGAGCAGCGCCGCCAGGCGCGCATCGACATGGCGGCCGCCCACCGCATCGCCGTGGTGCACGACTTCCACGAGGCCGTGGACAACCACTTCACCCTGCGCGTGCCGGGCCGCCCGAACCGCTACTACCTGAACCGCTTCGGCCTGCACTGGTCCGAGGTGACGGCGAGCAACCTCATCGAGATCGACTACGACGGCAATGTCGTGGAGGGCGAAGGCCCGGCCGACCGCAGCGCCATCTGCATCCACACGCCGATCCACGAGATCGCGAATGTCGAATGCGTGCTGCACACCCACATGCCCTATGTCACCGCGCTGTCGCAGCTCGAGGACATGACCATCGAGATGACGGGCCAGGGCGCGCTGCAGTTCAACGACCGCGTCGCCTACGACTACGACTACAACGGCTTCGCGCACGAGCACGAGGAGGGCGAGCGCATGGCGAGGCTGATGGATGGCAAGCCCATCCTGATGCTGGCCAACCACGGCGTGGTCGTCACCGGCAAGACGGTGGCCCAGGCCTATCACCGCCTCTACTTCATCGAGCGCGCCTGCCGCACGCAGCTCTTCACCATGTGGACCGGCCAGCGCCGCCGCTTTGTGAAGCCGGAGATCCTCGCCAAGATCCAGGAGCAGGCCACCTGGAAGGACCCGACCATGAAAATGAGCGGGGCCGAGTACCACTTCGCGGCGCTGAAGCGCCTGCTCGACAAGAGCCAGCCCGACTACGCCGACTGAGGCGGGATCGGCGGGCGCCCGTTCAGGCGTCGCCCGCGGCCGCCAGCCGTGCCAGCACGGACCGCGACGGCGCGAAGAAGGTCGCGCCGGTCTGCGCCGTGGAGAAATCGAGAAGCCGGTCGTAGGCCCCCGGCGGCTCGCCGACGAACATGCGCCGGAGCATTTTCTCGATCACCCAGAGGCGGCGCGAATAGCCGATGAAATAGGTTCCGAACTCGCCTCGCCCGGCGCTGCCGAAGGGCATGTTGTCGCGCAGGATGTCATGCTCGACGCCGTGCTCGTCCTCGATGGTGGCGAGGCTCTTGTGCGACTTGCGCTCGGCCTTGTCGTCGTCGATCTCGATGTTGTCGACCTTGGTGCGGCCGATGATCCGCTCCTGCTCCTCGGCGCGAAGTGCCTTCCACGCGGCAAGGTCGTGCAGGTACTTCTGCGTGACGACATAGCTGCCGCCGGCGAAGCGCGGATCCTCCTCGCCCACCAGCGCCGCCTCCGGGATGTCCTGCCCGACCGGGTTCGCGGTCCCGTCGACGAAGCCCAGCAGGTCCCTCGCATCGAAGTAGCGGAAGCCCGAGGTCTCATCGACGAGGCGCACCGAGTCGCCGAGCGCGTCGAGCAGCAGCTTCTCCAGCTCGAAGCAGAAATCGAAACGCTCCGCCCGGATATGAAAGAGAAGGTCTCCGGGCGTCGAGGGCGCCCGGTGCGCCGCGCCTTCGATCGCGGCGAAGGGCCTGAGCTCCGCCGGCCGGCCGGACGGGTCGAGCCGGTCCCATAGCGCCGAGCCGATCGCCGCGATGCAGGACAGCTTGCCCTCCAGGTCGCGGAAGCCCACGGTCTTCAGAAGGTCGTCGAGCCCACCGAGCGCGGAGCGGACGCTGGCCGTGGCCTCGTCCCCGGCAGCCACTTCGAGGACCAGGAAGATGGCGGCGCGCGACAGCGGTGCCTCGATGCTCTGGGCGTCGATAGGCACGCGATCCCAAGCCTGGCCAGCCATATCCCACCCCGCTCCTGTCACCCGCCCATCATGGCAAGGTCGCGCGGGGGTTTCTAGCTCCCGGCGCGGATCGAAGCAGCGCGGATCACCTCGCCCCAGACCCGCCGGTCATGGGCGATTTCCTCGCGATAGGCGGCGGCGGTACCGTTCATCGGCAGCACCTGCCGGTCCTCCAGCCGCCGCCGGAAGGCCTGGTCGTTCATGACGCGATTGATCTCGGCATTCCAGAAGCCGATCCAGCCCGGCGGCGTGGCGGCCGCCATGACCAGCCCATAACCGACATCCCCCGTGAAGCCCGGCAGGATCTCGCGCGCCAGCGGCACGTCCGGCAGGGTCGGGTTGCGCTCCGTCGAGACGAAGACAATGGGACGCAGCCGCCCGTCGCGGATGAAGGGCAGCGATTCCGGCAGCAGCGAGAAATAGAGGTCCGCATTGCCTGCCAGGATGTCCAGCAGCGCGGGCGTGCCGCCCCGGTACTGGATCTGCTCCATGGCGAAGCCGCCCTCGTGGCCCAGCCGCGCCGCCAGCAGGTGCGTCTGCCCGCCCAGGCCCGAATTGCCGATGTTGAGCTTGCCCGGATGGGCCCGGCCATAGGCGATGAGCTCGGGCAGCGTGCGGTAGGGCGCGTCCGGCCGGCCCACCAGCACCATGGGCACGCGGATCAGGCTCGTGACGGGCACGAGGTCGCGGTCCGTGTCCATCGGCATGGTGAAGCCGGGCAGGACGGGCGCGGTGGCCAGGATCGCGGTGGCCGAGAGCGCCAGCGTGTGGCCGTCCGGCGCGGCGGCTGCCGCCTGCATGGCGATGAAGGTGCCGCCGCCGCTGCGGTTCTCCACCACGGCGTTGCGGCCGTTCAGCCGCGGCGCCAGCGCCTCGGCCAGCATGCGGCCCAAGAGGTCCACGGTGCCGCCGGGGGCGAAAGGCACGATGATGCGGACATCGCGGGTCACCGTCTCGGCCCAGGCCGGCCCGGCCAGCGAGAGTGCGACGAGGGCAAGGACCAGGCGGCGAAGGCGCATGCGGCATCTCCCGGCTCCGGGAAACTGGGAGGTTAGGCGCCCCATGCCGCACCGCAACAATGAATCGCTCATTGACCTGGCGGATTCCGGAATCCTGCACCGACGCGCCCGCCGATGCGCCAGACTGCCCGATATCAGGGCTGTCCCGCGGCTTCCGGCTCGGGGCGCTCGGCGCTACCAATGCGGCCGTGAACACCCCCGCCGATCGCGAGGCGCGCCTCGCCGCCGCCCTCCGCGCCAACCTCCGCCGCCGCAAGGCGCAGGCGCGGGGCCGCGAGGATGCGCGCGCGGCGGAGCAGCCCGGCGGCCCGTCCGATGGACGACCCGCCCCCGAAGAAGCTAGACCAGCCTCCCCCGAGGATGCCGGAAACCGGAAAGACCGCTGAATGCCGATCATGCCCGACCACTGGATCCGCCGTATGGCGACGGAACAGGGCATGATCTCGCCCTTCGTGGAGGCGCAGAAGCGCGAGGGCGTGATTTCCTTCGGTCTCTCCTCCTACGGCTACGACGCGCGGGCGGCCGACGAGTTCAAGGTCTTCACCAATGTCGACAACGCGGTGGTGGACCCCAAGGCCTTCTCGGACACGGGCTTCGTCACCCGCAAGGGGCCGGTCTGCATCATCCCGCCCAACTCCTTCATCCTGACCCACACCGTCGAGGTCTTCCGGATCCCGCGCGACGTGCTGGTGATCTGCCTGGGCAAGTCCACCTATGCCCGCTGCGGGCTGATCGTGAACGTCACGCCGCTGGAGCCGGAATGGGAGGGCCAGGTGACGATCGAGATCAGCAACACCACCCCGCTGCCCGCCAAGGTCTACGCCAATGAGGGGATCTGCCAGTTCCTGTTCCTCCAGGGCGAAAGCGCGCCCGAGGTGAGCTACGCGGACCGCGCGGGCAAGTACATGGGCCAGCGCGGGGTCGCGCTGCCGAAGCTTTAGGGCCGTTCCCCCCGCCCCGCGGGCTGCTAGGCTCGCGGAAAGATCCGAGGGGGGATGCGATGCGCAAGCTTGTGGGTGGACCGGCCATGCTGATGGCCGGAATGGTCCTCGGCGCGGTGGGGGCGAGCTGGGCCGCGCCGGTCATCGGCTGGGGCGGCCAGGCGGTGTTTCTCGGACGGGCGGACAGCGTTCAGATCATCTGCGGCACGGAACGCGAGGGCGCGGACCGCGCGCTGGCCCTGCAGGTCCGGGCGAGCGGCGGCACCGGAACGGCCAGCTGCCAGCAGACCGGGGCCGCCGGCGGGAGCGGCGGAAGCGGCGGCGCGGGGGTCTTCTTCGGGTCGGGCGGCGTCGGCGGCACGGGCAGCTTTGGCGGGTCGGGCGGAACCGGCGGGTCGGGCGGAACCGGCGGCTCGGGCGGGGCCACCGGATCGGGCGGGGTTGGCGGCCGGGGCGGCGCCGGAGGCTCCAGCCCCTGAGGGGCGCCCCTCCCGAACCGCCCAGACCCACCCATGCGGCCCGCGCGGTTGTCTTGGCTCCGGGGGGGTGGCAAATGATCCGGCCGCCCCAAGTGGGCCCCTAACTTCGCCTTTCAGGATTGGACCCAGATCAGCATGGATCGCATCCGCATCCGCGGCGGCGTGCCCCTCAAGGGCACCGTTCCCATCTCCGGCGCCAAGAACGCCGCCCTGCCGCTGATGGCAGCCGCCCTGCTGGCCGATGGCCCCCTGACGCTGACCAACGCGCCGGACCTCGCGGACATCGCCACCATGCGCGCGCTGCTGAGCCAGCATGGGCTGGAGGTGGTGCACGACAAGCAGGCCCGCACCCTCACCATGAAGGGCGCCGCCACCAACTTCGAGGCGCCCTACGACATCGTGCGCAAGATGCGCGCCTCGGTCCTGGTGCTCGGCCCCCTGCTCGCCCGCTTCGGCCAGGCGCGCGTCTCGCTGCCCGGCGGTTGCGCCATCGGCACCCGCCCGGTGGACCTGCACCTCAAGGGGCTGGAACAGCTCGGCGCCGAGGTCGAGATCACGGCGGGCTACATCGAGGCCCGCGCGCCGAAGGGCAAGCTGACCGGCGCGCGCATCATCTTCCCCCAGGTCTCCGTCGGCGCCACCGAGAACCTGCTCATGGCCGCCTGCCTCGCCGAGGGCGAGACGGAGCTGGTGAACGCGGCCCGCGAGCCCGAGATCAGCGACCTCGCCATGTGCCTCATGCGCATGGGCGCGCGCATCGAGGGTATCGGCACGGACCGGCTGCGGGTGGAAGGCGGCGCGACGCTGCTCTCGGCCACGCACCCCATCGTGCCCGACCGCATTGAGGCCGGCACCTATGCCTGCGCCGCCGCCATCACCGGGGGCACGCTGCACCTGGAAGGCGCGCGGCTGGAACACCTCGGCTCCGTTGCGCGCGTGCTGCGCGACAGCGGCGTCGATGTCGCCGAGACCAATTCGGGGCTCACCGTCAGCCGCCTCAACGGGTTGCGCGGCGCCGACGTGATGACCGAGCCCTTCCCCGGCTTCGCCACCGACATGCAGGCCCAGTTCATGGCGCTGATGACGGTGGCCGAAGGTGCCTCGATGATCACCGAGACGATCTTCGAGAACCGCTTCATGCACGTGCCCGAGCTCATGCGCATGGGCGCGCGCATCAACTTCCACGGCACCTCCGCGATCGTGCGCGGCGTGCCCAGGCTCTCGGGCGCGCCCGTCATGGCGACGGACCTGCGCGCCTCGGTCAGCCTCATCCTCGCCGGCCTCGCCGCCGAGGGCGAGACCATCGTGAACCGCGTCTATCACCTGGATCGCGGCTACGAGCATGTCGAGCAGAAGCTGGCCGCCGTGGGAGCCGAGATCGAAAGACTTCCTTCCTGATGGACCTGCCGCTCTTCGCCAACCTGGCCGATGTCGAGACGGGGCTGATCCTGGCCCTGCCGAAAGGCCGCATTCTCTCCGAGCTCAAGCCCGTGCTGGCGCGCGCCGGCATCGTCCCCGCCGCCGACTTCGTGGACGAGGACAGCCGCCGCCTGCGCTTCGAGACGAACGACCCCGCGCTCGACGTCGTGCGCGTGCGGCCCTTCGACGTCGCGACCTTCGTGGCGCACGGCGCGGCGCATATCGGCGTCTGCGGCGCCGACGTGCTGATGGAATACGACACCGACCAGATCTACGCGCCGCTCGACCTCGGCATCGGGCGTTGCCGCGTCTCGGTGGCGGAGCAGGCGGCGACGGCCGGGCTGGACGACCCCACGCGCTGGTCGCGCCTCGCGGTGGCCACGAAATATCCCAACATCGCGCGCCGCCACTTCGCCGCGCGCGGCGTGCAGGCGGAGGTCGTGCACCTCAATGGCGCGATGGAGCTGGCGCCCTCGCTCGGGCTCTCCCGCGTGATCGTGGACCTGGTGCAGACCGGCTCGACGCTGAAGGCCAACGGGCTGGTGGAGACGGAGGTGATCGCCAACGTCACCTCGCGCCTCATCGTGAACCGCACGGCGCTCAAGACCCGGCCCGAGGAGATCACGAGCTGGATCGCGCGCTTCCGCGCCGCCCTCGAGGGCTGAGCGTGGAAAAGCTTTCGACGGCGCAGCCCGATTTCGAGGCGCGCTTCACCGCGCTGCTCGACACGGCGCGCGAGACGACGGCGCGCGTGGACGGCGTGGTCGCCGGCATCATCGGCGAGATCCGGCAGGAGGGCGACGCCGCCCTGCTGCGCCTGACGACCCGCTTCGACGGCTGGGCGCCCGCCGATGCCGCGGCGCTGCGCGTGACCGAGGCCGAGATCGACGCGGCCGTGGCCGGCATCGAGCCCGGCCTCGCCGCCGCGCTCGACACCGCCGCGGCGCGCATCGAGGCCTTCCACCGCGCGCAGCTGCCCCCCGACATCGAGCTTCCGGGCACGGATGGCGTGGCGCTCGGCATGCGCTGGGGCGCGCTGGATGCGGTCGGGCTCTATGTGCCGGGCGGCAAGGCGGCCTATCCCTCCTCGGTGCTGATGAATGCCATTCCCGCGCGCGTCGCGGGCGTGCCGCGCGTGGCCATGGCCGTGCCGACGCCGGGCGGCGAGCTGAACCCGCTGGTGCTGGCCGCGGCCCGCCGCGCGGGCGTTTCCGAGATCTGGCGCGTGGGCGGCGCGCAGGCGGTGGCCGCGCTGGCCTGGGGCACCGAGAGCGTGGCGCCGGTGGACCGCATCGTCGGTCCCGGCAATGCCTATGTGGCCGAGGCCAAGCGCCAGGTCTTCGGCCGCGTCGGCATCGACAGCATCGCGGGGCCCTCCGAGGTGCTGGTGCTGGCCGATGCCGCGAACGACCCCGCGCATGTGGCGATGGACCTCATGGCCCAGGCCGAGCATGACGAGGCCGCGCAATCCATCCTCATCACCGATGACGAAGCCTTCGGCGCCGCCGTGGCGCGCGAGGTGGAGCGCGTGCTGGCCACCCTGCCCCGCCGCGACATCGCGGGCGAGAGCTGGAAGCGCCACGGCGCCGTGATCCTGGTGCGCGACTGGGACGAGGCGGCGGCGCTCGCCAACCGCCTGGCCGCCGAGCACCTGCAGATCATGGTCGAGAATCCGCGCGCGATCTTCGCCAAGGTGCGGCATGCGGGCGCGGCCTTCCTCGGCCGCCACACGCCCGAGGCGCTGGGCGACTACGTGGCCGGGCCGAACCACGTGCTGCCCACGGGGCGCAGCAGCCGCTTCTCCTCGGGGCTATCGATCTTCGATTTCCTCAAGCGCACGACCTGGGTCGAGGCGACGGAGGACGGGCTGAGGGCAATCGGCCCCGCCGCGGTGCAGCTCGCGGAGGCCGAGGGCCTGGGCGCGCATGCGGCCAGCATCGCGCTGCGCCTGCGGCGGAACGCGCCGGGCGTGTAACGGCCCGAGGCTGAGCCTCGGGCCGCTGGGTCCTAATCGCCCGCCTTCCGCTCGCGCAGCTTCAGGCGCTCCATCTCCGGCACGTCCTGGCCCGCATCCACGAAGGCCTTCTTCAGCGCCTCGAGGTTGGGCGCGAAGATCCCCTCGCGGTTCGCCACGCACCATTCGCGGCTCTCGGTCTGCATGCGCAGGCTGCCCTGGAAGCGCGGCATGACCCAGCGCGCGAAGAGCTCGTAGCTGCGCAGCGTCTGCTCGCGGTCGGCCCATTCGTGGCTGCGGAAGAGAATGCCGCCGGCGCCGCCATCGGTGAACTCGATCAGCCGCTCGATGCCCTTGGCCACCGTGTCGGGGCTGCCGACCAGCGTGGTGCCGGCCTTGAGTCCGTCGCGCAGCGGCTCCTCCGAGCGCGTGGGCGGGCGGCCCAGCACCTCGCCGAAATAGTCCTCGGTCTCCAGCCGCTCGCCGGCCTTCACCTGGCGGATCGCGAGCTCGTCATCCTCGGCGCAGTGCAGGTTCACGACCAGGCGCCAGTCCTTGCGGTTCATCTTCTTGCCGTGCTTCGCGGCCTCGGATTCCGCGAGGCGCCACTGCTCGGCCAGCTTCTGCGGCCCGCCCGGCAGGCCCGCGCCGAGCGAGATGAGCCCGAGTCCATGCTTGGCCGCCGCCAGCGCGCCCGAGGGCGTGGTGGAGGAGGCGACCTTGATGTCGAAGCACGGGTCCGAATAGGGCGCGAGATGCAGCCGCGCGTCGCGCAGCTCGAACCAGTCGGTCTTCATCGTGACCGGCTCCTCGCAGGCGAGGAGCTTCATGATGGCCGCGAGCGCCTCCTCCATGCGAGGGCGCTGGTTCTTGGCTTCCAGCCCCAGCATGTAGGCGTCGGAGATGAGCGCGCCCGGGCCGCAGCCCATCATGGCGCGGCCGCGCGTCATGTGGTCGAGCTGGACGAAGCGCTGCGCCACCAGGAACGGATGATGGTAGGGCAGGCTCGTGACGCCGGAGCCGAGCTTGATGTGCTTGGTGCGCTCCGCCGAGGCCGCGATGATCAACTCGGGGCTCGCGATCGTCTCCCAGCCGGCGGAGTGGTGCTCGCCGATCCAGGCCTCGTCGTAGCCGAGCGAGTCCAGCGCCACGATCAGGTCCAGGTCGCGGCCCAGAGCCAGTGTCGGGTTGTCGCCCAGGCGGTGGAAGGGGGCGAGGAAGATGCCGAATTTCAGGCCCGCATGCGCCATGGCGGCCGTGCTCCGTGACTGTTTGGAGGCAGGCTGACCGCTCGGTCGGTTCAGGTCAACGCTTCCACACGACAAGGGCGACGCCCAAGGCCGCGACGGCGGTGCCCGCGATGGCCTGCATGGGCATCGCATCCCCCAGCACGGCCCAGGCGATCAGCCCCGCCAGCGGCGGCACCAGGAAGAAGACGGAGGAGGCCCGCGCCGCCTCGCCATGGCGCAGCATGGCGAAGAGCAGCGAGAGCGAAATGAGCGAGTTCACGAAGACCAGATAGGCCATGCCCACGAAGAAGCCCGGCGCCCAGTCCACGCTCAGCGTCTCGGTCGCGAGCGCCAGCGGCAGCGTCGCCGCCAGCGCCACCGAGCACATGACGAGGTTCGCCGTGATGAGGTCCGCCGAGCGCCGGGCCTTGCGCTCCATCAGCGCGCCGCCCGTCATGGTGCCGAGGGCGATGAGCGCGAAGAACAGCCCCGTCCAGCCGCTGGCGCTCAGCCCGGCGCGCGAGGTCAGCACCAGCACCGCCCCGAGCAGCCCGAGGCCCAAGCCCAGCCAGCCCTTCGGGCCCACCGGGGGGTCGCCCACCACGCGGGGCGCCAGCAGAGCGACCAGCACCGGCTGCAGCCCGACGATGAGCGCGATCGTATTCGCGCCCATGCCGTGCGACATGGCCATGTTCATCGCGGCGAAATAGGCGAACTGCACCAGCAGCCCCATGCGGACCAGGTGCCAGAAGGTGGCCCGGCTGGGCCTCGCCGGCCGTCGGATCAGCCAGGCCGGGCCCAGCAGCGCGGCCACGATGGCGTAGCGCACGACCTGGATGGTCATGGGCCCCGCATGCGGCAGGCAGAGCAGGATGGCCGTGAAGCCGCCCGACCAGAGCGAGACGAAGAGGAAGGGCGCGGCCGTCAGCCAGGCCGGCCGCGCGTTTGCGCTCAAGGCGTGCGGATCGCGGTCGGGCCGCCATCCACGCGGAGCCGGTCGATGGTGGCGAGGCGCTGCCCGTCGAAGCTCAGCACCTGGATCTCACGTTCCACCATGTTCTGCACGAAGACCCGGCTGCCATCGCTGCTGAACGCCACCCCCTGCGCCCAGGTGCCGATATCGGCCTGGGCGACGCGCTGGAGGCGTCCATCCTCGATCCGCAGCATGACCACCTGCCCGCGACCGCGCAACGGGTGCCCCTCGGGCCGCGTGGAGCCGTTGATGAGCGTGACGGCGACGTGGCGGTTGTCCGGGCTGACCTGCACGCCCTCCGGCGTCGCGCCCACGGTGATCGTATCCACCGCTCGGAAGGGCTCCGACGTCAGCGAGATCAGCGAGGCCGTGTCGGAATCGCCCGAGAGCCGGCCGACATTCCCCACCACCGCCCAGCGGCCATCCGGCGTGATGCCGAAGGAATAGGGGCGGATGCCGACCGTGATGTCGCGCCCCGCGGCCGTCACCTGCTCGCCCTCCACCTTCAGCACGCTCACCATGAAATCGGCGTCGCGGGTGACGAGGGCGAAGCGGCCATCCGGCGTGAACTGCACATGGCTGACGCCCGAGGCCGGCGGCCCGACCGTGAGTGTCGAGACGGGCTCGAGCCGCCCGTTCGCGATGCGGAAGACCGACACGGTCCCCGCGTTCCGGTTCGCCACCAGCGCGAGATTGCCTGCCCGGTTCACCGAGACGCCCGAGGGGCCGAGCCCCGCCTCCACCGTCTGCACCACCGCCGGCGGGCTGGCGCGCAGGTCGATGACGGAGACGCGGTTGTCCGGCACCACGCGCGTGGGATTGGCGGGGTCCACCCTGTTGGAGGAGGCGACGAGCCCGAGGCCGCCATCCGGCGTCAGCGCCACCGAGCTCGGCGGGCCCACGATGGAATGCGGCGCCTGCACCGTCGCCACGATGCGCGGCGGCGTGGCGCCGAGGTCGAGGATGTTGACCGTATCGGCCGGCGGGTTGGGCAGCGTGCGGACCACGCCATTCTCCCAGACCTGCTTGTTGTCGTTGGCCGAGAGCGCGATCTGCGCCTGGGCCGGACATGGGACGGGCGCCGCCCAGAGCAGCGCCGCGGCGGCGAGGATGGTCCTGTGCATGGCATCTCCCTCATCCGGGTCTGTCGCCCGGTGCGGCGAGCGTAGAGCATGGCAAGGCATAGGAGAACCGCACGACGATGGAACCCGGCATCGACCCGATGTCCGGCTTGTCCGACAGGCCTCGCGAGCGGCCACCGCCACCCGCGGAGCCGTGACAGGCCGGTCAATGACCGATGGCGAGAGTCGTTGGGAAAGCTCCGAGCCCGCAGGCAACCGAAAGCAGCCAGGCGATCATGCCGGGGAAGACGAACACGCCCAGGACTTGCTTGGTGTGCTTGATACGTGGCCCGAGCAGGGCGTGCAGGAAGAGGCCGGCGCCCAGGGGAACGCCGATGAAGCGAGCCGCGCCTGCCATCCCGAAGGAAGCACCGGCGATCCAGACAGATGCCGGCAGGTGCACGCACATACGCGCCGCCCAAGTGCCCTGGTGACCGACACCGTTGATCGAGGCCAAGTCCACCATCGCGTCGCAGAACAGCCAGAGGTATCCGGCAAACCTGATTTCGGAGCCGCCGGGAAGAAGCGCGACCACCGGCACCAGCGCCAGGTGGTAAAGAAGGCCCATGCAGTCGCCCAGAAACAGGCTTCTGTGCTTGGATGCGAACATCGCGATCCACCCGCACATCGATAGCAGGGGAAGATACTTAATGTAGTCGGTGAACATCGCACGTTCCTCGTCCGCGTGCCTCAGCACGTGATTGACAGAGGCGCTCAGCCGATCCGGCGATGCTTCAGGCGAAAAGGCGCAGCAACGACGGGCGGGCTGATACGCTCGCTTCCGTCGAGGTCCGCGGCCCCGTTCAGGGCTGGAAGAACCGTTCCGAAGAACGGTGGCCGGGGCTCACCAGATACCGGCCTGCCATTTTCGACGCGATCCATATGGACCGCGGCGGCTTCGGCGTAAAGGAACGTGACGGCAGAAGGTCGATGGCCGGCGAGGGAAACCCCTCGCTCGCCGGCTTCTGCGGGGCCGGTGTGCGGCGGCTCGACGGCCTGCGCTTCGAGCTCCGTCTCCAGGGCTCGCACCGGAGCGCGGCCCCGAGATCCCGATCGTCGATTTCGTGCGCTGAGAACTGGCAAAAACCGCCGCGTCCGGGCAGAAGGAAGCCATAAGAATCGACGGGAGACTTCCAGCCATGACCACACGCCGCACGGTGCTGGCGGGCGCGCTCGCCACCCCCGCCATCCTGGCCATCCCCGGGCTCGCCCGCCGCGCCCAGGCGCAGGAAGTGACGTTGCGCCTGCACCATTTCCTGCCCGCCGTCGCCAATGTGCACCGCCACTTCCTGCAGCCCTGGGCGCAGAAGGTCGGCACCGAGAGCGGCGGGCGCATCCGCATCCAGATCTTCCCGGCCATGCAGCTCGGCGGCGCGCCGCCGCAGCTCTACGACCAGGCGCGCGACGGCGTGGTGGACATCATCTGGACGCTGCCGGGCAACACGCCGGGCCGCTTCCCCTCCATCGAGGTGATCGAGCTGCCCTTCGTCGCGCACAAGCGGGCCAGCGTGAACGCGCGCGTGGTGCAGCAGCTCTACGAGACGCGCTTCCGGCAGGAATTCGCCGACACGCACCTCATCTGCGCCTGGGCGCATGATGCGGGCGTGATCCATTCCCGCCGCGAGGTGAAGCGGCAGGAGGACCTGGCCGGGCTCAAGCTGCGCTTCCCCTCGCGCCAGGCGGGCGAGGCGCTGCGCGCGCTGGGCGCGGCCCCCATCGGCCTGCCCATTCCGCAGGTGCCCGAGGCGCTGGCCCAGGGCGCCATCGACGGCGCCGTGGTGCCTTGGGAGGTCGTGCCCTCCATCCGCCTGCACGAGACGCTGCGCAACCACACCGAGATCGCCGGCAGCCCGACCTTCTACACCGCGAGCTTCGTGCTCGCGATGAACAAGGCGAAGTACGAGGGCCTGCCGGCCGACCTGCGCGCCGTGCTGGACGCGAACAGCGGCCAGGTGGCCGCCGCCATGGCCGCCCCCGTCTGGGACGTGCAGGGACCGCAGGTCGAGGCCATGGTGCGCCGCCGCGGCAACGCCATCTACGAGCTGCCGGAGGAGGAGCGCGCCCGCTGGGCCCGCACCACCCAGCCCGTCATCGACAACTGGGTCCGCGCCATGACCGAGCGCAACATCCAGGCGGGCGCGCTGCTGGAGGAGACGCGCGCCCTGATTGCCCAGTACGGCCAGGGCGTGACCTGAGCGTGCCGTCGCGCGGTCCCCTCGGGCGGCTTGCCGCCGCGCTCGCCGTGGCGGGCGGGCTGGTGCTGCTCGCGACCGCGCTGCTCACCACGCTTTCCGTGCTGATGCGCTGGCTGACCAACCAGCCCATCCGCGGCGATTTCGAGCTGGTCTCGCTGGGCTCCGGCCTCGCGGTGCTGGCCTTCCTGCCCTGGGGCAGCCGCATGCGCTCCAACATCCTGGTGGACAGCTTCACCACGCGCCTGTCCGCGCGGGCCAACGGCGTGCTGGACGCCTTCTGGAGCCTCGCCTGGGCCGCGACGACGCTGCTGATCGCCGAGCGCATGGCGCGCGGCGCGGTGGACAGCTTCGCCAACGGCATGCGGACCATGGGCTTGCTCTCCCTGCCCTATTGGTGGGCGGTCGCGATCGGCGCGCTGTGCTTCGCGCTGGCGGGGCTGGCGGCGCTGGCCTGGATTCCGCGCCTGGCGCGGGGCGAGGGCTGATGGCGCCTGAGTTCCAGCTGGCCGCGCTCGGCTTCGCGGGGCTGCTGCTGCTGATCGCGCTGCGCGCGCCCATCGCGCTCGCCATGCTGCTGGTGGGGGCGGCGGGCTATGTCCACATCCTCGATGCGGCGGCGCTGTTCAACTACCTCAAGACCACGCCCTACCACCTCTTCGCCAGCTACACGCTCAGCGTCATCCCACTCTTTATATTGATGGGCGCCCTGGCCGAGCGCGGCGGCCTGGCGCGGGATCTCTTCGCCGCCGCCAATGCCGTGCTGGGGCGGCGGCCCGGCGGCTTGGCCATGAGCGTGATCGGCGCCTGCGCCGCCTTCGGCGCGGTCTGCGGCAGCTCGGTCGCCACCACCGCCACCTTCGGCCGCGCGGCCCTGCCCGAGCTGCTGCGCTTCGGCTACGCGCCGGGCTTCGCGACCGGGACCATCGCGGCGGGCGGGACGCTCGGCATCCTCATCCCGCCCTCGGTCATCCTGGTGGTCTACGCCATCAGCACCGAGCAGAACGTCGCCAAGCTCTTCATGGCCGCCTTCCTGCCGGGGCTGATGGCGACGGGTTTCTACCTCGGCGCCATCTGGCTCTGGATGCGGCGGCGGCCGGAGCTCGGCCCGCCCGCGCCGCCGCTGGCGCCGGGCGAGCGCCGCCGCGCCTTCCGGCAGGTGCTGCCGGTGCTGGCCATCGCGGTGGTGGTGGTGGGTGGCATCTATGGCGGCATCTTCACGCCGACCGAATCCGCCGGCGTCGGCTGCATCGCCGTGCTGGCGCTGGGCCTCGCGCGCCGGACGCTGGACTTCGCCGAGATCCGCGCCGCGCTGCTCGCCACCGCCGAGACCACGGCGATGATCTTCGCCATCCTGCTGGGTGCCGAGGTCTTCAACGCCTTCCTTGCGCTGTCCCAGGCGCCGGACCTGCTGGCCCTCTGGGTCACCGAGCAGGACTTCCCGCCCTATGGCGTGCTGGTCGCGCTGCTGGTCACCTACATCATCCTCGGCGCCGTGATGGACGAGCTGGCGATGATCCTGCTGACGCTGCCCGTCTTCTTCCCCGTCGTCACCGCGCTCGACTTCGGCATGACGGGCGAGGAGACGGCCATCTGGTTCGGCATGCTGGTGCTGATCGTCGTCGGCATCGGGCTCACCGCGCCGCCCATCGGGCTGAATGTCTTCGTGATCTCCGCCATCGCGCGGAACATTCCCATCGCCCAGACCTACCGGGGCGTGCTGCCCTTCCTGGCCACGGACCTCATCCGCCTCGCCCTCTGCGTGACCTTCCCCGCGCTGAGCCTTTGGCTCGTGCGACTGTTGACGTAGGATCGCCCCATGTCCGACCCCACCCCTTACGCGCGGGCGCTCCCAGGCACCCAGCCGCCCCTCGACAGCCCGGCCTATGGGAGCACCCACAAGCGGGCCCCGAGGCAGGAGGCGGTCCGCGCGCCCTTCACGCTGACGGAGGCAAGCTCCCCTCGCCTCTCGCCCAGCTTCATGCCCGTGCATGCCGACATGTCGGTGGTGGACGGGCATGCGGCGATGGGGGAGCGCATCATCGTCGCCGGCCGCGTGCTGGACGAGGACGGTCGCCCGCTGCGCGGCAGCATGGTCGAGGTCTGGCAGGCCAATGCCGCCGGCCGCTACCACCATGAGCGCGACCAGCATGACGCGCCGCTCGATCCGCATTTCTCGGGCCAGGCGCGCCTCTTCACGGACGAGGACGGCTGGTACCGCTTCACCACCATCCGCCCCGGCGCCTATCCCTGGCGCAACCACCACAATGCGTGGCGGCCGGTGCATATCCATTTCAGCCTCTTCGGCCAGGGCTTCGCGCAGCGGCTGATCACGCAGATGTACTTCCCCGGCGACCCGCTGCTGGCGCTCGACCCCATCTTCCTCTCCACGGCCGACGAGAAGGCGCGCGAGCGCCTGGTCTCCAAGTTCGACCTGGACATCACGAAGCCCGAATTCGCCCTCGGCTACCGCTTCGACATCACGCTGCGCGGCCATGCCGCCACGCCCTTCGAGGACGATCACCACGCATGAGCACGGCCCATCAGACAGCCGGCCCGTACTGGCACCTCATCGACTTCCCCGAATGGGCTGACCTGCTGCGCGAGGACGGCCCCAATGCGGGCGCGCAGGGTGAGCGCATCACGCTCCAGGGCACCGTGACGGATGGCGACGGCGCGCTCGTCACCGATGCGATGATCGAGATCTGGCACGCCGACCCGCAGGGCCATTACGACGGTGCCTTCCAGGGCTTCGGCCGCTGCGCCACCGATGCCGAGGGGCGCTTCCGCTTCACCACGCTGAAGCCCGGCGCGGTGCCCGGCCGCGGCAACACGCTGCAGGCGCCGCATGTGCAGGTCAGCATCTTCGCGCGCGGCCTGCTGCAGCACCTCACCACCCGCCTCTACTTCGCCGACGAGCCGCTGAACGAGAGCGACCCGCTCCTCGCCCTCGTGCCGGCCGAGCGCCGCTGCACCATGATCGCGACGCCGGTGGCGCCCGCCACCTGGCAGCTCGACATCCGCCTGCAGGGCGGGGCGGAAACCGTTTTCCTGGATATCTGACATGCCCGTGAATCCCGCCGACTCCCCCGTGATGGGCGTGCTCTACGGCACCGACGCCATGCGCGCGGCCATGAGCGAGCGCGCCTTCCTCCAGCGCATGCTGGACACCGAGGCCGCGCTGGCCCGCGCGCAGGCGCGCCTGGGCATCGTGCCGCCGGAAGCCGCGGCCGCCATCACCAGCGCCGCGCTGGTGGAGAAGCTCGACTTCGAGGCGCTCGGCGCCGCCACGCGCAATACCGGCTATCCGGTGGTCGGCCTCGTGAAGCAGCTCACCGCCGCCGCCGGCCCGGATGCGGGCCGCTGGACGCATTGGGGCGCCACCACCCAGGACATCATGGACACCGCCGTCGTGCTCCAGATGCGCCAGGGCCTCGCCCTGCTGCGCGCCGAGCTCGTGGAGGTGAATGCCGCGCTCGGCCAGCTCGCGCGCCGGCATCGCGGCACCATCATGGCCGGTCGCACACATCTGCAGCACGCCCTGCCCGTCACCTTCGGCTACAAGGTCGCGGTCTGGCTCTCGCCGCTCATCACCATGCTGGAGCGGCTGGACCAGATGCGCCCGCGCGTGGAGCGCCTGCAGTTCGGCGGCGCCGCGGGCACGCTCGCCTCGCTCGGCGAGCAGGGCATCGCGGTCCAGAAGGAGCTGGCGCGCGAGCTCGGCCTCGCCTGCCCCGACATCCCCTGGCATGTCGCGCGGGACGGCTTCTGCGAGGCGGTGAACTTCCTCGGCCTCGTCTGCGGGGCGCTCTCCAAGATCGCGACCGACGTCATCCTGCTCATGCAGACCGAGGTCGCGGAGGTGAACGAGCCGCACGTGACCGGGCGCGGCGGCAGCTCCACCATGCCGCAGAAGCGCAACCCGATCTCCTGCGAGTACATCATCGCCCAGTCGCGCGGCGTGCACGCGCTGGTGCCGCAGATGCTGAGCGCGATGGCGCAGGACCAGGAGCGCGGCACCGGCCCCTGGCAGACCGAGCTGCTGGCCATCGGCCAGGCCTTCAACCTCACGCACGGCGCGCTGGCCCAGGCCCGCTTCCTCGCGGAAGGGCTGGTGGTGGACCCGGCGCGCATGCTGAAGAACCTGGCCTCCACCGGCGGCCTTATCGCGGCCGAGCAGGTGATGATGGAGCTCGCCCCCGTGCTCGGCCGTGGCGAGGCGCATCACGTGGTGAACCACGCCTGCGACGTGGCCATCGCCGAGGGCATCCCGCTCGCCCAGGCGCTGGAGCGCGAGCAGGAGGTGACGGCCCGCGTGGACCGGGCCCGGATCGCGGCCATGTGCAATCCGGAGAACTACCTCGGCAGCGCGCTGCGCTTCGTGGACCAGGTGCTGGAACGGCTGCGCTGACGCGTCAGCCGCCGACGGCGCGGTCCCGGCCCAGGTCCTTCGCCTCGTAGAGCCGCATGTCGGCCTTCCGCAGCAGGGCATCGAAGGTCGCGGCATCGGCGGGAAAGCTGGCGATGCCGATGGAGGCCGTGAGCGGCTGGGACGCTCCCCCGCTTCCCGCCACCGCCCGCCGCAGCCGCTCCGCGTAGCGCGGCAGGTCCTCCTCGGCGAGGCCGCCGGAGAGGATCACGAATTCGTCGCCGCCATAGCGGAAGACCTCGTCGCTCGGCCGGATCGAAGCCAGGAGCGCGTTCACGACGCGCTTGAGCGCCAGGTCGCCGGCCTGGTGTCCCTGCGTGTCGTTGACCTGCTTGAAATGGTCGATGTCCACGAGCGCGAGGCTCAGCGAACCGCCCTCCGCGATGGCGCGGGCGAGGCGCGCGGGGGCCGCCGTCTCGAAATGCCGCCGGTTGAACGCGCCGGTCAGCGGGTCGGTCCGGCTGGCGCTCAGCAGGGCCTCGTAGCGGTGGCGGTAAGTCAGCTTGCCGAAGAGCTGGGCCGTCCCGGACCCCTCATGCCCGGCCGGCGGCCGCTCCACCCAGCGCAGGTAGAAGGCGGCCATCAGCGTGAAGCACAGCGAGGCGCCCATCTTCGCGACCCAGCCGCCGAACAGCGCCGCCGCCGGCGTCCCCGCCACGATGTGGAGTCCCGTGAAGAAGGCGATCTGGTCGAAGGTCAGCACCGCCGTCAGGCTCAGCAGCATCGGCAGGAAGGTGTGCCCGGGCCATCGGCGGGACAGCGCCTCGTAGACCAGCACGATCGCGAGGCTGTCGAGGAAGAGCAGCGTCGTGCCCCAGACCATCAGCACGCCGACATGGTCGATCAGCACGAGGTCCGGCCCCAGGTGCGAGAGGCCGGAGGCGGGCTCGTAGAAGCGCAGCAGCAGCACCAGGCCGACCATGAGCGCATTGCCGATCAGCAGGCCATAGATCGGCTGGCGAACGGTCTCGCTGTCCTCGATGATGTAGAGCAGCAGGATCATCGCCAGCTTGCCGCTGAACATCACGGTCGAGCCGGGGGAGATGAGGCCGAAGGGCAACTCGATGAAGAAGACGGCCGCGAGATAGGTCTCGAGAAAGTGCATCACGCCGAGGGCACAGACGAAGACCCCGATCCCGAATCCGCGCCGGAACCGCAGCAGCGCCGTCATGACACCGAAATAAAGGAAAGCCTGGGTCAGCAGCAGAAGAGAGCCAGCCAAATTCCGTCGTCCACTTCATGGTCGTATCCCTCCGGGACTTAGCGTCAAATCCCGGAAACGACGACATGCCCCCGGCCGGGCGCATCACTCCAGCACGAAGCGCCCCTGCAGCCGGTGCCCATCGCCGAGCTGCGCGGTGAACACCACCCGGGCGCCGGCGCCCGGCGCGGCCGCGAGCGTGCCCTCCAGCCTGTTCGGCGCCACCGCGCGCAGGGTGACGTGGGACGTCTGGCCGCCGGACTGCACCATGAGCCTGCCCTGGGCGCCCCGGCTGCTCATGGGCTGCGAGCCGTCCATGAGGAACATGGTGGCCGTCGTGCCCGAAATGACGAGCTCGTAGACATGCCCGTGCTCGGAGGCCAGCACGCCGCCATTCGGCCCGCGCGCGGGCTGCGCCGACACGGGCGCGGCCGCCAGAAGCAGCGCGGCGGGAAGGATGCGTCGCGGGAAATTCATGGATCGCTCCGTCAAAAGGCGGCCAGGGCCGCGTGAGGGTTCCGGGTCTCCGCTTGCCCGGCCGCCAGCCGCTCCAGCGCGCGGCGCCCGAAGCGGCGGATGAGCAGCGGTGTCAGCACGGCGTCCAGCAGCGTCGCGCTGATGAGCCCGCCGAAGATCGTCACCGCGACGGGATGCAGGATCTCGCGCCCCGGCTCGCCCGCGCCGAAGAGCAGCGGCGTCAGCGCGAGGCCGGCGGAAAGCGCCGTCATCAGCACCGGAGCCACGCGCTCCTCGCTGCCGCGCAGGATGAGGCGCCTGCCCCAGCGCTCGCCCTCGAAGAGCGCGAGGTTCAGCGTGTGGCTGACCTTCAGGATGCCGTTGCGCGCGCTGATGCCGGCCAGCGTGATGAAGCCCACCATGGACGCCACCGAGAGCGGCAGGCCGAAAAGCCAGAGCGCCGCCACGCTGCCCGTCAGCGCCAGCGGGATGTTGCCCATGACGATGAGCGCCAGAGCCGCCGAGCGGTAGCGCGAGAGCAGCACCACGAAGACCAGCGCGAGCGAGGCGAGCGAGAGCAGGCCGATCCGCCGCATGGCCTCGGCCTGCGCCTGGGTATTGCCCTCGATCACGACCGAATATCCCTGCGGCAGCGTGGAATCCGCGAGGATCGCGCGCATGTCGCGCACGATGGAGGCGCCGTCCCGCACGCCGTCCGTGTTGCCGGAGACGACCATGCGCCGCTGCCCGGCCTCGCGCAGCACCTGGTTCGGCCCGTCCACCTCCTCGACCGAGGCGATGAGGCGCAGCGGCAGGAAGCCGCCCGGCGTCGCGACCAGCAGGTCGCCCAGCCCCTCGGTGGTGCGGTCGCGGTCGGCGAGGCGCACCACCACGTCGAAGCGCCGCAGCCCGTCCACGATCTGCGAGACGACGCGCCCGTTGGAGAGCCCCTCCAGCGCCGTGTTCAGCGCGGCGGGCGTGATGCCGTAGAGCGAGGCCTGCGCGTAGTCCGGCACCACGCGCAGCTGCGGGATGCGGACCTGGCGTTCCACCTGCAGGTCCACCAGGCCCGGGATACGCGCGAAATCCCCGCGCAGCCGCTCGGCCAGCATGCCGAGCGTGTCGAGGTCGGGCCCGAAGACCTTCACCGCGATCTCGGCCCTGACGCCCGAGAGCATGTGGTCCAGCCGGTGCTGGATGGGCTGGCCGAGATTGAGCTGCACCGGCAGCGGCGCGAGGCGCGCGCGGATATCGGCCAGGATCTCCTCCCGCCCCCGCGCGGAGCGGCGGAGCGCCACGTCGAGCTCGCTGACATGCACGCCCTCGGCATGCTCGTCGAGCTCGGCGCGGCCGGTGCGGCGGCCGACGGAGATCACCTCCGGCACCTCCGCCACCAGCCCTTCGGCGAGGGTGCCGAGGCGGCTCGATTCCGGCAGGGAGATGCCGGGCCGGAAGGAGAGCGTGGCGAGGACCGTGCCCTCGTTGAAGGCGGGCAGGAAGGCGCGGGGCAGCATCCAGGCGCCCCAGACGGCCATGCCGAACATGACCATCGCCGTGCCGTAGACCAGCCGCGGCCGCGCCATGGCGCCCAGCACCCCCGCGCGGTTCAGCCGCTTCATGGCGCGCAGGACCCAGCCGTCGCCGCGGTGCCGGGCGCGGCGGCGGCCCAGCAGCCAGTAGGAGAGCACGGGCGTCAGCGTCACCGAGACCACGAGGCTGGCCAGGATCGCCACGATGTAGGCGACGCCGAGCGGTGCGAAGAGACGCCCCTCGATGCCCGGCAGCGCGAAGAGCGGCACGAAAACCAGCACCACGATCAGCGTCGCGTAGACGATGCCCGAGCGCACCTCCTGGCTCGCCGCCGCCACCACCTCCAGCACCGGGCGCGGCGCGGGCAGCGCGGCGTTCTCGCGCAGGCGGCGCAGGATGTTCTCCACGTCCACCACCGCGTCGTCCACCAGCTCGCCGATCGCGATCGCCATGCCGCCCAGCGTCATGGTGTTGATGGTCAGCCCCGCGAGGTGGAACACCACCACCGTCGCGAGCACCGAGACCGGGATGGCGGTGAGCGAGATCGCCGTCGCGCGCGCATCCAGCAGGAACAGGATGAGCACGAGCGTGACGACCGCCGCTGCCTCGATCAGCACCGTCTCCACGTTGCGGATGGAGGTCGCGATGAAGTCGGCCTGGCGGAACTGCACGCGCGTCGCGTCCATGCCGGCGGGCAGGCCGCGCTGGATCTCGGCCAGCGCGGCCTCGACCTCGCGCGTCACGGCGATGGTGTCGGCGCCGGGCTGCTTCTGCACGCCGACGATGACGGCGGGCGCGCCCATGAAGCCGGCATCGCCGCGCCGGGGACGGGCGGCGAACTCCACCGCGGCCACCTGGTGCAGGAGGATGGGCGCGGCCTGGCCCACGCGCAGCGCGACGGGCGTGTCGCGCAGATCCTCCAGCCGCCGCGTGAGGCCGAGGTTGCGGATGAGGTATTCCCGCCCCTGCTGGTCCACGAAGCCGCCGCCGGTATTGGCGCCGAAGCGCGCCACCGCCGCCTCGATCTGCGCCGGTCCGATGTCGAGCGCCTGCATCGCCGCCGGGTCCGGCGTCACGCGGTACTGCCGCACCTCGCCCCCGATGGGGATGACCTGCGCCACGCCCGGCACGGCGAGCAGGCGCGGGCGGATGGCGAAGTCGGCGGCCTCGCGCACCTCCATCGGCGTCGCGGCCGAGGCGGTGATGGCGACGAGCATGATCTCGCCCATGATGGAGCTGACGGGGCCCATCACCGGGTTCAGCCCGGCCGGCAGCGCGGCGCGCACGAGCGAGAGCCGCTCGGCCACCATCTGGCGGCTGCGGTAGAGGTCCGCCGACCAGCCGAACTCGACGTAGACGATGGAGAGCGCGACGGAGGAGACGGAGCGCACGCGGGCCACGCCCGGCATGCCGTTCATCGCCGTCTCGATGGGGAAGGAGACGAGGCGCTCTACCTCCTCGGGCGCCAGGCCCTCGGCTTCCGTCAGCAGCGTGACGGTGGGGCGGTTGAGGTCGGGGAAGACGTCCACCGGCAGGCGCGGCAGGACATGCGCGCCATAGCCCATCAGGACCAGGAACGCGGCGAGGACGACCAGGCGGTTCCGCAGGCTCGCGGAGACGAGGGCGGCGAACATCAGCGGATCTGGTTCACGAGGCCGGCGCCCTGCACCACCACGCGCTCGCCGGCCGAAAGGCCGGAGGCGACGAGGACGCGGGCGGCATCCACCGGCTCCACGCGGACAGGGGCGGCGACGAAGCTCTCGGGCTCCACATGGCGCCAGACGATGCTCTCGCCATTGGCCGCGCGGACCACGGCGGCGCGCGGCAGCACCAGGCCGCGCAGATTCTCCGCCAGCCGCGCCACGACGCGCACGGGCTGGCCGAGCGCCAGGCCCGGCGGGGGGTCCTCCACGCGGAACTGCACGAGGATGGCCTGCTGCTGCAGCGCCTGGCCGAAGCCCTGCAGGGTCAGGCGCATGGGCTCGCCGGCGCCGACGGCGGCCGTGGCGTCCTGCACCTCCAGCCGCGCGGCGTCCGGCCCATAGACCAGCGCCTCCACCCAGAGGCCGCCGGGGTCGAGGATCTGGAACAGCACGTCCTGCGCCTGCACCACCTGCCCGGCGACGACGCGCGCGACGGCGATGATGCCGTCGGCCGGCGCGCGGATGGCCTCGGGCTCCACGCGGGTCTGGCCGATGAGGGCGCGGCGGCGGCGCAGGCCCTCGAGCTCGATCTCGGTATCCACCACCTGGACGCGCGTGCCGGCGCCGCTCGCGACGAGCGAGCGGGCGCGCGTCAGCCGCGCCTCCGCGCCCGCGATGAGCTGGTCGATCTCGCCCGTGCGCTCGGCGATGGTGGTGCGGTCCGCGATGGGCAGCGGCGGCTCGACCAGCGCGAGGATGTCGCCGCGCCGGACCTGCTGGCCGAGGCGCGGCAGCCCGCCCTCCGGCGGCGCCACGCGGCCGCCGGCAATGCTCTGCGCGAGGCCGCCGCGATTGGGGTCCGCCACCACGCGGCCGACGAGCGTCACCGCGCGGCGCGCCTCCTCGTCGCGGAGCGTGACGGTGCGCAGCTCCAGCAGGCGCTGGCTGACCTTGGGCAGGAAGACGCTGCCGTCGGGGAGACGCTGCGGCGTATCGATGGCGGCGGTGGAGGCGGCGGCGGGCTCCGGCCCGGGGTCGTGTCCCGGCCCGGCCTGGGCGGGCATGGCGACGAGCAGCGCCAAGCCCACCGCCACGCGCCGGCGGCGGGGGCGCAGCAGCAGCGCCAGCGCGAAGCCCGCGACGGCGCCGCCGCCGATGGGGAACCAGGGCCGGTGCGCCGCCCATTCCACCGCCTCCAGCCAGGCATTCTCCTGCGGGCCGTGATGCGGGTCGGGTGGCGGCAGGGCGGGCAGCGTCGCGACGATCAGGTCGTCGCCCGCGCGGGCCGAGACGTCGAAGACGAATTCGAAGGGGGAGCCGGTGGCGGCCAGCCGCTCGTCGGCCAGCAGGTAGGTCCCGTCGGGCTGCGCCCCGGCCTCCAGCGTCGCGTCGCCCAGGGTCGCGCGGATGCGCGCATCCGCGACGGGCGCGTTGTCCGCGAAGAGATCGAGCCAGATGCGCAGGCGGTCAGGCGCCTCGCGCACGGCGACCAGCTCGTACAGCTCGGTATGGACGGCCACGCGCGGCCGCGCAGGGGCCGAGGCGGCGGCGGCCTCGTCATGGCCCTCATGGGCCAGCACGGGCGTGGAAAGGATCAGCGCGCAGGCCAGGGCGGCCGGGCGGAGCAGGCGATGGAACATGGCAGGGCCTTCGGAGGAACGCGACGCGGAAAGACAGCGCGGCGGCCCGGAGGCCCCGCGCTCAGGCGGTCGCGGCCGGCCTGGGGGGTCTTTGCGGCGTATCCCCGGCTTGCCCGAGGCAGAACGGCGCTTCCGGCGGCGTGCCGAGCCGCAGGGAGGCGAAGGAGGGATGCGGCTCGAGACCCAGCGGCGGCAGGGCCGCCGGATGGCACGCCGTGCAATCCACGCCGCAGGGCGAGGCCTTGCTGGTGCTGTCATGCCTGTCCGGGCCGGACGGCATGTGGATGCCGGCCTCCTGGACCTCCAGCGCATGGGCATGGGGAGCCATGGTCCACAGCAGCGCCACCATCAGCACGGGCAGGACCCGCCGGGCGATTCCATGAAGGCGCATCAGGACCATCGGGTAATGGGGTATCGCGCGACCGGGATCGCGGTCAACACCTCACGGAAATGTCATCTCCGGCAGGGGCAGCAGCTTCGCGCCCCCGGCCAGCAACCCCGCGCGCACCTGGCGGGCGGCTTCCACCGCATCGGGCTCGTCGCCATGCAGGCAGAGCGTCTGGACCTGGAGCTTGATGCGAACGCCGCCGCGCGCGATCACCTCGCCCGCCAGCATCAGGCGCAGCGCCTGCTCGCGGATCACCGCGACGTCGTGGTGCACGGCGTCCGGCAGGCTGCGGGAGCTGAGCGTGCCGTCCGGCTCGTAGAGGCGGTCGGCATAGCCTTCCAGCGCCACGGGCAGCCCGGCGGCGCGGCCTGCCCTCTCCAGCTCCGTGCCCGGAAGCGCCACGAGGATCATGTCCCGGCCGATGGCGCGCGCGGCCTTCGCGATGGCCTGGGCGAGCGCCGCGTCGCCGCTCGCGATGGTGTTGAGCATGCCGTGCGGCTTCACATGCGTGACCTTGCCGCCGTGCAGCGCCGCGGTGCCCGCGAGCGCGCCGACCTGGTAGGCCACCATCGCCTCCACCTCGCCTGCGCCCATGCGCATGGCGCGCCGCCCGAAGCCCTGCAGGTCCGGGAAGCCCGGATGCGCGCCAATGCTCGCCCCGGCGCCCAGCGCCAGCTTCACCGTTGCCGCCATGATCTCCGGGTCGCCCGCATGAAAGCCGCAGGCGAGGCTCGCGCTGTTGATGAGCGGCAGAAGCGCGGCGTCGTCGCCCATCTTCCAGGGGCCGAAGCTTTCGCCGAGATCGGCGTTGAGGGAGATCGCAACCATCGCGCGATGATGGCGCGGGGGCTTGGTGGCGGCAATTCCGCCGGGCAGGATGCCGCGATGCCTCAACTCCTCCCCGTCGGCGATGCCGCGCTCTCGGTCGTCTTCGCCGAGGCCTATTCGCCGGAGGCGGCAGGGCGCGCGCAGGCGCTGGACCGGCAGCTCGCCGCGCTGGCCGAGCCCGGCATCACCGAATGCGTGCCGAGCCTCAGGGCGCTGCTCATCCACTACGACCCGCAGCGCCTCAGCCTGCGGCGGCTCACCGCGCTGCTGGAATCCCTGCCGCCCGCCGGGGCCGCGGACGCGGCCGGCGCCGCCTGGTCGCTGCCCATCTGCTACGAGGGCGAATACGCGCCCGACCTCGCCGACCTCGCCGCGCGGCTGTCGCTGAGCGAGGCGGAGATCGTCGCCATCCATGCGGGCGGGCGCTACCACGCGGCCATGGTGGGCGGGTACCCGGGCTACCCCTATCTCGCCGGCCTCGATGCGCGGCTGCGCCTGCCGCGCCGGACCACGCCGCGCGTCGCGGTGCCCGGCGGGTCGCTGGGCATCGCGAACGAGTTCACCGCGATCTATCCCGCGACGGTGCCCGGCGGCTGGCACATCCTGGGCCGCACGCCCGTGCCGCTCTTCGACCCGCTGCGCGAGGCGCGGCCCGCGCTGGTCGCGGCCGGCGACGCCATCGCCTTCCGCCCCATTCCGCCCGCCGAATTCCGCCGCCTGGACGCCGAGTTCCGCGCGGGCGCCGACCCGGTGGAGCTCTGCCGCGCATGAGCCTCCGCATTCTCGAGGGCGGCCTCTTCACCACGGTGCAGGATCTCGGCCGGCACGGGCACCAGCGGCTCGGCGTGCCGCCCTCGGGCGCGCTCGACCCGGTCTCGCTGCGCACGGCCAACATGATCCTGGGCAACCCGCCCGGCATGGCGGCGCTGGAGATGTGCCGCTTCGGCGGCACGCTGGAGGTCGAGGCCGAGAGCGTGCGCGTGGCCCTGGCCGGCGCCGATGCGGCCTCGGAGCTGCCGCTGCTCCGCAGCCGCACGCTGCGGCGGGGCGAGACGCTCCGCATCGGACGCATCGCGGGCGGGGCGCTCTATCTGGCCGTCGAGGGCGGCTTCGCGCTCAAGCCCGTGCTGGGCAGCCTCTCCACCTACACCCGGGCCGGTTTCGGGGGGCTGCACGGCGGGCGGCTCCAGCCCGGCGACGTGCTGCCGCTGGCGCTTTCCGCCGCGCCCCGCCGGCGGGAGCGCGCGCTGCCGCATCCCGTGCCCGCCGGGCGGGACCGGCCGCTGCGCGTCATCCTCGGCCCGCAAGCGGGGCATTTCACCGAGGGCGCGATCGACGCCCTGCTCTCGGCCGCCTTCTCGGTCACGACCGAGGCGGACCGGATGGGCCTGCGCCTCTCCGGGCCCTTGCTTACCCATTCCGGCGCGCCCGAGATCGCCTCGGACGGCAATGCCACCGGCTGCCTGCAGGTGCCCGGCAACGGCCAGCCCATCGTCCTGCTGCCGGACCGGCACACGACCGGCGGCTATCCCAAGATCGCGACCGTCATCACGGCGGATCTCCATCGGCTCGGCCAATCCGTGCCGGGCACGGTGCTGCGCTTCGAGGCGGTGGCGCCGGAACAGGCACGGGTCGCCCTCGCCCGGCTGGAATCCGCCATGGCCGGGCTCGAAGCCCTGCTGCGGGAGGCATAGCGGTTAGGCCGCTGGGCGGCGCATACGGCGCGGCCCGCATCTTGCTATGCTGCGTCGCGAAAATCTGATCGCGAAATCACCGGAGATCCCGCATGGAACTGGCGCTGTTCAACCTGATGTCGCTCAACCACGACCAGGAGACGCCCGAGCAGGTCTTCGCGATGACGGCGGCCGCCGTCCAGCTCGCCGACGAGATCGGCTTCGACGCCACCTGGTTCGCCGAGCATCACTTCACCAGCGCCTCGATCTGCCCGAACCCGCTGCTCATGGTCACGCATTGCGCGGCCATCACGAAGCGCATCCGCCTCGGCACCGGCGTCGTGGTGCTGCCGCTGCACAACCCCCTGCGCGCCGTGCAGGAAATCGGCTTCGCGCAGCTGGCCTGCGGCGGGCGGCTCAACCTCGGCATCGCGACCGGCCACCAGTTCCACGAGTTCAACAGCTACGGCATCGACCACGCCTCCCGCTCGGACGCGATGCACGAGGAATGGGACATCCTGGTGCAGGGCCTGACGACGGGCCGCGTGAACCACCAGGGCAAGCACTACTCCTACCCGGACTCGCCCATCTGCATCGCGCCGGGCCTGCCGCCGATCTACCTCGCCGGGGCCGCCGGCAGCCTGCTGGAGCGCGCGGGCCGCACGGGCGCCACGCTGCTGGTCAGCCAGGGCGTCCGCACCGCCGAGATGGCGCTGCCCCTGAAGGCGAAGGCCGAGGAAGGTTACCGCGCCGGCGGCTTCACCGGGCGCGACATCCCCCTCGGCCTGCAGCGCTACATCTTCGTGACCGACGACCCTTCCGAGCAGCGCCGCGCCGCCGAGGGCCTGCTGAAGCTCGCGCGCACCACGCTCTCGCTGCGCGTGCCGGTGCCGCCGCGCGACGGCGTGCGCATGCATTCCGTCCCCTTCGAGGGCGAGCCGAGCATCGACTGGCTGCTGGAGAACACGCCCATCGGCAGCGTGGAAAAGGTGACGCGCATCCTCTCGCACGACGTGAAGGTGCTGCGACCCTCGCATATCAGCATGTATTGCGGCTTCTCCGGCCTGCCGCAGGCCCAGGTGCTGGCCGCGGTCGAGCGGCTGGGCCGCGACGTGCTGCCGGCCCTGCGCCGCAGCGCCGAGCAGGAAGCGCTGGCGGCCTAGCCGCGCTCAATCCGCGCGGATTTTCGCCGCGCGGATCACGCCTTCCAGCGAGGCGGTCTGCGCGGCGATGAAGCTCGCGAAAGCCTCGGGCGTGCCGCCGCCGACCACGGCCCCCTGCTCCGCCAGGCGCCCGCCGATCTCGGGCTCGCGCAGCGCCGCATCCACGGCCGAGGCCATGCGCGAGACGATCTCGGCCGGCGTGCGCGCGGGCGCGGCCAGGCCGAACCAGGTGCCGAAGATGAAGCTGGGAAGGCCGGCCTCGGCCGTCGTCGGCACGTTGGGGATCTGCGGCAGGCGCTCGGGCGTCGCCACCGCCAGCGCACGCACCCCGCCCTCGCGGATCTGCGGCAGGATATTGGGCAGGTTGTCGATCATCAGGTCGATCTGGCCGGAGACGAGGTCCGTCACCGCCGGGGCCGCGCCGCGATAGGGAACATGGGTGATGGCCGCGCCGCTCTGCTGCTTCAGGAGCTCGATCGCGATATGCAGGGAACTGCCATTCCCCGCCGAGCCCGCGCGCAGCGAGTCCGGCGCCGCCTTCGCGGCGGCGATCAGCTCGCCCAGGCTGCGCCAGGGGCGGTCCTTGTTCACCACGATGACCTTGGGCGTGTTCACCAGCAGCGCGGTGGGCGCGAAGGCGGTGCGCGTGTCGTAGGGCATGGAGGCGAAGAGGAACTGGTTCGCCGCCAGCGGCCCGATGGAGCCCAGCAGCCACGTGTAGCCATCGGGCGCCGCCTTCGCGACGGCATCCGCGCCGATATTGCCGCCCGCGCCGGGCCGGTTCTCCACCACCACGGGCTGGCCCAGCGCCGTCTGCAGCCGCACCGCCAGCGGCCGCGCCAGCAGGTCCGCGAGCCCGCCCGGCGGGAAGGGCACGACGATGCGCAGCGGGCGCGAGGGCCAGGCGCCTTGGGCATGCGCCAGGGCCGGGATCGCCAGCGAGGCGAGGAGCGTTCTCCGCAGCATCTACTTCGCCTTGTGGTAGAGGTGGGGAATGGCGTGGTCGACCACCACGTCGATCAGGCGCGGGGCCGGGCTGGCGAAGGATTCGGCCAGCGCCTCCTCCAGCTCGCCGGCCGTCTCCACGCGGCGCCCCGCGCAGCCCATGCCGCGGGCGAGGTCCACGAAGCCGATGCCCGGCAGGTCGATGCCCGGCGCGCCCTCGACCCCCAGCACGCGGCTGAAGCTGCGCATGGCGCCATAGCCGGCGTTGTTCACCACGACGATGGTGATGGGCAGGCCGAGTTGCGCCGCGTTCCAGATCGCCTGGATGGAATACATCATGGAGCCGTCGCCGATGACGGCGACGATGCGCGTCCCCGCCTCGCCCAGCGCGACGCCGACCGCCGCCGGCAGCGAGTAGCCGAGCCCGCCGCTGGCCATGGTGTGGAACCCGCCCCAGCGCGTGATGGGCAGGTGCGCCTGCAAGGCCGGGCGGTGCGAGGGCGCTTCCTCCACCACGATGGCGCCCTCCGGCATCAGCCGGCGCAGGGTGGCGAAGAGGTATTCGGCCTTGAGCGGCGCGCCGGCCTCGGGCGCGGGCGGCTTCGCGCGCGGCGGCGGCGCGGCGCGCGTGGCGGCGGCGCCGAGCCTGCCGAGCAGCGCGAGAAGGCCGAGCCGCATCGAGCCCAGGATCGCCGTGCCCGCCGGGGCGGCGGCGGCAGCCTCGCCGTCATGGGTCAGCTGGAAGATCGGCGTGCCGTCGTGGAAGACGCCGCATTCGCCGACGACATGGAAGGTGAAGACCGGCGCGCCGATCACGGCGATGCAGTCGTAGCCCGCGAGCCCCTGCGCCACCGCGCCGGGGGCGGCCGCCAGGAAGCCCGCGAAGAGCGGATGATCCTCGGGGAAGGAAATGCGGTTGGCGAAGGGGCTGGCCAGCACGGGCGCGCGCAGATGTTCCGCGAGCGCGACGAGCGCGGGTCCCGCGCCCTCCTGGTCCACCTCGGGGCCGGCGACCAGCACGGGGCGCTGCGCGCGGGAGAGCCCCTCGGCCATGAGGTCCAGCAGGGCCGGGTCGGGGGCCATCTCGCTCGCCACGCGGCGGGGGCGCACGGGGCGCGTCAGCACGGACCAGTCGTCCATCGGGATGCTCACCAGCGTCGGCCCGCGCGGGCGCTGCATGGCGATGTGGTGGGCATGGGCGATGGCGGCGGGCACGTCCTCGGCGCGGGCGGGCTCGATGCTCCATTTGACGTAGGGGCGCGGGAAGTTCGCGGCCTCGGTGGCGCCCAGGAAGGGGTTGAGCGGCAGCAGCGGCCGCGCCTGCTGGCCCACCGTGATCACCAGCGGCGTCTGGTTGCGGAAGGCGGTGAAGATGTTGCCCGCCGCATGCCCCACGCCCACCGCCGAATGCAGGTTGCAGAAGCCGGCGCGGCCGGTGGCGCGGGCATAGCCGTCCGCCATGCCGACGGCGCAGGATTCCTGCAGGCCGAGCACGTAGCGGAAATCCTCCGGCCAGCGGTCCAGGAAGGGCAGCTCGGTCGAGCCCGGATTGCCGAAGACGGTCGTCATGCCCAGCTCGCGCATCAGCGCGAAGACAGCCTCCCGGACCGTGACGAGGCCTGTGCTGGTATCGGCGTGACCGTGCGGCATTTGCGCTCCCTGGGTGGCGGCGCTCGGACGGCGCCGTTGCAACCCAGGGTTAAGGCGTCAGGCCGGCTGCCCGCAAGTCACTTCCGCCGTGGCGAGCTTCACCAGCCGCTCCAGCCGGGAATCGCGCAGCCCCATGGAGGCGAGCTGCCGCGCGGTGTTGAGCAGGTAGTCGAGATTCGTCCCCGCCTGCCCCCGCCCGCGCGCGATGGTCTCGGCCGTGCTGGCCTCGCAGGGGCGGCAATAGGCAGGATGGCTGCGGTTCGCGACATAGGCGATGCCGCGCACCTCGCGGCCCGAGCCGAGGCGCAGCGGCAGCAGGCGGCGGTCGTAGACCATCTCGCCATTCACGTTCTCGCGCGCCTCCAGGTAATCCAGCACCTCGGGCGCGGCGTCCGGGCAGACGCGGAAGGCGACGCCCCGGCAGGTGCCGCCGCGATCGAGGCCCAGCACCAGGCCCGGAGTCTCCGGCGTGCCGCGATAATGGCGGGAGGTGAGGCAGAAGCGGCGATGATAGCCCCGCAGCACCGCGCTCTCCTGCCCCAGATGGACGAAGTCCGGCCGCCAGATCAGCGAGCCATAGGCGAAGACATAGAGATGCCCGTCGGCATCCAAAGGCAGGGACGACACCCCGGAACCACCCTTGCGAAACCTGTCAGCCCCTCTCTAATCCCTTTCGCATGGCGAAAAAATGGTTGGCCTATTTCGTACTGTTGCTGGGTGTCGCCGCGGGCGGCGCCTGGTGGATCTGGAACGAGGCCACGACACGGCTGGAGGCGGAATCCGCCAACTGGATCCGCGCCCGCACGGCCGAGGGCTGGCGCATCCGGGTGCCGCCGCCCGTCCGCACCGGCTTTCCCTTCGCGGCCGCGCTGCGCTTCGACGGCATGCGCGTGGACAGTCCGGCGGGCTTCGGTTGGCGGGCCGAGCGCGCGGTGCTCGGCCTCTACCCGCAGGATCCGGGCCAGCTGCGCCTCACGCTGGAGGGCGCCCAGAGCTTCACACATCCGCAAGGCATCACGCCCATCCAGCAGAAGGAGCTGAGCCTGCGCTTCCGGCTCGACGGCCAGGGCGGCACGCTGGAGGGCGAGGACCTCCGCCTCGGCGAGACGACCAGCATGCGCCGCGTTTCCGTCGAGATCTTCAACGCGCAGGTCAACGCGCGCGCCGACCAGATGGCGGTGACGGGCCTGCCGCGCTTCGACACGGTTCATGTCACCGGCCGGCTGACGCGCCCGCCCGCCTCCTCTCTCGCCGCCTGGCGCGATTCGGGCGGCGCGCTGAGCGTGGAGCGCGCCGAGTTCCGCACCGGCGAGGTGATCGCGATGCTGAGCGCGACGCTGACGCTGGACCAGCAGCTGCAGCCCGAGGGCCGCGGCATCCTGACGCTGACGGGCGTGCAGGAAGCCGTGACGCTGATGACCGAGGCGGGCTTCGTCGCGCCCAACCAGGCGCCGCTGCTGCGCACGGTGCTCGGGCTCGCTGCGCGGGTGCCGCCGGAGGGCGGGCCGCCGCGCGTGGAGGCACCGCTCGAGCTGCGCGGCCGCCGCCTCACCGCCGCGCGCCTTCCCATCACGACATTGCCCGCGATCGCCTGGCGGTGAGCGGGATGACAGGAAGCGCGAACGCGCCGGAGGTCTGAATCCCGCGATCACGCTGCCGGTGAGTTGCTGAACAGGCGGCGGCGTTCCATGCTCCGGGAAGAACAAGACCCGGAGGGAAGCGCATGGCCTCGGTGCCCATCGCAGGCGGACGATTCATCATCATCGGCGGCGGCAGCCTCGTCGGCTCCGCCACGGCGGCCGAGCTTCTGGATGCCGGCGCGGCCGAGGTCCGCCTGTTCGACAATTTCTCGATGGGGGCCGAGACGGCCGTCGCGCATCTCAAGGACAATCCGCGCCTCAAGATCGTCCGCGGCGACGTGATGCGCATCGCCGACCTGCTCTCCGCCATGGAGGGCATGGACGGCGCGCTGCTGCTGGCCGCCTACATGACGCTGAACATGGACCGCGACCCCTGGGGCGGCCTCGACGTCAATATCCGCGGCGTGCAGAACGCGCTGGAGGCGGCCGTGACGCGCGGCGTGAAGAAGGTGGTCTTCGCCTCCTCCAACGCGGTCTACGGCTACGGCCCCGGCATCAAGGGCGACCTGGTGGAAACCACGCCCTTCTTCTCGGAGGGCGCGCCGCCGGCCGCCATCCTCTACGGCGCCACCAAGATCATCGGCGAGCAGCTCTGCCGCACCTACACGATGAAGCGCGGCCTGCCGCATGTCGTGCTGCGCTACTCGACCGTCTATGGCGAGCGGCAGCACCACCGCGCGGCCAATGCGCTCTACATCATCGAGACGCTGGAGAAGCTCGCGAAGGGCGAGCCGCCGGAGATCTTCGGCGACGGCAGCGAGACCAAGCACTTCGTCTATGTGGGCGACCTCGCGCGCGCCAACCGGATGGCCTTCGAGAGCGCGGCCAGCAACGTCGCCGTCAACTGCTCGGGCCCCGAGCCGGTGAGCACGAAGCAGCTCGTCGCGCTGGTGACGGAGCTCGCGGGCGGCGGCCCCGCGCCGGTCTTCGTGGGCGACACGCCGGGCAAGGTGCGCCTCACCTCGGGCGGCGCCTTCCGCATCGCGCACGAGAAGGCGCACGCCACCATCGGCTGGAAGCCCGAGGTGGACATGCGCGAGGGCCTGGGCCGGCTGATCCGCTGGCTCAAGGGCAACGAGGCGCGGGAACGACACGAGGGCTGAAAGCCCCCACGGGAGGAAAACAACGGCCATGAAAAGACGCCTTCTGCTCGGCTCCGCGCCGGGGCTGCTCGCGGCCCCCGCGCTCGCGCAATCCTGGCGGCCGGACAGGCCCATCGAGATCATCGTGGGCTTCACCGCCGGCGGCGCCACGGATGTCGATGCGCGCCTCTATGCCCGCATGCTGGAGCCGCGGATCGGCGGCACCGTCGTCGTTTCCAACCGGCCCGGCGCGGGCGGCGAGGTGGCGCTGGCCGCCATCGCGCGCGGGCGCCCGGACGGCACCGTGATCGGCACGACCAACATGCCCGGGCTACTCACCATCCCCATCGAGCGGCCGGCGCAGTTCAAGCTCGACGACTTCGCGCCCATCGGGAACATCATCGGCGACCCTTCCGCCATCTCGGTCGCCGCCAGCTCCCCCTACCGGACCATCGAGGAGCTGTTCGAGGCCGCGCGCCGCGCTCCGGACACGATCACCTTCGGCTCGCCGGGCATCGGAACGGATGACCACCTCCTGGTCGTGCTCATCCAGGCGGCGACGGGGCTGCGCTTCAACCACGTGGCCTTCCAAGGCGACCCGCCGATCCGCACCGCGATCCTCGGCAACCAGATCGTCGCGACGGGGCTGAACCTCGGCTACGTGCTCGCGAACAACGAGGGCATGCGCCTGCTGGCGCTGGCCGCGCCCGAGCGCAGCCGCTTCGCGCCCGACCTGCCGACGCTGCGCGAGAAGGGCATCGCGGTGGACATGGCCTCCGAGCGCGGGCTGGTCATGCCCGTGGGCACGCCCGCGCATATCGTCTCGCGCTTCCAGGAAGCCACCGCCGATATCGCGAAGGACCCCGAATTCATCCGGGCCATCGAGGCGCGCTCGCTCATCGTGCGGCACGAGCCGGGGCAGGCCTGGTTCGCGCGCCTCCGGCAGGACGAGCAGCGCTACCGCTCGCTGTGGCAGACCACGCCTTGGAACCAGCGCTGATGGCCCCGTCCGACGATCCCAGGACGCAGCCCGCAGGTCCGGGTCGGCCGGGCGGCAACGGCCGTATTGCTGGAAAGCGCGTCCTGCTCCTGGGCGCGGGCTCGGTCGGCGAGGGCATCGGCAATGGCCGGGCCATGGCCATCCTCTTCGCGCGGGAGGGCGCGCAGATCGCCTGCGTGGACCTCAACCTCGCCGCCGCCGAGGAGACCACCGCCCTCATCGCGAAGGAAGGCGGGCAGGCCTTCGCCATGTCCGCCGACGTGACGCAGGAGAGCGAGATCGCGCGCATCGTGGACGCCACGATGGCCGCCTTCGGCCGCATCGACATCCTGGTGAACAATGTCGGCGGCAGCGTTCCCGGCGGGCCGGAGGAAATGCCGCCCGAGGTCTGGCACAAGCAGTTCCACCACAACCTGCACTACGTGCATCTCAGCACGCGGGCCGTGCTTCCCATCATGGTGAAGCAGGGCGGCGGCGCCATCGTGAACCTCTCCTCGGTCGCGGCGCTGCGGCACATCGGCACCGACCTCATGGCCTATGCCGCGTCGAAATCCGCCGTCACGGCGTTGAGCAAGATGATCGCGGTGCGCTACGCGCCCCAGGGCATTCGTTGCAATGTCGTGGTGCCCGGCCTCATGCACACGCCGCTGGTGGAGGCACGCCTCGCCGGGCAGCGCAGCGGCGGCGATGTCGCGGCGATCGTGGCCAAGCGCAACGCGCAGCCGCCGATGGGCCGCATGGGCGATGCCTGGGACGTGGCCTATGCCGCGCTCTACCTCGCTTCCGACGAGGCGAAGTATGTCACCGGCATCGAGATCGTCGTCGATGGCGGTCTGACGCTCAGAACGCCTTAATTCCTCGACCTGTTCCACCGCAGGGGCGTATCCTCGCGCGCATGAGGATCGCGGTGCTCGGTGGTGGAAACGGCTCTTTCGCGGCGGCGGCGGACCTCGCCCTCGCCGGGCACGAGGTGCGGCTCTGGCGCCGCGACAGCGCCGCCGTCGCGGCGCACATCGCGGCGGGCGGGCACATCACCGTGCTGGACGCCGCCGGCATCCACGAGGCGCTGCCCCATCTCATCACCGACGATCTCGGCACCGCCGTGCATGGCGCGGAGCTCATCCTCTGCCCCACGCCCGCGACCGCGCAGCCCGACATCGCACGGCGCCTCGTGCCGCTGCTGCAGGACGGCCAGGTGGTCTACCTGCCGCCGGGCACGCTGGGCTCCGTCCTCATGGCGCAGGCGCTTCACCGCCACCGCCCCGGCGCCAGCGTGGCCTTCGCCGAGACGGGCACCCTGCCCTGGCTCGTCCGCAAGCGCGGCCCGCAGGAGATCGCGATCACCATCCGGGCCAAGCGCCTGCCCACGGGCGTCTTCCCCGAGGCGCTGAGCCGCCGCGCGCTGGGGGTGATCCGCCAGGCGTTTCCCGACAGCATCGAGGATTGCGGCGACGCGCTCTCGGCCGCGCTGATGAATGCCGGGCCGATCATCCATCCCCCGCTCATCGTGATGAATGCCGGCCCGCTCGAGCATTTCCCCAAATGGGACATCCATAACGAGGGCACCCAGCCCGCCATCCGGCGCACCACGGACGCGCTGGACCTGGAACGCATCGCCATCCGCGCCGCGCTCGGCTACGGGCCGCCGCATTTCCCCCTGGCCAACCACTACGCGACCGAGGGCGAGGAATGGATGTATGGCCGCCGCTCGCACGACCGCCTCACCGAATCCGGCGACTGGCGGGAACGCATCCTGCTGCAGAGCCATCGCTACATGATGGAGGACACGCGCCTCGGCCTCTCGCTGCTCATCTCGGCGGCGGATCTGGCGGGCGTGGAGGCGCCGCTGGCGCGCGGCTTCTCGGCCATCGGCGCCGCCATCCGCGGCGATGCGCCGGATCATTCCGGGCGCACGCTCGCCGATGTCGGTCTCGGCGGGCTTTCCCGCGACGAGCTCCGCCAGGTGCTCCACCATGGCTTCTGAACGCGCCCGCATCCTCTGCCTCGGCGCCGGCCGCATGGGGCGCGGCATCGCCGTCTGCTTCGCCTATGCGGGGCACGAGGTCGCGATCCTGGACTTCAAGCCGCGCGACGAGGACGCCTTCGTCACCCTGGCCACCGCCGCGCTGAAGGAGGTCCGCTCCGCGTTGACCACGCTGGCGGGGCTCGGCCTCTTCGACGCCGCGCATGTCTCCACGATCATGAAGCGCGTCTCGGTCGTGCCCGCCTCCGGCGCCGCGCCGGCGCTGGCCGAGGCGGACATCGTCTTCGAGGGCGTGCCCGAGGTGGTGGAGACCAAGCGCGACGCGCTCTCCCGCGCCTCGGCCGAGATGCGGCCGGATGCGATCCTCGCTTCCACCACCTCGACCATCCTGGTGGACGAGCTTTCCTTCGTGGTGGCGCATCCCGGGCGCTTCCTGAACGCGCATTGGCTGAACCCGGCCTTCATCGTGCCGCTGGTGGAGGTCTCGCCGGGCCGTGCCACCCTGCCGGAGGTGACGGCGCGGCTGAACGCGGTGCTGGAATCCATCGGCAAGGTGCCCGTGGTCTGCGCCGCGAGCCCGGGCTTCATCGTGCCGCGCATCCAGGCGCTCGCCATGAACGAGGCCGCGCGCATGGTGGAGGAAGGGGTCGCCAGCGCCGCCGATATCGACAAGGCCGTGAAGTACGGGTTCGGCTTCCGCTTCGGCGTGCTCGGCATCCTGGAGTTCATCGACTGGGGCGGCGGCGACACGCTCTATCACGCGAGCCGCTATCTCACCTCCGCGCTGCACGATCCGCGCTACGCCGCGCCGCCGATCATCGAGCGCAACATGCGCGAGGGGCATACCGGGCTCGGCACCGGGCGCGGCTTCCTGGACTACGAGAACATGGACCTCGACGCCTATCGCCGGTCACGCCTCGGCGCGCTGGTGGAGCGCCTGCGGGCGGACGGGCTGGCGCGGCCGCCGGTTCTCTGAGATCGTCCGCCCGATTTCACGCCCCTTCGAACACAGGACGGTGCGGTGAGGCGCTGCCTCCGCCCGGCTGGAGAGTGATTGTCCATGATCGACCGGAACCTGATCTTCGATATCGGCCTGCACACGGGGCTCGATACCAAGTTCTACGCCGACAAGGGCTTCAAGGTCGTCAGCCTCGAAGCCAACCCCGCCATGGTGGCCGAGGCGCGGAAGATCCTGTTGCCCGCGCTCATGGGCGGGCAGGTCACCATCGTCGAGAAGGCGCTGTGGGAGGAAGGCGGCCAGAACGTCACCTTCTACACCGTCGCGGAGAAAGACGACTGGAGCAGCCTGTTCCGCGGCGTCGCGGAGAAGGGGCAGTACAAGGCCACGGAGATCACGGTCCCCACGCTCACGCTCAAGGATCTCTTCGACGAGCACGGCGTTCCCTACTACCTCAAATGCGACATCGAGGGCGGCGATGCGATCATGGTCCGGCAGCTGCTGGCCGATCACCGCCGCCCGGCCTTCGTCTCGGTCGAGGCGACCTCGCTCACGGACATCGCGGTGCTCGCGGCCTGCGGCTACGACCGGTTCCAGATCGTGAACCAGCAGTACCACTGGAACACCCAGCCGCCGAACCCGCCGCGCGAGGGCAAGCACGTGCCGGTGCAGTTCACCGGCCATATGAGCGGCCTCTTCGGCCGGGAGCTGCCGGCGGACCGCTGGTTCCCCTTCCCCGAGGTCGCCGACCGCTTCCTGGCCTGGCATCGCCTGAAGAAGATGGACGAGCTTCTGGCGCCCGGCTGGCTGGACTTCCACGCCACCACCGCCGCGACGCTGAAGGCGAAGCCGGCCTAGGCGACGGCGCAAAAAGATATTGAAGCATTCCCGCGCTTGACGGAGCCTTCGCGCCGTAACGACCGGGAGTGCCGCATGATCCGCCGCCGTGACCTCGGGCTTCTGGCCGGCGCCGGGCTCGCCGCCTCGCCGGCCCGCGCGCAGACCTGGCAGCCGGACCGGCCGGTGCGCTGGATGGTCGGCTACCCGCCCGGCGGCGCCAGCGACATCTTCGCGCGGCTGCTCGGCCGCCTCATGTCGCCCCCCCTCGGCCAGAACATCGTCGTGGAGAACCGGCCGAGCGGCGGCGCCATCGTCGCGACCGAGGCCGTGGTGCGCGCGCCGGCCGATGGGCACATGCTGCTGCATGTCGACAACGGCGTGCTGGTCTACAACCCCGCGCTCTACAACCGCCTGCCCTTCGACCCTGACAAGGACCTGGTGAGCGTGGGCTTCATCGGCCGCTTTCCGCTGATACTGCTGGTCCGCAACGAGAGCCCGCACCGCAGCTTCGCCGACATCCTCGCCGCCTCGCGCGACCGCACGCTGACCTATGCGACGCCCGCCGTCGCCTCGCCGCACCACATGGCGATGGAGGTGCTGAAGCGCCGCTCCGGCCTGCAGGCGCAGCACGTGCCCTATCGCGGCATGCCCGCCGTGATGCAGGACCTGGTGGGCGGGCAGGTGGATTGCGCCATCGCGGACGTGACCAACGCCACGCCCTTCCTGGCCGACCGCCGCGTGCGCGGCCTGGTGGTGATGGGCGAGAGCCGCCCTGCCCGCGCGCCGGACGTGCCGACGGGCATCGAGCTCGGCTATCCGGATACGGTGGCCTATGGCTGGCAGGGCATCTCGGTCGCGGCCGGCACGCCAGCGCCGGCGGTGCAGCGGCTTTCGGCCGCGCTGAACCAGGCGATCCAGAGCCCCGAGGCGCAGCGGCAATTCGCGGATACGGGCGCGGAGGCGGTGCTGCGCACCCCGGCCGAGATGGCGGAATTCGTGCAGCGCGAGAACGCCATCTGGCGCCCGCTCATCCGCGAGCTGGGCATCCGGCTGGACGGCTGACTGCATGAAAAACGGCCCGAGGCAAAGCCTCGGGCCGGGAGCGCGCGCCCGTCGCCCGAGGGCGCCGAATTACCGCGCGGGCTGCACGCGGATCGCGAGGCGCTCCGCATAGACCACGTCCACCTGCTGGCCGGGCCGCAGCTGGCGCGCGAAGCGGACCACTTCCGGGCGCTGCGGGCGCACGGTGCGCTGCACGCCATTCGGACCGGTGAAGGTGACGGTGCCGGTACGGGAATTCACCTCATTGATCGTCACGCGCGCGCGGACCGCCTGGGCGAAGCCCACGCCCGGGCGCGAGCCGAGCGGCGCGGCGGCGGCGGCGGCACCGCCATCGACCGGCGGCGCGCCATCGGCCGGGTTCGCGAGCTCAAGCGCCAGGCCCTCGCCATACTCGACCACTACGATGTCGCCGGCCTTGGCCTGCGGCAGGTTGCGGACCTCGGGGCCCACCTGGATGGTCTTGAGCGTGCCGTCGGCCATGCGCAGCACCACCTGGCGGGCGCGCTGGTCGATGGACTCGATCGTCGCCTGCTCGCTGCCGCTGCGCGTCACGGCGACGGCGTCGGGGCGCTGCTGCGCGAGGGCGGGGGTGACGGCGACAAGGCCGGCGAGCAGGCCGAGGTGGAACAGGCGCATCAGTATCTCTCCCAGATTGGGCCGGCGCTCACGCCCGGCGGAAGCATGCTACATTGGGTTGGTTGGGAAATGCGATCCCCGTTCCCACGCCGCCTCGACCACCCAGGGCAGGTCGGTCGCCGCGACGCTCGCGCCCGCGCGCGTCAGCAGCGCATGCACCTGGCCGCGATGATGCGTCTGGTGGTTGAACATGTGGCAGACCGTGAACCAGCGCGGCTTGCGCTGCTCCGCCCCGGCCGAGGCGCTATACCAGACGAGGTCGCCCTCGAGGTCAGCCTGCACCAGGCCCGCCGCCCAGCCCTCGATGCGAAGGTCGAACTCCTCCCGCGCCGCGCGCAGCTCCTCCCAGCCTTCGTAGAGGCTGGTGCTGCCGGGGATGCTGACGGCCGGCTTCTCCCAGCCGGCGAAGCGGCCCATCCACATGCGGTCGGCCCAGACCAGGTGGTTGAGCGTGGCGTGGATGCTGCCGAAGAAGGCGCCGCGATCGGCACGGCGCTCCGCATCGTCGAGCGTCGCGGCCGCCCGGTAGGTGCGGCGGTTCGACTCGCTGTTGTAGGCCGCCATCATGCGGACCCATCCCGGCTCGATCATCCACGCCTCCCGCCCATCAGGGCCGAGGCTAGCGCGCGATCAGCCCAGCGTCTTGTAGAAGAAGCGCGTGTCGAAGAGCTGTCCCGCGCCATCCCGCGCGTAGCCGGGGATATGGCCGCCCTCGTTCCAGCCCAGCTTGCGGTACAGCCGCTCGCCATCGTCGCCGGCGCGGGTGTCGAGCGTCAGCAGCTTGCGGCCCAGGCGCAGCGCCGCCTGCTCGGCGCGCCGCATCAGCGCCTCGCCCACGCCCCGGCGGCGGAAGCCCGGGTCCACCAGCATCTTCACGACCTCGGCGCGGTGCTGCTGGTTCTCCGGCGTCGCGAGCTGGAGCTGCACGGTGCCCACCAGGGCGCCGTCCAGCCAGGCGCCGAGCAGCGCCACATGCCCCTGCGCCACCTCGGCCGAGACGCGCTTCCAGAAAGCGCGCGACTTCTCGGGCGCGAGCGGCGGCAGGAAGCTGACCGAGGCGCCGGCGGCGACGCAGGCCACGAGGATCTCGGAAAAGCGGCGCTCCGCGCTCGCGGCCGCCGCGGCGTCCAGCGCCTCCACGACCAGGCCCTGGGCGGGTTTCGCGTAGCGGAACTCCAGCGACTTCGAGAGGTCGTCCAGGATGCGGATGGCGCCCTGGCGCACGTAGCCGCGCTTCTCGTAGAAGGAATGCGCGGCGTTGAAGCGCGTGTCGGTCCAGAGGACCATGCGCTCGGCGCCATGGGCGGCGGCGTGCTTCTCCGCGGTGTCCAGCAGGCGGTGCGCGAGGCCGGTGCCCCGCGCCGCCTTGTCCACGTACATGCGGCAGATTTCCCAGGCGCCGTCCTCGCGCAGCGGCCGCGTCGCGACCATGCCGAGGGGCCCGCCCTCGCCCTCCGCGAGCCAGATCGCGCCGCCCTTCTCCTGGAAATAGGAGGCAAGCGCGTGCAGCTCCGGCAGCTCCGCATCCACGTCGAAGACGATGCCCGGGAACTCGGCCCAGGCCTCGCCGATCAGGCGGATGAAGGCGTCACGATCCTCGTCGCGGCCCGGGCGCAGCATCAGGCGAGCCCGCGGCAGAACTCCTGGATCCGCGTGCAGGCTTTCCGCAGCGTGTCGATGTCGGTCGCGTAGCTGATGCGGACGTAGGGCGACATGCCATAGGCGGCACCCTGCACGACGGCGACATGCGCCTCCTCCAGCAGGGCGAAGGCGAAGTCCGTGTCGGTCTCGATCTTCCGCCCGCCCTTGCTGGTCTTGCCGAGGCAGCCCGCGACGTTCGGGAAGACGTAGAAGGCGCCCTCGGGCTTGTGGCAGGCGATGCCCGGCGCCTGGTTCAGCATGTCGACCACCAGGTCGCGGCGGATGCGGTACTCGGCGGCGCGCTCGGCCACCAGGTCCTGCGGGCCGTCGAGCGCGGCGGCGGCCGCCGCCTGGCCGACCGTGGAGACGCCCGAGGTCGCCTGGCCCTGCATGTTGAACATCGCCTTGATGAGCGGCGCCGGGCCGCCGCAGAAGCCGATGCGCCAGCCCGTCATGGCATAGGTCTTGGACGCGCCGTTGATGGTGAGCGTGCGGTCCTTCAGCCGGGGCTCGACCTCGGCGATCGTGCAGAACTCGAAGCCGTCATAGACCAGGTGCTCGTACATGTCGTCGGTCATGACCCAGACATGCGGGTGCTTCAGCAGCACCTCCGCCAGCGCCTTCATCTCCTCGCGCGAGCAGGCGGCGCCCGTGGGATTGTTGGGGAAGTTCAGCATCACCCACTTGGTCTTGGGGGTGATGGCGGCCTCGAGGTCCTGCGGGCGGAGCTTAAAGCCGTTGTTCTGCGGGCAGTTCACCGTCACCGGCACGCCGCCCGCGACCTTCGCCATGTCGGCGTAGCTGATCCAGTAGGGGGCGGGGATCACCACCTCGTCGCCCGGATCGACCGTGGCCATGAAGGCGTTGAAGATCGCCTGCTTGCCGCCATTGGTGACGAGGATCTCGTCGGCCGCGTAGTCCAGGTTGTTGTCGCGCTTGAACTTCCGCTGGATCGCGGCCTTCAGCGCCGGCGTGCCGCCCTGGGGCGGGTATTTCGTGTCGCCCTTCAGCGCGGCCTGGTTCGCGGCCACGATGGCGTGCGCCGGCGTGTCGAAATCCGGCTCGCCCGTCGTCAGGCCCGCGACCTCGATGCCCTGGGCCGCGAGCTCCCGCGCCTTGATGGACATGGCGACCGAGGCGGAGACCTTCACATCGGCGAGACGGGCGGCAAGCGCGGGCATTTTCGGTTCCTGGCGGTGTGGAAAGGGGGCGAACTCTATGGCCGTGGGAGGCCCCCGCCAACCCGGGGATGGCGCGTCCCTGCCGCGCCCCGTTTGCGGGGGGCGGGGTTTGAGCTAGACCGGCCCGACCATGCGCCACTTTCTCGATTTCGAAAAACCCATCGCCGAGCTCGAAGGCAAGGTGGAGGAGCTGCGCCGGACCACCGATGCCGGCGGCATCGACGTGGCCGAAGAGGTCGCAAAGCTGCGCGACAAGGCCGAAAAGCTCCTTGCCGCGACCTATTCCAAGCTCACCCCCTGGCAGAAGGCCCAGGTGGCCCGCCACCCCGACCGGCCCAAGTGCCTGGACTATGTCGAGGCCCTCATCGAGGAATGGACGCCCCTGGCCGGCGACCGCGCCTTCGCGGACGACGCGGCCGTCATCGGCGGACTCGGGCGCTTCCGGGGCCGGGCCGTCGCGGTCCTGGGCACCGAGAAGGGCCACGACACCGATACCCGCGTGAAGCACAATTTCGGCATGGCCAAGCCCGAGGGCTACCGCAAGGCCCGCCGGATCATGGAGCTCGCGGGCCGCTTCGGCATGCCCATCCTCTCCTTCGTCGACACCTCCGGCGCCTTCCCGGGCATCGAGGCCGAGGCGCGCGGCCAGGCCGAGGCCATCGCCCGCTCCATCGAGGCGGGGCTCTCCGCGCCGGTGCCGAGCGTGGCCACGATCATCGGCGAGGGCGGCTCGGGCGGGGCCATCGCGCTCGCGGCCTCCGACCGGGTGCTGATGCTGGAGCACGCCATCTATTCGGTCATCAGCCCCGAGGGCTGCGCCTCCATCCTCTGGCGCGACGCCGCCCAGGCGCCGACCGCCGCCGAGGCCCTGAAGCTGACGGCGGACGACCTCAAGCGCCTGGCCCTCATCGACGCCGTGATCCCCGAGCCGCTGGGCGGCGCCCATCGCGACCGCGAGGCCGCCATGGAGCGCGTGGGCGATGCCGTCTGGGCGGCGCTGGAGCCGCTGCTGCCGCTGGACGGCGCCACGCTGAAGGCCCGGCGCCGGGAGAAGTTCCTCGAGATGGGGCGCCACGCGGTGGTGTGATGCCCACCCCCGGGAGGAAAACGATCCGCGAAATGGCGGCCTGACCATGGACCAGCCCGTGGATCGCGAGGCGATCCGGCGCGAGTTCCTGCGCGCCTATCCCTGCATCGGCATCGCCATCTTCATCTCGGCGATCGACCAGACCATCACGGCCACCGCCCTGCCCGCCATGGCCGCGCATTTCGGCGTGGTGGAGCGGATTTCCTGGGTGGTGGTCGCCTATCTCGTCGCCGCGACCATCGCCGCCCCCGTCTTCGGCAAGCTGGGCGACGCCTTCGGGCGGCGGCCCATGCTTTTCGTGGCCTATGCGCTGCAGGCGGTGGGCGCGCTCTGCGCCGGGCTCGCCCCCAATTTCGAGGCGCTGCTGGCCGCACGCATCCTGCACGGCTTCGGCGGCGGGGCCCTGCTGACGCTGGCCATGGCGCTGATCGGCGAAAGCCTGCCGCCGCGCGAGCGCGGCCGGTACCAGGCCTATTTCGTGGCGTGCTTCATGAGCGCCTCGGCCGCCGGGCCGCTGGCGGGCGGCTGGCTGACGCAGCATTGGGGCTGGCAATGGGTCTTCCTCGGCGGGCTGCCGCTGGTGGGCTTCGGCGTCTTCGCCACCTGGAAGCTGCCGCGCCGGCCGCGCCTGGGCGCCGGCTTCTACTTCGACGCGGCCGGGACCGTGCTCTTCACCATCTTCGTCGGCGCGCTGCTGCTGGTGATGGACCAGGCGCAGCGGCTGAGCTGGGACGCGCTGTGGATCTGCGTGCCGCTCGCCCTGGTCTCCGCGGCGGCCTTCCTCCTGCTGCTGCGGATCGAGCGGCGGGTGAACGACCCGCTGCTGCACATCCCCATGCTGACGGACCCGGTGATCTGGCGCACCAACGCCCTCGCCACCTGCGTGGCGGGGGTGATGGTGGCCATGATCTCCTTCCTGCCGCTGTACCTGACCGTGGTGCGCGGGGTGCCCATCGCGACGGTGGGGGCCATGCTGCTGCCCATGAGCCTGGGCGGGGGGCTGGGCGCACTGTGCTCGGGCCAGTTCCTGGCGCGGACGGGGCGGAACATGCTGCTGCCCTCCATCGCCCTGGCGGTGAGCACCCTGGCGCTCTGCTACCTCTCGGCCTTCATGGACCGGGTGCCGCTGGAAGTCCTGCCCTGGCTGCTGGCGCTGGTGACCTTCGGCTCCGGCTGCTCCTTTCCCGCCGTGCAGACCACCGTGCAGGTGGCGGCGGGCGTGGGGCGCGTGGGGGTGGCCACGGCCTCGGTGCAGTTCATGCGCAACCTGGGCTCGGCGGCCGGGACCGCGCTGCTGGGGGCGGTGCTGTTCGGGGCCTTCGCGGCGGCGGATTCGGAGCTGGCGGCGCGCTTCGCGGCGGCAATGCGCGCGGGACGGGAGGCGCTGGCCGCGCTGCCGGGCGAGGAGCGCGCGCTGATGGCGGCGGGGCTCGCCGGCGGGTTCCACGCGATGCTGGCGGGGGCGGCGGTGCTGATGGGGGCGGCGACGGTGCTGGCCTGGCGGGTGCCGTTAAGACGGGTGTAGGGTCGGTTTGTTCTTGTTTTGTTCTTGAAGGCTCGGCTAGACAGGCGGATGGCCTGCCCCATGCTCATCCCCCACTCCCCCCTGACCGATGAGGAATGGTCCGCCCTCCTCCCCCACCTTCCCGCCCCCACTCGCGGCCGCCCCTGCGACCTCCGTGCCCATGTCGACGCCTTCTTCCGCATCGCCGCCACCGCCGGCCCGTGGCGCGAGCTGCCCGAAGCCCACGGCAAGCCGGACACCATCGCCCGCCACTTCCGCCGCCTTACCCATACCGGCCTCTGGGAACGTCTGCTGATCGCCCTGGCCGCGGCACCGGAGGGCCACGTCCTCCGCCGGCTGGAGGGCTATATCTGCCGCGCCGCCCGCCGCGCGATCCGCCTGCGCGGGCTGCGGCTCATCGTGCTTGCCCGCCGGCTCAAGCTGCTGCGCGCCCTGCCGGGCCCGCCCTCCATGGTCGCCGATCCGGATTTGTCCGAAAGCATGCGGAATCTGCCGATCGAAGCGCGGCTTTCGATCTGGACCCGGAACAAGAAGGCCGCGCTGGCCTATATCCGCCTGCTCCGCGCCGCCCACACCCTCGCGGCCGGTCGGCGCTACATCCCCAGGCCGGTGAAGGAGGCGTGGATTTGAGCCCCTTAGGCGCCCAGCCGGAACAGCACGCCCGCGACATCGGCGCCCTTCTCCCGCCGAAGCACGGCTTCCTGACGCGCCGCGACCGTGAAGCCCGCCGCCTCGGCCAGGCGCGCCGCATGGTCCGGGCGGTGGCGGAAGCGCAGGCCCTCGCCCAGCGCCACCTCGGCCTCGCCCGCCTCCAGGCTGAAGACGGCGATCCCCCCCGGCTTCAGCGCCGCGCGCGTGGCGGCCAGGGCGGGCGCCAGGTCGCCCAGGTAGTTCAGCACATCGGCCGCCGCGACGATGTCGAAGGCCCCCGGGCGCCGGGGCAGGAAGTCCAGCAGATCCGCCTCGTGCAGCGCGTCGTAGAGCCCGCGCCCGCGCGCCACCTCCAGCATGCGGGGGGAAAGGTCGAGCCCCTCCATCCGCGTGGCGAAGGGCCGCAGCGCGATGCCGGAAAGCCCGGTGCCGCAGCCCAGGTCCAGCAGGCGGCCCGGCGCCGTCCCCTCCAGCAGCGCGGCCAGCAGCGCGGGGGTGCGATAGCCCAGCGCGCCCTCCAGCTCGGCATCGAAGCGCGGGGCGAAGGCATCGAACAGCTCGCGCACATAGGCGGCCGGCGCGCGGTCGGGCAGCGGCGCGGCGCCGAGGCCCGCGAGCAGGAAGCCCGCCTGTTCGGAGAGCGGGCCGGTCACGCGACGGGCAGCGTCGCGCGCTTCCTCGGCCGCTCCGGCCTCGCGGGCGGCGTGGGCGAGGGCGAGCCACGCCTCGGGCAGCGCGGCATGGCGCACGGATTCGCGCAGGGGCTCCAGCGCCGCCGCCGCCTGGCCCGCCGCGGTCAGCGCCTGGCCGAGATTGCGGAGGCTCACGGCATCGGCCGGATTCAGCGCCAGGGCGCGCCGCAGCGCCGCGATCGCCTCGCCGAGCCGGCCGGCCTCGGCGAGCGTCGCGCCATGATTGGCCTGGAACAGCGCGGAATCGGGAATGGCGGCGACGGCGCGGGCGGCATGGGCCAGGGCGGCGGGCAGGTCGCCGCGCTGGCGGGCGCAGACGCCCAGCAGGTTCTCCGCGTCCGGGTGGCCGGGCTGCAGGCGCAGCGCGCGGCGGTAGAGGCTCTCCGCCTCCTCGACACGTCCGGCGCGGTGACGATCCACGCCGCGCCGCAGCAATTCATCCGCAGTAATCTTCACGAGCGGGCCATGCGTTCAGGACGGGTCCGACTCAAGACATATTCCGCCGCGTCATGCGCTTTATCCATTGCCAAGATTTCGGGGGCTGGCCAAAGAACCGGTCAAAGTCCGACTTCCGGTCCCCTTGATGGAGGAAACCATGCTTCGCCTCAACCGGCGTATCTTCGCCTCGGTTCTCGCGCTCTCCGCGGCCTTCGCGGCGCCGGCCATGGCGCAGAGCTATCCCAGCCGCCCCATCACCGTCATCGTCCCCTTCGCCGCCGGCGGCCCGACGGACACCGTGGCCCGCCTCGTGGCCGAGGCGATGGGCCGTGACCTCAGCGGCTCCGTCGTGGTCGAGAATGTGGGCGGCGCGGGCGGCACGCTCGGCGCGCAGCGCACGGCGCAGGCGCGGCCGGATGGCTACACGCTGCTGATCCATCACATCGGCATGAGCACCATCCCGACGCTGTACCGCCGCCTCGCCTACGACCCCGTCGGCGGGTTCGAGCCGGTGGGCCTGATCACGGAAGTGCCGATGACCATCATCGGCAAGCGCAACCTGCCGGCGAACAACCTGCAGGAGCTGGTGACGCTGGTGCGGCGCGAGCGGCAGAACATCAACCTCGCCAATGCGGGCGTGGGCGCGGCGAGCCACCTCTGCGGCCTGCTGTTCCAGTCGGCGCTGGGCGTGCAGCTGACGACCGTCCCCTATCGCGGCACGGGCCCGGCGATGAACGACCTCGTGGGCGGCACGGTGGACCTGATGTGCGACCAGACCACCAACACGACCGAGCAGATCCGCGCCAACTCCGTCCGCGCCTATGCGGTGACGACGCCGACGCGCCTCGCCTCCCTGCCCGACCTTCCGACGGCGAACGAGGCCGGCATGCCGGGCTTCGAGGTCAGCATCTGGCACGGCCTCTACGCGCCGAAGGGCACGCCGACGGAGGTGATCACCCGCCTCTCCCGCGCGCTGCAGTTCGCGCTGCGGGACCCGGGCCTGGTGCGCCGCTTCCAGGACCTGGGCACCGAGCCCGTCGCGCAGGAGCGCGCGACGCCTGACGCGCACCGCGCCTTCTGGGCCGCCGACGTGGCCCGCTGGCGCCCGGTGATCCAGGCCGCGGGCCAGTTCGCGGATTGATCGCGAAGCGGTATCCTCGGGCCCGTCAAATCTCGGCGGGCCCGATGCGCTTCACTTTTTCCGTTCTGCTCATTCTGGCCCTGGCCGCACCGGCATCGGCGCAGCAGCGGCAGGGCACTCCGCCGGCCAGGCAGGCGCCTGGGGCCGCCCAGGCCCCGGCGGACCCGAGCACCGAGCGCAGCCAGGCTGCCTACGGCGATTGGGTCCTGCGCTGCGAAACCCGGCGCGAACCTACTCCGACCCGCGGGTGCGAACTGCTGCAATCCCTTCAGGACCAGCGCAACCAGCCCGTGGCGCAATTCGCCTTCGGACGCATCCGGCGGGAAGATCCCCTGCGCCTCGTGGCTCTGATCCCTTCCAACATCACCGTCGCCGTGCCCATGCGGCTGGAACTGGGCGATGGCGGCAATCCCTTGCCCGTCACCCTCAAGGCCTGCGGCCCCCGCGGCTGCGTGGCGGAGGCGGAGATCACGGCGCCCTTCATCACCCGCATGCGCGCCCGCGAGTTCCAGGGCCGCCTCACCTATCGCGACGCGCTGAACGGCGAGGTCGCGTTGCCCTTCTCCACCCGCGGCTTCAACCAGGCGATGGACGCGCTGGCGCGAGAGGGCTTCTGAATGCCTGGGAATGCGACCTACGCCAAAGGCGAGTGTCTTTTCAGATCAGCACAACTATAAGATGTATTCTTACGATTACTTATGAACTTCATGGGATAACATACTGGCAATTGGGCACTACTGATTGGCGAATCGTATTCGGGGAGCTAATCGGATTCGAGTGGGCCCGATTCGGTTGGGGAGCTGTTCCCCTGGCGCGACCGCGCCGGCGGGCCCCAACCGGAGCTTAGTCGCGGGAACATGGCGGCCTCCCACCAGCCCGGGCTTGTTGGGCCATGAGCCCGGGCCGTCGCTGACGTGCCTGTGGCCCGGCGCATCAAGCACGCGATCCTGGGCGCGGCCCTGGCATTGCTGCTGCTGCAGGTTGCCGCGGCGGCACTCCTGCTCGAGCGCGGCCGGCAGAAGGCCCTGGCCCGGGCGAGCCAGGATGTCGAACGGGTCGCGCGCAGCGCCGAGGCCCATCTCAACCGCCACTTCACGCAGATCGAGTCCCTCCTCGCCGGGCTGCCCACCATCCTGGCGCCGGGCAACGGCCGCTTCGATGCGGCGCGCGCCGGTGAGGTGCTGCAGGAGCTCAACAATCAGAACCTCGTCTTCCGCGACCTCATGCTGCTGGACGCGCAGGGGCAGGCGGTGGCGACGGCGCTCAGCGTCTATCGGCGGCGGCGCCTGCCGCTGCCCCAAGGCCCGGGCTTCCTTGAATACGGGCTGCAGGAAGGAGGGCTGAGGATCGGCGGGCCCATCCGCAACCCCGCCTCGCGCGAATGGGCACTGCTTTTCGCGCAGCCAGGCGCGATCGCGGGCTTGCCGCAGGCCACTGCCATGGCCGAGGTTCCGCTGAGCGCCCTGGCGGGTCTGCTCGCGACGGGGAACGAGATCCCGGGCTTGCGGGTTCTGCTGCTGCGGCAGGATGGCATGGTCCTGGCCGCCGCACCGCATGACGAGACCCTGATCGGCACCCAGGCCGCGGCTCCCGATGCCGGTGACATCGCGGTCACCCGGCCCACGCCCTATGGCCAGCTCGCCATCCGCGCCTCCTTGCCCCGGGCCGCGGCGCTTGCGGACTGGTCGGGCGAACGCTGGCCGACACTTCTATTCTCCACGCTCTTCGCCGCGATGATCGTGGCACTTGCGGGCCTGCTGCTGCTCGTGTTGCGCCAGCGCGAGGAAGCGGCAGGCGACCGCTGGCGCAGCACCTTGGCCAGTGCGCTCGACAGCATGACCGACGGCTTCGTGGTCTTTGGGCCTGACGATCGCCTGGTCATCTGCAACGAGCGGTTCCGCGAGATGTACGCCCTGACCGCACCCTTTCTGAAGGAGGGCGCCTCCTACCGCGACATCATGCGGGAGGGCGCGCTGCGCGGGCAGTTCCCACAGATCGAGGGCTCGGTCGACGAGTTCATCGACGAGATGTCGCGCTGGCGCCGCTCGAAGTCGCCGCCGATCGAGCGCCTGCTGCCCGACGGACGCTGGCTGCTGGTGACCGAGCGCATGACGCCCGATGGCGGCACCATCGGCATCCGCACGGACATCACCGCGCTCAAGCACGCCAACGAGGAGCTCGCCCAGGCACGCGACGCGGCCCAGGCCGAGGACGAGGCGAAGGGTCTCTTCCTCGCCCGCATGTCTCACGAGCTGCGCACGCCGCTGAACAGCATGCTGGGCTTCGCGCAGGCGCTGATGACCAACAACGAGCTCGGCCCGGCCGAGCGCGAGCAGCTGCGCCTTTTGCACGATGCCGGCGGCCATCTGCGCGAATTGGTGAACCGCCTGCTGGACCTCACCAAGATCGAGGCCGGGCAGCTCGACCTCGACACCCGCCCGGTGACCCTGCGGCCGCTCCTCGAAGCCTGCGCCGGCCTCATGGCTCCGGATGTCGAGCGCAAGCGCCTCTCCCTGCATCTCGATATCGCCGCGGGCGTGCCCGCGGTCGTCGAGGCAGACGCGATGCGCTTGCGGCAAATGCTTCTGAACCTGCTGTCCAATGCCGTGAAGTTCACCCCAGCCGGCGGCCAGGTGGCCCTAAGGCTGCTGCGCGCCACGCGCCTGCACGGGATCCGGATCGAGGTCGCGGACAGCGGGCCAGGCGTGCCGGCCGAGAAGAAGCACTTGCTCTTCCGCGATTTTTCGCAGCTCGCCCCGCATGCCGGGCCGGAGGGGCTCGGCACGGGCCTTGGCCTCGCGATCACCGCGCGTCTGGTCTCCGCCATGGGGGGCCATATCGGGTGCGACAGCGAGCCGGGCGCGGGCGCCATCTTCTGGCTGGAACTGCCGCTCCAGGAGATCCTCGCACCCGGCGAGGACCGGCCGCAGACGCCGCGCCCGTTGGCCCGCCGCAGCCTGGACGTGCTGGTCGTCGACGATCTCGCGCCCAACCGGCTGGTGATGCAGGCGCTGCTCGCCGCCGAGGGGCACCGGCTGACCTTTGCCGCCAGTGGCGTGGAGGCGGTAGCGGCGCTGGAGCGGGAGGCCTTCGACCTCGTGCTCATGGATGTCCATATGGGCGAGATGACCGGGCTCGAGGCCACGCGGCGCATCCGCCGCCTTCCCGCGCCGCGCAACGCGACTCCCATCCTGGGCGTCACCGCCTCGACGCTGCCCGAGGAAGTCGCCGCCTGCTACGAGGCCGGCATGGACGGCTACCTGTCCAAGCCGGTGGATCGCGACAGCCTGCTCTCCACCATGCACGACCTCGTCGCGGGCGCGAGCTGGAAGCGCCCGGCCCGCGCGCAGCCGGCCTCCGAGGCGCCGCCTGTGCTGAACGAGGCGACGCTGCGACGGCTCCTGCAGGAGATGGGGCCGCTGGCGGGACATGCCGTGCGCGACATGATCGAGGAGATCCGCCAGGGCTGCGACATCCTGTCCGAGCCGGGCATCGCGCGCGACCCGACCCGCATGCGCCACGCGGCGCATATGACGATGGAACCGGCGCGCAGCCTGGGCGCCGAGCGCCTGAGCGCCGTGATCGATGCCTTGCAGCGGGCGATCCGGTCCGGACAGGATGTGACGCCCAATTTGCGCGCCATTCCCGCCGCAGCCGCTGAAACACTGCCCATGCTGGAGTCGCTCGCCATCAGCGCCTGACCTGGCCGGGGTTGCGCCCCGGCGGGCACGGGCGGATTCTCCGGCCGCCTTACAGGAGAACCGCGCATGCCCCGTCTCGTCACCCTCGCCGCCGCACAGCTCGGCCCCATTCAGAAGGCGGAAGGCCGCGACGTCGCGGTCGGCCGCATGGTGCGGCTGATGGAGCGTGCGCATCAGCGGGGCGTGGAGGTCGTGGTCTTCCCCGAGCTCGCGCTCACCACCTTCTTTCCCCGCTGGTACGAGGAGGACATCTCCAAGGCCGACCATTGGTATGAGCACGCGCTGCCGTCCAACGAAACCGCGCCGCTTTTCGAGGCCGCGAAGAAGTACGGAATAGGTTTCCACCTCGGCTATGCGGAGAAGACGCCGGACGGGCACCGTTACAACACGGCGGTCTACGTGCATCCCTCGGGCGAGATCGTGCTGAAGTACCGCAAGGTGCACCTGCCGGGGCACAAGGAATTCGACCCGATCCGCAAGGTGCAGCACCTGGAGAAGCGCTACTTCGAGGTGGGCAACCTGGGCTTCCCCGTCATCCGCGCGCCGGTGGGCACGCAGGAAGCCAATATCGGCATGATGATCTGCAACGACCGCCGCTGGCCGGAGGCCTGGCGCGTCATGGGGTTGCAGCAGGTCGAGATCGTCATGCTCGGCTACAACACGCCCAGCCTCAACATGGACAATCGCGGCTTCGAGGCGCACCACCTGCGCGTCGAGCACTCGCACCTCTCCATCCGCTCGGGCTGCTACCAGAACGCCTGCTTCGGCGTGGGGACGGCGAAGGGCGGCACCGAGGACGGGCACGAGCTCTTCGGCCACTCCATCATCGTGAACCCGCAGGGCGAGATCATGGCCCAGGCCACGAGCTGGGGCGACGAGCTGATCACGGCCGACTGCGACCTCGACATGTGCAACCTCGGCCGGACGACCATCTTCAACTTCGCCGCCCATCGCCGGCCCGAGGCGTATGGGCGCATCCTGGAGCAGGTGGGCAGCGTGGCGCCGCCCGTCTGGAAGGGCTGACCTAGGCCGCCGCCAGCGCTGCCTGGCGGCGGACCCGCAGCAGCAGGCTGCCCACGACCATCAGGTTCAGGACACCGACCGCGGCGGCGTTGGCGAAACTCACCGTGTAGCCGCCCGTGAGGTCGAAGAAGAGCCCGCCCTGGTAGCCGCCCAGCGCATGGCCCAGCCAGCCGAAGGCGAGGATGATGCCCATGTGCATGGCGCGCCGGTCGGCCGGGACCAGGGCGCGCGCCGTCACCAGCACCCCGGTCATCACGCCGGCATACCCGAAGCCGTAGATGGGCGCGAAGAGGTAGAACATCGGCAGGTCTCGGATCAGCGTGAAGGCGAAGACGCCGACCGTCTGCCACAACGAGGCCGCGAGATAGGCGCCGACGGGGCCGATCACATCGGCCAGCTTGCCGAAGGCGACGCGTCCCGCGATGGCCGCGATCAGCATGGCGAAGAGCACGCCGCCAGCCTCGGGGGCGGGAATGCAATAGCCCTGGATCAGCGGCACGAGGTGGATCAGCGGCACCGCCATGCAGGTGCAGCACAGCATCACCGCCAGGCTCAGCGTGAACAGCGTGCGATGGGGCGTGAGGCCCGTGGGCGTCTGGCGCGCCGCCGTCGCCCGGCCCGCCATGGGGCGGACCGGCGGCGGCTCGCGCATCGCGAGTGCCAGCGGCACCAGCGCGGTAAGCGATACGCCGCCCAGCGCCAGCAGCGCGCCGCGCCAGCCCAGGGCCTCGATCAGATAGGCCGCGACGAAGGGCACGCCGCCCTGCCCGATTGCCTGGCCAGCCGAGGCGATTCCGATGGCAAGCCCCGCACCAGCCGGAAACCAGCCGCCGACGGCGGCGATGACCGGGCCGAAGAGGGCTCCCGCGCCCAGCGCTCCGGCCAGGAAGAAGAGAAGGTAGAACTGCCACAATTGATCGGCGAAAGCCGCGCCGCCCACGCCGAGACCCACGGCCATCGCCGCGACCAGGCAGACCAGCCGGATGCCCGCGCGGTCCGCCACTCGTCCCATGACGATGCCGCCGAGGGCGACGCCGATCAGCCCCACCGTGTTGATCAGCGCGATGGACCCGCGCGACCAGCCGAACTCCTGCTCCAGCGGAATGAAGAAGACCGAGAGGCCGTTGACGAGCTGCCCCATCACGATGGCGAGCATCGCCGCGGCCGAAGCCACGACGATCCATCGGTAGGTGTCACTGGGCCGCGTCACGGGCGATCTCCAAACGTCGCGCACATCGCGACATGCCATAGATCACGCCTGGACGGGGCGGGAGAGGTGTCGCGTCCGTCGCGCGGTCAGGCGTAGGGAAAGCCGCCCATCCACAACACATCCTCGACGCGGCGCGCACCGCTGGCCAGCATCGCCAGCCGGTCGAAGCCCAGGGCGATTCCGGAGCCCGGGGGCATGCCATGCGCCAGGGCCGCCAGGAAATCCTCGTCCACGGGCCAGGAATCGGCCGTGCCGTAGAGACGCTCCCGCTCGGCCACGTCATGGGCGAAGCGGGCCGCCTGTTCCGGCGCGTCGGTGAGCTCGTCGAAGGCGTTGGCCAGCTCGATCCCGCCCACGAACATCTCGAACCGCAGCGCCACGCGCGGGTCGGACGGGTCGCGGCGGGCGAGCGCCGCCTGCGGCGTGGGCCAGTGGGTGAGGAAGCTGCCCCGCTCGCGGCCCAGCCTGGGCTCCACGTGCTCGAGCAGGAGGCGGAAGAAGGCCTCCTCCCAGCTTTCGTCCCCACGCGCGCCCAAGGCCGCCGCGTCGCCCGAACCGTCCGGGCGGATGCTGGCCAGCAGGTCGATGCCGACCCAGCGGTCGAACGCTTCCGCACAGGTGATGCGCTCGAAGGGCAGCGCGAGGTCGGTGGTCACCTCCTCATGGGCAACGAGGCGGGGACAGAGCTGGCGGACCAGCGCCTCCGCCTCGTCCATCAACCCCTCCAGCGGGAGGCCGGGGCGGTACCACTCCAGCATGGTGAATTCGGGCGCGTGGCGGCTGCCGATCTCGCCGTTGCGCCAGACGCGCGCCAGCTCGAAGACCGGGCCCGCGCCGCCCACCAGCAGGCGCTTCAGCGCCAGCTCCGGCGAGGTGCGGAGCCAGAGCTTCCGCCGCTCGCCCTGGCCCAGATGGGGCTGATACTCGCTGGAGAAGCCGCGCAAATGCACTTCCATGCCCGGCGCGGGAACCAGGCAGGGGGTTTCGACCTCCTGGTAGCCGCGCGCCGCGAACCAGGCACGGGTGGCGGCCGTCAGGCGCGAGCGGGCCGTCAGAAAGGGGAGCCTCGCCGCGAGGCGTTCTGGGTGCCATGTGGGGTTCGCCATTGCACCCGCCGACTTAACAGGGCACAGGCTGCCCCGCCATGCATCGCTCCCTCCGATCCGCCGAGGATCTGGTCGAGGCCGGCCTCGTCACGGCCGATGCCGCCCCCGCGCTGACCCAGGTCTCGGAACGCTATTCCATCTCGGTCACGCCCCTGGTGGCGCGGCTGATCGGCGAACATGGCGCGCCCCTGGCCCGGCAATACATCCCCTCGGCCGAGGAGTTGGTCACCGCGCCGCATGAGCTGGACGACCCCACGGCGGATGCGCCCTTCACGCCCATCAAGGGCGTGGTCCACCGCTACCCGGACCGCGCGCTGCTGAAGCCCCTGCTGGCCTGCCCGGTCTACTGCCGCTTCTGCTTCCGTCGCGAGGCGGTAGGCCCCGGCGGCGGGCTGCTGGGCGAGGCGGAGCTGGAGGCGGCGCTCGACTGGTTCGCCCGCACCCCGCAGGTGCGCGAGGCGATCCTGACCGGCGGCGACCCGCTCATGCTCTCGCCACGGCGGCTGCGGCATATCCTGACCCGGCTGGCGGCCATTCCCCATATCGAGACGCTGCGAATCCACAGCCGCGTGCCCGTGGCCGATCCGGACCGGGTCGACGCCGCGATGCTGGACGCGCTGACTCTGGAGAAGCCCCTCTATCTCTGCGTCCACGCCAATCACGCCGCCGAGTTCGCGCCCGAAAGCCATGCCGCCCTGCGCGCGCTGCACGGCGCCGGCGCGGTGCTTCTCGGCCAGTCGGTGCTTCTGCGTGGGGTGAACGACAGCGGCGCCGCCCTGGAAGACCTGTTCCGCGCCATGCTGCGGAACCGCATCAAGCCCTACTACCTGCACCAGCTCGATGCCGCGCCGGGCACGGCGCGATTCCATGTTCCGGTCGAGGAGGGGCTGGCCCTCCTCCGCGGCCTGCGCGGCCGCGTGACGGGCCTTGCCTGGCCGACTTACGTCCAGGAACGGCCCGCCGGGGGAGGAAAATTTCCTCTCGGCATGGAAGCCATGCATCCAGGGACTGGACAAGCGCCACAGGGTGAGTAGAAAGCGCGCCACGGCGGGCGCTTAGCTCAGTTGGTAGAGCAGCTGACTCTTAATCAGCGGGTCGTAGGTTCGAGCCCTACAGCGCCCACCATTCCCGCCCCATTCCCCATCAGCCGAAATGCTCGTCGATATCGAGCCAGCCCATGATGACTTTCGTGGGGGATTTCGGATCAATCGGGTTCACGAGCCGCCAGGGCTTCCGCTTCATGGAATCGAAACCGGAGAGCGGCCCGCCCTGGCCCGCCTCCACGGTTTCCCACATCAAGGGGTCGCCATCGCCCCATTGCGTGATCACGCCCACATGATGGTGGCGCCACTGGCGGGACTTCACCTCCGTTCCGATCTGGAAGACGTCGCCGGGGCGCGGGTGCAGGCCGTTGGCGCGCTCGCGGAACCAGTGCCAGCCCACCGGCACGGTCTGAGCCTCCCGCCCCCACTTGTCGTTGCCGGCCAGGCTGAAGGAGGTGGCGCCGCCCTTGCGCTTGCCGAAGCCTGCCGCCTCGATCTTGCTGAAGACGGTGCCCACCAGCCCCTCGCAGGAGGTGGTGACAGCACCGCCGCCCACCCGCGTCCAGGAACCCTTCTCGTCCTTCGTGAAGCCCTCCGCCCGCCACGCGTTTTCCAGGCTCGACTGCGTGTGTCCCGTCCACTCGCGGAACTTGCCGCTGGTGGCGGGGCTGTTCGAGGCCAGCGTCATCTGGGCGTTGGGCAAGGCCATCGCCAGCGCGTAGCAGATGAACTTCCGGCGCTCCGACATGTAGGGATTGACGAAATCGGAAGCCACGAGGTCCGGCATGACATCTCCTCCTGAGAGATCGCGCGAAGCCTAGGTCGGCCATTTCAATCCCGCATCATTCGTTGGTTCTCGTCTGTCGCGCGGCGCTTCACGACCCCGGCAGCATGTGCAGAATGCGCGCCCCACCTCCCTGCAAGACCGGACTCGCATGCCTGTTCGCCCTCGGAAGCGGCCCAGCCTCAGCGGGAGCACATCCCTTTTCGTCCTCGTCGCCTGCCTGGCCGTCCTCGCGCTGGAAGCCCGCGAAGCCTGGGTGGACCGGCGGGTCACCCTGGACGCGGTCGCGCGCGGGGCCAGCAACCTGGCCTCGGCGCTGAACGGCCGGGCGAGGGATCTGATCGATCTGGGCGACGCCATGCTCATTTCCATCGCCGAGCGCGTGTCGGTGGCGGGAGTCGGGGACGAACAGCGCGCGAGCATGGACCGGCTCCTGACAGAAGCCGGCAGCCCCCTCCCCGAGGACACGGTCCTGGCCGTCTTCGCCCCTGACGGATCGTTGTTCGCGAGCTCGCTCCCGAGGGTGCCCCTGGGCTTCGATGCTGCCGAGGCCGAGTTCTTCAAGCTTCACCGTGACCGTCCGGATCTGGGCCTACACATCGGGACGCCGCTGCTCACGGTCTTGGCGCCGAGGAAGCTCCTGACGCTTTCCCGCCGCGTGACGCTGGCGGATGGAAGCTTCGGCGGCGTGGTGGTCATCGGCGCCGCGACGACCGGGCTCGTCGAGGAGTCCGACAATATGGATGTCGGGCAACGGGGTCTCATCGCAGCCCTTCGATCCGACGGCACGGTGCTGACAACCTATCCCTATGTCGCAGAGGCGATCGGCGGCGGCGTTGGCCATGCCGGCATCTTCGGTCCGGATGCGCAGGCGGCTTCCGCGGGAACCTTCATCGGCTCCGGCATCATCGACGGCGAGGTACGCAGCTATTCCTACAAGCGGGCCGAGCGCTACCCGCTGATCTTCCTGGTCGGCATCGACGAGCAGGACGCGCTGGCCGGCTGGCGATCCAATGCCATCCAGCGCGGGATCGCGGCACTCGGGCTCGCCCTTTTCATCGGGCTGCTCGGAAGTCGCCTCTTCCACCTGCTTAAACGCCGCGAGGCCGATGCCCACGCGCTGGAGGAAAGCGAGCAGCTGTTCCGGCTCCTCGCCGAACGCTCCGGCGACATGGTGCTCCGCATCGCGCCCGACAGGCGGCTGGTCTATGTCTCACCCGCTTCCATCGACCTGCTCGGCCTGACGCCGGCCGAGCTGCTGGGCCGATCGGTCCTCGACGAGGTGGCGCCCGAGGACCGCGCCGTGGTCGAGAAGGCGGCGGACACGCTGCATGCCGAAGGCAGTGCGACGGTCGCCTTCCGCCTGTCGCATCGCCAGGGGCGGCAGGTCTGGGTCGAAGCCTCCGTGCGGCCCCTCCTCAATCCTTCCACGCGCGAGCCGGATGGCGCCATCGCCATCGCGCGCGACATCACGGCGCGCAAGGCCGCGGAACAGGCGCTGCAAACGCTCGCGACGACGGACGCTCTCACCGGGCTGGCCAACCGCCGCAGCTTCGACGCCGCGCTGGCCGAGGAATGGGAGCGGCATCATGCCGCGGGAACGCCCCTGTCGCTGCTGCTGATCGACCTCGATCGCTTCAAGCTTTTCAACGACACCTATGGGCATCAGGCCGGGGACGACTGCCTGCGCGCCGTGTCGGGCGCCCTCGCCGGCGCCGCGCATCGCACGGGCGATGTCGCCGCGCGCTATGGCGGCGAGGAGCTCGTCGCGATCCTGCCCAACACGTCGGAGGAAGGTGCGATCGCCGTCGCGCAGGCCATGCACGACAACGTGCTGCGCCTCGCGATCACGCATCGGGAAAATCCGCCGGCCGGCCGGGTGTCGGTCAGCATCGGCATCGCCACCGCGCGAGACGGGGACGATGAGAATCCCGCCGGGCTGATCGAGCGCGCGGACAAGGCCCTCTACCAGGCGAAGGCCCGGGGCCGTAATCGCAGCTGGGTGGCCGATGCCCCACGAAAGACGGTGCCTTCCCCGTAACCATTCGTTGCCCTTCGCAGCAACCGTTGCCCTGACCGCCGGATTAAGATGCGGCAGCCGGATGTACCGGCGATGGAGCCAATGCCATGTCGAAGAAGTTGCTGCTCGCCGCCCTGCTCGGTGCGGGTGTCCTCGCCGGTGGCGGCGCGATGGCCCAGCCCGCGCCCCCGCCGCAGCCGCCCCAGGCGCAGCCCCCGGCCCCGCCTCCCCCGCCCGGCATGGGGCCGCAGGCGCGTGGCCCGATGCCGCCGGGGATGGAAGGAATGCGCGGCTGGCACCGCGGGCCGCCCTCGCGCGCCGCATCGCTGCATATCGAGCGCGGCGAGACCACGCTCCGCCTGCGCTGCGCCGAGGGCGAATCCACCCGCGCCTGCGTGGATGCCGCGCTGGTGCTGATGGAGAAGGTCGGCTCGCTTCCGGCGGACTGAGCTTCAGAACCCCGCGCCGGGCTGGGCCAGATAGGCCAGCTCGGCCGGGGTGCTTTCGCGCCGCAGCGCCGCGTTGCGATGCGGAAAGCGGCCGAAGCGGCGGATGATGTGCCAATGCCGCCAGGCATAGTCGATCGTCCCGCCCGGGACGGCTTCCTCGGCGATATCCCGCATGCCCTCGTAGAGCGTCACGGAGAGGTTCTGCATCTCCATGCTCTCGGCATGCTCGAAGGGCAGATAGAGGAAGCCGCGCTGCGTCGGCGTCAGCCGCTGATCCAGCCGCTCCTTCAGCACCAGCTGGCGCACGAGGGCCTGGGCATGCGCGTCGCTCGCGAAGGCCTCGGCGGTGCCGCGGAAGAGGTTCCGCGGGAACTGGTCGAGCATCAGGATGAGCGCGAGCGCGCCCTCGCGCGTCTGGCTCAGCGCATCCAGCGCGCCTTCGCGCGCGGGAACGACGAGATGCCCGAAGCGCGCGCGGATCTCGGCGTCGAAAGCGTCGTCCCGCTGGAACCAGGCCTGGCGGAAGGTGTCGGGCCCGTCGGCAAACCAGAAATCCAGAATCTCCTGCACCGAGCCGCTCACAGCGCGCGGTCCAGCACGCGGATGGAATGCAGCGCCTCGCGCCCTGCAAGGTCCTGGATCTGGTGGCGGCAGGAAGTGCCGTCCGCCACGATCACATCCTGGGCCGCCGCCGCGCGCACGGCGGGCAAGAGGGACATTTCCGCCATCGCGACCGAGGTCTCGTAGTTCTTCGCCTCGTAGCCGAAGGCGCCGGCCATGCCGCAGCAGCTCGACTGGATCGGCTTCACCTCCATGCCCGGCACGCGCTTCAGCGCCTTCACCGAGGCGGGGAAGGCCCCGAAGGCCTTCTGGTGGCAATGCCCATGGATATGCGCCACGCCCGCGACGGGCTTCAGCATCGGCAGCGTGCCTTGCGCTTCCAGGAACTCGGTGACGAGGAAGGCCCGCCTGGAAAGCGCCTCGCTGGCCTCGCCCGGCAGCAGCGACAGGAACTCGTCGCGCAGCGTCATGAGGGCCGAAGGCTCCAGGCCAATGACCGGCGAGCTCCAGGCGGAGAGCGCCGCGAGGGTGCGCCGCGCCTCGTCCCGGGCCTGCTCGACCAGCCCGGCGGCGAGAAGCGTGCGGCCTTCATCCAGCGGACGCTTTCCCTGCCCGGGCCGCGCCACGGCCGGGTCGTAGCCCGAGGCGCGCAGCACGCGGATGGCGGCGCGCAGGTTCTCCGGCTCGAAATAGCGGTTGAAGGCGTCCGGCAGCAGGATGACCTCGCCCTCACGGCCATCGGGCGCGCGCAGCTCCTCGTCGCGGAAGGCGTCGCCGGCGAAGCGCGGCAGCGGGCGCTGCGCGGCTAAGCCCAGCGTCTTCTCCGACAGCGCGGCCAGTCCAGGCACGGAGCCTCGCGCATTGGCCAGCGCCGGCATCATGGCAGCGAAGGGAGCCCAGCGCGGCAGCGTCGCGATCAGGCGCTCGCGCCAGCTCAGGCCATGCGCCTTCACGCGCGCCGCCAGCACCTCGATCTTCATCTTGGCCATGTCCACGCCGGTCGGGCATTCGCGCTTGCACCCCTTGCAGGAGACGCAGAGCGCCATCGCCTCGGCGACCTGATCGCTGGCCAAGGCGTCCGGCCCAAGCTGGCCGGTGAGCGCCAGGCGCAGCGTGTTCGCGCGGCCGCGCGTGAGATGCTGCTCGTCGCGCGTTACCCGATAGCTCGGGCACATCACATTCGCGTCGAACTTCCGGCAGGTGCCGTTGTTGTTGCACATCTCGACGGCGCCGAGGAAACCGCCCTGCGGGCCGGGCCATGCGCTCCAGTCGAGCACGGGCTTCACGCTCGCGTCGGCGCGATACTCCGGCGCGTAGCGGAAGAGCGTGCGGTCATCCATCTTGGGCGGGCGCACGACGCGGCCGGGATTGAGCAGGCCGGCAGGGTCGAACTCGTCCTTCACGGCCTCGAAGGCGCGGGCGATCCTCGACCCGAACATCGGCTCGTTGAACTCGGAGCGGACGATGCCGTCGCCATGCTCGCCGGAATGCGAGCCCTTGTACTCGCGTACCAGCGCGAAGCATTCCTCGGCGATCTCGCGCATCTTCCGCACGTCCTCGCCGTCCTTCATGTTGAGGACGGGGCGGACGTGAAGGCAGCCGACGCTGGCATGCGCGTACCAGGTTCCCTTGGTGCCGTGCTTCGCGAAGACGTCGTTCAGACGCTCCGTGTAGTCGGCAAGGTCATCCAGCCCGACGGCGCAGTCCTCGATGAAGGAGACCGGCTTTCCGTCGCCCTTCATGCTCATCATGATGTTGAGCCCGGCCTCGCGCACCTCGGCGATGGCGGCCTGGAAGCCGGCATCGACCGCGCGCACCACCTGCCCCGGCAGGCCCAGGTCGCCCATCATCTCCTCGAGCCGGTCGAGCGCCTGCAGCAGCGGCGCTTCCTCATGCCCGTGGAACTCCACGATCAGCAGGCTGTCCGGCTCGCCGATCACCATCTGGTCGATGGTCGCGCGATAGATCGGGATGGACCGGCCGAGGTCGATCATCGTGCGATCCACCAGCTCCACCGCCTCGGGATCGAGCGTGACGAGGTGGCGTGACGCTTCCATGGCGCGACGGAAGGTGGGGAACTGGCAGATGCCCACGACCTTGCGCGGCTTGATGGGCCAGAGCTTCAGGTCCAGCGCGGCCGAGAAGGCCAGCGTGCCCTCGGAGCCGACCAGCAGGCGCGAGAGATTCGCGCGGCCGTTCGCGCGCGCATCGGGCGTCAGCGCATCGAGATTGTAGCCGCCCACGCGGCGCAGCTGGTGCGGGAACTTCTCCGCGATCTCGGCCGCCTCGCGCTCGCCCAGCGCGTGCAGCCGCGCGACGAGGTCCGTGTTGGGCGCGCGCTCGCCGAAGACATGGCGCGAGCCGTCCGCCAGGATGGCGTCGATGGCGCGGACATTGTCGGCCATCAGCCCGTAGCGAATGGACTTGCCGCCACAGGAATTGTTCCCCGCCATGCCGCCGATGGTGCAGCGCTGCCAGGTGCTGGGATCGACGGGGAAGAACTGCTTCGTGCCCTTGATCGCCTCGTTCAGCGCGCCGAGCGTGATTCCCGGCTCCACGCGCGCCGTGTCGCCCTCGACGCTCAGCACGCGGCGCAGATGCTTGGAGCAGTCCAGAACCAGCGCCCGGTTCACCGTCTGTCCGCACTGGCTGGTGCCGCCGCCGCGCGGCAGCAGGGGGATGCCCTCCTCGCGGCAGATGGCCATGGCGGCCTCGACGTCCGCGGCGGTCTTGGGCACCAGGACGCCCACGGGCTCGATCTGGTAGATGCTGGCATCGGTCGAATAGCGGCCGCGATCGGCCGGCGCGAAGAGGACCTCGCCCTCCGTCTCGCGGCGCAGGCGGCCGGCCAGGCGGGAGTCGCCGATTTGGTTCTTGGACACTGTGATGGCGTTCATAGGCCTATCTAATCCGGAGACGCACCGGCCGTCAGATGGATAATCCTCATGGCCCGCACGAGCCGAACTCATTGGCAGGGCAGGCCGGATCGGGGCATAGACCGGGCCAGAAGAGGAGCACGCACCATGGCCTATTTCACGACCAAGACGACGCCCGGCCGCCATTTCCTGCAGATTCCGGGCCCGTCCAACGTGCCGGACCGGGTGCTGCGCGCCCTCGACAACCCGACCATGGACCATCGCGGTCCGGATTTCGGCAAGCTCGGCCTGCAGGTGCTGGAGAAGGTGAAAGCCATCTTCCAGACCAAGAGCCACGTGGTGATCTACCCGGCCTCGGGCACCGGCGCCTGGGAAGCGGCCCTGGTCAACACCCTCTCGCCCGGCGACCGCGTGCTGATGTGCGAGACGGGCTGGTTCGCGAGCCTCTGGCGCGAGATGGCCGAGCGCCTGAACATTCGCCCGGAATTCCTCAAGGGCGACTGGCGCCGCGGCGCCGATGCCTCCGAGATCGAGGCCTATCTGAAGGCCGACAAGGGCCATGAGATCAAGGCCGTCTGCGTCGTGCACAACGAGACGAGCACGGGCTGCACCAGCCGCATCGCCGAGGTCCGCAAGGCCATCGACAATGCCGGCCACCCCGCCCTGCTGCTGGTGGACACGATCAGCAGCCTCGCCTCCATGGAGTACAAGCACGACGAGTGGGGCGTGGACGTTACCGTCGCCGGCTCCCAGAAGGGGCTGATGCTGCCGCCGGGCCTGTCCTTCAACGCCATCGGGCCGAAGGCCCTGAAGGCGAGCGAGACGGCGAAGCTGACCCGCAGCTTCTGGGACTGGAAGCCGATGATCGCCTCCAACGCGACCGGCTACTTCCCCTACACGCCGGCCACCAACATGCTCTACGCGCTCGACACCGCGCTCGACATGCTCTTCGAGGAGGGGTTGGAGAACGTCTTCGCCCGCCACGACCGCATGGCCGAGGCGACGCGCCGGGCCGTCCGCGCCTGGGGCCTTGAGATCCAGTGCGACGAGCCGCGCCACTACTCCTCGGTGCTGACGGCGGTGCGCGTGCCGGAAGGCCACAGCGCCAACGGCCTGCGCGCGACCATCCTCGAGAAGTTCAACATGTCGCTGGGCAATGGCCTGGGCCAGCTCAACGACCGGGTCTTCCGCATCGGCCACCTGGGCGATGTGGGCGAGTTGCACCTAGTCGGCACGCTCTCGGGCGTGGAGATGGGGCTGCGCGCGGCCGGCATCCCGCACAAGCCCGACGGCGTGAAGGCGGCGATGGACTACATCGCCGGCAATGCCTGACTTAGCCCCGCGAAGGCGCCGAAAGGCGCCTTTGCAGCCCGGAGAAGCTCGGGCAATCTGAGGGCAATGGGCGTCCGGCGCGCAGCGCCCGGCGCGGTGCCGCATGGGGAGAAAAACCATTCCGAAGTTCGCCGCGAACATCTCCATGATGTTCAACGAGGTCCCCTTCCTCGACCGCTTCGCCGCGGCCCGCGCGGCCGGCTTCGAGGCGGTGGAATTCCTCTTCCCGTACGAGCACCCGGCCGAGGAGATCGCGAAGCGGCTGGAGGGCAACGACCTGCAGAACGTGCTCTTCAACGCGCCCCCGGGCGACTGGACCCAGGGCGAGCGCGGAATGGCCTCCCTGCCCGACCGCCGCGCCGAGTTCCGCGAGAGCATCAAGCGCGCGCTCGAATACAGCGCCGCCCTGAAATGCCCGCGCCTGCACGTGATGGCCGGCCTCATCCCCGAGGGCGTGCCCCGCGACACGCTGCTCTCCACCTACGCCGCCAATCTCGACTACGCGGCCGAGGAATGCGCCAAGGCCGGCGTGAAGCCGGTGATCGAGCCGATCAACCATCGCGACATCCCCGGCTTCTTCCTCAACACCACGACGGAGGCCAAGCGCATCATCGATGCGATCGGGCCCGAGCGTCTCGGCCTGCAGTTCGACCTCTACCACTGCCAGATCACCGAGGGCGATGTGACCCGCAAGGCGCAGGAGCTGCTGCCCTACATCGCCCACATGCAGGTCGCCGACACGCCCGGCCGCAACGAGCCTGGCACGGGCGAGGTGAACTGGCCCTTCGTCTTCGACGCCATCGACGCGAGCGGCTATCGCGGCTGGATCGGCTGCGAGTATCGCCCGAAGGGCGAGACCGTCGCCGGCCTCGGCTGGTTCGCACCCTATCGGGCGGCATAGCCGCCAGCCCGCCGGTTCGGACCTTCGCGCCTCCGGCGCTGCGGCATCGGCCGGCGACCATGCTTAGTCACAAGGAAGCACCGAACATGAAGATCGGATTCATCGGCCTCGGCATCATGGGCCTGCCCATGGCGCAGAACCTCGCCAAGGGCGGCCACGAGATCATCGTCCCCGAGCGCGCCTCCCTCTCGGCCGAGAGCCGCGCCGCCTTCCAGGTGGCGGCGGACGCGACCGCCGTGGCCCAGGCGGCCGAGGTCATCATCCTGATGGTGCCCGACACCCCCGATGTGGAGCGCGTGCTCTTCGGCGCCGGCGGCGTGGCGGCGGGCCTCTCCAAGGGCAAGCTCGTCATCGACATGAGCTCGATCAGCCCGACGGCGACGAAGGACTACGCCGCCAAGGTGAATGCGCTGGGCTGCGACTACATCGACGCGCCGGTCTCGGGCGGCGAGGTGGGCGCCAAGAACGCCGCGCTCACCATCATGGTGGGTGCCTCGCAGGCCGCCTTTGATCGCGCGCTGCCGCTGTTCCAGCTGATGGGCAAGAACATCACCCTGGTGGGCGAGAACGGTGCGGGACAGGTCACCAAGGTCGCGAACCAGATCATCGTCGCGCTGAACATCGAGGCCGCGGCCGAGGCGCTGGTCTTCGCCAGCAAGGCGGGCGCGGATCCGGCCAAGGTGCGCCAGGCGCTGATGGGCGGCTTCGCGAACTCCCGCATTCTGGAAGTGCATGCGGAGCGGATGATCAACCGGACCTTCAACCCGGGCTTCCGCATCGAGCTGCACCAGAAGGACCTGAACCTGGCGCTGCAATCCGCCAAGGAACTCGGCGTGGCCCTGCCGAACACCGCCTCCGCGCAGCAGCTCTTCTCCGCCTGCGCGGCGATGGGCGGCAAGGGCTGGGACCATTCCGGCCTGGTGCAGGCCCTGGAGAAGCTGGCCGACCACAAGCTCGGCTGAAGACATGGGAGGGGGGCTTCCGCCCCCCTTCGGCTAGCTCGGCTCCAGGCCGATCTCGCGCGCGAGCTGCGTCAGGCTCATGATCTGCGATTGCAGGAAGTCCCGCCACTGCTCGGGCGACATGGCACGCGGCGCGTAGCCGAGGCGGCCCAGCTTCTCGCGCGTCTCGGGCTGGGCGAGCACCTTGCCCAGCGCCTCGTTGAAGCGCGCCACGACCGGCGCCGGCGTGCCCTGCGGGGCGGCGAGGCCGAACCACACGATCAGCTCGTAGCCCGGAACCGAAGCCGAGATCGGCGGAATCTCGGGCGCCAGCGGGAAGGCGTTGGGCGAGGTGACGCCGAGCGCGCGCACCCTGCCCTCGCGCACCTGCGCCAGCCCGGCCGCGAAATCCGTGAGCGTGCTGTCGATGCGGCCCGCCAGCACCTCCGTCAGCGCCTCCGGCCCGCCGCGCGAGGGCACGCCCAGCATGCGCGTGCCCGTCAGCTTGCACAGGAGCTGGCTGCCGATCAGCGCCGAGAAGTTGCCATGGCTGAAGGTCAGCTCGCCTGGCCGCCGCTTCGCCATTTCGACGAGGTCCGCCACGCTGCGCGCGGGCGAGTTGGCGGGCACCACCAGCAGGTAGGGCGCCTCGGCCAGAAAGCCGGTATGCGCGAAATCGCGGATCGGGTCATAGGGCAGGTTGCGCACGAGGTAGGTGTTCAGCGCGCCATTCGTCACGCTCAGGATGGCCTGCGTGTAGCCATCCGGCGCCGCCGTCTTGACCGCCATGGTGCCGACCACGCCATTGCCGCCGGGCCGGTTGTCGATGATCACCGTCTGCCCCAGCTCGCGCGAGAGCGGCTCGATCAGGTTGCGCATCAGGCTGTCCGTCACGCTGCCGGCGGGGAAGCCTATGACGATGCGGACCGGACGGTCGGGCCAGGATTGCGCGCCGGCCGAAAGCGGCGCGAGCAGCGCCGGCGCGGCCAGCGCCTGGCGACGGGACAGCTTCATGGTGGTTCCTCGTTCTTTTCCTGGACGTGAAGTTCGGACGATAGCGCTTCAGACGGTGACAGGGCGGCTCTTCAGGAAGCGGTGGATTTCCGTGTTGTCCGCCTTGGGGCCAAGCTCGGCCATCGCCTCGGTCCAGGTCTCGCGGCAGAGCTGCAGCAGTTCCGCCGGCACGCCCGTATCGCGCGAGATGCTGCCGGCCGTCTCCAGATCCTTGCGCATCAGGCCGAGCTGGAAGCCGCCCGCATAGCGCGCGGTGATGATCTCCTGCGCCAGCTTCGTCTCGGAGGCGATGTTGCGGCCGGAGCTCGCGTTCAGCACCTCGGTCAGGATGCCCAGGTCGAGGCCCTGCGCCTCTGCCATTTGCGCGGCTTCCGCGACGGCCAGCAGCCCCGCGGCATAGACGTAGTTGTTCAGAGCCTTCATCGCATGCGCGCTGCCCACCGCGCCGGTGCGGATCAGCTTCTCGCCCATCGCGCGCAGCACGGGCTCGGCGCGCGCGAAATCCGCATCCTCGCCGCCGACCATGATGGAGAGCGTGCCCGCCCGGGCCTTGGGAACGGAGCCCGAGACCGGCGCGTCCAGCAGGCCGCAGCCCTTGGCCTTCAGCGCGGCCGCCCAGCGCCGCGTCTCGCCCGGATCGCTGCTGCCCATGTCGATGACGAGGGAGCCGGAGTGCAGCGCGGGAACCAGCTTCTCCATCACGGCCGCGACGATCCTGCTGTCCGGCAGCATGAGCACGACGAGCTTGGTCGCGGCTGCCAGGGCAGCAGCGTCGGAGACAGGCGTGGCTCCCTCGACGGTCACACCCGCGGCATCTAAACTTGTGACGGACACGCCCTTGGCCACGAGATTCATGGCCATCGGCTTGCCCATCATGCCAAGCCCGATGAAGCCTACCTGCTCCATTGGACAACCTCCCTATTTGCTGGGCGCATGTTCCGATGGGCGCCTGGAATTGTCTAGGACACCGACATGCGGGAACTTCCCTTCGCCGTCGCCGACACCACGCTCCGCGTCGCCATCCAGAACCTTGTCATCGCCGGCTGGACCGGGCGCGACGCGCACAAGGTGCAGGAGCATATCGAGGAGCTCGCGGCGCTCGGCGTGGCGCCGCCCGCCACCACCCCCTGCTTCTACCGCGCCGGCATCGAGACGCTGACGCAGTCGGCCAACATCGACGTGCTGGGCGGCGACAGCAGCGGCGAAGGCGAGTGGTTCATCCTGGAAGCGCATGAGGGCCGCTTCATCGGCTGCGGCTCCGACCACACGGACCGCAAGGTCGAGGCCTATTCCATCACCGTGTCGAAGCAGATGTGCCCGAAGCCCATCGGCACGCAGCTCTGGCCCTGGGCCGAGGTGGCGGACCATTGGGACCAGCTCGCCATCCGCACGGAGATCTTCGAGGGCGGCGCCTGGGTTCCCTACCAGGACGGCTCGGTGGCCGCGATGCGCCATCCGGAGGAGCTGCTGCAGAAGGCCCGGGAGCTGAACGTGCCGACCAGCGTCGGCACGTTGATGTTCGGCGGCACGCTGCCCGTGCTCGGCGGCATCCGCCCCGCCGCGCAGTTTCGCGTCGCGCTGCACGACCCGGTGCTCGGCCGGAGCCTAACGCACGGCTACACTTCGCGCACGGTGTAAGGCACGGAACCGGCCCCGGGCCGGGCGCCGCTCCTCTATTCCAGCCCTTCGCAGCCCAGGCGGCGAAGGGTGGCGTCCACCCAGGACGCGTCATGCGTACCGGCGTGGATATTCGCCATCTGGCGCGTTTCGGCCGCCTGCTTGGCCTCGGTGGCCGCCAGCACCTTCTCCGCCACGCCGAAGGGCACGGCGAGCAGCCCGTCCTCGTCGCCCAGGACCAGGTCGCCCGGCTCGATCACCATGCCGTCGAGCGCGATCGCCACGTTGATCTCGCCCGGGCCGTCCTTGTAAGGGCCGCGATGCGTGATACCGGCGGCATAGACCGGGAAGCTGCCGGCATGGATGGCACCGTAGTCGCGGATGGCGCCGTTGATGACGACGCCCGCCACCTGCCGCTTCACCATCTGCGCGAGCATCAGCTCGCCGATGATGGCATTGGTCAGGTCGCCACCCGCATCCACGACGATGACATCGCCCGGCTCGGCCAGTGAGATCGCCTTGTGGACCATGAGGTTGTCGCCGGGACGGGTCTTCACCGTCAGCGCCGGGCCCGCCATGACGCCGCCCGCATGCATGGGGCGCAGGCGCGGCCCACCCGCCGTCATGCGCGACATGCTGTCGCTGACATTGGCGACCGGCAGCTCGCGGAACTTCGCGACAAGCTCCGCCGCCACTTTCCGCTGGCGCGGCCAGATCCTGAACCCTGTCGGCATGCCCGGTCCCTTCGGAGTAGAATAAAATCCCGTTTCGAAATACAAGGGCAGCCATGAGCCAGCAAGAGGATCGGATCGTCCGCGGCAAGCCCGCCCTCGAAGGGGTCGCGGCCGCCGGGCGCGCGCTCTCCATCCTATCGGCGTTCCGCAAGAATGACCGCGCGGTCAGCCTGGCGGAGCTCGCATCCCGGACCGGGCTGGTGAAGAGCACCATCATGCGGCTTGCCGTCACCCTGGAGGAGATGGGCTTCCTCTCCCGCCAGCCCGACGGCGGCTACCGGCTGGAGGGCGAGCTGCTGCGGCTGGGCATGATCTACCAGCAATCCTTTCGCCTGGACGCCCATGTGGTGCCGATGCTGGAGGAGCTGGTGGAACGCACCGGCGAGACCGCCACCTTCTATGTCCGCCGCGGCGAACAGCGCCTTTGCCTCTTCCGCGCCGACTCGCCGCATCTGCTGCGGATGCACCTGCGTCCGGGCGACCTGCTGCCCATGGACAACTCCGCCCCCGCCCAGGTGCTGCGGATCTTCGGGGCCAGCCCCCTGCCCGCCTATGCCGCCACCACCGCGCTGCCCATCTACACCCAGGGCATCACCGACCCGCATTCGGCCTCCATGGCCATGCCGGTCTTCGGGCCGGGCGAGGCGCTGACGGGCGCGCTGGTGCTCTCGGGCCCCGTCGCCCGCCTCACCACCGAGAATGCCGAGCTGGCCAAGCCCGCCCTGCGGGATGCGGCGTCGCGCCTGACCCGCTCCCTTGGGGGTGAATTTCCGAAATAGCGTTTCGCCTGCTGGACAGACGAGGGCGACGGAGTCAGTTTCCGCCCCCCAGAGGAGCCCGGCCCATGTCAGATATCGTCGTCATCACCGCCCATGTCGGCGATTTCGTCTGGCGCGCCGGCGGCGCCATCGCGCTGCATGCCACGGCCGGCAAGCGCGTCACCGTCGTCTGCCTGAGCTGCGGCGAGAACGGCGAGTCCAACATCGCCTGGAAGGACCCGGCCGCCGACGATGCCTCGGTCCGTCGCCTGCGCCGCGAGGAAGCCGAGGCCGCGGCCAAGGTTCTCGGCGTCGCGGAGCTGCACCTGCTCGACCTCGGCGACTACCTGCTGCCCAAGGATCCCGAGATCCCCTACCGGCTCGCGGAGATCCTGCGGCGGGAGAAGCCTTCGCTGGTCCTCACCCATCCCGAGCGCGACCCCTCCAACCTCGACCATGACCGCACCTTCGAGATGGTGCTGGAGGCGCGCATGATCTCACAGGCGCCGGGCCGTGGCCGCGACTTCATCACGCCCTTCCAGGTGCTGAGCTTCGAGCCGCACCAGCCCGAGCTCTGCCGCTTCACGCCCAATATCCTGCTCGACATCACGGAGGTCTGGGCGAAGAAGCAGGAGGCCATGCGCTGCATGCCCTCGCAGAGCAACCTGTGGGACTATTACGAGCGCGTCGCACGCCAGCGCGGCGCCCAGGCCGGGCGCCGCAGCGTCCGCCCCATCACCCATGGCGAGGCCTACCAGTCGGTCTTCCCGCTGGTGATGCCCACCCTCATCGTCTGACACTGCCGAGGACCCCGGACATGGCCGACCTCTCCCGCCGCCAGCTCGCCGCCGCCACCCTCGCGGCCACCGCCGCCGCTTCCGGCGCGCAGGCGCAAGCACCGGCGCGCCCCGTCCGCATGATCGTCGGCTTCGCGGCCGGCGGCCCCGCGGATCTCGTGGCCCGCGACCTCGCGCGCCAGATGGAGCCCTCTCTCGAAAGCCAGCCCGTGGTGGTCGAGAACCAGCCGGGCGGCACGGGCGTCGTCGCGATCAACACCACCGCGCGGGCGACGCCGGACGGAACGACGCTGCTTCTCGCGGCCTCGGGCAATGTGGTGCTGCAGCCGCTGGTGAGCCGCGCGCCCATCGCGGTGGACAGCCTGGCGCCCGTGGGCCTGGTCTGCACCAGCCCGCATCTGCTGGTCGTCTCCGGGCAACTGCCGGTGCGGAACCTGCAGGAGTTCATCGCCTATGCGAAGTCCAAGCCAGGCGAGGTGAATTTCGCCAATGCCGGCACGGGCGGCGTGGCGCATCTGGGCGCCGTGCTGTTCCGCAACGCCGCGGGCATCGAGGGGACGGACGTCCCCTATCGCGGCACGGCCGCGCTCACGGGCGACCTCATGGCGGGCCGGGTGGAAGCCGCCTTCAGCAGCATTCCGTCCCTGCTTCCGCTCGTGGCCAGCGGCCAGCTGCGCGCGCTCGGCCTCTCGGCGCCCAGCGGCGCGGCGAGCGTGAAGGATGTGCCGGTCATCGGCAGCGTGCTGCCGGGCTTCGAATACACGACCTGGTACGGGCTCTATGTCGCCGCAGCGACCCCGCGCCCAGCGGTGGACCGCCTGAACGCGGCGCTCCGCAACGCCGTCCGCGATGCGGGTTTCCGCCAGCGCATGGAGGGCCAGGGCGTGGACCTACACGCCAATTCGCCCGAGGAGCTGACCGCCCTCATGCAGGAGGAGAGCGCGAAATGGCTGCGCATCGTGCGCGAGGCGAAGATCGAGATCGACTGATACCGGCTTGCGAGGCCGTGAGCCGCACACCAGCTAGGGAGGACATCCCTCCCAGCAATGGAATCCCCATGCGGCACGGCACCAGGGCGCTCCGATGAGCGTCACCATCGAATTCGGCCTCGATACCTTCGGCGACGTCACCCACGGCGCGGATGGGAAGCCCCTCTCCTACGCGCAGGTCATCCGCAACATCGTCGAGGAAGCTGTGCTGGCCGACAGCATCGGCATCGACTTCTTCGGCGTCGGCGAGCACCACCGCGAGGATTTCGCCGTCTCCTCGCCAGAGATGGTGCTGGCCACCATCGCCGGGCGCACGCAGCGCATCCGCCTCGGCTCGGCCGTGACGGTGCTGAGTTCCGACGAGCCGGTGCGCGTCTTCCAGCGCTTCGCGACGCTCGATGCGACATCCAACGGCCGCGCCGAGGTCATCCTGGGACGCGGCTCCTTCACGGAATCCTTCCCGCTCTTCGGCTTCGAGCTCGACCAGTATCAGCAGCTTTTCGAGGAGAAGCTGGATCTCTTCACCAAGCTGCTCCCGCAGCAGCCGGTGACGTGGAACGGCATGACGCGCGCCGCCCTGAAGGATCAGCGCGTGTTCCCCACCGTCGAGAAGCCGCCGCTGCGCACCTGGATCGGCGTGGGCGGCAGCCCGGAATCCGTCGTGCGCGCGGCGCGCTATGGCCTGCCGCTCATGCTCGCCATCATCGGCGGCGATCCGCGCCGCTTCGCGCCCTATGCGGACCTCTACCGCGAGGCCTGCACCAAGCTCGGGCAGCAGCTTCGCGAGATCGGCATGCACTCGCCCGGCTATGTCGCCGAGACGGACGAGCGGGCGCGCGAGGAGTTGTGGCCGGACTACAAGGTGATGCGCGACCGCATCGGCGCCGAGCGCGGCTGGCCGCCCATGACGCGCGCGGAATTCGACCAGGAGGCCGATCGCGGCTCGCTCTACGTCGGCTCGCCGGAGACGGTGGCGCGCAAGATCGCGGCGAGCGTGAAAGCGCTGGGTGTGCAACGCTTCCAGCTGAAGTACAGCGCGGGCGGCCTGTCGCATGAGAAGCTCATGCGCGGGATCGAGCTCTACGGCACGAAGGTCGTGCCGATGGTGCGCGAGTTGCTGGCCGCGACCTGACCCACTTTCGGCCGCAGGCTGCGCCTTGGGCCGGGAGCGGAAAGCGCAGCCGCGCCCAGACCGGCACTGATCACGGTGCGGGCGGGATCCTGATCCCGCCCGAGAAGCCCTGCAGCGTCCACTCATAGGCCAACGTGCTCGTCCGCATGGTACCGAGCCGTGGCGACGCGATATCCAGGATGTCGAAGATCACGACGGTCCAGAGCCCGGTGAGGATGAGCGCCGGGATTCTCAGCGGCGCCTCCTTCAGGCCGAGCTGGAAGCCGAAGGCCGCCATGGCGGTCATGCTCATGCCGAGCAGCAGCCAGGAGAGCTGCGGCGGAATGCGGAAGGAATCCGCGAAGCGCTCCGCCGTCGTGGCGTCGAAGGTCTCGTTCAGCGAGGTCATCAGCGAGTTGGAGATGGGGTCCGCGCGCTCGCGAACGATGGCGGTCACGTGGCCCCAGATGTCGTTCTGCAGGTTGGACGTGCGCTGGTTGAGCTGCTGGAGCACCGCCGGGTCGTTCGGGGCCCGGAGGAACTCGATCCTGAGCCGGGTATAGTCTTCCAGCAATCGCGCGACGGCCTGACCCCGGGGATGGCCGATGGCTTCGGCCCGCAGCCAGGCCGTGCCGATGGCATTGGCCTCGGCCAGCGTGCCGTCGCGCCGCTCCGTGAAGCGGCTATTCGCGAAGGACAGGGTGAGGGCCAGAACGAAGGCCAAAAGGCCCATGACGGCGGCGACGATCGAGCCCACGCCCTCATGGCTCTTGCCGTAGAAGCGGATGGAGCGCCGGCCGATCCAGTAGCCCGCCTCGCGCGCCAGCACCTGGATGACGAAGATCACGGCGGCGAAGGCGAACGAGCTCCACGCGGCGATTTCGACCAGCAATTCCAGCAAGGCATTCCTCCGGCCCCAGCCGCGCGATGCGCGAAGCTTGAGCCGCGAGGGAAGCCGAAGTCCAGACGATTCCCGGCGGGCGGCGTCAGCCGCCGCGCACAGCCTCGGCCAGCCCGCGAACCTGATCCAGCACCTTGCGGACGCTGTCCGGGCGCGCGCGCCCCTGCTCGTCGAGCGACTTGTGCAGCGTGTCGATCAGCGCGCTTGCCACCACGGCGCCGTCGGCGATGCGCGATGCCTCGCCCGCCTGCTCGGGCGTGCGAACGCCGAAGCCGATGGCGATGGGCAGGTCCGTGTGCTGGCGCACGCGCGGGATGGCCTTTTTCAGCGCCTCCGGGTCCGCGCTGCGCGTGCCCGTGATGCCGGTGATGGCGACGTAGTAGACGAAGCCCGAGGACGCCTTCAGCACCACCGGCAGCCGCGCATCATCCGTCGTGGGCGCCACGAGGCGAATGATGTCCAGCCCCGCCGCCTGCGCCTGGGGCGCGAGCACGCCGGCTTCCTCCGGCGGCATGTCCACGACGATCAGCCCGTCCACGCCGCTCGCCTGCGCGTCCGTGACGAACCGCTCGGCGCCGTAGGAGAGGATCGGATTGAGGTAGCCCATCAGGATCACGGGCGTCGTGGTGTCCTCGGCGCGGAAGTCGCGCACCATGGCCAACACGCCCGCCATGGTCGCGCCGGCCTTCAGGGCGCGCTGGCTGGCGAGCTGGATGATCGGGCCATCGGCCATCGGGTCCGTGAACGGAACGCCGATCTCGATGAGGTCCGCGCCCGCGCCGGGCATGCCCCGCAGGATGGCCATGCTGGTGGCGGGGTCGGGGTCATAGGCTTCGAGGAACGGGATGAGCGCCCCGCGCCCCTGCTTCTTCAGCTCCGCGAAGCGTGCAGCGATCCGGGACATCAGATCTTCACTCCCAGATGGTCGGCGACGGTGAAGATGTCCTTGTCGCCACGGCCGGACATGCACAGCACGATGATCTTGTCTGCCGGCAGCGTGGGCGCGAGGCGCAGCACATGCGCCAGGGCGTGGGCAGGCTCCAGCGCGGGGATGATGCCCTCCAGCTTCGTGCAGAGCTGGAAGGCCTCCAGCGCCTCCTTGTCGGTCGCGTTCACGTATTTCACGCGGCCCATCTCGTGCAGCCAGGAATGCTCCGGCCCGATGCCGGGATAGTCGAGACCGGCGCTGATGGAGTGGCCCTCGAGGATCTGGCCGTGCTCGTCCTGCAGCAGGTAGGTGCGGTTGCCGTGCAGCACGCCCGGCCGGCCGCCGGTGAGGCTCGCGGCGTGCTCGGGCGTGTCCACGCCATGGCCGCCGGCCTCCACGCCGTAGATTTCGACGGAAGGATCGTCGAGGAACGGATAGAACAGGCCGAGCGCGTTGGAGCCGCCGCCGATGGCGGCCGAGAGCACATCCGGCAGGCGCCCCTCGCCCTCGAGCTCCGCGAGCTGCCAGCGCACCTCGTCGCCGATCACCGACTGGAAGTCGCGCACCATCATCGGATAGGGGTGCGGACCCGCGACGGTGCCGATGCAGTAGTAGGTGTCATCCACATGCGCGACCCAGTGGCGCAGCGCCTCGTTCATCGCGTCCTTGAGCGTGGCGGCGCCGCTTTCCACGGCCACCACCTCGGCGCCCAGCAGCTTCATGCGGAAGACGTTGGGCATCTGCCGGGCGACGTCGGTCGCGCCCATGAAGACGGTGCAGGGCAGGCCGAACAGGGCGCAGGCCGTGGCCGTCGCGACGCCATGCTGGCCCGCGCCCGTCTCGGCGATGACGCGCTTCTTGCCCATGCGCCGGGCCAGCAGGATCTGACCGAGCACGGCGTTGATCTTGTGGGCGCCGGTGTGGTTCAGGTCCTCGCGCTTGAAGTAGATCTTCGCGCCACCGCAATGGGCCGTGAGCCGCTCGGCGAGCCAGAGCGGGCTGGGACGGCCCACATAATCCTTCAGCAGCCGTCGCCATTCCTTCTCGAAACCCGGATCGGCCTTGGCCGCGGCGAAGGCGGCCTCGACCTCGAGGATCAGCGGCATCAGCGTCTCGGCGACATAGCGGCCGCCGAACTCGCCGAACCTGCCGGCGGCGTCGGGGCCGCCCTTGAAGGTATTGGGAAGGGGCTTGTTCACAGGATTTCCCGGGCTCTGGCGTAGGGCAGCCTTGATAGCGAAGCCCCGGCCATTCCCCAACCCCCGCCCTGGCACGGCAGGTCTGCCCGTCAGGCGCCGCGCGCGGCCCGGATGAAATCCGCGATCAGCGCGGGGTCCTTCACGCCCCGGCTGCGCTCCACCCCCGAGGACACATCGACGCCCGGCGCCCCGCTGGTCGCGATGGCCTCGGCCACATTGGCGGGCGTCAGCCCCCCGGCCAGCAGCCAGGGCACGGGGATCGGGGCCAGCCGGGCCAGCCGCCACTCGAAGGGCGCCGCGTTGCCCCCCGGAAGCTCCGCATCCACCGGCGGCTTGGCGTCCAGCAGGAGCCGGTCGGCGACCTTGGCGAAGGCCGGGATGGCGGCGAGGTCGGCCTCGGTCCCGATGCCGATGGCCTTCATCACCGGAAGGCCGAAGCGGGCGCGGATGGCGGCCACGCGTTCGGGCGTCTCGGCGCCATGGAGCTGCAGAATGTCCAGCTTCACGCCGGCCAGGGTCTCGGCCAGCAGGTCGTCGGTCGGATCGACGAAGAGGCCCGCGCGGCGCGGCCCGCCCGTCAGGCCGGCGGAGAGCGCGCCGGCCTCGGCCGGCGTCACGGCGCGCGGCGAGGGCGGAAAGAACACGAAGCCCACGAAATCCGCGCCGGCCCTGGCGGCCGCCTCCAGCCCCTCGGCCGAGCGGATGCCGCAGATCTTGACCTCTGTCACCGGGCCAGGCTCGCGACGATGGCGCGTGCGGCCCCGGCCGGATCGGCCGCGCCGGTGATGGGGCGGCCGACCACGATCCAGTCGGCGCCCGCCGCCACGGCCTCGGCGGGCGTCGCGGTGCGGGACTGGTCGTCCGCCGCGCTTCCGGCCGGGCGGATGCCGGGCACCACGAGGCCTGGCGCATCGCCCAGCCCGGCCCGGATGGCGGCGACCTCGCGCGGCGAGCAGACGAGCCCGTCGGCGCCTGATTCCATGGCCATGCGGGCTAGGCGCAGCACCTGCTTCTCGGCCGCGTCCGGCACGCCGGTGGCGCGCAGCGCGGCCTCGTCCATGCTGGTGAGCACGGTAACGGCGAGGATCATCGGCCGGGCCGGGCCGGCGGCCTCGGCGGCCTTGCGGGCGGCGGCGACCATGGCGGGCCCGCCGCCCGCATGGATCGTCAGCATGTCGGGCCGCCGCGCGAGCAGCGATCCCACCGCGCCGGCCACCGTGTTGGGAATGTCGTGCAGCTTCACGTCCAGGAAGACCGGCGCGCGCGCCTTCAGCACCCCCAGCGCGGGCGGCCCCTCGGCGCAGAACAGCTCGAGGCCGAGCTTTAGCAGGCCCGCGAAAGGCCCGACCTGCGCCGCCAGCGCCTCGGCACGGGCGAGCGTGGGGGTGTCGATGGCGACGATCAGCCGGCCCTCGGGGCCAGTGGGACGGGACAGCATGCGAAGGCGCCTTAGCGAAGCTTGGCGGGCTCGGGCTCGCGGGCGGCCAGCTCGGCATCGAGCTTCGCCGCGGTCTTGCGCAACCGCCGGATATTCCACTTCTGCGGCAGATGCGCGAGCCAGACAACCAGGGCGCCGGCCAGGAAGGACAGCGCGCAGGGAATCAGGATGATCTGCCACAGCGGCAACTCGGCCAGCCATCCGCCCGGCCAGAGGGCGACGGAGACCATGTGGCGATTGGCGACGGCGAAAATTCCGAGGAGGAGAGCCAGGATCGCGGGCAGCAGAAGGCCCATCAACCGGTCTCGCCGGGATCCCGGCCGCCATTGACGCGCGCGCGCAATTCCTTGCCGGGCCGGAAATGCGGCATGCCCTTTCCGGCCACCGCCACGGCCTCGCCGGTGCGGGGATTTCGGCCCTGGCGGGGCTCGCGCTGGCGGGTCGTGAAAGCGCCGAAGCCCCGAAGCTCGACCCGGTCACCCCGGGCCAAGGCCTCGCTCACCTCGTCGAAGATCGTTCCCACCACCAGCTCGATATCCGGCTGCCGCAGATGCGGGTGCTGCGCCGCCAGATGCGCGATCAGCTCGCTTCTCGTCATGAAAGTCCCTGCACCTTCGTCCCCATAGCAGTCCGAAAGCCCCTATTTTGCAAGCATTGAATCACCGGGGGAGCATCGTGCCGGGCCACCAGCCCTCCGCCCGGAGGGCCGACATGCCCGCCTGCCAGAAGCGCGACGAAGCCAGGGAGAAGGCGCGCTCGGCCGTGCTGCGCGGATCGATGTCCCGCGTATCGAGCGCTTCGGGAACGGCATGGGTTTCGGCAAGCCAGCGCCGGGCCTCGGTCTCGCCGCCGATGGCGTCCACGAGGCCGGCGGCGACGGCCTGGCGGCCCGTCATGACCCGCCCGTCCGCGAGGCGCCTTACCTCGGCCTCCGGCATCCGGCGGCCCGCCACCACCATGGCCACGAACTGGTCGTACATGTCGCGCACCACGGCCGAGAGGGCCGCCCGCCCCTCCTCGGTCAGGGGCCGGAAGGGGCTGGGCTGGTCCTTGAGCGGGCCGGAGGTCAGGCTCTCGGCGCGCAGGCCCAGCCGGCCCATGAGGTCCGAGACCTCAAAGGATTGCAGGATGACGCCGATGGAGCCGGTCAGCGTCGCCTCCCGCGCGAAAATGCGCTCGGCAGGGAGCGCCACCATGTAGCCCGCCGAAGCGGCGGTGGCGCCCATCACGGCGACCACCGGCTTGCCGGCGGCCCTGAGCGCGGAAATGGCGCGGTGAAGCCCTTCGCCGCCCGCCACGGTTCCGCCCGGGCTGTCGATGACGACGAGCACGGCGCGAATCCGGTCATCCTCCCGCGCTTCGTGCAGGCGGCGCAGCAGGCGCTCGTCATCCGTGATGGTGCCCTTGAGCGGAAGGCGGGCAACGTAATCGCCCCCCAGCAGGTCTTTCGACAGATGGCCGCCCCAGGCCAGCCCCGCCACCAGCAAGGCCCCCAGAACGAAGGCCGCCCGCCAAAATCCGGCCTGGCGCTTGAGGCGCCGGCGGTCGATCAGAAGGTCGGTTTCCAGCGCCATCCGCAATCGCGATCCATATCCATTCGCAGGGGAGATAGGATGGCGAGGGCGCCCTGCGAAGAGCCGCGGTTGCCAGCGTCGCCGCGGGGCGCTATGAGCCGCCCGCACCGCGCTGCGAAGCGCGCCGGAGCCGACTTAGCTCAGGGGTAGAGCAACTGATTCGTAATCAGTAGGTCCGGGGTTCAATTCCCCGAGTCGGCACCATTTCCCCCTTCAAATTGAATAAGATATCCCGGTCAGCCAGCTGGGATCTTGGAACTGTTCCACAACACGTTCCAAACGATAGCGGCTTCAGCCTATTGGACGCCCCGCTCTGGCCGCTTGCGCCGGTGTGGCCCGCCTCAATCCGACGAGAGCTCGCTCGCCGCCGCGCTGAGATTGGGAGAGGCCGCCTCGATCCGGTCGCGGGGCACCGCACGCCATCGGCGCCGCCGTCTCCGGCCATCGGCAAGTTCGCATGGATGGCGGCCGGGTCTGCGGGCAGGATCGGGTTGTTGACCGGCTTCCGCAAAGGACCCTGCCCATGGCCAAGTCCCCCTATGCTTTCTTCGCCGCCGGGTTTGTCGCCGGCGGGGTGCTTCTGGGCGGGGCCATGGCCCATGCCCGTTTCGTCGCGTTGAATGCCGCGGTCGGGGGAGTCCTCCCCAATTCCGAGGGGAGCTTGTTCTGCGTGACCGCGAACAGCGTTCTCCGGAACATCGCGGGCACCTACCGGCCCAGCACCGTCAACGCGCCGGGCGGCGTGTCCGCTGGCGTGACGCTGCGTTGCCCGGCCTGAGGCTGCGGGTCCGTCCAAGGGGGTTTCTGGATCGGCTGCGCTGAAGCCATCAACGCCTTGAAGGCGGATGGCGTCCCTTAGGGGATTCGAACCCCTGTTGCCGCCGTGAGAGGGCGGTGTCCTAGGCCTCTAGACGAAAGGGACATTGGCCGTGGCGGGTAACTAGCCGTGCCGCCCGAAAGGATCAAGCACCCCCCGCGCGTTTTTCCGCATGGCGCTACGCGCCCCACGCGGACGTCATTGCACCGGGACGGATCCGCCCGGCAGAATTTCGCCGATCAGCCGGCCCGTCTTGCCATCCAGCAGCAGCAGGCGCTCGCCGTCCGGCCGCTGCACATGGATCAGGAAGTTGCCCTCCGCGCCCGCGATTCCCTCGATGCGGCTGCCGGTCGGCAGGTTGAGGTTCATCGGCGACAAGCTGACGCCTGCGCCACGCCCGCTGCCCGCGCGCTGGACGAGCAGGACGACGAGCGTCACGGTGCCGGCCACGATCAGCACGCCCATCGCCACAACCAGGATTCTGAGAAACCGCATTTGCAAACCCATGAATTCACCGCGACCGGGGACGACCAGGGCATCCGCCTCGACCGCTTCTTCGCGGAGCGGATAGGCGGCCTCTCGCGCTCCCGCGTCAAGGCGCTGATCGAGGGCGGACACGTCACCCGCGACGGCGAGGAGGTGCGCGAGCCCGCGCACCCGGTGCGCCCCGGCAGCCTCTACCGCATCGACCCCCCGCCCCCCGCCCCTGCCCGGCCGGAGGCCCAGGCCATGGCGCTCGACATCCTCTTCGAGGACCGGGACCTCATTGTGCTCGACAAGCCGGCCGGGCTGGTGGTCCACCCGGCGCCGGGCAACCAGGACGGCACGCTGGTCAACGCGCTGCTGGCCCATGCGGGCGACGAGCTCGAGGGAATCGGGGGCGAGCAGCGGCCCGGCATCGTCCACCGGCTGGACAAGGACACATCGGGCATCATGGTCGTGGCCAAGACCCAGCGGGCCCACCAGGCGCTGTCCGAGGCCTTCGCCACCCGCGACCTGGACCGCGAGTACATGGCGCTGACCTGGGGCGTGCCCAACCCGGCCCAGGGCGAGGTTGAGGCCGCGATCGGCCGCCACGCCGCCGATCGCAAGCGCATGGCGGTGGTCGAGCCCCGCTCGCGTGGCGGCGCCGCCGGTGCCAAGGACGGCAAGCACGCCTTGACCCGCTACCGCACCGAACGCACATGGCATGGGGCGGCGGCGCTCATCCGCTGCAAGCTCATGACGGGCCGGACCCACCAGATTCGCGTGCATCTGGCGCATATCGGCCATCCCCTGGTGGGGGATCCGGTCTACCTCCGGCGTGTCCCGGCGGTCTCGAAGGAACTGCCGGAAACGGCCCGCCATGCATTGCTCGATTTCCCACGCCAAGCCTTGCACGCGGCCAGTCTCGGCTTCCGGCACCCCGTCACCGGAGCGATGCTAACCTTTCAGTCCGATCCACCGAATGACATGCAGGCGCTGATCCGGACGCTGGACGAAGCCGGTTGATCTGAACGAGTTATCCGGACCAATACGGACCAGTTTAGTCGGATTTCCTTGCCTTTTGGAGGAACGTCCCGTAATAAGGTTCCCACAAGGAGACGCGCCGGGGTGCCGCTCAAGGACCCGCGCTGCGAAACCCGCCCCCTCCGTGACCGGGGCGGATGCAGCCGGGAGGGCCCTGGTCGCGTTCAGCCTACACAGACCGAATACCCATCGCCGTCACGGGGTGGGTTCGGCGCAGTAGAGAAGGCTCCTGATATATGGCGTCTCTGAGCATCCCCATGGCCCCTGAGGGCAACCTCTCCCGGTACCTTCAGGAAATCCGGAAGTTCCCGATGCTGGCTCCCGAGCAGGAGCTGGATCTGGCCCGCCGCTGGCGCGACGCCGGCGACGAGAAGGCCGCGCATCAGCTCGTCACCTCGCACCTCCGCCTCGTGGCGAAGATCGCGATGGGCTATCGCGGCTATGGCCTGCCCGTCGGCGAACTCATCAGCGAGGGCAATGTGGGCATGATGCAGGCCGTGAAGCGGTTCGATCCGGACCGTGGCTTCCGCCTCGCGACCTACGCGATGTGGTGGATCCGCGCGGCCATCCAGGAATACATCCTGCACAGCTGGTCGCTCGTGAAGATGGGCACCACCGCGGCGCAGAAGAAGCTGTTCTTCAACCTCCGCCGGCTCAAGGGCCAGATCGGGGCGCTGGAGGATGGCGACCTGCAGCCCGAGGTCGTGACCAAGATCGCCACCACCCTCGCCGTGCCCGAGCAGGACGTGGTGAGCATGAACCGCCGCCTCTCGGCGCCGGACAACAGCCTGAACGCCCCTGTCCGCGCCGATAGCGAGGGCGAGTGGCAGGACTGGCTGGTGGACGAGAGCGAGACCCAGGAGGAGGAGCTGGCCGAGCGGGAGGACATGTCCAACCGCAAGGACATGCTCAACGGTGCCCTGCGCAGCCTGAACGAGCGCGAGCGCCACATCCTCATCGAGCGCCGCCTGAAGGACGAGCCGACGACGCTGGAGGAGCTCTCGCAGCAGTACAACATCAGCCGCGAGCGCGTGCGACAGATCGAGGTCCGCGCCTTCGAGAAGCTGCAGAAGAGCATGAAGCAGCAGATCGCGGAGCGCCGCCTCGGCGCCGCGTGAATGCGGTAAGATAGTAAGATGGTAAGATAGTAAGGCGCGCCGCCCGGACCTTCCGGGCGGCGCGTCGCGTTTCAGCCCATGCGCTGCAGCGCCGCGCCATGGCGCCGCAGCCATTCCGTCGCCTTGTGCCGGTGCGGCGTGCGGGCTTCGACCAGGGACCAGAAGCGGTCGGAATGGTTCATCTCGCGCAGATGCGCGACCTCATGCGCCACCACGTAGTCCAGCACCCAGTCGGGCGCGAGGATGAGCCGCCAGGAGAAGGCGAGCGTGCGATCGGGCGCGCAGCTGCCCCAGCGGGTCTTGGTGTCCTTCAGCCGGATGGCGCGCGGCGTGACGCCCAGCGCCTCGGCATGCGGGCGGGCGGCCACGCCGATCCGGCGCAGCGCCTCGGCCCGCAGGAAGTCGCGCACGCGGCGGGGTACGAAATCCGCATCGCCCGTGACGACGAGGGCACCGTCCTCCAGGAAGGCGCTGCCGCGGCGGCCGGGATCATGGCGGATGCGATGCTCCACGCCGCCGATCGGGACCGAGGTGCCCGGCTCGAAGCGGCGCTCGGGCGCCAGGGCGCCCAGGCGCTGCATCACCCAGCCCGCATGCTCGTTCAGCAGGGCCAGGCCGTGGCGCTTGGCGGTGCGGTTCGGCAGCGTGACGATGACGGCGCCCTCGACCGGGTCGATCCGCAGCGAGACGCGCCGCGCCCTGGCCGAGCGCCGCCAGTGCACCGGGCAAGGCTCGGGCGGCAACAGCGGATCGCGGCGGAGGGGAATCGTCTCCGAGTCGGGAAGTTCCATGGCAGCGCAACATGTCGGAAGGCCGCGCGCCGGTTCAACGGTTGACTTGACCGTCACCCCAGGCACCGTCGGCGCAAATGCCAGTTCACGCGCTGCCGAGCCTCATGGTTCTCGGTTCGATCTGGGGTCTGACGCCCGCCTTGGCGAAGCTCGCGCTCGCGGGCGGCATGCCGCCGCTCGGCTACGGCTTCTGGGCCGCGCTGGGCTCGGGCGGGCTTCTGGCCCTGATATGCGCGGCGCGCGGCATCGCCATTTCGTGGGACCGGGCGCACCTGCGCTACTACTTCGCGGCCGGCCTGGCCGGCTTCGCCATGGCCAACCTCATCGCCTACACCGCCCTGCCCCACATCCCGGCCGGCTTCTTCGCGCTTCTCATGCCGCTGGTGCCCATCTTCACCGTGCTCGGCGCCGCCCTGCTGGGCGAGGAGCGGATCAGCGCACGCAGCCTCGGCGGCACGCTCCTGGGCCTGACCGGCGTGGGGCTCGCCATGGCGCCGGGCGCCGCCCTGCCCGATGCCTCCATGCTCGGCTGGGCGCTCTTCGCCGCGCTCTGTCCGCTCTGCTACGCGATCTCGAACCTGGTGGGCGTCCGCTGGGCGCCGCGGGGGACCCCGCCGCTCGCCGCCGCCTGCGGCACGCTGCTGACCGCCTCGGTCCTCATGGCCGCGATGGGCCTCGCCTTCGGCCAGTTCCATATCCCGGGCAGCCTCGCCTGGCAGATCGAGGCGCTACTGCCGCTGCAGGGCGCGCTGACGGCCCTGGCCTACATGCTCTACTTCCGGCTGCTGGTGAGCCGGGGCAGCGTCGTCACCAGCCAGTCGGGCTACATCGTCACGCTCACCGGCGTGGCCTGGGGCGCGATTCTCTTCGGCGAGCGCATGGGGCTGCTGGCCTTGCCCGCCGCCCTGCTGGTGCTGGGGGGCCTTTTCCTCGTGACACGGCGTGATGGCCGTCATTCGCGGAGATGATTGGAAGTGCGGGGGCGCCTGGGCCATCTACCGGGCATGGACAACGCACCCACCCCCTTCGTCGCCCCGGCCGAGACCCGCATAGGCCACGTCCATCTCAAGGTGGCCGATATTCCGCGTGCGCTCGCCTTCTGGCGAGACGTGCTGGGCTTCGAGGTCATGATCCAGGGGCCTTCGGTCGCCTTCCTCTCGGCGGGCGGCTACCATCACCATATCGCGCTCAACACCTGGGAAAGCCTCGGCGCCTCGCCGCCGCCGGAGGGGCATACCGGCCTCTACCACGTGGCCGTGCTCTACCCGGACCGCGCGAGCCTCGCCGTCATGCTGAAGCGCGTGCTGGACGCGGGGATCGAGCTGGAAGGCGCCTCGGACCACGGCGTGAGCGAGGCGCTCTACCTGCGCGACCCGGACGGCAACGGCGTGGAGCTCTACCGCGACCGCCCGCGCGAGGAATGGCCGGTGGACGGCCAGGGCCGCATGACCATGTTCACGCGCCGGCTCGACGTCCGCGCCCTGCTGGCCGAAGCCTCCTAGGCAGCCCGCAGCCCGGCCAGGTGCCGTCGCACCGCCGCCGGCAACTGCCGCGCCGATTTCGCGCGCGGCAGGTCCAGCTCCGGCACGCCATCGCGGGTATCGCCGTAGAGCGCGTCGTATTCGGCGAAATTGTCGAAGCGCCGGCGAACGCCGTTGTCGACGAAGGTCTCGGCCGGGGCCCCTTCGGCCAGGACCAGCGCGTGGTCCTCGAGCTCGATATGGAAATAGGTGAAGCGCTCACCCGGATCGGTGACCCGGGCGATGGTCGTGCCGTTCACCAGCGCGCCGGCCTGGACCAGCATGCCGCCCACCAGCATCGCATGGTCGGGCGAGACGAAGAGGTCGCGCCTGGGCACGCCGTCGTCGAGCGCACCGGCCGCGATGCGGACGGGATAGCTGCGGAGCGGATCCGCGAAGAAGGTGGCGACGCTCTGGCGGCCGATCCACAGGACCCGCCGCGCCTCGCCCGCCGCCGTCAGCACCTCGTCGCCGGGCGAGAGCTCCTCGACCGGCCGGTCGCCCGTGGGGGTGGCGATCCGCGTGCCGGCCAGGAAGCAGGCCGCGAAGGGGGTGGTCTGGTAATCGACGCCCTCGACCAGCTCGGTGCTGGCCGCGAACGGGCTGTTGGATGCCCAAAGGTACTTGGCGCCATCGGGTCCGACCGGGTCGTACAGGATGATCCCGTCGCCGGTATTGCCGACATAGGTGAAGGTGAAGGGCGGCTGGACGCCATTGGAGCCCGTGATGGTCTCGCCCACATTGTAGATGCTGTCGTTGCCGTCGCTGAAACTCAGGCTGATGTTGAAGCCCGGCGACGTGGTAGTGAAAGTCGTGCCGTCCACCGACATGTAGCCGGCATAGATGGTCGTATAAGGCACCGTTCCCTCCCGGGATCGTCACGATCCCGGGGAGCATACCGATATGGGAAGTTCCGGCCAGCCTGATCGGAGGCCGGGCACCCTCACCCCGCGAAGGGGTCCCGCAGCGCGATGGTGTCGTCGCGGTCCGGCGAGGTGCTGAGCATCATGACCGGCGCCTCCACCAGCTCCTCGATCCGGCGGATGTACTTCACCGCCTGGGCCGGCAGCTCGGCATAGGAGCGCGCGCCGAAGGTGGAGCCGGACCAGCCATCCATCACCTCGAAGACCGGCTCGGCCTTGGCCTGGGCCCTCATGGCGGCCGGCAGGTGCTTCATCACCTTGCCGTCCACGCGGTATCCCACGCAGATCTTGAGCTCCTTCAGCCCGTCCAGCACGTCGAGCTTGGTGAGCACGAGCCCGTTCACGCCGCCGATCTTCACCGCCTGGCGCACCATGGCGGCGTCGAACCAGCCGCACCGGCGCGGACGGCCCGTGACGGTGCCGAACTCTCGCCCGCGCTCGCCCAGCTGCTTGCCCGTCTCGTCGAACAGCTCGCTCGGAAAGGGGCCGGAACCCACGCGGGTGGCATAGGCCTTGGCAATGCCGAGCACGAGGCCGATGGCATCGGGGCCGATGCCCGCGCCCGCCGCCGCATTGCCGGCCACGGTGTTGCTGCTGGTGACGTAGGGGTAGGTGCCGTGGTCCACGTCGAGCATGACGGCCTGCGCGCCCTCGAACAGCACGCGCTTGCCCTGGTGGCGGGCCTCGTCCAGTCGCTCCCAGGCGGGCTCGGAGAAGGGCAGCAGCTTCGGCGCCAGCGCCAGCAGGCCGTCCAGCAGGGCCTGCTTCTCGAACTCGGGCGAGCCGAGGCCGCGCAGCAAAGAGTTGTGGTGCAGCAGCAGCTCGTCGAGCTTGGCGCTCAGCGTCTCGGGCTCGGCCAAGTCGCAGAGGCGGATGGCGCGGCGGCCCACCTTGTCCTCATAGGCCGGGCCGATGCCGCGGCCGGTGGTGCCGATCTTGTCCTCGCCGCGGGCAGCCTCGCGCGCCCGGTCCAGCGCCGGGTGCAGCGGCAGGATGAGCGGCGTGTTCTCGGCGATACGAAGGTTGTGCGGGCCGACGTCGAGGCCCTGCGCCTTCACCTTCTCGATCTCGGCCAGCAGCGCGTCGGGGTCGAGCACGACGCCATTGCCGATGATGCCGAGCTTGCCGCGCACCACGCCCGAGGGCAGCAGCGACAGCTTGTAGGTGGTGTCGCCCACCACCAGCGTATGGCCGGCGTTATGCCCGCCCTGGAAGCGCACCACGATGTCGGCCCGGCTCGCGAGCCAGTCCACCACCTTGCCCTTGCCCTCGTCGCCCCACTGGGCGCCGATCACGGCGACATTGGCCATCAGACGGAACTTTCCTTTTTGAGGGGCGTGGCCGAGCGGCCATCCCACACATGGGTGCAGCGGAGCCGGCCCGCCTGGTCGGCCGCGGAAAGCGCGGCGACGGTCGCGAAGCCCTGCTCGCGCAGCGCGGCCCCGGCCTCGGCGGGCGTGCCGAGAGGCAGGAAGCAGCGCGGCCGGGGCGGAGCCGCCGGGGCCGCGCGCATCACCGCGTCGGGGTAGAGGGTGATGCCCGTGGCGGGCTCGTCATTGGCGGAGAGGTAGCGTCCCCCGCGCGCGAGCTCGCCCGTCATGCCTGGGCCGAAGATCGTGAAGGCCACGCCGACATGATACTGGAAGCCCCGGAACTCCACCGGATCCAGGGTGATCCTGAGGCCCGGCGCGCGGGCAGCGACGGCCTCGATGATGCTGGCGGCGTTCTCGGCGATGGCCTGGGCGGCCTCGGGCAGCTTGGCCTCGCGCAGAACGGCCAGCGCGCCGGCGGCGGGGCCGGCGGCATTGAGCAGGCGCGGCAGGAGCCCCGCGACGGGCCCAGCGCCCTCGGCCAAGGCGGCCACGGCGGCGGCGTCCTTGCGGTCCAGCGCGCGGATCAGGCGCTCGGTCAGGGTGGCGCCGATGCCGGCAGCGTCCAAAAGGGCATGGGCCATGCGGGGCAGCGTCACATCCAGGGTGATGCCCTGGATGCCCACCCGGTCCAGCGCCTCGGCGGCGACGAGCGCGACTTCCGCGTCGGCTTCCGGGGCCGCGCCGCCGATCAGCTCGATGCCCGCCTGGGGCAGCTGGCGGGACGGCGCGAGTTCCGATCCGCGAACCCGCAGCACCTGGCCGGCATAGCAAAGCCGCAGCGGCCGGGCCTGGAGGCCCAGGCGGGTCGCGGCGATCCGGGCCACCTGCGGCGTCGTATCGGCCCGCAGGCCCATCATGCGCTGGCTGACCGGGTCCATCAGGCGGAAGGTCTGTTCGGCCACGGCAGCCCCGGAACCGGCCAGGAGCCCTTCCTCGAACTCCAGCAAAGGCGGCTTTACCCGCTCATAGCCGTAGCGGCAGAAGGCCTCCATGAGGGCTTCGACGAGCATGGCTTCCCGCTCCGCATCCGGCGGCAGGACATCCATGAGACCGGCAGGCAGCAGCCCGGCGGTGACGGGGTTGGAGGCATCATTCATCCCGTGGCGCTGTGTGGCAGCGCCGGGGCTGACGGGCAAGGTCCCGCGTGCAAGATTGTTCCGCATGAAACGCCGCACAGCCATGGCCCTGCCGCTCGTCCTGGCCGCCTGCACGGATGATCCGGTGACGAATTACGCCTGGGGCATCGGCGACCCGGTCCGGGGCGCGGCGCTCTATGCCACGCGGAACCTGGGCGACACCTCCCGCTGGGACGGGGATCCGGCCGGCGCGGCGATCGCCGCCGCCCAGCTGGAGTTCCTGGCCCGGACCTTCCGGGACGACCCGGTGTGGTCCTTCCGCGTCCAGACCGCGACCACGCAGGAACTGCAGAACGCGGTGCTGGAGATGCGCGGGGCGCTCGGCATCTCGCCCACCGCGCCGAACCAGGCGGTGGAGCTGTCGCTCCGCGACGCCGGCCGGGCGCTCCGGGCCGGCAGCCAGGCCCGTGCGCTGGCCGCCCTGTCCGGTCCCAATTTCCTGGTCCCGCCGGAGGAGGTGCTGCGGCGCCTCGGCAGCCTGCCCCGGCTGCGCCAGGTCTCCAGCGCCGCCGGAATGGCCAATAACGATGTGATGAGCTTCAGAAGGTAGTTTTCCGCCCGCAGGCCGCGGGCGGCGGCTGCGCCGATGGTCTGGCGCGGTCGCGCTTGGCCCTTCGGCCCGAGGCAAGCCTCGGGCCGAAGGCAGCCTGGCTATGCCGGGAACGGATCCGGCGTGCCCTCGGGCAGCGGCACGCGGGCCACGTTGAGCGTCAGTCCCACCGCCACGTAATAGCCGCAGATCCCCAGGATCTCGGCCACGCCCTTCTCGCCGAACAGGGCCTTCACCTTCTCGAAGGCCGCGTCGCTGACGTCCTTGTCGCGATGCAGCTCATAGGCGAAGCGCCACACGGCCTCCTCGTCCTCCGCCATGCCCTTGGGCTCCTGGCCGAGGCGCACGGCCTCCGCGATCTCTGGCTTCAGCCCGCCCTCGATGGCCAGCGGATGGTGCGCGAACCATTCGAACCGGGCGCGATAGGCGGCCGCCGTCACCAGGATCGCGAGTTCGGAAAGGCGCGCCGGGAAGCCGCTCTCCCAGCGCATGAAGCGGCCGACGCGCTGCATCGCCTCGGCCATCTCGGGGCTGTGCAGCCAGGCGGGGAACGGGCCGCGGAGGCCGGAGCGCGCGCCGGAGGAGATGCTGGCCGCGACCTCGCGCTGGCGGGGGGTCATGGTGGCTTCGGTGAGCGCGGTGAAGCGGGGCATGGCGTTTCCTGTTCGGTTTCTGGGGCTACGATGCCGCCCGTCAGGGGAATCGCCAATGGCCGCCAGGAACGTTCTCTTCATCATGTGCGACCAGCTGCGCTGGGATCATCTGGGCTGCGCCGGCCATCCCTTCATCCGCACGCCGAACATCGATGCCTTGGCCGCGCGCGGCGTGCGCTTCTCCCAGGCCTATGTGCAGTCGGGCATCTGCGGCCCCTCGCGCATGAGCTTCTACACCGGCCGCTACGTCGCCTCGCATGGCGCGACCCACAACCGCGTGCCGCTCTCGGTGGGCGAGGTCACGCTGGGCTGGCACCTGCGCGAGGCCGGGCGCACGCTCGCGCTCGCCGGCAAGACCCACATGCTGCCCGATGCGCGCGGCATGAAGCGCCTGCTGCTGGACGGGCAGGACGAGCTCGCCGTTCTGCTGCGCGAGGGCTGGTTCAGCCTGGTGGACCGCCATGACGGCCACCACGCCGAGACCGACAGCGCCTATGCCCATTGGCTCCGCGCCCAGGGATACGACAGCCAGGACCCTTGGACGGACCACGTCATCGCCGTCGAGAACGAGAAGGGAGAAGTGCTCAACGGCTGGAAGATGCGGAATGCCCGCCTGCCCGCCCGGGTTCGCGAGGAGCACAGCGAGACCGCCTACACCACCGACCAGGCGCTGCGCTTCATCGAGGGCCAGGGCGAGAGCCCCTGGGTGCTGCACCTCTCCTACGTGAAGCCGCACTGGCCCTACGTCGCCCCCGCGCCCTACCACGCCATGTATTCGCTGGAGCAATGCCTGCCCGTCCGCCGCCACGAGGCCGAGCGCGGCCCCGGCGCGCATCCCCTGCTGCGCGAGTTCCAGCAGGAGGAGGTCGCGCAGAGCTTTCAGCGCGACGAGTGCATCGCCGCCGTCCGCCCGACCTACCAGGGCCTCATCTCGCAGGTGGATGCACATCTCGGCCGGGTCTGGGACCTGCTGGAACGGACCGGGCGGTGGAAGGACACGCTGGTCATCTTCACCTCCGACCACGGCGACTATCTCGGCGACCATTGGCTGGGCGAGAAGGAGCTGTTCCACGATTGCGTCCAGCGCGTCCCCTTCATCCTTCATGACCCCTTGCCCGCCGCCGACGCCACGCGCGGCACGGTGGAGGGCCGCTTCGTGGAGGCGATCGACGTCGTGCCCACCATCCTCGACGCGCTGGGGCTGGAGGCGCAGCCGCATGTGCTGGAGGGCCGTTCGCTGCTGCCGCTGGCGCGCGGCGAGGCCGTGGAATGGCGCGAGGCGGCGTTCAGCGAGCTGGACTTCACCTTCCGCGCCGCGCGCCGCCGCCTGGGCCTGCCCACGGGCCAGCATCGCGGCTTCATGGTGCGGACGGCCCGGTGGAAATACATCCATTGGACGAGCGGCCTGCGCCCCCAGCTTTACGACCTCGCGGCCGACTCGGAGGAGTTCTTCGACCTCGGCGCCGATCCGGCGCAGGAGGAGGTGCGCGCCGGGATGCGCGAGCGGCTCTGGGAATGGGCGGCCAACCTGAGGTGCCGCACCACCCTCACCTGGGCAGAGGCCGAGTTCCGCACCGACCGCCACAAGGCGGCGGGCGTGTTCTACGGCGAGTGGTAGGCCGCCGAGCCCTGATTTACCGCTGCGGCGTGCCGCCTGCCCGGATCAGGCGCTATTTGGCGCGGAACTCGATGGCCTTGGCGCCGTCCCACAGCACCGATCGGCCCACCTTCGCCAGCCGGTCGAGATCCTTGCGGATGGTGAGGAAGTGGTTGCCCGCGAGCTGCCCCGCCTTGCTGGCGAAGCAGCAAGGGCCATAGGCGACCAGGATCTCCGTCTCGCTCACGCCATGGACATGGCCAGGATGGACGATGATCTGCCCCGGCGCGGGGTAGCTGGTGGCGTTCTCGTAGCCGATGGAAAGGTCGCGCTCGCCCATCGGGATCCAGCAGGCCTCGCCGCTCCAGCGGACATGGATGATGCGGTCGCGATAGGGCATGAGCTCGCGGAAGCGGGTCACCGTGGCGGGGGCCGCTTCGGTTTCGAAGGCGGCCTCGAAGATCTCGCCCCCGATGTCGATGATGATGTCGCTCAAGCCTTGTTCTCCCTGATCCACGCGCCGATGCGCGCCAGCAGCCGCGCCGGCTCCCCCAACAGCATCAGCAGCTTCTGCCGCGACTTCTCGCCGGACGCGATAGCCACTTCCGATTTTCTGAGGCCAAGCCCTTTTGCCACGAAGGCGATCAGCGCCGCATTGGCCGCGCCATCCACCGGCGGCGCGGCGAGCCGGATGTGCAGGACAGGCCGGCCATCGGCGCCCTCGCCCACCCCGTCCAGCCCCTCGCGGCCCGCCCGGGGCGTGAGCCTCACGGCCAGACGAACGCCGCCGGCAACCTCGGTCGCGGGCAGGCTCACACCGCCTGCCCGACCAACCGGCCGATGAGCGCGGTCAAGCCCAGCGCCAGCGCGCCCCAGAAGGCGACGCGCCAGGCCGCGCGCGGCGCGCTGGCCCCACCCGTCCAGGCGCCAATGGCCCCGAGCAGGGCAAGGAAGGCAAGCGAGGCAGCCGAGACGGAAGGCCCGACCCAAGCCAGCGGCACGGCCATCGCGGTTCCGAGCGGAAGAGCCGCGCCGATCGAGAAGCTGGCCGCCGAGGCCAGGGCGGCCTGGATCGGCCGTGCCTGCGTGACCTCGGAGATGCCGAGCTCGTCGCGCATATGCGCGGCCAGCGCGTCCTTGCGCATCAGCGCATCGGCCACCTGCCCGGCGAGTCCCGGCTCCAGCCCGCGCTCCTGATAGATGCGGGACAGTTCCTCCCGCTCGAAACCGGGATCGGCCGCGAGTTCGGCGCGCTCGCGCTCGGTCTCGGCGCGCTCGGAGTCCGACTGGGAGCTGACGGAGACGTACTCGCCCGCTGCCATGGAGGTCGCGCCCGCGACGAGCCCGGCAAAGCCGGCGACGAGAATGCCCGCGCGCGGCGTGCCCGCCGCCGCCACGCCCACGATCAGGCTCGCGGTGGAGACGATGCCATCGTTGGCGCCGAGGACGGCCGCACGCAGCCAGCCGATCCGATCGACGAAGTGACGTTCCTGGTGCCGCAAACCACCCGCCCATCACCCCGCCGCCGGAAGGGCGGGGTCAGATACGACCCATCAGCATCAGCACGATGACGACGATCAGCACTACACCGAGGACGCCCACGCCGCCATGGCCGAAACCATAGCCGTAACCGCCGAAACGGCCACTGAATCCGCCCAGCAGGGCGAGGATCAGGATAATGATCAGGATGGTGCCGAGCGTCATGGAAGCCTCCTTGGGAATGGAGGCCCAACGCCTGGCCAGGCGGCGAGGTTGCCGCCCTGTCAGCCCTTATCGATGGTGAGATCCGGCGCTTCCGGGTTCTTCATGCCGACGATGTTGTAACCGCAGTCCACGTGATGGACCTCACCCGAGACACCGGTCGACAAGGGCGACAGCAGGTAGAGGCCCGAGCCGCCGACCTCGTCCAGCCCGACATTGCGCTGCATGGGCGAGTTGTACTGGTTCCATTTCAGGATGTAGCGGAAATCGCCGATGCCGCTGGCCGCCAGCGTCTTGATCGGACCCGCGCTGATCGCGTTCACCCGGATGCCCTGGGGCCCGAGATCGGCCGCCATGTATCGCACGCTGGCCTCCAGCGCGGCCTTGGCGATGCCCATGACGTTGTAGTGCGGCACCCACTTCTCGGCGCCGAGATAGCTCAATGTCAGCAGGGAGCCGCCTTCGCTCATCAGCGCCGCGGCGCGCCGTCCGGTGGCCGCGAAGGAGTAGCAGGAAATGTCGAGCGCCTGCAGGAACGCCTCGCGCGGAGTATCGATGAAGCGGCCCCGGAGATACTGCTTGTCGGCAAAGCCGATGGCATGGACGAAGAAATCCAGCTTGCCCCAGCGCTTCTCGATGGCACCGAAGGCGGCATCCATGTCCTCGTCGCTGCCGACGTCGCAGGGAACGACGATGTCACTGCCGATGCTCTCGGCCAGGGGGCGGACCCGCTTCTCCAGAGCCTCACCCTGGTAGGTGAAGGCGATCTCGGCCCCCTGGGCCGCGCAGGCACGGGCGATGGCCCAGGCGATGGAGCGGTCATTCGCGACGCCCATGATGAGCCCCCTGCGGCCCTGCATCAGCGTGCCGGTGGGCAGGGCGGGCGCAGCGTCTTCCTTCATGGCGATCCGTGTCTTGGAGTGAGGGGCGCCCGCATGAGGTTGCGAGCCGATAGTTGTGGTGGCACATGCCCTACTACCGGGCAAGGCCCAAAGGAACCCCATGGCCGAAGCGACTGATCCCTATGCGCTCTTTGCCGAATGGCTGGCCGAGGCGACGAAGAGCGAACCGAACGACCCCGACGCGATGTGCCTCGCGACCTGCACGCCGGAAGGCCGCCCTTCCGCGCGCATGGTGCTGCTGAAAGGCCAGGATGCGCGGGGCTTCGTGTTCTACACGAACCTCGAATCGCGGAAGGGGCAGCAGCTTGCGGCCAATCCCTTTGCCGCCCTTTGCTTCCACTGGAAGTCGCTCCGCCGCAGCATCCGCGTCGAAGGACAGGTGGAGCCCGTGACGCCCGCCGAGGCCGACGCCTATTTCGCGACCCGGGCCCGCGGCTCGCGCATCGGGGCCTGGGCCTCCCAGCAATCCCGCCCGCTCGAGGGGCGGTGGGCGCTGGAGAAAGCGGTCGCCGAATACACGCTGAAGTTCGGAATCGGCGAGATCCCCCGCCCGCCGCATTGGTCCGGCTTCCGCCTCCTGCCGGACCGCATCGAGTTCTGGCGCGACATGCCCTTCCGCCTGCATGAGCGCCGGGTCTTCCACCCGGACGGCGATGGTGCCTGGCGGGAAGAGGCGCTCTTCCCCTGATGACCATCCCGGCCGAGCAGCGTGAGGTCGCCGATTTCCTCACGCGCCTGACCGGCCAGGGCATCATCGAGACGCACATCTCCGCGGTCTTCCTGGGCGCCGAGGAGGCACTGAAGCTCAAGAAGGCGGTGAAGCTCACCTTCCTGGACTTCACCCGCCTCTCCGAGCGCGAAAGGCTGGTCCGCTTCGAACAGGACCTGAACCACCCCATGGCCCCGGCCCTATACCTGGGCTGCGAGAAGATCACCCGCGGAGCCGGCGGGGCCCTGCGCCTCGGCGGCGAGGGCGAGGCGCTGGAATGGGTGCTGCGCCTGCGGCGCCTGCCCCCCTCCTCCTTCCTGGACCACGCGGAGATCGATCCCGCCTGGCTCGACCCCATGGCCGATGCGGTCGCCGCGCTGCATGCGTCGGCGCCCCGACGCGAGGGAGACGGGAGCCTCCTGCGCATCATCACCGAGAATGCCGAGGCCGGCCGTGCGGCGGAACTGCCCGAGGCAGACGTGGCGCTCTGGAAGGAGCGCATTCTGGCGCTGCACGGCACCCTGGCCCCCTGGTTCGCCGGACGCGCGCGCGACGGATTTCTGCGCCGCTGCCATGGTGACCTGCACCTCGGCAATCTCTGCCTGCTCGACGGCAGGCCCACGCCCTTCGACGCGCTGGAGTTCGACGAGGCCATGGCCACGATCGACACCGGCTACGACCTTGCCTTCCTGCTCATGGACCTGGAGCGCCGGGCGGGGCGGGCGGCGGCGAACCGGGTGCTCAACCGCTACGTCGCCCTTACGGGGGATGCGGCGCTGGCGCGCGGGCTGCCGCTCTGGCTCTCGCTGCGCGCCTTCATCCGCGCGCATGTCGCGGGCAAGCAGAAGAAGCCCCATGTGGAGCTGCTGCAGGCGGCCCTGTCCTATCTGGAGCCCGCCGGGCCGCCCCGCCTCATCGCCATCGGGGGCCTTCAGGGCACGGGGAAGTCTGTCCTCGCCCGCGCCATCGCGCCCGGACTGGGCGCGGCGCCAGGCGCCCTGATCCTCCGCAGCGACGAGATCCGCAAACGCCGCGCCGGGACCTCGCCCGAGACGCGGCTGCCGGCCGAGGCCTATGCGCCGGAAGCCAGCGCGGCCGTCTTCGCCGAGCTCAACCGCTTGGCCCTCGCGGCGCTCCAAGGAGGCCAGGACGTGATCGCCGATGCCGTGTTCCAGCGCGCGGGCGAGCGTCAGGCGCTGGAGGAGCTCTGGCCCCGCTTCACGGGGATCTGGCTGCAGGCGCCGCTCGCGGTTCTGCGCGCGCGCGTGGCCGCGCGCCGCGGCGACGCCTCGGACGCGGATGCCGCAGTGCTCGAAGCCGCCGCGGCCCGCGATCCCGGCCCCTTGGCGTGGCATCAGCTCGACGCCACATCGCCTCCAGAGGTAGTGGCGCGCAAGATGCTGGACTTGCTGGCTTCCTCTTCGCCATAACCTCCACGGAACAAATCCGGTTTTGGGGGATACCCACATGGCCTACCGACGCCTGCTCCTGCCCATGACGGGGACCGCCGCCGGAGAAGCGGCTCTCGCCACCGCGCTGCTCGTTGCGCGCATATGGGGCGCGCATGTGCATTGCCTGCATGTGCGCGTGGACGCCCGCGATGTCGCGCCGCTGGCCGGCGAGGGCCTCTCCGGCGCCATGATCGAGGAAATGATGGCCGCGACCGAGCGCGAGAGCGGCGACCGCGCGGGCCGTGTCCGCGCGCTCTTCGAGCGCTTCGCGGCAACCGCCGGCGACATCGTCATCGCCGATTCCGCCGAGACGGCGATGAAGGCGGAGGGCCCCACCCTCTCCTTCGAATCCATCGCAGGGCGCGAGGAGGACATCGTCGCGCAGCAGTCGCGCCTCTACGACATGGCCGTGGTCCCGCATCCCGAGGCGGACGAAGACGTCTCGAGCTCGGATGCGCTGCATGCCGTGCTGTTCGACAGCGGCCGCCCCGTGCTCATCGCGCCCCGCACCGCCCCGGCCACGATCGGCACGCGCGTCTGCTGCGCCTGGAACGGCTCGGCCGAAAGCGCGGCGGCGATCGCCGCCGCGCTGCCCTGGCTGCACCGTGCCGAGGCCCGGCGCATCCTCTATGCCGACGAGTACCAGCGGCGCGGCCCGAAGGTGGAGGGCATCCTCGCCTATCTGCACTGGCACGAGATCAGCGCCGAGGCGATGCAGTTCCGCCCGATGACAAAGGATGTCGGCGCCGGTCTGCTCGGCTCGGTCCGGGACTTCGGGGCGGACCTGCTCTGCATGGGCGCCTACAGCCATTCGCGGCTGCGGCAGCTCATCCTCGGCGGCGTCACGCGCCACGTGCTGGAGAACAGCGACGTGCCCGTCCTGATGTGCCGCTGACAGAACTCGTCAGGCCTGCGCCGGAGCACGTCGCCTCCTACCAGGCGGCGCTCCGGCGGGGTTGGTCGCCCGACAATTTGCGGCCCGAAGCCGCGCTCGCCGAGCTCACGGCCCTGGCCGCCGACGAGGCCGCTTTCCTGGCCGGCTTCGACGATCCCGAGGGCCGGGGCCCGCCGCTCGGCATGCCCGACGGAACATCGCGTCCGCGCATCCCCTCCATCCGCCGGTGGATCTGGGATGGCCGCGAGGTCTGCGGCTCCATTGGGCTGCGCTGGCAGAAGGGCACGGCGGAACTGCCGTCCCACGTGCTCGGCCATATTGGCTATGCCGTCGTTCCCTGGCGGCGTGGCGAGGGGATCGGCAAGCGCGCACTCGCCCTCATGCTGCACGAAGCGAGGAGCCGCGGCCTTCCCCATGCCGATCTGACCTGCGAGGTCGCGAACTTGGCCTCCGCCCGCGTGATCCAGGCAAATGGCGGCACCCTGGTCGGGACCTTCGAGCGCCCGGCGGTCTATGGCGGGGGACCGGCCCTTCTCTGGCGCATCGGCCTGTAACCCCAGCGGGGCGCCCCGCCGCGGCCTTCGTCAGTACTGGAGGATGGAGACGGGCGCGGCGTCGACGCTCCGCGCCGTCACCTGCGAGCGCCATGGCGGAATGCAGGCCGGCGCGCCGCCGGCCGCCAGCCGGCTCCAGAGCCAGGTCACATCGACCAGTTGCGTACCCTGAGCCATGAGGCGCGAAGACAGCCGCTGCTCGTTGAGAATGGCGCGCGCCTTGTTCTGGAAGAAGGGCATCGTTTCGGCGGTCAGGTCGAAGCGGGAATGCCACGTCGTCCCCTGGCCCAGCCCCTGGCCGCAGAGCCAGGAGACGATGTTCCGCTTGTACTGGTCGGAGATCGGCGCGTCGTCCCGGAAGGGCGAAAGCGGATCGCCGCTGAAGAACTCCGCGCCGTCCGTGATGTCGGCGATGCGTCCGAGGAGTTCGAGCTCCCGAGGCGGGGTCAGGAGGAAGGAGCTCCGAATCCAGCACTGCGAACTGACGCCCCGCAGCGTCACCGGCGCATTGCCATAGTCGATGTGGCCCAGGGCCCGCGCGCGGCCGGCGATGCAATGGAGAAGCGGTTCACTCACGCGATCCAGGTAATTGGAGTGCTCCTGCCGGAAGGCCGATGTCACCAGACAGATCAGATCCCAGTTTCGCACCGACCGGCCGAGATGCTGGAGGGCGCGATCCCACGCCGAAAACTCCCAGGAGGTGTTGTCGCCGCCGATCAGGATGGTGCCGTCCGGCCCGGTTTCGGTCCATTCCGGCGGCTGTGCGTTGTCGGCCACCATGATCTCGCAGGATACGCCGGGCATCTGGCGCGCGAACAACTCGCGAAGCTGCTCCGGCGCATCGGCGTATTTGTCGGTGCCGTATCGGGCGATGATGGCGAGAACACGCATCGAGAAATGGCTCACTTTCGTCCCGACAGGACAATATCCCGGTCAAGCCAGCGCTCGGCCGCTCCGTCCATGGCTCGCTCGAACACCGCCAGCGTCCGTTCCGCGCCGGATGCCCAGTTCGGTGCAGGCCCCCCGGCCAGGGCACCTGCCTTTGCCAATGGCGTCACATGCAATCCCACGAGAAGACGCCCGAGCTTGTCGATCAGCTCCCGGTCGTCGCGAAACGACACCAGGTCGCCCGGCAGGCGCGAATGGGCCGCGATCTCCTCCCACAACGGCGATTCGCGCACCAGCACCGGGCGCCCATAGCTGAGGCCCTCGACGGCCGGCAGTCCGAAACCTTCGTAGAAGGAGGGGTAGATCACCACGCGGGCCGAGGAGAGGAGCGCATGGATGTCGCAATCGGTCAGGCTGCCGCTGGGGATGGAGCGGACGTTCCGCGACCTGATGCGCGCCCCGCCGATCACCACGATGGACTGATTGGGAAAGGCACGGCTCAGCAATCCGAGAACAGGCGCGATCCCCTTGTGGTCGTAGTGGTTGCCAAAGAGCAGGACGTGGTCCCCGGTCTCCTGGGCCCGCCATTCCGGCTCGATGTATTCGGCTCCGTCCAGGCTGAGGTGCACCACCGCATCCGGCAAATGGGCAGGTCGGAAGAACCGCTCCTGAAACCGCTCCCGGCTGAAGTGCGAGATGTAGGTGAGGACATCGGCGTGGCGGGCGGCCACACGCCAGATATCGGTGAGCTCCGGAGGCGCGGCGTAGCCGATGTCCCAGGCGATCGTGTCCAGCATGTTGAACCCGATCACCAGGGCGCGGCGATGCAGGTCCGTGAAGACCTGCCAATCCCAAGGCTGGCTCAAGAGGAAGGCGCCCGTATATCCGCGCTGCGGCAGCTCCGAAATCCGGCTCAACATGGGGAAGCGCTCGGCCAGCCTGTGGAAGTCGGACGCCTCCTCCGTGGAGAGGACCTCGATGTCCCACGCGCCTCCCCGTTCGGCGAAGCCCTGGAGCTGCCCCATGATATTGCGGGAGGTGCCGTTGTGCATCGCTGCGAGGCCACGGCAATCGAGCAGGAGCGACGGCTTGCCGCCAGCGCCGGCCGGAATCATTCCCAGCAGCGGCGCCAGCCGTGCCCAGGGCATGTTCCTGTCTTCCTTCCTGAACCGCTCGTGCAGCGGCTCGATCGACAGGACGGCCTGGATATCCTGGCCTGTGGGCTGCGGATAAAGCTCCAGCCTGGAAGCTTGGGTCACGACGATCGCCCGCGTGCAGCACGCGTTCCGCAGGCCCCGCCGCCGGGCGCGTGACAACAGGAACCACACGGCGCCCGGAAGGCTGCTCCAGCGCGCCATGTCGTCCGCGTGAACGACATCCGTCAGCAATCCCGGGCGCACCAGGATGCAGGCCGAGACACACTCCATCGTCCTGATGCGGCGCGGAAGCCCGAGCAGCGCGCCACGGCCGATGACGGCATCGCACTCGTCATCCCAGGGCGCCCAGAGGCTGTCGGTTTCCGGAGAAGCGAACATCGGCTGCGCGCTGGCGATCAGCGGGTCCGCCTCCAGGGCCGCCCGCAATTCCGGCAGGATCGCGCTGCTGGCCCCGCCGCCGCCGCACAGCAGGATCAGCAAGGGCGCCCGTTCGGAGGAAGCGGCCTCCACCGCCCGGACGAGCCCTTGATGCAGGGGCTCTCCCACATGCAGGTGAAGCCCTGCCCTCACGTTTCCCTCTGGCGGGGCGGAGAGCGCCACATCGATCCGGGCGGCGACATGCTCCCAGCCGCCGTCCCGGAGCGTATCGTCGATGGCCCTGGCGGCTTCGACGGAAGAAACGTGAGAGAGATCGAGGAAGACGTGTAGAGGAACGCCTTCCATCACGATTGGCGCTCCAGAGCCTCAAGGAGCGGCGCGTAGACCACCTTCGCGTCGAAATAGGCCCTCAGCTCCGCCTGCGCGTTCAATGGGGCGGAGGCGAGCCCGTCATCCTGCAGAATCTGCACGACCTGGCGGGCGAAGGCCGACCAATCGCCAACCACATGGCATTGCTCCAGTGCCACGCCCCCCAGCCCGTCGGCGCCAGCCGGCCAACATACGACCGGCCGGAGGTGGCTGAGCGCCTCCACGGTTTTGATCTTGAGGCCCGTGCCGGCCACTATGGGATTAATGATCACGCGCGCCCGGTCATACTCCGCGCCGAGATCATCGACCCGGCCCAGCACCTGCACCCCCGGCGGCGCATAGCCCACCTGGGCGCCGACAGAGCCGACGATCCGAAGCTGGGCTTCCGGCAGGGCGTCGCGAACGAGCGGCCAGCAGAGTTGCAGGAAGTCCCGCAGGCCCTGAACGTTCATGGCGTTACCCGACCCGACCAGCAGCAGCGAGGGCTCGGTGACGGCAGGAACCGTATCACGCACAGCGAAGTCGACGCCCACGGTGACGATGTCGCACCGGGCACCGATCTTGCGGAAGATGTCGGCTTCCCGCTCCTGGATCGCGATGGCGATGTCGGCCTGGCTGAGCAGCGAGGCCTCCTCCTCGTCGGTCAGGGAAAGCCCGTCCGAGACGCCGAACCGCTCGACAAGCTCGGACTTGCTCGAGAAGGCGTCGAGGGTGTCGACGATCTTCACGGCATCCGTTCCTAGCAGCGGAAGGGCGCGGTTCATGAAGATGTATTCGGCGAGAACAACGGAAGGCCGGATGGCCCCGTCGAGGTGCAGAAGCAGCTCGACCAGGACGTCGGGGCAGAAGCTGCGCTGAAGGTCGGCCAGCTTCGCCGGCAGCGGCGTGCTCTGCGACGCGCCTCTCAGAAGCGCTTCGGCGTCCCTCACGATCCGCCCGGCGAGCTGACCCAGGACCACCTCGCCGTCTTCCAGATTATGGCGAAGCAGGCCGTCGCGGCCGCAGATGATCATCCCGGGATATACGGAGGCCAGGAGGCGCGCGCTTTCCTGATCGATGGCTTCCCCCGCGAGGGGGCAGAGCACCAGCAGGATATCCCTTCCGCTATCCGCCAGATACTTCAGCATGTTGTGAATTCGGTATTCGTTGCCCGCGGTTCGCGGAAACGGAACGACATGCGTGAAGCAGATCATCTTCTCCTTCCCCGGCTGCCGCGGCAGCGCGTCCGCGACATCCCGGGTACCGGGAAGGTATTCCAGCCGGAAGGCGACAGGCCGCCCCCCGCTGTCCCGGCCCCAGTCGCCTGCCGGCGCAGCGGGATTTGCAGCCGCACCCGCCGCAGACGGATGAGCCCTCCCCGCTTCCGGAGGCTGCGGGCGCAGCAGGCGCCGCGCGGCACGGCGCGGCAGGGTCAACGCCCGGTGGAGCCCCGGCACGCGCCGCAGGACGAACCGCATCGGCGCCGTGATCCGCCAGCTGGCAGAACCCCAGATCGCCTGGACCCGCGCATCGGACTCAGCGAGAGCGGCCCTGGTGCGCTCGTGAGCCTCCCGCTCCTCATCGAGCACGCGGGCGAGCTGGGCGATCTCGGCATCGGTCCGGCTGATCGCCTCCGCGAGCTGCCGCACGCGCCGGGCGCCTTCGTCCTGAACCTTCCGTATCCCGAGGGAATGGGCCTCTTTCTCGGCCTGAAGGAGCTGAAAGCAAGCGCCCAGCTCGCGCTCGTATCCGGCGGCCTGGGAGCGGGCGAGCTGCAGCTGGGACTGGAGCTGCGCGATCTCCGCGCCGGCCTGATCCAGCGCGGACTGAATCTGCCGCGCGTGTTCCTCGCCCTCCGCGACGCGTCCGCTCAACGCGGCCATCTGCTGCCTGGCGGCGAGGGCGCTGGAGAAGATCCCCTCCACTCCCGACGTTTCGACGTAGAGGCTGCCCTGACAGGCCGGGCGCGCGACATGGGAGGCCACGGCGACCAGATAAGGCGCGCGCGGAAGGCCGGACGAGCCCTCGAACAGAACCTCGCTGCGGCGCTCGAACGTCAGGAACGGCGTCGCTTCCGCCGTGCCCGTCTCGGGGATGAGCGCGGCGCCCAGCAGCGCCCGCTGCGCATAGAGGGTGACGTGCTTGAAGCTGCGCCGAAGGATGTCGTCGAACTCGTTCCTCGTCAGTTCCCGAACGTGATGGGGATTGGGCGCGGCTCCGGCGGGGGAATAATTATCGCGCTCCGGCGATGAGATGATGAGATAGCCGTCGGGACGAAGGACGCGGCCCACTTCCTTCATGAAGATTTCGTGCTCGTCGAAATGTTCGATCGTCTCGAAGGAGACGACGACATCGACAGAGGCGTCGGGAAGCGGAATACGGCGCGCGTCGCCCTGCTGGTAACGAAGATTGGGCCGGTGATAAGCGGCCTGGGCGTGAGCGACGGCCTCCGCGGATATCTCCACGCCGACAACCTGGCGCGCCACCTGCGCCAGGAGGGCGGCCCCGTAGCCCTCGCCGGAGGCGATGTCCAGAACATCCAATCCACGGCACAGCGACCGGGCGAAGAAGTAGCGATGCAGATGCTCGATCTCGACCTGCCCACCGGTCTCCGAGGTCAGGCGCTCACCGGTCCAGGCCAAGGAACGGACGGGTGCAACTTTCTCAAAGATTTCGCCCATAACCTCTCTCAATCTCCTCGGCGACTCAAATACGGGCTCCAAGATTTGGATTCTCGCCGGACCTTCTGTCGGCTCGCGCCTTCGTTCTTAACCTACTGCATGGCGGATTCCCGCGCCACACCGTGCACCGCCGCGTCATGCCGGAATGCACGGATTCGGACAGCGTTCCGCCTCCTGAGAATTCAACAGGCACTTTTACGAAGCTTTCAGGGCGTCGGTACGAGAACGGACCGGCTTTCCCAGGACAGGGTCCCATTATGACATCCTCGCCCCCCACGCCGGCTGCCGGCGAACATGGCTTCCTCGCCCGCCTCTCGATCCGCACCAAGCTGATCTCGGCCTTCGCCGCGCTGATCCTGCTGGCTGGGGGCCTGGGCGCCTTCGCCTTGAATCGCGTGGGCGCGGTCCGGGCCATCGCCGTCGACATCCAGACCAACTGGCTGCCGAGCGTGAGAGTGATCGGCAGGCTCAGCCTCGCCGTCGCCGACCATCGGTTCTATGTCGCGGTCAGCGTCCTGAATACTGGCGAGGCGAATCTACGCCTCGCACAGGACGGACTGCAGCGGGCCGCAGCCCGCGTGACGGCCCTGCGTGCGGATTACGAGCTACTGATCAGCTCGCCCGAAGAGCGCCGCCTCGCGCAGCGCTTCGACCAGCAGCTCGCCGGCTACTATCGCGAGGCGGAGGCGGCGCTCTCCCTTGTCCGCCGCAATGCGGAGCCACAGGCGCGCCAGCTCCTGGACGAGAAGGTGAACCCGGCCTTCCAGGAAGCGCGCAGCACGCTCACCGCGATCACCGAACTGAACGTGGCAGGCAGCACCGCCGCCGGCGATGCGGGTGCGGAAACCTACCGTATGTCCGTCGTCCTCGTGATCACCTTCTTGGTTGCCACCATCCTCCTGGGCACGATCGTGGCCTGGACCATGATCCGGGATATCGGCCGCAACATCTCCTCGCTGGTGGGCTCGATGCAGGCGATGGAAGGCGGGGACCTCGACCGGAACGTGCCGCAGCTTCCCGAAAGCACCGAGCTCGGCCACATCGCCGTCACCCTGCGTTCCTTCCGGGCCGTGCTGATCGCGAAGCGCGCGGCGGACCAAGCGGCCACCACCGAGGCACAGGCCAAGGCTGCGCGCACCGCCCGCGTCGATCAGCTGGTGCGCGAGTTCGAGGCCGAGGCCGCCGACGCCCTCCGCATCGTCGCCTCCGCTTCCACCGAGCTCGACGCCATCGCGGGCGAGATGGCCGGTACGGCGCAAAGCGGCGTCGAGCGCGCCAGCTCGCTCGCTGCCGGCTCGGAGCAGGCGAGCGCCAATGTCCAGACGGTGGCGGCCTCGGCCGAGGAGCTGGCGGCCTCGATTTCCGAAGTCGCGCGGCGCGTTGCCGAAAGCGCGACGGCGGCCCGCCGCGCGGCCGAGGATGCGCGCGAGACCGACAAGGCCGTGGGCGCCCTGGCGGAAGCCGCGGGCCGGATCGGCGATGTGGTGCGCCTGATCGGCGATATCGCCAACCAGACCAACCTCCTGGCGCTCAACGCCACCATCGAGGCCGCACGCGCTGGGGAGCACGGCAAGGGCTTCGCCGTGGTGGCAAGCGAGGTGAAGGCCCTGGCCGGACAGACGGCCAAGGCCACCGACGAGATCAGCCAGCAGATCGCGCAGATGCAGTCCGAAACCGGCCGCGCAGTCGAAGCCATCAAGGGGATCAGCCGGACGATCGAGATGCTGAACGGAATTTCTGCCGGGGTCGCATCAGCAGCCGAACAGCAGGCTGCCGCCACCCAGGAAATCGGCCGCGCGGTGGCCGAGGCCGCTGCCGGCACGCGTGACGTCAGCAACAATGCGGGCGGCCTGACCGAAGTCGCCACGCAGACTGGCTCGGCGGCGAGCCAGGTTCGTACCGCGGCCGGCGAGCTGGCGGGCCGGGCCGAAGCACTCCGGAGCCAGATGGGTTCCTTCCTCGGCCAGCTGCGCGCGGCCTGATACGAGAACTCCCGCGGGCGTGCGATCGCCCGCGGGAGTTCCCTTTGCCGCCAGGCTTAGTGGGAAGCCTTGCGGACCGCGTCCTTCGCGCTGCCCACCGCGTTCTGCACCTTGCCCTCGGCCTTGTCGGCCGCGCCTTCGGCACGCAGCTTGGCATCGCCCGTCAGCTTGCCCGCGGCTTCCTTGACGGCACCCTTCACCTGCTTGGCCGAGCCGGCGATCCGATCCTTGTCCATCGTGTCTTTCCCTGGATGCGGGCCACCCCAGCGGCGGCCTCGTCGAAGGGCAAAACGCTTCCGGCCTCTTCGCGTTGCGTTGCAACCTGGCCCCCGTTGACATGCCCGAGGGCCGCGCACGAACATGGCCGCCACAAGAATCTCCCGGGAGAAATGGCCATGAATGCGCTTCAGGCCTCGCGCCGCGCTGTCCTTGGCGGGCTTGCCGCCACGCCTTTCATCGGCCGCGCCTCGGCCCAGGGCGGCGACCCCTACGTGATCGGCACTCTCTTCCCGATGAGTGGGCCGAACGCGGAATACGGCACCGTGTTCTCGGCGGGCGCGCAGCTCGCCGTCCAGCACATCGCGGCCGACAACCTGCTGAAGCGGCCGATCCGCATCCAGGCCGAGGACACCCAGGCCCTGCCGCAGCAGGCCGTGGTCGGCATGACGAAGCTGATCAACGTGGACCGCGCGCACTACACGCTGGTGGGCTTCACCGCCGTCTCCAAGGCCGTGGCGCCGGTGGGTGACCGCGCCAAGAGCATCATGGTCAATGGCGGCGCCGTGGGGCCGGACCTCGCGGGGCTCTCGCCGTACTTCTGGAACGTCATCCCGCTCGCGCATCTGGAGACGCAGGAGCTGCTGCCCTTCCTCATGCGCCGGAACCTCAAGCGCATCGCGCTGGTCTATGTGGACGACCCGCTGGGGGATGCGATCCTGGGGATCCTGCGCGACTCCCTGCCCCGGACCGGCGGCCAGCTCGTGGGCCAATTCAGCGTGCCGCGCACGGCTCAGCAATTCGCCCCCGTCGCGGCGCGCATCCGGCAGACGCGGCCGGACGCGGTCTACATCGCCTCCTTCGGCGCGCAGCAGAGCCAGATCATCAAGCAGCTGCGCGACAATGGCGTGTCCCAGCCGCTCGTCTCCTATTCGGCGATGAACATCGACAGCGTTCGCAATACGCCGGAGGCAGAGGGGCTGATCTTCACCACCCAGTCCACCGACTTCGAGAACGGCGATGCGCTGACCCGCCGCTTCGCAACCGACTTCAAGGCCCGGCACAACATCGACCCCGGCACCTACCAGGTGAACTACTACAACGCCGTCCGCCTCTTCGGCCTTCTGGCCCAGTCGCTGGAGCGCGAGAACGCCGAGGTGAACGGCGAGAACCTGCGCCGAGCCCTGCTGGCGCAGCGCGAGTTCGACCTGGTGGGCGGCAAGGGCCGCTTCGACGACCAGGGGAATATGAGCGCGGCGCTCCAGGTCATGGAGATCCGCGGCGGGCGGCTGCAGAAGATCGCCTGACGCTGTGCTGTTTCTCCAGCTTCTGTTGCAGGGGCTGCAGGTCGGCGCGCTCTACGCGCTGACCGCGGCCGGCTTTGCGCTCATTTTCGGCGCGACGCGCATCTTCCACTTCGCCCATGGCTCGGCCTTCACGCTGGCGGGTTACACCTTCCTCTTCGCAACGCAGGCGGGCTGGCCCTGGTGGCTGGGCGGGCTCGCGGGCGTGGTGGTCGCCACGCTGTTCGGGCTCGGCATCTACTGGTTCGTCTATCGCCCCATCCAGCGGCACGAGGGTTCCTTCTTCACCGTCTTCGTCGCGGCCTTCGGCGTCGGCATCGTCGTGCAGAACCTCATCGGCATGACGGCGGGACGGGGCTTCGCCAGCGTGGACACGCCGCTCTCCCGCGCGGTCGAGGTTCTGCCGGATGTCTTCCTCGCCGACGTCTTCTGGGTGGCCATCGGCATCTCGGTCCTGCTCTTCGCCGCGCTGAGCCTCTTCCTGACGCGGCACAATGCGGGCGTGGCCCTGCGCGCGCTGCACCAGAACCCGGACCTGCTGCGGGCCTATGGCCTCTCCTCGACGAAACTCTCGTTGCTGGCCTTCGCGCTGGGCTCGGCCCTGGCGGCGCCGGCCGCGATCCTGACGGCCATGACATCCGGGCTGAACGAGGCGATCGGCCATCACGTCATGCTCATCTCCATGGCCGCCACCATCGTGGGCGGCGTGGGCTCGCTCCGCGGCGCGGCACTGGCCGGGCTGATGCTCGGCGTGGCCGAGGCGGTGGCGCTGAGCTTCGTGGACACGCAATGGGCCGAGGCCGTGTCCTTCCTCGTGCTCTTCGCCTTCATCCTCTTCCGCCCTAGCGGCATCTTCGGGATTGCCCAAGCGCGATGATCGCTTATCTCACGAACCTCGCCTCGCTGGCCGCGATCTTCGGCATCCTGGCCGCGACGCTGAATGTCGCCGTCGGCTATGCCGGCATCTTCTCCGTCGCCCATGCTGTCTTCTTCGGGATCGGCGCCTATTCGGGCGCACAGGTCGCCCTGCTGCTGGTGCCGGACGCGCTGCTCGCCATGCTGGTGGCGGCTGTCATTTCCGGTGGCCTCTCCCTCTGCCTGGCGCTGCCGGCGCTTCGCGTGCGGGGCGAGTATTTCGTCGCCGCCTCGCTCGGCCTGCAGATGATGGCGGTGACGCTCTTCAGCGAGTGGAAGAGCGTCACGGGCGGCATCGGCGGTCTGACCGGCATTCCGCGGCCGCACGTCTTCGGCGTGGAAGTCGGCACGCTGCCTCTGGCGCTGGGGGCGCTCGTCGTCATCCTGCTCGCGACCGCGGCGCTGATGCGCGGCGCCTTCGGCCGCACACTCCAGGCCATCCGCGATGCCGAGAGCGCGGCCCAGGCGCTGGGCAAGAACGTCGCGGCCGCCAAGGCCTTGGCCGTCGCGTTCGCCTGCGCCGGCGCGGGTGTCGCCGGCGCGCTCTTCGCCCTGCACATGCAGTTCGTGAACGTGGAATCCTTCACGCTCGACCAGTCGGTGCTGATCATGGCCATGGTCATCATCGGCGGCACGGGTACGCTGCTCGGGCCACTGGTCGGGGCGGTGATCCTGCTCTCGCTGCCGGCCGGCCTCGCCTTCCTGCCCTTCATCCCGGCCACCGAGGTCGGCGCAGTACAGCAGATGATCTACGGCCTCGCCATGACGCTCCTCATGATCTTCCGGCCCGCCGGGCTGGTGGGGGATCTCAGCCGCGGGAAGAGCTCGGCATGAGCGCGGCCGTGGAACCCATCCTCTCCTGCCAGGGCCTCGCGCGCTCCTTCGGCGGGCTCAAGGCGGTGCAGGGGGTCTCGCTATCGCTCTATCCGGGGCAGGTCACGGCGCTGGTCGGGCCCAACGGGGCAGGCAAGACGACGGTCTTCAACCTCATCACGGGCAACCTCCGCGCGGATGAGGGAAGTGCCTCCCTGCGCGGGCAATCCATCATCGGCCTCAAGCCGCATCGCGTCGCGCAGATGGGCGTCGCTCGGAGCTTCCAGGACCTGCGCCTGTTCACCCACATGTCGGTGCGCGACAATGTTCTCGCCGCCACCGAGACCTCCGCCTGGTTCTGGCAGCCCGGCGGTGCGGCTGCGAAGCGTGACCGGCTGGCGGCGGCGGAGGAGGCGCTGGCCCGCACGGAGCTCACGTCGCTGGCGGATTCCCGGGCCATCGACCTCGCCTATGCGGAACGGAAGTTTCTCTCCATGGCGCGCATCCTGGCGGCACGCGCCAGCATCTGGCTGCTGGACGAGCCCGCCTCGGGCCTCGACCTCGCCTCCCGCCGCCGCTTCGGCGAGTTGCTGAAGGAGGCGCGGCGGCAAGGTGTCGCGATCTGCCTCATCGAGCACAACCTCGACGTGGTGATGGAGCTCGCCGACCGCATCGCCTTCCTCGACCAGGGGAAGGTTCTCGCCGACGGCGACCCGCAATCCATCCTGCGCGACCCGAAGCTGGCCGCGATCTATTTCGGCGACCGGGGAGAAGCAGCGTGAGCGCCCTCGCCATCGAGGCCACCGGCCTCCGCGCCGGCTATGGCGGCCGCGCGGTGATCGAGGACGTGTCCCTGAAGCTCGGAGAGGGGGAGATCGTCACCCTCGTCGGCCATAACGGCGCCGGCAAGTCGACGCTGATGCGGGTGCTGTTCGGCCTGCACAAGCCGGACGCGGGCAGGATCAGCATCTTCGGGCAGACGCCCGCGAGCTACAGCCCCGCCGCCCTCGGCGCCGCCGGCCTGGCGCTGGTGCCCGAGGGACGCGGCGTCTTCCCCGACCTCACCGTGGACGAGATCTTCGGCCTCGCCCTCTGGTCCGCCGGCGTGCCCAAGCCCGAGCGGCCCGAGCGCATCGATGAGGTTCTGGCCATCCTGCCCCGCATCCGCGACTTCCGCACGCGCCGCGCGGGAACGTTGTCCGGCGGGCAGCAGCAGATGGTGTCCATCGCCCGCGCCCTGTTGACGCGGCCCCGCGCGCTGCTGCTGGACGAGCCCTCCATCGGCCTCGCGCCCAAGCTGTTCCAGGACATGCTGGCGCCCATCGCGGCCCTGCGCGAAAGCCGCGGCATAGCCATCCTGCTGGTCGAGCAGAATGTGCGCGAGGCCTTCGCCATCTCCGATCGCGTGATCGTCATGAAGTCCGGCGCGATCATCGAGGAGGGCCCGCCCTCGGCCTTCTCCGAGCATTCGCGTCTCATGGAACTGTTCTGAGGATCCGCCGATGCTGACGATCCATGGCTGCTACCGCTCGCGTGCCTCGCGCAACATCTGGCTCGCGATGGAGGCAGGAATCCCCTTCCGCCTGGAGCCGGTGATCCAGGCCTACCGGCTGCCCGATCCCGGTGCGGCGGACGCGCCCATGCACACGCGCAGCCCGGCCTTCCTGAAGATCAACCCGAACGGCCATATCCCGGCCGTGGAGGATGGGGGGCTGGTTCTGAACGAATCCCTCGGCATCAACCTCTACCTCGCGAAGAAGTACGGGAAGAATCTCGGGCCGCGCGACATCGGCGAGGATGGCGAGATGACCAGCTGGAGCCTCTGGGCCGCCATCGAGGTCGAGCCCCATTCCATCGAGGTCCTCTACAACACCGTCGGCAAGCCGCCCGCGGAGCGGGACCCGGCCCTGCTCGCGCGCTCGATCGCGGCGCTGAAGGCCCCCTTCGCCGTGCTCGACGCCCATCTCGCCCGCGACGGCTTCGTGGTGGGCGCGCGATTCACCGTGGCGGACATCAACCTCGCCGAGGTCTTCCGCTACGCCCAGCCTGCCGCCGAGCTCTTCGACGCCGCGCCCCGCGTGAAGGCGTGGCTTGCCGCCTGCCAGTCCCGCCCCGCCTTCCGCGAGATGATGGCGACCCGCGATAAGGAACCCGCATGACCTACGACTACATCATCGTCGGCGGCGGCTCCGCCGGCTCGGTCCTCGCGCACCGGCTCTCGGCGCGCGGTACCAACCAGGTGCTGGTCTGCGAGGCCGGGCCCGACACCCCGCCCGGCGACGAGCCCGCGGAGATCAAGGACAGCTACCCCGGCACCGCCTATTTCGACCCGCGCTTTCACTGGACCGAGCTGAAGGTCCACACCCAGGTCGTCCCGCACAACCGGCCGGAAGAGCGGCCGCCGCTGCGCAAGTACGAGCAGGCGCGCGTCCTGGGCGGCGGCTCTTCGATCAACGGCCAGATGGCCAATCGCGGCGCGCCCACCGATTTCGACGAATGGGTGGAACGCGGCGCCGAGGGCTGGGGCTGGGATGACGTCCTGCCCTACTTCAAGAAGGTGGAGCGCGACCTCGACTTCGACGGCCCGCTGCATGGCAAGGAGGGCCGCATCCCGGTCCGGCGCCTGAAGGAGAGCCAGCTTGGGCCCCATGCCAAGGCGGCCTGCAAGGCCTTTGCCGCCGCGGGCTTCAAGTACCTGCCCGACCAGAACGGCGTGTTCGAGGACGGCTACTTCTCGATCACCATTTCCAACGAGAACGAACAGCGTGCTTCGGCCGCCATGGGCTATCTCGACCGCGAGACCCGCAAGCGCCCGAACCTCACCATCTCCACGGAAACACAGGTCACGGGACTGCTCTTCGAGGGGCTGCGCTGCGTCGGCGTGAAGGCGCTGGTGCGCGGGCAGGAGCAGGAGTTCCGCGCGAACGAGATCATCCTTTCCTCCGGGGCCATCCATTCGCCGGCGCATCTGCTGCGCGCCGGCATCGGGCCGGTCGCGCATCTACGGGAGATGGGCATCGAGGTCCGACACAACCTTCCGGGCGTCGGCCAGGGGCTGATGGACCATCCCGCCATCTCGCTCTCCTCGCACCTCAAGCGCAGTGCCCGCATGGACAACATCCAGACGCGCCGGCACATCCAGGTGGGGCTGCGCTACTCCTCCGGCCTCGAGGGAATCCCAGCCGGCGACATGTTCGCGGCCGCCGTCAGCAAGTCGGCCTGGCATGCTGTGGGGCAGCAGGTCGCCTCCTTCCTGATCTGGGTGAACAAGACCTATTCCGAGACGGGCCAGGTGCGCCTCGCCTCGGCCGATTGGCGGGCGGAGCCGGTGGTGGAGTTCAACCTCCTCTCCGACCGGCGCGACCTGGACCGGCTGATGAGCGGCTTCCGCATGATGGCCGCCATCCAGATGAGCGGCGAGCTCGGCGCGCTCACCTCCAACCACTTCCCGGCGAGCTACAGCGACCGCGTACGCAAGCTGGGCGTGGTGAACAACAAGAACCGGTTCCTGACCTCGGTGATCAGCAAGATCATGGACGGGCCGGAATTCATCCGCCGCCGCTTCATCGAGAAATTCGTGATCGAAGGCTTCACCTTCGACGAGGTGATGCGCGACGACGCGGCGCTGGAGGCCTTCATCCGCAAGGCCAATATCGGCATCTGGCACGCCTCCTGCTCGCTGCGGATGGGCGCCGACGACGATCCGCGCGCGGTGGTGGACAACCAGGGCCGCGTGCGCGGCGTCGAGGGACTGCGCGTGGTGGACGCCTCCATCTTCCCTGTCGTGCCCTGCGCGAACACGAACTTCCCCACGCTCATGAGCGCGGAGAAGATCGCGGATGTGATCCTGGCGGGGTAGCCCGGCTACCTCGGCCCGCAGACCTGGTGCGCGATGCGGCAGGTCAGCCGGCCGCCCTCCCGCGCTGCGCATTCGCGCAACGCAGCGGCCTGGGCATCGGCGGGGTTGGACGCGGTGCCATGCGCGATGGCCCGCAGCTCATAGGTCCGCGGATCGCTGGTGACGACGAGTGCGATGCGCTTGATGCCCTCGGCAACCGCGATGCAAGCATCGGTGAACTCGGCCACCGGCGCGCAGCCGCGAGGGGCCGAGCGGCACTGCGCCTCGGCGGCGTCCTGCGCGGCGCGCGGGTCCCGCTGGCCCACTGAAACGCCGTAGCGCATGCTCGGCATGCGCGCGAGGTAGAAGGCCCCATAGCGGGGCGGCTGCATTGCGGCCGCCGGCTCCAAGGCGGAAATGGACGAGGAGAGGTTGCGCGCGCCGGCCGCGCAGGCATTGCCGCAGCCAGAGGGTGCGCGCGTCCCAACCGGGATCGCGAGCAGCCCGACGAAGAGCATGGCGGTGAGCAGCCCGAAGAGGCGGTCCATCCTGGTCCCGTTGCAACCCCAACCTGCAGTACGGTTACCATCGCCCGCAGGACGCTACAAGTCTGGAATTAACTCACTATTTAGACGTTTCCGGATCTGCCGCTGTTCATCCGGCGGTAGTTGCGCCAATCCTTGCTGCTGGCCCATGCGCGCATTCTGCCTCCTGGCCGTCCTGGTGCTCACCGCCCAGCCGGTCTTCGCCCAAGCGCCGCCCCGCCCGGGGCGTGCCGCTTCGGTGCGCGCGCCCTACGCCAGCAGCGCGGCCCTGGCCGCAGCGCGGCGCTACCTCTGCCCCAATGGCGGCACGCCTCAGGGCCGGGGCCGATGCGCGCCTCGGGGCAGCGGAATCGGGCTGATGGGGGAGGACCCGGAGGTCCGGAACTGGGATCGCGGCATCGCCCCCGCCACGCATGGGCAGGCCCCCTGCCCCCCCGGCACGACAGCGAGCAGCGCCATCGCGCAGCCTGGCGTCACGCGCTGCGTGGCAGGGTGAGCCAGTCCTTCAGCGCCGCCGCCGTCGCATCGGGGACCTCCATCGGCGGCAGGTGACCCGCACCCTCGAAGCGCACCAGCCGGGCGGCGGGGATCAGCCCCGCCATTTCCTCGTGCAGGCCGGGCGGGGTCAGCACGTCCTGGGCACCGCAGGCGATCAGCGTCGGGACGTTGATGCCCGGCAGGTCCGGACGGGAGTCGGGCCGCGTCATGATGGCCTGCTGCTGCCGGATGAAACCGGCCTGACCGATGCGCGCCGCCATGTCCATGACTTCCTGCGCCAGTGGCGTCTCCAGCCGCGAGGCGTGGACGAGGCTCGGCATCAGCCGGGGCGTGACGCCCTTGAACTGCCCCATATGCGAGAGCTCGATCAGCGCCTTGCGCTGCTTGGTCTGCTCCGGCGTGTCGGGCCGCGCGGAGGTGTCGAGCAGCGCGAGGCGCTCGATCCGGCCGCGCGCCTGGCGCCAAACCTCCTGCGCCACGTAGCCGCCCATCGAAAGCCCGGCGACGGCGAAGCTCGCCTCGCCCGCGACCAGTTCCAGCGCGCGGCTGGCCATCCCGGCCACGCTATCGTCCTGCGAAAGGTCCGCGATCCGTGGATCGACCAGCCCTCCCAAGGCCGGAAGGCAATCGCGCCAGAGCCGCCCGTCGCAGAGCAGGCCGGGGAGAAGAAGCAGAGGAATAGGCATGCATTGTGGATAAATCGCCCCTGATCAGCGTGCAATGCGTGCAAATCCGGTTGCGATTCCCCCTCGCAGGGCGCATATGCCCCTCGTTGACGCAGAGGGCGGCATGACCCGCCCGACCGGCCGTGCGCCTTGCGCCGGCCCTCAGGCCAGGATGCCAAACTTGAACGAGACCACCGCGGATACCGCGCTTGCCGGAACCAATCCGGCTGAAATCGAAACCACCGTGACCATCGCCGCGACCGAAGCGGAACCCGCCGAGGCCGAAGCGGCCGTCGCCGAAGAGGCCGGCGCCGAGGCCCCCGCGCTGGAAGCGGCCGAGGAAGTTGCGGCCGAGGACGCCGTCGCCGAAGACGAAGCCGAGGACGAAGCCCCCGCCGAGCCCGAGCCGCCGCGCGCGACGTTCGAGGACCTCGGCCTCTCGGACGAGCTGGTCCGCGCCGTGACCGAGTCCGGCTATGTCCACCCGACGCCGATCCAGGAGCAGGCGATCCCCATCGTGCTGATGGGCCGCGACGTGCTGGGCTGCGCGCAGACCGGCACGGGCAAGACCGCCAGCTTCACCCTGCCGATGATGGACATCCTCGCCGGCACGCGGGCCAAGGCGCGCATGCCGCGCAGCCTGATCCTGGAGCCCACGCGCGAGCTCGCGCTCCAGGTCGCCGAGCAGTTCGTGAAGTACGGCAAGTACCTCAACCTCAACCATGCGCTGCTCATCGGCGGCGAGAGCATGGATGAGCAGAAGGCCGTGCTCGAGAAGGGCGTGGACGTGCTGATCGCCACCCCGGGCCGCCTGCTGGACCTGTTCGACCGTGGCCGCATCCTGATGGCCGACTGCAAGCTGCTGGTCATCGACGAAGCCGACCGCATGCTGGACATGGGCTTCATCCCCGATGTCGAGCGCATCGGCAGCATCATTCCCGCGCTGCGGCAGACCCTGTTCTTCTCGGCCACCATGGCGCCGGAAATCCGCCGCCTGGCCGATGCCTTCCTGCAGAACCCGAAGGAGATCACGGTCAGCCGTCCCGCGACGGTCGCCACGACGATCACCACCGGCATCGTTTATGTGCAGGAGCGCGACAAGCGCGAGGCGCTGCGGCGCCTGATCCGCCAGCAGCAGATCCAGAACGCGCTGATCTTCTGTAACCGCAAGGTGGATGTGGACATCCTCTACAAGTCGCTCCGCAAGCACGGCTTCTCGGTCGGCGCGCTGCATGGCGACATGGACCAGTCCGCCCGCTTCGCGACGCTCTCCGCCTTCAAGAACAACGAGATCCAGATTCTCGTCTGCTCGGATGTGGCGGCGCGCGGCCTCGACATCGGCGGCCTCAGCCATGTCTTCAACTTCGACGTCCCCTTCCACTCCGAGGACTATGTCCACCGCATCGGCCGCACGGGCCGCGCGGGGCGCGAGGGGAATGCCTACTCCATCGCCACCGCCGATGACGGCAAGCTGGTCCAGGCCATCGAGAAGCTGACGGGCGCCGTCATCCCGCGCATCGAGATCGAGGGCCTCGACCCCGTCACCGACGAGGAGATCGCCGAGGCCGCGACCCGCAAGCGCGGCCGCAACGGCCGGGCCCTGCCTGCCTCTGGGCGTGGCCGCGATGGCGGCCGTGGCGAGCGTGGCGGCCGTGGCCGCCGCGACGAGGAGGCCCGTCCCCCCGAAGCCCGCGAGGACCGTCCCCGCCGCGAGGAGCGCAGCCGGGACGATCGGGGCCGCGACGACCGTTCGCGCCGCGCCGAGGAGCCGCGCAGCCGCGACCGTGACGACCGCCCCCGCCGCGACGAACCGCGCCGCGACGATTATCGCCGCGACGACCGTCAAGATCGTGGTGGGCGCGACCGTAGCCGCGATCGCGACGATCTCGGTCCCTCCGTGGTCGGCTTCGGCGACAGCGTTCCCGCCTTCATGCTGATCCCCATCCCCCGCCCGCGCCGCGAGGCCCCTGCGGCGGCCGTGGCGGAAGAGGCGATCGAAGACGCAGCCTGATACCGGCCTGCCTTCCGGAGATCATGCTGGCCCGGGGCTCCGCCCCGGGCCGTTTTCGTTTCAGCCGATCCGCCGCGCCACCGCCGCCAGGATCGCGCGCACCACCTCGATCGTGGCCAGCGTCTCGGCCGGCACCTTCTCCGGTTCGCCGGGCCAGTTGCGCGTGAAGCTGAAGCTGGCCGGAATGCCGCGCACCACCATTTGCCCGGCGACGGAAAGCGCGTTCTCGCCGCGCCAGACGATGCTGCCGCCCTTGCCATAGGCCGCGATATCCGCCGGCACGATGAAGGAGAGCGCATCCGCCATGGCCGAGATGCGCTTGAACTCCGAGAGCGCCGTCGGGCGCTGGAACACGCGTCCGGACAGCACATGGCGGTACCAGCCCGTCATGGAGGAGGCAGGCGCCGCCATGGTGTCGCCCGTCACGGCGATGGCGCGCGGCGTGCCCGGCAGCCGGTCCGCCATGACCCCTTGCATGCCCGCCCAATCGAGATCCTGTCCCGGTGCCGCGCCTGCGAGCCAGGAGAACAGGCGCCGCGTCGAAGTCACGACCGCCACATCCCGCAGCGGCGCCGCCGCGACCACGGCGCGCACCTTCTCCACGCCCACGCGCTTCAGCGCGATATCGGTCGCGGTGTTGTCGCTGTGGGCGATCATCGCCTCCAGCACCATCTTGGCGGGCATGGTGCCGGTCACCTCGCCTAGGACGGGGCTGACCATCGAACGGATGCCGTCGTTCACCGGCAGCTGCTCGGTCATTTCCAGGCGACCGGCCTCGACCTCCAGCAGATAGGCCGCGAGGATAAAGGTCTTGATCACGCTCCCCACGAAGAGCGGCTTGTCGGCGTCTTGTCCCACGCGCCAGGCACCGGCGGGATCATCGACCACGACCTCCGCCCCGGTGCTGCCAGAGAGCGCGGCGAAGCGGGCCATCCCCTCCTCCACCGGGTTCACCGGGACGCCCTGGGCCAGCGCGCGGCCCGCGGCGAGCCCGAGAAGAGGCGCCGAAAGCGCCAGACGCCTGGAAGTCGTCACCGTCATCTTCCTGCCCTTTGTCATGAGAACCCCGCTTCAACACGGAACAGCGCTTCACGTCGCAACTTGTGGCGAGCATCGCGCCCCGCCTATTCTTTCGCCAGCCCAATGAGAGGCGCGGGGGAACTCCTGGATGTGGCGACGGATCGCAGCGGGGGCGCTCGTCGCCGCCTTCCTGAGCATGCCTGCTTCGGCCCAGGATGCCGCCCTCGTCGAGCGCGGACGTTACATCGTCGAAGTGATCGGCCATTGCGGCAATTGCCACGCGAGCCGCGGGCCGGATGGCCGCCCCCTTCCCGGACGCGGGCTGGCCGGAGGGCGGGTCCTGGTCGAGGGGACGATGCGCGCCGTCATCCCCAACATCACGCCAGACCGCGAAACCGGGATCGGCGCCTGGACCGACGCGGACATCGAGCGCGCCATGCGGCAGGGGGTGCGGCCGGATGGCACGCTCATCGGGCCACCCATGCCCATCGCCCTCTACCGGGGCATTTCGGACCCCGACATGGCCGCCATCATCGCCTATCTGCGGAGCGTGCCGCCGGTCTCGAACGCGATCGCTGAACGATCCAGCTATCCCTTCCCGCTGCAAGCCTTGCCCCCGCCCGGCGCCGTGCCCCCGCCCGCGGACGACCCGGTATCCCGCGGCGCCTATCTGGTCGGACCGCTGGGGCATTGCCTGGACTGCCATTCGAGCCATACCGCCGACGGCCGCATCGACCCGGCGAAGCCGGGCGGCCAGGGGCGCAGCTTCACGGGGCCCTGGGGCGTGGTGGTGGCGCGCAACCTGACGCCGCATCCGGAACTCGGCCTCGGGCGATGGGACGAGGCGATGTTCGCCCGCGCCCTGCGCGAGGAGATCGGCGGCGACGGCCGCCCGCTGATGCCGCCCATGGGCCGGGGCCGCGCCTGGGCGGCCCTGACGGACCGCGACATCGCCGACATCTGGGCCTATCTGCGCTCCCTCCCGCCCCTGGAATGACGGCCGCGCGCAGGGCGGGCTTGCACTTCGCGCCCCTGCGTCCGATAGGACGGCGGAGCCTTGCCGTCCCGAAGGATCGTGAAGATGAACGCCGTCACCAAGACCAAGACCCCGCCCTTCCAGTGGGATGACGCCTTCCTGCTCGACGAGCAGCTGACCGAGGACGAGCGGATGATCCGCGATGCCGCGCGGGAATTCTGCCAGGACAAGCTGATGCCGGGCGTCCTGATGGCGAACCGGAACGAGACCTTCGACCGATCCATCATGAACGCCTTCGGCGAACAGGGCTTCCTGGGCGCGACCCTCGAGGGCTACGGCTGCGCCGGCGTCTCCTACGTCGCCTACGGGCTGATGGCCCGCGAGGTCGAGCGCGTGGACAGCGGCTACCGCTCCGCCTTCTCCGTACAGTCCTCGCTCGTGATGTTCCCGATCCACGCCTATGGCTCCGAGGCGCAGAAGCAGAAATTCCTGCCGAAGCTGCGGACCGGCGAGTGGGTGGGCTGCTTCGGCCTGACCGAGCCCGACGCAGGCTCCGACCCCAATTCCATGCGCACGCGCGCGAAGAAGGTGGATGGCGGCTGGCTGGTCTCCGGCTCCAAGACCTGGATCACCAACTCGCCGATCTCGGACGTCTGCCTGGTCTGGGCGAAGGACGACGAGGGCACGCTGGGCGGGTTCCTGCTCGAGCGCGGCATGAAGGGCCTCACCACGCCGAAGATCGAGGGCAAGTTCTCGCTGCGCGCCTCCATCACCGGCATGATCATGATGGACGAGGTCTTCGTCCCCGATGAGAACCGCCTGCCGGGCGTGCGCTCGCTGGCCGGCCCCTTCTCCTGCCTAAACCGCGCGCGCTATGGCATCGCCTGGGGCGCGCTGGGCGCGGCGGAGTTCTGCATGCACGCCGCCCGCGATTACACGCTGAACCGCAAGATGTTCGGCCGCCCGCTGGCGCAGACGCAGCTCATCCAGAAGAAGCTCGCCGACATGGAGACCGAGATCACCCTCGGCCTGCAGGCGGTGCTGCGCGTCGGCCGGCTCTTCGACGAGGGCAAGGCGGCCCCGGAGATGATCAGCCTCGTGAAGCGCAACAATTGCGGCAAGTCGCTCGACATCGCCCGCATGAGCCGCGACATGCACGGCGGCAACGGCATCGTCGACGAGTACCACGTGATCCGCCACGTCATGAACCTCGAGACGGTGAACACCTACGAGGGCACGCATGACGTGCACGCGCTGATCCTGGGCCGCGCCATCACCGGGCTGAACGCCTTCGGCTGACGTGGAACTCACCATCGAACGCATGGGGGCCGGGGGCGACGGGGTCACTCCCGGCCCTCTGCATATTCCCTTCACCCTTCCCGGCGAGCGCGTCCGGGCGGAGGCCCTGAGCAAGGGCCAGGCGCGGGTGCTCGAGCTGCTGGAGGCGAGCGCCGAGCGCGTGGAGGCGCCCTGCCGCCACTTCACCATCTGCGGCGGCTGCGCGCTTCAGCACTGGGACGCGGCGCCCTATGCCGAATGGAAGCGCGGCCGGCTGGCGGAGGCGCTGTCCCGCGCCGGCTACACCGATGCGCAGGTGGCGCCGATGGTCGCCACGCCGCGCAGCGTGCGCCAGCGCGCCGATTTCGGCCTGGAGCGGCTGCCGGACGGTCATGTCGAGATCGGCTTCCACGAGCGCGGCGCGCATCGCCTTGTGCCCATGCGCGAATGCCATGTGCTGCTGCCTGCGCTGGTGGAGATGCTGCCTCGCCTCGCCGATGCGCTGCGCGGGCTGAACGCGCTGCGGCGCCTGGGCTCGGCCGTCATCAACATGCTGGACAGCGGGCCGGACCTGCTGCTGCGCACCGACGCCCCGCTCACCATGGCGGATCGCAAGCTGCTGGCGGGCTTCGCCGCCGAGGCCGGCATCCCGCGCATCGCCTGGGAGCAGAAGGGCGGCGCCGAGGTCGCGGCGCAGCTCAAGCCCGTGCGCCACATGCTCTCCGGTGTCGCGGTGTCGCCGCCGCCGGGCGCCTTCCTCCAGGCCAGCGCGCCAGGCGAGGCGGCGATCATCGAAGCCGTGCTGGCCGGGCTGCCGCGCAAGATGTCGCCGCGGGCGCGCATCGCGGATCTCTACGCCGGCATCGGGACGCTTTCCTTCCCGCTCGCGCAGCACGCCCTCGTCGAGGCCTTCGAGGGTGACCCGGCGGCGGCCGAGGCGCTGAAGGCGGCATCGAATGCCGCCCAGGCCCGCGTGCAGGCAACCCGGCGGGACCTCGCGCGCCAGCCGCTGATGCCCGCCGAGCTCAACAAATACGCCGCCGTCGTGCTCGACCCCCCCTTTGCGGGAGCGGCCGAGCAGGTGGCGCAAATCGCCCGCAGCAAGCTGGAACGGCTCGTTTATGTCTCCTGCGGGCCTGCGGCGCTGGGGCGTGACGCGGGGGTGCTTCGGGGCGCCGGCTTCAAAATCGTTTCGGCAACGCCGGTGGACCAATTTCTCTGGTCCCCGCACCTCGAATCTGTGGTTGTCTTCGCGCGCTGACCGTCCCCCTCCGGCGGTCACGGGAGACAAGCACCATGTCCACGAACCGCCGCCACTTCTTCGCCGGCTCCGCCGCGATCGCCAGCGCCATGGCACTGCCCGCCGCGGCGCAGCAGGCCGCCGCGCCTGCCGCGCCCCCCTCCTCCGCCGCCCAGGCGCCCGGCTTCTACCGCTTCAAGGTGGGCGGGCTGACCGTCACCACCGTGCATGACGGCTTCGCGCGGCGCCCGGTCCAGGGCTTCGTGCGCAACGCGCCGCTGGAGGAGGTCCAGGCCGTCCTGGCCCAGAGCTTCATGCCGGCGGATACGCTCACAGTCCCCTTCACCCTGACCTTCGTCACCACGCCGCAGGGCATCGTGGTCTTCGACGCGGGCAATGCGACGCAGACCGGCACGGCCACCAACGGCCAGGCTGCCGCCAACATGCGGGCCGCCGGCATCGACCCCGCGCGGGTCGTCGCGGTCATCGTCAGCCATTTCCATGGCGACCACATTTCCGGCCTCTCCTCGGCCGATGGGCAGCGCCTCTTCCCCAATGCCGAGATCGTGGTGCCCGCGACCGAATGGGCCTGGTGGACGGATGAGGGCAACGTGACCCGCAGCCCCGAGGGTCAGCGCGGCAACTTCGCCAATACGCGCACCCGCTTCGCCCCCTACCAGGGCCGAATCCGGCAGATCGCCGATGGCGCCGAGGCGGTGCCGGGCATCCGCGCCGTCGCGGCCTATGGCCACACGCCGGGCCATACGCTCTTCCACATCGCCGATGGCGGGCAGGAGATGATGTACCTGGCCGACATCACCAACCGGCCGGAACTGATGGCGCCGCGGCCGGAGTGGCAGATCGTCTTCGACTTCGATGGCGACATGGCTGCCGCCACGCGCCGCCGCGTGCTCGACCGCGCGGCGACGGACCGCATCCGGGTGACGGGCTATCACTTTCCCTTCCCGGCCAACGGCTACTTCACCAAGGACGGCCAGGGCTACCGCTTCGTGCCGGCGGATTGGAGCAGCGCGCTCTGATCCGGTGCTTGCGGCGCGCGCAAGGCGCGCCGCTTCTGCCAAGGGGCGCGGCATTCCCCGCGCCCGGATCCCGGTGCGCCCGGTCCCGATGCTTGCCCGGGCCATGCGCTCGGATAGTCTGAAATCCCCGACACCGGAGCGACACAGATGGATCGCCGCCTCTTCCTCACCGCCGCCACCACCGGCGCGCTCGCGGCGCCCGCCGTGCTGCGCGCCCAGACGCTGCCCAAGATCACCATCGGCATGTCCGGCTGGACCGGCTTCGCCCCCCTCACCCTCGCCGAGCAGGCCGGGCTGTTCCGCGCGAACGGCATCGAGGTCGAGACCAAGTTCGTCCCGCAGCGCGAGCGCAACCTGGCGCTGGTCGGCGGCGCGCTGAACTGCGTCGTGACGACCGTGGACACCATGATCCTCTGGGCCAGCGCGGCGCCGCTGCAGCAGGTGCTGGTGCTCGACCGCTCGCGCGGCGGCGACGGTGTGGCGGTGCGGCCTTCCATCGGCTCCTGGGCCGACATCAAGGGCAAGACCATCGCCGTCGATGGCGCGGGCACCACGCCCTATTTCGTGCTGGCCTACATGATGCGCGAGAACGGGCTCTCGATCCGCGACGTCACCACCGCGACGCTCGCGCCGCAGCCCGCTGCCCAGGCCTTCGTGGCCGGCCAGTTCGACGGCTGCTCGACCTATGAGCCCTATCTCTCCCAGGTGCGCGGCATGGGCGCGGACAAGGGCAAGATCCTGGCGACGACGCTCGACCACCCCTGCGTGGTAGACACGCTGGCCTTCCAGCCCGCCTTCATCCAGGCCAACCCCGAGGCGGTGCGCCGCGTCGTGAAGTCCTGGTTCGACGCGCTGGCGATGATCGCGAGCGAGCCCGACCGCTCCTTCGAGATCATGGGCCGCCGCGTGAACCAGACGGGCGAGCAGTTCAAGAACAGCGCCCAGTTCATCGAGTGGCTCGACCAGGCCAAGAACAAGGAATACGTGGCCGCGGGCCTGCCGCAGTTCATGCAGAAAGCGCACACCGTGCAGCGCGAGACGGGCGTGGTCCGGCAAGACGTGAACCTCGGCGCGCTGCTGAACACCTCCTTCCTCTGAGGACATCGGCGCCGGGCGGCGGGAAGGGCTTTCTTAAGCCGCTTCCCGTCATCTGGCGTCCTGTCCGGACGGAAGCGGGGTCGGGCAACTCATGCGGCGTTGGGTGTCCCCGCTTCTCGGCTGACTGTTCTGCATGCTGTCCCTGGGCTGGTGCGTCGAGAGCTCAGTCCGGCCACCCCTGCCGCCGGGACGGCCGGCCGGCCGACCTTGCTTCCCGAAAGGCGATGGCAAGACAGCCCATCCAACGCGAATTGGCCCGTGGACTGGTCCCGCGTGACGAGGCGCACGCACATTGACGACTATCCCCGTGGCGGCGCGCAGCATCGCGATGGCGCCCACGACATGATCGACGCGGAGGGCGGCCCGGTCTGGGTGCAGAGCCCCACATGCGGGAGGGGCATCCCCTCCAGGGCTACAGCCGCAGCCGCCGCTGACCTGATGCACCGCACCATCATGCTTTGATCCGGCATGGCGGCGGGTTAAGGACATGGAATGACCGTGCCGGAACGCTCCGCCTGATGAAGCCCCTCGTTCCCGTTTCCGCCGCCGCCCGCATCCTGCTGGGCGCCGGTTTCTTCGCGCTGTTCATCGCGGGTTGGGCGGCCGCGACCTATTCCGGCTGGGTGCCGCCCCTCTTCCTCGCAAGCCCCGGCAAGACGCTGCTCGCCGGCTGGTCGCTGCTGACGGAATTCGGCTTCGCCGGCGACATCGCCATCACCATCTTCCGCGTCGTCGGCGGCTTCCTGATCGCGGCCGTGATCGGCGTGCCGCTCGGCCTCATGATGGGCGCCTTCAAGGGCGTCGAGGCCTTCTTCGAGCCCTTCGTCTCCTTCGCCCGCTACCTGCCGGCCTCCGCCTTCATCCCCCTGCTGATCCTCTGGGCGGGGGTGGGTGAGGCGCAGAAGCTCTCGGTCATCTTCATCGGCTCCTTCTTCCAGGTGGTCATCATGGTCGCCGTCATCGCCGGCGCCACGCGGATGGGCCTGGTGGAGGCCGCCTACACGCTCGGCGCGCGCTCGCGCGGGATCGTGAAGCGCGTGATCATCCCCTCCGCCGCGCCGCAGGTGATGGAGACGCTGCGCCTCGTGCTCGGCTGGGCCTGGACCTACGTCATCGTGGCCGAGCTCATCGGCGCGACCAGCGGCATCGGCCACATGATCATGGACAGCCAAAGGCTGCTCGATACCGGGCAGATGATCTTCGGCATCGTGGTCATCGGTCTGATCGGCCTCGTCACCGACTTCCTGTTCAAGGCGCTGAACCGCCGGCTCTTCCCCTGGGCGGCGATCTGAGATGAGCGACAAGACCCTTCGCATCTCGGGCGTCACGCGCTCCTTCCCCGGGCGCGGCAAGGCGGGGCCCACGCTGGCCCTGCAGCCGACCGACCTTACCGTGGCGCCGGGCGAGTTCGTGGCCATTCTCGGCCCGTCGGGCTGCGGCAAGTCGACGCTGCTGCGGATCGTGGCCGGGCTCGACCGGCCGACTGCGGGGAGCGTCACGCTGGATGGCGCGCCGGTCACCGGGCCAGGCGCGGATCGCGGCATGGTGTTCCAGTCCTACACGCTCTTCCCGTGGCTGACGGTGGCCGAGAACATCCGCTTCGGCCTGCAGGAGCGCGGCCTGCCCCCCGCCGAGCAACAAGCCATCGCCGAGCGATTCATCGCGCGCACCGGGCTCAAAGGCTTCGAAAACCATTGGCCGCGCCAGCTCTCGGGCGGCATGCAGCAGCGCTGCGCCCTCGCCCGCGCCTTGTCCAACGATCCCGAGATCCTGCTGCTCGACGAACCCTTCGGCGCGCTCGACCATCAGACGCGCGAGTTGATGCAGGAGTTGCTGCTTGAGATCTGGGAGGCGGACCGCAAGACGGTGCTCTTCGTCACCCACGATATCGACGAGGCGATCTTCCTGGCCAACCGCGTCATCGTGATGTCCGCGCGGCCGGGCCGGATCAAGGCCGACGTCCCGGTACCGATGGTCTATCCGCGCGACTGGACGGTGAAGACCACGCCGGAATTCGCGGCGCTGAAGGCGCAGCTCATGGGTGAGATCCGCGAGGAGGTCCGCAAGGCCGCGATGGCCTGAGGACGCCGGCGGCGCCGGGCGGCCTCATCCGCCCGGCAGCAACCAATCCTTGACATTATGTTCATTCTTTCGCATGCTTTAGGAAGAACGCCGGTCGAAATGCATCGGATGCGAGGTTTTCGTGAAGCTGATCGCTATTGGTCGGGTCTATAACGAAGCCGACATCATCGAATCCTTCGTGCGTCATCACGCATTCTATTTCGATACTGTCATTATACTCGATGATGGCAGCACGGACGGGACTTTTGAGGCCCTATGCGCGCTGCGCGACGAGGGGCTTCCCCTGGTGGTTCTGCGTGAGCCGACCGTCGGCTACGAGCAGAGCCGCTATATGACGCAGCTTCTCCACATGGCGGTGGATGAGTTTGGCGCCGACTGGGTCGCACCGCTCGACGCGGATGAATTCATCGAGCCTTCCGAAGCGATGGACCTGCGGGACATCCTGCGGGACGCGGGACCCGTCCCCCTCGCCCTCGCCTGGGAGAATTTCACCTGGCCGCCACAGCTTTCGGCCGAAGACCAGCCCATTCTCGTGCGGCGCTTCACCTCGCGCATGCCGCCGCGGAGCGATTTCAACAAGGTCCTCATCCCCGCCGCGATCGTCGATGCCGGCCTCGTCATCGCTCCGGGCAATCATGGGGTGATGCGGGACGGCCAATGGATCGAAGCTGTCCCGAGCCCGGACATCCACCTGTGCCACTTTCCCATCCGCAGCGTCGAGCAGTATGCCGCGAAGGTCGCGCGCGGATATCTGAAGTACGAGGCGATGCCGGGTTGGAACCGCGAGTACGGCTTCCACTACATCGCTCCCTATGGGGCCCTGAATTCCGAGGGGATCGATCAGCTCGAGAAGCTGATGCCGAAGCACTCCCGCGCCTATTCGGCACGGGAAGGCGACGCTATTCCGCAGGAGACGGTCTTCGCGCCGTTGCGGCATCGCGGCGGGCCCGATCGCCTCGGGATGAAGCGGTCCTCAGCGCTCCAGGACATTCTTCACATCGCCGGCGCGATGGCCGTGGACCGGGCGCAGCTCCATGCCGCGCGCACGAGTCTGGCCGATGAAAATTCCAGCCTCCAGGGCGACAAGGCGCGGCTTGCCGGGCAGCTGGCGCACATGGAGAGCGAGTTGGACGGCCTCAGGCAGACGCAGCAGCAACTCCAGGACCATCTCGCCGAAGTGCGGCGTGAGAGCGCCGATCGGCACGTGGAACTCGTGCGGCAAAGCGCCGTCTGCGCCGAGCTGGTGCAGCAGAATACCGTCCTGGCCGAGGAGCTCCGCCTGGCTACCGAGGCTCTCCGCCAGAGCAATGAGGCCCTGCTCTGGAACGCCGGTCAGCTCGCCGAGCTGACGCGTGCGAATGTGGAGCTCCAGGCTCACATCTCCTCACCCACCTTCCGGGTGCTCAGGCGCCTCCATGACAATCTGGCGCCGCTGGGGCTGACGCCGCGCTCCATCGCCGCGCAGGTGATGCGGCTCCGGCGCCAGTAGGCCGCCTTCACCCCGCCTCGGAGCGCCGGCGCAGCGCGCGGTCGCCCAGCAGCAGCAGCAGCGTGAAGAGGATCAGCAGCACCGCCACGGCGGCCATGGCCGGATCCAGGTTCTCGTTGATGCCGTCCCAGATGCGCCGTGGCAGGGTGAAGACCTCGCGGCTCGCGATGAAGAGCACCATCACCAGCTCGTCCCAGGAGTGGATGAAGGCGAAGATCGCGCCCGAGACGATGCCCGGCATGATGCGCGGCAGGATCACCCAGCGCAGCGTCTGCGAGAGCGAGGCGCCCATGCCACGTGCGGCCTGCTCCAGCCGGGGGTCGAAGCCGGCCAGCGCCGTCGAGACGGTGATGACCACATAGGGAATCCCCGTGACGCCGTGCGCCAGCACCACGCCCAGAAAGCGGTCCAGCAGGCCGAGCGGCCCGAAATACCGGTAGAGCCCGATGGCATAGACGATCGAGGGGATGATCAGCGGCAGCAGCATCACCACGCGGATCAGGTCGGTTGAGCGGCGGGAGATGCGCCAGCAGCCGATGGCGCAGAGCGTGCCCGCCGTCACCGCCAGCGCCGTCGCGGCCAATGCGATGGTGAAGGACTGCCAGATGGAGCCCAGCCATTCCTCCGAGGTCAGCACCGTCGCGAAATGCCGGAAGCTGATCCCCTCCTGCGGAAGCGACAGGAATCGCTGGTCGGTCAGCGCCACCGGGATCACGATCAGGATCGGCAGCACCAGATACATCGCCGTCGCCCAGGCCAGGCTTCGGCCGGCCGGGCCGGCTGTATAGGTTCCGTGCATCAGCCGCCCGCCCCGAACATGCGCCGCAGATCCACCACGCGCGAGAAGACGCCGAGCGTCACGAGGATCGCGACGATCAGCATCGTGGCCATCATGGTGCCGAGCCCCCAGCGGATGAGGTCGAGGATCTGCAGGCTGATCCACTCCGCGACCATCAGCGTCTTGCCGCCGCCCAGGATGGCCGGCGTGATGTAGAAGCCCAGCGAGAAGATGAAGACCAGCACGCCGGACGCGATGACCCCCGGCATGGAGAGCGGCAGGAATACTTGTCGGAAGACTTGTCCCCGCGTTGCACCAAGGCCGCGCGCGGCGGCCAGCAGGCGCGGGTCGATCTCGCGCATCGCGGAGAGCATGGGCAGCACGGCGAAGGGCACCATGTAGTGCACCATGCCGACGAGGATGCCGAACTCGTTCCACACGAGCGGCAGCGGCTCGGAGATCAGGCCCCAGCCCATCAGCGTGTCGTTCACCAGCCCCTGGCGCCGCAGCAGCGTCACCCAGGCGAAGGCGCGGACGAGGACGGAGATCCAGAGCGGCACGAGCACGGCCAGCATCCACCAGCCCCGCGCGCGCGGGCTTGCCAGGGTGATGGCATAGGCGACGGCATAGCCCAGCAGCAGCGCCATCGCCGTGGTGATGAGGCAGATGCGCAGCGTCGTCATGATCACGCGCTGGATGCTCTCCGACGTGAAGAGGCGCTCGTAATTGCCGAGGCCCGGATCGGGCTCGGTGAAGCTGATCGCCAGCACCTGCGCGATGGGGGCGATGTAGAAAACCAGAAGCAGCAGCACCGCAGGCAGGATCAGCCACCACCAGCCGGCACTGGTGCGCGTCATGGCATATCCTCCTCGACGGGAACGGCGGCATCGGCCGCCCAGCCGAGGCGGATGCGCAAACCCTCGGCGGGGGCAATGGCGGATTTCCAGGCCGGCAGAATCGCGCGGATCTCGCCGAGATGCTCCGTCGCCACGACCAGGGAGAAGCCGGCGCCCAGGTAGGACCAGGTGCGGATGGTGCCCTCCACCACGTTCTCCGCCCCCTCGCCCTCGCTCAGGACCGCGATCTTCTCCGGCCGCAGCGACAGCAGCGCGCGCGCATCCCTTGCCGGGATCGGGACAGGCCCGGCGAAACGCACATGCACGCCCAGAGGCCCGGCCTCCAGCAGCATGCCCTGCGCGTCGGGGCCGCGCGCGATGCCGCCAATGAAGTTGGACTTGCCCAGGAAATCCGCCACGAAGCGCGTGCGCGGCCGCTCGTAGAGCGTGTTCGGATCGCCCACCTGCACCAGCTTGCCATGGTTCAGGATCGCGATCCGGTCGGAGAGAGAGAGCGCCTCCTCCTGGTCATGCGTCACGTTGATGAAGGTGCGGCCGATGCGCCGATGCAGCGCCTTCAGCTCCTCCTGGAGCTCCGCCCGCAGCTTCTTGTCGAGCGCGGAAAGCGGCTCGTCCAGCAGCAGCAGCATGGGGTCGAAGACCAGCGCGCGGGCCAGCGCCACGCGCTGCTGCTGCCCACCGGAAAGCTGGCGCGGCAACCGGTCCGCGAACTTGCCGAGCTGGACGAGGTCGAGCGCCGCGCGCACCTTGGCGTCGCGGTCGGCGCGCGACTGCCCGCGGACGCGCAGCGGAAAGCCGACATTGTCGGCCACGCTCATGTGCGGGAACAGCGCATAGCCTTGGAAGACCATGCCGAACTCGCGCTTCTCCGGCGGCAGGGGCGTGATGTCGCGCCCATCCAGCAGCAGAACGCCGGAGGTCGGCTCCACGAAGCCCGCCACCGCCATGAGGATGGTCGTCTTGCCGGAGCCACTGGGGCCGAGCAGCGTCAGGAACTGCCCTTGCGCGACGTCCAGCGAGACCTCGTCGACCGCGGTGAAACTGCCGTAGCGCTTGGTCAGCCCCTGGATGGCCAGGGCGTGCCCGGCCTTGCTCAATGGCGATAATCCGGCTGCTCGCGGTCCAGCTTCCGCCGCAGCGCCTGCCAGGGCAGCCAGCCCTTGGTCGGCCCGACAGAGAATTGGGCGCGCGTACGCGCGACGGTTTTGTCGGAGGGCATCTCCAGTTCGGCGCCAGAGGATTGCGCGGCGAGCTGGATGCGGCACGCCTGCTCCAGATAGTACATCCAGTAGAAGGCCTCGGCGACCGTCTGCCCCACCGTCAGCAGGCCGTGATGGCGCAGCACCATGCAGGGCTTCTCGCCGAGGTCGAGCACGAGCCGCTCGCGCTCCGAGAGGTTGTCGTCCGCCGCCACGCCCTCATAGCCATGGATGGCGACATTGCCGACAATCTCCATGCTCATCTGGTTGAGCGGCAGGATGCTGCCCTTCTGCGCCGCCACCGCCATGCCCGCCAGCGTGTGTGTGTGCATGACGCACATCGCGTCGTGCCGCGCGCGGTGCACGGCCGAGTGGATGACGAAGCCCGCCGGGTTCACCGGCCAGCTGGTCGCCTGCTTCGGCTCGCCATCCGCATCCACGACGACGAGGCTGGAGGCGGTGATCTCCTCGAAGAGCAGCCCGTAGGGGTTCACCAGGAAGCGATGCCCCTCCCCCGGCAAGCGGGCCGAGAGGTGGGTGAAGACCAGGTCCGTCATGCCGAAATGCGCGATGAGGCGATAGGCGGCGGCCAGATCCTCGCGGATCTCCTGCTCGGTCTGCTGGCGGGCCGGATCGGGCTTCACCGGCGGCGGGGGAAGGATGACGTTCATCAGTAGCCTCGCGAATGATCGTAGAGATGGGCCGGCGCCTCGCCGCGCCGGAGCGCGTGGATGGCGGCGGCGATGTAGCGGGCGCGTTCCGGACGGTTCGGGATGCTTGCGAGATGCGGCGTCACGATGACGCCGGGATGGGTCCAGACCGGATCCTCCGGCGGCACCGGCTCGGGCGCGAAGACGTCGATGACCGCGCCGGAGAGCTGGCCGGAATCCAGCGCCGCCAGGATGTCGGGCACCACCTGCTGCGCGCCCCGCCCGGCCTGCACCAGGCCGGCGCCCTTCGGCAGCTTCGACAGCAGCGGCGCCGCGATCAGCCCATCCGTCTCGGGGGTGGAGGGCAGCAGGCAGACCAGCACATCCGTCTGCGCCAGGAAGGCGTCGAACTCCGCCGCGCCGGCAAAGCTCTGGACGCCCGGAATGGACTTGCGCGAGCGCGACCAGCCGTGGACCTGAATACCGAGGCCGCGCAGCATCTCGGCCGTGCGCTGGCCCATATGGCCCATGCCCATGATGCCGACGCGCCGGTCCGCCGCCGAGAGATAGGGCTCGTAATATTCCCAGCGGCGCTCAGCCTGGAGAAGCGCGGCGCGGCGCGTCTCCTTGGCGAGCGCCAGCACCGCCCAGCATACGTATTCGCCCATGCGCTGCCCCGCCTCGGGCGGAACGCAGCGCACGACGGGGATACCGGGCTTGAGGCCGGGATTGGCGACGAGATGCTCGACCCCAGCGCCCGAGCAGAACACCGCCTGCAGCGAGGTCAGCGAGGCCAGCCGCGTGGGATCGGGGTCCCAGACCAGGGCATAGTCCACCGCCTCGGGCCGAAGGGCCGGGTCGTCCCAACCGATGACCTCGAGATCGGGAACGAGCTCGGCGAAGCAGCTCCGCCATTCCGGCACCGCCTTGGCGCCGCCGGATTGCACGACGAGGACCATCCCCTCAGCCCGTCACCATGTCGATGAAGTCGGCATTGACGCGCTGGTAGTTGGCGCCCCACCACACGCCATCCATCGGCACCTGCTGGCTCGCATTCCCGGGCTCGGTCGGGTTGAAGCGCTTGAATTCCTCCGGGACCAGGGCGGCGGCGCGCGGATTGGTCGGGCCGTTGCCCAGCAGCTTCAGCAGGTCGACCTGCCTTTCCGCGCCGGCGAGCATGGAGGCCAGCAGGCGCTGCACCATCTCGCCGCCGGGATTGCCGCGCGGGCTGACCATGATGCCAGGCTGCAGGATTCCCTGGTTCCAGATGAACTTGAAGCGGCCGTTGCTCTCCTTCTCCAGCACGCTCGCGCGGGTGTGCCAGATCTGGCCCATCACCGCCTCGCCTGTGCGGATGAACTGCTCCGACTCCGCGCCGCCATTCCAGAAGACCAGGTTGCGCCGGATCTCGCGCACCTTCGCCAGGGCGGCACGCACGTCGAGCGGATAGAGGCTCGCCGGCGCCTTGCCGAGGGCCATCAGCGCGGCCTCCAGCACGCAGGAGGCGTCGCGGCGCAGCAGGCGCGTGCCGGGGAATTTCTGCAGGTCCCAGAAATCCGCCCAGCTGGTCGGGCCGCCATTGGGGAACTTGCTGCTGTCGTAGACCAGCACGCTGCTGAAGGAGTAGGGCGCCGCGCCGTATTCCATCGCGAAGGTCGGACCGATCACGTCCTCGCGCTTGATGATGTTGTAGTCCATGCGGTTCAGCATGTTCAGCCCGCCCAGCAGCACCGCCGCAGTGGCGGAACTGTCGCAGAGGTCCCAGGTGACGCGGCCGCTCTCCACCATGGAGCGGATGCGGCCGGTGGCAGGGCCGGAACCGTCCTGCACCACGCGCCAGCCCGGATTGGCGGCCATGAAGGGCTCGCCGTAATTGGCGTTGAAGCCCTGGTTGGCGAGGCCGCCCCAGTTCACCATCACCATCTGGCGCGGCGCCTGGGCGCCCGCCTCGCCCGCCATCATGGGCGCGGCGCCGAGGGCAGCCAGCCCGGCCAGCAGCGCGCGCCGGTCGATTTCGCCACGGCGGAACTTTTCGTGCGCCAGTTCGACGCAATCCTGCTGGAAGCTCTGCATATCGTCTCTCCTCGACGAGCCCGGAGGATGCGCCCGCGGTCCTTGCCGCGCGGCATCATGCGTCCAGGCCGCGACCTTTGTGGTCGCCGCAGGGCTGGCGTGAGATCTTCCCGTCGCCGACATGACCATAGCGCCGCGCATCCTGCAATCCGGGCCACCACGATCCCCCCCAGATTGCGCGCGGCCCTCCCCTCCCGCATAGTTTCGGAAAGCGCCAGTCGAAAACAGCACGGTCGTCCCCGCATCCCTCCTGGAGGCTGCATGGCACGTCCCTGTCCGCCCGCATGTTGCCGGGTCGCCGCGCGGTGACCCAGCGCCGGATGCATCTGGTCGCCTATCTCAAGACGGGCCCGACCGCGAACCACCCCGGCGCCTGGCGCCATCCCGAAGCCACGCTCGGCGACATTTTCGCGCCCGAGCGATACGAGCACATCGCCCGCGTGCTCGAGACCGCCTGCTTCGATGCCTGCTTCTATGCCGACACCTTCGGCCTCCCGGACATCCATGGCGGGAACTTCGACGCGTATCTCCGCTATGGGGGGCAGATCACCTATCTCGACCCGCTGATGATCCTGCCGGTCATGGCGCGGGTCACGAAGCATCTCGGCCTCGGCGCGACGCTCTCGACCACGCTGATGCCGCCCTACCACCTGGCGCGCACGCTGGCCTCGCTCGACATGCTGACCGGCGGGCGTGCGGCCTGGAACGTCGTGACCTCGGCGACGAACCTCGAGGCGCGCAACTTCGGGATGGAGCAGATCCCCTCCAAGGACCAGCGCTACGACCGGGCCGACGAGGTGCTGGAGGCCTGCAACGACCTCTGGGACTGCTGGCAGCCCGACGCCTTCGTGATGGACCGCGAGTCGGGTGTCTTCATCGACCCGGCGAAGGTCCGTTACCCGGTGCATGAGGGGAAGTGGTTCAGGAACTACGGCCCCCTCACCATCCCGCGCACGCCTCAGGGCCGGCCCGTCTTCCTGCAGGCCGGCGCGTCGGATCGCGGGCGCGAGTTCGCGGCGCGCTGGGCCGAGATGATCTTCTGCACGCCGCACAGCAAGGCCGACACCATCGCCTTCTACGACGACGTGAAGTCACGGATGGACCGCTACGGCCGCCGCCCCGAGGACTGCAAGGTCCTGCCGAGCTTCGCCGTCGTGGTGGGCGAGACGGAAGAGATCGCGCAGGAGAAGTACGCCTATCTCCAGTCGCTCATCGATCCCGAGGCGCAGCGGATGCTGAACTCCTCGCTGATGGGCGCGGATCTCTCGAAGCACCGCAACGTGGAATCCTTCGCCGCCGCCAAGGGCAATCAGGGCATCAGCGGCTCGATCGACCGCGTGATGCAGCTCATGGATCAGGAGAAGATCGCCTTCCAGGACGCCGTGGCCAAGCCGCGCGACCTGCTGGTGGGCACGGCGCGGAGCATCGCCGACCACCTGGAGGACTTCTTCACCTCCCGCGCCTGCGACGGCTTCATCGTCTGGCCGACCATCTTCCCGAGCATGCTGGAGGATTTCAGCACCTATGTGGTGCCGGAGCTCCAGCGCCGCGGCCTGTTCCGCCGCGAATACGCCGGAGCCACGCTCCGGGAAAACCTCGCCAATCCTTGACCGCCCGAAAGGCCTGCATCGAATGACACGTCCGTTCCACCTGGGTTGGTTTCTCCAGGGTTCTTCCGTTCAGGCCTGGGGCGAGCCCTGGACCGGTGCCATCGGCCGCGACTGGATGGTGCCGGAACTCTTCACCGATATGGCCCGCGCACTGGAGCGTGCCTGCTTCGACTACGTGCTGATTGAGGACAGCTCCTATGTCGGCGAAAGCTATGGCGGCTCGCGCGAGGTCTACCTGACCCATGGCCTGGCGGTGCCGCGCCAGGACCCGGCCGTGACGGCGACGCTGATGGCCGCCGCGACCAAGCGCATCGGCATCGTCCCCACCTTCGCGACCTTCACCCACCCGCCCTACCTGCTGGCGCGCATGATCGCGTCGATGGACCAGGCCTCCTCCGGCCGCATCGGCTGGAACATGGTGACGGGCAGCAGCGACTACGCGGCGAAGAACTACGGCTTCATGGACGGCCTGCCGGAACACGACCTGCGCTACGACATGGCCGACGAGTACATGCAGGTGGTGAACGGCCTGTGGGACAGCTGGGAGCCCGGCGCACTGGTCGCGAACACCGAGACCGGCGTGCTGGTGGATCACACCAAGGTCCATACCGTGGACTTCCAGGGCAAGTGGTACAGCTGCCGCGGCCCGCTCAACTCCGGCCCCTGCCCGCAGGGGAGGCCCGTGATCGCCCAGGCCGGCGGCAGCCCGCGCGGCCGGCAATTCGCCTCGCAATACGCAGACACCATCGTGGCCAGCATCAAGGGCACGGCGGCGATGAAGGCCTATCGCGACGACGTGCGCGCACGGGCCGCCGCGATGGGCCGCAATCCGGACGAGATCAAGGTGCTGTTCCTGGTGACGCCCATCCTCGGCGACTCGCAGGAGGAGGCGGAGCTGCGCCAGAAGCAGAAGGCCGCGCGCGCCGAGGCTCAGCTGCCCATCCTGCTCGCCTTCTTCGGCAAGATCACCAACATCGACTTCGCGAATTACGACCTCGACGCGCCGGTGGACACGCTGGACCTCAAGACAAACGGCCACCAGGCGACGCTGGACGATTTCAAGAAGTCGGTCGGCAGCAAGTCGCTGCGGCAGGCGATGCTGAGCTATCGCGGCACCTCGGGCTCCGTCCCGCTGGTGGGCACGCCGGACAGCGTGGCGGCGCGCATGGGCGAGGTGATGGAGGAAGTCGGCGGCGATGGCTTCCTCATCTCCACCAACGATGTCAGCCGCCGCGCGGTGGCCGAGGTCGCGGACGGGCTGGTCCCGGCCCTGCAGGCGCGCGGCCTCGCCCGCAAGGCCTATGGCTACGAGCAGTTCCGCGACAACCTGCGCGAGTTCTGACCGCGGCGCGCCGCAGCATGCACGTCAATTGGTGGCGGTGACCCGCACCCCACCGCGCCTCTCCAGCACGTCGACCACGACCTGTGCCCCCGAACGGCGGAGGGTCACATCTGCGGAACGGCCCTCCATGGCGAGGTTCCGCAGGGTCACCTCATGCAGGAAGTCGGGCAGGACGGGCTCGTCGAAGATGATGCGCGACTGCACCGGGTCGAATCCCAGCCCCAGGCACACCGGCAGCAGGAACAGCGGCGCCGCCGCTGCCCAGGCCTGCGGCGCGCAAGCCACGGGATAGAAGGTCGGCCCCTGGTTCCGTTGACGCCCGAAGCCGCAGAACAGCTCGGGCAGCCGCCGCAGATCGATATAGGTGGATGCGGCGAAAAGACCCTGGAAGATCTGCGCAGCCTCCTTCTTGAAGCCGTATCGGGCGAGCCCCGCGGCGATCAGCGCATTGTCGTGCGGCCAGATGGAGCCGTTGTGATAGCTCATCGGATTATAGCGCGCCTCCGAGGCCGCGATGGTCCGAACGCCCCAGCCGCAGAAGGAGGAAGGGGACATCAGCGTCCGTGCCACCGAGCCCGCGCGTTCGCTTAACGCAATCCCAGTAAAAAGAACGTGTCCCGCGTTGGAGCTCTTCACCCGGCACGGCTTCTTCTCCCCGTCGAGCGCCAGCACGTAGGTGCCCAGCTCCTCGTCGAAGAACCGTTCGTCGAACACGGCGCGCAGGGTCTCGGCCCGCTTCCTGTAGTCCTCGGCCAAGGGCGCCAGATCCAGCATGCGGGCGATCTCGGCCGCTGCTTGCCAGGCGCCGAACGCGTATGCCTGCACCTCCGCGAGAGCGATGGGCCCCTTAGCCAGCGCGCCATCCCGGTGAAAGATGGAATCGTGGCTGTCCTTCCAGCCCTGATTGATCAGCCCGTCCGCCGTCTGGCGCCCATACTCGAGAAAGCCGTCGCGGTCGCGATCGCCGTATTCGTCCATCCACTTCAAGGCCGCCTGGATGTTCGGCCAAAGACGCCGGACGGTGACAAGATCCGCGGTCCGACGAAGATAGGCGCCCGCCAGCATGACGAAGAGCGGAGTGGAATCCACACTGCCGTAGTACCGCCGGAAGGGTACCTCTCCCAGCTCGGCCATCTCGCCGTGCCGGACCTCGTGCAGGATCTTGCCCGGTTCCGCATCGGCCGCGGCGTCGACCTCGGTGGCCTGGTTGGCCGCCAGATGCGCCAGGACGCCCCGCGCGATGGAGGGGTCCATCCAGAGGGTTTCGAGAGCCGTGATCAGGGCATCGCGGCCGAAGACGGTGCTGAACCAGGGGATGCCCGCGTAAGGATACGGACCTTCGTCGGTATCCGTGATCAGCATGTAGAGATCGGCGACGGAACGCCTGGCCGCTTCGTTGAAGATCTCGTTCGACGTGGCGATGGAAGCCGCGCGCGACGCCGCGCTCCGCAGCGCGCGCCGCGAATCCCGAAGCGCCGTGAAGAAGGCCCTTCGCGGGGGATGATTCTTCAGCCCCTCGTTGCCGCAATTGACCTCAAGGAAAAGGGAATGCGTCGCACGTGGCGCCAGCTCCAGCTCGAACACGGCCAGGTCGCCGGAGAGGCGGGAGGGAGGCGGATCGAACGCCAGGGTCGTCGTGCGCCTGACCTCATCGAGCCCGGTATAGCTCAAGGTGACGGTACGGTCGCCGACCTCCGGCGCATGAAGCACGCCGCGGCGCGAGCGGACCGAGCCCCTGACCTCGAAGAGATCGGCGAAATCGGCGCGAAAGGCGAGCTCCACCGAGACCTTGCGGGGACGGTCGTCGAAATTCCGCAGCACCAGGCGCTCGAAACTGGTGGCGTTGTACAGGAAGCGCGAACGACGGAGATGCATCAGGTCGTGCCCGAGGATCATCTGGCCGTCGCCATCATAGAGATCGGGGTTCGTCAGATCGCAGGTGAGGATCGCATTGTCTTCGCGCAGGGTTGAGCTCAGCAGCATCGGCCGGGTGCCGTCCACCGTCAGGTAGAGCTGGGACAGATGCCGCGTATCGCGGTGAAAGACACCTTCCGGACTGCCCGGACCCGAATGGGCATCGCCGTTATGGTCGAAGAGAGCGAAGGTATCGCCGTGCTTCAACGTCCTGGGGCGTCGTTCCTGCAACGACGCCGCCGCTGGGATGAAGAACTGGGCAAGCGGCGTGGAGTTGGCGGGAACCGTCGTCTGGGCGACTTCCTCGGCGCTCTTGGAATCATCCATGGGTCGGCCTCCCGGTCAGGCCACCACCTGCAATCCGATATCATCGCCACGCTGGCGCCGCAGCCGGGCGGCGTCGCGCCGGGCGCCGGAAAGCTCATGATAAATCGCCACGTAGTCCTTTGCCATACGCTCGGCCGTGAACCGCTCCTCGAAGGCGGCCCGCACCTGTGAACGCTTCAAACTGTCGAGGCGACCAACGGCCTGGACCGCTTCGTCGACAGAATTCACGATGAAGCCGGAAATGCCCGGGGCAATGACTTCCGGAACCGAGCCGCAGTTGAAGGCAATGATGGGCGTGCCGCACGACATCGCCTCGATCATCACCAGCCCGAAGGGCTCGGGCCAGTCGATCGGGAAGAGCAACGCCTTGGCGTTGCCGAGAAACTCGGCCTTCTGGCCCTCATTGATCTCGCCGATGTAGCGGATGTTGTCGTGAGCCGCGACGACAGGCGCGATCTTCTCTTCCCAGTAGGCCTGGTCCACTCGGTCGACCTTGGCCGCGATCCGAAGTTCAGCACCCGTGCGAGCTGCGATTTCGATGGCGCGATCGGGCCGTTTCTCGGGCGAAATGCGCCCGAGAAACGCCAGGTAACCCTCCCCGGGATGGCTGCTGTAGGGCAGCAAATCGGCCGGCAAGCCATGATGGACGGTGCCCGCCCAGTTCACCGGCGGCATGGGCAGGCGCTGCGCGTCGGAGATTGACACCAGCGGCACCTCGGAGAACGTCCGGTAGAACGGCTGCAGGTCGGGAAGGTCCAGCCGGCCGTGGAGAGTCGTGACGGTGCGGTCGGCGAAGTCGCGGATCATCGGGTAGTGAAAGATGTCCGTGTGAAAGTGCAGGACGTCGAAGTCATCGAAGCGCCGCCTCACCTCTTCCAGCATCAGGACATGATGCGGCACGAAATCCTTGACGGCCGGGTTCAGGCGCAGCGCCACGTCCGAGCACGGGATGAGGGTTGCAGCGGTCACGGAATCCCCGCTGGCGAAGAGCGACACATCATGGCCCTGCCGGACCAGCTCTTCGGTGAGATACGAAACGATCCGCTCAGTTCCGCCATAGAGCTTCGGAGGACAAGCTTCGGCAAGCGGTGCAATCTGAGCGATCTTCATCGGGGATCTCCGCGGGAGGGGGGCACATCCGGCCAAACGCGCCATCAGCCCAGTCGGCGGCATGCACTCTCACCACCCCGACATTTTGCGTGGCCGCTGGCACCGGGCCCAACCGGGACGACGCGACCGTCGTTTAGACGGAGAGAGCGCAGCCCGTGCTCCAACAATCTCAGGAGGTATTCCCCATGCGGCCCACCATTTCGGCGATCGCTCTGGTCGCTGCCCTGATGGCTTCGCCCCTGGCGCTGGCGCAGACCCAGACCACCACTCCCTCGCAGCCCACGGCGGGCGCCCCCGCCGCCGGCGCCAACAGCTTCACCGAGGGCCAGGCCCGCAGCCGCATCGAGGCGGCCGGCTTCACCAACGTCACGGATCTGCGGAAGGACGACAACGGCGTCTGGCGCGGCCGCGCGATGCGCAACGGAACGCCCACCGCGGTCGCCCTGGATTTCCAGGGCAACGTGACCGAGGGCACCGCCCCGGCCGTGAATCGCTGAGCGCGTTGAACCCTTCGAAAGGAACGAGAACAATGGCCACCAAGACCATCAGCCGCCTCTTCGACAATCACGACGACGCTCTGGCCGCCGTGCGCGACCTGGAAGCCGCGGGCTTCTCCGCCGCCGACATCGGCATCGCCGCCGCGAATGAGGACAACCGCTACACGTCCGTCGCCGACAAGGAGGAAGCCAAGTCGGGAGCCGGGGTCGGCGCCACGGTCGGCACCCTCGTGGGTGGCGGCGCGGGGCTCGCTGCCGCGCTGGGCGCCCTCGCCATCCCTGGCTTCGGCCCCATCGTGGCCGCGGGTGTCCTGGCGGCGACGCTGACCGGCGCCGGCGCCGGCGCCGCGGCCGGCGGCATCATCGGGAGCCTGACCGGGCTCGGCATCAGCGAGAGCGAGGCCCACGTCTATGCCGAGGGCATCCGCCGCGGCGGCAGCCTCGTGACGGTCAAGATCGATGATTCGCGCGAGCTGGAGGCGCGAACCATCCTGGATCGCTACAGCTATGTCGATCTGGCCGCGCGGGAGGCGGATTATCGTGCCTCGGGCTGGACCGGGTACGTGGAGACGCCGGACCGCCCGATCGGTCGCTGATCTTGGGAGAGAGCTGCCCGAGCGCGCGCGAGGCGCAGCTCTCTCCGCCTGCGGGCATAAGGCACTGAAACAAACGATAAATGAATGGCGGAGGGGATGGGATTCGAACCCACGATAGGGGTTATCCCCCTATAACGGTTTAGCAAACCGCCGCCTTCGGCCACTCGGCCACCCCTCCGCAGGAGTGGAAAGTCACACGGCGTATGCGGGGCGGTTGATACAGGCGGTCCGCCCCGCCGTCAAACCGGGCGTGCCGAGTCTTAGCTCAGCGCCACCTCAAAGCCCCTCGCCGTCGCCGGCCGCGCCATCATCCGGGCGTACCACGCGCCCACTTCCGGAAACTCGTCGAAGGAGACCTGGTGCCGCTCATGCCGCCAGGCCCACCCCAGGATGGCAAAGTCGGCGATGCTCGGCTCGGCCGCGGTCGCCACGAAGTCGCGGCCCTTCAGGCGGCGGTCCAGCACCCCGTAGAGCCTCTTCGTCTCCTTGTGGTAGCGGTTGAAGCCGTAGTCGCGCGCCGGCCCCTCGGGCTGCATCAGGAAATGATGTACCTGGCCGGGCATGGGGCCGAAGCCGCCCATCTGCCACATCACCCACTCCATCACCTCGACCCGGCCTCGCAGGTCCTTCGGCATGAACTTCCCGGTCTTCTCGGCGAGGTAGTAGAGGATCGCGCCGCTCTCGAAGACGGTGATCATCTTGCCGTCCGGCCCCTCCGGGTCGCGGATCGCCGGGATGCGGTTGTTGGGCGAGAATTCCAGGAAGCTCGGCTTGAACTGTTCGTCCTTGCCGATGTTCACGGTCGTAACCGTGTAGGGCAGCCCCATTTCCTCCAGCGCCACGCTGATCTTGCGGCCATTGGGCGTGTTCCAGGTGTGCAGCTCGATCGCCATGCATGTGCCTTTTCTTGGACGGAATGCCACACCACCTTATGGCCGGATCGCGCCCGGCGGAACCGGGCCTGACAGGAGCCACGATGTCCACGCCCGCCCGCCCTTCCGACGACATGGTCGCGCGCATGCGCTACGACGCCGCCAGCCGCTCGACGGTCGCGGCCTACGTCATCTGGTTCTTCCTGGGATATGGCGGGCTGCATCGCATGTATCTCGGCCGCTGGGTCTCGGGCTTCGTCATGCTCGCGATCTTCGGCCTGTCGCTGGCGCTGACCATCGTGCTGATCGGCTATGTCGGGCTCGGCTTCATCACGCTCTGGTGGCTGCTGGACGCGCTGCTCATCCCCGGCATGGCGGAGGACTACAACCACCGCCTGATCGACCGCATCGCCCGCTGAAATTGTCACCGATCCGCGGTGGCTGACGCCGCGCGGACCGCGCTTTCATCGCCTCTCCACCCCGTGAAGAGGCGATGCCATGTCGGACGTGAAGATCGAGATCGAAGGCGACAGCGACGCCGCCGTGGCGCTCGCGCTGCTGCGCATGATCGCCAGCGCGGAGGGCAAGAACGAGGATGGCGACCGGGGCTGGTTCCTGGAAACCTATGCCGCCTGCCTCGCCGTGGTTCGCGATGCCGACATCCTCGATATCGACGATGAGGATGACGAGGAGCTGAACGAAGAGGAAGACGAGGACGAGCCCGCCCAGGCCTGACGCTTTCGGTGGGGGGGAGGCCGCCTTGGCCGCCCCCTCTCCGTTTCAGCCGTCCAGCTTCTGCTTCAGCAGGTCGTTCACGATGGCGGGATTCCCCTTCCCGCCCATCGCCTTCATGGTCTGGCCGACAAAGAAGCCGAAGAGGCCCGTCTTGCCGCCCTTGTACTGCGCGATCTTGTCGGCATTGGCCGCCAGAACGCCGTCCACCGCGGCCTCGATGGCGCCCGTATCGGTCACCTGGCGCAGGCCGCGCTTCTCGACGATGGCCGCCGGGGCCTCGTCGGCCTCCAGCATCGCCTCGAAGACCTCCTTCGCGAGCTTGCCTGAGAGGGTGCCGTCCGCGATGAGGTCCAGCAGCGCGCCCAGGTTCTCGGCGCTGACCGGGCTGTCGGTCACGTCGCGCTTCAGGCGGTTGAGCGCGGCGAAGTAGTCGCCCGTCACCCAGTTCGCCGCGACCTTCGCGTCGCGCCCCTTGGCCACGATCTCGAAGAAGGAAGCGGTCTCCTTCTCGATGGTCAGCACATGGGCGTCATAGGGCGAGAGGCCCAGCGCCACATAGCGCGCGCGCCGCGCGTCCGGCAGCTCCGGCAGGCTGGCCTTGAGCTCGTCCACCCAAGCCTGCTCCAGCACCAGCGGGGGCAGGTCGGGATCGGGGAAGTAGCGGTAGTCGTGCGCATCCTCCTTCGACCGCATCGAGCGCGTGGTGCCGCGCGCGGTGTCGAAGAGCCGCGTCTCCTGGTCCACCGTGCCGCCGGATTCCCAGACCTCGATCTGGCGCCGCGCCTCGGCCTCGACCGCCTGCATGACGAAGCGCACCGAGTTCACGTTCTTGATCTCGCAGCGCGTGCGGAAATCCTCGCCGGGCTTGCGGACGGAAACGTTCACGTCGGCGCGCATGGAGCCCTCGTCCATGTTGCCGTCACAGGTGCCGAGGTAGCGCACGATCTGCCGCAGCTTGGCGAGATAGGCGCCGGCCTCCTCCGGGCTGCGCATGTCCGGCTCGCTCACGATCTCCATGAGCGCCACGCCGCTGCGGTTCAGGTCGATGAAGGACTTGCTCGCATGCTGGTCGTGCAGCGACTTGCCGGCATCCTGCTCCAGATGCAGGCGCGTGATGCCGATGTTCTTGGTCGTGCCATCGGCCAGCGTGATCTCGATCACGCCCTCGCCGACGATGGGATCCTTGTACTGGCTGATCTGATAGCCCTGCGGGAGATCCGCGTAGAAGTAGTTTTTCCGGTCGAAGCGGGACCAGAGGTTGATCTTCGCGTTCAGTCCAAGGCCGGTGCGCACGGCCTGCGCCACGCACTCACCGTTGATGACGGGCAGCATGCCGGGGAAACCCGCATCCACGAAGCTGACCTGGCTGTTCGGCTCCGCGCCGAAGGCCGTGGCCGCGCCCGAGAAAAGCTTGGACTGCGACAGCACCTGCGCGTGGACCTCGAGGCCCACGACGACTTCCCAGGGACCGGTGTCCCCATCGATGGTGTAGCTCATGCCATCACCTGCGGCTTGGCGGTGAAATTCGCGGCACGCTCCAGCGCGCCGCCGACGGCGAAGACCGTCTCCTCGTCGAAGGGCTTGCCGATGACCTGCAGCGCCAGCGGCAGCCCCTGCGCGTCCAGCCCGGCCGGCACCGCGAGGCCCGGGAGCCCCGCGAGGTTGGCCGTCACGGTGAAGACGTCGTTGAGGTACATCGTCACCGGGTCGTCCTGGCGCTCGTCCATCGGGAAGGCCGCGGAGGGCGTGGCGGGCGTCACGATGGCGTCCACCTTCGCCCAGGCCTGCTCGAAGTCGCGCGCGATCAGGGCCCGGACTTTCTGCGCCTTGAGGTAGTAGGCGTCGTAGTAGCCGGCGCTCAGCACATAGGTGCCGATCATGATGCGCCGCCGCACCTCGCCGCCGAAGCCCGCCGCGCGCGTGCGCTCGTAGAGGTCGCGCAGGTCGGAGTCGCGCTCAGCCGTGCGCGCGCCGAAGCGCACGCCGTCATAGCGCGCGAGGTTGGAGGAAGCCTCTGCCGGCGCCACCACATAGTAGGTCGGCAGCGCGTACTTCGTGTGGGGCAGGCTGATGGGCACGATCTCGGCGCCCGCATCCTTCAGCCAGGCGAGCCCCTGCTGCCACAGCGCCTCGATCTCGGGCGCCAGGCCCGGCATGGTGTATTCGGCCGGCACGCCGATGCGCAGGCCCTTCACGCCGCGCGCGCAGGCCGCCGCGAAGTCGGGCACCGGCAGGTTGGCACTGGTGCTGTCCTTCGGGTCGTAGCCTGCCATGCTCTTCAGCAGGATCGCGCAATCCTCGACATTCCGCGCCACGGGGCCCGCCTGATCGAGCGAGCTCGCGAAGGCCACGATGCCCCAGCGCGAGCAGCGCCCGTAGGTCGGCTTGATGCCGGCGATGCCGCAGAAGGCCGCCGGCTGGCGGATGGACCCGCCCGTATCGGTCGCGGTGGCGCCCATGGCCATCCGCGCCGCCACCGCCGCCGCCGAGCCGCCCGAGGAGCCGCCCGGGACCAGCCGCTTGGAAGGATCGTTGGCGCGCGACCAGGGATTCTCCACCGGCCCGAAGGCGCTGGTGGTGTTGGAGGAGCCCATGGCGAACTCGTCCAGGTTCAGCTTGCCCAGGAAGACGGCGCCGTCGCGCTTCAGGTTGCCGCTGACGGTGCTCTCATAGGGCGGCACGAACTCGCCGAGGATCCTGCTCGCCGCCGTGGTCCGGGTCCCGGACGTGCAGAAGAGGTCCTTGATGCCGAGGGGAATGCCCTCCAGCGCGCCCGCCTTGCCTTCCGCGCGCCGCGCGTCGGAGGCGCGGGCCTCGGCCAGCGCCTGCTCGGCGGTGACGGTGATATAGGCGTTGAGGCGCGGGTTCAGCGCCTCGATCGCCTTCACATAGGCCTCTGTCAGCTCGACGGAGCTGATCTCGCGCTTGTCGAGGGCGCGCAGGCCCTCCGCGATGGTGAAATCAGTCGGACGCATCACTCGACCACCTTCGGCACGCCGAAATATTCGCCCTCGCGATCGGGCGCGTTGCGGAGGACGGCATCGGCCTGGCCGCCGTCGGTCACGGCATCCTGGCGCCAGGGCAGCGCCACGGGCACCGGCGAGCCGCCGGCCATGGGCTCGACGCCTTCGGTGTCGACGGCCTGCAATTGCTCGATCCAGCCCAGGATTCCATTGAGCTCCGACTGGAGCTTCTCCACCTCGGTCTCATCCAGGCGCAGGCGGGCCAGATTGGCGACGCGACGCACCGTCGCGGCATCGAGCGACATTACGATCCACTTCCGTTCTTGAAGGGGGCGGACCATAAGCCCCCCCATGCCTCTCTTCAACATGGCGGAGCTGCGGGCCGCCCTCCCCCGCCACGCACGGCTGCTCGGGCTGGACCCCGGTTCGAAGATCATCGGCGTCGCGCTGAGCGACGTGACCCTGATGCTGGCGAGTCCCTATGGCAGCCTGAAACGGGGGAAACTGAAGGTAAACGCGGCCGAGGTGGCAGCGATCTGCGCCAAGGAAGGCGCGGGAGGGCTGGTGGTCGGCCTGCCCCTGTCCATGGACGGCTCGCGCGGCCCGGCGGCCCAGGCGGCCACCGACTGGGCGCTCGCACTGTCAGAGGCCGCTGGGCTGCCCTGCGCCATGTGGGATGAGCGCCTCTCCAGCGCCGCGGTCAACCGGGCCATGATCCAGGAGGCGGACCTGACCCGGAAAAAGCGTGCCGCGGCAGTGGATTCGGCGGCGGCGGCCTATACGCTGCAATCGGCGCTGGATGCGACGGCCCGGTGACACCCGGATTGGCGCGGCAGGGATGATCGCGCTATTCACCGCAACGGCAACGAAGGCACCGGCGCGATGGTCCCGCAGACATGAGCGGCTTCTCCTACCCCATCCTCCCCAGCGGCCATCTCCTGGCCATCGAGGGGCTGGAGCCGCCCCATATCTCGGCCCTGCTGGACCTCGCCGAGAGCTATGCCCTCCTGAATCGCCAAGGAAAGACCCAGCGGGACCTGCTGAAGGGCCGGACGCTCATCAACCTCTTCTTCGAGGACAGCACCCGCACCCGCACCAGCTTCGAGCTGGCGGGCAAGCGGCTGGGCGCGGACATCGTGAACATGTCCGTCTCCACCAGCAGCGTGAATAAGGGCGAGACGCTGCTCGACACCGCCGCCACGCTGAACGCCATGCACACGGACCTGCTGGTGATCCGCCACGCGCAGTCCGGCGCCCCGGCCCTGCTCGCCCAGAAGGTGGACGCGGCGGTCATCAACGCCGGCGATGGCACGCATGAGCACCCGACCCAGGCGCTGCTCGACGCGCTGACCATCCGCCGCCGCAAGGGCAGGCTGGAGGGGCTCGTCATCGCTATCTGCGGCGACGTCACCCATTCCCGCGTGGCCCGCAGCAACATCCATCTGCTCTCGGCCATGGGCGCGCGCCTTCGCGTCATCGGCCCGCCGACGCTGATCCCGGCGGAGTGTGCCCGCCTCGGCGTCGATGTCTTCCACGACATGCGCGAGGGGCTGGAAGGCGCCGATGTCGTCATGATGCTGCGCCTGCAGAAGGAGCGCATGAGCGGCGGCCTCGTCCCCTCCTCGCGCGAATACTTCCGCTTCTACGGGCTGGACGCTGCCAAGCTGGCCCGCGCCAAGCCGGACTCCATCGTCATGCATCCCGGTCCCATGAACCGTGGCGTCGAGATCGACAGCGCCATCGCCGACGACCCCGAGCGCAGCGTGATCGGCGAGCAGGTCGAGATGGGCGTTGCTGTCCGCATGGCCGTGCTGGACGTGCTCTCGCGCGACCTGCGGCGCAACGCCTGATGCCGCGGCTGGCGATCCAAGGTGAGGACCAGGCCGTACGCGCCCTCGTGCGCGCAGCCTATGCCCATTACGTCCCGCGCCTCGGCCGGGAGCCGTTTCCCATGACGGACGACTACGCGGCACGCATCGCCAGCTCCCAAGCCTGGGTCGAGGAACAGGACGGCGCGCTGGTCGCCGCGCTGGTGCTGGAAGACACGGATGACGGGCTGCTGATCGACAACATCGCCGTGGCCGAGCAGATGCGCGGCACGGGCATCGGCCGCCGCCTCATGCAATTCGCCGAGGACGAGGCGCGCCGGCGCGGCCATCGCCGCGTCTGGCTCTACACGAACGAGAAGATGACCGAGAACATCGCCCTCTACACGCGCCTCGGCTATGCCGAGACCCATCGTGGGGAAGGCCAGGGCTTCCGTCGCGTCTTCATGGAGAAGCCCCTGCCGTGAAGCCCATCCTCATCGAGAACGCCCGCCTGCTGGACCCCGCGACGGGGCTGGACGCCACGGGCTCGCTCCTCATCCAGAACGGCCGCATCGCCAGCCTCAAGGGCGCGCCCGCGGAGGGCGCCGAGGTGCTGAACGCCGAGGGCGCCTGCCTGTGCCCCGGCCTCGTGGACATGCGCGCCAGCATCGGCGAGCCGGGCGGCGAGCACCGCGAGACCATCGCCTCCGCTGCCCAGGCGGCCTCGGCCGGCGGCATCACCCATATCGCCGTCCTGCCCGACACGCATCCGGCGCTGGACGACGCGGCGCTCGTCGAGTTCGTCATCCGCCGCGGCGAGGCGACGGGCAGCATCGCGCTGCACCCCTATGGCGCCGCCACCAAGGGCTGCGCGGGCCAGGAGCTGTCGGAGTTCGGCCTGCTGCGCGAAGCGGGGGCTGCCGGCTTCAGCGACGGCAGCCGCGCCATCGGCAATGCCCGCACCATGCGCCTCGCGCTCTCCTACGCGCGGGCCTTCGGCGCCATGATCGTGCAGCACCCCGAGGAGCCGAGCCTCGCCGGCAGCGGCTCCGCGACGGAGGGCGAGCTCGCCACGCGGCTCGGCCTGCCCGGCATCCCCAAGGCTGCCGAGGCCATCCTGGTCGCGCGGGACATCGCCCTGGCCCGGCTGACGGGCGGGCATGTGCATTTCGGCCATGTCAGCACGGGCGCCGCGCTGGACCTCATCCGCGCCGCCAAGGCGGAGGGGCTGGCCGTCACCTGCGACACCGCGCCCCCCTATTTCGACCTCAACGAGACCGCGATCGGCGACTACCGGACCTATGCCAAGCTGACGCCGCCGCTCCGTCCGGACGAGGATCGTCTCGCCGTCGTCGCGGCCCTGGCCGACGGCACGATCGACGCGATCGCCTCCGACCACCAGCCGCGCGACGCGGACGACAAGCGCCTGCCCTTCCACCAGGCCGAGGCCGGCGGCGTGGGGCTGGCCACGCTCCTCGGCATCACGTTGGCCCGCGTGCATGGCGGGGATCTGTCCCTGCTCGACGCGCTGGGGCTGCTGACCCATCGCCCCGCCCAGCTGCTGCGGCTGGAGGCCGGGCGCCTCGCCGAGGGTGCGCCGGCGGATCTCTGCCTGTTCCAGCTGGACCGCGGCTGGCAGGTGAAGGCGGGCGCCCTTCCCGGAAAGGCGCAGAACTCGCCCTTCGACGGGCGGGCGCTGGAGGGCAAGGTCATGGCCACCTTCAAGGACGGGCGCCGGGTGTTCCGCGCGTGAGCCCGGACGGCCTCATCGCGACGCAGGTGGTGCTGGCGCTTCTGCTGGCATTCCTGCTGGGTTCCATCCCCTTCGGGCTGCTGCTGACGCGGGCCGCCGGGCTCGGCGACATCCGCTCGATCGGCTCGGGCAATATCGGCGCGACGAACGTGCTGCGGACGGGCCACAAGGGCATCGCGGCGGCGACGCTGCTGCTGGACTTCCTGAAGGGTACGGTCGCCGTCTGGCTCGTGGCCGCCATGGCCGGCTGGCCCTGGGCGCCGCTGGCCGCCATCGCCGCCGTGCTCGGCCACTGCCACCCGCCCTGGCTGGGCTTCAAGGGCGGCAAGGCCGTGGCGACGGCGCTCGGCGTCATGCTCGGGCTGCACGGGATGATCTTCGTGGTGGCGGGGCTGACCTGGCTGCTGGTCGCGGCCGTTACGCGCACCTCCTCGCTGAGCTCGCTGGCCTCGGTGGCGGTGGCGCCCGTCGTGGCGCTCGCCTTCGCGGGGAACCATGCCGCGCTGGCCCTGCTGGTCGTCGCGCTCTATGTCGCGTGGCGGCACAAGGGCAATATCCAGCGCCTGCTGGCCGGGACCGAGCCGCGCATCGGCCAGGGGAAGTAGCTCCTTCATGCGGATGGAGCAGGCCCTGGCTTTGCTGCGCCTGGCGCGCAGCGAAGGCATCGGGCCGGTCCATCATCGCCGCCTGATCCAGCGCCATGGCGGGCCAGAAGCCGCCCTGGAGGCCCTCGGTCCCCGCGCCTGGGCCCGCGATGCCGCCCTGCGGGAGATGGAAGCGCTGGAGCGCATGGGCGCCCGCCTCCTGTTCCACGGCCACTCCGGCTACCCGGCCCTGCTCGCGCTGATCGAGGACGCGCCCCTGGTCCTGGCGGCCCAGGGCAGCCTGGACGCGCTGGAGCCGCGCGGCGTCGCCCTGGTCGGCGCCCGCAACGCCAGCGCCACCGGCCGCCGCTTCGCCGAGGAACTGGCCGACGCGCTGGCCGTGCGCGGGATCTGCGTGATTTCCGGCCTCGCGCGCGGCATCGATACGGCGGCGCATGAGGGCGCGCTGCGCTCCGGCACCACCATCGCCGCCATCGCGGGCGGGCTCGACCAGCCCTACCCGCGCGAGAATGCCGGCCTGCAGAAGCGCATCGCGGCCGAGGGCGGGCTGGTGCTGAGCGAGGCCCCCCTGGGCACCGCCCCCCTCGCCCGCCATTTCCCCCGCCGCAACCGCATCGTGGCCGGGCTGTCCCATGGCGTCGTCGTGCTGGAGGCGGCGCTGCAATCCGGCACGCTCATTACCGCCCGGCTGGCCGCCGAGGCGGGGCGGGAGCTCTTCGCCGTCCCGGGCAGCCCGGTCGACCCCCGCTCACGCGGCGCGAACGACCTGATCCGCCGGGGCGCGCACCTCACCGAGACGGTCGAGGACATCCTCCAGAACCTGCCCGAGGACATCGTGGAAAGGCCGGCGCTGCGCCTGCCTCTCCTGGCGGATTTGCCGGCCGAACCGGTCCGGCAGACGCCGCCTCCCTCCGACCAGGGCGCCCAAGTGCTTGAAATGATGGGTTCCGTTCCGATACCGGTTGACGAGTTGGGTCGGCGCTGCCAGCTATCCCCGCCGAAGCTCTCGGAAATACTCCTCGAACTGGAACTGTCCGGGCGCATCGAGACCCTGCCCGGAAACCGGGTGGCCCTGGCCTGAGTTGACCGGCCAAACCGCCCGCGGGTGAGTGTTGCGTGCTTGGATTTCAATTCCTCTGGGCTGTCTTTCGCGGAACTGACCGGGCGGAGGATACCAGAGGGCCCATAAGGACCCTGCAGTGACGAATATCGTCGTCGTCGAGAGCCCCGCCAAGGCAAAGACCATCGAGAAGTACCTGGGCGGCGACTACAAGGTCCTCGCCTCGTTCGGCCATGTCCGCGACCTTCCGGCCAAGGACGGCTCCGTCCGCCCGGACGAGGACTTCGCCATGGACTGGGAGGCCGACGACCGCGGTCAGAAGCAGGTCAAGGCCATCGCCCAGGCGCTGCGCGGCGCTCGGCACCTCTATCTCGCCACCGACCCGGATCGCGAGGGTGAGGCCATCTCCTGGCACGTGAAGGACATGCTGGCGCGCTCCGGCGCGCTGAAGGGCGTGGACGTCCAGCGCATCACCTTCAACGAGATCACCAAGCGCGCGGTGCAATACGCCATCGATCACCCGCGCGAGCTCGACATGCCGCTGATCGAGGCCTACCTGGCCCGCCGCGCGCTCGACTACCTGGTGGGCTTCACCCTCTCTCCGGTCCTCTGGCGCAAGCTGCCGGGCAGCAAGAGCGCGGGCCGCGTGCAGTCGGTGGCCCTGCGGCTCATCTGCGAGCGCGAGGCCGAGATCGAGGCCTTCGTCGCCCGCGAGTACTGGACCGTCGCCGGCCGCTTCACCACACCCGCCGGCGCGCCGTTCACGGCGCGGCTGACGCACCACCTGGGCAAGAAGCTCGAGCAGTTCGACCTGCCGGACGAGGCCACGGCCATGGCGGCCAAGCGCGCCGTCGAGGGCGCGTCCTTCAGCGTCGGCTCGGTCGAGAAGAAGCGCGTCAAGCGGAACCCGCCGCCTCCCTTCCAGACCAGCACCCTGCAGCAGGAGGCCAGCCGCAAGCTCGGCTTCGGGGCGCAGGCCACGATGCGCACGGCCCAGAGCCTCTATGAAGGTGTCGCGATCGGCGGCGAAACCGTCGGCCTCATCACCTATATGCGAACCGACGGCGTGCAGATGGCGCGCGAGGCGGTCGCGGAGCTGCGGAACCACATCAAGTCCGAGTTCGGCGAGGACTACATCCCCGGCGCCCCGCGCGAATATTCCAGCCGCGCCAAGAACGCCCAGGAGGCGCACGAGGCGATCCGCCCCACCGACGTCTCCCGCACGCCGGAGAAGGTGGCCCGCTACCTCAGCGAGCAGCAGCGCAAGCTCTACGAGCTGATCTGGAAGCGCGCGGTCGCGAGCCAGATGCAGTCGGCCGAGCTGGACCAGACGAGCGTCGAGCTGGTGGAGCCGAGCGGCAAGACCAAGCTGCGCGCCACCGGCAGCGTCATCGCCTTCGACGGCTTCCTCAAGCTCTACCGCGAGGACCAGGACGACGTCGCCGACGATGCCGACGAGGACAGCCGCATCCTGCCGCCGATGCGCGAGAAGGATCCGGTGAAGCGCCAGTCGGTCGAGGCGCTGCAGCACTTCACCCAGCCGCCCCCGCGCTATTCCGAAGCCTCGCTGGTGAAGAAGATGGAGGAGCTCGGCATCGGGCGGCCCTCAACCTACGCCTCCATCCTGCAGGTGCTGCAGGACCGCGAATACGTGAAGCTCGACAAGCGCCGCTTCATCCCGGAAGACCGGGGACGGCTGGTCACGGCCTTCCTCATGTCCTTCTTCGAGCGCTATGTGGACACGGGCTTCACGGCCGGCCTCGAGGAGCAGCTCGATGACATCTCCGGCGGCCGCGCCGACTGGCGCGAGGTGATGCGGCAGTTCTGGCGGGACTTCCGGGACGCGGTGGACGCGACCAAGGACCTGAAGATCTCCGACGTCATCGACCGTCTCGACGAGGAGCTGGGGCCGCACTTCTTCCCCAAGGCGGATGACGGCTCCGACCCGCGCCTCTGCCCCAATTGCCACAAAGGCCGGCTGGGCCTGCGGCTGGGGCGGACGGGCGCCTTCATCGGCTGCTCGAACTATCCCGACTGCCGCTACACCCGCCCGCTTGCCGTCCCCGGCGCCGAGGGCGAGGGCGGCGGCGCGCTGGCCGATGGCGTGCGCATCCTGGGCACCGATCCGGTCTCGGGGCTGGAGGTCTCGCTGCGGCGCGGCCCCTATGGCATCTACGCCCAGCTCGGCGAGGCCGGGACGGACGAGAAGGGCAAGCCCACCAAGCCCAAGCGCGCCAGCCTGACGCGCAACATGGACCCCGAGGTCATGACGTTGGAGACGGCCCTGGTGCTGCTCTCCATGCCGCGCGTGGTCGGCCTGCATCCGGAGACGGGCGAGGAGATCACCTCCAACCTCGGCCGTTTCGGGCCCTATCTGAAGATGGGCGCGCTTTCCAAGTCGCTGGACCGCGACGACGACCCGCTGACCATCGGCCTCAACCGCGCCGTGGCGCTGATGGCGGGCGCGAAACCGCGCGGCATCACCCTCGGCGACCACCCGAAGGGCGGGCCGGTCGAGGTGCGCCGCGGGCGGTTCGGTCCCTTCCTCATGCACGGGACCCGCGTGGCTAACCTGCCGCGCGGTGTCGAGATGGAGGCGGTGACGCTGGACGAGGCGGTGACGCTGCTGGCCGAGAAGGGCAAGGAGCTGCCGCCCCGTGGCAAGGGCGGCAAGAAGGCCCCGGCGAAGAAGACCGGCACCGGCAAGGTCGTGACCTCCATGCCGGAGGCCGACAAGCCCGCCGCGAAGAAGGCTCCGGCCAAGAAGGCCCCCGCGAAGAAGGCCGCGCCGGCGAAGAAGGCGGCCGCTCCCGCCAAAAAGCCGGCGGCCAAGCCTGCCGCCAAGAAAGCTCCTGCGAAGCCCGCCACCCGCAAGGCGGCCGGCTGAGATGCCGCGCAGCGGACCTCCGGCCAAGGGGCACAAGGCCAAGGCCCGCAAGTCCAACGCGAAGCGGCGCGAGGGCGAGGTCGCGGCCCAGCCCAAGCGGGTGAAGGGCGCGCCCCGTGCCGCCCCACGCGCGAAGGTCAAGACCGCCCCCAAGGGCCAGGCCCTGCCGAGCCGCGAGGAGGTGCGCGCCTTCCTCGCCACCGCCGAGGGCCGCGTGGGCAAGAGCGAGATCGCGCGCCATTTCGGCCTGGCGACCGAGTTGCGGCCCGCGCTGCGGCAGATGCTCTCCGAGATGCGGCTGGACGGCACCGCGAAGCCCGTCGGCAAGCGCACCTTCGAGGGCCGGCCGGCGCCCGACGTCTCGGTCACGCGCGGCCACAGCGCGCCCCCCCGGCGCGGCCAGCCTGTGACGCCCGCAGGCGAGGAGTACGAGCGCCCCAGGACACGCGGCGCCAAGCCCGACCGCCTGCCCGAGACGGCGGTTCTGGAGGTCTTCGGGACCGACCCCGATGGCGACGCCATCGCCCGCCCCGTGACCTGGGAGGGCGAGGGCAAGCCCATCGTCTACATGCACCCGGAGCGGCGCGGGCAGACAGCCCTGGCCGCCGGCGAGCGCGTGCTGGCGCGGCTGCGCCACATCACGGGCGACAAGTACGAGGGCCGCACCCTCAAGCGCCTGCACGCGGCGGAGGAGCGCAAGCGCATCCTCGGCGTCTTCCAGGACGGCCGGATCATCCCGACCGACCGGCGCCAGAAGGCGGAATGGGCCGTGCCGCCGGGCGAGACCGGCGGGGCCAAGCCCGGCGAGATCGTCCTGGCGGAGGCCCTGCCCTCCACCGGGTTCGGCCTGCGCCCCGCCAGGATCGTCGAGCGGCTGGGCCTGATGGGAGAGCCGCGCTCGGTCTCGCTCATCTGCATCCACACCCACGGCATCCCCGACATCTTCCCCGCCGAGGCGCTGCGCCAGGCCGAGAAGGCCAAGGGCACGCCGCTCGGGGACCGGACGGACCTGCGCGACATCCCCCTCGTCACCATCGATGGCGAGGATGCGCGCGACTTCGACGACGCCGTCTTCGCGGAGCCCGAGGGCACCGGCTGGAAGGTGACGGTCGCCATCGCCGACGTCGCCCACTACGTCACGCCCAATTCCGCCCTGGACCGCGAGGCCTGGACGCGCGGCAACTCGGTCTACTTCCCGGATCGCGTGGTGCCCATGCTGCCGGAGGCGCTCTCCAACGGCTGGTGCAGCCTCAAGCCGCGCGAGGACCGGGGCTGCCTCTTCGTCGAGATGCATTTCGACAAGTCGGGCACCAAGAAGAGCCACAAGTTCGGCCGCGGCCTCATGCGCAGCGCGGCCCGCCTCACCTATGAGGAGGTCCAGTCGGCGGCCGATGCCGGGGAGGACCCGGCCGGCCTGCCCGAGGGCCACGTGGCGCGCCTCTACGGCGCCTTCCGCGCCCTGCTCTCGGCCCGCGAGCGGCGCGGCACGCTCGACCTCGACCTGCCGGAGCGCAAGGTGGTGCTGGACAAGGCCGGCAAGGTCGCCGCCGTCATCCCCCGCCCGCGCCTGGACAGCCACCGCCTCATCGAGGAGTTCATGGTGGCCGCCAATGTCTGCGCGGCCGAGGAGCTGGAGCGGCTGGGCCAGCCCTGCATGTACCGGGTGCACGCCCCGCCCTCGGAAGAGAAAATGCTCTCGCTCAGGGAGTTCCTGGGCACGCTGGGGCTCTCCATCAACCCGGCCGGCCAGATCCAGCCGCGCGACTTCGCGAACCTGCTGGAGAAGGTAAGGGAGATGCCAGAGGCCCGCATGGTCAACGAGACCGTGCTGCGCAGCCAGTCCCAGGCGGCCTACGACCCGGACAATATCGGGCATTTTGGCCTGGCGCTCTCGCGCTACGCCCATTTCACCTCGCCCATCCGCCGCTATGCCGACCTGCTGGTGCACCGCGCCCTGATCCGGGGCCTGCGCCTCGGCCCGGATGGCATCACCGAGGCCGAGCTCGCCCGATTCCCAGAGACGGCCGAGCACATCACCGCCACCGAGCGCCGCGCCGCCATGGCCGAGCGCGACGCGGTGGACCGCTACCTCGCCGCCTATCTGGCGGACCGCGTGGGGGCGACCTTCGCGGCCCGCATCTCGGGCATCCATCCCTTCGGCGTCTTCGTGACGCTCAGCGAGACGGGCGCCTCGGGCTTCGTGCCCATGAAGGCCCTGCCCAACGATCACTGGATCGTCTCCGAGGACAAGCGCAGCGTCGCCGGGCGCCATTCCCGCCAGGTGCTGCGCCTGGGCGACGAGGTCGAGGCCCGCCTCCGGGAGGCCAATGCCCAGACGGGCAGCCTGGTCTTCGAGCTCATGATGGGGGGCGCCCCGGCCCGGATTCGGGGCCAGAAGCGCAAGAAACGATAGAGCTTTGCCCTGCCTGCATGACTCAGAGCTTGACCTCTGAGCCTCGGGCGCTAGAAAGCGCCTTCCTGATTTCGGCACCGGCACGCCTCGCGTGCGTAGAGCAAAGCGAAGACGACCATGGCCAAGGCCAACACCATCCTCATCAAGCTGATCAGCACGGCCGACACCGGCCACTTCTACGTGACGAAGAAGAACACGCGCACTGCGACGGGCAAGCTCGAGCTGAAGAAGTACGACCCGCGCGCCCGCAAGCACGTCGTCTACCGCGAAGGCAAGATCAAGTAAGGACTTCCGGGCGCCCATCCGGGCGCTGAGGATCCCCGAAAAGCCGGCCGGGCTCGCCCGCGCCGGTTTTTGCGTTTGGCGCCCTTAGGCCGCCTAGACCGCCGACTTGTCGAGGGCCGGATCGGCCAGATAGGCGCGGTTCCGCCCGTCGCGCTTGGCGCGGTACAGCGCTTCGTCGGCCGAACCGATCAGCCGCTCCGACGTGATGCCCGGGCCGCCCACGGCCACGCCGATGCTGACGGTGATGGGCAGGGTGATCGGGCCCGCCTTCACCGGCTCGGCCGCGATAGCCTCGCGCAGCCGGTCCGCGACGGCCAGCGCATAGCCGCTGGGGGCGCCCGTCAGCACCGCCAGGAACTCCTCGCCCCCATAGCGCGCCACCACATCGGCCGCGCGAAGCTGCACCCGCAGACGGTCGGCCACGTCGCGGAGCGCCACGTCGCCGACATTGTGGCCATGCGTGTCGTTGATCGACTTGAACTTGTCGATGTCCACGATCAGGACCGCGGCCTCCTCCGTGCGCAGCAGCCCATCCAGGTGCCGGCGCACATAGCGGCGGTTGCGCAGGCCGGTGAGCTGGTCCGTGACCGCCATTTCGAGCGACCGGTCCAGATCGTGGCGCAGCCGCTCCTGATAGCGGCGCCGGCGGATCTGGTTCCGCGCACGGGCCCGCAGCTCATTGGGGTCGAGCGGGCGGAAGGCGTGGTCGTTCGCACCCAGGTCGAAGCCGCGCAGCACCTGCATCTTCTGCGCCGGATCGGCCAGAAGCAGCAGCGGCAGGTCACGTGTCGAGTTCTGCGCGCGCAGGCGAGAGGCGAGGCGCAGCACCTCCATGGCATCCTCCGGCAGGGCCAGGAGCGCCAGGTCGAAATCGCCGCTGGTCAGCAGGCGCTGGGCCTCGTCGATGGTGCTGGCGGTCGCGATCTCGATGCCGTCGGCCTCCAGCGCCTCGCGCACCCGCTGCACCTCGTCCGGGTCGGTTCCCATGACGAGCGCGCGGGAATCGGCGATCGAGATCGTCGGCTCGGATGCCGCGTCGATGCCGAGGTCCCGTGCGGTTTCCGATCTCAGGCGCCAGGCATCCTGCACCTGCTTGACCCGAAGGATGGCGCGCAGCCGCGCGAAGAGCGTGGCGTCGTCCACCGGCTTCGAGAGGAAGTCGTCAGCCCCGGCCTCCAGCCCCCGGACTCGCTCCGTGCTGTCGGTAAGCGCCGTCACCATGACCACCGGGATGTGCTGGGTGCGTGCGTCGGCCTTGAGCGTCCTGCACACTTCGTAGCCATCCATCCCGGGCATCATGACGTCCAGGAGAATGACGTCTGGCATTTGCGTGAAAGCCGTCGTCAAGGCCTCCGGGCCGCTGGAAGACAGCAGAACTTCATAATACTCGGCCTGAAGCTTGGCTTCGAGCAGGCGCAGATTGGCTGCGATGTCATCAACCGCGAGAATGCGGGCAGTCATCGGACGAGTGTTCCTCTCAGGGCCGGCGCAGACGTCAACAGGAGTTTCGCGTGTCGGAAATGACCCTCGAGAAACCGGAGGGGGCTGCCAATAAAAGCCTCTTCCTGCGTCGCTGGTTTCGTAACCCGCTGCAGATGGGCTCGATCATTCCATCCTCGCCAGCGCTGTGCCGGCGAATCGCCGCCGCGGTCACGCGCGGGCCCGACGAATACGTACTCGAGCTCGGCGCCGGGACCGGCGTGATCACCCGCGCCCTGCTGGCGGCCGGTATCCCCGCGAACCGCATCATCGTCGTGGAGATCGTGGCCGAGATGGCGGACTTCCTGCGGGAAAGCCTGCCCGGGGTGCATGTCGTCCAGGGCGATGCCTTCGACCTGCGGACTGCGCTGCCAGCCAGCTCTCATGGCCGGATCGGCACCGCCATCTGCGGCATTCCTCTGGTCCTGCTGCCGCTGGAGCGGCAGGAAGCGTTTCGCGACGCGGTGGAGGCCGTGGCGCCGGGCAAAGGCTTTCTCCTGTACACCTACTGCGCCACCTCGCCCTTGCCATACGGCAAGCTCCGCATGGAGGGACGGCGCCTGGCCTTCACGATGGCGAATTTCCCGCCGGCGAGCGTATGGCGCTACAGCCCCGCGGAAAAGCCCTGAACTGCCGGTTCGGCGCGAAGATGACATCCTGGCGCCCATAGCATAGGCGCCGGGCCGTCCGGGAGTCGTTCCTGCGGCGGAAACACAGGAACTATTCCTGGGATTTCAGGCCTCGGCGAAGGCCTGCGTCCGGACGAGGCGGGCATAGAGCCCGCCCAGCGCCATGAGCTCGGCATGCGTGCCCTGCTCGACGGCTCGCCCTTCCTCCATCACCACGATGCGGTCGGCATCCTTCACGGTCGCGAGGCGGTGCGCGATGACGAGCGTCGTCCGCCCCGAGCGCAGCCGGGCGAGCGCGGCCTGGACGGCCGCCTCGTTCTCGGCGTCCAGCGCGCTCGTCGCCTCGTCCAGCAGCAGAACTCGCGGGTCGCGCAGCAGGGCGCGGGCGAGGCTCACGCGCTGGCGCTGGCCGCCCGAAAGCCGCCCGCCGCCGGGACCGAGCGGCGTCTCGTAGCCCTGGGGGAGCGCCGCCAGGAAGCTATGCGCCTGCGCGGCGCGCGCGGCCTCCTCCACCTCCTCGCGCGTCGCGCCGGGGCGGCCGCAGGCGATGTTGGCGAAGGCGGTGTCGTCGAAGATCACCGCCTCCTGCCCCACATAGGCGATGGCGTCGCGCAGGCTCGCGATCGTCGCGTGGCGGATGTCGGCGCCGTCCAGCGTGATCCGCCCGCCCGTGGCGTCGTAGAGGCGGGGCAGCAGGGCGATGGCCGTCGACTTGCCGGCGCCCGAGGGGCCGACCAGGGCCACGGTCTGGCCCGGCGCGGCCTGGAAGCTCAGCTCCTCGATCGCCGAGGCCTCGCTGCCCGGGTAGCGGAAGGCCACGCGCTCGAAGGACACCGCGCCATGGCCAGGCGGCAGGGGCTTCGCGTCGGCCGCATCGGAGATCTCGCGCTTCATGTCGATCACGCCGAAGACGCGGTTGAGGCCGGCCAGACCCTCCTGCAGCGCCGCGTTCAGCGAGCCGAGCGCGCGCACCGGCCGGGCCGCGATCAGCACGGCAGCCACGAAGCCCGTGAACTCGCCGATCGTCCCCTGCCCCGTCGTCACCCGCCAGCCGACCACGCCCAGCACCACGCCCACGGTGAGCCCGCCCAGCGCCTCCAGGATGGGATCGACGCGGGCGCGCACGCGCACGATGCGCTGCAGGCTCTGCCGCAGATCGGCGAAGGCGGCGCGGGCGCGGGCCTCCTCCTGTTCCTCCAGCCGGTAGGTGCGGACGACGCGGGCGCCCGCAAAGCTCTCGTTGAGCAGCGCGCTGGTCTCGCCCGCGCGGTCCTGCATGCCGCGCGAGGCCCGGCGGATGCGCTTGCCGATGGTGAGGATGGGCCAGGCCGCGATGGGGTAGAGCAGCGCCGCCATGAGCGCGAGCTGCCAGTCCAGCCAGATCATCGAGGCGACGAGGCCGATGATGGTCAGCAGGTCGCCCATGCCGTTGATGCTGCGGGTCAGCGCCTCGCGGATCTGGGTGGCGTCCAGCGTGAAGCGGGTGACGTGCTTGGCCGGCGCCTCGGCGCTCACCACCGCGTAGTCGGCGCGCGTGAGCGCGGAGAAGAGGCCATTCTGCAGATGCTCGATGCTGCCGAGCACCGCGCCCTGCATGGTCGTCTGCTGGAAGTACATCGCCGCGCCGCGCGCCGCGGTGACGACGATGATGATGGGCGGCAGCACCCAGACCACATTCGCGTCGCCCCGGCCGAAGCTGTCGAAGGCCTGCTGGATGATGACCGGGTAGAGCGCCGTGATGCCCGCGAGCAGGAGGGTCAGCAGCACGGCGAGCATCAGCCGCCCGCGCTGGAGGTGCAGGTGCTCGTCCCAGAAGCGGCGGATCAGGGGGTAGGAAGCGGTCTCGGGCGCGGACATGCGCGCGGGGGTATCAGGAAGCGTCCCGCTCGGCCAGTTCACGGAGCCTCTGGAGGCAGGCGGCATGGTCGGCCGAGGCGCCGCCATCCAGCCACCAGTCCCTGACCCGCGTCAGTAGCGCGCCCACCTGCGGGCCCGGCGGCACGCCCATCGCCAGGGCGTCGCGGCCCTGGAGGGGGAATTCCGGGCCCGGCCCGGGCTCCAGATGGTCCAGCAGCGGACCGTAATCGGCGGTGGGGTTCGCAGCGGCCGCCACCAGCAGGATCTCGGCCGGCAGGGCCGCCTCGCCCCGCAGCCGGGCGGCGGCACGGAAGCGGCGCAGCACCGCCGCCTCACGCTCCTCCGGGCCGGGCGCTCCGGAAACGGCATGCAGCGCCCGCAGCCGCTTGGCCTCCTCGCCAGAGAGCCGGAGCCGGGAGGCGAGCCGGTTGATGTCCACGCCCACCGGCAGCAGCAGGGCGAGGCGGAGCAGCGGCTCCCGCTCGCCGCGCGCCTGGGCGAGATCCAGCCGAGACGGGTCGCCCGCCTCCGGCAACACGGCGGGCAGCACCCCCGTTTCGGTCATCAGGCGGAGCGCCGCGCGGGGGTCGGGGGCTTCGAGGAGCCGCTTCAGCTCGCTCCAGACCCGCTCGGCCGAAAGCCGGGCGAGGCCGGGCACGGCCTCGCGGATGGCAGCGACGGCCACCTCGTCAGGCTCAGGGCCCCCATAGCGCGCGTGGAAGCGGAAGAAGCGGAGGGCACGGAGATAGTCCTCGCGCAGGCGCTGGGCGGCGTCGCCCACGAAGCGCACCCGCCGGGCCGCGAGGTCCGCCTGCCCGCCGAAATCGTCGTGCAGCACGCCGTCCGCGCCCATCGACATGGCATTGATGGTGAAATCGCGCCGCTGGGCGTCCTCATGCCAATCGGTGGTCCATTCGACCTCGGCGTGGCGGCCGTCAGTGGTCACGTCCCGGCGCAGCGACGTCACCTCGATGGGCACGCCGCCCAGCACCGCCGTCACCGTCCCGTGCGCGAGGCCGGTCTCGAAGACCTTGAAGCCGGCCCCCTTTAGCCGCCGCGCCAGCTCTTCCGGCGGAAAGGGCGCGGCCATGTCGATGTCATGCACCGGCAGCCCGGCCAGGGAATCGCGAACGCAGCCGCCCACGGCCCTGGAATCCGGCAGCGCCGCGAAAACCTGTCGCGGCCCCTCGGCCTGCAGATAGGCGGGCAGGCTCATCGGCGGATGCCACCACTCTCGATGCGGGCGGGCACATAGGCCTCGCCCTCCCCCAGGCTGCGCGAAAGACCGTAATAGATCGCCGCCGCCAGCCCGCAGAGCACGCCCACCGCCGCGAGACCGATCATCCAGCGCGACGGCTCATGCCCAGGCTTGCTCCCCGACAGCCGCCACCAAGTGAGGTAGGCGAGGAAAGGCAGGGCGAAGAAGAACAGCTCGATCAGGAGGCCCATCAGCCGCCCCGCAAGGCATTCGCGAGGTTGACCAGGATGGCCGCCGTCGCGCCCCAGATATAGTGCTCGCCATGCGGCCAGACCCAGAACTCCCGCATGCGGCCGCGGAATTCCGCGCGCTCGCGCCGGGGTGCCAGGGGATCCAGCAGGGTGGAGAGCGGCAACTCGAAGGCCGACGCGACCTCGGAGGGATCGGGCGCCAGGTGGAAACCGGGCCGCAGCGAGGCGATGACCGGCGTGATCTCGAAGCCCGTGCCCGTCAGGTACTTCGGCATGCGGCCCAGGATCCGCGGCAGGCTGGGGTCCAGCGCCACTTCCTCGTGGGCCTCCCGCACCGCCGCCTGCTCCGGGGTCTCGCCCAGTTCGATCCGGCCGCCGGGGAAGCTCACCTGGCCCGCATGGTTGCTGAGGTGGGAAGCCCGCTGGGTCAGCAGCACGCCCGGCTCTTCCTCGCGCAGCACGAGGGCCACCAGCACCGCGGCAGGCTTGATCACCGCCCCGGGCGGCAGGGCCAGGTCGTCGCGGGGGATCGCCGGCAGGCCGGCGAACAATCCAGGCCGGGACAGCCGGGCGGAAAGCTCTTCCGCGGTCACTCCGCCGCCACGTCGAAGGCGGGCGACTCGTCCAAGGGGAAGAACACGCCCTCGCTCCAGACGCCCATCATGGGCTTGTCGCCCACGCGCTCCGTCACGGCCAGCGCCACCATCTCATAGAAGACGGCGCGGTTGATGCGGGCCTCGAGCCCCGGCCGGACCATGATGTAGGGGCGCGGCTCGCCGGTCTTGGGATCGTGCTGAACCCGGATCGGATGCTCGGCGTTGCATCGGACCACCTCGTCACAATTCGTCCGGAAGCTGAGGCATTGGCGGATGGGTCCGCCATCGCCGCAATCGCAGTCCCGCCAAGCCATCTCGACGGCCACGAAGGGCGCGTCGTCCACCGTGATCCGGCCGCGTTCGACCGGGGTTTCAAGGAGATATCCCCCGTCTTCCTCGCGCTTCAGGACGGAGGAAAAGAGGCAGACCAGCTCCTTCCGGTTGATCGGGCTGCCCTTGTAGTACCAGGTGCCGTCGCGGGCGATGCGGATGTCGATCTGGCCGCAATCGTGCTTCGGGCGCCCCTCCCCCTTGCAAGAAGGGGTCACCGAGGACAGAACCTTGCCCAGGAATTGGCCAACCTTGCCACCACATCCGGGGCTGTCCCCAAACGGCGCTTTGATCCCGTGATCCGGAGGCATAGGCTTCCCTGGCAAACCACCGTGCGGAACCGGCAGTGCAACCCAACGCAGCATTGCCTCCGCACCTCGTCAATATGGGAATCGGAACCAGATGGGTGAAGTGGCCGACGCAGAATCCCTGATCGCCGAAATAGAACTTCTCGGCGGCAAGCTCCAGAAGGCGCGGCAGTCCATCGGGCGCGTGATCTTCGGCCAGGAGCAGGTGATCGAGCAGGTGCTGATCACCCTGCTCTCCGGCGGCCATGTGCTGCTGGTGGGCGTTCCCGGGCTCGGCAAGACCAAGCTCGTGGACACGCTCGGCACCGTCATGGGCCTCGACGCCCGCCGGGTGCAGTTCACGCCGGATCTCATGCCCGCCGACATCCTGGGCTCCGAGGTGCTGGAGGAGGGCGCGGACGGCAAGCGGGCCTTCCGCTTCCTGCAGGGGCCCGTCTTCTGCCAGCTGCTGATGGCCGACGAGATCAACCGCGCCTCGCCGCGGACCCAATCCGCCCTGCTGCAGGCCATGCAGGAAAAGAAGGTGGCGATCGGCGGGCAGATCATGCCCCTGCCCGAGCCGTTCCATGTGCTCGCCACCCAGAATCCCATCGAGCAGGAGGGCACCTACCCCCTGCCCGAGGCCCAGCTCGACCGGTTCCTGCTGGAAATCGAGGTGGACTACCCCGATGAAGCCGCCGAGCGCGCCATGCTGCTGGCCACCACCGGCGCCAACGAGGCGCGGGCCACCCCCGCCATGACGGGGCGCGAGTTGATCGCCGCTCAGCACCTCATCCGCAGCATCCCGGTGGGCGAGCAGGTGGTGGACGCCATCCTGCGCCTCGTGCGCGGCGCGCGCCCCGGCGAGAGCGGCCTGCCCGCCGTGCGCAGCAACCTCGCCTGGGGCCCCGGCCCCCGCGCCGCCCAGGCGCTGATGCTGGCCACCCGTGCGCGGGCCGTGCTGGACGGCCGGCTCTCGCCCAGCCTCGACGACGTGCTCGCCCTGGCGGAGCCCGTGCTGCGCCACCGCATGGCCCTCTCCTTCGCGGCGCGCGCGGACGGCGTGAAGCTCGCCGACGTCATCGCCGAGCTGAAGTCCAGCCTTGGCTGAACCCGCGCCCGCGCCGGCCCATCTCCGCGCCGAGGCCGCCGCCGCCGCCCTGCCGCCACTGGTCGTGGAGGCAGAACGCGTCGCCGCGACGGTGATGCAGGGCGTCCACGGCCGCCGCCGCTCGGGCCATGGCGACGCCTTCTGGCAGTTCCGCGCCTATATGCCGGGCGACGCAGCCTCCAGCGTCGACTGGCGGCAGAGCGCCAAGGCCGACCGCCTCTTCGTGCGCGAGACCGAGTGGGAAGCGGCGCAGACCGTGATCCTCTGGCGTGACCTCTCGCCCTCCATGCGCTGGCGCTCCAGCCGCGACCTGCCCGAGAAGGCGGATCGCGCGGATCTGCTGCTGCTGGCGCTCTCCTCGCTGCTGCTGCGGGGCGGGGAGCGCGTGCGGCTGCTGCCGGGGGACGGGCGCGCGTTCATGGGACGCTCGGCCCTGCCCGGCCTCGCCCATGCGATGGAGCAGCAATCCGCCTCGGGCGGGCCCGCGCGCGGCCTGCCCCGCCATGCCCGCATCGTGCTGCTGGGCGACTTCCTGCAGCCGCCCGAGGAGGTGCAGGCCCTCGTCTCCCGCTTCGCCGCCGTGCCGCTGCGGGGCCATATGCTCCAGATCATGGACCCCGCCGAGGAAACCCTCCCCTATTCCGGCCGCATCCGTTTCGACGGCATGGAGGGCGAGGCCTCGCTGCTCGTCCCGCGCGTCGAGACGGTGCGCGGCCTCTATGCCGAACGGCTCGCGGCGCACCGCGAGGCGCTCTCGGGCATCGCCCAGTCGGCGGGCTGGGGCTTCTCCACCCACCGGACGGATCAGCCTCCGCAAATGGCGCTGCTGGCCCTCTGGCAGGCGCTGGCGCCGTCATGATCAGCTTCGCCGCGCCATGGCTGCTCCTCGCGCTGCCGGCCCTGCCGCTGCTCTGGTGGCTGCTGCGCGTCACGCCGCCGCAGCCCCGGCGGATGGACTTCCCCGCCGCCATCCTGCTGCGCGACCTTCCCGTCGCGGAGGAGACGCCCGTGCGCACGCCCTGGTGGGTGCTGCTGATGCGGATGCTGGCTGCCGCGCTGCTGATCGTGGGCCTCGCCCGGCCCGTGATGGGCCCCGGTGCCTCGGCGGGCGGCCAGGGCACGCTGCTGCTGGTGATGGACAACAGCTGGGCCGCCGGCCCCGACTGGCCGCTGCGCGTCGCCATCGCGCAGGCCGAGCTTGACCGCGCGTCCCGCGAGGGGCGCCCCGTCGCCCTGCTGGCCACTGCGCCAGGCGATGCCGCGGCCCCGCCCCGCGTCATCGGCCCCATGCCGGCCGAGGACCTGGCCCCGCGCCTCGCCGCCCTCCGCCCCCGCTCCTGGCCGCCCGACCGCGCGGCTGCGCTGGACGCGCTGGAGGCCTGGGGCCGCGGCGAGCGCTTCTCCTCCCTCTACCTCTCCGACGGGCTCGCCCATGGGCAGGACGATGCCGCGCACGCGCTGATGCAGCGCCTTTCCGCCGGCGGCGGGCTCACCCTGGCCCGCACCGACACGCGCCCCACGCGCCTGCTGTCACCGCCCCGCGCCGAGGGCGACCGCATGGTCCTCAGCCTGCGCCAGTCTCCGGTCGCCGCCGCCGGCGAGGCCCAGGTCATCGCACGCGCCCAGGACGGCCGCGCGCTGGCCCAGGCCGTCATCCCGCTCGGCGCCGGCGCCACCGGCGGCGAGGCCGTGCTGGAGCTGCCCAGCGAGATCCGCAACCGCATCTATCGCCTCGACATCGCCGACGAGCCCGGCCCCGGCGGCGTCGTGCTGCTGGACGAGCGCTTCCGGCGCCGTCCCGTGGGCCTGCTGCCCGGGGCCGAGGAAGCGGGCGCCGACGCGCCGCTGATCGGCGACCTCTTCTACCTGGAGCGTGCGCTCACCCCCTATGCGGAGCTGCGGCGCGGCGATGTGGACCGGCTGCTGGCGCGGCCCATCTCGGTCCTGATCCTGGCCGACCGCACCGTCTCCTCCGCCGAGGGCGCGGCGCTGACGCGCTTCGTCGAGCGCGGCGGCATGCTGATCCGCTTTGCCGGCCCGCGCCTCGCCGAGGCGCCCGACACGCTGCTGCCGGTGCAGCTCCGCGCCGAGCGGCAGCTGGGCGGCTCGCTCTCCTGGGAGCAGCCGCAGCACCTGGCCCCCTTCCCCGAGGGCTCGCCCTTCGCGGGCCTGCCCGTCCCCGCCGAGATCAGCGTGGAACGCCAGGTGCTGGCCGAGCCCTCCGCCCGCCTGGCCGAGAAGGTCTGGGCGCGCCTCGCCGACGGCACGCCGCTGGTGACGGCGGAGACGCGCGGCGCCGGGCGCATCGTGCTCTTCCACGTCACGGCCAATGCGGAATGGTCGGACCTGCCGCTCTCGGGCCTCTTCGTCTCCATGCTGCGGCGGCTGGTCGCCCTCTCGACCGGCGTCTCGGGGCTGGAGGGCGAGGGCGCGCTGCCGCCCCTGGAAGCGCTGGACGGCTTCGGCCGCCTCGCGCCCCCGCCGCCCGGCGCGCAAGCCATCCCGGCCTCGGGCGAGGCCGTGCCTTCCGCGCGCACGCCGCCCGGCTGGTACGGCACGGCCGGGGGCGACGGCTTCCGCCGCGCGCTCAACCTCGGCGACACGCTGCCCGCTCCCGTACTGCACGGCGCGCCACCGGAGGGGACCGACCTGCGCACCATCGCCGGCATCCCGCCCGAGCGCGACCTCGGCCCCTGGCTGATCGCGGCGGCGCTGGCGCTGCTGGCCATCGACCTGCTGGTCTCGCTGCGGCTGCGCGGCCTGCTGGGCTTCGCGCGGGCGGCGGGCATCGGCCTCATCCTGCTCACGGCGCCCGCCCAGGCGGAGGAGAACCTGCCCGGCCTCGTCACGCGCCTCGGCTATGTCGTCACCGGCGATGCGGCGGTGGACGAGACGATGCGCCAGGGCCTCGCGGGCCTCTCGGATTTCGTGAACCGCCGCACCGCCGCCGCGCTGGCGCAGCCGGCAGGCGTGGTGCCCGGGCGCGACGACCTCAGCCTTTATCCGCTGCTCTACTTCACCGTGCGTCCCGACGCGCCGGCCCTGGCGCCGGAGGCCGTGGCCGCGCTCAACACCTTCATGCGCAATGGCGGCATCATCCTCTTCGACACGCGCGACGAGGGCTCGGGCGAGGGCTTCGCACCCGGCGCCCGCGCGGCGCTGCGGCGCGTCACGCAGGGCCTCGCCATCCCGCCGCTCATGCCCGTTCCGGAGGAGCATGTGCTCCGCCGAGCCTTCTATCTGCTGGCCGAGATGCCGGGCCGCTTCGCGGGCGGCAATGTCTGGGTCAGCCGCGAGCAGGACCGCGCCAATGACAGCGTGAGCCCGGTCGTGATCGGCGGCCATGACTGGGCTGGCGCGTGGGCGGTGGATGCGCGCGGCCAGAACGTCCATGCCGCGGTGCCCGGCGGCACGCGGCAGCGGACGCTGGCCTACAGGTTCGGCGCCAACCTCGTGATGTACGCGCTGACCGGCAACTACAAGGGCGACCAGGTGCACGTCCCGGCCATCCTGGAAAGGCTGGGCAATTGATGCAGACCTCCTTCGGCATCGACTTCGCGCCCATCCTCCCGCTCTGGCTCATCGCCGCGCTGGGCGCCGTCTGCCTGCTGGCGCTGCTTCCCGCCTTCCTGCGCCGCGCCCGCGGCGTATGGTGGCGGGGCCTGGCCTTCGCGCTGCTGCTGGGCGCGCTCTCGCAGCCACGCCTCGTCGAGCAGACGCGCGAGACGCGGCCCGACATCGCGCTGCTGCTGGTGGACCGCACCGACAGCACGCGCTCGGCCGAGGGCCATGCGGCCGCCATCGAAGCCGCGCGCCGCCAGCTCGAATCCCGCATCGGCCGCCTGCGCGACGTGGAGCTGCGCGTCGTGGACGTGCCCGAGGGCGGCAACCAGGGCACCCGCGCCTTCGCCGCGCTGGAGGCCGCGCTCTCCGAGATTCCCGCAGCGCGCCTCGCGGGCGTGCTGCTGCTCTCGGATGGGCAGGTGCACGACATCCCGCCGTCGGGCAGCTGGAGTCCCGGCGAGGGCGTGCCGCTGCACCTGCTCATGCCCGGCCGCGCCGGCGAGGTGGACCGCCGCATCCGGCTGATCGAGGCGCCGGGCTTCGGCATCGTCGGCCGCAGCGTGGAGCTGCGCCTGATCGTGGAGGACCTGGGCGTGCCGCGCGCCGAAGGTCAGGCCCGCCTCACGCTGCGGCGCGACGGCCAGGCCCCCATCACCGAGAGCGTGCCCATCGGGCGCGAGCATCGGATCTCGCTGCCCATCGAGCGCGCGGGCCCCTCGGTCATTGACCTCGTGGCCGAGACGCGGCCGGGCGAGGTCTCGGACGTGAACAATCGCGTCGTCGTCGCCCTGAACGGCGTGCGCGACCGCCTGCGCGTGCTGCTCGTCTCCGGTGAGCCGCATGCGGGCGAGCGCACCTGGCGGCGGCTGCTCAAGGCGGATCCGGGCGTGGACCTCGTCCACTTCACCATCCTTCGCCCGCCCGAGAAGGACGACCTGACGCCGCTGAACGAGCTGGCGCTGATCGCCTTTCCGGTGCGCGAGCTCTTCCAGGTGAAGCTGCGCGACTTCGACCTCATCGTCTTCGACCGCTTCGCCAATCGCGGCATCCTGCCGCCGAGCTACATGCGCAACATCGCGGAATATGTCCGGGCGGGCGGCGCGCTGCTGGCCTCGGTGGGCCCGGAATTCGTGGGCGGGACGAGCCTGGCCGCGACGCCGCTCGGCTCCGTGCTGCCGGCGCGCCCGCTTTCACCGCAGCAGGCGATCCTGGACCAGGCCTATCGCCCGCGCATCTCGCCCGCCGGCTCGCGCCACCCCGTCACCGAGGGGCTGCCCGGCGCCAATACCGAGAGCACGGAGGCGAGCTGGGGCCGCTGGTACCGCACCATCCGCACCGACGCGCGCGCCGGCACCACCATCATGGAAGGGCCCGACGCCTCGCCGCTGCTGGTGCTGGACCGCGTGGGCCAGGGGCGCGTGGCGCTCATGCTCTCGGACCATCTCTGGCTCTGGTCGCGCGGCCATGACGGCGGCGGGCCGCAGCAGGAACTGCTCCGCCGCACGGCCCACTGGCTGATGCGCGAGCCCGAGCTGGAGGAGGAGGACCTGACGGCGCGGATCGAGGCCGGGCGCCTCTTCATCGGCCGCCGGAGCCTGGATTCGGGCCCGCCGCCGGAGGTCACGATCACCGCGCCCGACAATTCCACCCGCCGCGAGCCGCTGCGCGCCGATGGCGGCGGCCGCGCCTCCGCGCAGGTCGCGGCGGAAGCGCCAGGGCTGTGGCAGGTGAGCGATGGGCGCCGGCAGGCCTTCGCCGCCGCCATGCCCGCCAACCCGCCCGAATTCGCCGACCTGCGCTCCGACCCCGCGCGGCTGCAGCCGCTGGTCCAGGCCACGGGCGGCGCGGCGCGCTTCCTCGGCGACGGGCAGACCGTCCCCGAGATCCGCAGCGTCGCGGCGGGGCGCGACGCGCAGGGCGCGGGCTGGCTCGGCTTGCGCAAGCGCGACGACCACACGGTCACGGGTATCGCCGCCCTGCCGCTGCTGCCGGCCTGGCTGATGCTGCCGTTGCTGCTGGGTGTGGCGATCCTGGCGTGGAGATCGGAAGCGCGCTGAATCTCGTAACGCGCGACAAACGATGCAAATTTGCCATTGCGCCCGGACATTTCGCATAGGAGCCTCCGCGGATCAGCCCAGGAGGAACAAGTGTTCACGCGAATTCTCGCCCTTTCGGCCGCGGTCGTCGCGGTCACCGCCGGCAGCGTGGTGGCGCAGAACTACAACCGGCGGCCGACCTTCGGCACGGTGAATCTCAGCGCGAATTTCGCGCCCGATCCCTATGCGGTGAACGTCACGGCGGGCGGCAACATCCCGGCCGAGCGCATCGGTGGCCCGGGCTGCGTGGGCTCCATCGCCGATCCGCCGGATGTGCGGCTGAATTATCGCGCGGGCGGCTATCCGCTCTTCATTTCCGCGACCTCGAATGCGGATGTCACGCTGGTCATCAACCTTCCGAATGGGCGGTGGATCTGCAATGACGACTTCAAGGGCACGGACCCGGGCGTGGTTATGAACAACCCGATGTCGGGCCAGTACGACATCTGGGTCGGCCACTACAATCGCGGGGCCGGCGTGCCGACGCAGTTGCGTATCTCGGAAATCCCGCCACGTTGAGCGGGCTGCCGGCCCGCCCCGGGCCGGCGATTGAGGAATAAACGCAATGACCGACGTCAAAATCGGCACGGGCGACACGGCCGTAGCCGGCAAGCCCGTCGCCGTGCACTACACCGGCTGGCTCTATGACGAGGCGGCGCCGGAGAACAAGGGCCGCAAGTTCGACAGCTCCCGCGACCGCGGCGACCTGTTCCGCTTCCTGCTGGGCGCCGGCCATGTGATCCAGGGCTGGGACGAGGGCGTGCAGGGCATGAGGGTGGGCGGCCAGCGGCTCCTCGTGATCCCGCCGGAGAAGGGCTACGGCGCGCGCGGCGCCGGTGGCGTGATTCCGCCCAACGCCACGCTGCTCTTCGACGTCGAGCTCTTCGAGGTCGGTTGACGAGATGGCCGCCCCTGGTTGACAGGGGCGGCCATTCCCCGCTCGCCTTGCACTCAAGCAGAGACGGGGAAATCAGCCATGAACGTCATGACCAGGTCGCTTCTCGACCGCTCGGCCGCCGCCGCGGCCACCTCATGGCTGGATGAATTCTCCCGCGCGCTCGCCGCCCGCGACATCGCCGCCGCCACCGCCTGCTTCCTGCCCGGCGGGCATTGGCGCGACGTACTGGCCTTCCAATGGGATATCCGCACGGCGAACGGCGCCGAGGCCATCGCGGCCATGCTCGGCGAGACGCTTGGCCGGACGGCACCGCGCGCCTTTCGCCTCGCCCCCGCCCGCACGCCGCCGCGCCGCGTGCGCCGCGCCGGGCGGGACTGCATCGAGGCCATGTTCGCCTTCGACACCGCGACCGGCCCCTGCGAAGGCGTGCTGCGCCTGGTGAGCGGCGAGGATGGCGAGCCGCGCGCCTGGGTGGTGCTCACCACGCTCGACCAAATCGCGGGGCATGAGGAATCGCTGAACCTGGCCGGGGCCGCGGAGGCCGACTACCAGCGCGATTTCGGCGGGGAGAACTGGCTCGACAAGCGCCTGCGCGCGCAGCGCTACGAGGACCGCGAGCCCACGGTGCTCGTCATCGGGGCGGGGCAGTCGGGGCTCGGCATCGCCGCGCGCCTCGGGCAGCTCGGCGTGGACACGCTGGTCGTGGACCGGCACGCGCGCGTCGGCGACAACTGGCGCAAGCGCTACCACGCGCTGACGCTGCACAACGAGGTGCACGTCAACCACCTGCCCTACATGCCCTTCCCGCCGACGTGGCCCGTCTTCATCCCGAAGGACCGGCTGGCGAACTGGTTCGAGGCCTATGCCGAGGCCATGGAGCTCAACGTCTGGACGAGCACCGAATTCCTCGGCGGCGACTGGGACGAGGCCGGGCAGCACTACCGCGTGAAGGTCGGGCGCGCGGATGGTTCGGAGCGCGAGCTGAAGCCGCGCCATATCGTCTTCGCCACCGGCGTCAGCAGCATTCCGGTGAAGCCGCGCCTGCCGGGGCTGGAGGATTTCCGCGGCCAGGTGCTGCACTCCGGCGCCTATACGGAGGGCGCGGAATGGAAAGGCCGCCCGGCCATGGTGATGGGCAGCGGCAATAGCGGCCACGATGTCGCGCAGGACCTCGCGGCCAGCGGCGCGGTCACGACCCTGGTGCAGCGCAGCCCCACCTATGTCGTCGGCATCCGCGAGGCCCAGCGCGTCTATTCCATCTACGCCGAGGGCATTCCCTACGAGGATGGCGACCTGCTCGCCATGGCCGCGCCTTATCCCGTGCTCAAGCACGGCTACCAGCTTTCCACCGCGCATTCGCGCAAGGCCGACAAGCCGCTGCTCGACGCGCTGGAGGCACGTGGCTTCAAGCTCGACTACGGGCCGGAGGATACCGGCTTCCAGATGAAGTACCTGGAGCGCGGCGGCGGCTACTACTTCAACGTCGGCGCCTCGGACATGATCATCGACGGCCGCATCGCCCTGCTGCAGCACGACCGCATCGACCGCTTCGTGGCCGAGGGCGTCCGCCTCAAGGACGGCACGGTGATGCCCGTCGAGCTGCTGGTGCTGGCCACCGGCTATCTCAACCAGCAGGAGCAGGTGCGCCACTTCCTGGGCGATGCGATCGCCGAGCGCATTGGCCCCGTCTGGGGCTTCGGCGCGGATGGCGAGCTGCGGAACATGTGGCGGGCCACGCCGCAGAAGGGGCTGTGGTTCACGGCCGGCAGCCTCGCGCAGAGCCGCATCTACTCGAAGGTGCTCGCGCTGCGGATCAAGGCGCAGGAGCTCGGCCTCGCCTGAGGTTGCGCGGCGCGCGCGACCCGCGCAGATTCCGGCCCGCATGACCGCCACGCTCGCATGGAGCGCGCTCCTGGCCGGTCGCGTGCCGGAGGATGGCAGCGCGGCGGCGATGGAGGGCGCGGCCTTCCCCTCCCCTGCCGCCGCGCCGCCCGGATGGCTTCTCCTGATGCCCGAGGCTGCCTGCTGCGCCGGCTGTCGTCCCGACCCTGAAAGCGCGGTGGAAGTGCTGCTGCGGCCCGGCGCGCCACGGCCGCGCGGGCGCATCCGCGTCGAGGGCACCTGGCGCCGCCTGCCGGCCTCCGATCGCGCGGGCTGGCGCTGGCAGATGCGCGACGCGCGCGCGATCGCGCTGGGTGGCCCCTGGCTGCGGCGGCGCGCGGTGCTGGCCGCGCCGCTGATCTGCGCCGCGCCGCGCGCGGTGCGCGCGCAGCCGCTCGGCCACATCGCCGCGATGGACCTGCACAGCCATGCCGGGCGCGTCATCCATTGGCGCACGCAGCCCGACCGGCCCTTCGAACCGCTGGCCCTGCCGATGCGCGAAGGCGGGATGCATCTCGTCTCGCTCGCCATCGTGCCGGACTCGCCGGTCACGCGCATCGCCGGCCAGCGCATCGAATCCTTTCGCGACCCGGCGCCCGGCGAGCTGTGGGCGCATGCGCAGGCCGCCTTCGCGCGGCTGCGGCGGCTGGTCGCGCAGGACGGGCTGCGCATCGTGACGGACCGGTCGTCGCTGCAGCAGGCGACCCTGCCTGCCGCCGTGCCCGCCATCCTTGTCGCCGCCGAAGGCGCGGATTTCCTCGAAGGCCAGCTCGACCGGCTCGAATGGGCCTTCCGCGAGCAGCGGCTGCGCCATCTCCAGCTCACGCACTACCGCGTGAACGAGCTCGGCGACATCCAGACCGCGACGCCCGTGCATGAGGGGCTGACGCGCTTCGGGGAGGAGGTGGTGCGCACCTGCAACCGCCTCGGCATCGTGGTCGATGTCGCGCATGCGACCTTGCCGATGGTGCAGCGCGCGGCGGCGGTGAGCCGCCATCCGCTGGTGCTGTCGCACACTTCGCTCTCGCGCCAGCCGGGGCCGCGCAGCCGCAGCATTTCCCAGGAGCACGGCCGCGTCATCGCCGAGACCGGCGGCGTCGTCGGCGTCTGGCCGCTGGTCGGCCCGTCGCCCACCAAGCGGCTCTACGCCGAGAGCGTGGCGCGCATGGTGGATGCGATCGGCATCGACCATGTGGGCATCGGCAGCGACATGCAGGGGCTGCTCGGCCCCGCGGCCTTCGAGAGCTACAGCCAGCTCCCCGCGCTCACCGAGGCGCTGCAATCCTGCGGCTTCGACCCGGACGGGATGGAGAAGCTGCTGGGCGGCAATTTCCGGCGCGTGCTGAACGCGGTCCTGCCGGGCTGAGGAGACAAGTCTTGCGCATCCTGATCACCGGCGCCGCCGGCTTCATCGGCCGCCGCCTGACGCGCGAGCTTCGCGTCCAGGGAAGGCTTTGCGGCCGCCCGCTGGGCGAGCTCGTGCTGGTCGACATCGTGCCGCCGCCGGACGCGGAAGGCTGCACCATCGCCACCGGCAGCATCGGCGATGCGGATTTCCTGCAAGGCCTCTTCGCCGGCCCCGGCTACGACGTGGTCTTTCACCTCGCCGCCTCGCTGACGCAGGAGGCGGAACGCGACATGGCGCATGGGCTGGCCGTGAACATCGAGGGGATGCTGCGCCTGCTGGGACACCTTCGCGCGCAGCACCCGCCCGCGCGCCTGGTCTTCGCGAGCTCCATCGCGGCCTTCGGCGGCGTGCTGCCCGATGTGGTGGGCGACGACACGCCGCGCCTGCCGCGCACCTCCTACGGGACGCAGAAGGCCATCGCGGAATTGCTGCTGGCCGATCATGCGCGGCAGGGCGTCATCGACGCGCGGGCGCTGCGCCTGCCCATCGTCGTGATCCGCCCGGGCGCGCCAAGCCCGGCCGTCTCGGATCAGGTGGCCGCCATCCTGCGCGAGCCGCTGAACGGCCGCGACGTCGTCTGCGGGCTGCGCCCGGAAACGCGGCTGCCGCTGGCCTCCGTGGGCCGCGTCGCGCGCTCGCTGCGGCTGATGGCGGAAGTCCCTGGCGAGGCCTTGCCCGACACGCGAGCCATCAACCAGCCCGCGCTGACGGTGAGCGTGGCAGAAATGGTGGCCGCGCTCGACGCGCATCACGCGATGGACCACGTCTCCTGGCGGCCGGACCCCGCCTTGCAGGCGGTGGTCGACAGCTGGCCGCGCGGCTTCCGCTCGGCGACGGCGGAACGGCTGGGCATCCAGGCCGATACCGGTCTGGATGCCATCATCGAGGATTACCTGAGCGCCGGATGACCCCTCGGCCCGAGGCCCTGCCCCGGGCCAGGAGCGCGAATGCGCGACCGCCCCCAGGCCATCGGACCGACGATCTATCAGCGAGCCTTGATCGGCCTCTTGCCGTGGCTGTCCTGCGGCACGCCGCGGCCGAGCGACATGTGGCTGTGCACGCCGAGCCAGCGGCCATCCGGCTGCTTGTGCAGCACGACGGTCGCGCGGCCGGGCCGGTCGAACTCCGTGCCGTCCTCGTGCCAGCCCGTGCTGGTCCAGGGCAGGATCGCGACCGCCATGGAGCCGTCGCCCGAGAGCAGGACCTCGGTGTTCTTCGCGTCCAGCGTGAAGTCCTTGGTGCGCGGCCAGACGTTGGACCACTGCGTGTCCGTCCAGGCCTGCCGCGAGCGCACGAGCTCCTGGAAGGTCCCGAAGATCACGATCTCATCGTGCCAGAACGGGTAGGCGGATTTGAAATCCACCTCGCGCACGCACACGAAGAAGCGCTCCAGCCAATCGATGATCTCGGCCTTGGCGGCCGCGTCGGCATAGGGGATGGGCAGGTCGGTCATGCGGGAATCCTTTCCAGGTTTGGCATGATGCGCGGCGGGCTGGCCGTCGCCTAGCGGTCGCCCTCGACCAGGGGACGCAGGGTCGCCAGTTGCGCCGCGACGAAGTCCAGCAGGGCGCGCACTCGCGGCGTGCTCCGCAGGTCTGGATGGGTCAGCAGCCAGAGGTCGGAGGCGAAGTCCGGCTCGGGCGGCGAGAGGCGCTTCAGGCTCGGCCAGGCATCGCCCACGAAGCACGGCAGATGCCCGATGCCGATCCCCTCCGATACCGCATGCGCGAGGCCCAGCACCGTGTCGAAGCGCGCCACCAGGCGCCCTGGCGCCACGGCCTCGCGCGCATGGCGCACGACCTTCATGGCGGCGAGGTTGTCGCCCAGCGCGACCCAGTCGGGATCCTCGGCGGGCGCGGCGCCCACGGCGCCATAGAGCGCCCAGGCGATGCGAGCGGCGCGGCGCCCGACCAGCGTCTCGGGCGGCGCATCCGTCGCGCGGATGGCGACATCGGCGTCGCGCCGCGAAAGGTTCAGCGCCGCGTTGCCCGTCACGACATCCAGCCGCACCTCGGGGCAGGCCGCGCGGAAGCGGGCGAAGATGGGCATGAGCAGGTCCGCCAGCAGGCTGTCGCTGGTGGCCACGCGCACCTCGCCGGAGGGCTTGAGCTCCTGCCCCGCCAGCCGGCGCGTGACGGCGGTGACGTCCGCATCCATGCGCGCCGCCAGCGCCGCCACCTCCTCGCCCGCCGGCGTCAAAGCATATCCCGCGCGATGGCGCTCGAAGAGCGGCCTGCCCAGCCGCGCCTCGGCCTGGCGCAGCCGCCGGAAGACGGTGGAATGGTCCACACCCAGCAGGGCAGCGGCGGCGGGCAGGTTGCGGGCCTCGGCCACCGCGTGGACGAGGCGGATGTCCTCCCAGGAGAGGGTTCGGGCGGGTTCCTTCAAGCGCTGCGATCCTGCCGAACTACGATTGCATTCATGCAATCGCATTTCTCTCACATTCCGCCCGGGATTGCACTATCTCCTCACGGCATCGGAGCGCCGGACGCGCTCCCTCAGGAGATCACCACCATGACCCGGAACGGCATCCACCACGTCACCGCCATCGCCGGCAGCGCGCAGCGGAACGTCGATTTCTACACCCGCACCCTCGGGCTGCGCCTGGTGAAGAAGACGGTCAATTTCGACGATCCCGGCGCCTACCACCTGTATTACGGCGACGCTGCCGGCAGCCCTGGCACGATCCTCACCTTCTTCCCCTGGGAGAATGCCGCCCCCGGCCGCGCCGGGGCGGGCGAGTTGCAGGAGACCTCCTTCCGCATCCCGCTCTCCGCTATCGGCTACTGGACGGAGCGGCTGATCAACTTCGGCGTCGAGCGCACGACCCGCTTCGGCGAGACGGTGCTGACCTTCCGCGACCCGGATGGCATGCGCCTCGCGCTGGTGGGCCTGCCGGGCATCGAGGCCGAGGCCGCCTGGGACAATGGCGAGATTCCGCTGGAGAACGCCCTGCGCGGCTTCTACGGGGTGAGCCTGATGCTCGAGCGCACGGAAGCGACGGGCGCCATCCTCTCCGACGTCTTCGGCTTCGCCGAGGTCGCTCGGGAGGGCGACACCACGCGCTACCAGGCCGAGGGCACGGCGATCGGCGGCATCGTGGACCTGCGCGCGGTCGGCGGCTTCCTGCCGGCGCGGCTGGGCCGCGGCTCGGTGCACCACCTCGCCTTCCGCGCCGCGGATGACGCGGCGGAGGCTGAGATGGTACGCAAGCTCGCCGCCAACCATGGCCTGCACACGACCGAGCAGAAGGACCGGAACTACTTCCGCTCCGTCTACTTCCGCGAGCCGGGCCACGTGCTGTTCGAGATCGCGACCGACATCCCGGGCTTCGACGTGGACGAGCCCGCCCAGACCCTGGGCGAGGCGCTGAAGCTGCCGCAGTTCCTGGAGCCGCATCGCGCCGCGATCGAGGCGCACCTGCCTGAACTGGTTTGAGGCCTTCGCCGGACTTCCGGGGGGCCGCATTCGCGGCCTCCTGTCACCCAAGTTGCGCGCCGCCCATCCCCACGGGCGGCGCCGGAGGTTCACATGAGCACCACCCTCCCCGCCTTCATCCACCGCTTCGAGCCCGGGGATGCCGGGCGCCCGCCGCTGCTCCTGCTGCACGGCACGGGCGGCGACGAGAACGACCTGGTCCCCCTCGGCCGCATGGTCGCGCCGGGCTCGGCGCTGCTCTCGCCGCGCGGGCAGGTGCTGGAGCATGGCGCGCCGCGCTTCTTTCGCCGGCTGGAGGAAGGCGTCTTCGACCATGAGGACGTCCGCCGCCGCGCCGACGAGCTCGCGGAATTCGTGCGCGACGCGCAGGCGCGCCACGGCATCGCGGCGCCGGTCGCGCTCGGCTTTTCCAACGGCGCCAACATCGCGGCCGCGCTCCTGTTCCGCCATCCCGGCCTGCTCGCCGGGGCCGCGCTGCTGCGCGCCATGGTGCCGCTGCCCGAGGCGCCGGAAGGCAGTCTCGCAGGCACGCCCGTGCTGATGCTCTCGGGGACGATGGACCCGATCATCCCGCTGGCGAACAGCCGCCGCCTCGCGCAAGGGTTGGGCGAGGCCGGCGCGGCGGTCACGGCACGCGAGCTCCCGCTCGGGCACGGACTCTCGCAGATGGACGTGAACTTGGCGCGCGAGTGGCTCGCGGCGCTGTAGCGTGAAAACTGCCGTCCCGGCTCAGTGGGCCGTGGGCGGCATCTCCAGCCCGAGATTCTCGCGCAGCGTGGTGCCCTCGTATTCCGTCCGGTAGAGGCCGCGCTTCTGGAGCACCGGGATCACCTCGTCCACGAACTCGCGCAGGCTGAGGGGCGAGAGGGCGGGCAGGAAGTTGAAGCCGTCCGCGGCCTTGTTCTCCATCCAGGCCTGCATCTCGTCGGCAATCTGCTCGGGCGTGCCGACCACGACATTGTGCGTATTGCCGATGGCGGTGCGCTGGTAGAGCTGGCGGATGGACCAGTCGTTCTTGCGCGCCAGATCGAGGATGAGCTGCGCGCGGGTCGCGAGCTCCTTGTCCTTGCGGAGATCCGGCACGGGCCCGTCGAGCGGATGGTCGGAAAGGTCGCCGAAGAGCGCGCTCAGGTAGCGCAGCCCCACCAGCGGGTCGATCATCTCCTGCATCGCGCGGAACTTGCGCTGCGCCTCCTCCTCCGTGCCGCCGACGACGGGGAGGATGCCGGGCATGATCTTCATCTGGTCCCGCGCGCGGCCGTGCTTCGCCATGCGCGACTTCAGCCCCTCATAGAACCTGGCCGCGCCCGCGATGCTGGTCTGCACGGAATAGACGACATCGGCCGTGCGGGCGGCGAGCTCCTGTCCCTCCTCCGACGCGCCGGCCTGCACGATGATCGGCCGTCCCTGCACAGAGCGCGGCGTGCCGAGCGGGCCGCGCACGCTGAAGTGCTTTCCCTCGTGGTTCAGCGCGCGGACCTTGGCGGGATCGAAGAGCCGGCCGCTCTCCCGGTCATAAAGGAAGGTGTCCGGGGCCATGCTGTCCCAGAGGCCAGTGACGACATCGACGAACTCCTCCGCGCGATCGTAGCGCGAGGATTTGTCGAGGATGGCGCGCGAGCCGAAATTCACCGCCTCCTCGTCCTGGAAGGAGGTGACGACGTTCCAGCCCGCGCGCCCATGGCTGAGCTGGTCGATGGAGGCGAAGGCGCGCGCCACGTGGAAGGGAACGCCGAAGGTGGTGGAGGCCGTGGCGACGAGGCCGATGTTGCGCGTCTGCGGCGCCAGGGCGGCGAGCAGGGTCAACGGCTCGAACCCGCCCCCGCGCAGGCTGCGGCCGCTCGCGCCCTTGGGCACATCGATCATGGAGAAGGTCACGAAATCGGCGAGGAAGGCCATGTCGAAGAGGCCGCGTTCGGCGATGCGGGCCTGCTCCAGATAGAAATCGAAGGTGTTCACCCCATCGGCCGGCACCTCGGGATGCAACCAGGCGCTGTGGTGGTAGCCGTAACCCGCCATGGACAGGCCGAGCTTGATCCGGGGCTTCGTCTGGCTCATGCGGTCGCATTCCCTAAGTCCTTGCGCGGCCCCAGCATAAGATTCGTTTACCTTCGTTGTAAAGGTATTGAAGATTGCCTTTTTCCGTGACCCTGGCGACGCGGGCCCGCCTGGGGCAGGCTGCCGCCGTCACGGACCGGGAGGATGGATCATGCGGATCGCATGGGGAATATTGGCAGCTGCGGCCCTGGCAGCTTGCACGCCGATGCCCGAACCCGTCATCGCACCGCCGCCCCTGGAGCCCGCGCTCTGGCGCGACTTCACGGGCACGCGCCGCGACGAGGCCCAGATGGCGCAGGCGCGCGACGGCTGCATCCTGGAAGGTAATCGCTGGGCCGACGATCGCGCCGCCCGCACCCTCACCCAGCAGGCCTACATGTCCGGCTGGGCGCCGCGCATGGAAGCGGCGATCGCCCAGGGACGCGTGCAGCACATCTTGAATTGCATGCGGACGGCGGGCTGGGAGCCGGCTTGAGCCCCTACCAGGGCGAGCCTTGTCCGGAGACTTGACCCGACCTCTTCACACGGGGCCGGGACACCGTGGCGCAGCCGCAGATGCGCGCTGATGAGGACTGGAAGGGATCCGCCGCGAGGCTGCCTCTTCGATGCTTGGCGCATCGGAAAGGTCAGCAACATCAAGTGCGTGAGACCGTGGCTGGGGGACCTGGATTCGAACCAAGACTGTCCGAGTCAGAGTCGGAAGTTCTACCGTTAAACTATCCCCCAAGCGCCACCGCTCGGTGTGGGCGGGCTGATAACACCGCCCATCGAGGTTGCCAAGGGCGGTTTCCGCTTGCGATATCAGCTTTGCTTCACGATCATGACAGCTTCGCTTTTGGAACGAGTCAGCCCCCCGATGACCGCTCTGAACCCTGCCGTCCCCGCCCGCGTGCCCTATGGGGTCCCGCCGCCCGCCGCCCTGTTCGCGGCGCTCGACCTCGGCACCAACAATTGCCGGCTGCTGATCGGCGCCCCCACGCGCGAGGGCTTCCGCGTGGTGGACAGCTTCTCGCGCATTGTCCGCCTCGGCGAAGGGCTAGCCGGCTCGGGCGCGCTGTCCGATGCGGCCATGGACCGCACGATCTCCGCGCTCTCGGCCTGCGCCGAGCGTCTGCACCGCCGCCCGGTGCGGCGCCTGGCCGCCGTCGCGACCGAGGCCTGCCGCCGCGCCGCCAACGGCTCCGCCTTCCTCGCCCGCGCAGCCCAGGAAACGGGCCTCCGCCCCCGCATCATCACCCCGCGCGAGGAGGCCGAGCTCGCGATGGAGAGCTGCGCCCCCCTTCTCGGCCCCGAGGACCGGCGCGCCATCCTCTTCGACATCGGCGGCGGCAGCACCGAGGTCGCCTGGATTCGCACCGGCCCCCGGCCGGAGTTGATCGGCTACCTCTCCATCCCCTACGGGGTCGTGACGCTCGCCGAGCGCGAGGGCGAGGATTGCTTTAGCGCCGACGGCTTCGCCGATGTGGTCGAGGAGATCTACGCCCGCATCAAGAGCTTCGACCGCCTCCACTGCATCGGGCAGGAGATCCGCTCGGGCGGCGTGCGCCTCATCGGCACCTCGGGCACCGTCACCACCCTGGCGGGCGTGGTCATGGCGCTTCCCAAATACCGCCGCCAGCTCGTGGACGGCACGCGTCTCAACGCGGAAGCGGCGGACGACGCGATGGAGCGCCTCTTCGCCATGGGCCGCTCCGGCCTGGCCGCGCATCCGTGCATCGGGCCCGAACGCGCGGATTTCGTGCTGCCCGGCTGCGCCGTCTATGCCGCCATCCGCCGGCTCTGGCCCGTCGCCGAGCTGACGGTGGCCGACCGTGGCCTGCGCGAGGGCATGCTCATGCGCCTCATGCGGGGTGACCGGGCGCCCTGGCGGGGGTAAGCCCCGCCTTATGGCCAAGCCGCCCAGCAAGCCCGGCAAGGGCAACATCCGCCTCACCCACGCCAATCTCAAGACGGCGAAGGGCCGCAGCAATGCGAGCCAGCGCTGGCTCGCGCGCCAGATCAACGACCCCTATGTGAAGGCCGCGCAGGCCGCCGGCTGGCGCAGCCGCGCCGCCTTCAAGCTCATCGAGCTGGATGACCGCTTCAAGCTGCTCAAGCCCGGCATGCGCGTGGTGGACCTGGGCGCCGCCCCCGGCGGCTGGACCCAGGTGGCGCTGCGCACGCTGGGCGAGCGCGGCGAGGTCGTGGCGCTCGACCTCCTGCCCATGGACACCATCGCGGGCGCCAAGATCCTGCAGGGCGACTTCCAGGACGACGCGACCGAGCAGGCGGTGCTCGATGCGCTGGGCGGCCCCGCGGACCTCGTGCTCTCCGACATGGCGCCCAACACGACGGGCCATGGCGCGACGGACCACCTGCGGATCATGGACCTCGCGGCGCTGGCGCTCGACTTCGCGGTGAAGGTGCTGTCGCCGGGCGGCGGATTCGTGGCCAAGGTCTTCCAGGGCGGCAGCGAGAAGGAGATGCTGGACCGCCTCCGCAAGAACTTCGCGCAGGTCCGCCACGCCAAGCCGCCCGCCAGCCGCAAGGAGAGCAGCGAGCTCTATGTGGTGGGAACGGGTTTCAAGGGCTAAGCCCTCCGCGCCGCGCATGCGCGCCACGCGAATAGTCTTGCTGGACGCCACGCGTCCGCAAGGTTATGGACGCTCGCCAAGGTCGCTCGACCCAGAAAGGTCCCCACCATGGCAGCTCTCGATTTCGCGGAACCCATTCGCATCGCCGAAGCCTATGCTTTCGACGACGTTCTGCTCCTGCCCGCCTATTCCACAGTCCTGCCCGGCCAGACCGACACGCGCACGCGGCTGACCAAGGAAATCTCGCTCCACATTCCGCTCATCGCCGCGGCGATGGACACGGTGACCGAGGCGCCCATGGCCATCGCCATGGCCCAGCGCGGCGGCATCGGCGTCATTCACAAGAACATGACCGCGGCCGAGCAGGCCGACCAGATCCGCCAGGTGAAGCGCTTCGAGAGCGGCATGGTGGTCAACCCGGTCATGGTGAACCCGGACCAGACCCTCTCCGAGATCCAGGAGCTGAAGGCCCAGCACCGCATCAGCGGCTTCCCGGTGGTCGAGCCCGGCTCGGGCCGCCTCGTCGGCATCATCACCAACCGCGACATGCGCTTCGCGACCGACCCGAACCAGCGCGTCTACGAGCTGATGACGCGGGAGAACCTCCTCGTCGCGCCGCAGAACGTGACGGCCGAACAGGCCCGCTCGCTGCTGCACAAGCGCCGGCTCGAGAAGCTGCTGGTGGTGGATGACCAGGGCCGCTGCGTCGGCCTCATGACGGTCAAGGACATGGACAAGTCCGAGGCGCATCCGAACGCCGTGAAGGACGCGATGGGCCGCCTGCGCGCGGCCGGCGCCACCGGCGTGGGCGAGGACGGCATCAAGCGCGCCGAGGCGCTGGTCGAGGCCGAGGCCGACGTCATCGTGGTCGATACCGCGCATGGCCATTCGGGCGGCGTGCTGGCCGCGATCGAGCGCATCAAGCGCCTCTCCAACACCGTTCAGATCATCGCGGGCAACGTCGCGACGCCCGAGGGCGCGCAGGCGCTGATCGACGCGGGCGCGGATGCGGTGAAGGTCGGCATCGGCCCGGGCTCCATCTGCACCACCCGCATCGTGGCGGGCGTGGGCGTGCCGCAGCTCACGGCGGTGATGGAATGCGCCGCCGCCGCGCGCGCGGCCGGCGTGCCCGCCATCGCCGATGGCGGCATCCGCAGCTCGGGCGACATCGCCAAGGCCATCGCGGCCGGCGCCGAATGCGTGATGATGGGCAGCCTCTTCGCCGGCACGGACGAGGCGCCGGGCGAGGTGTTCCTCTACCAGGGCCGCTCCTACAAGTCGTATCGCGGCATGGGCTCGCTGGGCGCCATGGCGCGCGGCTCGGCCGACCGCTACTTCCAGGCCGAGGTGCGCGACCAGCTGAAGCTGGTGCCCGAGGGCGTGGAAGGCCGCGTCGGCTACAAGGGCCCGGTGGGCAACGTGATCCACCAGCTGGTCGGCGGCCTCAAGGCGGCCATGGGCTACACGGGCAGCGCCACCATCGCCGACCTGCAGAAGAACGCGCGCTTCCGTCGCATCACCAATGCCGGCCTGCGCGAGAGCCATGTGCACGACGTCGCCGTGACGCGCGAGGCCCCGAACTACCGGAATGATTAGTGCGGCCGCGCCTCACGCCTCACGCCCGGGGCGCGGCCCCGGGTCCTGCCGGGCTTGACCGCGATGCCTNAGTGCGGCCGCGCCTCACGCCTCACGCCCGGGGCGCGGCCCCGGGTCCTGCCGGGCTTGACCGCGATGCCTGATCCTTCCGAGCCCTGGCGCCCCCTGCCCCCCACGGGCCGGGAGGCGGATGCCGTGGTCTTCGACGCCTACGGCACGCTGCTCGACATCCACTCCGCCGTGGCGCGCCATGCGGAGCGCCTTGGCCCGGATGCCAGCGCGATCTCGCGCGAGTGGCGGGTCAAGCAGCTCGAATATTCCTGGGTCCGCACCCTGACCGGCGCCGCCCATCACCGCGACTTCATGGCCTGCACGCGCGATGCGCTGCACTACGTCTGCGCGCGCCACGGCGTGGACGACCCGGCGCTCATCGCGGATCTGCTCGACGCCTACCGGCTGCTCGGCACCTATGCCGAAGTGCCCGCCATGCTGCGCGCCCTGCGCGCGCGCCGCGTCACGACGGCCGTGCTCTCCAACGGCACGCCGATGATGCTGGCCGATGCGCTGGGGCATGCGGGAATCGGCACGCTGATCGACGCGCTGCTCTCGGTGGAGGCGGTCGGCACCTTCAAGCCGGACCCGCGCGTCTATGCGCTGGCCGAGAAGCGGCTGGGCCTTCCGGCCTCGCGCATGATCTTCGTCTCGGCCAATCCCTGGGACACGCAGGCGGCGCTGGCCGCCGGCTTCCGCTGCCTGCGCGTGAACCGCGACGGCGCGCCCGACGAATACGGTCTCGCCGCAGCGGGCGTCCCGAGCCTGCCCGACCTTTCCTCCGTCCCGGACCACCTGCCATGACGCCCGAGGGCCGCCTCTCGGCCGCGATCGACCTGCTCTACGACGTCTTCGACCAGGCCCGTCGCCCAGCCGATGCCATCGCGGCGGATTTCTTCCGCAATCGCCGCTACATCGGCGGCGGCGATCGCCGTGCCGTCTCCGACCTCGCCTGGAGCGTGCTGCGCCAGCGGCTCCGGCTGGAATGGTGGGTCTCGCAGACCGGCGCGCGGATCACGCCCCGGCTGCTGGCGCTGGCCTGGCTCGTCCTGGGCGAGAAGCGCAAGCCGGGCGAGGCCGCGAAGCTTTTCGACGGCGGCCGCTATTCCGCAGGCCCGCTCGATGCCGGCGAGTTCGAGGTGGCGAACCGCCTTTCGGGCAAGCCGCTGACCGGCAAGGAGATGCCCGACTCTGCCCGGCTGAACCTGCCGGAATGGGCCCTGCCCGGCCTCGCCGCCCGCTTCGGCGAGACGCTGGGCGAGGAAGCCGCGGCCATGGAGCGCCCCGCGCCGCTGGACCTGCGCGCCAACCTGCTGAAGGGCTCGCGCGAGGCCGCGCAGGCCGCGCTTGCCGCCGAGGGGATCCGTGCCGAGCCGACGCCGCTCTCCCCCTGGGGTCTGCGCCTGCCCGGCCGCACGCCCATCGCGGGCACGGCCGCCTACAAGTCCGGCCTCATCGAGGTGCAGGACGAGGGAAGCCAGATCATCGCCGCCCTGGCCGGGGCGCGTCCCGGCATGCGCGTCGCCGACTACTGCGCGGGCGCGGCCGGCAAGACGCTGGCCATGGCCGCGACCATGGACAACCAGGGCCGGATCACCGCCTGCGATGTCTCGGCTCCGCGCCTCGAAGGGGCAGCCAGGCGGCTGCGCCGGGCCGGCGTCCACAATGCCGAGACCCATCTGCTGGAGTCGGGCGACCGCTGGGCCAAGCGCCGCGCCGGGCAGTTCGACCGGGTCCTGGTGGATGCGCCCTGCACCGGCACCGGCACCTGGCGCCGCAATCCCGATGCCCGGATTCGCACGGGCGCCGAGGACCTTGCGGAGCTCGTCGAGAAACAACGTGAAATTCTCGTAACTTCTTCCCATCTCGTCCGTCCCAGCGGTAGGCTCGTCTACGCGACCTGTTCGTTGCTGCCGGAGGAGGACGAGTTGCAGATCGAGCGTTTCCTGACGGCTCAGCCCGGCTTCCGCGTCATCCCGCTCGCCCAGGCCTGGGCCGAGGCCGGCATGCCGGGTGCTTCGCCGTCGCAGGCTCCGCATCTTCTTCTCTCGCCCGGCGCCCATGGCACCGACGGCTTTTTCTGCGCCGTCCTCGAACGCCAGGCCTGAGGGTCGGCGTGCCATGGTTACCATCCGCCGAGCGCGGCCTGGCGATGCGACCGCGATGGGGCAGGTCCATGTCGCGAGCTGGCGCACGACCTATGCGGGCGTGCTCCCCGAATCCTATCTGAGCGGCCTCTCGCCGCTGCGCGAGGCGCGGGGCTATGAGATCGGCATCCAGGAACGGCGCGGCGGCCATGCGGCCTTCGTCGCCGTGGCCGACAATCTCGAAATCGCGGGCGGCGGCGTGGTGGGCTTCATCACCGGCGGCCTGTCCCGGCGCCCCTCGATCGCCGAGGGCGAGGTCGAGACGCTCTATCTGATGGATGATTTCCATGAGCGCGGAATCGGCCGAAGGCTGATGCGGGCCATGGCCTCGCACCTCGCCTCGCTCGGCGCGCAATCCGCCTTCGCCTGGGTGCTGCAGGATAACCCGTCGCGCTGGTTCTACGAGCGGCTGGGCGCGAAGCTGGTGGCGCGGGAGGAGATGGTCTTCGCCCATCAGAAGACGACGCAGCTGGCCTACGCCTGGGACCCCATCCACACGCTTCTGACCGCCACCGCGACAACGAAGTTGCCAAGATAGATTTGCTTGGTGCCTTAGGGCAGCGATGCCCTCTGCGCCGTCTTGGCCGTTGAGATTCTGGGATGAATTTCCTATGATATTAGCGCCAACGGGAGGAGTTTGTCCGGGGCCCGCGCTTCGCTGACCGGGTAAGATAGTAAGGTAGTAAGATAGTAAGGCGGCGCGTCATCGGGCCATGCGTGCTTCGCGCTTGACTGCGCCCGAAATCGCCACTTCAAGCGCGCATGAGCAATCACGACCGCATCCTGATCCTCGACTTCGGCAGCCAGGTGACGCAGCTCATCGCGCGCCGCCTCCGCGAGAGCGGCGTCTATTGCGAGGTCTGGCCCTTCAACGCCTCCCCCGCCGAGCGCATCCGTGCCTTCAATCCCAAGGGCATCATCTTCTCCGGTGGCCCCGCCTCGGTGACCGAGGGCGCCTCGCCCCGCGCGCCCGCCGAGGTCTTCGACATGAAGCTGCCGATCCTGGGCATCTGCTACGGCCAGCAGACCCTGGCCGCGCAGCTCGGCGGCGTGGTCGAGGGCGGCCACGCCGCGGAGTTCGGCCGCGCCGTTGTCACCGTGACGGGCGAGTGCTCGCTGACCCAGGGTGTCTGGGCCAAGGGTGCCAAGGAAACGGTGTGGATGTCGCATGGCGACCGGATCACCGTCCTGCCCCCCGGCTTCCGCGTGGTGGCCGAGTCGGAGGGCGCGCCCTTCGCGCTCATCGCCGATGAGGAGCGCCGCTACTACGGCACGATGTTCCACCCGGAGGTGGTGCACACGCCGCATGGCGCCGCCCTGCTGAAGAACTTTACCCACGGCGTCTGCGGCTGCACCGGCGACTGGACCATGGCCGGCTTCCGCAACGAGGCCATCGCGCGCATCCGCCGGCAGGTGGGCAATGGCCGCGTGGTCTGCGGTCTCTCGGGCGGCGTGGATTCGTCGGTGGCCGCGGTGCTGCTGCACGAGGCGATCGGCGACCAGCTGACCTGCATCTACGTGGACCACGGGCTGATGCGCGCGAATGAGAGCGCGCAGGTCGTCGCGACCTTCCGCGACCGCTTCAACATCAAACTCATCCACCGCGACGCGAGCGACCTGTTCCTCGGCCAGCTCTCCGGCGTCACGGACCCGGAGCAGAAGCGCAAGATCATCGGCCGCCTCTTTGTCGAGGTCTTCGAGGAGGAGCAGAACAAGCTCGGCGGCGCCGACTTCCTGGCGCAGGGCACGCTGTATCCGGACGTGATCGAGAGCGTCTCGGCGACGGGCGGCCCCAGCGTCACCATCAAGTCGCACCACAATGTCGGCGGGCTTCCCGAAGGCATGCGGATGCAGCTGGTCGAGCCGCTGCGCGACCTCTTCAAGGACGAGGTCCGGGTGCTGGGCCGCGAACTCGGCATTCCCGAGGAGATCGTGGGCCGGCACCCCTTCCCGGGCCCCGGCCTCGCCATCCGCATCCCCGGCGAGGTGACGCGCGAGAAGGCGGACCTGCTGCGCAAGGTGGACAGCATCTACCTGGAGGAGATCCGCAACGCCGGCCTTTACGACGCGATCTGGCAGGCCTTCGCGGTGCTGCTGCCGGTCCGCACGGTGGGCGTCATGGGCGACGGCCGCACCTACGACCAGGCCTGCGCGCTGCGCGCCGTGACGAGCACGGACGGCATGACCGCGGAGTTCTATCCCTTCGACATGGGCTTCCTCGGCCGCGTCGCGAACCGCATCGTGAACGAGGTGCGCGGCATCAACCGCGTGACCTACGACATCACGAGCAAGCCGCCCGGCACGATCGAGTGGGAGTGATTTGTGCCCCTCCGAGGGTGCCCGAAGCTACGCCGGAATACGACGTGGCCAACTGAAAACAAAACAAGTCAACGAGACCTATCGAGAGCCATCGGCGGGCCTCCACGCGTCTGTCGCCCACTGGGGGTGATCTGGGACGACAAGGGAGATCGTGTTGCCGCGGCCTAAGACCATTTCAGATGAAGACGTGCTCGCGGCAGCGCTGGAAGTGCTGGCGGAAAAAGGTGCTGACTTCACCCTGAGTGATCTTGCCCTCCAGATCGGATTGGCACGCGCAACGCTCATCCAGAGGTTTGGGGATCGTGACGCGATCATCCTGCGGATCGCCACCTACGAGGCGGAGGTCACTCGCAACTGGTTGGCGGGCCTTCCCGTCGAAGTGGGCTGGGACGGTGTTTGGCGATTTCTTGAGGCCATTGTTGGTGGCATGGGCGACGGTGAAGGTTTTTCAGCCCGCGTAACGCTAGCGGCTCTTGAGGCGCGTCATGCGGGTTTGAGGGAGCTTGCGTACCAGCGATACGCGCTCGTGCAGGATGCGATTGCCGCTCGCCTGCCTGATGTCCCCGAAAGAGCCAGGATCGCCCAACATCTCCACACAGTTATTGCCGGCGCATCGATGCATTGGATCGTGACGGATAGGTCTATCGGTCTGTCCGAATTCATCCTGGAGCGCCTGCGTTGGACTCTCGGGCGCGTCCGGTACGGTTGACGTGATCACCATCGCGTCATATATAACCGACAGGAAGGTTATATATGACGCGATCAGGAATTGACGGCCGGACCGTTCTCATCTCTGGCACTTCTTGCGCGTCTCGCCCCGCAATCGCTCAAGTCACGGCTTCGGGCGCCAGCGAGATGCGTTTCGTGGAAACACCAAGCGGTAAGATAGCCACCCAGAGTTTCGGATCCGCGAGCGATCCTGCCCTGCTGCTCGTCATGGGTGCCACGGCGTCGATGCTTGGTTGGCCGGAAGCACTCTGTGCTGCCTTGGTGAACCAAGGCTTTCACGTCGTGCGGTTCGATCACCGCGATACGGGCCGGTCGATCACGCACCCACCCGGTGAAGCGACTTACTCAGTCGAGGATATGGCCGATGATGTCGTCGCCATAATGGACGCCTACGGTTTCCAGAATGCGACGATCATGGGCATGTCTTTGGGCGGCTACGTGGCGCAGATGGTCGCGCTCGATCATTCGCAGCGGGTGAACGCACTGGTCCTTGTCAGTTCGGAACCGCTGGGGTGGGACGGCCCGGCATTGCCGCATATCTCTCAGCGAATTCTCGACCATTTTGGCGCGTTATCCGCACTTGACTGGTCCGATCGGACGGCCGTGGGCGAATTCCTGCTCGAAATCGATCGGCTCAGCGCTGGGACGTACAAGACTTTCGATGAGGCCGCAGCAAGAGCGAAGATTGAAGAAGTTTTAGATCGTACCGATAGCCCAGCCAGCATGTTCAACCATGCGATGGTTTCTACGCGAGAAGATTGGACGGGGCGCTTTCGCGACATTTCCTGCAAGGTGCTTGTAGTTCATGGAGCAGAAGATCCCGTGCTTCCAATCGACAACGGGCAAGCACTTGCTGAAGGAATTGTCGGCGCTCGATTCATGGTCTTGGATCGGGTTGGGCACGAGATCCCTGACGATCTCGCGCCTCAGATTGCTGAAAGCGTAGCGCGACACGTCAGAAGGACCGTCCAGGATCTTGGTTAGCGCAGCGAGGCCAGCGCAATCCATCTTCTCGGCGTCCTGCCAAGCACCTCTTCCGAGAACCGCGCATAGAGGATGGGGCGCCTGGCCGCCTTATCTGGCCCAGCTCAGATCCCGTTGACCAAGCATGACGCCAGCCCGCTTTGGACGAATCCCGCCGCGCGGAGCATGGCCGTGCGGCGGATTTGCCGAGCCTCAGATATTCTGGCCGCCCGACACTTCGATGCGCTGCGCCGTTATCCAGCGGTTGTCCGGGCCGAGCAGGCTGGCGACCGCCGGTCCGATGTCATCGGGCAAACCGACGCGGCCCAGCGTGGTCATCGCCGCGAATGCCTCGTTGTAGGCCGGGGTGTCGCGGACGGCACCACCCAGGAAGTCGCTCTCGATCGCGCCTGGCGCGATCGTATTGGCCGTGATGCCGCGGCCGCCAAGCTCCTTCGCCATGTAGAGCGTCAGGATCTCGACCGCGCCCTTGGCCGCCGAATAGGCCGAGAAGCCTGGGTAGGAAACGCGGGTCAGGCCCGATGAGAAGTTCACGATGCGGCCGCCATCGGCCATCAGCGGGACCAGCGTCTGGGTAAGGAAGAACACACCCTTCACATGGACGTTGAACAGCTGGTCGAACTGCGCCTCGGTGGTCTCGGTGATACTGGCCATCTCACCATGCCCCGCATTGTTCACGAGGTGGTCGAAGGTTTCGCGCCGCCACGACTTCAGCGTGGCCCGGATCTGGTCCGCGAAGCCGGCGAACGCGGAAATGTCGGAAACGTCGAGCTGGATCGCGAACGCCTTGCGACCGAGCGCCTGGATTTCCGCAACGACTTCCCGGGCCTGGCTGGCGCCGTGGCGATAGGTGAGGATCACGTCGCCGCCATGGCGAGCGATGCTGACGGCAGTGTTGCGGCCAAGACCCCGGTTGGCGCCGGTCACGATTGAAATGGTGGTCATCGAAAGCTCCTGGGTCGGTGATGCGGTATGCGCACTATCGCTGGCGCCCCTGGAGCCGGGTTGCCTGTTCCTCCGGCATTGTTGCCTGCTTCTGCGAGGCGGGAGTCTAGGTGCGCTTCAAACTGCGTAGTCCGATAGTTTGCTCACCATCACACTCTTGCCCGATCCTTCCCTCATCATTGCGGGTGCAGCTGTCGGGGCTTAGCTTGATGCCATGTCTCAGACATTGCTCGATGCCGCCCAGCGTTACGCCGAGGCGCATGCGGATGCCGATGGGGTCGCTGTCACGCCGTTCTCAGGTGTCGCGATCGTGCGGCAAAATTCTCCCAGCGCCCTGCAATACGCGATCTCGAAGCCGCTGGTCGCCCTGGTGCTGCAGGGGGCGAAGCGGGTCACGATGGGAAACGACACTTTCGACTTCGGCGCCGGCGAGTCGCTCCTGATCGCGGCAGACGTGCCCACCGTGAGCCAGATCATCCGGGCCAATGCCCGTGCGCCGTATATCTCGCTCGTGCTGGATCTCGATTCCGCCGTCATCGAGAGCCTGGCGGTCGAAATGGGACCACCACCCTTCCCCTACGGCACTCCCGTTCGCGTGGATCCTACCGACGCAGAAGTTGCCGACGCGGCCTCGCGCCTGCTGCGCCTTATCGACCGGCCGGCTTCCGTGCCGATCCTGCAGAAGCAGCTTATCCGCGAATTGCACTTCTGGCTGCTGTCGGGCCGTCATGGAGGGGCAATCCGCAACCTCGGCGTCCCCGGAAGCCATGCCCAGCGTGTGGGCCGGGCCGTCGCGCTGATCCGCGAGAATCTGGCCAGGCCGCTCAGGGTTGAACAGTTGGCCGACGCAGCGGGGATGAGCCCATCGTCTTTCCATGAGCATTTCCGGGCCGTGACCTCGCTCTCGCCCCTGCAGTTTCAAAAGCAGCTCAGGCTGATAGAGGCGCGTCGCCTCATGCTCTCGGAAGGCCAGGTCATCAGCCATGCCGCCTATGCGGTGGGATACGAGAGCATCCCGCAATTCACCCGCGAATATGGCCGGATGTTCGGCGCGCCCCCGGCGCGCGACATGAAGGCCGCGAGAACCCGGCTGCAGACCGCGGCCTGAGCCGTCCCCAAAGGACGGTGGGCCGTTGACGATCTCGAAGCGCATGCCCTGAACGCGCGCATTCGGCCGTATCACGCCGTCGCTATAGCGCTCCAGCCGAGCTGATCTCCGCCCCGCGTCAGTTCGCGACCTTGCCCGCCTTGATATAGGCGACCATCTGGTCGGCAACGGTGCCCCAGCCGCCGTGGAAACCCATCTCCTCGTGGGTCTTGCGGCCCGCCTCGGAGCCGTGGATCGCGATCGCGGTGTACTTCGTGCCGAGCCCGGCCGGCTCCAGCAGCAGGGCCGCGGTGAAGAAGGGCTTCGCCGAGGGGCGGAAGCCCGGGAGAAGCGTGTCGGTGAAGACCAGCCGCCGATGCTCCACGATCTCGAGGAAACAGCCATCATTGGGAAATTCCTGGCCCTCGGGCGAGCGCATCGTCGTGCGGAACGCGCCACCTGGCCGCAGGTCGATCTCGCAGCTGGTGATGGTCCAGGGCTTGGGAACGAACCATTCCTTGAGGTGATGCGGCGTCGTCCAGGCGGTCCACACCAGTTCGACGGGGACGTCGATCTCGCGCTCCAGAACGAGGTCCAGGCTCGGGTCGATCTTGATCAGGCTCATTGGGGTTTCTCTTCCTTCATTTTCAGCAAATAGGCATCGAGGCGATCGAGGCGGGCCTCCCAGAGGTTCCGCTGCCGGCCGAGCCAGTCCTCGGCGAACTTCAGCTGCTGGGGGGCGAGGCTGTAGGTCCGCACCCGCCCCTGCTTCCGCGACGTGACGAGCCCGCAGCCCTCGAGCACGCGCAGGTGCGCGACGAAGGAGGGAAGCGCCATGCCGTAGGGCGCGGCCAGTTGGCTTACCGAGGCGTGCCCCCGCGTCAGCCGTTCGATCACGTCGCGGCGGGTCGGGTCCGACAGGGCCCGGAAGACCTGGTCGATGACCGCGGGCGGTGGCGAGGAAGGCGAAGGGGCGTGAAGCGACATTGCCGCCAACCTGACCGGATCCAATACTTAGGTCAATAACTAAGTTTTTGACCGAAGGACTGGCACCGATTCCCGGGCTAGGATGGAGCCATGGACGCTCCCCGCCTGATCGACGCACGCATCAAGGAGCTCGGCGATTGGCGGGGCGAGGCGCTCGCGCGCGTCCGCGCCCTCATCCACGAAGCCATCCCTGGGGTGGTCGAGGAATGGAAGTGGCGCGGCGTTCCCGTCTGGGAGCATGGCGGCATCATCTGCACCGGCGAGACCTACAAGGCCGTGGTGAAGCTGACCTTCGCCAAGGGCGCGTCGCTGGAGGACCCTACTGGCCTATTCAACGCGAGCCTCGAGGGAAACGCCCGCCGCGCCATCGATATCCGTGAGGGCGAGACGCCGGATGGGGGCGCATTCAAGGCGCTCATCCGGGCGGCGGCAGAGCTCAACCGGTCGAAGCCTGCCAGGCGCCGCCGCTAACCCCTCGCCGGGATCGCCAGCCCTCGTTGGACACCCGGGCGCGCGAGACCGCGCTCCAGCCAGGCCGGGACGCGCTTCAATGCGTCGAACTCCACGATGTCGCGCGCCTCATAGAAGCCTATCAGGTTCCGCACCCAGCCGAGCATCGAGATATCGGCAATGGTATACTCCTGGCCCATGATCCAGTCGCGGCCTTCCAGCCGGGTCTCGATCACGCCAAGCAGACGCTTGCTCTCGTCGCGGTAGCGGGCGAGTGGGCGCTTGTCCTCGTATTCGCGGCCCGCGAACTTATGAAAGAAGCCGAGCTGGCCGAACATCGGGCCGATGGCGGCCATCTGGAACATGACCCATTGCACCGTCTCCCAACGGCCGGCCGCGTCGGCGGGGATGAGCGTCCCGGTCTTCTCCGCGAGGTAGAGCAGGATGGCGCCGGACTCGAAGAGCGCGAGCGGCTTTCCGCCGGGCCCGTCGGGATCGATGATCGCGGGAATCTTGCCGTTGGGGTTGAGCGAGAGGAATTCCGACGTCCAGCTCTCGTTCTTCGTGATGTCTACGAGATGCGGCTCGTAAGGCAGGCCGAGTTCCTCGAGAACGATGGAGGCCTTCACGCCATTGGGCGTGGGCAGCGAGTAGAGCTGGATGCGGTCCGGGTGCTTCGCCGGCCAGCGCTTCGTAATGGGGAAGGCGGAAAGGTCGGTCATTCAGGAGCCTCGTAGAAGGGTTGCGGGGCGGATATGGGCGGGGCCATCGGTTCGGCCAGAAGGCGATGACATGGGCCTAGTCCCACGCCAGATGAGACGGATGGCCGGCAGCGCATCGCAACCCTATCTGGAGGGTTTCCTGGAACTGGCACGGGAGGTGCCTTCGCCGAAGCGCGGCGGAGAGCGGCGCGACCATCTCCTCTTCTTCGCCGTCCTGCTGGACGATCACTCGCGAGCCGCGACGCTCGCCCGATACGATTGGGCGAAGCGCATCTTCCGCTGGCGGCACACACCGCGGCCGCCCGAGCGATTTCACGTCACCTTGCAGGTTGCGTTCACCAGCGACGAGGCGATCCCGGAACGGATCATCGAGGCGGCTCGCGAGGCCGCTTCGCTCGTGAGGTTCGACCCCTTCCCCCTTGCCTTCGACAGGATCGAAGTCTTTCTGCCTTCCAAGGCGCTCGTCCTGCGCGGCGACGGCGGCCATGTCGCGTTGACGGCGCTGAACCGGCGCCTGGGCCACGCACTTCGCCTGAGAGGCCTCTCGCCCCATGGCGTGAGCGGCACGCCACACATCACCTTGGCCTACGCACGGCCCCTCACCTATCCGGTCGAGGTCCAGCCGATGCAGATGATGGTGCGCGAGTTCCAGCTGATCGATAGCCTCAAGGGCCAGGGGTACACCGTTCTCGGGCGCTGGAAGGCGCAGGCCTGATGCCTTGCCTCTGCCGGTACTTGTCCTATATGGCCCTGGCAGGAGGACGGCCTCCCCCATCATGGGCAGCATCGACCGGGACGGCCCGGCCCTTTCTTGGAGGGCCGCGACATGGCCTGGGTCTATCTCCTCATCGCCGGAATTCTCGAGATCGTCTGGGCTTTCGCCATGAAGCAGTCCCACGGCTTCACGCGCCTGATGCCCACCGTCGTCATGATCGTGGCGATGGTCGGCAGCGTCGGACTGCTGACCATCTCCATGCGCGTCCTGCCGCTCGGCACGGCCTATGCGGTCTGGACCGGGATCGGCGCGCTGGGCGCCTTCCTGGTCGGTATCCTGGTCCTGGGCGAGGCGGCGAATGCGATGCGGATCGCGGCCGCCGTCCTCATCTTCTCGGGGCTCGTTCTGATGAAGCTGTCCTCGGACGCTTAAGCCTCATACCGGCGCCAGCACGCGGCGCCGGTCCATCCGCAGGCTGATCGCGGCCAGCACCAGCCCGGCGCCCGTCAGCCCAGCCGCGGCCAGCGGCAGGGCGGCGAGGCCCGGGCCGTGGTCGATGGTCAGGCCGCCCACCCAGGCGCCCAGCGCGTTGCCGAGGTTGAAGGCCGCGATGTTGAGGCTGGAGGCCAGGTTCTGCCCCTCCGGCCCCGCCTTCTCCAGCACGCGAAGCTGCAGCGGTGCGACAGTCGCGAAGGCGGCGACGCCCAGAGCGAAGAGCAGCGCCACGACCGCGACCGGCGAGACCAGCGCCGGGGCCAGCACCACCAGCACTGCCGCGAGCCCGGCAAGGGTCAGCATCAGCGCGCGCCCGAGACCGCGGTCAGCCAGCTTGCCGCCCCAGATATTGCCGATGGCCAGCCCCGCACCGAAGACCAACAGGATCGGCGACACGGCGGCATCCGAGAAGCCGGTCACCCGCGTCAGGATCGGCTGCACATAGGTGAAGACCGTGAAGACGCCGGCGAAGCCCAGCACCGTCATGGCAAAGCCGAGCTGCACCTGCGGCTTGAAGATCGCGGCCAGCTCGTCGCGCAGCGAGACGGCGGAATCCTGGCGCCCCACATGGCCGGGCACGAAGGCCACGAGCACGAGCATCGCCACGATGCCGATGGCCGCGACCGCCCAGAAGGTAGCGCGCCAGCCGAAGGCCAGGCCCAGCCAGGCGCCGAAGGGCACGCCCAGGAGCGTCGCCGCCGTCAGCCCGACGAACATGGTCGCGATCGCCAAGGCCCGCTTGTCGGCCGGCACCAGGCTCGTCGCCACCACCGAGCCCACGCCGAAGAACGTCCCGTGCGCGAGCGAAGTGAGCACGCGCGCGGCCATGAGCGTGGCGTAGTCCGGCGCGATGGCGCAGGCGATGTTGCCGAGCGTAAAGATGCCCATGAGCGCCACCAGCACGAGCTTGCGGGGCATGCGCCGGGTCGCCAGCGTCAGCACGGGCGCGCCGACGAAGACGCCGAGCGCGTAGCCCGAGATGAGCAGGCCCGCCATGGAAACGCTGACCCGCATCTCCTCCGCGACCTGCAGTAGCAAGCCCATGATGATGAATTCGGTGGTGCCGATGCCGAAGGCACCGGCGGTCAGGGCAAGGACGGCGATAGGCATGGCCTCTCATCTCCGGCAAGGGTTTTGTGCCGTTGAAGAATGGTGCGCCGCAGCAGGTGAGTTAGTCTTCCGGAACTCCATTCATCTATGAGATGAATTCACGATGCCCCGCATGGATATCAACCGCTCAGCGGAAATGGAGGTGTTCGTCCGCGCGGTGGATCTGGGCGGCTTCAGCGCCGCCGCATCCGAATTCGGGATGACTCCCTCGGCGGTTTCGAAGTTGGTGGCCCGGTTGGAAGCGCGACTTTCGGCGCGGCTTCTCAACCGTTCCACCAGGCGCCTCGAACTGACGCCCGAGGGCAAGGCCTTCTATGACCGCGCCGTCCGGATCCTCGCCGAGATCACCGAAGCTGAGCGCGAGGCTTCCGCTGGGGCCGCGCCCCGCGGGCACTTGCGCGTCAACAGCAATATCCCCTTCGGGCGGCTGCACCTCTTGCCCCTCCTGCCGGCATTTCTCGCCGCGTATCCCGGGATCACGCTCGACCTCGTCCTCACCGACACGGTGGTGGACCTGATGCGGGAGCGCGCGGACGTCGCCATCCGTGTCGGCCCTCTGCGCGATTCAGGCCTGATCGCGCGCAAGATCGGGACCAGCCGCCTCTCGGTCGTCGCTTCCCCGGCCTATCTGGCCCGGCACGGCACGCCCCTGTCTATCGAGGACCTCCCCCGCCACCGGGGCATCGGTTGGACATTTCAGCGCATGCGGACGACCTGGCCGTTCAAGGGCGGCGTATGGGCCGCGCCGCCGACCCAGGCCCGCGCCAGCGACGGCGAGACGGCGCGCGCCCTGGCCGTGGGCGGCGTCGGGCTGGCGCGGCTCGGCCTGTTCCACGTCTCCGAGGACATCGAGGCCGGGCGCCTGATCCCCGTGCTGGAAGGGCTGAATCCGGGCGACGAGGAAGACCTTCATGCTGTCTATATGGGCCAGGGCGGCCCCTTGCCGGCGCGCGTGCGCGCCTTCATCGACTTCCTGGCGGAACGGGTCCGGCTCTAGGCGCGGACAGCCGGTCTAGCGCAGGGTGAACCGCACCGGCACCACAAGCTCGACCGGATCGCCCGGCAGTTCGGGCGGCGGCGCCGGCAGCGGGGAAGCGCGCCGTATCATCAGGGCCACGGCCGCATCCAGATCCTCATGACCGGAGCTGCGTTCGATGCGCCAGGAGGCGACGCTGCCGTCGCGCCGCAGACCGAAGCGCAGCACCACCACGCCCTCCGCCCGGCGGTAGCGCGCCGATTGCGGGTAGTCCTTGTGGCGCTCCAGCGCCGCCATCAATTGCCCGACATAGCTGGCCGGCGGGCGTGGGGGAGCTGCCGGGGCGGCGGCGGGAGCGGGAGCGGCCGGTGCGGGAGCAGGCGGCTCAGGCGACGGCGGGCGTGGTGTCGGCGGGCGTTGGGCTTGCGGCCGCGGCGGGGGCGGTGGCGCGATGGCGCGCACGGTCTCCAGCGGCTCGGCCAAGGGTGCGGGCGGCGGGGGCTGGATCTCGCGCACCTCCTCCGGGGGCGGGGGCACGACCTCTTCCGCCTCCAGGGGCTCGGCGATCAGCGGGGCAACCAGCGGAGACTGCTCTGGTGGGGGCTCCGGTGGCGGCGCGTCCTCGGGGGGCGGAGGGGCCGCGTCGGGCGGAGGCGGCGGCGTGTCGTCAGGCGGGGGCGGCTCCGCGCTGTCGGGCTGCAAGGGCTGGACGGCCTCCGGCGGCGGTGGCGGCGCGGCTTCCGGCGGCGTTTCTGCGGTGACTTGCTCCGGTTCGGCGCTGGGCGCCGTCTCGGTTACCTCGGTCGGCTCCTGGGGCGTTACCGGCGCCGGCTCGGCCATCGTCATCTCGACCTCGGTGGCCGAGGTCTCCGCCGGCTTCGGCTGTTCGAACCAGACCAGCGGCCCGATCACGGCCGCATGGAGCACAATGGCGGCCGCTGTGGGCAGCGCGAACCGGCGCGCATGACTCTTCGGCGGCGGAAGATCATCCGCTTCCTCGGGCAGCCTCAGCTGGGCCGAGAAATCGGGCATGTCAGCGGGCCTGGACCGCGGCGCCGCCCGGCTCGGCCTCGGCGATCAGGGAGACCCGCGAAACGCCTGCCGCCGTCACCTTGCCCATCACGCGCATCACGTCGCCATAGGGGACGGTGCGGTCGCCGCGGACATAGACGGGCGCGTCGTTCGCCTCGGCCTCCCGCAACGCGCGGATGCGGTCGGCGAGGTCCGCCTCGGCGACGGGCTCTGACCTCAGGAACACCTGGCCGTCGCGAGCCACGCTCACCACCACGGGCGGCGCCGTTTGGGCGACCCTGGCTGCGGCCGTACGCGGCAGCTGAACGGGCACGCCGACCATCATCATGGGCGCCGCAACCATGAAGATGATGAGCAGGACCAGCATCACGTCCACGAAGGGCGTGACGTTGATGTCGGACATCGGGATGCCACCCCCGTCCTCCTCATCGTCGCCCGAGGGGCCGGACGTGCTCATCGCCACGGCGCGCTACTCCGCGGCCTGGGCGCGCGGCAGTCGGCTGAGGCGCAGCGCGAGATCGGACGCCGCGCTCAGCGCCTCCTGCCGGGCGCCGGCCAGCCCGCCGACGAAGCGGTTGTAGGCCATGACAGCGGGAATGGCCGCGACAAGCCCGATGGCGGTGGCGAACAGCGCCTCGGCAATGCCCGGTGCCACGACCGCGAGGCTCGTGTCATTGCTGGCCGCGATGCCGGTGAAGCTGTTCATGATGCCCCAGACGGTGCCGAAGAGGCCGACGAAGGGCGCGACCGAGCCGGTGGTGGCGAGCAATTGCAGCCCGGGCTCCGAGCGGCGCACGGCCTTCAGCACGGCCTTTCGCATGGCGGTCTCGATGCGGGCGCGGAACTCGCCATCCGTCTCCTGCACGCCCTGCCCCAGCCGCCACTCGGGCAGCCCGGCCTGGAGCGCGATGGCGGTGAGGTCTTCCTCGCGCGGCTCGGCGACCTGGGCCGATGCCGAGGCCCGCTGAAGGTCGCGCGTCTGCTTGCGGAGCCGCCCGAGCGCGAAGGTCTTCTCGATGATCACCGCCCAGCAGGCGACCGAGGCCAGGGCGAGGCCGATCATGACGGCCTTCACGATCGGATCCGCCGCGAGGAAGAGACCAAGCGGCGTAAAGTCGTGCGGGACGGGGTTCATCGGCGCCGCATCACTTGTCGAAGGTCACGCCGCTGACCCGCGAGGCGAGGGTCAGCCGCGCCACGCAGGCATTGCGCGCATCTGCTTCCTGGCTGCCGCAGGCGAGCACGTCGTTCAGCAGCACGCTGCCCAGCCCGTCGCAGGATTGTCCCGCGACGTCGAAGAGACGGACCACCGTGCGGTTGGCGGGAACGGGCGCATCCACCGCCAATCGGCGCGAGACCACGCCGTCCTTGCCGAAAAGCACTAGGTCGAGCCGCAGCGGATCCAGCGCTTCGCCGCCGCTGTTGTTCAGCACCATCCATACGCGGCAAGCGTTGTCGCGCGGCTCGAGCCGGTTCAGCTCGATGCGGAGCGGCGCGGGCGCGTTCTGTGCCTGGAGCGGGGAAAGGCCCGCCAGAAGGAGGAAACCACCGATGAGACACCCGCGAAGCATGCTGTCGATCCTCCGGCGGCACGCGGCTGCGCGCCCGTCCTTGGTTGAAGTGGGCACGGCACCCAGGGGCCGGCATTCGCGCAGATAGCCGTAATTGCGAGTTAATTGCAATTCGCCGCAGCGCAATATCCCGGATTTTCAATACTCGAATTGCCACGTCACGCCGACGCGATCGCCCCCCGGGCCCGTCGCCGTTTCCGCATCCAGCCTGATGGAAGGCGTGAGTTCCACCTGGACCCCAACGCCCGGTGTACCTCCGCTCGTACCCTGCCGGACGCCGACATAGACGCCGGGTGCCACGTATCGTCCGGCCTCGACCGCCGCGCCTCCGGACGAGTCACTGCCGACGCCAAGCCGATCGAGCCCGGCGGCGCTGCGGAGCCGGTCCAGAACCCCCGGCCCGGAGGGGCCGACGCCCGCAAGCTGCGCCACGGCCTGGGCGATGGTCGCGAGCTGGAAAGGAGAGAGGTTGCTGGTCTCGCGATCGAAGAACAGACGAGCCAGCGCGTCGTCCTGGGGCAATTCAGGGTCGGAGGTCACCTTGAGTTCTGGCGCCGCGGGCGTGCCGGTCACCGTCACGTTGATCGTGTGCGTGCGCGCGCGTGCCGTCGCGAGGAAATCGAGCGTCGGCATGAAGGTGCCCGCGTCGAAGCCGATATTGCCCCGCGTGAAATTGAGTTGCCGTCCCGCGAGGTCGAAGCTGCCGCGACGCATGCGCAGCCCGCCGGAGGGAACGGGCGCGGCGACCGTGCCGCCAATCGTGATGTCGCCCGCCAGTTCCGCCTCGATGCCGCGGCCGCGCAGGAAGACCGCGCGCGGCGCCGAAATGGTGAGGTTGAGCGCCATGGGCACCGATGGCGGCGCGGCCCGCGCCGGGCGTGGCGGCGCAGGCGGGGAGCGGCCCGGGGGAAAGGGCCCGACCTCCCGCACCTGGCCGAGGCTCGGCACGCTGCCTCCAAGGTTTTCGGGGATCCGGAGCTCAGCGCGCCGGATATCGATGCGGCCGGAAAGGCTACCACCTTCGGTCAAGGGGCCGCGCAAGGCGATATCGGCATCGATGGTGGCATCGCCCGTTTCGCCGGTCACGGGCCGAGCCCGGCTCGCCGTCAAGCGCAGCTCGGCCGGTATGCCGGTGCCGAGGGGCTCCACCCAGCCCTGGGCCGAGATCGTGCCGCCACCGACGGTGCGGCCCGAGAAGGAGTCCACGACGAGCCGCTGCCCCTGCGCGGAGAGCCGGGCCGCGATCGCGTCGATCCGTAGCCCGTAAAGGGGGTTCGCATAGCTCGCGTCGGAGATCATGACGGTACCCGCCAGGCTCGGCTCGGCCACCGTGCCGCTGGCCCGCAGGTCCAGCGTGGCGCGCCCGGCGAAGCGGTCGGCGCCGCCCGCCAGGAAAGGACGCGCAAGCTGCCCGAGGTCGAGCCGCCCGCGAACCGCCGCCGTGAAGGGCGCGGCGGGGCCGAGCCCATTGGCCTGGGCGGCCTCCAGGTTCAGCTGGACTGCGGGGCCCGCGGTGACCTGGGCCTGCGCCCTGAACGAGGTCCCCTGCATACGAGCTGTCGCGGCGACCTGGGCGGCAGGGATCGACGCGAGGGAAGGATCGGTCGCGCGAAGGCCCGCCACACGCAGCGTGGCATCCACCTGCGGCGCCGCGCTGGGCCCCGCCGCCGTCACCTGGCCGGACACGGTACCTGTCACGAAGCCGCCGCTGAGCGGGGCCAGCGGAACCGCCTGGATATCGGCCCGCCCATTCAACTGACCGCCAACCAGCCGTCCCTGAAGCTGGAGGCTGCCGCCACGCCGGCTGTTGAGCCTAGCCTGCTCCAGCGTCAGCTCGCCGGCATCGCTGACCAGGATTCGCGCGGGCGCAGCCAGACGCAGCGCGTCCTGCAGAGCCCGAGCCTCCAGACGGGTCATGGTGATGACTGTCTGCGGGGCCTCCTGCCCGACGCGCCCGGCGAGGTCGAGGCCGTATTGTGGCGCCGTCAGCCTCATGTCGAAGCCGAGCGCCGCGAGCGTGCCCTCCAACCGCGCTTGGACGGCCGCGCGGTTGGCGCCGATACCGACGCCAGTGCCGTCGAGGCTCAGCCGCACGCCCTGCGCCGCCCGCCCCGTCTGGCCCTCGACGGCCCAGGCGGAGAGCTGTGCCCGCAGGCTGCCCGCCAGCCCCGCGCCCAGCGGCGCGAGGTCCGGCGCATCTAGCTTCAGTTCGCCCGTGACAGGCCCTTGCGGCAGCGCGCCTTCCCCGTGCCCTTCGAAGCCCAGCCCCGACCAGCTGCCGCGCAATTCCTCCAGGCGCACACCGTTCTCACCATGGCGGGCAGCCCGGAGCGCGATGCGAAGCGGCTTCGCATCCACCTGCCCCTCGGCATCCGCCGTTACGGCCTGCAAGGACGCCCGGGCATTGAGGCTCATCGCCTCGACCACATGGCCCGCCGCCGCCAGCCGGTCGGTGCGAATACGGGCCTCCAGGCGCGGATCGTCAGCGGTGCCCGTGAGACGGCCCGCGGCAAGGATGGTGCCTTCCGTCTGCGGCGCGTCGCGCGCTTCCAGCGTGAAAGCCAGATCGAAGGGCGAGGCCGCCGGGCCGCTGACAGTGGCCTTGAGGCGCTCCGCTTCAACCGTCGCTTCCACCCGGCGCTCCGCGCCCCGGAGCGAGGCCGTGAACGTCACGCTTTCGCCCAGCATCTCGTCCGCGGCGCCCGCGCCCGTCAGCCCGCGAGCCTGGAGGCGAAGATCCAACGCCGGAACCGCTACCGTCCCGCCCACCTCGCCTTCCGCGGTTAGCGCCGTCCAGCTCAGGCCGGGAGGCAAAAGTGCCGCGAAGGTGGCCGGCGGGGCCGGATCGAGGCGAAAGCGCGCGGCAACTTCCTGGGCCGCGGATAGCGAACCGCTGGACTCGAGCCGCCCGGCCGGAAGCTCCACCCGGAAGTGCTCGACCGCGATGGCGCCGTCCGCCGCACGGCGCACGGCCAGGCTGGGCACGACCCGGTCCGCCAACGCGCGCTGCGCCTCGGGCACGAAGGGCCCAGGTTGAACCATGCCGTCGAGCGTCAGAGCCGCGGCGCCTTCCGGGGAGACCGAGAGCCGCCCATGCACATCGGCGGAGGTCTCGCCCAAGGCAGCGCGCAACGTCCAGTCCGCCCCGCTGGCCGGGCCGTTCATCGACATGGCCACTTGGAACGGTGCGGCGGGCTGGCCCGCAAGCGTCGCCACCAAACCCTGCGGCGGCTCCGACGCATGGACTTCGGCCATCAGGCTCTGCTCGTGCAGCGCGACATTCACCCGCATTTCGCCGGGCCGGTCCAGGCGGTTCGCCACAAGCTGCGTCTCGAGCCGCCGCGCCTCGTATCGGGCGGCGCCCGCCAGGGAGAGGACGGCAGCCTGCCCGGCCAGGGCCTCGCCCAACTCGATCCGGTCCAGTTGCAAGGCATCGATGCGGATCGCCACAGGGAGGTCCGGGAGAGCGGGGATCTCGATGCGCGTGGGCTCCGCCGCCGGCGGCGACGGCTCGGAGGGCGGCAGCCGATGCAGGGCGATGCGCTTCGCGGCCACCGCCGTCAGGGACACGCGGCGATCGAGGAGCTCACGCCATGCGAGCTCGATCCGCGCGTCCTCGACCTCCACCCAGGCCCCCTGCGCGTCGCGCATCGCGAGGCGTGCCACGGCCAGACGTCCCGGCAGGGGACCGCTCACGCCTTCGATCTCCAGCCCGTCGACGAAGCGTGTGGCCAGACCCGCGGCCGCGTTCAGGCCCCAGGGCGTGAAAAGGAAGGCGATCAGCGCCACCGGCAGAAGGATCAGGACGCCCAGGATGTAGAAGAGCCAGCGCATCAGAAGGCATGCCCGATGCCGATGTAGAAGCCGAAGGAACCGCTGCCCTGCTGCCGCACGAGCGGGATCGCAACATCGGCGCGGATGGGCCCGATGGCGGTATAGTATCGCGCCCCGACGCCGGCGCCCACGCGCAGCTCATCGGTCGGCGCGCTGGCGCTGGTGCCGACCCCACCCGCATCGACGAAAGCGACCGCGCCGTAGCTCGAACCGAAGCGCTGACGAAATTCAACCGATGTCTCGATGAGGCTGGCGCCGCCCGCGGGCCTCCCCCGCGCGTCGCGGGGCCCCACCGATTGGTAGTCATAACCGCGGATAGAGCCGCCGCCGCCGGCATAGAAGCGCTGGCTGGGCGGCACATCGGGCGCCGTCGCATTCAGGAGGCTCCCCAGCGCGCCGCGCAGGGCCAGGATGCTGCGTCCATTTCCCGAGAGGTCGAAATAAGTCGAAGCCCCGAGTTTCACCGGCACGTAGAAGCTGCTCTCCGAGAAGGCGTAGGACGGCGTGACGCTTCCCTGAGCCCGGATGCCGCGCCGCGGGTCGAGGCGGCTATCCGTGCTGTCATAGGTGAAGCGGCCCGTGACGCCGGCAATCTGATAGGGCTTGAGCGGCTCGCCAGATGGCGCGGCCTGGCCTGCCTCGCCGACGGGCCCGGCTGAGACCGTCCACCGATCGGTCAGGCGGCGCTCGTAGAGCATGCTGAAGATGCCCGCATCGCGATCGTAGCTGTCCAGGCGCTCGCGGACGAAGGCCAGGCTGGTCACCAGCGAGCCGTTGAACCCGAAAGGGAGGGGTTGCCGGTACGTCACGCCGGCGCGGGCGTTCATGCGGTCCAGCTCGTTGCCGAGACGGCTCGCCTCGAGCTCGAGACGCAGGTTCTCCGCGCCGCCGAACAGGTTCCGATGTTCCCAGGAGCCGCGCAGGGCGAGGCCGTAATTGGTCTCATAGGCAGCGGAAATACTGAAGGCGCGGAAAGGGCGCTCTCGGACCCTGATCATCACGGGCAGGCGACCATCGGCATCCAGCTCCGTCCCCTGATCGATCCGGACCGAGGAGAAAGGGCCCAGCGCCGAGACATCCCCGCGCGCGGCCGCAAGCCGCCCAGGAGTAAAGCTGCGCTCGGCGAGGCGAAGGGCGGCGACGCGCCGCACGACCTCGGGATTGACGCGTTCGGTCCCCTCGACCGCCGGCATGGCGAAATCGGCGCGGGGTCCTGGCGTCTCCGTGAAGGTGATGTCCATGGCCTGCGCGCCATGGTCCACGGTCACCGCGCGCTCGATGCGGGCGAGCGGGCGCCCGTCCTCGCGCATCGCGGTCCAGGCGGCCTCCTGCGCGGCGATCACCTCCACCGCCCGCGCCGGGGCGCCCGGTGTGATGGCCACGGGCGGACCGCCGCCGAGTGTCTGGATATGGCGATAGGTGTAGCGAGGGCCGAGCACGGCCCGGATCTCGAGTTCGACCGGATGGGGGGCCGCCGCCAGGGCGGCGGCGTCGATCGCCGCCCCGGACTTAGCCACCACCTCGACCCTGCCGGCCCAATAGCCTTCGCTCTCCAGGGCCGGGCGAAGGCGGGCGGGCTCGGCACTGATCCGCGACACCAGCCCCTCGGCGTCGGTCGGAGCGCGCTCCTGCAGGGAAATTAGGCCCGAGGCACCTCGCAGAAGTCCATCCAGCACATCGTTGCCGGTGGGCTGGACGGTCGTGCGATACGGGAGGTCAGGAGCATCGGGGGATGCGGCAGGCACAGCCGGGGCATCCTGCGCGCGAGGGGCGAGCAAAGGCGGGCAAAGCAGAAGGGCCAGCACAGGCCAGCCGCGCGAGATCCCGGAGGGCAAGCATCTCTCCTCTCCCGACGCGCCTTGGGCACGCAGTTCCAGTCAAGCTTCAACCCATGCCATGCAATAGGGTTTCAGCCAACCGCCCCTCAGCGAAGTGGGAAGCCGAGGCCCTTCAGGATCTCGCTGAGGCGGTCGCGTCCCGCCATGGCTTTGATCCGGCCCATGCGGTTGATCACGCGCCCGCTCCAGGTCGTGGCCGAGGCCTCGTAGCGGCTGGAAAAGCCGTCGAGCTTGGCGTCATAGCTGGCCACCATGGCGGGCTCATCGACAGCGCCATAAGTGCCGCGATGCAGGATCGCCTCCTGCGGCAGGCGAGGCTTCACCTCGTTGGTGACACCGGATGCCGCGTATCCCACACACAGCCCGAACACGCCCACGACCCCCGCCGGGAGCTTGAGCAACTCGGCGACGCGAGCCGGGTCATTCCGCATGGCACCGATATAGACCGTCGAAAGGCCCAGCGATTCGGCCGCGACCACCGCGTTCTGCGCGGCTAACGCTGCATCGATCGCCGCGACGACGAAGGTCTCAAGATAGGGCAGCGCCTCCAGCTCCGCGCCCTGGGCAGCAGCAACCCGCTCGTTGCGCGAGAGGTCGGCAAGCCAGAGGAGGAAGAGCGGGCATTGCTCGATGTGCTTCTGTCCGCCCGCGATGCGCGCGAACTCCGCCCGGACCGCCGGATCATCCACGGCGACGACGGACCAGGTCTGCATGTTGGAGCTTGTGGCGGCGGACTGCGCGGCGGCGACCATCGTCTCCAACGTGCCCTCAGGCAGGGCATCCGGGCGGAAGCCGCGAACCGAGCGGTGAGAGAGAAGCAGGGCGATATGCTCGTTCCAAGGACCGGCGGCGGGGATCGCATCCGCGCCGTAGCGCAACGTCAGCGCCTCGGGTTTCGTGGCGAGGGGCGGGCAGTTGATGTCCATCTAAAGGCTTCCTTGGCTTCTCGCCTGCAATGTGGCGGTGCAGCGTAACCGCGGCAAGCGCACCGTCTTGCCCAGGATCGAGGCGCCAGTGAGCGCGGGCACAGCAAGTCACGGAATCCGCGGCCTAATCCCTGGCGACGAAAGCACTGGGCATCGGCGAGCGAAGAGGTAAGTATCCCTGGCGTCCGCGGCCGAAATCCGCTGAGCAACAGGGTTCAACGGGAGAATTCATGATCCATCACGTCACTCGCTTCGGCGCGGCCTTGCTGCTTGCCGCCGGAATTTCGGGCGCTGCCCGAGCTCAGGAAGCCGGGACGCTGCGCATCGCCATGACCGCATCCGATATCCCGACGACGAACGGCCAGCCCAACAACGGCTATGAGGGCATGCGCTTCCTCGGCTATCCGGTCTTCGAATCCCTGGTGCTGTGGGACCTGTCGCGCGCCGATGTCCTGGCAGGCGTCCGCCCCGGCCTCGCGGAATCCTGGGAGCAGGATGCCACAGATCCGAAAATTTGGCGTTTTCGCCTTCGTGCGGGCGTGACCTTCCATGACGGCACGCCATGGAATGCCGATGCAGCGATCTGGGGCCTCGACCGCTTCTACCGCAATGACGCGCCGAACTACGATCCCCAGGGCTCGGCGTTGACGAGGCCGCGCACGGCTGGCGTCGCCGGTTATCGCAAGATCGACGACATGACGATCGAGATGACCAGCGACCGGCCGCTGAGCTACTTCCCCTATATCGTCCCGTACATCCTCTTTTCCTCGCCGCGCGCATGGGAATCCGCGGGCCGCGACTGGGCACGCGTGGGTAACGCCCCGGCGGGCACGGGCCCGTTCCGCGTCACGCGATTCTCGCCGCGCCAGTCGGTGGAACTCTCTCGCAACGACAACTACTGGGACACGGGTCGCCGCGCGAAGCTCAATCGCGTGATCCTGCTGCCGGTGCCCGATGCCAACACGCGCGTCGCCGCGCTGCGTTCCGGCCAGGTGGACTGGATCGAAGCGCCGCCGCCTGACGCGATGGGCCCGCTCCGCTCGGCCAACTTCCAGGTCGTGACGAATTCCTACCCTCATGTCTGGCCGTGGACCTTCGCCGCTGGCAGGCCGGACAGCCCGGTGGCTGACGTGCGCGTGCGTCAGGCGCTGAATTACTGTCTGGATCGGGAAGGCCTGGTCGGCATGCTGCAGGGCATCGCGGAGCCTTCCGTCGGCTTCTACTTGGCGAGCAATCCGCTCTTCGGCAATCCGCAGAACCGCTATCGCCTGGACGTGCAGCGCGGCCGCGCTTTGCTGGCCGAAGCGGGCTACACGGCCCAGCGCCCGCTGCGGCTGAAGGTCGCGATCTCCAACTCCGGTTCGGGCCAGATGCAGCCGCTTCCGATGAACGAGGCGATCCAGCAGAACCTGCGCGAGAATTGCGGCGTGCAGGTGAACTTCGAAGTGGTGGAATGGAACGTGCTGCTCGGCACGCTGCGCGCGGAGCCGACGCAACCCGGGTGGCTCGGCGCCGATGCCACGAATGTCAGCCTGACGTCCTCCGACCCGTTCCAGATGGCGCGCTGGTTCCTAGGCGCCAACGCGTCGCCCCGCGGCAGCAATTCCGGCCACTGGCGCGACGCCGAGTTCGACGCGGCGATGACGGAGATCGAAACCGCGCGCACGCCCGAGGCCATCGTGGCCGCAACGCGGCGCGCGCATGAGCGGCTCGTGGACGGCGCGCCCTGGCTCTACATCGTGCACGACACCAATCCGCGGGCGATGAGCCGGCGTGTGCATGGCTTCGTCTCGGCGCAGTCCTGGTTCCAGGATCTCACGACCGTCGAAGTACGCTGACAGTTCGGAAAATCGATCACCGCGTGGAAACCCCGGGCCATCGCCCGGGGTTTTTTCATGGCTGCATCACAGGAGGCCCCACCATGCCACGCGGCGACAAATCCAAATACACCGACAAGCAGGAACGCAAGGCAGACCACATCGCGGAAGGCTACGAGAAGCGTGGCGTTCCGGAGAAGGAGGCCGAGCGGCGGGCTTGGGCCACCGTCAACAAGGATGACGGCGGCGGGAAGAAGGAGGGAGGCTCGGGGCGCGGCAAGCACACGGGGCACCCCGCGGCGCACAAGGGCGGCGAGGCCGGCGGCAAAGCCGCGGCGGCGCGCCCGGCAAGCGCCCGCTCCGCCTCGGCGAAGAAGGCTGCGGCGACGCGCAAACGCCACGCGGCCTGAAGCGGCGCCGAGTCAGGTCGCATCGCGAATGCCGAGGCGCCTTTGCAGCGCCGCGGCATTCGCGGGCGCCTTCACCTTGATGTCATTATCGAAGAATACGTAGACGTCGCGCGTCTTGGGCGGATGGGCCCCGGGCGGACCGGCGTGCTCGCCTTCTGCCTCTCCGCCGCTCGCCCAATTCTGAATGCGCTCGGCCCACTTCTTCAGCGCCGCAGGGCTGTAGCCGCTCTCGTAAAGCTTCGTAGAACCGTGCAGCCGCACATAGGCGAAGTCCGCCGTCATATCCATCAGCCGAGGCCACTCGACCGTATCGGCACAGACCAACGCGACTTGATGCTGCCGCAGCAGAGCAATGAATTCAGGAGCGCGGAAGCTATCGTGGCGGATCTCGACGGCATGGCGCAAAGGCATGTCGCCTTCGGACTCGGTCCACTGCCGCCCTTCCACCCGCGCGTCGTGGCGACGCGCCAGACAAGCTGCCTCACCCGTGCTTCGAGGCAACAGCCTCAGAAAGCTGTCCATGCGTTCGGCATCAAAGGCCTGCCGTGGGGGGAACTGCCAAAGAATGGGTCCGAGCTTGGGTCCCAGGCGAAGCAGGCCGGAGGCCAGGAAGTTCGCCAGTGGCGTCTCCACGTCGCGCAGCCGACGCATGTGCGTGATGTACCGCGACCCCTTCAGCGCGAAGACGAAGCCTTCCGGCGTCTCGTCGCGCCAACGGGCGAAGGCGTCGGGCTTCTGGAGGCCGTAGAAAGTGCCATTGATCTCGATCGCGCCAAATCGTTGCGCGGCATAGGCCAACTCACGTCGCTGCGAGAGCCCTTTCGGGTAGAAGACTCCACGCCAAGGGGCGTAGGTCCAACCCGATATGCCGATGCGAATGTCGCCCCGTCGATGCGTCATGGGAGAGGAACGCGCCGAGCGGGCCGGCGTTCGTCACTCCCTATTCGCCTCCGCCCGGGAGGCGCTAGTCCTCGAGCGTGAAAGCGTTGCGCGGCGACGGTACGCTGCGGGAATACTCGATGAGCGTATAACCGCCGCCCTGGTAACGCTCAGTCACGGGGTCGGCGGTGATGTGCTCCACCTCGGGGCGGAAGGGTTCGGAACTGTCCTGCGGCGCCCAGCCGATGCGTTCGCGATGATCTCGTCCCCAGAAGCTCGAGGGGTTGGCGGAGCTGCCCCAGATCACGGCATGTCCCACCCGCTCCGCGACCACGCAGCGCTCCACGAGGCGCGTGAGATCGCCGAAGGATAGCCAGGTGGAGAGCATCCGCCGGTCCACGGGCTTGGGGAAGCTGGATCCGATGCGGAGGTTCACATTCTCCACCCCGTGCTTGTCCCAATACATGCGACCCATGAGCTCGCCATAGGCCTTGGCGAGGCCATAATAGCCGTCCGGCCGGAACTCGCAGTCGAAATCGAGCTTGTCCTGGTTGCCCTGGGGCCGCTCATGAAAGCCGATGGCATGGTTGGAGGAGGCGAAGACCACGCGCGCGCCTTCGCGGCGCGCCGCCTCATAAATGTGATAGAGGCCGCGCAGGTTGGGACCCAGAATCTCCTCGAAAGGGCGCTCCACGGAGACGCCGCCGAAATGCAGGATGGCACCGCAGCCTTCGGCCTGGCGCACGATGGCCAGCCCCTCGCCGAGATCCGCCTTCACGAAGCTGGCGCCATCGGGCAACGGGTCCGGGAAGGGCGTGATATCGGTCAGGCGCAGCTTCCACCCCAACGCGGACAGACCCTTGGCGAGTTGCCGGCCGAGATTGCCGGAGGCGCCCGTCAGCAGGACGGGCTTGGTCGGTGCGGTCATCGATGATCCCTAGTGAAAGAGCCGCGGCAGCCAGAGCGACAGCGCCGGGATGTAGGTGACGAGCAACAGCACCGTAACACCTGCCATGTAGAAAGGCAGGCTCGTCTTCGTCGCCTCCCACATGGAGACCTTGCCGACGGCGCAGGCAACGAAGAGCACCGGCCCCACCGGCGGCGTGATCAGGCCGATGCCGAGGTTAAGGATGAGAACGATGCCGAATTGCACCGGGTCCATCCCCAAAGCCTTCACCACCGGCAGGAAGATGGGCGTGCCAATCATGATCAGCGGCGCCATGTCCATGAAGGTGCCGAGCACGAGCAGGATCAGGTTAATGAGCAGCAGCGTCAGGATCGGATCCTCGGTGATGCCGCGCATCATCGTCACCGTGGCGGCCGGCACCTGCAGAAGCGCCATCAGCCAGCCGAAGGCCGTCGCCGTGCCGATGATGAGCATCACCATGCCCGTGGTTCGCACCGCGCCCAGCACCGCCTCGCGAAAACCCGCTCGGTCGAGGCTACGATAGACCAGGACCGTCACCAGCAGCGCATAGATCACCGCGACGCAGGCGCTCTCCGTCGCGGTGAAGATGCCGCTGCGGACGCCCGCGAAGATGATGACGATGAGCATGAGCCCCGGCAGCGCCGCCGCGAACAGCCGCGCCAGCACCCACCAGCCGGGAAAGGCCTCGCGCGGATAGCCCCGGCGCACCGCCACGACCCAGGCGGCAAACATCAGCGCCACCATCAGCAGCAGGCCGGGAATGATGCCGGCGGTGAAGAGGTCCGCCACGCTGAGCACGCCACCAGCGGCGATCACGTAGAGGATCATGTTGTGGCTGGGCGGGATCAGCAGGTCGATCAGCGCCGCGTTGGCCGTCACGTTCACCGCGTAGTCGCGAGCGTAGCCGCGCTTGACCATCTGCGGGATCATCACCCCGCCCACCGCGCTCGCATCCGCGACCGCCGAGCCGGAGACGCCGCCGAAAAGTGTGGCGGCGATGATGTTCACCTGGCCAAGACCGCCCCGCATGTGCCCGACCATCGCGGCCGCCAGCGATACGAGCCGGTCAGCGATGCGACCGCGCAGCATCAGGTCGCCAGCGAAGATGAAGAAGGGAATCGCCAGCATGGAGAAGACGTTCATGCCGGAGGAGAGCTGCTGGAACACGACGACTGCCGGCAGGTCCATGTAGAGGACCGTCGCCAGGGCCGCCGCGCCCAAGGCGAAGGCGACCGGCGTGCCGATCAGCAGCAGCGCGCCGAAGGCGCCCATCAGGATCACGACTTCCATGTCAGGCGTCGCTCACCAGCGGCATCTCGGCCGAGGAACCAGGTGCGGGCAGCCCACGCATTCCCGCCGCGAACCGCTCGAGCCCGAAGAGTGCGATCAGGCCGCCGCCCAGCACGACAGGCATGTACTCCACGCCGCCGGGCAGACCCGTGGTCGGAAGGGTCGCGTCCCAGACCCCGGCCGCGAGCTCGGTTCCAAACCAGGTCATCCCGATGCCAAAAACCATGATGACCAGGTCCGAGATCAATTCGCACAGCCGGGCGAGCGGCGCGGGCATGACGCCGCGCAGCGTGTCAAAGCCCATATGCGTTCCCTCCCTCACACCGGCAGCCGCGGCGCCGAGGATCACCCATCCGAGCAGGAGCATCGCCACCTGCTCGGCCCAGGCAGGCGTGTCGTTCAGCACGAAGCGGCCGAAGACCGCCCAACCCACGATCCCGACCATGGCTACGAGGGCGACACCGGCCAGGGCCAGCGCCGCGCGACATGCCCGGTCAAGGGCCGTGGTCAACACCGGCACGCTCAGGCGCTCTCGCGAATGCGGCTGACCAGCCCGCGCAGCTTCTCGTCGCGCGCGAACTGGCTGTAGACGGGTGCCATCGCGCGGGCGAAGGCCTCCTTGTCGACCTCGTTCACCTGCGAGCCGGCGGCCGTGACGGCGGCGCGCGACGCGGCGGTTTGCGCATCCCAGAGGCGGCGCATTTCCGGTACGCTGTCCTTCGCGGCTTGGCGCAGGATCGCCTGCAGGTCGCGCGGCAAGCGGTCGAAGCTGCGCTTGGAAGCCACCAGGATCTCCGGCGACATCGAGTGCTCGGAGATGGAGTAATGCTTGGCCACCTCGAAATGGCGGGTGGAGTGATAGGAGGGCCAGTTGTTCTCCGCGCCGTCCACCACGCCCGTCTGCAGCGCCGAATAGACCTCGCCGAACGGCAGCGGGGTGGCATTCGCGCCGACCGCCCGCATGATCGCGACCCAAAGATCGGATTGCTGCACGCGGATCTTGAGGCCGCGCATGTCGTCCGGCGTGCGGACTGCCCGAGCGCGGGTATAGAAGCTGCGCGCGCCGCTATCGTAGTAGCAGAGCCCGACGAAGCCATGCCGGTCCGCACCCGCGATGATCTCGTCGCCGATCGCGCCATCCATCACGCGCCGCATATGCGCCTCGTCCCGGAAGACGAAGGGTAGGCCGGGCACCAAGGTCTCGGGCACCAGGTTGTTCAGCGGGCCGAAATTCACGCGGTTGAGGTCGATGACGCCGAAGCGTGTCTGCTCCAGCGTCTCGCGTTCCTCGCCGAGCTGGCGAGAATGGAAGACCTGGACCTTAAGCCGGCCGCCCGAACGCTCCTCGACGAGGCGCCCCATGAACTTCACGGCCTCCACCGTCGGATAGCCGTCCGGATGGGTGTCGGCGGAGCGGAGCGTGATGGTCTGGGCCGAGGCACGCCCGGCGATCCAGGGGGCGGCGAGCGAACCGAGCAGCAACGCGCGACGGGCGGTCACGAGATGGGTCATGGAAGTCTCCTTGCCCGTCTGTGCGGGCTGATTTCCCGAAACTGCAATAGCAGTTATTCAGTCTGCTCCCGCCTGAAGGGCGGCGTCAACGGTCGCGTCGAGGCGCCCGCGGGGGCGGCAGGAGCACGCCATTGGTGACCAGAGAGCGCAGGATGTGATGGCGCATCCGCGCCTCGGCCAGGGCCGGATCCCGGCGCTTAAGCGCGGCGACGATGCCCTGGTGCTCGCGCAAGGCCTTCGGCAGATCCCGCGGCGTGCTGCCGACCGCACGGTGGCGGCCCAGATGGTCGTAGGCCCGCAGTGAGGAGAGCGAACGGATCAGGAAGGGATTGCCGGTGGCGCGATGAATGAGGGCATGGAACTCCTCATTCGCCTCATCAAGAGCTTCCCGATCAGCTGCGGCGGTTCCCGCCTTCATGCGCTGGAGCAGGTGTCCCAACGTCGCGTAGGCCGCGGTATCCAGCCGTTCCGCAGCGAGGGCGGCAGCCACGCCCTCCAGCGCCGCGCGGATACGACCCAGCTCGCCCAGCTGCCCGGCCACCTCCGCCACGACCGAGCCGCTGCGAGGCAGGGTGACGACCATTCCATCCTGTTCCAACCGGCGCAGCGCCTCGCGCACCGGCTGCGCGGAAATGCCGAGCGCAGTCGCAAGGCCACGCTCGGAGATCTTACGGCCGGGCGGGAGCTCACCTCGCACGATGGATTCACGGAGCTGACGATAGGCGCGCTCGCCGAGCGACAGCGCCGCCTCATCTGGTGCGAGAAGCGCGATCCCAGTGCGATTCTGTCCGGCGGCCGACATGGCAACTGCAATAGCAGCCGGATTGCACGAATGAAAGTTTCCTCATGCTTCCACGGGCGCGATTGCTTCCGTCATCCAATGCGCGATCGCTGTCATAGCGGCGTCCGCATGGGGCTGGCCCATGAGTTGCACACCCACCGGCAGCCCACCGACCGCCATCAGCGGAACGGTGACGACCGGCGCGCCCAGGCCGGAGCTCGGGACGTTGTAGACCGCATCGCCGGTCGGCCTTCTCACGAGCGGCTGGCCCGGAACGTCCCCCGCCCAGACAGGCGCAGGGCCGGGCGAAGCCGGCGCGATCAGGGCGTCCACGAACGGCGCCAGCGCCGCGTGGCGTAGGCGCAACTCCTCGCGCCGGAGAATCGCGACACGGTAGTCCTCGGGCGTCATCTTCTCCGCGCCGGCCAGCACATTCTTCGTCCGGTCGCTCACTGCGTCGGGACCCATGCTCGCGATCAGATTGCGGATGTTCCAGTGGTTCTCCCAGCCCGTGATGGCATTGGTCATCGCCTGCACGCCCTGCAGGGAATCCTCGAAGGCGTCCAGCAGTGCATGGTCGCCGCGCCGCAGCACAACGACACCCTGCGCGCGCAGCGCTTCCACCAGGCGCTCGAATCCCTCTCTGCTTGGTCCATCCAGCAGAGCCCAGCCCTCCGCCTCCATCACGGCGAGCGTCGCGGGCTTGCGGGGCTCCGGCAGGGTGGAAGGACCGAAGAGGCCCAACCGGCCGGGATCGCCACCCGCTCGCTTCGCGATCTCGATCGCCACCTGCCACATATCCTCGGCCGATCCCGCGTGCGGACCGTGCGTGCTCATGCTCGTCGCCTGCCGCTCGCCACGGTTAATGGCGCCCTGTGTCGGCTTCAGCGCGAAATTACCGCAGTAGCTGGCCGGGCGAATGATGGAGCCGCCGACCTGCGAGCCGATCGCCACCGGCACCATCCGCGCGGCCACGGCCGCCGCAGAGCCCGAGGAAGAGCCGCCCGGCGTATGCGCCGGGTTGAAAGGGTTGGTCGTGGGCCCTGGATGCGCGCCGCCGAGCTCCGTCGTCACGGTCTTGCCCAGTACCACCGCGCCCGCCTCTCGCAGTGCCCAAACGGCGGCATTGTCGCGCTTCGGGAAGTTACCCTGGTAGGCCGGGCAGCCCATCTGCGTCGGCATGTCCCGGGTCTCGAGCAGGTCCTTGATGCCGACCGGCATGCCGTCGATGGGTGAGAGGGGCCGGCCCGCCTTCCAGCGCAGCGTACTGGCATCGGCGGCCTCCCGAGCGCCGGTCTCGTTGATCGTGACCCAGGCCCGCACCACCGGCTCACGCTCCGCAATGGTCGAGAGGCAGCGCTCCAGATAGGCGCGCGGCGAGTCGGCGCCGCTTGAAAAGGCGGGCGTCGCGTCGTGCCAGGTGAGTGCACGGAATTCCTTGGGCGAGTAGCTCATGGGCGGGCGCTCCTTCCTTCTTCAGGACAAAGCATCCACCCGCGCGACAAATGCGACAATCCAGGCATCGCGTGTGATCCGTCTGTGACGAAGGCGCTTCATGTTGCGCCCCAACAGATCGTTGGAGATGACCATGCGCGAAGCGCTCATTAACGTGGCGAACAACGCCTATGCCCGCCATTACGACGAGAGCGCCCGCGCTCAGGAAGAACGGCGCGGCTTCGACGGCTGGCTGGCCGCCATCCGCGCTATGTCCATCCTGATCGCGGCGATGCTGTTCGTGAGCTTCCTGACGGTGATCTGACCGTCAGAAGGCGATGCCTCGCGCCTCCAGCGCCTTGAGGAAGTTGGGCTCGGGATGCGGCAGCGGCGGCAGGTCCCACGAGCCCGTGCCGATCGGCCGGATTTCCCGGTCCACAGGCACTTCCACCAGGTAGGGCCGGTTGGCACGGATCGCCGTCTGGATCGCGTCCTCGACCTCGCCGGCATGCGTGACCCGATGCGAGGGCACGCCATAGGATTTCGCCATCATCGCGAAGTCCGGGCTGTAGAGCTGGCCGGTGCGCTGGATCTCGAAGCCCGTTGCCATCTCCCGGCCACCGAACATTCCGTGCTGGATGTCACGGATCGAGCAGAACCCGTTGTTGTTCCACACCACCCAGACAACCGGGATGTCGTACTCCACAGCCGTCGCCAGCGCGTGCGGCGTCATCAGGAACGACCCGTCGCCCACCACGGCAACGCAGGGCCGGTCGGGCGCCGCAAGCTTGGCGCCCAGGATGCCGGAGGTCGCAAAGCCCATCGCCGCGAAGCCCCAAGAGTGGATCAGGTGGCGCGGCCGCATCGTGTCCATCAGCTGGATGATCCAGTTGTGGTGCACGCCCACATCCGAGGCGACGACCGCGTTCTCCGGAATGGCACGGGAGAGCGCCTTCATCAGACGCTCCGGCCGCAGCGGCATCTGGTCGCTGGCGGCGAGGCCGTCCTGGTATTCGCGCCAGACCTGCCTTCCCTTCTCCAGCCGCGCGATCCAGCCTGCCAGGCTGCGGCCGCCGTTGAGGCGGCCCCGCGCGGCCTCGGCCAGGAATTCCAGGCTCGCCCGCGCGTCGCCGAGGATGCCGTACTCGGCCGGGTAGTTGCGGCCGATCTCGCTGGGGTCGATGTCGATCTGAATGAGGCGCGAGGGCGGCACCGAAAGCGTGTAACCGTCTAGCCAGGCGCTGGTCGCGCGGTCGTCGAAGGAGAAGCCGATGGCCAGGATGACATCGGCATTTTTCGTCGCGTCATTGGCCGCATAGGCCCCGTTGCGGCCGATCGCGCCGAAGGCCAGGGCATGGCGGTCCGGGATCGCCCCTTTGCCGTTCGGGCTGGTGACGACCGGAATGCCGGTGAGCTCGGCGAAGCCCACGAGCGCATCGCAGGCATCGCCGAGCAGCACCCCCTGCCCAGCGATGATCACGGGCTGCTTCGCCGCGAGCAGCAGGTCGAGCGCCGCCGAAAGCTCCCTCGGGTTGCCCGGCGCCCCATTGATGACGCGGCTTGTCGCGCCATGCGCCCTCACGCTCGTCTCCTCGACGAAAACATTGAGCGGGACATCGAGATTCACGGGGCCAGGGCGACCGGAGGTCAACAGATCCCAGGCCTGCGTGACCGCGAGCGGCACCATGTCCGCCCGCGTCGGCTGGAAGGAACGCTTCACATAGGGCCGCACCACCGAAGGGAAATCGCCCTGGAAATGCCGTCCCGTTTCCTGGAAGGGGCCGCGGTTGAACTGCCCCGTGGGCACGTTGCCGGTGATGGCGAGGAAGGCCGAGGAATCCATCATGGCCGCCGCCAGCGCCATCACCATGTTGGCCGAGCCCGGCCCGCAGGAGGTGAAGGTCGCGACCGGCTGGCCGCGCACCTTGTAGTAGGCGTCGGCCATGTGGCCGGCCGTCTGCTCATGATGGGTGGAGATGGTCTTGATGCGGTTCTGCGCCTTGAAGGCGGCGTCCATGAAGCCGGTGATCCCATGGCCGCAGAGGCCGAAGAGATAGGGCACCTTCTGCTTCACCAGGTGATCCACGATGATGTCGGCGCCGTTCATCAGCACCTGCCTGTTGCTGCCATTCATGGGGCGTTCTGTCTCCCGTTGAAGAAGTTCCTGGTCAGGCAGCCACCATCGAGGGACTGCCGAGCATTCTGGAGATGCGGAGCGCCGTGGCCTTCACCTGCGGGATCAGCGCCGTGACGCGCTCGGGATCCATGCGGGAGGCAGGCGCGGAGATGGCCAACGCGGCGGTGGGCCGGCCGGCATGGTCGGTGATGGGCGCGGAGAGGCAGCGCAGGCCGACCTCGATCTCCTCCTCATCCTGGGCGTAACCGTCGAGCCGCACGCGGTGCAGCGTCTCCCGCAGGGCTTCTGGCGTGGTGATCGTTCGTGCGGTGAAGCGCGTCAGGCCGTGCGCGGCGACGACAGCATCGACCTCCGCATCGGGTAGGTAAGCCATCAGCACCTTCCCCAACGCGCTCGCATGGGCGGGGCTGCGCTTGCCGACGGAGGAGTGCATGCGGACCGCTCGCGTGCCCTCGACGATCTGCACGGTAACGATCACACCGTCGTGCAGGATGCCGACATGCACCGTCTCGCCCGTGCTTTCCGCCAGATCCTGCAGGGGCGGCAGCGCCTGCCAGCGCAGTTGCTCGTGGCGCACGGCGGCGGAGCCGAGCGCGTGTAGCCGCAGGCCCGGCACGTAGCGCCCGGAGGCGGCCTCCTTGGTGATGTAGCCGAACTGCTCGAGCGTATGGAGCACGCGGAAGATGGTGGGCTTGCTCTGCCCCAGATGGCTGGCGAGGTCGGCCAGCCCCCAGGAGTTTCGCGTGGCGAAACAGTCGAGCACCTCCAGCCCGCGATGCAGCGAGGCGAGAAGGTACGGATTCCGGCCGCCTTCCTGTGCTGGCTGCCCTGAACGAGCCATGGTGGACGTCCTTTCGCTTTGCTTGTCGAAATGCGCTCTCACTTTCAGATACACTTGACGAGGAAATATGAAAAGCGTTTCGATATGCGAAACGAAGGCGGCGCCAAGCCGTCAGCTGGGGAGACACACAAGGATGAAGCGTCTGATCGCCGCCACCGCGGCCCTGCTGTTAGCCGCGGGATTGCCCGCCCCTGCGCAGGAATTCCCGACCCGCCAGATCAACATGATCGTGGTCTTCGCCCCGGGCGGTGCCACCGACGTGCTGGCACGCATCGCCGCCGACCACATGTCACGCACGCTGGGCCGCAGCGTGGTGGTCGAGAATGTGTCGGGCGCCGGCGGAACCATCGGCGGCGGGCGCGGCGCCCAGGCGGCACCGGATGGCTATACGCTGACGGTCGGCAGCCTCGGCAGCCATTCCGCCGCGCCGTCCATCTACCGCAACATCGCCTACGACCCCCGCGAGCTGCAGCCCATCGGGCTCATCGCCGGCACGCCGCTCTACTTCGTCGTGCGGAACGGCTTCCCGGCCCGGAACATGACCGAGTTCCTGGCACATGTGCGCGAGAATCCCGGCCGCGTCACCAATGGCCATGCCGGCATCGGCTCGACCAACCACCTGGCCTGCGCGCTCTTCGCACATGTGGCGGGGGTGCAGTTCAACAACATTCCCTATCGCGGCGAAGGGCCGGCCGTGAACGACATCGTGGCGCAGCAGGTGGACAGCGCCTGCGTCCTGGCGCCCGCTGCCGTGCCCCAGATCCAGGCCGGCACCATGCGGGGCCTGCTGATCGCGGCGACCTCGCGCAGCGCCGACGTGCCTTCCGCCGTCGAAGCTGGGCTGCCCGATTACATCTTCCAGGGCTGGAACGCGATCTTCGCGCCGCGCGGAACGCCGCAGCCCGTGGTCGCGCGGCTGGACGCCGCGCTGCGGGCCGCGCTGGCTGATCCGGCGATCCGCCAGCGCATCGAGGGCCTGGGCTCCATCCCGGCCGCGCCCGACCAGCAGGGGCCGGAGGCACTCTCGCGCCTGGTCCGCGCCGAGGTGGAACGTTGGGCGACCGTGGTGCGCGCGGCAGGGATCGAACCGCAGTGATGATGTGCTCGCGCGGCAAGCTTGCGGCCCGAGGCACAGCCTCGGACCGCGGCCAGGTCAATCCCGGCCCAGCACTTCGCGATTGTGCTGGCCCAGCCGGGGCGAGGCCCTTCGCGGGAAGGGCCGCTTCCGGTTGAAGGAAATCGGCAGGCTCACGATCTTCGGGCCGCCTTCCGGCAGATCGCGCAGCAGGCCGACAGCAGCCATCTGCTCGCTCTCCGTCACCTCGCCGATGTCGTTCACGGGGCCGCTCGGCACACCGACCTTGTCCAGCCCAGCCAGCCAATGGTCACGCGTGTTGGTCAGGAAGACCTCCTGGATCAGCGGAACCAGCGCCTCCTTGTTCCGCACGCGGTCGCCACCCCGGGCGAAGCGTGGATCCTCTGACCATTCCGGATGCCCGAGCACGCGGCAGGCGCGCTGGAACAGACGGTCATTGCCCGCGGCGAGGCAGAGCGGGCGGTCCGCCGTCTGGAACACCTGGTAGGGCACGATAACCGCGGCGCCGGTTCCGTGGCGCTTTGGGATATCGCCCGTGGCGATGTAGTTGTTGATCTGGCCCTCGACCCAGAAGGCCGCCGTCTCGAAGAGCGAGGCATCCACCAGGCACCCCCTGCCCGTCTTGTCGCGCCAGCGAAGCGCGGCCAGCGCGCCGATGGTGGTGAAGAGCCCGGTCGCCTTGTCGTTGATCGAAGCACCGGCAAACGTCGGCGGCCCATCTGCCTGGCCCGTCACGCTCATCATGCCGCCATAGGCCTGCAGCAGTGGGTCGAAGCCAGGCTTCATCTTCATGGGCCCCTCAAAGCCGAAGGCCCAGATGGAGCAGTAGATCAGGCGCGGATGGCGCGCGAGCATCTGCTCCGGCCCGATCCCGATCTCATCCACCACGCCCGGTCGCAGGTTCTGGATCAGGATATCGGCCGTCTCGCAAAGCTTGTGCAGCGCCTCGACATCCTCGGCCTTCTTCAGGTCGAGGGTGATGGAACGCTTGCTGCGGTTCTGCCCATGGAAATACAGCGAGGTAACGCCGTCCGGCCCATAAGGCGGGCCCCAGCCGCGAGCATCGTCGCCACCATCGGGCTTCTCGACCTTGATGACGTCGGCGCCCATATCGGCCAGCACCGCGCCGGCCAGCGGCCCGGCCAGCGCCTGGCCCACTTCGATGACAACAATACCTTCAAGCGGCAGATCCATGGGTGCCCTCCTATTCGGGGCGCACCATAGCGGCATCCGCCGCATGCGCCATGGCAGCGCGGCCTCAGCCGATGCTCATCAGGCTTGCGTTTCCGCCGGCCGCGGCCGTGTTGACGCTGACACTGCGTTCAAGAACGAGCATTTCCTGCGCGTAGGGCGCGGTCAGGATTGGCCGGATGGGACCGTCCAGCGCCGCGACCTCCTGCTGCAGGGCAAGCAACGCCTCCCGCGGACCATCGAAGAGGATGACGTCGCAGCCAGCGAGGTCACGCTCGTCCGCGATGGTATTCCCCGCCGAGCGCGCGGCCGCCATCTGCGCAGCCAGTTCCTCCCCGGTCGCCGCGAGACAAAGCGCCTTGCCGCGAGGATGCACGCTGTAGAGATTGTGCTCGCCGGCCGGGCCGGGCAGGTCGGCCGCGGTGGTGGACGGCAGATCCGAGCCGGATGCGAGGAGGCGCCGCAGATAGAGCGGCCCGCCCGCCTTGGGTCCGGTCCCGGACAGGCCGTGGCCGCCGAAGGGCTGCACTCCCACCACCGCGCCGATCATGTTGCGGTTCACATAGATGTTGCCCGCGCCGGAACGGGAAGTGAGCTGCCCGATCGTTTCGTCAATGCGGGAGTGGATGCCGAAGGTCAGGCCGAATCCGGTGCCGTTGATCTCCTCCATCAGGGCATTCATCGCCTCACGCTCGAAGCGCAGGACATGCAGCACAGGCCCGAAGACCTCCCGTTGCAGCTCCTGGAGACTGCCAATCTCGATGAGCGTCGGCGGAACGAAGCTGCCGTGCTCGCACGATGCGGGGAGCGGCAGCGCGTGGACGAGACGGCCCTTCGCGCGCATCGCCTCGACGTGCCGCTGGATGCCGTCCCGCGCTTCCTCGGTGATGACGGGGCCGATATCGGTCGCCAGGCGGTCCGGAATCCCTACCGCGAGTTCCGCCATAGCTCCCTTGAGCATGTCGAGGATGCGGTCCGCGACATCCGCCTGCAGGCAGAGGACACGCAGCGCCGAGCATCGCTGGCCGGCGCTGTCGAAAGCGGATGCGAGGACATCCGCCACCACCTGCTCGGCGAGGGCCGAGCTGTCCACCACCATCGCATTCTGTCCGCCCGTCTCCGCGATGAAGGGAACTGGTCTGTCACCCTCGCCCAACCGCTGCGCGAGTTGCCGCTGGATGATGCGCGAGACCTCGTTCGAACCAGTGAACATCACGCCTTGAACACGTGGATCGGCCACCAGCGCCGCGCCCACGGCACCGTCGCCGGGCAGAAGCTGGATGCAGGCGGGAGGAACTCCGGCCTCGCGGAGAAGTTCCGCGCCGAGCGAGGCGATGACGGGAACCTCCTCGGCCGGCTTGGCCAGCACGGGGTTGCCGGCCGCCAGCGCCGCCGCCACCTGGCCAGTGAAGATCGCGAGTGGAAAGTTCCAGGGCGAAATGCAGGCGATGGGCCCCAGCGGGCGATGCGTGTCCACCGTGAATCCGCGTGCCTGCCCCGCGTAGTAGCGAAGGAAATCCACCGCTTCGCGAACCTCGCCGACGGCGTTGGGCAGGGATTTTCCGGCTTCGCGCACGATAGGCCCCAGGAGGGCGGGCATGCGCTCCTCCATCAGATCCGCCGCACGCTCGAGGCAGGCGGAGCGCGCGGCCCCGCTCATGGCGGCCCAGGCAGGAGCCGCGGCGTGGGCCTTTGCCAAGGCAGCCTCCACGATGGCGGGCGTGGATTCGAAGACGCGCCCGACCAGATCCCGCCGGTCGGCCGGATTGTGGATGTCACGCATGGGCCCCTCGACCGGGCCGTCGCCGAGCCAAGGCACCGCCCGTAAGGGGGGCGCCAAAGACAGCGTGCCGGAAAGGCCCGCGATGCGATCGTCGTTGGACAGGTCGATGCCCGCCGAATTACGTCGCGCCGTTCCGAAGAGATGGCGCGGCTGCGCGATGGCGTCATGTGGCCGGCCGAGGGGCCAAAGCCGTGCGGCTTCCACCACCGGGTCGGCGATCAGCGCGTCGACCGGCACGGAAGGGTCATTGATGCGGTTGACGAATGAGGAGTTCGCGCCGTTCTCCAGCAGCCGGCGCACCAGATAGGCCAAAAGCGTCTCATGCGTGCCGACGGGCGCGTAGATCCGGCAGGGGCGGTTCAGCTTGTCGGTGCCGACGACCTCCTCGTAGAGCGGTTCGCCCATCCCGTGCAGGCACTGAAACTCGTACTGGCCTGGCACGTAGTCCTCCCCCGCCAGGGCGTGGATGGCGGCGAGAGTGTGGGCGTTGTGCGTCGCGAATTGGGGGAAGACCGCATCGGGCGCCCCCAGCAGCTTCCGCGCACAGGCGAGGTAGGACACGTCCGTGTGGATCTTGCGCGTGAAGACGGGAAAGCCCTCGAGCCCATCAACCTGCGCGCGCTTGATCTCGCTGTCCCAATAGGCGCCCTTCACGAGGCGGACCATCATGCGCCGCCCGGTGCGCCGGGCGAGGTCGATCACGAAATCGAGGACGAAGGGCGCCCGGCGCTGATAGGCCTGAACCACGAAACCCACGCCATTCCAGCCGGCGAGGCGGTCGTCGTGGCAAAGGGCCTCAAGCAGGTCCAGTGAAAGCTCCAGGCGATCGGCCTCCTCCGCATCGATGTTGAGACCGATGTCGTAGCCGCGCGCCAAAGCCGCGAGGTGTGCCACACGGGGAAGAAGCTCGGACATCGCACGCCCGCGCTGGGCGCGGCTATATCGAGGATGCAGCGCAGAGAGCTTGATGGAGATACCGGGCCCGGCCTGGATCCCGCGTCCGGCCGAGGCACGGCCGATGGCGTGGATCGCGCGCTCATATTCCTCCAGATAGCGGGCAGCGTCGGCGGCCGTGGTCGCGGCCTCGCCCAACATGTCGAAGGAGTAGAGAAAGCCCTTCGCCTCCATGAGCCGGCTTCGCTCCAGAGCCTCGTCGATGGTCTGCCCGGTCACGAACTGCTCGCCCATCATCCGCATGGCGAGGTCCACACCGCGGCGGATAATTGGCTCGCCGGCGCGCGCTATCAGCCGCGTCAGCGCCGCGCCAAGACGGTCCTCACTGTTGGTGGACGTTAGCCTACCGGTGACGACGAGACCCCAGGTAGCGGCGTTCACGAAGAGCGAGGGCGAGCGGCCGACATGGGCTTGCCAGTCGCCGCCTGAGATCTTGTCCCGGATAAGCGCATCGCGCGTGGCGGTATCGGGGATGCGAAGCAGGGCTTCCGCCAGGCACATGAGGGCGACTCCCTCCTGGCTCGACAACGAGAACTCCTGCACCAGGGCGCCCACACCGCCAGGATTGCCTTTCGCCCGAAGCGCCACGACCAGACGCCGGGCCAGCCCCTCCGTGGCCGCCGCCTGCTCGGGCGTCAATTCCGCGGCGCGGATAAGGGGCGGAACGCAATCTTCCTCGCGCCTGCGATAAGCCGCGGTGACGGCCGCGCGCAGGCCGGTGCGCGGCCAAACTTCAGCTGCCAGCGCCTCAAAGGGGCGAGGGTATGGGGACATGGCGGGGCCTCTCGTGACTCACGCCAGGCTAAGCAGAGGTCATGTGGATCAATATAGCCCATAACCGTCGATTCAGCGTACAGTTCACGGAGTATTCCTACTTTCGGCGTGAATGATGCACGAAATTGACCAGATCGACCGACAGATCCTGAATATTCTCCAGAGCGACGGGCGCATCACTAATCTCGAGCTTTCCGAGAAGGTGCGACTCTCGCCCACCGCGACCAGCGAGCGGACGCGCCGCCTCATCAAGGAAGGCTTCGTTACAGGATTCGCCGCTCGGCTGGATCCGCACAAGCTCGGCCTCGGGCTGCTGGTCTTCGTGGAGGTCCTGCTGGACAAGACGACGCCGGACGTCTTTCACCTCTTCGCCGAGGCGGTGAACCGCGCGCCTGAGGTTCTGGAGTGCCATATGGTTGCGGGCGGCTTCGATTACCTGGTGAAGTCGCGAGTGAAGGACATGGCCGCGTACCGCCATTTCCTCGGCCAGGTGCTGCTGACCTTGCCCGGCGTCAAGGAGACACGGACCTACGCGGTGATGGAGGAAGTAAAGAACGACGGACCGCTGCCACTTCGATGAGCGGCGCGATGGCAAGGTGACTGCCGGCGCAGCACCCATTCGCGAACAGAGGTCGCCCGAAAGCTGATCCAGCGAGAGGGGAATGACGGAACGGAATGCCGGGAGATGGCGGATGAGGTGGGATTCGAACCCACGATAGGCTTTTGACCTATACGCACTTTCCAGGCGCGCGCCTTCGACCACTCGGCCACCCATCCGGTCGGCGCTTCCATAGGGGTTGAGGCGCCCGTCGGCAAGAACCCCGTCCCGACTTGAAGTCCGATCGAGGGCAGGCCAGCCTTTCGCAGGCGACATGGCGCTCGCTCCGGCCCTTGGAGGCTCCCATCGTAACCTTCGTGCCTGTGGCGCCGAAACCGGAAGATCGAGCCGGCCGGGGCCCGTCCTGGCTCAGCGGCGTTTTTAAACTGGAGTCCACATGGCGCTTGCCTGTCTCCCCTTATCTGGCCGGGCCTTTTCCATGAGCGGTCCGAACGAAGGCCGGCTGGAGCAGGATCGCCACTGGTCCGCCCTCATGAGCATGGCGCAAGGGGGCGATGCCGCGGCCTATGCGACCCTTCTGCGCGAATGCCTGCCGCTGATCCGCGCTATCTGCCGCCGGATTCTCCGTAATCCGGCCGAAGCCGAAGACGCGGCGCAGGACACGCTGCTGACTTTGCACCGCGTTCGGCACACTTACGATCCATCGCGGCCCTTCCGCCCCTGGCTCTCGGCCATCGCGGAGCGGCGAGCGCTGGATCGGGGGCGCGGCCTTTCTCGGCGAACGGGCCGGGAGACCGCGCTCGACGCGGCGGAATTCGCAGCGGTCGAGGCCGTCGCCGAAAGTCAGATCGAGGCCGCCGACCTGCGGGCCGCCGTGCAGCAACTCCCCGCGTCGCAACGCACAGCTCTGCAGCTCACCAAGATCGAGGATCTTTCCCTGGCGGAGGCCAGCTCGCGCTCGGGCATGTCCGTAGGCGCGCTCAAGGTCGCCACCCATCGCGCCATCCAGTCCCTCCGGCGGCGCCTCGGCGCGGAGGGCAAGCGATGAAGACCGAAGATCTGGTTACCCGGCTGGCCAGCGACCTCCGGCCGGTTCGGCGCCTGCCCTCGCCGAGCGTCATGCTCTGCCTCTGGACTGGCTTCTGCACCCTCGTGATCCTCGCCGCGCTGTGGATGCTGGGCATGCGGAAGGACGTGATGGAGGACGGCCTGGCGCGTATCGACTTCTGGCACATGGCCACGGCCGGTCTTGTCGCGCTGTTCTCCGGCTTCGCGGCCTTTCAGCTCGCCCTGCCCGACCGCGATAGGCGGTGGGCCTTACTGCCGCTTCCAGCCATCGCGGCTTGGCTCGCGACGATGGGCTGGGGCTGCCTCGCGGACTTCACGCGCCTCGGTGCGGAAGGCCTGAGATTGACGACGAGCCTCCCCTGCCTGGGGTTCATCCTCGGCCTGGGCGTGCCCATGACGCTGGGCATGGTCTGGCTGACACGCCACGCGGCCCTGCTGCGGCCCCTGCCCGTCGCGACTTTGGGCGGCCTGTCTGCCGCGGCCTTCGCCAGCCTGGGCTTGACCCTTGTGCACGAGTTGAACGCCTCGGTCATGGTGCTGGTCTGGCACGGCTTGGCCGTGCTGGTCGTGACAGCGCTCGGCGCTATGGCTGGCCCGCTGCTGATGCAGAGGGCGAATTGATCGTTAAACCCGGCACGACCCGCCGGGATCTCGCTGGCGCTGAGGCCAGGTGATGACCTCGCCGGCGTAGAGCGCCCACCAAATCGCCAGCGGCTGAAATGGGAGCCGCAGCCAGTAATACCATTGAGCGTCCGGTAGCCCCGAGACGGACAAGCCGCCCAAGGCATTGCGGACGTTCGCGGGAAAGACGCAGACGAAATAGATGCTCAGCATGATGGCCGCGAGACGTCGCAGTCTCGGTATGAGAAGACCCAGGCCGCCGCCGATTTCGCACAACCCCGTAAAGAGCACCAACGCCTCGGGCGCCGGCAGGGCCGAAGGCAACATGGGCAGATACCTTCCGGGCACCAGCAAGTGGTCGAGGCCAAAAAACAGCAGCGCGACAGCCATCGCCCACCGCATGCGGCTGGTCCAGTCCGCTAGGCCTGGAAGCCCCACGCGGCTCGCGACGGCTGCGATGACGCTACCCAAGACCAGGAAGGCGAAAAACATCATCGGAGTTGACTCCTCCGGCCGGTTGTCCCGGCCATGTGTTCATCGTCAACATAGATCCAATGTTGTCACTGTCAACATAATGGGAAGGCCTGGGCGACAGTCGCGATCTCAGCCAGGCCGCGTGGCGGCATCCCGTGCACAGCGTCGCAGAAAGCTCAGTACCGCCGCCTCCTCGACCCGCAGGCTCGGTCCCTCCCCGCGGGGCGGGCGTAGCCGGATATCGAGCGCGCCAGCCGCATGCCGCTCGAAGACGGCAGGGTGGACGTAACACTTGCGGCAGATCGCCGGCGTATTGCCGAGGCGCGCGGAGGTCCGGGCAACGGCCTCCTTGACCTGGGCCTTCGTCATGCCCTGGGTCGTCACCGCCGGCATCGCAGCCAGTTCCAGCGCCGCCAGGACGGTCCCTGCCCAGGTCCGGAAATCCTTGGCCGTCACGTCCTCGCCGGTGATGTCCCGAAGATAGGCATTCACATCGGCCGAGCCGATCGTTTGCAGCTCGCCTTCGTCATCCCGGTACTGGAAGAGCGACTGGCCGGGCAATTCCTGGCACGTCCGCAAGATGCGGGCGATCCGGCGGTCCTCCAGCCGGAGACGCCAAAGCTTTCCTCCCTTGCCCCGGAAGTGGAATCGCATCTCGCCGCCCTTCACCTGCACATGGCGATTGCGCAGCGTGGTCAGCCCGAAGCTCTTATTGAGGCGCGCGTACTCCTCGTTCCCGACGCGGGCGAGCGTGGCCTCCAGAAGCCAAACGACTGTGGCCAGAACCTTCTCACGGGGAAGGCCGGGCCTGGCGACATCGGCCAGGACACGCTGGCGCAAGGCGGGCAGCCCGCGAGCGAAGCGCACGAGGCGTTCGAACTTGTTGCTGTCGCGCACCGCCCGCCATTGCGGATGGTACCGATACTGCTTGCGCCCTCGGGCGTCCCTGCCCACGGCCTGCAAATGGCCATCCGCCGTCGCGCAGATCCAGACGTCCACATAGGCGGGTGGAATAGCGAGCAGGCGAATCCGGTCGAGCACCGCCTTGCTGCGGATCCGCCGTCCTTGCGCATCGCGATAGACGAAAGCGCCAGGATCTCCCTCACGCCTGATGCCCGGTTCCCCATCGGAGACGTAGCGCAGGCCAGCCAGTTCGACAGGAGAGGGAGACATGCGGCGAGAACGCGATCCTGCTCCGCCGGGTTTCCTGTAACGCAGACCGTCTTCCTACGTTGATGCAGGCGCCCCGCCCACAAGGATGCAGCACTTTGCAGGCCACGCCCGACCTCGACCTCCATACCGGCCAGCCGATCTGGAACGCCAGAAGCCGTACCGACCCTCCGCACCGGCCGTTGCTAGAGAGCGGCAAGGCGGACGTCGTCGTCATCGGCTGCGGCGTCAGCGGCGCGCTGGTCGCCGATGCGCTGGTCGAGGCGGGACGAGAGGTCCTGGCGCTGGACCGGCGCGGGCCAGCCGTGGGCTCTACCAGCGCGAGCACGGCGCTCCTGCAATTCGAGATCGACCAGCCTTTGACCGAGCTGATCGGCCGCCTGGGCCGGGCCCGCGCCGTGCGGGCCTGGTGGCGCTCCGCCACGGCCGTCGAGCATGTCCACGCCCGGATTTCGGATCTCCGCATTCCCTGCAGCTTCCGGTCACGCCAGGCGATCTATCTGCCCGGCAATGTGCTGGACCTCGCGGGGCTCCGGAAGGAAGCGGAAACGCGCGCCCGGGTGGGGCTGCGCTCTCATCTGATCGACGGCGAGGAGCTGCGCCGGCTCACGGGGATCGAGCGCGATGGGGCGATCCTTTCGGCCGGGGCCGCCGAAGTCGATCCCCGTGCACTGGCGCTGGGCCTCTGGCGCGCCGCCGTCCGGCGCGGTGCCCGGTTGCACGCGCCGTGCGACGTGGTGGATATCGATCCCGGTCCGCGGCGAGTGCTGTTGACCACGAGCGAGGGCTTCACCATCGAAGCCAAGTATGTCGCGCTTGCCACCGGTTACGAGCTTTCGCCTTTGGCGCGCCAGCGGGGTTACAAGATCACCTCCACCTGGGCGTATGCCACCGCTCCGCAGCCCGACAAGCTTTGGCCAAGCCGCTGCCTGATCTGGGAAGCCGCTTCCCCTTACCTCTACATCCGCACGACGACCGACGGTCGCGTGATGGTCGGCGGCGAGGATGAGGGATTCAAGGACGAGGACCACCGCGACCGGCTGCTGCCTCGGAAGGTCGAGGTCCTGCGCCGGAAGCTCGCGGCATTGATCCCCGGCATCGAGGCGGCGCCGGACTACGCTTGGACCGGTTGCTTTGGCGAAAGCCCAGACGGCTTGCCGCTCATCGGCCCGATAGCCGGCGCCGAGCGCTGCTTCCGCGTGCTCGGCTTCGGCGGCAACGGCCTCACCTTCAGCGCCATTGCCGCACAGCTGATCCAGCGCGCCATCCTCGGTCTTCCCGACCCGGATGCCGAGCTCTTTTCGGCTCCGCGCTGATGGGTGCCGCACTCATGATCGGTGGGCTGGCCTCGCTCGCTTCGGTCGCCAGCTTTGTGCCGCAGGCCTGGAAAGTCATCGCGACGCGCAACACGAGAAGCCTCTCCGCCCCAACTTACGCTCTCACCACCTTCGGCTTCGCCCTCTGGCTGATCTACGGCATTCTGCTTGGGCAATAGCCGCTGATCATCACCAACGGCATTTGCCTCGCGTTGGCCGCCTTCATCCTGACAATGAAGTTGCTGCCGAAAACGGCGGTGGAGGCGGTAGCCGGGCAGCTGGATCCGCGGGCGGACTGACCATCACCACCCGCTGGGCGCGACCGGCCCTGTGGACTAGCTTTCCCTCACAACGTAGGTGAGGAAGCGGACGGAGCCGTCCTCCTGCTTTTGGCGATAGACGCCCTGGATCTCGTTGTCGAAGCCCGGGAAGAGATTCGCCGCGCGCTCGAAAGCCTTGAGATACGCGATCATCGGGCGTGAGCGCTGGCCCAGCCGCTCGCCCGGGATCACCGTCGCGATGCCCGGCGGATAGACAAGCCAGAGCGTCGCGGCGATGCGCCCATCCGTCTCCTCGAGCGGCACGAAATCCACGTTGTTTCGCACCATTTCCCGCACGGCCGCGTGCGGCGCCATCACCATTTCCGGGAAATGCTCGGCACGGAACTGCGCCGCTTGGAGCGCGCTGACATTCTCGTGGCGGTAGAAGGACTGCATCTCCCCGCACAGGTCGCGGAGCCGCACGCCACGGTACCGCGCGGGGCGGCGAGAGACGAATGCCGGAATAACCTCCTCGAGCGGCGCATTGCGGTCGTGCAGCTTCTTGAAGGTAACGAGATGCGAGAGCAGCGTGCCGGCCTTGCTGCTCTCGCTGCCCGGGGTCAGCAGGAAGAGGAGGCTATTGAGGTCGTTCTTCTCGGGCACGATGCGGTTCTGCCGCAGATACTCCGCCACGATCGGCGCCGGCACCCCGTGCGAATCATAGGCGCCGTCGCAGAAGCCGGGGGTAAGCACCGTCAGCTTGTTCGGGTCGGTCATCGCCCAGCCCGAGGGCACTTCGCCGAAGCCATGCCAATCCGCGCCGGGCGACAGCTCCCAATGCCGGGGATCGGAGGCAAGAAGATCGGTCGGCACGTCCTCCCAGCGCATGGTCTCGCCTTCCACCTCGGTCGTCTTCGGCACGAAGGGCTCGAAGAACCACTGGTTCGCGGGGTCCACCTCCCGTTCGGCGAATTCACGCGCCATGAGGCGCAGCTTCTTCCTCATCTCGATACCCAGGCGGATCGTATCATCCCACAGAATCTCCCCGGATCGGCCCTTCATCATCTGCGCGCCGACGTCGAGCGAGGCGAAGAGGGGATAGAAGGGGCTGGTCGAGGCGTGCAGCAGGAAGATTTCGTTGAACCGGCGGTGCTCCACGCGCCGGTGCTGTCCCTTGATGTGGTTGTCCCGCACGTGGATCTGCGAGGCTTGCGAAAAGCTCGCGAGTTGCTTGTGCGTGCTCTGGGTCACGAAGATGCCCGGTGAATCAGGACCCAGCGGCTGGAGCCCCATCCCGAAGCGGCCGCGAAACAGGGGATGGAATTTCAGGAAGCCCGCCCATGCCTCGTCGAAGAGAATGTAGTCGCACAGGTGCCCGAGGCGCTTCAGCACTTCCTCTGCCGAATAGATCGTGCCGTCATAGGTGCATTGCTCGACGACTGCCGCGCGGAAAGGGCGTGGCTTCTTCCAGGCCCCGGGGTCCTTCACCAGGGGATTGTCGCGGATGGCGTGGCGCAGCCTGTCCTCGTCCAGCGCGGCCAGGTTCATCGGGCCGATCAGCCCATGCGGGTTGCGCGCCGTCTCGACGAAAATCGGCGTGGCACCACCCAGGAACAGCGCGCCATGATGCGCCGCCTTGTGGTTGTTCCGGTCGAACAGGACGAGGTCATCCTCGGCCAGGATCGACTGGAGAACGATCTTGTTGGATGTGGAGGTACCGTTCAGGACAAAGTAGGTGCGCTCGGCCCCGAAGATCTTCGCCGCCTCCATCTGCGCCTTCAGCGCCGGTCCCTCGTGGGTCAGAAGGTCGCCGAGATCGAGCACCGAATTATCGAGATCGTCGCGGAAGACCGCCTCGCCCAGGTGTTCCACGAAAATGCGCCCTACCGGGCTGCGGCTGTAGAACATCCCGCCATTATGCCCCGGGCAGGTCCAGAGCATGTTGCCCGCTTCGGCATAATCCACCAGCGCGCCGAAGAAGGGCGTTTTCAGCGTTTCGGCATATTGGCGGAGGCGGGAGACGAGGTTCTTCGCGATGAATTCCGGCGTCTCCTCAGCCAGGAAGACAAAGCCGTCCACATCGTCCAGCACATCCACCGGAATGTCCTCGAGCCGGCGGCGTCTCACGAGCAGGATGATCGGCACGTCGAGGCCGCGCTTGCGGATTTGCTGGATCAGAGGCGCTGCCTTGCCCTGAAGGCCCTTCTTCCCCCAGTCCACCAGCACCGTACCGATGGCGCTGTCCGTCCGGATCACCAGCTCCGCATCGTCGTCGCGGCGGGCGCGGAGCACGGCGTAGCCCATCTCTTCGACCTCGCGGAGGATGTCGCGTAGCCGGGCACCCTCCAGGTCCGACTCATCGAAATTCGGCGCACAGACCAGAACCTTGAAACGGCGGGCGTATTCCATCCAACTCCCTCCCGGCGAACGGGGCCTCGGACCTCGGCTTTCGTGTAGCGGCGGGCTACCCGGGGACAACTCGTCCCCGCATGACCCTTCGATGAAACCTCTCGCGGCCGCTCAGGGCGGCAGTGGATCCGGCACCGCAGCGGCGCGGGCCAGGGCAGTGTTCTGGAAGCGCGGATCCTGTGTCACCTCGATGCCCACCCAGGAAGGAAGCGCGACATTCTGCGCGGCGTCGGCGAGTTCCACCTCGGCCAGGACCAGGCCGGAGAGATGGCCCTCGAACTCGTCCACTTCCCAGATAAGCCCTGCGTGGTGCACACGCGTCCGGCGCTTGGCGAGCGGAGGAGTGACACAATGCCCGGCGAGCAGCGCCTCCGCATCGGTGACTGGAATCGGGTATTCGAATTCCGCGCGGGTCAGCAGGCCTCGCGACCTCAAAGTGATCCAGGCCCGCTCGCCGGAAAGACGCACCCGGACCGACATGCCTGCCTCGGTCCCGTCCGCCACGTAGCCCTGCCGGATCGGCACGGCTTCGCCGAGCGCGGCAACGCGCCACGCCGCGCTCGTCACCAGGAACCTGCGCTCGATCTCGACGGGCATCAGCCCTCATACCGCCAACGGGCGGGCGTCGTAAGGCACCCGCCCGTAACGGATCAGCTGCGCGCCAATCCGGCGGCCTTCATCGCGTCGCCCAGTGAGGTATCGGCGGCGGCCATATAGCGACCGAAACCGTCGGCGTCTTCGTAGGTCAGGCCGAAGCCTCGCTGGTTCATGAAGTTCACATACTCTTCGGACCGGAAAACCCGCCCGAGCGCGGCATTCATCACCGTTCGTACCTCGGCGGGGAGGTTGGCCGGCCCAGCGATGCCTCGCCAAGCGCCCGTCGCATATTCGACGCCCATCGCCTCCTTGAGCGTCGGGATGTTCGGGAAGGCGCCAAGCCGCTCGTTAGCCATGACGGCGAGGCTCCGCGCGCGTCCGGCATCCAGCATGGCGCGGGCTTCCACGACGGAATTGGTCGTGAAGTCGAGCCCGCCGGCCACGAGATCCTGCATGGCCGGTGCCGCGCCATTCGATGGTACCCAACGGACATGCGCCGCCGGCAAGCCAAGCGCCATGAGCCAGCCAGCCAGGGCGAGATGCCAGATGCCACCCTGCCCCGTACCGCTTGCCTTCATCTGTCCCGGGCGGGAAGCCTTCACCGCCTCCGCCAGCTCACGGATATTCTGGTAGCGCGCATTGCTCGCCACCTGGATGCCAGGCGGGTCGTTGTTCATGAGCGCGAGCGGCGTGTAGTTGCGGTAGGTGACCTCGGTCAGTCCTTGCCAATGCAACATGCAGATCTCGGCCGTGATGATGCCCAGCGTGTAGCCATCGGGCGCCGCCTGGGCGATCGCGGCATGGCCCACGACGCCAGAGCCACCCGTGCGGTTCACCACGTTGACGGGCTGGCCCAGTTCCTTCTCCAACAACGTGGCGATTATGCGGACCACCGCATCCGTTCCTCCGCCAGCCGCCCATGGGCAAAGGAGCTGCAACGGCCGCTGCGGCCAGCGCGCCTGACCGAAGGCCGGGGCCGCTAGGATGGCAGCAGTGCCGGTCAGAAGTGTCCGTCGCTTTGCTTGGATCATGTTTTGTCTCCCTGTCTTGTTGTGTGGATGAGCTAGCTGGTCGCGGTGCGTTCGGGACGCCTTGGCGAAATCCGGTCGCGCAGCCAGACGGCGAGCGGCCAAAGCAGCGCGCCGAAGGTAAAGGCGGCTAGGACCGAGGAAACGGGCCGCTCGAAGAAGGGCAGCACATCTCCATCCGACTTGATGAGGCTGGTGATGAAGTTCTGCTCCACCATGCTTCCCATCACGATGCCCAGGACGAGCGCCGCAACCGGATAGCCGTTCTTCTCCATCACATAGCCGAGGCAGCCGAAGGCACCGACCATCAGCACGGAGAAGAGGTTGCTTCCCGTGGCGAAGGCTCCGACCGCGCAGAGCAGCAGGATGACCGGCATCACCGACGCGCGCGGCGCCTGCAGAACTCTCGACGCCAAGCGGATCATGATGATGCCGAGCGGGATCATGATGATATTGGCCAGGATGAAGATGATGTAGAGCGCGTACATGCTCCCCGCGCGCTCGGTGAACAGTGTCGGGCCCGGGTTCAATCCCTTCATGTACAGAACACCGATCGCAATGGCGGTGATCGTGTCACCCGGAATGCCGAAGAGCAGGCTCGGTACCCAGCCCGAGGCGAGGGAGGCGTTGTTCGAGGCACCCGCCTCCACCAGCCCTTCCGGATGCCCCGTTCCGAAGAGCTCCGGCGTCTTGGAGAACTTCTTCGACATGGCGTAGCTGACCCAGGCCGCCATATCGGCACCGGCACCGGGGAGAACGCCGATGACGATCCCGACAAAGTTCCCGCGCCACATGGGCCACTGGTACTTCTTGGTCAGCTGCCACTGGTTGGCCAGGATCGAGCCAAACCTGCGATGGGGCATCTTTGGCGGCTCGGGGCTGCCCATGGCGCGCATCACCTCGCTCACGGCAAAGACACCGACCAGCGCGGGAATGGGCTCGATGCCGCCCAACAGATCGGGGACGCCGAAGGTGAAGCGCGGCGTGCCGGCCGGGTTCTCCATCCCGATGCAGGCGATCAGCAGGCCCAGCAGCATCGAGGCGATGGCCTTGATCGGCGAGGACCGCGCCACCAGCGTCGCGCACATCAGACCCAGCAGCGCGAGCCAGAAATACTCGTAGGTCGAGAAGGAAAGCGCGATCTCGGCCAGCGCCGGCGCGAGAAGCATCAGGGAGAGCGTGCCCACGATGCCGCCAATGGCGCTGAACCAGAGGCCGGCGCCCAGCGCCAGTTCCGGCTGCCCCTTGCGCGTACAAGCATAGGCCTCGTCGGTATAGGCGGCAGAGGCCGGCGTGCCGGGGATACGCAGCAGCGCGCCGGGGATGTCGCCCGAGAAGATCGCCATGGCCGAGGCCGTGATGATCGTGGCGACGGCCGCGATGGGCGAGAGCCAGAAGGTAACAGGCACCAGCAATGCAGTGGCCATCGTGGCGGAAAGGCCGGGCAAGGAGCCAACCACTAGGCCGTAGACGGCCGAGGCGAAGATGGCGATGATGACGTCGGGCGCGGCGACCAGGCGGAAGCCTTCGAGAAGGGCGTCCATCTACCAGGGCGCTCCCAGGATGCCGTCCGGCAAGGGAACCCTCAGCAGCTTGTAGAAGGCCAGATGCACCAGGAGGGGCGCGACGATCGCCAGTGGCAGCGCCAGCCTCCAGCTCGCGCGTAACGCGATGGCTCCGAGGAACACTATGATGCCGCCCGTCAGCAGGAAGCCCAGCGCATCCACCGCCAGGACATAGAAGAGCAGAAGACCGGGTGGCGCCAGGACCCGAAGCCCCCAGCGCGAAGCGAAGCTGCCGGAATTCTCCTCTGCCTCCTCCGGAACCTCGAAGCTGCGGCCAATACCGAGGGCAATCAGCGCACCGCAGATAATAAGGCCGAAGCCGATCAGCATGGGAAAGGCGGCAGGGCCCACATCCTGGCCAGGCACCGCCGGCAATCGGGATCCACCCCAAGCGGCCGCGGCGCCTAAGGCGGCCAGCACGCCGCCGGTGGTCCGGTCGGATAACTGCAACTTGGTTGCCTCCCTATCGTCTTTTGCCGGACAGAATAGGCAAGCTTCGTGGCAATGCCAGCCTGGATTTGGGAACCGCTACGGCTTTGTCGCGCTAAGTACCCAACGTCATTGCATTCGCGTTAGGCTCCTGCGTCATCCAGGGAAACACGCCCATGAACCGTCGCAGTTACCTCAGCGCCAGCGCCGCCTTGCTTGCCGCGCCGGCGCTGGCGCAGACCCAGCACCATCGGCATGACACGCCGGAGCTGCGGCCGCTGGCGCCCTCCGCCAATCCTTATGCCAATGTCTTCCAGGGCGGAGCGCCGCATCACATCACCCCGCAGCAGGAAGCGCAGCGCGTGACGGGCAGCCCCGCCCCCGCGGGGCCGCAAGGCCGATGGGTCGCTCGCGCCGATATGCCCATCCCCCGAAGCGAGATGGCCTGGGCCACCGCCTGGGGCGGGCGAATGCATGTCGTGGGCGGATATGGCGAAGGGAAGTTCAACCAGGCCTATCACACCATCTACGATCCCGCCGCCGACCGCTGGCTAGAGGCCGCGCCCCTTCCGCGCGGGGCGAACCATGTCGCTGTCGTCGCCGATGCCGGGAAGGTCTACGCGCTGGGCGGCTTTGTCGAACAGAACCGCGCCTGCGACGACCTGGCTTTCGTCTATGACGTCGCGACCAATCGCTGGAGCGAGATGGCGCGCCTGCCGCGCGCGCGAGCGGCCTCCGCAGCCGTCGTGCTCGACGGCAAGGTCCACCTCATCGGCGGCGCGACGGACCCATCGGACGAACGCGCGAGCATCGGCTGGCACGAGGTCTACGATCCGGCCACCAACCGGTGGGAGCGCCGTCGCCCCCTGCCCGGCGCGCGCGATCATGTCGGTTGCGTAGCCCATAACGGCTTGATCCACGTGGTCGGCGGCCGCTTCAACACCTTTCAGTACAACACCGGCCTGCATCACGTGTACGATCCGCGCCGCGACGCGTGGGAGGTCGCGGCCCCCCTCCCCACCGAGCGCTCCGGCCACGGGATGGTCGTCTATCGCGGGCGCTTCTATTGCATGGGTGGCGAAGGCGGAATCCTGGAGCGCGGCGTGCCGCGCGATGCGAAGGTCTTCGGCCAGATGGAGAGCTATGATCCAGCGACGGATAGCTGGCAGCACCACGCGCCCATGCTGACGCCGCGCCATGCCGTCGCGGCCACCGCCATCGGCGACTGGATCTATGTCGCCGGAGGCGGCGCGGTGCTGGGCGGCATGGTGCAATCCGCCGTCCACGAGGCCTTCACGCTCGACTGACTTTCAAGCGTGGGCCGTCACGGCGCCGCGCCCCGGAAACCCAGCTCTGTCCACACGGTTAAGCCTTCACGGCTTGCTGTGGAGAGAGGTTTGCTGGAACAGATCGACCACACGGCGCGCGATATCATCGCCTCGGCAAGCTGGGCGCCGTCCTGGCTGGTGAGCGTGGCGGTGCTGGCCACCATGCTGGTCCTGGCGTTGATGGCTCATCGCGCGCTTTTCCGGATCATTACCCGGCTCGTGGAACAGCGAGATCTGTTCTGGCGATCGCTCGTGCAGCGCATCGAGGGGCCGACGCGGCTTGCCTTCGTAGTGGTGGGGCTCAGCGTCGGCGCAAGCCTGGCGCCCTTCACCTTCGATGAGGCGGCACTGATGCGCCACATCCTGGCCATCTGCTTCGTCTGTCTCGTCGGCTGGGTGGCGATGACGACGCTGCACATCTGGACCACCGTCTATCTGCGGCGCTTCAAGCTGGATTCCGAGGACAATCTCCTCGCCCGCAAGCACGTCACCCAGTCGCGCATCCTGCAGCGCGTGGCGGGGATCATGATCGTGATCATCACCGCCTCCGTCGTGCTGATGACCTTCGATGGCGTGCGCCAGTATGGCGTCTCGCTGCTCGCCTCGGCCGGTGCCGCCGGCATCGTCTTCGGCTTGGCGCTGCAGCCCGTGCTGCGCAACCTCATCTCCGGCGTGCAGCTCGCCGTGACACAGCCCATCCGGCTTGACGACGCCGTGATCGTGGAAGGCGAATGGGGCAATGTGGAGGAGATCACCGCGACCTATGTCGTCGTCCGGCTCTGGGACTGGCGGCGCATGGTTCTGCCTCTGACCTATTTCATCGAGAAGCCCTTCCAGAACTGGACGCGTGAGAATGCCTCGTTGATCGGCACGGTCATGCTCTATGTGGACTACACGGCACCGGTCGTGGACATGCGAGCCAAGCTCGAGGAAATCGCCCGCGCCTCTCGGCTCTGGGACCGGCAGGTGGTCAACATGCAGGTGACCGACTTCAAGCCGGACGTGATGGAGGTCCGCATGCTGATCTCGGCCAGCACCGCTCCGCGCACTTTCGATCTCCGTTGCGAAGTGCGGGAGAAGATGATCGCCTGGCTCCAGACCGAGCATCCGCAGGCGCTGCCACGCCAGCGCGCCCAGATCGACCGCATGCCACAGAACAGCTCCTGGGCGGATACCCCCTGAGGAGTTAGGTTCACCGGATGCGGCTTCAGCCTCATCTCGCCCGGCGCCTCCTGCGCCGGATCCTCGCACCGCCTGTCATCGCCCTGGCGGTGGTCTGGGCTCTGCTGGATGTCACGCTTTGGCGGTGGCTTTCGGCCGTAGGCAAGGTTCTGGCACGCATCCCGATCTTCGCGGCGCTGGAGAGGCTCGTCGCGCGGCTGAGCCCAGGCTGGGTAGTGGCCGTCTTCATGATTCCGTTCGTGCCGCTGGTGCCGCTCCTTAAGTTGGTGGAACTGTGGTTGCTGGCCAATCGTCACTACGTCTCGGCCGTGGCCTTCATTCTGCTGAGCAAGGTGATCGGCGTCGCCTTCTCGACGCGCGTCTTCGCCATCGCCAAGCCCAAGATGATGCAGGTGCGCTGGTTCGCGCGCATCTATGGGGCGGTGATCTGGCTCTTGGAGCTCGGACACAGCACCCTGCAGCGCATTCCCGCGTGGAACGCCACACGGAACTGGGCCTCCCGCGCCAAGCTGCGCCTTACTGCCACGGGAAAAAGCGCGATGCACAGGCTATGGGGATCCGCGGCCCGATGGATCCGCAAGCGCCGGATCAAGGGTTAGCGGCGGCGGCCGGCACTTCGACCCGATTGCGCCCGCAAATCCTTGTGGACTTTAATGTGGGCGCCGCGCTGGCCGCGGCGACGAAGGAGCTGCTGCATGAGCCTCGTGACCGGACGTCGCCCCCTCCTGCTCGCCAGTGGCGGCCTCGCGCTTCCCGCCATCGTCAGCGCGCAGACCACACCCCCGAAGCCGGACCGCATCGTCGTCAACGCTTCTGGCGGCGCGATGAACTCGATCTTCCGCCGCAGCTATTTCGCCGCCTTCGAGCGCGAGTTCGGCATTCGCGTCGTCGACACTTCGCCGGTTGATTTCGGAAAGCTGCGCGCGATGGTGGAGTCCGGGAATCCTGAATGGACCTGTACTGAGATCGGCGCACAGGACGCGGTCCGCGCCAAGGAACTCAACCTGCTCGAACCGATCGACAACACCGTGGTGGATCGATCCAACTACCCCGAAGTGGCGAAGGATTCTCACGTCCTTCTCGCCTCGGCTTATTCCACGGCGCTGGGCTACCGCACCGATGTGTTTCCCAACAACAGCCAACCTAAAGGCTGGGCCGAGTTCTGGGATGTGCGGCGGTTTCCGGGGCCGCGGTCCCTCCGCAATCACCCGACCGACAATCTGGAATTTGCCTTGCTGGCCGACGGCGTGCCGATGGACCAGCTCTACCCCATCGACATGGACCGCGCATTTCGCAGCCTGGACCGCATCCGTCCCCACATCACCGTCTGGTGGAGCACCGGCGCGCAGCCCGCGCAGCTTCTGGTGGACCGGGAGGTCATCCTCGCCTCGGGCTGGAACGGCCGGTTCTACGAGCTCACGCGCCGGGGCGCCCCGGTCGCGACCGAGTTCACCCAGGGCAGCCTCAAGAGCGGTGCCTTCGGCATCCCGCGCGGAACGCGGCAGTCCTATTGGGGGCAGCGCTTCTTCTCGGTCATGACCCGCCCCGAGTTGCAGGCCGTCTATACGACCGAGATGGGCTATCCCGGTCTCAACCGGGATACGATGAACCACGTACCGCGTGAGTTGCACCCCCTGATGTGCACGGCGCCCGGCAATATCGAAAAGCAATTCTGGCTCAGCGTCGAGTGGTGGACGGCCAATGCCGCCGCGGCGCAGGAGCGATGGAACCGCTGGATGTTGCGCCGCTAGCCGCTACTTGCGCCCGATCCGGTCAAGCCCCCCATCCTCCGGGACCGGGTCATCCGGGAAGCGCATCTTCTCGAGCAGATAGGCAGTCGTGCTTTCGATCTCGCCCTTCAAGTCGAGCGATGCCACCTCGTGGCGTCCGGCGCGCAGGGACGCCAGGATTTCCGCATGGCGGTTCTCGGCGGGAACGCGGCCGATGATGATCCAGCGCGCTTCCCAGAAATGCGGGCCACGCCGCATCCATAGCGCCTCGATGACGCCGAGCAGCATCGGAGCCGCCGCGGCCCTGTAGAGTCCGAACAGGAAATCGCGGTCGGCCCGCAGCACCTCCTCCGCGTTGTTCTCCTCGCGCGCCTTTCGGTTGGAGCGGATGATCGCCTCGAGCTCATCGAGGAGCGCGGGCGTCAGATGCGGCGCAGCCAGACGTACGGCCAGCGGCTCCAGTTCGGCACGAATAGCTCCGAGTTCCTGAAACGCAGCACGCGTCAGGCGTGGCACGATCGCCGTGCCAGACGGCAGCACATCCACCGCCTGCTCGGTTGCCAATCGGCGCAGCGCGGTCCGAGCCGGCATGGGGCTTGTTCCCAAGGCCGCCGCGATGCGGCGAATGGACAGCTTTTGGCCGGGCGCAAAAGCGCCCTCCATCAGTCCCAGGCGGAGTCGCCGATACGTGGCCTCCTCAAGCGAAGGCTGACCGGGTTCAAGAGCGTCTTGCATGGCCTCATTTTTCGTGATCACAATATGGCACAATTTGGGATGGCAAACGAGAATTTCCTGTGGCCACCGCGTTTAAGCGGTTCGGACAAGCAGAAATTCCCGTCCAATGCCAGCACGGGAGCCCATTGCGATGACGACGAGCCGCCGAAACATCCTCATCGCCGCAAGCGGCCTGGCAACCGGTTCGCTCGCACGCCCTGCCCTCGCCCAACGGGCCGTGCCGCCGAAACCTGACCGCATCGTGGTCAACGCTTCGGGCGGCTCCATGACCAACAACCTCCGCCGCTTCTATTTCAATGAGTTTGAGAGAGAGCACGGTATCCGCATCATCGATTCCTCCCCCGTGGATTTCGGCAAGCTGCGCGCCATGGTGAACAGCGGAAACCCGGAATGGACGGTGACGGAAATCGGCGGACAGGACGGCGATCGTGCGAAGGAGCTCAATCTGCTTGAGCCGATCGACACCAGCATTGTCGATCTCTCTCGTTATCCCGCGATCGGCCGGCAGTCGCACATATTCGTCGGTGCGACATCCTCCACGGCGCTCGGCTACCGGACGGACGTGTTCCCCGATGGGACGCAGCCCAAGGGTTGGGCCGATTTCTGGAATGTGCGCCGCTTCCCCGGCCCCCGCTCACTGCGGAACCACCCGGTGGACAACCTGGAGTTCGCGCTGCTCGCGGACGGCGTGCCGATGGACCAGCTCTATCCGCTCGACATGGACCGCGCGTTCCGCAAGCTGGAGGAGATCCGTTCCCATATCGCGGTATGGTGGAGCACGGGCGCGCAGCCAGCGCAGATGCTCGTGGACCGCGAAGTGGTGCTGACCAGCGGCTGGAACGGCCGCTTCTTCGAGCTCACGCGCCGCGGCGCGCCGGTTGCCACGGAGTTCGCGCAAGGGTCGCTGCGCAGCAGCGCCTGGGGTATCCCGCGCGGAACGCGCAACGCCTATTGGGGCCAGCAGCTCCTCCAGACCTTCACCAATCCGAGGCTGCAGGCGGCCTACGCGACCGAGCTTTCCTATGCCGGCCTGCATCCCGACACCATCAATTACGTGCCGGAGGACATCCGCCCGCTTCTGCCCGCCGCGCCCGAGAACCTGGCGAGGCAGTTCTGGATGAACGTGGCCTGGTGGACCGAGAATGGCGCGCGTGCCCAGGAACGCTGGAACCGCTGGATGCTGCGGCGGTGATGGCGTGAAGCTCTCGGTCCAAGGCATCGTCAAACGCTTCGGTTCGGTCACCGCCCTGAACGGCGTGGATCTCACGGTCGAGGAAGGCGAGTTCCTGACCATCCTGGGCCCTTCCGGCTCAGGCAAGACGACCCTGCTGAAATCCGTCGCGGGCTTCGAGGTGCCGGACGAGGGAATCGTCCTCCTAGGCGATCGCGACGTGACGCTGGCCCCCGCACGCAGCCGCAATGTCGGCATGGTCTTCCAGAACTATGCGCTCTTTCCGCACATGACGGTGGCGGGAAACTTGGCCTTTCCGCTCGAGATGCGCGGCGTCGGCAAGGCCGAGATCGCCCGGCGCGTAAAGGAAGTCCTCGCCCTGGTGGAGCTCGAGACCTTCAGCGAGCGCCTGCCCCGCCAGCTCTCAGGCGGGCAGCAGCAGCGCGTGGCCCTGGCGCGCGCCATCATCTTCAACCCTTCCCTGCTGCTGCTCGACGAGCCCTTCGGCGCGCTGGACCGCAAGCTGCGCGAGACCCTGCAGCTCGAGGTGCGGCGGCTGCAGCGCCGGCTCAAGCTCACCACCCTGTTCATCACGCATGACCAGGAGGAAGCGCTCATCATGTCCGACCGCATCGCGGTCATGGACCAGGGGCGCATCCAGCAGCTCGGCACGCCGGGCGAGATTTACGACTATCCGGTGACGCGCTTCGTGGCGAACTTCATCGGGGAGTCGAACCTGCTTGATGGCACCGCGTCGGGTGGCATGGTCTCGCTGCCGGGCTTCGGGAATTTCCCGCTCATCGCCCCGCCCGGCCCTGTGACGCTGCTCCTCAGGCCCGAGGCACTTCGCATTGGCGCGGATGCCGAGCAGACACCCTGTCGCGCGGAAGCGACGGTCCTGGAAACTGTCTTCCTCGGCCTTTCAGTAAAATTCCGGCTGAAAACCACGGACGTGCCCGAGATGTTGGCTCGCATGCCTCTCCGTCCCTCCGACCCGCCGCCCCCGGCCGAGGGCTCGCGCATCGGCATAGGCTTCCGGCCGGAGGACATCCATGTCGTCCCGCGCGGCTGACCGCGTCCAGCCGGCCCGCCGGCGAGAGGCCGCGCTGGCGCTGATGGGCCTGCCCGCGCTGCTGCTGCTCGGCGCCATCTTCGCCTGGCCGGTGCTGCGCCTGCTCTCCATGGCAGTGAGCGACGGATCGCTGGAGCATCTCCACCGCGCGGTGCTCGATGAGCTCTACGTCGAGGTATTGTTCGAGAGCCTGAAGATCGCGGGCTTGGTAACCGCGATCTGCCTTGTGCTCGCCTATCCGCTCGCGCTCTGGCTCACCCGGGCGGGGCGCTTCGGGTTTGCGCTCGGGATGTTCGCATTGCTGTTGCCCTTCTGGACCAGCGTGTTGGTGCGAACCTATGCCTGGATGGTGCTGCTCGGGCGCAGCGGGGTTATCAACCGCCTGCTGCGGGACTGGGGCCTGATCGAATACCCGCTTCCGCTCCTGCATAATCTCGGCGGCGTGCTGATCGGCATGGTGCATGTGCTGCTGGCCTACATGGTCTTCCCGATCTACGCCTCGCTTCTGCGCATAGATCCTGACCTGCCCCGTGCCGCCGAGGGGCTTGGCGCCTCCCGCACCGCCATCTTCCGCCGCGTGACGCTTCCGCTCTCCCTGCCCGGCGTCGCCGCGGGATGCGCGCTGGTCTTCGTGCTGTCGCTGGGCTTCTTCATCACCCCGGCGCTCCTGGGCGGCGGCCGCGTCATCATGATCTCGATGCTGATCGAACAGCAGGTGCGCGAGCTGCTGGACTGGCCCTTCGCAGCGGCGCTATCGCTGGTGCTGCTCGTCGTGACGCTCGCGATCTATGCCGCCATCAATCGGCTGACAAAGGGGTCGCGCCTTGCCTCGCCGTAACACAGGGCCGCGCCTCGGGCACTGGCTGCTAACGGGATTCGTCCTGCTCATCTTCGCCTTCCTCATGCTGCCGCTGCTGGTAGTCTTCCCGATCTCGCTTTCGTCGGCGTCCTACCTCCAATTTCCGCCACCGGGCTTCTCCTGGCAGTGGTACGAGCGCTACTTCGGTGATCCGGACTGGATCGACGCCACGATCCGCAGCTTCCAGATCGCCGGCGTCTGCACGGCGCTTTCGATGGCGCTGGGCGTGCCGCTCTCCTTCCTGCTGGTCCGCTCGCGCCGACGGGGGATCTGGATCCTGGACCGGCTGGCGGCCGCGCCGATCATCGTGCCGACCATCATCCTGTCGATCGCGATCTACAGCATCTTCGCGCAGCTCCGGCTGATCGGCGCGTGGTACGGCATCGCCATCGCGCATACCGTTCTGGCGCTGCCTTTCGTCGTGATCCTGGTCAGCGCGGGCCTGCGTGGGTTCGATGAATCGCAGGAGCAGGCGGCCATCGGCCTCGGCGCCTCATGGCCCATGGCAATCTGGCGCGTGACGCTGCCGCAGCTACGGCCCAGCCTGATCTCGGCCGGATTCCTCGCCTTCATTTCTTCCTTCGACGAGCTCGTGGTGGCGATGTTTCTCGCCGGCGCGGAAAAGACCCTGCCGAAGAAGATGTTCGACAACATCATGATGGAAATCGACCCCACCATCGCCGCCGTATCGGTCACGCAGATCCTGCTTGTCGCAGTCTGCCTCGGCCTCACCACCCTTTTCGGCAAGGGCGCGCTGGCCACCACCATGTCGCGCTGAGGATAGACGCATGGACACCAAGCTCTTCCATCCCGAGTTCAAGGCGCGGCCCTATTGGTGGGAGGCCCTGCCGGACGAGGAATGGCCCCAGGCCGAACTGCCGGCGCGTGCCGATGTGGTGATCATCGGCGGCGGCCTCACGGGGCTGAACTGTGCCATCGAGCTGGGCCGCGGCGGCGCGAGGCCAGTGGTGCTGGATGGCGAGAAGCTCGGCTATGGCGCCTCGACCCGCAATGGCGGCGGCGTCTCCGGCGGCAATACCATCGGCAAGGGGCTTTCTGGCGCCAAGGGCCGCTCCGGCGGCAGCGCCGACGAGCTGGTGAAGGCCATGATCGGCGATGCCGTCGAAGGGCTGAACCACGTCGAGGCCATCGTCGCTCGCGAGAAGATCGACTGCTTCTACGAGCGCACCGGCCGCTTCATCGGCGCCTTCACCCCCAAGCACTACCAGGGAATGGAAGGGAAGATGGCGCAGCTCAACGAGCTCGCCATGGCCGATGCCCATATGGTTCCGCGCGAGCGGCAGCGAGAGGAGATGGCCTCCGACTACTATTACGGCGGCATGGTCATCAACCGGACCGGCAAGATCCATCCAGCCCTCTACCACTGGGGCCTCATGCAGGCGGCCGAGCGTCACGGCGCCACCCTAGTTGGCCACACCCGCGCGGGGAAGCTGACGAAGATCGCGGATGGCTGGCGCGTCGACACAACCCGCGGCCCCATCGAGGCGCGCGAGGTGGTCATCGCGACCAATGGCTATACCGGAGACCTGACACCGGACCTCAAGCGCCGGATGATGCCGATCGCGTCCCACATCATCGCGACGGAGGAACTGGATCCGGAGCTCGCCGCGAGCCTCATCCCGAAGAAGCGGACGCTGGCCGACAGCAAGCGGGTGCTCTGCTATTACCGGATGTCGCCGGACGGGAAGCGCGTCCTCTTCGGCGGCCGCGCCAAGTTCACCCAGGTCTCGCCCGAGGTCTCGGCGCCGCTGCTGCATGGAATGATGCTGCAGCGCTGGCCGCAGCTGAAAGGCGTGCGCGTCACCCATGCCTGGACGGGCAATGTGGCCTTCGCATTCGACTACCTTCCGCATATGGGCCGGACCGATAAGGGCCTTCACTACGCGCTCGGCTGCAATGGCTCGGGCGTCGGGATCCTGTCGTATCTGGGGGCGGAGGTCGGCAAGAAGATCCTCGGCCAGGCCAACCGCGTGCCCTCCTTCGACGGGCAGGACTTCCCGACCAAGCCGCTCTACTTCGGCAACCCCTGGTTCCTTCCGGTCGTGGGCACCTGGTACAAGTTCCGCGACTGGCTGGATCGCGCCTCGGCCTAAAGACTAGCCTGCGGCTCCTCGCGGCGGCACAATCCACCGCGATGGAGGATCAGGTCACCGAACCGGAAGCGCCCGCGCGCCGAGGCCGCCCGCGCTCGGCGACGGCCAGCCGCGCCATTCTCGAAAGCGCTTACCGGCTGATGGCGACATCCGGCGCCGGTGCCGCCAGCATCGAGGCCATCGCTCGCGACTGCGGCGCGTCCAAGATGACCATCTACAAGTGGTGGCCGACGCGTGAGGCATTGCTCATCGATGCCTTCCTGCACCATGCGGAAACGATGCTGCCGCTGAAAGGACGCGGCAGCGCCATCCAGCGCATCCGCGCCCATGCGGAGCGCTATGCCACGGCGCTTGCAGGTGAGTTTGGACGCGTGCAACTCGCCGTCATCGCCGAATGCATCACCGCCAGCGGTTCGGCCGAGGAGTTCAATGCGCGGTATCTCGGCCGCCGCCGCACCGCTATCGTCGCCATCATCACGGCTGGGCAGGTGGAAGGCAGCATCGCCGCCACCGCCGATGCCGAGACGCTCTACGATGCGATCTATGGCGCGCTCTTCTACCGCTCGGCCTTCGCGATCGAGCCTCTCACGCCGGCTTATGCGCGCGAGTTGACAGAGCTCGCACTCTCGCCCCGCTGACGGGAACGGAACCAGGACCAGGTTTCGCGCGTCACCTGTGGATAGCCCTTCCCGTGGAAGGTGATCTCTTGCTCCACCGCGCGGTGCAACGCGGGCAGCGCGTGGAAGGGCACCGACGGATAGGCATGGTGCTCGACATGGTAGGGCATGTTCCAGGCGAACCAGCGCAGGAAGGCGTTGGTACGGGTCGTGCGGGTATTCTCGAAGGCGCTGCGCGTCTCCTCGCAGCCGACGTGCTCGGCGTAGAGATAGGGGCGCAGCATGAACTGCCCCATCAACCAGGGAAGAACCCAGGCCCAGAGAAGGACAGCGCTGCCCGCTGCAATCGATCCGAGCAGGGCCAGTGCGTAGATTCCGAGATAGATACGCGCCTCGCGCACGACGAGCTTCTTCTTCCCCGCCGGAACCCAGGGGAAGAAAACATCCCCCATCGCATGCCGGGCCATCAGCCGAAGGCGGGCTGCCACCTGAATCAGCCCCGTATAGGCAATCGCGATCCGCGTTTCGGAGTTGGTCGGGACGGCCACGAGCAATTCCGGATCGCGGTCGGGATCCTGAGTGTGGCGATGATGCTCCCAATGGAAAAGGATGTAGTACTCGAAGGGCTGGGCGATCAGCACCGCCGCGAGCTGGCCGCAGGCGGTGTTCAGCCACCGCGTGCGGAACGCCGTCTTGTGCGCGCATTCGTGCATTGCGACGAAGAGGAAGGCGACGAAGAAGCCCTGAGCCACCATCAGGGGAAGCGCCCAAAGCAGCCCATGGCGCGAGGACACGAGCCAGATCAGCCAGCCGAGAAGCAGGATCATGCCGAAATGACTCCCCGCCCGGACCAGGCCCGGCAGGTCGGACTTGGCCGAAAGCGCGCGCAGGACCGCGTGATCCAGGGGGCGCCGGTTGGCGGTAAAGCTTTCCATGGTCACCTCGCGAGCAGGGCCGAGACCTCGGCCTCCAGGAACGCGCGATCCTTTGGGATCGCGAAGGGGTTGCCGGCGCGGTGGCCGTAATCCGACGGGATCGGCCGCAGCACGGCCGATTTCGCGTTCACGAGCCGAGGCAACTCCGCCTCGTTGTCGCGCGGGTCGAAGTACCGATCCGTCGCACCTGGCATGAGCAGGACATGCGCCCGCACTGCCGCCAGTGCGCGGTCCAGATCGCCGCCGAACTCGGCGCAGGCGCTGATGTCGCCTGCCTGCCATATCGCGATCTGCGCCAGCAGATTGTTCGCGTCGCGATGCGCGAAGGCGACGTCCCAGGAACGCGCCAGATAGTCCTCCAGCGAGGTGAAGCCGCCCGCCCGCCAGAGCTCGTCGCGATAGAAGCCATGCGACATGGCCCAGCCGGCATAGATACGCCCCATGGCGCGCAACCCGGCCTCGGGCTTGCAAACGAAGCGCCCATTCTGGAAGGCGGGGTCCGCCATCAGCGCTGTCTTCACGCCTTCGAGGAACACGCGGTTGTACGGCGAGCAGTGCGCGCTCCCGCAGACGACCGCCGCGCGCTCCACCATGTCCGCATGGCAGGCGGCCCAGTGATAGGCCTGCATGCCCCCCATCGACCAGCCATAGACCAGCGCCAGCCGCTTCACCCGCAGCTGTTCAGTCAGCAAGCGGCGCTGGACCGCCACCGCGTCATGATAGGTGACGGCCGGAAACGTGCCCGGCGTGTTCGAGGGGGATGAGGAAAGCCCGTTCCCCAGCAGATCCGCGATGACGATGAAGTACCGATCCGGATCCAGCGCGCCACCCGGCCGCACAAGCCATTCGATGTCCGTGTGCTGTGCGGCGAAGGAGGTCGGGTAGAGGATCGCGTTATCCCCCGCCGCATTGAGCTCGCCGAAGCACTTGTAGCTGAGCCGCATGCCGGGGAAGACCGCGCCCGATTGCAGCGCGACATCGCCGGCCTCGAAGACCTCGGGATCAGCCATGGCAGCTCCTGCGGATATTTAGTGGACGGATAGTCCATTAAATATCCGCAGGCCGCAAGTGAAAATCAGGGAAGGCGGAACAGCAGCCAGACCGTCGCCAGGACGGGCAGGACCAGGCCCATCGGGCCGACCCAGGTCAGGGCCGCCGCCCCGGCCGCACAGCCGCCCGCGAAACCCAGCAGCACGAGGCCGACACGCCTCAGACGGCCGAGCCCCTCGGGCGCCAGCCGCCCCACCATCCAATCCGCCGTGTCGATCATGGCCCCGGTGGTGTTGCCGGTCATGATGGTGGTCGGCGTGGCGGACGGAAAGGCAATCCGCATCATGCCGTTCTGGACCGCCATGGCCGCCACTGCGAGGCTCGCCACCAGGATCAGCTCAGGACTGTCGGCCTGCTCGAAGGGGCCGAAGTAGCAGGTCCCGAGCCAGAAAGCCGCCAGAAGCACCAGCTTCGCCGTGAGCAGCTTTCGCGCAGGCCTTTCCCAGCGCCGCGCCATGTGGCGGGTGAGCACGACCGAGATCATGAAGACCGGAAACGTCGCGAGCTTGGCGATCAGCCCGCCCGTTCCCAGGGCCAGCGCCGCCCCGATCAGCACGAAGTTCCCGGTGACATGCGCGGCAAAAACCCCATGCAGCGCGACAAAGGTGGCCGTGTCCACGAAGCCTGCGATGCCGGCGAGCAGCGCGGTATTCGTCAGGCTGAGGCCTGGTGCGGTCGTGCTCATGACGTTAGCTCCTCAGACGGCCCAGCAGGAACAGCCGAGACCGCCCCAGAAGCGCGCCAGATCGGAGACCGGCAGGGAAGCGGCCCAGGCCGAAGCGTGGTCATGCCCATGGACGCCGCAACCGGCGGTGCAGCCGCAAGCCACCCGGCTGGCCTCCGTCACGGCCTCGGCCGTGAAAGCCGCGCCACGGCGCTGGTAGCCTCCGAACCTGCGTACCGGCGACCATTCCGGCAGAACGGGCGGCACGGGTGGAGCAAGCGGGCCGAAATCGCCCGCGCCGAAGACTACCCTTCCCCCGAGCAAGGTCAGCACGGACTCGATGTCCTGGATCCCGTCTTCCGGCACGGCAAAATAATCCTCCGACAGCACGGCCAGGTCGGCGAACTGACCTTCCTGGATCTGTCCCTTCTTGCCTTCCTCCGTAGAGAACCAGGTATTGGCTTGGGTCCAAAGGCGCAGGGCCTCCTCGCGGTCCAGCCGGTTCTGCGGGGGATAGATGCGCAGACCGCCGACCGTCACGCCGGTCACCAGCCAGGAGAGCGAAACCCAAGGGTTGTAGGAGGCGACGCGCGTCGCATCCGTCCCCGCGCCCACCTTCACGCCGACCGAAAGCATACGGCGAATGGGTGGCGTGCGTTCGGCAGCGCGCGCGCCATACCGTTCCACGAAATATTCGCCCTGGTAGGTCATGCGGTGCTGCACGGCGATGCCTCCGCCGAGTGCCGCGATCCGGTCGATGTTGCGGTCGCTGATCGTCTCGGCATGGTCGAAGAACCAGTTGAGACCGGCAAGCGGCATGTCGCGCGCGATCTTCTCGTAGACGTCCAGCGCTCGGCCTATGGTCTCGTCATAGGTCGCGTGCAGGCGCCAGGGCCAGCGGTTCTCGGCGAGCTTGCGGACGACCGCCTCGAGCTGCGGCTCCATCTCCGGCGGCATCTCGGGGCGCGGCTGGCGGAAATCCTCGAAATCCGCGGCGGTGTAGACGAGCATCTCGCCCGCGCCATTGTGGCGGTAGGTATCGTCGCCCTGGCCGGGCCGGACCATCGCGCCCCAGTCCGTGAAGTCCTGGAGCTCCGCGCCTGGCTTCTGCGTGAAGAGGTTGTAGGCGACGCGAAGCGTCATCTTGCCGTCCGCATGCAGCTTGTCGATGACCTGGTAGTCCTCGGGATAGTTCTGCGCGCCACCGCCCGCGTCGATGACGCTGGTGACGCCGAGCCGATTCAACTCGCGCATGAAGTGGCGCGTGGAATTGAGCTGGTATTCCGGCGGCAGCTTCGGGCCACGCGAGAGCGTCGAGTAGAGGATCGCGGCACTGGGCCGCGCCAGCAGAAGCCCCGTCGGCTCGCCCGACGGATCGCGCAGGATTTCCCCGCCCGGCGGGTTGGGCGTGTCCTTCGTGTATCCCACCGCGCGGAGTGCGGCCTTGTTGAGCAGCGCGCGGTCATAGAGATGCAGGATGAAGACCGGCGTATCCGGCGCGACCGCGTTGAGCTCGTCGAGGGTCGGCAATCGCTTCTCGGCGAACTGGTGCTCGGTGAAGCCGCCGACCACGCGCACCCATTGCGGCGGCGGCGTGATCTCCACCTGCCGGCGCAACATCGCCATCGCGTCGGAGAGGGAGCGGACGCCGTCCCAGCGCAGCTCCATATTGTAGTTAAGGCCGCCGCGGACGATGTGCGTGTGGCTGTCGATCAACCCCGGAATCGCGCGCCGTCCCTTGAGGTCGATGACCTGGGTATCGGGCCCCGCCGTCGGCAGGATCGCCCGTGCCTCCCCCACCGCGGAGAAGCGGCCGCCTGTGATGGCGACCACTTCCGGCTGGGGGTTGGCCCGGTCCAGCGTCGTGAAGCGGCCGTTGGTGAGGATGAGGTCGGGCGCGCTCGGCTCACTCATGGCCTCAGTGGCCTTCGCCGCCGCCGAACATGGTCTTGGCATAGATGATGCCCAGGCCGTAGGCGCCGGCGAAGTTCCTGGCGATCCCGGTGGTGAGCTCATAGGTCTCGCCGCGCGCCCAGTCGCGCTGCAGCTCCAGCATGTACTGCACCGCTGTCATCGGCCGCGCGCCAGCCTGCACCATACGATCCATCGCCCGCTCATGCGCCTCGGTGGAGACATCGCCGCAGGCATCCGCGATGACATAGACCTCGAAACCCTGGTCGAGCGCGGAGAGAGCCGGCCCGACGATGCAGACCGAGGTCCAGAGCCCGCAAAGAACGACGCGCGGCTTGGCGATCCGGTTCACCTCAGCGATGACGGCTGTATCCTCCCAGGTGTTCATGCTGGTGCGATCCAGCATCGCCTGGCCGGGAAAAGCCGCGGTGATCTCGTCGAACATCGGCCCCGAGAAGGTCTTCTCGGCCACGGTCGTCAGGATGGTGGGAACGCCGAAGCCCTTGGCGGCATGCGCCACAAGGGCTGCGTTGTTGCGCAGCAGGACGGCGTCGATGGACTTGGTCGCGAAAGCCATCTGCGACTGGAAGTCGATCATGATCAGCATATGGTCGGCCGGCGTCAGAAGCAGCTTCCCGGGGACAGGCACGGCTTTCGGCGTCATCTCGTTCCTCGATTCATGGCATGATGGGTCCTGGCCGGCAGTTGGGCCCGCACCACGGTCCGGCGCAACTCGTTATCGCCGTGTAACTAGGGAGCCCCAGGGATGGACGTCGGCATCGACACGGACCGGGACGGTTCGCGCGACAAATGCTCGATGGGGCAGGTGCTGAAATTTCTGGCCCGGGAGTGGCTCGCGCACGTCATCCGCGCTCTCGGCGATTCGGGGGAACTGCATTTCGGCGCACTGCGCCGTGCGCTTCCCCCGGGCGTTTCCGCGCGCATGCTGACGGCAAGGCTGAAGGAGCTTCAGTCACTCGGCCTCGTCGCGCGCCGCCAAGAGAACGACGCGCTCCGAAAGGTCCGCTACAGCCTCACGGGGGATGGCATCCGGCTCGACCACGCGCTACGCCGCCTCCAGGAAGTCCTGGAGGCGACCCCGCTGCCAGGCCTTCTTCGCCAGGAGCGCAGCGCCGAGCTGGCGCGCTAAGAGGTCAGGCTCCGACGATCACCGCGCCGCCGAAAGTGCTTTCCACGAAGGCGCGTACCTCGGGGTGCTTGTAGCCATCGGCGATCCGCCGCGCCCAGGCCGCCTCGCGATTGGCGCGGCGGACGACGACGAGGCAGGTGTAGACGCTCTGCTCCGTCTCGCGCGCCAGGGCGTCGCGCAGCGGGTTGAGCCCCGCGGGCACGGCGAAGTTGCCCGTGATGGCGGCGGCATCCACATCCTCCAGCGCGCGCACGATGGAAGCAGCCTCCAGCTCCACGATGCGGACGCGCTTCGGATTCGCCTCGATATCCGCGATGGTCGCGCGATGATCGGCGCCATCGCGGAGCTTGAACACGCCACTCTGCGCCAGGAGAAGCAAGGCGCGGCCCCCATTGGTCGGATCGTTGGGGATGGCGACGCGCGCGCCGTTGGGCAGCGCGTCCAGGCTGCGGTGCTTGCGCGAGAAAACACCCATCAGGGTCAACACCGTCTTGCCGACCGGGACGAAGTCGAAACCGCGCTGGGCGATCTGGGCCTCAAGGAAGGGCAGATGCTGATAGGCGTTGGCGTCGAGGTCCCCCCCGGCCAGCGCCGCATTAGGCTGGATGAAATCGCCGAACTCGATCGAGCGGGCGATGAAGCCATCGCGCGCGAGGATATCACGCACCTTCTCGAAGGTCTGGGCATGGACGCCCTGCGTCACGCCGACGCGGACGGGGCGTGCGGCGGTGCCCAGCTCCGCCTGCTGGGCGAGGCTCACGCTTGACAGCAGGGCAGGAAGGGCGAGAAGGGAACGGCGATACATCAAGGTGAACTCCGAAATCTGACGCCGCGCCCTTAGGGGCGCGGCGCCTCACGATCAATGGGTCGCGTCGCTTTGCTTCCGGCGAAGATGGGCTCGGGCGACGCGCTCGATTTCCTCGGCACTACGGAAGCTGAGGCGATCTAGCTCGCCGAGCCGGGTGTCGATGGCAATGAGGAACCAGCCGGTCTCCTGGGTTTCGGCGGCAACGGCAATCAAAGAACCCTGCTCAGTCACAGGAACGGAAAGTCGCATCATGGTCTCCTGCGCCGGAGCGGCGCGTCCGGTGTCGAACTCCTGAAGGCGGAAAAAGTCGCAACGTCAGCCGCAACAGGGAGGACACCCGCGGGCGCGGGAGAAGTGGACTTGGCACATAAGTTTTCTCTCCGTCGATGTGAACGGTTGCCCGGCATCTCGGACGGCTCCGCCCGAGTTCAAGGCTTGAGACATGGAATTCACAAACGCCGAAAAGTTTCACATTTCGTTGAAAAAAGTGGGGCCGGAACTCCATGGTCCGGCCCCAAAGTCTTGGGAGGAAACGCACAGCAAGGCATCGCCATGAGACGGCCGGGATGGCCGCTCCGCCGGCGACAGGCGGAGAGGGTTCAGAAGACGAGCAGAGCCGCGATCAGCGTCTCCTCGATCTCCGGGTCGGAGGGCGGATAGGCGACCTGCAGTGCCATTCCGGCCGCCGCGACAGAGGCGAAGACCAGAAAAATGGACGCGAAGCCGGCGATCTGGGCGATTTCGGTGAGCGGCATGGCGAATTCCGGACGGGTGGGCGGATCGGGTCGAAACGGATCAGCCCCGACAACACTTCCGTTGGCCCACAGCGGGGGGTTTCAGCGACATGCTCATGCTGATCTTATATCCCGATCAGAATTCGCATGTCAACCTATATAGCATTTTTTGAATGTGGTTCTGAGGAGTCTACTTAACATATTATTTTAAAACGACCTTTTCTTGAGGCTCGCCGTTTGCCGCGGCAGCTCTTGGCGCCGACGGGGCAAAAATATCGATAGTTTATGTATAATTCTCTTTTCACCATCATTTATCGCGCCATACTCGGGGCATGGCCCACGGGATCAGACCCTTTCCGTCTCAAGCGAACTTCTCCCTCGGCTTCGCTCGATGTCGGGCTCCAGGCCTTCCTGCCTAAGCCCTTCATTCCCTTCCCCGACGGAGCCGTTCCCGTGATTCATCGCCGCCATATCCTGGCCGGCAGCGCCTTGCTCGCCGCCCGCCCCGCCCATGCGCTCGACGCCTTTCCCCAACGACCAATTCGGCTCGTCGTCTCCTCCGCCCCTGGTGCCAGCCTCGACGCCCTGGCCCGCATCCTCTCCCCATCCCTCTCGGCCCGTTTCGGCCAGCCGGTCGTGGTGGAAAACCAGGGCGGTGCGAACGGGCTCCTCGCCGCGCAGCAGGTGGCTCGGGCCGAGCCCGACGGACACACTCTGCTCCTGACGGGCGACGCCATCATTCTCGCCGCCCTGGCGGAGCCGCGAGCCGGTATCTCCTTCGACAGCTTCGCGCCCGTCATCCAGGCCGTGCGCGCTGCCCAGATCCTCGTGACCCATCCTGGCACGGGCATCCGGGATGTCGGCGCCTACGTCGCCGCCGTGCGTGCCCGGCCGGGCGGGCTCAATGTCGGAATCCCCTCCCAGGCCGGCATCGCGCAGGTGGTGCATGAGCTGCTGGGAGCCCAGCTCGGCGGCCTTCGTGTGGAATTCGTATCCTACCGGGGCGGCGGCCCGGCCGCGACGGACCTCATCGCCCGCAACACCGATGCGCTGGTCATCACGCTCCCCGCGGTCACGGAATATGTGCGCCAGGGCACCATCGTGCCGCTGGCCGTGAGCACGGCCTCGCGCGACCCCGCCCTGCCCGATGTGCCGAGCTTCGCCGAGACCGTAGCACCGGGCTTCGACGTGGATTCCTGGCAGGGCATCCTCGCCCCGGCCCGGACGCCCTCCCCCATCGTAGCCGCGCTGCACGAGACCTTCGCGGCTACGCTCGCGGAACTCGCCGTGGCCGAGCGGCTGCGCGGCCTGGGCTTCGCCATCACGGCCCTGGCCCCGGACGCCTTCCGCCAGCGCGCGGCGCTTTCCAGCGCGCAGGCGGCCCCGGTCATTCGAGCCATCGCCGACCGCTCGCCCAGAGGTTGAACCCATGATCCGGATTCCCCGACGCGGCCTGCTGGCCGCCACCATCCTCGCGGCACCCGCGGTCCGTGCGCAGAGCTACCCCTCGCGCCCGATCCGCGCGGTCGTCCCCTTCCCGGCGGGTGGCGGCGTCGACGCCTTCGCGCGCGCCGTCGCGCCTGCCCTCTCCGCCACGCTGGGCCAGGGCGTGGTGATCGAGAATCTGGGGGGCGCATCCTCGCGCCTCGGCACCGTCTCCGTTCTGCGGGCCCCGGCCGATGGCCATACGATCCTCATCACCAACGACACCCTTGCCGCCGTCGAGGCCCTCCCCATCCCCGGAACGGGATCCCTCGTGGCGGGGCTGGCGCCCGTCCTGCTCGGTGTTTCCGCGCCGCATGCGCTCGTGGTGAATCCGCGCGCCGGCATCCCTGATGCGTCCACCTACGCGGCGCGGCTGCGTTCTGGCAGGCCGCCCAACATCGGCGTGCCGGGTCTCGGCAGCGCGCAGCATTTCGCGAGCGAGCTCCTGGGCCAGGCGCTGGGCGGCCGCGCGGAGCATGTCGCCTATCGCGGCGGCGGTCCGCTCATCGTGGATGTTCTGTCCGGCACGCTGGATGGCGGCATGGTCACGCTCAACGCCGCAATCGACCACATCCGCGACGGCCGGCTGCTCGCCCTCGGAACCACCGGCGGCGGGCGCAGCCCCGCGGCGCCCGAGATCCCCACCTTCGCCGAGACGATCGCACCCGGCTTCGACATCGAGACCTGGATGGGTATCCTGGCGCCCGCGGGGACGCCCGAGCCCATCCTGGCCGCCTTGCATGCCGCGAGCCTCACCGCCCTGCGCGAACCGGGCGTGACGAGGCGGCTCAACGGACAGGGTTTCTCCACGCCGGGCCTCGGGCCCGCACCCTTCGGCGCGCTGCTGCAAGAGACGGTTGCGCGGTTCGCGGCAGTCGCGGGCGCGGTCGGTCTCAAGCCGGACGCTTAGAACCTCTCCATGGGTTGCAACCCGGCCTCATCCCCCCAACTTTCGATTCATAGGAGACATCGGACATGAACGTCGTGCCTCTTTCCCGCAGGACCCTTCTCGCCGCGGGTTCCGCCGCGGCCCTTCCGGGCTTGGCGCAGGCGCAGGGCGCCACCGGCCTGCTCAACGTCAGCTACGATCCGACGCGTGAGTTCTACCGCGAGTTCAACACCGCCTTTACGCGCCACTGGTCCGGACAAGGCCATCCTCGTCCTTCCATCAACACCTCCCATGGCGGATCGGGCCGGCAGGCGCGCAGCGTCATCGACGGCCTCGCGGCCGATGTGGTGACACTGGCCCTGGCCTACGACATCGACGCGATCGCCGAGCGGGGATTGCTGGCGCGCGACTGGCAGCAGCGCCTGCCGCAGAACTCCAGCCCCTATACCAGCACCATCGTCTTCCTGGTGCGGCGCGGGAACCCCAAGCAGATCCGCGACTGGGGCGATCTGCTGAAGCCGGGCGTCGCCGTCATCACGCCCAATCCCAAGACCTCAGGCGGAGCGCGATGGAACTACCTCGCGCTTTGGGCCTGGGCGCTGCGGCAGCCCGGCGGCAATGCGGCCAAGGCTGAAGAGACGGTGGCGCAACTCTTCCGTCAGGTGCCCGTACTGGACACCGGTGCGCGCGGATCCACCACCACCTTCGTGCAGCGCGCCCAGGGCGACGTGCTGCTGGCCTGGGAGAACGAGGCGCATCTGGCCCTGCAGGAATTCGGCCGCTCGGGGCTCGAGATCGTCTATCCTTCCCTCTCCATCCTGGCCGAACCGCCGGTCGCGGTCGTGGACCAGAATGTGGAGCGCCGCGGCACGCGCACGTTGTCGGAAGCCTATTTGCGCCACCTGTACACCGAGGAGGGTCAGAGCATCGCCGCCAAGCACTTCTACCGACCGCGCGACCAGGCGATCCTCCGCGCCCAGGGCGAGCGCTTCCCGAATATCGAGCTCGTGACCATCGACCAGGTCTTCAACGGCTGGGCTGAAGCCCAACGGACGCATTTCGCCGATGGCGGCGTCTTCGACCGCATCTACCGGCCTGGGCGATGAAGCGATGAGCGCGAGCGCCGCCGCCCCTTTCTTCCGGCGACGCCACGCTCTGCCGGGCTTTGGTCTCTCCCTGGGCTTCACCCTCGCCTGGCTGGGACTGATCGTGCTGGTGCCGCTCGCGGCATTGGCGATCCGCCCCTGGGAGCTCGGCCTCGGCGGCATCGGTCGGCTGATGATGGACCCGCGGGTGTTGGCGGCGTTCCGCCTCTCCTTCGGGGCCGCGCTGCTTGCCTCCGCGATCGCCGTGCCACTGGGCCTGCTGCTGGCCTGGGTCATCACGCGATATCGTTTTCCGGGCCGGCGCGTGCTGGACGCGCTGGTGGATCTGCCTTTCGCGCTACCGACGGCAGTGGCAGGGCTCGCGCTGACGGCCCTCTTCGCGCCGAACGGATGGCTCGGCGCGCCGCTCGACGAGCTCGACGTCAAGGTCGCCTACACCCCCTTAGGCGTGGTCATCGCGCTGATCTTCGTCGCACTCCCCTTCATCGCCCGCACGGTCGAGCCCGTGCTGCGCGACCTGCCGCTCGATGCCGAGGAAGCCGCCGCGACCCTCGGCGCCACCCGTGTACAGACCCTGGCGCGCGTCGTTCTGCCTGCCCTGGCGCCTGCGCTGGTGACGGGCTTCGGCCTCGGCTTCGCGCGTGCGGTCGGCGAGTACGGCAGCATTATCTTCATCGCCGGCAACGTGCCGATGGTCAGCGAGATCCTGCCCCTGCTCATCGTTGTGCGCCTCGAGGAATTCGACTATGCCGGCGCCGCGGCCATCGGCCTTGCCATGCTGGTCCTGGCCTTCCTGATTCTCCTCGGCCTCAATCTCTGGCAGCGCAGGCTGCGGCGGCAGACCCGATGAGGGCGACCACCGAACCCGCCTGGGCGCGGTGGCTGGCGATCCTGGCCGCGCTCCTGGTCGCCGTCCTGATCCTGGTGCTGCCGCTGGCCGCGGTCTTCACCGAAGCCCTGCGGCGCGGATGGGAACCCGCCTGGGAAGCCCTGCAAGACCAGGATACGCGCGCCGCGATCCGCCTGACGCTTCTCGTCGCCGCCATCGCCGTGCCCGTGAACACCATCGGCGGCGTGGCGGCCGCCTGGGCCATCGCGAAGTTCGACTTCCCCGGACGGCGGCTGCTCGTCACCTTCATCGAGCTGCCGTTCTCCGTCTCGCCTGTCATATCCGGCCTGGTCTTCGTGCTGCTCTTCGGCGCGCAGGGCTATCTGGGTCCCTGGCTCGCGGCGAACGACATCCAGATCATCTTCGCGCTGCCGGGCATGGTGCTCGCCACGATCTTCGTCACCTTCCCCTTCGTCGCGCGCACCCTCATCCCGCTCATGGACGAGCAGGGCCGCGATGAGGAGGAGGCCGCCGCCACGCTCGGCGCGGGCGGGTGGTCCATCTTCCGCCGCGTGACGCTTCCCAACATCAAATGGGCGCTGCTCAGCGGCGTCCTGCTCTGCAATGCCCGGGCGATGGGCGAGTTCGGTGCGGTGGCAGTCGTCTCCGGCCATATCCGGGGAATGACCAACACGATGCCGTTGCATGTCGAAATCCTCTACAACGAATACATGTTCGTCGGCGCCTTCGCCGTGGCATCGCTCCTCGCGCTGCTCGGCCTCCTCACGCTCGGTGCCAAGACCATGCTCGAGGTCCTGGCCCGGCGCCGGGTGGGATATGTGGCGTGACGGTCGAAGTCGTGAACCTAGAGCGCCGCTTCGGCGCCATCGCCGCTCTCGAGGGCGTGAACCTCTCGCTCCGTCCCGGAGAATTTGCGGCGCTGCTCGGCCCCTCGGGCTCGGGCAAGACGACGCTGTTGCGCATCCTCGCCGGGCTCGACTTCCCCGATGCGGGCCAGGTGAGGATCGGCGGCCGCGACGTCGCAGGCGTGCCAGCGCGCGAGCGGGGGATCGGCGTCGTCTTCCAGCACTATGCGCTGTTCCGCCACATGACGGTGGGCGAGAACGTCGCCTTCGGCCTACGCGTCCGGCGGCGCTCGCAAAGGCCTCACGAAGCGGAAATCCAGCGCCGGGTTCGTGAGTTGCTGGAGCTCGTGCAGATCCCTGAGCTCGCCGCCCGCCATCCAGACGAGATATCGGGCGGCCAGAGGCAGCGCGTAGCGCTCGCCCGCGCGCTGGCGATCGAGCCGCAGTTGCTTCTGCTGGACGAGCCCTTCGGCGCGCTCGACGCACTCGTGCGCAAGGACGTCCGCCGCTGGGTGCGGAACCTGCACGAGCAGCTCGGCATCACCTCCATCCTCGTGACGCATGACCAGGAGGAGGCCATGGAGATGGCCGACCGTGTGGCCGTGCTGGAACGCGGAAGGCTGATCCAGTTCGATACGCCGCAACGCCTGCTGGATGCGCCGGCCTCAGACTTCGTCGCCGGCTTTCTCGGCGAGGCGACGCGACTGCCGATCCGGATCGAAGCCGGCATCGCGCGCATCGAGGGCCTGGGCGAGTTGCGGCTGGACCTGCCGGATGGCGAAGCCGATCTCTTCGTCCGCCCGCACGAATTGCGCGTGCGCGCGGGAGGCCCTGGCACCGTCCGCTTCGTGCGGCCCGAGGCCTCGGGTCAGGCGAGGCTCATGGTCGAGCTGGGCCCGAACGCACTGGAGGGCACGGGCCCCATCCTGGCACGCAACGCGGCATGCCAGGTGGAGCTTCTCTCCGGCATCGTCTTCCACAGTTCGGGAAAGCGATGCCGGTGGGAAGGCAAGGTCGCCGTGACTAGCTGAGCACCGCCACGCACTCGATCTCCAGCAGGAAGTTCGGGCGCGGCAGGGAGTAGACGATTGCCGTCGTGCGCGCGGGGTAGTTCCCGTCGGGGAAGTAGCTCGCGTAGATGCGGTTCATCTCCTCGAAATCCTCTCGGCGGGTCAGCAGCACGTTGACCTTGGCGACGCGACTCCAGTCGCCGCCGGCGGTCTTCAGGATGCCCGTGATGGTCTCCATCACCTGCTTCATCTGCGCGGGGAAATCGCCGACGGCGAGCTTACCCTCGGCGTCATAGGCCGGGATGCCCGAGACGTAGAGCAGGTTGCCGACCTTCACGGCCGGTGAGAGCGGCGCCTTCACCTTGAACTGGCCCTCGGGGAAGATGTGTTCGAGCGGCGTCATGATCGTCCTTCCTGATATCCCGGGCTACTCGACCCGGATGTTGTTCGCGCGAATCACCTGCGCGTAGGTGTCGGTGTAGCGCTTGATCTCCTCGCCGAACTGCGCCGACGGCTTTGCCAGAACGGTGAAGCCCGTCTCCTCCAGGCGTCCCTTGATCTCAGGCCGGTTGAGGGCTGCGATCCAGGCCGCCTCCAGCCGCGCCCGCGCCGCATCGGGGACGTTCGCGCGCATGAGCAGGCCGAACCAGCTGTCGGAGAGCACCAACGGAAAGCCCAGCTCCGCCATGGTCGGCACGTCCGGCAGCTCCTTCGCTCGCTGCTCGGCGGAAATGGCGATGGCGCGGAGCTGGCCGGCCTGCACCGGCTGGATCATGTCGGGCAGGTTCGCGAACATGAACTGCAACCGCCCGCCGATAAGGTCGGTATTGGCCTGGGCCGCGCCGCTATAGGGCACATGCGTGGCGTCGATGCGCGAAAGCTCGCGGAATTGCTCGCCGCCCAGATGGTTCGAGGTGCCGATCCCATAGGAGCCGAAGGAAAGCCCCGCCCCCGGCTTGCGCCCGGCCTCCAGGAAGCCCGCGAAATCGCGCGCCACGGAGGGATGCACGCACAGCACATGCGGCACCACCGTGCACATCACCAGCGGCGCGAAATCCCGCACCGGATTGTAGGGCATGCTCGGGCGCAGCGTGACATTGGCCGCGAAGCTGTTGGCCACCATGATCATGCTGTGTCCATCCGCGGGCGCCCTCACAAGCTCCTGCGTGCCCACCACCGTGGCGCCGCCCGGCTTGTACTCGATCACCACCGGCTGCCCGAGCTCCTGCGCCAGGAAGTTCTGCGAGAGCCGCACGACCGGGTCCATCGTCCCGCCAGGCGTGAAGGGAATGATCACGCGCACCGGCTGGCTGGGCGACCAGCGCGTCTGGGCGCGAACGAGGGCGGGCGCCGCGAGCGTGAGGGCCATGGCGCGGCGAGTCAGGCGAAGATGGGACATGCGCGTCTTCCTGGGCTTTGGGAGATGCGATGCTCTCCCAGCACACCGTAGGATCAAGAGTAAAACACTTCCTGAAATTCGCTATCCAAGCGAGCTTTGCCCAGGAAGCGCGCAACACTCACGCCGCGGGAAGCACCCGTTCGATCGCCACGCCCCGGCAGTCCATCTCGTATTCCAGATCGCGCACGGGCGGGCGGCAGAATTGCCAGGTCAGGCCGTGGCGGGCGGCGCCGCGCTTCACGATCTCACTGCCGAGGAAGGGGTACAGGTCGTGCACCGTGTAGACCTGCACGCCAGTCGTATCCTTCCACGCAAAGCCCAGCGCCTGCATGCGCCGCTCCATCTCGCCCAGGACGTACTGCCCCTTCTTGAGCATCCCCGCCGGCGAGAGATCGCCCAGCGCGACCGTATGCTCGCGATAGCTCGACTTGCCCTCCGCCGACTCGCCGCTGCCCGCGACGACGAAGCTCGGCGCGGCATTCGCGTCGGGCACGGTGTAGCTGAAGGCGTGGAAGGACGGCGTCGCGGGCGGCGCGATCTCCGGACAGACATTGCTGCGCGCCACGGGATTCTTTCCATCGAGGAAGATGCCCCACTCCGTCAGCACCGCCCCGTATTCGCGGTTGAACGCGGCGAAGCCGTCCTCGGTAAAGGGCGCGGGCGATCGCAGCTCGCAGGCACAGAAGGCCGCCTTGGGACGGCCAGCCGCTTCCAGCGCGGCGGCGATGCGGGCAAATCCCTCGGCCATCGAAAGAGGATCGGCGAAGCGCACGCGCTCGATCCGGAAGCCCGGCTCGGCGGCCACGCCCGCTGAGTATTGATAGACGCCGGGCACGAAGCGGAAACCGCCGCTGGCGGCGGGCAAGGTCGCGGTCATGGGCTCTCCTTCATGTAGGGCGATGCTGACCCGCGCTCCGCGCCTCGGCAAGTCAGTGCCGCGCGAATCCCGCCGCGATCCCGATCCGAACAGCCTCGGGCAGGCTTCTGACTCCCAGCTTCTCCATGAGATTAGCGCGATGCACCTCCACCGTGCGCGGCGAGATGCCGAGTTCGAAGCCGATCACCTTGTTCGCCTTGCCCTCGACCAACGCGCCCAGCACCTCGCGCTCCCGCGGGGACAGCGCCTGGACCTTGGCCTGCGCCTGTACCGACTGGAGCCGCTGCCGATCCGCGTCGCGCGAGGATTGGAGAGCGGCGCTCACGGCCTCCAGGATGCGGTCCTCGGCATAGGGCTTCTCGACGAAGTCGCTCGCTCCGGCGCGCATCGCGCGAACGGCCAACGGGATGTCGCCGTGTCCCGTGACGATCACGACGGGCAGTTGCACGTTGCGGCGCGACAGCGTCTCCATCAGCGAGAGGCCGTCCATGCCGGGCATGCGCACGTCGAGCACGATGCAGCCCGGCGTAAGGCCAGCCGGCTTCTCCGCCGCCTGCAGGAGCATCGCGGCATTGGGATAGGTCTCCACGACATGCCCCGAGGAACGCAGCAGCATCGCGAGCGAGCGACGCACGGCATTGTCGTCGTCCACCACATGCACCGTGCTATCCATCAGGCGTCCTCCTTCGCCGCAACCAGCGGAAGCTCGATCCGGATCACCGTGCCCCGGCCTTCGCGCGGCAGGATCTCGATCTGCCCCGAATGGGCCTCGATGATCGTGCGGCAGATGGCGAGGCCGATGCCCATGCCACCCTCCTTGGTCGAGACGAAGGGCTGGAACAGCCGCTCCCTGACCTCGGGGGAAAATCCGGGCCCCGCATCGGTGAAAAGCAGCACCGCGTTTCCGTCTTCGCGCTTCAGGCTCACGGACAGGCCACGATCCTCCTGGCCCTCCGTCGCCTCGATCGCGTTGCGCAGCAGGTTGACGAAGACCTGCTGAAGCTGAACCTCATCCGCCCGCACCACGCAACCCGAGATGGCGAGGTCCAGCGCGATCGGCAAGGATTCCTCGCCATGCGCGGCGCAAGTGAGCGCGACGCCGTCCGCCACGAGCGGCCCGAGCGAGACGATCTTCTGCTCCGTCTCGCCGCGGCCGATGAAGTCGCGCAGGCGGCGGACGATCTCGCCCGCGCGCAGTGCCTGGGCCGCGGCCTCCTGCATGGCTTCCCGCGCGGCTGCGATTCGGGCGGGGTCAGGCGAATCCTCCTGGAGCCAGCGCATGCCGGCACGCAGGAAGTTGGCCATGGCCGTCAATGGCTGATTGAGCTCATGCGCCACGCCCACGCCCATGGCGGCCAGCGTGTCGGCACGGGCGATCCGTCGCATCGCCTCCTCGGCCGCGCGCAGCCGTTCCTCCGTGGTGCGCCGCAGCGTGACGTCACGCGCCACGCTCACGAGGCCTGCGATGCGTCCCATCGAATCGCGCCAGGGCCCCTTCACGGTCAGGTAGGTCCGCGCCTCCCCGCCATGGCCTGGCAGCATCATGCGGTTCTCGTATTCCTGGGTGATGCCCGTATTCATCATGGCGCGGTCGGACATCTCCAGCTCGCGGGCCAGTTCGGGGCTGGTCAGGTCGCCGTCGGTGCGGCCCAGCACCTCGTCCTCGGTACGGCCGAGGGCGCCGGCCCCTGCCCTGTTCACCAGCACGTAGCGCAGCTCCGTGTCCTTCACGAAGATGGCCTCGGGGACCGATTGCACGACCGATTTCAGAAGCCGGCGCTCATCCTCCGCCTCCCTGGCGAGCTGCAGGTTCTCCAGCGCCGCGCGGCGCGCCACCTCGGCCTCGCGGCGCGGTGCGTTCTGCGCGGCGATCACGGCGGCGGCCAGGGCCTCGAATTCCAGGACGCGCGGCCCGGTCTCCGGCACGGCAGCGCCGTCGAGAAGACCGGACATGGGTCGCATCAGCCGCTGGATCATAGCCCAGCCCAGAATGCCGGCCGGGATCAGCACGGCGGCGATGAGGGCCACGGCCTCCAGCAGGGCCGGCAGCCAGCGGGCCCGCATCTCTTCCTCCGTCGCACTCACCACCACAAACCAGCCACTGAGGGGGAGGCGCTCGAAGGCCATCACCGCGGGGTCGCCATCCAGCCCCTCGCCGCGCAGGATCCCGAGCGTCTGGTCGCCGATCGCGGGGATGATCCAGGGCGTGACGGTCCGCGCCAGGACGCGTTCCGGATCGGGGTCGCGGGCGATCAGGCGATTGTCGGGCGTGAGAAGGAAGGCCGAGGAACCCAACGTCCCGGGCGCCGAGCGAAACGGCTCCTGAAGCCGGTTCCACATGAGCGGCATGCCCAGCACCCCGATCGCCCGGCCGCCGCGCAACACCGGGACCAGGATGGAGGCGAGCGAGCGGTCCAGCGACGGGATGTAGACCGGCCCGACGAAGACCGGCTTGCCGCTCTGCAGCGCCGCCTCAATGCCGACGCCGCGCGGCGGGGCGGCGATCTGCTGCCCGGCGGGTACGGACGTGCTGACCAGGGGCAAGCGGGGGTTCTCGGCCCCGAAGAAGACGACATAGCCCTCAATGGGCGCCACCGCGTCGCGCGCCTGCCGGCGGAAAGCTTCGAGCTGCCGGTTTTCCGGGTCCAGGTAGGGGGAGCTCGCCAGCGCGTTCAGAAGGCTGACAGAGGCCTCGAGCTCCGCGCAGATCTTGAGGGCCGCCGAATGGGCATTGGCCCGCAGCTCACCCAGCGCGGTCTCCCACGCGCGATTGGCGAGGGCCCAGGTGAACCCCCCGCCCAGCAGCACGCCCGGCAGCAGCATAGCGAGGGCGAGCCGCGCGAGGTGCCCGCGCAAGCCGTAGGGCCGCCTTTGCCGTTGCTGGGCCTCGCCTGACAAACCTCACCCCATCGGTCCGCGGCCGAGATTGGCCGCAAGCCCCGGAATCGGGTCAAGCACTCCGCGCGTCAATTGGTCCTGAAAGAAATGCGGTGGGGCGATCGACGGGACTCGAACCCGCGACATCCAAGACCACAACCTGGCGCTCTACCATCTGAGCTACGACCGCCGCACGGCGCGCTGGATAGTCCCAGCGGCGCTCAGGCGTCAACCCAAGGGGGAAGCGGGTCAGCCCGCCTCCCGCTGCGTGCCCTTCCGGGCGGCCATCCAGGCCGAGATCCGGCCCAGCGCCTCCCGCAGCACGCTCTCGTTCTTGCAGAAGGCGAAGCGGGCATAGTGGCTGGGGGGATTCTCGCCGGCATAGAAGGCGGTGACGGGAATCGCCGTGACCTTCGCTTCCTCGGTCAGCGTGCGGCAGAAGGCCACGTCATCGCCCGTGAAGCCGATCGAGCGGATATCGGCGGTCACGAAATAGCTGCCCTGGGCCGGCAGGACCTGGAAGCCCAGCTCCGACAGCCCCGCGGCCAGGAAATCCCGCTTGGCCGCCAGCTCGCCGGAAAGGGACGCGAAATAGGCGTCGTCCTTGGCCAGCCCGACCGCGACCGCCCGCTGCAGATTGGGGGCCGTGGTGAAGGTGAGGTTCTGGTGCGCCTTGGCGACGTTGGGAGCCAGAGAGCGGTCGCAGGTCACGTAGCCGACCTTCCAGCCCGTCAGGTTGAAGGTCTTGCCGGCGCTCCCGATGCGCAGGCAACGCTCGCGCATACCCGGCAGCGTCATCAGCGGGATGTGCTTCCAACCGTCATAGGTCAGGTGCTCGTAGACCTCGTCGCAGACGGCGTAGCAGTCGTGGCGCTGAACCAGATCCGCGATGAAGGCGAGCTCGGCGGCCGTGAAGACCTTGCCCGTGGGATTCATCGGCGTGTTGAACAGGATCGCCTTGGTCTTCGGCCCGAAGGCCGCGGCCAGTTCGGCGCGCGGCAGCTCCCACTTGGGCGGGCTGAGGCGAACCAGCTTCGGCACGGCGCCCAGCAGCTTCACCACCGGAAGATAGGTGTCGTAGAGCGGCTCGATCAGCACGCATTCGTCGCCGGGGTTCAGCACGGCCATCAGCGCGGCCGTGATGGCCTCGGTGGCGCCCGAGGTGACGACGACCTCGGCGTTGGGGTCCACCTCGATCCCATAAAAGCGCTGGTTGGCCGCGGCGACGGCCTGGCGCAGCTCGGGCACGCCGGTCAGGGGCGGATACTGGTTGCGCCCGTCCATCAGCGCGTCGGCGGCCGCCTTCACGACATCCGGCGGGCCGTCATAGTCCGGAAAGCCCTGACCGAGGTTGATCGCCCCATGCTGCACCGCAAGGGCGGACATGACGGTGAAGATCGTCGTCCCCGTGGCGGAGAGGAGGTCGTTCATGGGCTTCATCGGCAACGGAACCTTCGGGTTGCTGGGCTGGGCGTGATTTAGCATGAGCCCCTGTCGCGGGACGTGCAATGGCGCGGGGCATGACATGCCTGGAACGCGTGCATCATGCCCGCCTTTGAGGCGCCACCCCCGCGGAAAACCTCAATAACCTGGGGCAGGTGGCGATTGCGCCCCCGGCGCCGCGCGTGCAAAACAGAGGCGGCTCGACGGGCATCGGCGGCAAGCTGCGGCGCCCCGAGGCCGTCGGGGAAACGCCGCGGGCAGCCCACCAGCCCGCGCCAGAACGTGACGGATACGATGAAGAAGATCGAGGCCATCATTAAGCCCTTCAAGCTCGACGAGGTGAAGGACGCCCTGCACGAGATCGGCCTCCAGGGCCTGACCGTGCTCGAGGCCAAGGGATTCGGGCGCCAGAAGGGCCATACGGAGCTCTATCGCGGCGCCGAGTACGTCGTGGACTTCCTCCCGAAGGTGAAGATCGAGGTCATCTGCGCCGACGACATGCTGGAGCGCGCGGTGGAAGCCATTCAGGCCGCCGCCCGCACGGGCCGTATCGGCGACGGCAAGATCTTCGTCTCCGACATTTCCGAGGTCATCCGCATCCGCACCGGCGAACGCGGCGAGGACGCGGTCTGATTTAGAAGGGGCCGTCAGGGCCCCACGGGTTTCGTCGAGCGCTGGCCTTGGGGGCGTCCCTGGCTGGCGGTCCGGCGGCTGCGCGGCTTCCGCGCGCAAGTTTCAATAGGGACGCAGGCAACAGGACAACGACATGGCGATGAATTCCCCCGAAGCCGTCTCCAAGGTCATGGAAATGATCAAGGAGAACAGCGTCGAGTACGTGGACTTCCGGTTCACGGACCCGCGCGGCAAGTGGCAGCACACGGCCCAGCACGTCTCGACGGTCGAGGAAGAGACCTTCGAGGAAGGCATCATGTTCGACGGCTCGTCGATCGCCGGCTGGAAGGCGATCAACGAGTCCGACATGATCCTGATGCCGGACGCGGCTTCGGCTTGCATGGACCCGTTCAGCGCCAAGCCGCAGCTGATCCTGTTCTGCGACATCTATGAGCCCTCGACCGGCCAGCGCTACAACCGCGACCCGCGCTCGACCGCCAAGAAGGCCGAGGAGTACCTGAAGAGCACGGGTCTCGGCGACAAGGCCTTCTTCGGACCCGAGGCCGAGTTCTTCGTGTTCGACAACGTGAAGTTCGGCACGGGCGGCAATTTCGGCCACTACTCGCTGGACAGCATCGAGGGCCCCGGCGCCTCGATGAAGGACTTCCCCGAGGGCAACATGGGCCACCGCCCGGGCGTCAAGGGCGGCTACTTCCCGGTGAACCCGGTCGACAGCGAAGTCGATCTGCGCGCCGAAATGCTCTCGACCATGATCGAGATGGGCGTCGTCGGCGAGAAGCACCACCACGAGGTGGCGCAGTCGCAGCATGAGCTCGGCACGAAGTTCGGCACGCTGGTCACCCAGGCCGACCACATGCAGATCTACAAGTACGTGATCCACAACGTGGCCCACAGCTACGGCAAGTCGGCCACGTTCATGCCGAAGCCGATCTACGGCGACAACGGCTCGGGCATGCACGTGCACCAGTCGATCTGGAACGAGGGCAAGCCCGTCTTCGCCGGCAACGGCTATGCGGACCTGTCGGAGACGGCGCTCTACTACATCGGCGGCATCATCAAGCACGCCAAGTCGCTGAACGCCTTCACCAACGCCTCGACCAACTCCTACAAGCGCCTGATCCCCGGCTTCGAGGCCCCCGTGCTGCTGGCCTACTCGGCCCGCAACCGCTCGGCTTCCTGCCGCATCCCGTATGCGACGAACCCGAAGGCCAAGCGCGTCGAGGTCCGCTTCCCCGACCCGACTGCCAATCCGTACCTCGCCTTCGCGGCGATGCTGATGGCCGGCCTCGACGGCATCAAGAACAAGATCCACCCGGGCGACCCGATGGACAAGGATCTGTACGACCTGCCGCCCGAGGAGCTGAAGGACATCCCGACGGTGTGCGGCTCGCTCCGCGAGGCGCTGGGCGCGCTCGAGGCCGACCACGACTACCTGCTGGCCGGCGACGTGTTCTCGAAGGACCAGATCGAGAGCTACATCGAGCTGAAGTGGGGCGAGGTGTACCGCTTCGAGCACACCCCGCACCCGGTCGAGTTCGAGATGTACTACTCGGTCTGATGACCACCCGTTCCGGCCGCTTCGGCGGCCGGTCCTCTGGAAAGCCCGTCGCCGGTCCCGGCGGCGGGCTTTTCGTTGGCGGCTCCGGATTTGTGACCGTTTCGCGCAGCACCTGACCATTCAGATGGCAGATCCGGGGCGACGTGCCCCGCCTTCGACAAAATTCACAATTAATCGAACGGCATTCAATTGACGGCACCACCACAGGCGATTTCAGTGGCCCGTCAGAGTTTTGGAGGCCTTTCATGAAGCTCCCATCCGACATCGGCGCCGCGCTCCAGCGGCACCGGGCCCGCCTCTCCCCCGGCTCCGATGGAGCCTTCGTTCTGTCCGATACCACCGCTGCCGGTTGGCAGGTGTTCGAACTGCCCAATCGCGATGTGGCCCGCGCCACCGTTCGTCTTCGTTTCGCCATCCGGCCCGCCGCAGAGGGCGAGACCAGCTTCTCCATCCATGAGGCGATCGGAGCCGAGGTCGCGCGCATCAGCCGCGAGGGCGAAGCGCAGCCTGTCGAAGGGAAGGCCACGAGCCTGTCCGTGCAGGATGGTGGGTCGGGCTGGCTGCGGGTGGACCTGGAATACTTCAACGTCGCGCCGTCCATCGTCCTGGGCCTCGGACGGCCGACCAGCCGCTTCGCCGGCGCGGGCAAGCCCCAGTTCGAGCTGAAGGATCTGGAAGTCGAGGTCATCAAGCCGCGCTGGACGCCCTCCGCCACCGATCCGCTCGTCATCGTCCAGAGCGGGGTCAACACCCTCGCGGAGCCCGCCTGGCTGCCCTTCGCCGAGGGGCTGAACGTCATCGCCTTCGGCACGGGCGAGGGCACGGCGCAGAAGGTGCTGAGCGACCGCAACGGCACCAGCAGCTTCCTCACGACGAAGGTCGCGGGCCATGGCTCCATCCTCAAGCCGGACGGTGCGCGGCTGAAGGCGTATCCCGCCGCCGCCGACTTCGCGCTGACGGGCGAGCACAAGGTCGAGACCTGCCGCTACGACACGCTGGTGAAGCAGGGCGCCGCGCCCGCGCCCGACGTGATCCGGCTAGAGGCGCAAGGCATGGAATACAATGCGCTGCGCGGCTTCGGCGACGTGCTGGACAAGGTGCTCGCCGTCGAGACGCAGCTTTATCTCTACCCCGTCTACCGCAAGCAGAAGCTGCTCGGCGACATCGTGGACCTGCTCGACAGCTCGGGGCTGGTGCTTCGCCGTGCCGCGCCGCAGCATCCGCGGGTGTCCGGCCGGTTCGGGCAGGAGTTGGTGAAGCTGACCGGCATCTTCATGCGCCGCCGCGCCGGGGTGGCGCAGCCCTCGCGATACGAGTTGCTCGAGGAAATCTGGGCGCTGCCCGCCGCGACCTGACCGCCAGCCGCCTTACTATCTTACTATCTTACCGATGCGCGGCGGTCAAAGGGCGCAACTCGCCCCTTGGCCCCGCCATCCTAGCTGGAAATCCCCCGGAAATCCAGGATTCCGCCTGCCTCAGCGCAGGATGGCGGGCAGCTCCAGCCCCTTCTCCCGCGCGCAGTCCAGCGCGATGTCGTAGCCCGCGTCGGCGTGGCGCATCACGCCGGTGGCCGGGTCGTTCCACAGAACCCGCGCCAGGCGCGCCCCGGCCTCGGGCGTGCCGTCGGCCACGATGACCATGCCGGCATGCTGGCTGTAGCCCATGCCCACCCCGCCGCCATGATGCAGCGAGACCCAGGTCGCGCCACTCGCCGTGTTCAGCAGCGCGTTGAGCAGCGGCCAGTCGGAAACGGCGTCCGTGCCATCCTGCATGGCCTCCGTCTCGCGGTTCGGGCTGGCCACGCTGCCGCTGTCCAGATGGTCGCGCCCGATCACGATCGGGCCGATCTCGCCGCGTGCGACCATCTCGTTGAAGGCGAGGCCGATTCGGTCCCGGTCGCCGAGGCCGACCCAGCAGATTCGCGCCGGCAGGCCCTGGAAGGCGATGCGCTGCTGCGCCATGTCGAGCCAGCGGTGAAGATGCGTGTCGCGGGGCATCAGTTCCCGCACCTTGGCGTCGGTCTTGGCGATGTCTTCCGGATTGCCCGATAGCGCGGCCCAGCGGAACGGCCCCACGCCGCGGCAGAAGAGCGGGCGGATATAGGCCGGCACGAAACCCGGGAAGTCGAAGGCGTTGGCCAGCCCCTCGTCCTTCGCCATCTGGCGGATGTTGTTGCCGTAGTCGAGCACGGCCGAGCCCATCTTCTGGAAGTCCAGCATGGCCTGCACATGGGCCACCATGGACTTCTTCGCGGCGGCGGCCACGGCCGCGGGGTCGCTCTCGCGCTTCGCCGCCCAGTCCTCCAGCGTCCAGCCGGCGGGCAGGTAGCCGTTACCGGGGTCGTGCGCGCTGGTCTGGTCGGTGACGATGTCCGGCACCACGCCGCGGCGCACCAGCTCGGGGAAGATCTCCGCCGCATTGCCCAGCAGCCCGACGCTGATGGCCTTCTTTTCGGCCGTCGCCTTGCGGATCATCTCCAGCGCCTGGTCGAGATCGTCGGCGCGATAGTCCAGGTAGCGCGTCTCCAGCCGCTTCTCGATCCGGCTGGGCTGGCATTCCACCGCCAGCACGCAGGCGCCCGCGAAGACGCCCGCCAGCGGCTGCGCGCCGCCCATCCCGCCCAGGCCGCCGGTGAGAATCCAGCGCCCGGCCAGCGAGCCGCCGAAATGCTGCCGACCGGCCTCGGCGAAGGTCTCGTAGGTGCCCTGCACGATCCCCTGGCTGCCGATGTAGATCCAGGAACCGGCCGTCATCTGGCCGTACATCATGAGTCCCTTGCGATCGAGCTCGTTGAAGTGCTGCCAGTTCGCCCAGGCCGGCACGAGATTGGAATTGGCGATCAGCACGCGCGGCGCGTCGCCGTGGGTGCGGAAGATGCCCACCGGCTTGCCCGACTGCACCAGCAGCGTCTGGTCGCCCTCCAGCTTCCGCAGCGCGGCCACGATCCGCTCGTAGCTGTCCCAGTCGCGCGCGGCGCGGCCGATGCCGCCATAGACCACGAGTTCGCCCGGGTTCTCGGCCACCTCGTCGTCGAGGTTGTTCATGAGCATCCGCATCGCCGCCTCGGTGGTCCATTGCCGGCAGGTGATCTCGAGCCCACGGGGGGCGCGGATGGCGGGGGCATTGCGGAAGCGGCTCTGGGACATGCGGGGCACCGATGGTTGAAGCGCGGATCATGGACAGGGATCGGCGCCGCGCCAACGCCGATTGGCCCCGGCGGGCCATCTGGGCTAGGAAGCCGCCCCATGTCCGAAGATCAGCTCCCCGACACGCCTCCCGACCGCCTCGCGAGCGACCCGCGCAGCCCCTATCACGATGCCGCCGCGCTGGAACGCGGGGTGGGCATCATCTTCAAGGGCGTCGAGAAGACCAATGTGGACGAGTACTGCGTCAGCGAGGGCTGGGTGCGGCTCGTCATGGGCAAGTCCGTGGGGCGCAACGGCCTGCCGCTCACGATGAAGGTGCAGGGAACGGTGGTTCCCTATTTCCGGGACCGGCCGCATCCGCTGAAGGGCTGAGGGCTCTCGCCACCCTCCCGCGACACACGCGACAGAATCGGCCTAGCCGCGATTCTATTCCCGGGATTATCATGACTTTACGTCCAGTTTCCGGGAAGATACGACCATGTCTCGCAGGCCGCTCCATCGCGCGACCGCCGCCCTGACGGCATCCCTCATGCTGGCCGGCTGCGTGACAACGCAGACCGGCCGTATCGGCGCGGATGATGGCCGCGACGTGTGCCGCCAGCAGCTGGTGGCCCTCGACAGCACCGGCGATTTCTACGGCGAGGACATCCTGACCGGCGCCGCCGTCGGCGCCCTCGGCGGCGCCCTGGTGGGCGGCCTCGCGAGCGGCAACTGGCAGGGCGCGCTGATCGGCGCGGCGGTCGGTGGCGCGACCGGCGCGGCCGTCGGCTACTACACCGCCCTCCAGCGCCAGGCCCGCGACCAGCAGGCCATCTTCGCGCAGATGAGCAGCGACCTGGCGCGCGAGAACGCGCAGCTCGACCGCACCCAGATCGCCTGGGACCAGCTGATGGACTGCCGCCTCTCCGTTGCCCAGCGCGTGCGCGAGGCTGTGAAGAGCGGCCGCCTCGACCGCCAGACCGGCCTCGCCCAGATGGCCGAGATCCGCGCGCGCGTGCAGAACGACATCCAGGTCGCCCAGCGCATCAACGCCAGCATCGGCCAGCGCGGCGCCCAGTTCGACACGGCGATCGAGAACACGATCCCCGGCGGCAAGAATGCCGTCGTCGCCTCCTACCGGCCGCCCGCCGCCGCCCGCGCGACGGTGCGCCGCGCCGTCGCGGTGAAGTTCCGCCCGGATGCCGGCAGCGCCGAGATCGCGCAGATCAACGCGCGCGACGTCGTCTCCGTCCGGCCCGGCCCAGCCGGCTATGCCCAGGTCGAGACCTCCTCGGGCGTGCGCGGCTACGTGCCCAATGACGCGCTGCAGGGCGCGCCCCGGCAGCAGGCGGCGGCCCCGCCCTCGGGCGGCGATGTCCGCTCGCTGGCGGCCACCAACATCTCCCGCCGCGACAATTTCTCGGAGAGCGTGAGCAATGCCGAGCGCCTGGCGCAGGCCGGCGGCGGCGGCTTCGAACTGGCGAGCTGAGGCCGTGCGGCGCTTGCGCCGCCTGGTTCTGACGCTCGGCCTGCTGGCCCTGGCGCCCATCGCCAGGGCGCAGGAGCCCCCCCAGGCCCCCATCCTTCGCATCGAGGCGGCGGCGCATATCGCGCCCGTCTCGCGCCTCGCCACCGATGCGGCGGGGCGCGTGCTGGCCAGCGTCTCGGACGACAAGACGCTCCGCCTCTGGTCGCTGCCGGACGGCACGCCGCTGGCGGTCCTGCGCCCGCCCATCGGGGACCGTTCGGAAGGCGAGCTCTACGCCGTCGCGCTGACGCCGGACGGCAGCCGGGCCTTCGCGGCCGGCTTCACCGGGCGGAGCTGGGAGAACGGCTTCTCCATCTACCTCTTCGAGACGGCGACGGGTCGGCTGCTGGCACGGCTGCCGGGCCTGCCGGCGCCGGCCCAGCACCTCGCCATCTCGCCCGACGGCACGCGGCTGGCGGCGGCGCTCGGCGGGCGGGCAGGCATCCGCATCTGGGACGCGCGGGACGGCAAGCCCGTGGCCGAGGACAGCCAGGGCTGGGCCGGCGCGGCCCGCATGGTCGCCTTCGACGCGCAGGGTCGCCTAGCCGCGACCTCGGCCGACGGGCGGGTCCGCGTCTACGACGCCAATGGCCGCAAGGTGGCGGAGCGCGCCCCGGTCCAGGGCGGCCGCCCCTACGGCCTCGCCTGGTCGCCCGATGGCGCCCTGATCGCGGTGGGCTTCGAGGACCGCCTGCGCGTCGAGGTCCTGGCCGCCAATGACCTGCGCACCGTGCTGGTGCCCGACGCCACCTGGCTCCAGGGCGAGGGGCTGCCGGCCGTCGCCTGGGCCTCGGACGGGCGGGGCGGCGTGCAGCTCTATGCCTCGGGCTATGCGCGCCGGCAGGGCGGCACGCCGGGCGCCGCCAATTTCGTGATCCGGCGCTGGTCGGATTTCGGCCTCGGGCCCGCGCGGGACATCCCGGCGGCCCGCGACGCCATTTCCCAGCTTCTGCCCCTGCCCCAGGGCGGGCTGGCCTTCGCGGCCGCCGACCCGGGCTGGGGACGCCTCGCGCCCGATGGCTCGCTGGTGCAGGCGCCCACGCCGCCGGGCGGGGATTTCCGCAACACCGCCGAATGGCTCGCGGCCAGCGCCGACGGGCAGCGCGTGCGCTTCGTGCTGCGGCCCGGCACGCCGCCGCTGGTCTTCGACGCGCAGACCGGCCAGCTCTCTGCCGAGGAAGCGCGCGACCTCGCCTCCGCGCGGCAGCAATCGCCCAGGATCAACGTCACCGACTGGCAGAACCGCGACCGGCCGCGCGTGAACGGGCAGCCCCTGCGCATCGGCGAGGGCGAGTTCAGCCGCAGCCTCGCCATCCTGCCGGGCGAGGAGCGCTTTCTCCTCGGCAGCGATTCCCAGCTCAGCCTCTTCGACCGGACCGGCCGGGTGCTCGACCAGGTCCCGACCCCCGGTGCGGTCTGGGGCGTGGTGGCGGGCGACGGGGTGGCGGTGGCGGCGCTCGGTGACGGCACCATCCGCTGGTACCAGACCGAGCCGCGCCTCGTGGAGCGGGGCGCGCTCTTCGTGCATGCCGAGACGCGGCGCTGGGTGTCCTGGACACCGCAGGGCCTCTTCGACCACTCGCCGCAGGGCGGGCAGGAGCTGGTCGGCGTCCATCTCAACAACGGTCGCGCGCAGACGCCCGAATGGGCCAGCTTCCAGCAGGCCTATCGCGCGCTCTACGCCCCGGCGGAGCTGCGCGCGCGCCTGCGTGGCGACAACGGCCCCGCCCAGGCCCGCATGAACGAGCTGGGTGAGGTGCGCGGCCGCATCGGCCGCCTGCCCGCGCTGGCGGCCGGCCAGGCCTGCGCCGTGATCGAGGGGGCGTGCAGCCCCGTCGCCTGGGGCAGTTCCGAACTGCCGGAGGGCGCCAGCGCGCTGCGCCTGACCTTCAACACGACCGACCGCGGGCTGGGCCTCGGGCCGCTCGACGTCATGGTGAACGACCGCATCGCCTATCGCGGCGCGGCGGTGCCGGGCGCCAATGCAGTGGAGGTGCCGCTCGACCCCGGCGCCAACCGCATTTCCGCGCGCCTCTACGCCGACGACCGGAGCCTCTTCGCCGAGGCCCCCTCGCTCGACCTGCGCCGGCCGGGCGAGGCACCGCCGCCGCCGGGTGCTGGGCGCCTCGTCATCGTGGCGATCGGCGTGGATCAGTACGCACAGACCGATCTCAGCCTGCGCTACGCCGTGGCCGACGCGCGCACCGTCGCCGAATCCCTGCGCAGCCGCGCCGACCGCGTCTTCCGCGAGGTGATCACGACCGTGCTCACCAATCGCGAGGCGACGCGCGCCAACATCATCGCCGCGCTGAACCAGGCGGCACAGGTGACGCGGCCCGAGGATACCTTCGTCCTCTACCTCGCCGGCCATGGCGTGCGGGCCGAGGGTGACCGGCGCTTCCTCTTCCTGCCGCACGAGGCGAGCACCACGAATTGGGACGCGCTGCGCCGCAGCGCGCTGGACGAGGGCACGCTGGTCGCCGCGCTCGCGCGCATCCGCGCGCGCGACGGCTTCCTCTTCATCGATACCTGCCATGCGGGGCAGGTCACGATCGACAGCCTGGCCGCGCTCGGCAACGAGACGGGGCGCTTCCTGCTCGCCGCCAGCACCAGCGTGCAGGAGGCGCTGGACAGCTACGACGACCGCAACGGCGTCTTCGCCTATGCGGTGCGCGAGGGCATGGGCGGCCGCGCCGCGACGGATGGCGAGGGCCGGGTTTCGGCGCTCGCGCTCGGCGAGTGGGTCACGCGCCGCGTGCCGCAGCTCGCGGCACAGAAGCACCATCAGCAGGATGCCGTGTTCCGCACGGCGCAACGCGATCTGCGCTCCTTCCCGCTCGGGGCCATCGCGCGATGAACATGACACGGAACTTCTTCCGAAGCGGCGGGACGGCGCCTAGGTTCGCGCTTCAGGTTTCGGGGAACGCAGTTGAGTGAGTCGCTAAATCTCGCGCAAACGGAGCGGCTGCTGGACATCTCGTCACCACTGGGTGATGGCGTCCTCGTCCTTCGGCGGCTCTCGGTGCAGGAGGCCATCGGCCGTCCTTTCGCCATCACGGCGGAAGTGCTGAGCGCGGAGATGGACCTGAAGCCGTCGGCGCTCATCGGCAAGCCCATCACCTGCGCGATCCGCACGGGCCATGTGGAGCCGCGCTACTTCCACGGCATCGTGCGCGCCTTCACCCGGATCGGTCCCTATGGGCGCGGCTTCGCGGCCTACCGGCTGGAAGCGGTGCCGCGGCTCTGGCAACTCTCGCGCACGGCCGATTGCCGCATCTTCCAGGAGAAATCGGTCAAGGACATCGTCTCGACCGTGCTGCAGGAGGGTGGTGTCGCGCCGGTGCGCTGGGGCGGCTCCGTCGCCAGCGGCCAGCGCACCTACTGCGTCCAGTTCAACGAGACCGACCTGGAGTTCACCCAGCGCCTGCTCGACGAGATCGGCAGCGGCTACTATTTCGAGCACAAGCAGAACGACCATACGATGGTCATCTGCGGCGCCAATGCCGATTACCCGCAGATCCCGGGCGAGCCGCAGGTGGTGCGCAACGAGCGCGACATCCACGGCTCGCTCACCGAATGGCAGCCTGTGACGGCGCTGCAGCCGGGCAAGATCGTCTCGCAGGATTTCGACGGGCTGAAGCCGAACACCCTGCTGAACAAGCAGTCGAGCACCATCCTGGGCACGCCCAACGCCTCGGCCTACGAGGTCTTCCACTGGCCCTCGGGCCAGACCGTGCGGCCTGAGGGCGATCTCTCCAAGCTGAACATGGAAGGCTTCGAGGCCGGCGCCGACCGCGTGCAGGCCACGGGCAACGATCCCACGATCTTCGCTGGCGGGCGGCTCAAGGTGCGACCGGGCCTGGACAATCCGCCGCCCGTCACCTGGCTCGTGAGCTCCGTGCGGCACGAGGCTTATGACGAGACGCACCTCGTGCGCGGCGGCAGCGCCGGCTACACCAATGCGCTGATGCTCATCGCGGCCGATCGCCCCTGGCGCCCGCCCGAGCCACGGCCGCGCCCGCCGATGAACGGCGTGCACAGCGCGATCGTGACGGGCCCGAACGGCGAGGAGATCCACTGCGACGAGTATGGCCGCGTCAAGGTCCATTTCCTCTGGGACCGCGCGGGCAAGCGGGACGACACTTCCTCCTGCTGGGTGCGGGTGGGGCAGAGCTTCTCGGGCAAGTGGGGCGGTTCCTGGACGCTGCCTCGCGTGGGCGACGAGGTGCTGGTCGCCTTCGTGGACGGCGATCCGGACCGCCCGGTCATCATCGGCAGCGTCTACAATTCCGAGCAGAAGCCGATCTACCAGCTCCCCGCCAACAAGACGCAGTCCGGCATCAAGACGCGGTCCAGCAAGGGCGGCGGCGCGTCGAACTTCAACGAGCTCCGCTTCGAGGACAAGAAGGGCAGCGAGGAGATCCATATCCAGGCCGAGAAGGACATGACCCTTCTCATCAAGAACGACCGGACGGAGACGGTTCGCAACAACCGCACGGAGACGGTGGACGGCAAGCACACCGAGACGGTGAAGCTGGACCGGACCGCCACGGTGAGCCAAGGTAACGAGAAGCTCACGGTAGAAATGGGCAACATGGATACCCTGGTGAAGCTCGGGAACATCACCGAGAAGGCCTCGCTGGGAAAGATCGAAATCGAAGCCATGCAGTCGATCACCCTCACGGTGGGTACGAGCAAGCTGCACATCACGCCGGTCGGCATCAGCCTCGAGGCGATGCAGATCGACGTGAAGGCCCAGCTCGCGCTCAACACCGAGGGCCTGATGAGCACGCATAAGGGCAACGCCATGATGGTCGTGAAGGGCGGCCTGGTGATGATCAACTGATGAGCGCGCAAGCCAACAAACTCAGTGCGGCGCTCGAACCGCTCCTTCCGCGCCTGGAGCTCGACTCCGATTGCGCGGCGCTGCTCACGGGCCTCGCCGATGCCGGCGGCGGCGTCGCGCGCCTGGCCGAGGCCGGCCGCATGCCGGATGCCATGCGCCTCCTCGCCCACGCCCTGCCGAAGCGCGAGGCCGTCTGGTGGGCCTGCATGTGCGCCCGCGCGGTCCCTGCGCTGGAGCCCGTGCCGCTCGACCTCGAGGCGCTGAACGCCGCGGAGGCCTGGGTCCGCAAGCCGGACGAGGCCACGCGCCGCGGCGCCATGGAGGTCGCGCAGCGCGGCGGCTTCCGCAGCCCCGAGGCCTGGGCCGCCGTCGCGGCCTTCTGGTCCGGCGGCAGCATGGCGCCCGAGGGCCAGCCCGTCGTGCCGCCCGCCGAGCACCTGACCGGCGTCGCCGTCGCGGGCGCCATCATGCTCGCCGCCGCGCGCCATCTGCCGCAGCGCGCCGACCAGCGCTTCATGAACTTCCTCGCCTCGGCACGCGACATCGCGAGCGGCGGCGCGGGACGCCTGCCGCCGGAGGAGCCCTGACATGCCCCCGGCCTCGCGCATCGGCGACATGCACCTCTGCCCCTTCGTCACGCCCGGCCTGCCGCCCATCCCGCATGTCGGCGGGCCGGTGGTGATGGGCATGCCCACCGTGCTGACCGGCGGCATCCCGCAGGCGCGCGTGACGGACATGTGCACCTGCGTGGGCCCGCCCGACGTGATCGTGAAGGGCAGCACGACGGTGCTGGTCGGTGGCCTGCCGGCGGCGCGCATCGGCGACAACACGGCGCATGGCGGCGTGCTGATCGTGGGGATGCCGACCGTGATGATCGGCGGGTGACGCGCGCTTGACGCGTTGGAAAGGCGGACCGCCCATGCTGCGGCGGTCCTGAGAGAAGCGCCCCATCCGGGGGCGCACCGGCGGGGTGAGAAGTCGCAATGGTCCTGGTGCTGTCCGTGCTGCGTTGTCCTGAACAGGCGATCCCTGAACAGCGGCGCGTGCCCGGCGGCGAGTATGTGCTGGGCCGCGGAGCGGATTGCAGCTGGCCGCTGATGGATCCCGACCGCGTGCTCTCCAAGCGGCATTGCGCCGTCGAATACCTCTCCGGCGCCTGGCAGGTGCGCGACCTCTCGACCAACGGCACCTTCGTCAACGGCGCCTCCGACCCCGTGGGGCGCGACCAGGTGCGCGTCCTGCGCGACGGCGACCGCTTGCGGCTCGGCGCCTACGAGATCGAATGCCGGGTCGAGGAGGAATCGATCGGCAGCGGGCGATGGCAATCGGCCAGCGCCATCCCCGACCCGATGGCGCCCCCTGCCGCCCCGGCCTCGGACATCTTCTCGGCTCCCCTGCCCGGCCTCTCGCCGGCGGGTGGCCCGCCCGGCGGGGCCGCTCCCCTGTTGCCGGCCGATTTCGACCCCTTCGCGCCCGAGGACCCCGGCCCCGTGATGCCGGACCACCAACCGAGCACGAACGACGTCTTCACCCCGCCGCGTGCCACCATGCCGGACCTGCTGCCGGGCGACTGGAACGCGGCGCCCGCGCCGAAGCCCGCTGCCCCATCCGCGCCCTCGGCCGATCCCTTCGCGCATCTGCCGGATCCCTTCGCGGATGCGCCGCCCGGCCAGGCCTTCGCCGCGTCGCCTCCGGCGCCCCCGGCCGCGCCCCCGCCCGCCGCTGGGCTCGACCCCTTCGCGGATTTCGCGCCGCCGGCCGCGCCGCAAACCCCGGCCGCCGCCACGCCCGATCCCTTCGCCGATCTGGCGCCCGTGCCGCCGCCCGCCTTTTCGCCGCCGCCAGTGGCGCCGGTGGCGCCTGCCGCGCGCGATCCCTTCCTCGACGTTCCGGCGCCCCCGCCCGCGGCACCGCCTCCGCCGGTGGTCAGCGTCGCAGTCGCGGTGACGCCCGCGGCAGCACCCGCGCCTTCGGGCGACATGCAGAGCGCCGTCGCGCTGCTCTTCCAGGCCGCCGGCCTGCCCGCGCCGCCGCCCGGCACCGACCCCGCCGCGGCCCTGGCCGCCGCCGGCGCCGCGCTGCGCGCCGCTGTCTCGGGCATGCGCGCGCTGCTCATCGCCCGCGCGGATGTGAAGCGCGAGTTCCGCATCGAGCAGACCATGCTGCGCGCCGCCGGCAACAACCCCGTGAAGTTCGCCGCCACCGACGACCAGGCGGTGCTGGCCATGCTCGGCCCCCAGGGCGGCGGCCCGGCCGCGATCCAGGAGACGGTGCAGGACCTCACCGCGCATCAGGTGGCGACGCTGGCAGCGACGCAGGCGGCCGCCAAGGCCCTGCTCACGCGGCTTTCGCCCGTGCCGCTGGAGACCGAGATCACGAGCGGCGGCCTGATGCCCGGCGCGCGAGAGAAGAAGCTGTGGGACGCCTACCGGCGCCTCCACCAGCAGGTCAGCGACCAGTTCGAGGATGATTTCGACAGTGCCTTCGGCAAGGCCTTCGCCCGTGCCTACGAGGACGCGGCACGCAAGGGCGGCTGAACGGCGCTCACGGTTTTTGGGAGACAGAAAGCGGCATGGCTTGGAACGACAAGGTCGTCTGGCAGGAAGGCATGTTCCTTCGCGCCCAGCACTACCAGCAGCAGGACCGCTATTTCGAAACCCTGCTCCAGGCGAGGACCGCGCCGCTGCGCCCGCATCCCTGGGGCGTGACCGACATCAGCCTCGACCGGGACCTGCTGGGCGCGGGCAAGTTCGCGCTCTCCAACATCGCGGGCGTGATGGAGGACGGCACGCCCTTCTCCATCCCCGGCACGGCGGACCAGCCCACCCCGCTCGATCTGCTGGAGGGCACGCGCAACCAGATCGTTTACCTGGCCCTGCCCGTCCGCCAGCCCGGCAGCCCAGAGGTGACGGCGACCGATGGGCCCGAAGGCGCCGCCGCGCGCTACGGCCTGCGCGCCTTCGAGGCCTATGACACGCATTCGGACGCCACGCTCCCGGCCGAGATCGCCGTCGGCCGCCCGCGACTGCGCTACATGCTGGAAAGCGAGGAGCGCGCGGGCTTCTCCTGCCTCGGCCTCGCCCGCATCGTGGAGGTGCAGGCCGACCGACGCGTCGTGATCGACGAGCGCTACATCCCGCCCTGCCTGCGCGTCTCCGCCGTCTCCCCGCTGTCGAACGTGCTGGGCGAGCTGGTGGGCATGCTGAACCAGCGCGCCGAGGCGCTGGGCGCCCGCCTCTCGCAGCCTGGCGCGCGGGGCGTCGCCGAGGTCGCGGACTTCCTGCTGCTGCAGACGGTGAACCGCTGCCTGCCGCTGCTCGCGCATTTCGCCGATGCGGGGAACATCCACCCCGAGGCGCTCTTCGCGACGTTGGTGCAGATCGCGGGCGAGCTCGCGACCTTCACGGCGCCCGACAAGAAGGCCAGCACCTATCCCGCCTACCGGCATGACGACCTGCAGCGCAGCTTCGCGCCCGTGATCGCGGACCTCCGCCGCAGCCTCTCCGCGGTGCTGGAGACCAATGCCGTCGAGATCCCGCTGCAGGAGCGCAGCCACGGCGTGCGCGTCGGCCCCATCCTGGACCGCAACCTGCTGCGCGCCGGCCAGTTCGTGATGACCGTGATGGCGGACATGCCGGGCGAGACCGTCCGCCGCCAGTTCCCCAACCAGGTGAAGATCGGCGCCGTGGAGCATATCCGCGAGCTGGTGAACGTGGCGCTGCCCGGCATCATCGTGCGCCCGCTTCCCGTCGCCCCGCGCCAGATCCCGTTCCACGCGGGCGCCGTCTATTTCGAGCTCGATCGCGGCTCGCCGCATTGGCAGCAGATGCAGAGCAGCGGCGGCTTCGCGATCCACGTCTCCGGTGATTTCCCGAACCTGCGTCTCAGCCTGTGGGCGATACGAGCATGAGCGACAATCCTTTCGGCGAACCCGACGATGCCGACCGCACGGTGGTCGGCCGGGGCGCGCAGCCGCGGCCCGTGGCCAGCGCCCCGATGCAGCCGGTCTCCGCGCCGCCAGCCTCCTCCGGCGGCGCGGCCCCGCGCCTGGCGGGCGAGGCGGAGGCCTTGCCCAAGGTCGGGCCCGGCCCGCTGGCGGCGGCCGCCTCGCCGCTGCTGGAAATCCTCGCGCGCCTCGCCAATGCCGGCATCGCGAGCCAGCCGCCGGTGGAGGAGCTGCGCGAGCGCTCGCTGCGCGCGCTGCGGACCTTCGAGGCCGATGCGCGCGACATCGGCGCGACGGCCGAGGAAATCCGCGCCGCGCATTACGTGCTCTGCTCCGCGCTCGACGATGTGGTGCTGAGCATGCCCTGGGGGGCGCAATCCTCCTGGGCGCAGAAGTCGCTCGTCTCCACCTTCCACCAGGAGGTCCGCTCGGGCGAGCGCGTCTTCGACCTGCTCTCGGGCATGCAGAAGGATCCCGGCCGCTACAAGGGCGCGCTGGAGATCACCTACCTCGCCCTCTCGCTCGGCCTGCAGGGCAAGTACCGCCTCATGCCGCGCGGCACGGCCGAGCTGGATCGCGTGCGCGAGGGGCTCTACCAGCTGCTGGTGCAGTTGCGCGGCAATTACGAGCGCGAACTCTCGCCGCATTGGCGCGGCGTGGACGCGCCGCATCGCGGCATGAGCCGCAGCGTCCCGGCCTGGGTCGCCTTCGCGCTGGCGCTCGCGCTGCTGGGGGGTGGCTGGTACTACGTCTCCAACAATCTCGGCGCGCAGGCCGATGGGCTCTATGAGCGCATGGCCGCGCTTCCGCCCGGCGCCCTGCCCTCCATCGACCGCACGGCGCCGCCCGTGCCGCCCGCCCCGCCGCCGCCGCCGCCGCCCAACGTCCCGCCCAAGCCGGATGCGCTGCCGAGCCTGCGGCAATTCCTCGCACCCGAGATCCGCGAGGGCCTGGTGACCGTGGAAGGCGACGCGCAGCGCATCCTGGTCCGCATCCGCAATCGCGGCATGTTCCCCTCGGGCTCCGCGACGCTGGACCCCCGGTACAACGACCTGATGCGCCGTATCGGCGAGGCACTGAAGATCGAGCCCGGGCGCGTGCAGGTGCAGGGCCACTCGGACAACCAGCCCATCCGCACCGTGCGCTTCCCGTCCAACTTCGCGCTGTCCCAGGCGCGGGCGCAGGAGGCGGCGAACATGATCATCGCCGCCAACGGCATGCCCGCGCGCTTCGCCGTCGAGGGCCGCGCCGACGCCGAGCCCATCGCCCCCAACACCACCCCCGAAGGCCGCGAGCAGAATCGCCGCATCGAGGTGATCCTGAACCGGGAGGGTTCGTGATGCGCGGCCTCTTCACCATCCCCGCGCTGGGCGCCCTGCTGGGCGTCCTGCTGCTGGACGTCGTCTTCTGGATCTTCGCGCCGCTGCTGGGCGAGATGTTCGATCCCCTGTGGATGCGCGGGATCCTCGTCGCCATCCCGGTGCTCATCTGGTTCCTCGTCTTCTTCCTGATCGGCCGCAAGCGCGAGGCACGTGACGCGGGATTGGTCGAAGCCGCCGCCGCGCCCGACCCGCAGGTCAAGAAGGACGAGGCCGCGGCCGAGGAGGAGGCCGAGCTGCGCGCCAAGCTCACGGATGCGCTGGCCAAGCTGAAATCCGCGACCGGCGGCAAGGGCACCTACCTCTACGACCTGCCCTGGTACGCGATCATCGGCCCGCCCGGCTCGGGCAAGACGACGGCCCTGCTCAATTCCGGCCTGGAGTTCCCGCTGGCCGAGGGCCGCGTGGCGGGCGTCGGCGGCACGCGCTTCTGCGACTGGTGGCTGACCGAGCGCGCGGTGCTGATCGACACCGCCGGCCGCTACACGACACAGGACAGCGACGCGGAAACGGACAAGGCGGGGTGGGAGCGCTTCCTCGACCTGCTGAAGAAGAACCGCCCGCGCCAGCCGCTGAACGGCGTGCTGGTGGCCTTCGGCGTGGACATGCTCTCGCGGCTCGATGCGACGCAGCGGGAGGCGCATGCGCGCAACGTCCGCCGCCGAATCAAGGAGCTGGAGACGCGGCTCGGGCAGAAGCTGCCGGTCTATTTCCTCGTCACCAAGGCGGACCTGCTGCCCGGCTTCCTGGAATTCTTCGACGATCTCGACAAGAACCAGCGCGAGCAGGCCTGGGGCTTCACCTTCCCCGTGAAGGCGGCGCCGGAAGGCAGCGTCACGCAGTTCAACGCCGAGTTCGACGCCCTGAAGGCCCGCCTGCTGGACCGCGAGTTCGAGCGCCTGCAGACGGAGCGCGGCCCCGCCCAGCGCGCCGCCATCGCGGGCTTCCCGGCGCAGTTCGCCTCGCTGCAGGCGCCGCTGCAGGAATTCGCGCAGGCGGCCTTCGGCGGCTCCAAGCTCGACCCCGCGCCCTTCCTGCGCGGCGTCTACTTCACCTCCGGCACGCAGGAGGGCACGCCGCTCGACCGCCTGGCCGGCGCGCTCTCGCGCTCCTTCGGGCTGGATCCGAGCCGGCCGGCGAACGTCATGGGCCAGAAGGGCCGCGCCTACTTCCTGGCGCGCGTCCTGAAGGACGTGGTGTTCAACGAGGCACGGCTGGCGGCAAATGACCGCGGCCTGGAATCGCGCCAGCGCATCGTGCAGATCGGCTCCTGGGCCGCGGCGCTGCTGCTGGTTCTGGCCGGCGGCGCGCTGGGCTGGTCCGCGCTCAACAGCGAGGCCGGGCGCAGCGAGCGCCTCGCCGCCGCCGTCACGGGCGCGGAACAGGCGGGCGGCGCCACCCCGCTCGACCGCGTCCGCAGCCCCGATCTGGCGCCCGTGCTCGGCTATCTGGAGGCTGCGCGCGCGCTGCCGCCGGCAGCCGCCGGCGAGGGCCCCGGCTTCGGGCTGAGCCAGGAGGAGATGCTGAAGCAGGGCGCCGAAAGCGCCTACAGCCGCGCGCTCAACCGCGTGCTGCTGCCGCGCCTGCTCGCCCGGCTGGAAGTGCAGATCCGGGAGGGCATCCAGCGGCCCGACTATCTCTACGAGGCCGTGCGCGTCTACCTGATGCTCGGCAAGCAGGGGCCGCTGGACCGCAACCTGATCAAGGAGTGGTTCGCGCTCGACTGGCAGGCCGCCTTCCCGGGCGCCGTGAACCAGCCGGGCCGCGAGGCGCTGGGCCGGCATCTCGAAGCGCTGCTGGCGGGGTCGCTCGCCACCTATCCGCTGGATGGCGCGCTGGTGGACCAGGCGCGGCGCGTCTTCTCGCGCCTGCCCATGGCGCAGCGCGTCTATGCCCGCCTGCGCTCGCTGGCGGACAACACGCCGGCCTGGACGCCGGGGCAGCCGCTCGGCGCCGCCGGGCAGCGCTACTTCGCCCGCGCCAGCGGGCGGCCCATGACCGAGGGCGTGCCCGGCTTCTTCACCGTGGAAGGGCTCTACCGCGCCGTGCTGCCGCGCCTGCCGCAGGCCGCGCTGGAAGCGGCCAGCGAATCCTGGGTGCTGGGCCCCGAGGCCGCCACTGCCGCGGGCGATCCGCGCCGGCTGGAGGCGGACGTTCTCGCCCTCTACGCGGCCGACTACATCCGCGCCTGGGAGGCGATGCTGAACGACCTGGTGCTGCCGCCGGTGGTGGGCCTCAACGCCTCGGCCGAGGCGTTGAACCTCCTCGGCGCCCCCAACTCGCCCATGAAGGACCTGCTGCGCTCCATCGCGCGCCAGCTCTCGCCGGGCACGGCACCGGAGACGGTGGGCAGCGCGGCGGCCGGCGCGGTGGCGGCGGTGGCACAGGCCACGGGCTCGGCCACCGCGGCGGCGGCGAGCCGCGTGGCGGCGGCCGTGGGCGCCACGGGCGGCAACAGCGCGGCCCCGGTCGCCGAGGCCGTCGAACGCCACTTCCAGGGGCTTCGCGAGGCGTCAGGCCAGCCGCTGGACGGCGTGCTCGCCATCCTCAACGACCTCTATGTGCAGGTGGCGCGGCTGGCCAACGCCCCGCCCGGCACGGTGATGCCCCAGACGGCCGGCCTCGACCCCGGCCAGCGCCTGCTGGCGGAGGCCCAGCGCCAGCCGGAGCCCCTGCGGAGCTGGATGACGGCCCTCGCCCAGGCCACGGGCCGCGCCCGCGCCGGTGGCGCCCAGGCGGCCATCGCGGCGGCCGCGGGCGGGGGCGGCGGCGGCGGTGGTGGTGGGGGTGGCGGCGGTGCGCTGCTCTCGCTCTGCCGCAGCATCGAGACGCGCTTCCCATTCCGGCGCCAGCAGAACGCGCCCGACATGCCGGTGGACGACTTCATCCGCCTCTTCGCGCCGGGCGGCGTGTTCGACAGTTTCTTCACGCAGCACCTGCGCCCCTACGCCGATACGACTCAGCGCCCCTGGCGCCCGGTCGCGACCGAAGGGCTGCCCCCGCCCATCTCGGCCTCGGACCTGCTGCAGTTCCAGCGGGCCCAGGCGATCCGCGAGGCCTTCTTCCCCGCGGGCGTGGCCAATGGCTTCCGCTTCCAGCTCATCCCGCAGGGCATCTCCGCCGCCGCTTCCTCCGGCACGCTGGAGGCCTCGGGCGCGCGCAATGCGCTGACGCCGGGCGGCGGCGGGCGGCCGATCGACGTGACCTGGCCCGCATTGCAGCCGGTGACGCTGAGCTTCGACCCGCCCTCCAGCCGGGGAGACCTCGCCTATGACGGCGCCTGGGCGACGCTCCGGCTCGTCTTCCTGCACCGCCTTCTCGGCACCAACCAGCCGGACCGCTTCCGGCTCACGGTGACGCAGGGCGACCGCACGGCCGAGTTCCTGGTGCAGGCGGGAAGCAGCATCAATCCCTTCGGCCTGAGGGAGCTTCTGGAGTTCCGCTGCCCGACCTTCCAGCCGCCGCAGAACTAACGCCATGGACGAAGTCCGCCCCGGGCTCTTCGGCAAGCTCCCCGCCCATGGGGACTTCGTCCGGCGTGCCCTGCCCCGCAGCTTCGTCGCCCCGTGGGACGCCTGGCTGAGCGAGGGAATGGCCCAGGCCCGAGAGAGCCTGGGCGACGAGGCCTGGGAGACCGCCTGGGCCGCCGCGCCGGTCTGGCGCTTCCGCCTCGCGCCGGGCGCCTGCGGACCGGATGCCGCCTTCGGCGTGGTCGCGACCTCGGCCGATACGGTGGGCCGCCGCTTTCCGCTGACGGCCGCGGTGGTGATGCCCATGGCCGGGCTCGCTCCACCGCCCGAATGGTACGATGCGCTCGAGGCCGCCGTGCTTCAGGGCCGCGCCGGCGACCTCGACGCGGATGCCTTGGCGGCCGCCCTGCCTGAGCCGCCCCCCGACGAGACAGACGCGACCCTGGACGGCCGCAGCATCTTCTGGGCCGCGGGCCGTCCGCCGCGCGGCATGCCGGCCGCCGCCGATTTCCGCTTCCTGCTGGAGCCCGAGGAGCCATGAGCGCGACTATCCTCCGCTCAAGCGCCGCGACTCATCCCGGCGCCGTTCGCCCCCGCAATGAAGACAACCTCGTCGACCGGCCCGACCTCGGCCTCTGGGCCGTTGCGGACGGCGCGGGCGGCCATGGCTCCGGCGACGTCGCGAGCGCGGCCATCGCCGATGCGCTGGGCAGCATCCCGCCCGGCCTGAACGCGGCGGAGATGCTGGCCCAGGTCCGCCTGCGGCTCGCGGGCGTGCATGGCGAGCTGAAGGCCAAGGCGCTGGCCCGGGGGACGGGAGGCGTCATCGCCTCCACCATCGTCGTGCTGTTAGCGCGCGGCGGGTACTACGCCGCGCTCTGGGCGGGCGACAGCCGGATCTACCTGCTGCGCGATCGCCAACTGCTGCGCCTGACGCGCGACCACAGCCTGGTGCAGGAAATGGTGGACGCCGGGGACCTCGACCCCGAGGCCGCGGAGGCTCATCCACAAGCCAACATCATCACGCGCGCCGTGGGCGCCGAGGGCGAGCTGGAGCTCGACAAGGCGGCCGACCGCATGCTGCCGGGCGACCGTTTCATGCTGTGCAGCGACGGCGTGTTCAAGGAGCTGCCGGAAGCGCGGATCGCGGAGCTGCTGGCCGGCGGCGCGGATGCGGCGGAGCTCGTGCGCTGCGCCGTGGAAGCCGGCGGCCGCGACAATGTGAGCGTGGTGCTGGTCGACGGCTAGGCCGGCATCCCGCCGTACAGTCCGGCCAGAGGTTAGCCGCAGGCCGCGAGCGCGAAGCGCGGCCGCGCCCCAGATGCCGATCCGACCCAGCACGCCAGGGCAAGGCGCGAAGGCAGGCGCGCGAAGCGCGCACCCGGCATCTGGGGGCAATAAAAAAGCCGGGCGCGCCATGCGCGCCCGGCCTGCCGTGTGGAACCGTGAACCGGTTCTCAGGTGAGCTTCTGCTCGCCCACGTCGTAGACCACGTGGCCGGTCGTCTTCGACGCGAACTTGTCGTCGATGTTCAGATATTCGCTGTCGACCTTCATGAAGTTGAGGCTCAGGCTCTCCATCGGGCGGTCGCCGCCGCTGGAGATGCTGTAGCTCGCGATCACGGCATCGCTCAGCACGTACTTCTGATAGGGGATGTGCTTGCCGTTGTTGTCGGTCTGGGTCAGCTCGATCTTCACTTCGACCGCCTTGCCGCCGAGCGCCTCCTTGAAGAGAAGCGGCGAGGAGATGTCCATGGACTTCGTCAGCACGATCTCGCTGATCGAAGGCGCCGTGGACTCGCGCTTGGACGCACCGCCCTGCGACGCGGTGATGCTGCGGCCCATGCCGAACTGCATGGAGTTGATCTCGATCCAGTCCTTGTGGGCCTGCTGGGTCGTCTCACCCTTGATCGAGCCGTATTTCAGGAAGATGGCCATCGCTTCTCCACTCCACTGCCGCGGACTATGTCCAACCTGGCGCCGCGGCGGCGGCCTGGCCGGTTTGGGTGACGGCGGGACCACCCCGCCGCCAAATTGGAGCCTCCTCCGACGCACCCTCGATGGGGCTGAAAGTCAGGTCGAAGGCCCGTTTCCGAGTATTTCATGCACGTCCAAGCGGCTTCCCTGCAACGGCATATTGTTCGCGTCTGTCGCGTTCACGAAAGCGCGTAACTGAACGCGCCCTCATCGTTCATACTCACGCGCACATTGCTGATCGGTTGACCTTCGGAGAGCCGCTCGAGAACCAGCGCGGAAAGCTCCGGCAGCAGCGTCCTGTTGAGGATGTTCTCGATATTGCGCGCACCACTTTCCACCTCGCGGCAGCGCTCCACGATCGCGTCGATCACAGAGGAATCCACCTCGAACGCCGCGTCATAGGATTCGCGCACGCGCTTGCCAATGCTGCGAAGCTTCAGCCCGATGATCTGCTTCAGCACATGGTCGGCGAGCGGGTAGTAGATCACGACGTTGCAGCGGCCGAGGAAGGCCGGCTTGAAGGATTTCAGCAGATCCGGCCGCAGCGCTTCCGCCAGCGCCTCCGGGTCGGGTGCCGTGTCGGGATCGGCGCAGAGCTTCGCGATGGTGTCGGTGCCCGCGTTCGACGTCATGATGATGACGCAGTTCTTGAAGTCGATGTCGCGGCCTTCGCCGTCCTTCATGTTGCCCTTGTCGAAGACCTGGTAGAACACGTCCTGGACGCCGGGATGCGCCTTCTCCATCTCGTCGAGCAGGATCACCGAATAGGGACGCCGGCGCACCGCTTCCGTCAGGACGCCGCCCTCGCCGTAGCCGACATAGCCGGGCGGGCTGCCCATCAGCGTCGCGACCTTATGCTCCTCCTTGAACTCGCTCATGTTGATGGTGGTGAGGTTCTGCTCGCCGCCATACAGCAGGTCCGCAACTGCCAGCGCCGTCTCCGTCTTACCGACGCCGGAGGTGCCGGCCATCATGAAGACGCCGATCGGCTTGCGCGGATCGGCAAGGCCCGCGCGATTCGTGCGGATGGCCTGCGCGATGGCCGCGAGCGCGTGGCTCTGGCCCACGACGCGCTCCTCCAGCCGTTCCTGGAGCTGCATCACCGCCTTGATCTCGTCGCCCGCCATGCGGCCGAGCGGAATGCCGGTCCAGGTGGCCACGACCTCTGCGACGGCCTGCCCGTCCACCACGGGATGCACCAGCGGCTCCTCGCCCTGAAGCGCGCGCAGATCGGCCGTGGCCTTCGTCAATTCGGCGAGAGCGGCGACCGTGTCCTGGCCTTCGGGCGGATTCTCCAGCTTCTCGCGCAGCTCGCGGATCTGGGTGACGAAGCCCTTCTCCTGCTCCCAGCGCTCCTTGAGCTTGGCGAGCTCCGCCTCGACCTCGGCCTTCTCCATGACCAGCGCGCCGGTGCGCTTCTCATGGTCGCCGCCGGTCGCCGCCTCGCGGCCCAGCGCCGCCAGCTCGGTTTCGATGAGCGCGAGACGACGCGTGCGGTCCTCGATGGGCGCGGGAATCGCGGCCTGGCTCATCGAGACGCGCGCGCAGGCGGTATCGAGCAGGGAGACGCCCTTGTCGGGAAGCTGGCGCGCCGGGATGTAGCGAGCCGAAAGGCGCACCGTCTCCGTCACCGCCTCATCGAGGATTCGCACGCCGTGGTGCTTCTCCAGCGTCGCGACCAAGCCGCGCAGCATGGCATTGGCCAGCGGCAGCGCCGGCTCCTCGACCTTCACGACCTGGAAGCGGCGGGTGAGGGCCGCGTCCTTCTCGAAGTACTTCTTGTACTCGGCCCAGGTGGTGGCCGCGATGCAGCGCAGCTCGCCGCGCGCCAGCGCGGGCTTGAGCAGGTTGGCGGCATCGTTCTGCCCGGCCTGACCGCCGGCGCCGATGAGCGTATGCGCCTCGTCGATGAACATGACGACGGGCTGGGGCGAGGCCTTGGCGCCGTCGATCACCCCCTTGAGGCGATTCTCAAACTCGCCCTTCATGCCGGCGCCCGCCTGCAGCATGCCGAGGTCGAGCGACATGAGGCGGACTTTCGCGAGGGCTTCCGGCACGTCGCCCGAGGCGATTCGCAGCGCGAGGCCCTCGACGACGGCCGTCTTGCCCACGCCCGCTTCGCCCGTGAGGATCGGGTTGTTCTGGCGGCGGCGCGTCAGGATGTCGATCATCTGCCGGATCTCGGCATCGCGGCCGAGGATGGGGTCGATCTTGCCCGCCTTGGCCTGGGCCGTGAGGTCCGTGCAGAACTGGTCCAGCGGGCCGCCCGCGCGGGGCGCGCCGCCTTCGGCCGCCGCGGCGGCGCCGCCCGGCGCGGGCGCGACGGAGGCCTGCGCCTCCTCCTCGCTGCCCTTGGTCAGGCCTTCGAGATTCTTCCGCAGCCCGTCGATGGGAATGTTGAGCAGGGTGGGCGCGCTCTCCTTCACGGTGCGGCCCAGCGCCTCGTCGCTCAGCAGGGCTGCCAGCAGGTGACCCGTGCGGATCTTGCCCTGGTTGCCCTCGAGGCTCGCGATCAGCCAGGCCTCGCGCAGCCAGGTCACGATATCGGGCGAGAGGCCGGGGGCGCGGGCGTTGCCGGTGCGCATCTTGTCGAGCGCACGCGTCAGTTCGGAAAGTACTCGCCCAGCATCGACCTCGGCATGGCGAAGAATCATCGAGACATCGGAACCCGGCGTCTCGATCAGCTTCACAAGAAGATGCTCGATTTCGACGTTGTAATGGCTTCGGGACAAGGTCAGGCCCGCTGCCGCTTCCAGTTGCCGCCGTCCGAGTTCGGTCATGCGGGCCACGAGGGATTTCAGATCAATAGCGACCATGTAGCCGACGCCTCCGACACTGCTCAAAAGGACCAGGATTTTCTTGGCCGGGAAGCTAGGGGGGGCCTTCGCCGACTGTCCAGCGGAGAACCATGAAACCGGTGAATAATTCCTAAGCAAGGCAGGCACGCGCCTCAAATTTCACACTGAAATTCATAATTTCAACAATCTCGACAAATTGATGCGAGAACATCGAGTGAGACACACGCGACGAAAATGCGCTGGCGTTCCGTAGGCGGATGTTCATGTTCTATCATCATTCTTCCCGTGCAGACGGGCCGGGAAGCGATCTGGGGGACTGATGGCGGACGACGTGGTGGATGTGGGAGCCCTGGTGGCAGCCGTCGGCGAGAATGGAGCCGGCGAGGATCTGCGACAGGATTATTCCGCGACCTCGATCTATCAGCGCCTGCGCGACGCCCGTGCCGAGGCCCGGGCCGAGGAACGCGCGCGCGATAGCCAGGGCGACAGCGAAGGCCCCCCCGTCGAAGGTTGGCGCCAGGTCCGGCGACTGGCCGTCGAAGCCCTTTCCGATCGCAGCAAGGATTTCGAGATCGCGGCCTGGCTGGTCGAGGCGCTGGTCCGTCAGGAAGGGCTCTCCGGCCTCGCCGCCGGCTCCCGAACTCTGGCCGGACTGCTGGAAAATCATTGGGATGCGGGCTTTCCTCAACTCGAGGACGAAGGCCTGGAGGACCGCGCAGCCCCGCTCGGCGGCCTGGCCGGCGGGGACAGCGACGGCACGATCATGCAGCCGCTGCGGCGGACCGCGCTGTTCCGCCGCCCCTCGGGGGAAACGGTCAGCCTTTATCAGTATGAAGCGTCTTCCGACACGGCGGGCCTAGCCGATGAGACCCGGAAGGAGCAGCGCTACGGCCAGGGCGTGATCCCGCTGGAAACGCTCGAAACCGAGGCGAAGTTCGACCGGGCGAGCCTGCAGCAGGTGGCCGCGGCGGCCCTGGCCGCCCGCTCTGCGTGGCAGGAATTCCAGGATCAGCTCGACGCCCGCTTCGGCATGGATTCACCCCCCACCCGCCGTGTGGCCGAGGTCCTGGACCGCATGGCCCAGGTCGCGACCCTGCTGGGCGGCGCCCCGGCCTCCGCCGAGGATGCCGCCGTCCCCGGGGTGGCCGAGACCACAGGCATGGCGCCTGCAGCTGGCGTGGCCCCGGCGGCTGGGGCCGCGGGCATCGCGATTCCGGCAAATGCGATCGCGACGCGGGAGCAGGCGCTCAAGACACTGGAAAATCTTGCGGAATTCTTCCAGAAGACCGAGCCGCACTCGTTCCTGGCCTATACCTTATCCGATGCAGCTCGCCGCGGACGCATGCCGCTGCCTGAATTGCTGGCGGAGGTGCTCCAGGACGAGACGGCCCGGACGGCGATGCTGACGGCCCTCGGGATCAGGCCCGGCGGGCTGGATGAGCAATGACATGGAAAATTCCAAGGAATACAACTTTTGATTGAGATGATGACCCTGTCGCGTTGACGCTCCATTTGGGCCCGGCATAGGCTCCGGCCCCGAACGGAGCAGAACAAGCTCCGAGGATTACTCGGTTTATTGGGCGCTCGCGCGCCGTTTCATTTGGCGCTGACGCGCCTGGGAGAGAAGATATGGCCAGCGTTCATGACAAACTGAACCGCGTGCGGAAGCCGCGGGTCCATATCACTTATGAGGTCGAGACCGAAGGCGCGGCGATCGAGCGAGAGCTGCCCTTCATCGTCGGCGTCATGGGCGATTTCGCCGGCGACCCCAGCGAGCCCCTGAAGCCGCTGGCGGAGCGCAAGTTCACCCAGATCGACCGTGACAACTTCAACGACGTCATGGCCCGCATCGCCCCGGGCCTGAACATGAAGGTGGACAACACCCTGGCCGGCGACGGCAGCCAGATGGCGGTCAACCTCAAGTTCCGCAGCATGGACGATTTCGACCCGGCCAAGGTGGCCGAGCAGGTGCCCGCGCTGAAGGCCCTGATGGAAACCCGCGCCAAGCTGCGCGACCTGATGAGCAAGGTGGACAATTCCGACAAGCTGGAGGAGCTGCTGGACGAGGTCCTGCAGGACGAGGCCAAGCTCAAGGCCCTCTCCGAACAGCTTGGCATCGGCAAGGAGGGCTGAGCGATGAGCGGAACCCAGACCCAGCCCGGCGCCGCCGGCAGCACGACGACCACCGAAGGCGAGGCTTCCTTCCTCGACCAGGTGATCGGCGCCACCCGCCAGACCGAGCGCGACCGCGCGCAGGACCTCATCAAGGCCCTGACCGAGGAAGCGCTGAAGGGCACCGTCACCTACAGCCGCAACCTGACGCAGACCTTCAACCGCGCCATCGCCGAGATCGACCGCAAGCTGTCCGAGCAGCTGAACGCAATCATCCACAACGAGAAGTTCCTCAAGCTCGAGGGCTCCTGGCGCGGGCTGAACCATCTCGTCATGAACAGCGAGACGGGTACCAGTCTGAAGATCCGCCTGCTGCAGGCCTCCAAGCGCGAGCTGAACCGCGACCTGACCCGCGCGGTGGAGTTCGACCAGAGCGGCCTCTTCAAGAAGATCTACGAGAACGAGTTCGGCACCCCGGGCGGCGAGCCCTACGGCGCGCTCATCGGCGACTACGAGTGGACCAACCACCCCGATGACGTCGAGACGCTCCGCCTCGTCTCCAACGTGGCGGCGGCGGCCTTTGCCCCCTTCATCTCGGCAGCCGGCCCCGGCATGTTCGGCTTCTCCGACTACCGGGAGCTGTCGAAGCCGCGCGACCTCTCGAAGATCTTCGAGACGCAGGAATACGCCAAGTGGCGCTCCTTCCGCGACAGCGAGGACAGCCGTTTCGTCACCCTCGTCCTGCCGCGCGTGATCGCCCGCCTGCCCTATGGCGCGAACACGAAGCCGATCGACGAGTTCGCCTATGAGGAAGCGCCCTTCAACGCCGACGGCAGCGCCAAGGCGATGGAGCACAACGAGTACTGCTGGATGAACGCGGCCTACGTGCACGCCACGCGCCTGACGGACGCCTTCGCCCAGTACGGCTGGTGCACCGCCATCCGCGGCGCCGAGGGCGGCGGCATGGTGACCAACCTGCCAACGCACGTCTTCACCTCGGACGACGGCGACATGGACACCAAGTGCCCCACGGAGATCGGCATCACCGACCGCCGCGAGGCCGAGTTGTCCAACAACGGCTTCCTGCCGCTCTGCCATTACAAGAACACCGACTACTCGGTCTTCTTCGGCGCGCAGACCACCCAGAAGCCGAAGAAGTACGACCGCCCCGAGGCAACGGCCAACGCCGCCATCTCGGCCCGCCTGCCCTACATCATGGCGACCAGCCGCTTCGCCCATTTCCTCAAGGTGATGGCGCGCGACAAGATCGGCTCCTTCATGGAGGCGACGGATTGCGAGCAGTGGCTGAATCGCTGGATCCAGAACTACGTGAACCCGATGGAGGGCGCGGGCCAGGAAGCGCGTGCGAAGTACCCGCTGCGCGAGGCCAAGATCGAGGTGAAGGAGATTCCGGGCCGCCCCGGCTCCTACAACGCGGTCGCCTATCTGCGCCCCTGGCTGCAGCTGGAAGAGCTCACGACCTCCATGCGGATGGTCGCGCGTATCCCGCAGAAGGCCTGAGGCTGGTTCGAAAGGAGGCGATGTGGCGGAACTCGGCGCCATGTTGCCGGATCCGGGACCGCAGGATGCGGGCCTGCGCGAGGTGGTCCTCGCCGGTCGCCATTTCGGCGCCGGCGCGCCTGCCTCCGCCATGGCCGAATTCCTCGCGGAATCGGACGCCGGCGCGATCCTGCGCGGCTGGATGGGGCGCTCCCGCCTCGCCCGCCTCGCGGCCTCCGGGCCGGACCGCAAGGCCCGGCTGGAGGAAGCGCTCGACCGTGACATCGCCGCCCTCGACGCCGCCATCTCCCGCCAGCTCGACGCCATCCTGCACCAGCCGCGCCTGACGCGGATGGAAGGCTCCTGGCGCGGGCTGCACTGGCTGGTCGAGGGCTTCGTGCAGGATCGCCTGGTGAAGGTGCGCCTGCTGACGCTGCGCTGGCAGGAACTGGCGCGCGACCTGGAGAGAGCGGCGGAGTTCGACCAGTCCACCCTCTTCCGCCTCATCTACGAGGACGAGTTCGGCACCCCCGGCGGCGAGCCCTACGGCATGCTGGCCGCGGATTTCGAGATCCGGCCCGGCCCGGCGGCCGGCCATCCGGTCGATGACGTGGCCGTACTCGGCCAGCTCTCCGCCATCGGGGCCGCGGCCTTCTGCCCCATCGTGATGCCGGCCGCCCCCGCCCTTCTCGGCCTCGACGACTGGCATGACGCCAGCACCACCGTGTCGCTCTCGGAGGTGCTTCGCGCGCCGGAGCGCACGCGCTGGCGCAGCCTCGCGGGGCGCGAGGATACGCGCTTCCTCGCGCTCGTGCTGCCGCGCGTCCTGGGCCGCGCCGCCTGGCGCGACGACGGCACCCGCGCCGACCGCTTCCGCTACCGCGAGGATGCGGGCCATGCGAACCAGCGGGTCTGGACGACGCCGGTCTACGCCCTGGCCTCCGTCGCGGCGCGGGCCTTCGCGCGCTACCGCTGGCCCGCCGAGATCCGCGGCGCGGAGCCGGGCTGGGAGGCGCTCGGCGGCGTCGTCGAGACGCTGCCGCATGAGCGCTTCCGCGCCGACCCGCCCGGCCCGCCGCCGCGCCCGCCGCTGGAACTGTCCCTGACCGACGATCAGGAGCGCGAGGCCGCCGATGGTGGCATGGTCGCCTTCTGCGGCCTCGATGCCCTGCCCGAGGCGAGCTTCGGCGCGGTGCCGAGCCTGCACCGCCCTCCGCGCATGACGACGCAGGTGGCCGATGCAAACCAGCGCATCTCCGCACAGCTCAACAGCGTGCTCTGCGTCTCCCGCTTCGCGCATGTCGTGAAGCTGATGGGCCGCGACATGGTCGGCAGCTTCCTGGGCCCCGACGAGGTCGAGTTGCGGCTGCAGCAATGGCTGAACCGGCACATCACGGGCCTGGCCGGCGGCGGCGACGCGGCCGCGCGCTATCCGCTGCGCGACGCGCGCGTCGAAGTGCGCGAGCGCCCCGGCCGTCCCGGCGCCTATGGCTGCACCATGACGCTGCAGCCGCACTACCAGCTGGATGAGGTCGGTGCCTCCTTCCGGCTTGTCACCGATCTCGCCGCGCCGCGCGCGGCCGCCTGAGAAGAAAGGAAAACCATCCATGGCCAATGCAGGCGAAGCGTTCAAGGCAGGCGATCTGGCGGCGGCGGTGGCCGCGGCCCAGGCGGCGGTGAAGGCCGCGCCGCGCGATTCGGGCGCGCGCTGGCTGCTGGCGGAGCTCATGCTTTTCGCGGGCGATGCCGAGCGCGCGGACCGGATGCTGGACGCCGCGGTGCTGGACGATCCCTCTCCCGCCGTCCTGGAATTCCGCAAGCTCCTGCGCGCCGAGGTCGTGCGCCAGCAGGTCTGGAACGAGGGCCGCGCGCCGAAATTCTCGGGCGACGATGCGACGGACGCGCAGTCGGCGGCGTTGCGCGCCTCCGTGCTCGCCCGTGCGGGCGCCCATGAGGAAGCGGTGACCGAGGCGCAGGCCGCCGAGGATTCCCGGCCCAAGCGCTCGGGCGAGGCCGAGCTCGCGGATGGCAGCAAGATCGCCTTCGACGATTTCCGCGATGCCGACGACCTCATGGCCCCCATGGTAGAGGTGCTGACGACGGGCGGCGAACACATCCTCGTGCCGGTGGAGCGCCTGGCCTCCTTGGCCTTCGACGCGCCGCGCCGGCCTCGTGACCTCGCCTGGCGCCGCACCAATATCGAGCTGAAGGACGGCACCGAGGGCGTCGTCTACATGCCCTCGATCTATCCCGCCGCGCCGGGCCAGCCGGACCCGATCCGCCTCGGCCGCGCGACGGAATGGACGGAAGGCGCAGGCCCCGTGCGCGGCCTGGGTCAGCGGCTTTTCCTCATCGGCGACGATGCGGTGGCGATTTCCGATATCGCCTCGCTGCGCTTCGATTGAGATGAGCGGCAGCGGCGACAGGAACGGCCCCGCCCCGCGCGCCAGCCAGCGCGTGCGGATGCCCTTGCTGGACAGGCTCCTGGATTCCGATCCGGCTTCGCCGCGCGACGCTCCGCTCACTCCGGCGATCGCGCTGGAGACGTTGCGCTCGGCCGTCCGCCGGGATCTGGAAGCGCTGCTCAACGCGCGCCGCCGCCGCTGGCCGCTCCCGGCCACGGCGCCGGAGCTCGTGACGTCGCCGCTCGGCTACGGCATCCCCGATGCGACCTCCGGCAGCTACGCACTGCCGGAGAAGCGGCAGGAGCTGGCGCGCGAGGTGGAGCAGATCATCCGGCGCTTCGAGCCGCGGCTACAATCCGTGCGCGTCCAGCTCCGCGAATCCGGCAACGAGCTGGACCGCACGTTGCGCCTCAAGGTGGATGCCGTGCTGCGGACCGACCCGATCCCGGAGCCCATCAGCTTCGAGACGGTGATCGAGGCCGTCTCGCACGAGGTCCGCGTGACGGAGCGCGGGTGATGGCGCGCATGCACAACCCCACGCGCTCCCCCACGGAGCCGCAGCGCGCCATCGCGTCGACTGGCCGGCCTGCGGGTCCCGCCGCTTCGCGCCGGGGCAGGACGGCACGATGAGCGAGAGCCTCCTCCCCTTCTACAACCGTGAGCTCGCGGCGCTGCGGCGCCTGGCGGGCGAGTTTGCCGAGGCCTATCCGAAAGTCGCCGGCCGGTTGCGCGTCACTTCCGACGGCACGGTGGACGACCCGCATGTGGACCGTCTGCTGGAAGGCGTCGCCTTCCTCGGCGGCCGCGTGCAGCAGCGGCTCGAGGATGAGCTGCCGGAGATCACCGATGCGCTGCTGGAGCTGATCTCGCCGCATCTGCTGGCCCCGGTCCCGAGCATGACGACGGTTCAGTTCTCGCCTAAGGCGGAATCGCGCGGGCCGGCCACGGCGCCGCGCGGAACGCCGCTGGAGACGGAGCCCGTGCGCGGCGAGCCGCTGCGCTACGTGACCTGCCACTCCGTTCCCATCTGGCCCATCCAGATCGAGGCCGTGCGGCTCATGGGCCTGCCGCTGGCCGCGCCGCCCAATCCGCGCGCGCCCGGCGCCGCGGCCTGCCTGCGCATCACGTTGCGTACCCAGGTGCCCGACCTCACCTTCGCGGAGACGGGGCTCGACAAGCTGCGCGTGCATCTGCGCGGCGCGCCGCAGGTCTCCGCCGGCCTGCATGAGCTGCTCGCGACGGCCTGCGTCGGCATCGCGCTGGCCGATGGTCCCGGCGACCCCTCGCCCACCCTGATCGGGCCCGAGAACGTGACGCCCTTCGGCTTCGGCCGCGAGGAGGCCGCGCTGCCCTGGCCGCGCCGCGCCTTCGACGGGCACCGGCTGCTGACCGAGTATTTCGCGCATCCCGAGAAGTTCCTCTACCTCGAGATCGACGGGCTGGAAGCGCGCAGCCTGCTCCAGCGCAGCGACAAGATGGAGGTCTTCCTCTACCTCAACCGCGCGGTGCCGGAGCTGGAGCGGCTGGTGGCCGCCGATACGCTGGCGCTGCATTGCACGCCGGCGGTGAACCTCTTCCCGCAGCGCTGCGAGCCCATCGCGATGGATGGCACGCAATCCGACTGGCTGGTCATTGCCGATGCGCGGCGTCCGGCCGCGCTGGAAATCCACTCCATCCAGGAAGTGCGCGAGAGCCGGCCGGATGGCGCGCGCCGCATGGTCCTGCCGTTCCAGCGCCTGGCGCAGGAGGACGCGGCCGACGAGGACGTGGCGCCCATCCAGTGGATCGCGCGGCGCGGCCCCGCGCCCGCGCCGCTGACCGGCACCGAAACCCGGCTGATGCTGCGCGACATGGAGTTCGACCCGGAGGCGCCGGCCGATGGCGTGCTCACCGTCAACGCGACCTGCCTGAACCGCGACCTGCCCGAGCAGCTGCCCTTCGGCGGCGGCCAGCCGCGCCTGCGCATCGCGGACCCGACTTCGCCGGCCGCTTCCGCCGAATGCCTCTCGGCGCCCACTTCCACGCTGCGGCCGAGGCTCGGCGAGCGCGGCGCGTGGCGGCTCGTCTCGCATCTCGCGCTCAACCACCTCGGAGTCATGGGCGGCGAGCAGGCGGCGGTGGCGCTACGCGAAATGCTGCGCCTGCACGATCTGCGCGACACGCCGGAATCGCGGACGGCCATCGCCGCGCTGGTCTCGGTGCAATCCGGGCCGGGCATCGCGCGCATCCCGGGCCAGCGGCCGGGCGTCTTCGTGCGCGGCCTGGACGTGACGCTCACCTTCGACGCGCAGGCCTGGAACGCGGGTGGCCTCTACCTGCTCGGCTGCGTGCTGGAGCGGTTCCTGGCCTTGCAGGTCTCGGTGAACGGCTTCGTCCGGACGCGGGCCCTGCTGCGCGGACGCACGACCCCGGCCGCGACCTGGGCCCCACGCAGCGGTACGCGTGTGCTGCTGTGACGCCGGAGGACGACGACCCCGACGCGACCCTGGTGGCCCGCCCAGCCAGGGAGGTCCCGCCCCCTCCGGCACCGCCGCCCGCGGCGGATCGCGCCGAGCCGCCTTTCAGCGATCCCAAGGCGCCACGGGGCCCAAGCCCCTTGCAGAGCCTCGCCGAGCATCCCGGGCGCTTCGATCTGGATCAGGCCGCCTTCATCATCGCGCGTGGCCGGGACGCGGTGGAGCTGCCCTATGGCAGCGTCGCTCGCCTGGCCCTCCCGCTCGCCGAGGTGTCGGCGGCGGATATCGAGACAGGGGCGCTCACCACGCCCCTCTTCGGCCTGATCGGGCCAGGCGGCGCCTTGCCGCGCCACTATACCGCCACCGCGGGGGCGGAGCTGCGGCGGCGCAACCGCGCGCTCCAGGCCTTTCTGGACATGCTGGCGCGCCGCTTCACCGGCATGTGGGTGCGCGCCGGGGCCAAGTACCGCCCGGCGCGGGATTCCGAGCCCGCACGCCGCGCGCTCGATGCCGCGATCGGGATGGGGACGCCCGGTCTTTCCGGACGCCTGGCCGTCCCGGCCGAAAGCCTGCGCTATCACGCAGGCCACCTCGCCGCCCGCACGCGCAGCGCGGAACGCCTGCGCGCCATGCTCGCTGAGGAAGCGGGCGCCGAGGTCGAGATCGTGGAATTCGCCGGGGGGTGGCTGCGCCTTCCGCCCGCCGAACAGACGCGCATGGGCCGCGCGCATGGGCGGCTCGGCGTGGATGCGGCGGCCGGTGCCCAGGTCTGGGATCCGCAGGCGCGCTTCATCATCCGCCTGGGCCCGCTGGACCGGCGCGCCTTCGCAGCGCTTCTGCCGGGCCAGCCGCTCTTCGAACGCATCTGCGGCCTCACGCGCCTCTTCGTCGGCCCCGAGCAGGATTTCGTGATCAACCCTGTCCTCGCCGCCGCGGATGTGCCGGAAACGCGCACGGGCGAAAGCGGCGGGCGGCTGGGCCTGACATCCTGGATGGGGGCTTCGAAGCCGCGCCGCGAACCCGCCGGCGACGCCTTCCTGCGCCCCCCACCACTCTGAGCATTGCGCGCCCAAGGAACGAGAAATGACCTCCTGGTCTCACGGCTATGTCGCCGACAGCCCCTATACGATGGCCTATCAGCCCTCCCAGGTGCCGGGGAATCTCGCGCTCATCTGCGCGATGATGGGGGTGGACTGGCAGCCCACCGCACGCATGACCATCCTCGATATCGGCTGCGGGCGCGGCTACACCGTCAATACCCTCGCCGCCGCCAATCCGGGCTGGACCGTGATCGGCCTGGACTACAATCCGGCCCATGTGGCCGAGGCCGCGGCTCTCGCCGAGCGCGCGCAGCTCGAGAACGCGATCTTCACGGAGATGGACCTCGCCGAGATCACGGATGCCGAGATCGACCGGCTGCCCGAGATCGACGTGGTGACGATCCACGGCGTCTGGACCTGGGTGTCGGACGCCGTGCGGCAGGGCATCGTGCGGCTGATGGCGCGGCGGCTGAAGCCCGGAGGCATCGCTTATCTGGGCTACAACTGCCTGCCGGGCTTCGGGCCGGACATGGGGCTGCAGCGGCTGTTCCGGCATCTCGCCGCGCAGCAGGTCATGGGTTCCTCGCCGCAGCGCGTGCAGGCCGCCATTCCCGCTATCCGCGCCCTGCATGCAAGCCGGCCCGCCAACCTCCCCGCCACCGGCATGCTGAAGCGCATCGCCGAGGGGGAGGAGATGATGAACACCGCCTACCTGGCGCATGAATTCCTGACGGAGCACTGGCGCCCTGTCTTCTTCGAGGACCTGATGCGCGACCTCGCGCCCGCGAAGCTCGACTACGTCGGCAGCGCTTCCCTGCAGGACAATATCCCCGACCTCATCTTCTCGCCCGAGCAGCGCGAGATCTTCGAAGGCATGCCGCTCGAGCCGGCACGGGAGTTCATGAAGGACCTCGTCCTCGCCCGCCCCTTCCGCCGGGATGTGTTCGTCCGCGGGCTGCGCCGCACGGACCCGCTCGAGGCGCTGGACCGTTCGGTGATCGCCGCCGTGCGGCCGCTCGGCGAGAATCCGCCGAAGCTCGCCGTGCAGGTCGGCGCGGCGGAGCTCGACCCCGAGATCTGGGGGCCGATCGCGGCCGCGCTGAACGAGGGGCCGCAGAGCCTGGGCCGGCTGCGGAGCCTGCCCGTGGGCCGCCACCCCAACGCGGCCGAGCTGCTGACCATCCTGCAGGATTGCAACCTGATCGCCCCGGCCCTGCGCGACAGCGGCCCGACCGAGGAGACGCGCCGCTTCAACCGCATGGTGGCCGAGGGCTACGCCGAGGAAGGCCGGCTCGGTGGCCAGTATGCCCTGGCCTCGCCAGTGATCGCCGCGGGCCTCACCTGCTCCTGGCTGGAGCTCGCGATCTCCGTGCAGCCGGAGATCGCGGAAGGCCGCGTGCCCGACGGGCCCGAATTCGTGCAGCGCCTGCTGCCGGGCCTTGCGGAGGACAAGCTGGAGGAGGCCGCCGCGACCATGGTCCGCATCGCCACCGAGCGCGCGCCGATCTGGCGGCGCTTCGGGATCGTCTGACGATGGCGGGCTCCTCGCGCGGCTACGTCTCGGCCGCTGGATACGACATCGCCTGGCAGGCCGCGCAGACACCGGCGCACCTCGCCGTGGTCTGCGCCATGGCGGGCGTGTCCTGGCAGCTGCGCGACCGCATGCAGATCGCCGATCTCGGCTGCGGGCGCGGCTATACCGTCAACACCCTGGCCGCCGCCAATCCCGATTGGTCCGTCCTCGGCCTCGACAGCGATCCGGTCAACATCGCCGAAGGATTGCAGACGGCGGCGGAAGCCGGTCTCGGCAACGCCTTCTTCGCCGAAACCGATCTCGGCGCCATCACCGACGAGGAGATCGAGCGCCTGCCCGTGCTCGACGTCGCGCTGGTCCACGGCGTGTGGAGCTGGGTGTCCGATGAGGTACGGGCCGGCATCCTGCGCGTCCTCTCGCGACGCCTGAAGCCGGGCGGCATCGCCTATTTCGGCTACAACGCGCTGCCGGCCTCGCAGGCCGATTTCGCGTTGCAACGCCTGCTGCGGCACTTGGCCGGCCCCCTGGGCACGAGCGCGGAGGAAGTGCTGGCCGCGGCCGCCCGCGCGATGGACCGCCTTCGCGAGATCGCACCCCGGCTGAAGCTGCAGCCCACCCCGATGCTGAAGCGCCTGCTCGCCGAGCCGGTGGAGCTGTCGCCCGCCTTCGTCGCGCACGAATTCCTGACGGAGCATTGGCGCCCCTGCTATCCGGAGGATCTGCAGGCGGCGCTGGCACCCGCCAAGCTCGACTTCGTGGGCAGCTGCAACCTCTTCGAGCATATTCCCGGCCTGGTCTGCGACGCGGCGCAGCTCGCCGTGCTGGAAACGCTGCCGCCGGGCATGGCGCGCGAGTTCCTGAAGGATCTCTGCCTGCCGCGCGCCTTCCGGGCGGACGTCTTCGTCCGGGGCGGCCGGCGCGTGAATCCGATGGCGGCGATGAACTCGCTGCTGCTCGCGCCCTGCCGCCCGCTGCCGGAGGAAGGACCGGTCCTCGTCACCGGCACAGGCAAGGCCACCTTCGCGCCCGAGGTCTGGCGCGAGATCGCCGCCGCGCTGGAGGACGGGCCGAAATCCGTCGGGCGCCTCTGCGCGATGGTCAGCGAGAACGCCCCCGGGCCCGCCGAATTGCTGGCGGTTCTGGACGGAACCTCGCTGGTGCTGCCCGCCTTCCGCCCACCCTCGCCCACGCCCGCCGCCACGCGCTTCAACATCGCCGCCGCCGCCATCCATGCGCGGCGTGGCGATGAAGCCGGGCATTTCGCGCTCGCCTCGCCCGTCGCGGCGGGCGGCCTGCCGGCCAGCTCGCTCGACCTCGCGCTGGTGGGCGCGCTGCTCGACGGCACGCCTCCTTCGCCGGCGCAACTCGCACGCCGCCTGCAACCGCATCGCGACGCCGAAGGGCTGGAGCGCGCGGCCGGAATCATCGAGGCGCATCTGGGCGAGCGCATGCCCATCTGGCAACGCTTCGGCGTCATCTGATCGCTCGACCCCGCCGCGCTACCCATGCGACACTTCTGCACATGACTTCGCCTCGATCGGCTGCTTCGATCCATGAGGCACAGGAACTCAAGGCCGCCGGACACAGGCGGCTTCTCAGGAGGCACACCATGTCGACAGCAACCCTGCGCGCCGCGCTGCTCGGCCTCGCGGCCCTGCCGCTCGCGACGCCCGCTCTCGCGCAGCAGAGCGACGCCGCCACGCGCCAGCTGATCGAGCGCCTGCGCCCGACCGAGCAGCAGACGCGCGGCATCCGCATGCCCGGCGCGGATAGCGGCACAGCCGCGCCCGCCAGCCCCTCGCTGACGCCAGCGGCCCCGTCCACGGGCAAGCCGGACGGCATGCCGCCCACGGCGGCCGCGCGGCCGCCGGCGCCGGCGCAGCCGCCACGCGACACCACCGCACCCGCAGGCGTCGCCGCCGTCTCCATCACGGTGAACTTCGCCTCCGGCTCGGCCAATCTCACGCCGCAGGCCATGGCGTCCCTCACCAACCTCGGCCGCGCGCTCGCCTCGTCCGAACTCGCCTCCTACCGCTTCCGCATCGAGGGGCACACGGACACGGTGGGCGACGCGCAGATGAACATGGCGCTCTCGCAGCGCCGGGCCGAAGCGGTGCGCGACTTCCTCTCGCAGCGCTTCCAGATCGCGCCCGACCGGCTGGTCGCGACCGGCATGGGCGAGAGCCAGCTCCTGGTCCGCACGGGCGACGAGCGGGACGAGCCGCGCAACCGGCGCGTCCAGGTGCTGAACCTCGGCAGCTGAGGCCACGCGCCCGTTAGGGACGCGCCATGCCGAAGGACGACGAAGACGCGACGGTCCGCCTGCCCCCGCCTCCCGGGGCGCAGGCACCGCGGCTGGTCATGGCCAGCCCGCCCCGTCACGGCACGGGGCCGTGGATCGCGGCTGGCGCGGGCGCGCTGCTTCTGATGGCGGGCGGCGGCACATGGTGGTGGCTCTCGCGATCCGCCCCGCCCGCGCCCGCTCCACCGCCCGCCGAGGCTCCGGCGCCCGTGACGGTCGCGCCGGTTCCCCCCGCCGCCATCGCGCCGCCACGCCTCCCCACCGCCGAGATCCTCGCCTTCCGGGGCGTGGAGCCCACCGCCTTCCGCTGGGCCAGCAACCCGCTGGTCTGGATCCTGGACTTCCCCAACCTCGACCTGCAGGGGCAGGCGCTGAACCGCGCCGCCGCGCTGCTGGAGAAGGCGCGCGGCGCGCGCGACCGCGTGCTGACCGACGAGGAGCTGGCGGCCGCCATCGCCGCGGACCGTCGCAGCCCGTCCACCTGGTACTTCGGGCACAACTACCGCGCCTCCGACCTCATGCGCGTCTTCGAGCTCGCCGACCGCGCCGGCATCCGCCTCAACCCGCAGGAGCTCTGGCTGCGGGAGCAGGTGGAGCTGTCGCGACGCGTGGATCGTTCGCGCGACGCGGCCTTCCTGACGCTGCCAGCCCTCGGCCCGCATGTGGATGAGAGCCTGCGACGCTCGATCCTGATGCATGAGCTCGGTCACGGGCAGTTCTTCACCATGCCTTTCTTCGCCGCGCATGTGATGCGGGTATGGGAGACGACGTTCACGCAGCAGGAGCGCGCCGCCATCCGCCGATTCCTCGCGCATGACGGCTACGACCAGGGCAATGAGGAACTGATGGCCAACGAGGCGATGGCCTACCTGCTGTACACGCCGGACCGGCGCTTCTTCGACCCGGCGCGGGACCTCGGCTGGTCCGACGCGCAGGCGAACCGGCTGCGCGAGGCCCTGCGGGCCGGCGCGCCGGAAGAGCCGTAGGCGCTACCTGGCCGCCGTCTCGATCACGAAGGGACGGATGACGACCCGGCGGCCATTCTGCCGCGCGTTCCGCAGCGCCTCCTCCAGCGCGGGCAGATAGGCTTCCTGCTTCTCGACCAGCGGGCGGGAGGCAGGGAAAAGCGGCCCCTCGCTGACGATCGCCACCAGCAGGTCGGTGCCGAAGGGCTCGCTCACCTCCCAGCCCGGGAAGCCCGCGCGGGGTTCGCCAAGCCGCACGGAACTGTTGGCCGCATGCGGCGCCGAGGGGACGAGGTGCGCGACCTCTCCCGTGCTCATGAAGTAGGCCACGTAGAGATTGCCGGGCCAGTCCGGCATGCTCACGTCGAAGCGCAGCAGGTCTCCCGCGCGCAGCGGCATGCGCCCGACGGGCGCGACGCGCGGCGGCAGGTCCGGCGCGGCCAGGACCGGCCGCAGGATGGCCATCGCCGGGCAATAGGGCCCATCGAAGCTCTGCAAGTCGAGCCGTGTGGCGGCGAGCGGCACATCGCGGGCCGCCAGGACGCGCCGGACGGCCCCTTCCTCGCCACGGCGCACCACACCCTCCAGGGTCAGCGAGCTTTCGGACGCCGCGCCGGCGATGAGGCCGCAGCCGGGTGCCGCCGCGGCGGCGAGTGCCGCGGCACGCAGGTCCGGACGCGGCGGAGCGAGGGCCAATTGCGTGGGCGGCGGAACCGGGCGGTCCGCAGCGGCCGGGGGGGCGGGCGTGAGGGAAGGCAGCGGCGTCTGGGCCTGGGCGGGGCGCTCCGGCGCGGCCGGAACCAGCGCGGGCGCGCTGGGAATCAGGGGCGCGGGTGCGGGCGCCGGACGCTCCGTTGCCGAAGGGATGGGCGCGGCAGCTTGCGCGGAGGGCGGGGACGGAGGCGTCAGAACGGTAGGCGTCGGCGTGGCAGGCGGCGTCTGTGCGATAGGCGCGGGCCTCTCGGGCGCGGGTGGCGGCGTCTGCGCGACCGAGGGCGGCGCGGCCGGTACCGTGGCGGGGGACGGTGCCGTGGCGGGGGATGGTGCCGTGGCGGGGGATGGCGAAAGGCTCGGCGCCGGGGCGGGCGGGGCCGCCGGGGGCTGGGCCGGAGCCAGCGTGACCTGGGCAGGCGCGGGCGCGGGCGCCGGGGCTTGGCCGCTTCCGCCCAGGACATAGAAGGCGGCCGCTCCCGCGACCAGCGCCGCCGCCACGCCACCGCCGATGAGCATCACCGGCGGCCCGCTCCGCGGCGCCGCGACGGGCACCGGCGAGGGTGGCGGCGCCGCAGGCCGGGCGCCACCGGCGACCACCGTCGCATCGGCATCGGCCATGGGCAGCGAGGCCGCCGGGGTCGGCGCCGAGGCGGCCTCGCGGATCGCCTCGGCAAAGGCGGCCGCCGTGGGGTATCGATCCTCCGGGCGCTTGGCCATGGCGCGGGCCACCACCGCATCGAAGGCGCGCGGCGCGGTGACCGACAGCGTCGAGGGCGGCGTCGGCTCGGTGTGGATCGCCTTGTGCTGCACCGCCGAGAAACCGCCTTCGAACGGCTTCTCACCCGTCAGCAGCTGGTAGAGCAGCACGCCCGAGGCCCAGATGTCGGCTCGCGAATCCACCGGCTCGCCGCGCAATTGCTCCGGCGCCATGTAGGAGGGCGTCCCCATGACGGTGCCCACCTGCGTCATCGAGGAATTCTCGATCCGCGCGATGCCGAAATCGGCGATCTTCACCGTGCCGCTCTCGGTCAGCATGACGTTGGCGGGCTTGATGTCGCGGTGCACCACCCCGCGCTTGTGGCTGTAGTCCAGCCCGGCGAGAATCTCCTGCATCAGCCGCACGATCTCGGGCAGCGCGAAGCGCTCCGCGCGGTCGAGCGGCTGCTTGAGCGTGCCGCCCTCCACCAGCTCCATCGCGATCCAGGCGTTCTTCTCGTCCTCGCCGTAATCGTAGACGGCGACGATATTGGGGTGGTTGAGGCGGCCGGCGGCCTGGGCCTCGCGCTTGAACCGGGCGAAGCTCTCCTCGCCCTCGCGGTCCCCGGCGGCGGGCTTGGGCAGGATCTTGAGGGCGGCGCGGCGCTCGATCACCACGTCGAAGGCGTCGAGCACCGTGCCCATGGCACCCGCGCCCAAACGGCCGCGGATTTCGTACTTGCCCACCGTCTCGACCATGAAACGTGCTGCCTCCTGCCCCAAACAACTCTACAACGCGAACGGTCCCACGCCAGACGCGAAAGGACGCCCATCCCATCCTGTGCGACGGATGCGACATTGGGGCGTTGCTACAGCGTTATACGCAACTACGAGGAACGATGATGCATCACACCGGTTTGCGACTCGCCGCGCCGCTTTTCGCGGGCGCCATCATGCTCTCCGCCTGCGAGACCGCGCCGCCGCCGCCCGTGACCCTGGCCGACCCGGGCGATCCCTGTGCCTCGCAGTTCGTCGCCTATAGCGAAGCCGGCCGGCTCTTCCTCCCGCCCTTCCCCGCCAATCCCACGCCCACGCCCGTGCAGATGGAAGCGGCGCTCGCCAGCGAGAACGCGGCGCTCGAGCGGCTGCTGGTGTCGTCCGACACGCTGCGCCACTGCCGCGCCGCCACCGGCTCCGGCGCGCGGCTGTCGGGCGACATGGCCGAGGGGCAGCGCATCCGCCAGGCGGTCGAGACCAACGCGCGCGGCATCGACACGGCTCTGGAGCGCGTGGCGCCCGGCAGCACGTCCATGGCGGCTTCCGCGGCGCAGGCCGGCGGGCCGATCTCGGCCGTGGCGCTGGTGCCGATGACGCTGCGGATGCAGCCCGATACCACCTCCGCCATCGCGGCGCGGCTGCCGGCGGGCGCCCGGGCGACGCTGCGGACCGGGCCGGCGGGCTTTGTCCTGGCCGATGCGGGCGGCGACGCGCGGGGCTACGGATCGCGGGCGGATTTCGCGGTGGTGCCGCAGGTCCAGGCGTCGAACCGGCTCGTCAGCCTTGCAGCCACCAGCATGGCGCGCCGCGCGGAATTCGCGCGAAGCCAGACGGGCGGCCGCTACTGACGCGTCAGGCCCGGAGCCAGGCTCCGGGCCACCCTCAGGCCGCCGCGGCCCGCGCAGCGTCCTGGCAGGCGGCGAGATCGATCCTCGCGCGCAAGGGCAGGTGATCGGACGCCAGGCGCGCCAGATGCGAGGAATGCGCCTCGACCGACATCACGAGGTTGTGTGGATTGCCGAGGATCCGGTCGAGCGCCAGGAACGGCAGGCGCGACGGGAAACTCGGCTCGCCGCCGGCCAGCGATCCGAAATAGGATTCGAGGGCGATCAGCGACGACGGCACGCCCGGCCGCCATTCGTTCAGATCGCCCATCAGGAGCGTGGGCATGCGCTCACGCGCACGGCGGTTGTCCTCCTCGATGGCCGCCAGCAGCGTTGCCGCCTGCATGGCACGGTGGCGGCGCATGAGTCCGAGATGCGCCGCGACCACGCGCAGCTTGCCCGCCGGCAGCTTGAGCTCGGCCACCAGCGCGCCGCGCGGTTCGGCCCCCGGCAGGTCGATGCGGCGCAGGCGGAGCAACCGCCCCTCACGGACCAGCAGGGCATTGCCGTGCCAGCCATGGCCGCCCGGATTGTCGGCGACCGGCAGCATGGTCAGGCCCGTCTTCCGCTCCAAGGCGCCCGCGTCCAGCAGGCCGGTCCGCACCCCGAAGCGGCGGTCGGCCTCCTGCAGGGCCAGCACATCGCAATCCAGTTCGGCGATGACGCTGGCGATGCGGTTGGGGTCGAAGCGATTGTCCACGCCGACGCATTTGTGGACGTTGTAGGAGGCCGCGACGATCACGCCCTCCGGCCTCGGAGCCGAGGCGGCCGGGTGGAACGAAGCGCGGCGGCGCGCGTAGGCGCCGTGCAGCTTCAGCAGCGAGCGGTGCAGCTCCAGCGGAAAGCCGGTGCGCGTGGGAAGGTTGGGCGGCACGGACATGGGTTCTGGAGAATGGGGATCGGCGCGGCCGATGCCAACCCGGAACCAGCCGCCTCGCCGGATTGAAACCTTCCCGTCATCCTCTTGCATGCCTCGAAAGCCGGGCCGATGCTCGCCACATTGCCTCGTCCGGAAGCTATCTCATGCCAATGATCCTCGCCGCCAACGCCAATGCCCAGGGGAGCCATGTGGGCGAGTGGCGCCATCCCACGGCCTGGGACCGCCCGGCCGCGAATATCGACAATGCCGTGCGCCTCGCGCAGATCGCCGAGGCGGGGAAGATGGACCTGCTGTTCCTCGCCGACGGCAACGGCGTGCGGAACCTGGACAAGCCCGACCTCTTCGCCGCCACCGCGCCCTCCGACCGTCCGGGCGTGTTCGAGCCTGTGACGCTGCTCTCCGCGCTCGCGATGGTGACGAAGCATGTGGGCCTCGTGGCGACGGCCACGACGACCTATGACGAACCCTTCGCCGTCGCCCGGCGCTTCGCCTCGCTGGACCACATCAGCCATGGCCGCGCGGGGTGGAACCTCGTCACCACGTCCAACCCCGGCGACGCGCTCAACTTCTCGCATGACGAGCACGTCGCCCGTGCCGACCGCTACGAGCGCGCGGCCGAGTTCGCCGGGATCGTGAAGGGGCTGTGGGACTCCTGGGCCGACGATGCCTTCCCGCAGGACAAGGCCTCGGGCCGTTATCTCGACCCATCGAAGGTCCATGCGCTCAACCACAAGGGCAAGCACTTCAAGGTGGCTGGTCCGCTGAACGCGCCGCGTCCGCCGCAGGGCCACCCCCTGATCTTCTCGGCCGGGCAGTCGGACGCGGGCAAGGAGCTCTCGGCCTCCACGGCCGATTGCGTCTTCGCCATCGAGGGCACGATCGAGAACGCGCAGAAGCTCTACGCCGATCTCAAGGGCCGCATGGCGAAGTACGGGCGCGAGCCGGACGAGATGAAGATCCTCGCCGGCACCACCATCGTCGTCGGCGAGACGGAAGCCGAGGCCGACCGAATCCTGCAGGAGCTGGAAGATCTGGTGCCCGTTCCCGTGGGCCTCGACTACCTCTCCAAGATGGTGGGCGTGCGGATGGCGGATTATCCGCTGGACGGCCCGATGCCGGAGCTCTCGGGGGAGCATCTGGGCCCGACCGCCATCGGCCATTCCATCGTGAACATGGCGCGCGCCAAGGGGCTGACGGTGCGCGAGACGTACAAGTCCGTGCTGCCGCAGATGGCGGGCAACATCTTCAAGGGCGACCCCGTGCAAGTCGCGGACCGGCTGGAGGCGTGGTACCGCGGCAAGGCCTGCGACGGCTTCATGATCGCCGCCCCCGTGGTGCCCACGGGCATGGAGCGCTTCACCAAGCTCGTCATCCCCATCCTGCAGGAGCGCGGGCTGTTCCGCCGCGAATACGAGGGCAGGACGCTGCGCGACAATCTCGGCCTGGCGCGGCCGGCGAACCGTTTCTTCGTGGGCGCCAGGACGCCCGCGCTGGCGAAGTGAGGCCGATGATGATGCTGTCCCGCCGCACTGCCCTCGGTGCCCTCGCCGCCCCTGCCCTCGCCGGCCCCGCCTCCGCCCAGGCCTGGCCCAGCCGCCCGGTCCGCGTGATCGTCCCCTTCGCCGCGGGCGGCACGACCGACCTCATGACGCGCCTCGTCGCCGAGCGCCTGGGCGGGCCGCTCGGCCAGCAGGTGGTCGTAGAGAATCGCGGCGGCGCCTTCGGCATGCTGGGCGCGGACGCGGTCGCGAAGGCGCCGGCGGATGGCTACACGCTGCTGGGCGGCAGCCCTGGGCCGATGGTCGTCAACTCCTATGTCTACAAGTCGCTGCCCTATGATCCGGAGCGAGATCTGTGCGGCGTCTGCATGGTCGCCTCCGTTCCCTATGTCATGGCGGTCCCGACCTCGCTCGGCATCAATTCGGTGCAGGAGCTGATCGCCCGGGCGCGGGCGCAGCCGAACAGCATCAACTTCGCGACTTCGGGCATGGCCTCGCGTTTGACGGTGGAGCTGTTCCGCGCGCTGGCCGGCGGCGTGCCGATGGAGATGGTGCAGTACCGCGGCGGCACGCCCGCGCGCACGGATCTGCTGGCTGGCCGCGTCCAGCTCGTCATCGAGCAGGCACCCGCCTTCCTGGAGGATTTCCGGGCGGGCACGCTCAAGGCGCTCGCGGTCGGCGGCGCGCACCGCTTCCGCCTGCTGCCGGACGTGCCGACGCTGCAGGAGGTGGGCATAGCGGGCTACGAGGCCGAGGCCTGGATGGGCTACGGCGCGCCGGCCGGGACGCCCATGGCGGTGCGCCAGCGCCTGGCCGCCGAGATCGACAAGATCGTCAAGTCGCCCGAGGTGACGGAGCGGCTGCTGTCCTGGGGCTCGGAGCCCGTGGGCGGCACGGTCGAGGACATGGAGCGCATCCTCGCCAATGAGCGCCGCCGCTGGTCCGAGGTCGTGCGGATCGCGGGGATCGAGAAGGAGTAGCCTCCCCGCTCAGGCGGGAAGAATGACCCTCTCGACATACTGCATGAAGTGGGAGGCGGGCGGCGTCTGCAGCCCCTTCACCTTCGCCTGCTCATCGAAGCGGCGGAGCTGCACGGCATCGCGGAACTGGGGAACGGCCTCGAACTCCGCGATCTCCTCGGCGGACATGGGGCCACCCTGCAGGCTCAGGCTCAGGATCGAGTCCTTGGAGAGCTTGGAGAAGTAGTCCGGCTCCACCGCGCAAAGGTAGCGCTTGGCGGCGACATGCAGCCGAACCGGCTCCGTCACGTCCGGGCCGAACATGGAAGTGAGGAACTCGTATCCGAGCTCCTCATGCTTGTCGTCCACGCCGTCCTCGGCCGGGTTCTCGCCCAGGTCGTGCACCATGTGGCCGATATCGTGCAGAAGCGCGGCCGCGATCAGGCTTTCGGAACAACCCTGGCGCTCGGCCATCCAAGCGGATTGCAGCGCATGCTGGCGCTGGTTGATGTCGGCGAGGCCGTACTGGCCGCCGGCCTTGAGCTCGATCAGCTCGGCAATATGGGCGAGGCGCGGGTCGGTCATCGAGGGGAAGCCTGTCGTCTTTCCGCCAGGATAGGGTCCGGCCCGCGCCGGTTCAATCGTCTAGACGATAACGATCAAGCGACAGGCATCGTCTTGGCCATGGCCGGCAGCGCCACGACCTTGGCGTACCAGGCTTCCAGCTTCGGATGGCCCGCGCGCCAGGGCTCGTTCGCATAGCGGAAGTCCAGGTAGCCGAGGGCGCAGGCCACCGCGACCTCGCCGATGGTGGTGAGCAAACCGAGCTTGTCGGCCTCGGTCTCCAGCATGTCGATCGCGCGCTCGACCTTGCCGCGCTGGGTCGCGATGTATTCCTTGCGGCCGTCATCCTGCGGCAGCGCGATCTCGCGGCGGCGGGGCTGGCTGGCGTCCATGATGCCGTCGCCCAGCGCCTGGAGCTGCAGCGCCTTCCATCGCGCGGGCCCCGCGGCGGGGAAGAGCTTCGGCGCGCTGCCGACGCTGTCGAGATACTCGCAGATGACCGGGCTGTCGTAGAGCGCGGCGCCGTCCGGGGTCACGAACGTCGGGATCTTGCCGAGCGGGTTGAGCTTGGCCAGCGCCTCGTCGGTCGTCTTGAGGGCTAGGTCGGAAAGCTGCCCGTCGATGCCGCGCAGGATGGCGCAGACCATGGCCTTGCGGACATAGGGGCTCGCGCCGGAATAGGTGAGTTTCATGGTGTGGCGGGTCCGTTTCCTGTTCGGGAGCGAACTCTCCGCGCTGGCGCGCGATCCGGCAAGACGGCCTCAGAAGATCCCCATGGCGACGCCCGCGCCCATGGCCGCGCCAAGCTCGCCGCACGGCGCGAGCTGCGCATCCGAGAGCTGCTTCGGCGCCAGGATCGCCTCCGGAGTCTGCGCCCCGGTCAGCACCAGAACGGGCTCGGCCACCTCGCGCAGCCGCCAGCCGGTGCAGATGCGGCGCATCTGGCGGATGGCGCCCTGCCCGTCCGTGCCCGCGCAGACCATGAGCGCGAAGGGCCTTCCCTGGATTTGGTCGAGCAGCGGGTAGTAGCAGCGGTCGAAGAAATCCTTCATCGGGCCGGAGAGCGAAGCGAGGTTCTCGGGCGCGGCGAAGATGTAGCCGCCGGCGGCAAGCAGATCCTCGGGCCGCGCGGCGTCAGCCGAGATCAGACGGGCCTCGCCCTCGCCCACCGCCGCGTCGAAGGCGGCGCGGGCCATGGCCTCGGTGCCCCCCGTGCGCGAATGCCAGAGGACGAGCAGCATCTCACTCCACCGGTTCCTGCCGCGCCACCTCGGCGCGCGCGCGGCCGGCGCGGCGGACGTGGCGGGCGGCCAGCAGCGCGGCCAGCTCCTCATCGCCCTCGGCGACGGCGCTCAGGATCATCGCGTGCTCGCGCCAGTCGTCGGAGGCCCGGCCCACGCTGTTGCGGCGGAAGACAAGCTCAGTGCGCTCGCGTAGCGGCCGCATGAGCTCCTGGAGGGCCTGGTTGGCACCCGCGGCGGCCAGCAGGTCATGGAAGCTCGCGTTGAGCGCGGCAAGTTCGATGTTGGAATCGGCGGCCGCCAGCGCATCGCCCTGCCGCAGCATCGCCAGGATCAGCTCCAGGCCCTTTGCGTCCCGGCGCCGCGCTGCAAGACGCGCGGTCAGGCCTTCCAGCACAGCGCGCACCTCGATGAGATCGCGTGCCAGTTCCTCGGTGAGCGCGGTTACGCGGGCGCCGCGGCCCGCGCCCGCCTCGGCCGGCTCGGCGAGGCCTTCGACCATGAGCTGCTTGATGGCCTCGCGGATCGGCACGCGCGACATGCCGAGATCGGCCGAAAGCCGCTCCTCGACAAGGCGCTCGCCGGGGGCGAGGCGGCCGGAAGCGATCGCCTCGCGCAGGCTCTGCAGCGCGATGGCGCTCAGCGCGGGCTTACGCTTCGGCGATGCTGTCCTGGGCAACTGTCGCTCCATGCCGCCAGCTTTGGCGGGGTTCGGGCGGTTTCGGAAGCACCGCGCCATTTGTATACGAACAATCCGACGCTTCGCTCGCCACTCTCAAACAAAGCTTCATCGAGGACATAATAGGCAAGATTCGAGACGATTATGCATAATTTTTGCTCATATCTGGTGCAGATACCGCATTCTGCCGGCCTCGAAATTAATCCTGGCATTGACCGGCACCGGAATTGTATACGACGAATCAGGGACGGAGCTTCACATCCTCACCACCTGCGAAAAGGCACAAAGCCATGGCGGTCCCCCTCGGAGTGGTTCACTACGTCTATCTCATAGGCGTCTTCGCCATCGTGGCTTCGATGGCCCTCAGGGCGAACGTGGTCGTCCCCGCCATCCTCGCGACCTTCGCCGTGGCCTTCGCCTGGTCGGGCAACCTCATCTCCGCCACCATCGCGCTCTTCAACGGCTCGCTCGTCGCGGCGAAGGAGCTGTTCAGCATCTTCCTCGTCATCGCGCTCATGACCTCGCTGCTGAACGCGCTCCGCGCGCTCGGCGCGGACGAGAAGATGGTCCGTCCCTTCCGCCGCATCATGACCAACGGGCACATCGCCTTCGTGGTGCTGGCGGCGATGACCTATGTCATCTCCCTCTTCTTCTGGCCGACACCGGCCGTGCCGCTGGTGGCCGCGACGCTGCTGCCCGCCGCCATCGTGGCAGGCCTGCCCGCGCTCGGTGCGGCGGTCGCCATCGCCATCGCGGGCCAGGGCATGGCGCTTTCCTCCGACTACGTGATCCGGGTGGCGCCGGGCATCAGCGCCCGCGCGGCCGGCATCCCGGAGATGGCCAACGTCATCGCCGACAAGGCGCTGGTCCTCTCCCTCGTCACCGGCGCGGTCGCGCTCGGCCTCGGCTACCTCGCCATCCGCGCGCGCATCCAGGCACCGTCCGAGCGGCACCTGACTGCCTGGCAGTCCGGCGCCACGCTGGGCGAAAGCCTCGCCGAGCAGCGCGAGGAGATCGCGCCCAACATCGGCTCCTTCGACAAGTCGGTGATCGCGCTGCAGGCCGCCGAGGGCGCCCCGGCCGCGAGCCTCTCGGCCGCCGCGGCCGAGCCTCCCGCCTCGCCCTGGACCACGCGCATGGCCATCCTGACGCCCGCGGTCTTCGGCCTGCTCATTCTTTTCATGCTGGCGCCGAAGCTGATCCCCGGCATGCCGGAGCTGAAGGGCGGCGACGCGGCGGCGCTGGTCGGCGGCACGGCCGCGCTGCTCATGCTGGTCGCGACCTTCGCCGCCGATGGCGGCAAGGCCATGCATACCACGGCCGACCACATCATCGACGGCCTCGTCTTCTCCTTTCGCGCCATGGGCACGGTGCTGCCCATCGCGGGCTTCTTCTTCCTGGGCGCGGCGGAGTTCTCGGGCTCCATCCTGGGCCTGCCCTCCTCCACGCGCGGCCCGGACCTGCTCTTCGAGGTGATCCGCGCCTCCGAGCACCTGATCCCGCACAGCCCCACCGTCGTCGCCTTTGCCGTGATGATCGTGGGCATGATCACGGGCATCGACGGCTCCGGCTTCGCCGGGCTGCCGCTGACCGGCGCGCTCGCCGGCGCGCTCGGCCCGGTCGCGCAGATCGATCCCACGACGCTCGCCGCGGTGGGCCAGATGGGCGCGGTCTGGACCGGCGGCGGCACGCTCATCGCCTGGTCCTCGCTCATCGCCGTCGCGGGCTTCGCCCGCGTGCCGGTGCTGGACGCGGTCCGCATCCTTTTCCTGCCGGTGGTCGCGGGGCTGGCGCTCTCGACCATCGTGGCGGTCGTCCTGTGGTGACGACGCCTTTCATCAACCCCCGAAGGAGGTCCGCGCCATGACCGCGCTCATGAACCACGACGAGTTCCGCACCGCACTAGAGAACGCCATCAAGGGCAAGAGCGCCAACAAGTCGCCCTTCAGCATCGCCTGGGCGAGCGGCAAGCTCTCCCGCCAGCACCTCGCCCGCTGGGCGGAGAATCACTACCACTATGTCGGCCCCTTCGCCGACTACCTGGGCTACGTCTATGGCCGCATGCCGGCCGAATTCCAGGAGGCGAAGGACTTCCTGCTCGCCAACATGTACGAGGAGGAGATCGGCGGCGACCGCCACACGGACCTGCTGATCCGCTTCGCCGAATCCTGCGGCACGACGCGCGAGCGCGTGAAGGACCCGGCGAACATGTCGCCCACCACGCGCGCGCTGCAGAGCTGGTGCTACTGCGTCGCCATGCGCGAGGACCCGATCGTCGCCGTGGCCGGCCTCGTCGTGGGCCTGGAGAGCCAGGTGCCCTCCATCTACCGCCGCCAGACCCCGACGCTGCGCGAGAAGTACGGCTTCTCGGACGAGGAGGTGGAGTTCTTCGACCTGCACATCGTCTCCGACGAGATCCATGGCGAGCGCGGCTATCAGATCGTGCTGGAGCACGCGAACACGGTGGAGCTGCAGCAGCGCTGCCTGAAGATCTGCGAGGTCGGCGCCGAGATGCGGCTGCTCTACACCACCGCTCTCTACCGCGACTACGTCGAGCATGAGCTGTCGCTCGCCGAGCTCGACATGGCGGCCTGATCCACGCATGCCGCAGGTCACTTTCCGCAAGGACGGCGCGGACCATTCCGAGGCGATGGCGGACAACACCAACCTCGTCGTCCGCGCCGGCATCAAGAAGTTCCCCTGGCCGCACCTCCGGTACGGATGCGGGATGGGCAAATGCGGCAAGTGCACCTGCCGGGTGCTCGAAGGGGCGGAAAGCCTCGGCGAGCCCAACTGGAAGGAGCAGAAGGTGCTGGGCGAGGAGCGGCTGGCCGATGGCCTGCGCCTCGCCTGCCAGCTCTGGCTCCATCACGACATCACCCTGACCCAGGACGGGGTCTCGCTCCCCGCCCCGGTGAAGCTCTGAGAGGCATGCCATGTTCGTCATCCTGACCAGCAAGCCCGGGCAGTTCCGAACGGAGACGACCCAGGGCCTCGTGCCCGTCGAAGCCTACGACTACGTCTTCCACGGCCGCGTGCGCGCGCAATTCGTCATCGCGGAGCTGAAGCAGCCCATGAAGGTGACGGTGGTGGACGAGGTCTTCCCACCCGTCGTCAACCGCGTTCCCTCCAAGTTCCTGCCGAGCTTCGAGAGCGCCGAGGCCGCGCGCCACGAGCTCAGCCACCTCACGCAATACGGCAGCGTCCGCGCCGAGCTCGCCAAGGCGCCGCTGCCGGCCGTCGCATGATCCAGGTCACCTTCATCACCAACGGCAACAAGACCGTCGAGGCGCCGGAGAACAGCAACCTGCTGCGCGTGTCGCTGCGCGAGAAGGGCGGCATCCCCTTCAAATGCGGCGGGGGCCTCTGCGGCACCTGCAAGTGCCGGATCGAGCAGGGCCGCGAGAATACCGACGCCATCAAGCCCAAGGAGCGCAAGCACCTCACCGAGGAACAGTTCGGTGAGGGCTGGCGCATGGCCTGCCAGACCTTCGTCAACGGGGATATCGCCGTCTCCTGGCCGCCCCCGCCCCCCAAGCCCGGAAGCACTGCCGCATGAAGTCCGCACTCCGTCTCGAAGCCCGCGAAGCACGGGCGATGGTCGATGCCGCCACCGCCAAGGCCCGCGCCATCGGCGTGGCGCAGACCGTGTGCATCGTGGACGAGGGCGGCCATCCGCTGCTGATCGAGCGCATGGACGGCGCGCGCGTCACGGGTCCGCAGATCGCCTGGAACAAGGCCTTCACCGCGGCAGGCCACAAGCGCTCCACCCACCTCTTCAACACGCCGCCGAACGGGCCCGCGCTTCCGGGCAACGAGGCCTTCGGCATCCAATGGAGCTTCGACGGCAAATTCGCCGTCTTCGTCGGCGGCTTCCCCATCGTGATCGACGGCACGGTGATCGGCGGCATCGGCCTTTCGGGCGGCAATGGCGAGCAGGATACGGCCTGCGGCCTCGCCGGCCTCCAGGCGCTGTCGGACCTCCTGGCGGGTGCCTATGGCGCCGTGACGGTCGCCGCCGACATCAAGCTCTGAGCGGCTCGGGCGTCCGCACCTCCGGGAAGCCCACGAAAACGTAGCCGAAGGTGCGGACCGCCTGGATGGTGGCGAAGTCGCTCGCCGCCGGCTCGATCTTGCGGCGGAGGTTCTTCACGATCGTGTCCACCGCGCGGTCGCCCACGCGGAAGGGCCGGCCGAAGACCTTGCTGCACAGGGTCATCCGGCTCACAGGGCTGCCCCGGGAGGCGTGGAGGATCGCCAGCGTCTCGAACTCCGCATTGGTCAGCGGGCAGACGGTGCCATCCGGTTGGCGCAGCACGCGCCGGCCGGTGTCGAGGGTCCAGCCAGGCCGCGCGGGCTCTGAAGGCTGAGAGGCTTCTTCCTGCCGGCGGCGGCGGCGGAGCACGGTGCGGATGCGTGCCAGCATCTCGCGCGGCGTCACCGTCTTCTGCATCTCGTCATCGGCGCCGAGCTCGAGATTCACGATGCGGTCCATTGTCTCGGAATTGTTGGTCACGATCATGCAAGGCAGGTCGGTGAAGAGTCGCAGGCGGCGCAGCACGTCCGTCCCGGAGATCGAGCCCAGGCGCTGGTCCAGCAGGATCAGATCGGGGCTGAAGGCGCCGATGGCCTCCTCGACGCGGGCGGCGTCCTGGACGGTCTGCAAGGCGAAGCCCTGCAGGGTCAAGTATTCGGCGAGGAGGCTCGAGAAATCGGGATCATCGTCCACGATCAGAATCCGGGCGGCGCTCATCATGGCTGGGTCTCGATGGTCCTGAGTTCCGGGACCTCATCGGGATCGCAGGACGCGACGATCAGGCTGATGCTGGCCTCCGCCCCGCCGTCCGGGTGGTTGTGCAGTTCCATGTCACCCCCGAAGCTGAGCACGGTTCCGTAGGCGATGGGGAGGCCCAGGCCCGTTCCCTGTCCGGGCGGCTTGGTGGTGAAGAAGGGCTCGAACACCCGCTCCAGCTCGCCCTCCGCGAAACCGTGGCCGTGATCGCGCACCGAGAGCACGACCCGGCCGTGCTTCGCATCATGCGTCGCGGCGAGAACCACGATCCGTTCTTCCTCCGGCAGGTCCGCCATGGCGTCCCGGGCGTTGAGAAGGAGATTCACGATCACCTGCTCCAGCGGGACGAGCCGCGCCTCCACGGCCGGCATCCGTTCCACATCCTCGATCCGCAAGGTCACGCCGGCATGGCGCAGGCTGGCGCCCGCGACATCCAGGGCCCCGGCCACCGCCTCGCTGGGCAGCACGGCGTCGTTGGGGCCCTGGTCGGCGCGCGAGAAGACGCGCAGATGCTCGACGATGTCGCGCATGCGCCCCACCTGGCGAACGATATCCTCCAGCCGGCGGCGCGCATTCTCCTCGCCGCCCGGGCGCGCGAGATGGTCGATGCCCACCTCGGCCGCCATGGAGATGGTCGCCAGCGGCTGGTTGATCTCATGCGCGATGCTGGCCGCCATCTTGCCGAGAAGCTCCAGCCGCGCACTGGCCTCCGCCCTGCCGCGCTGGGCGTATTCCTGTTCGATGTCGCTCACCATGCCGACCAGCTCGACCTCGCCCGCGGGCAGGCGGGCGGAAACCCGGCAGCGCTCGCGAAGCCACAGGCCGCGCCCGTCAGCGAGGCGCAGCCGGTACTCGCGCATGTGCCGGCCGAGCCGTATGGCGCTCCGGAAAAAGGCCGCACGTGCCGCGGCGCCGCCGGGCATGACCGGGAGGTCGGGACCGCCGGTGATGGCCCTCATGCCACGCGCCAGGTGCTGCTCGCGGATCAGGCCATCGGCATCGACCCGGGCGTGGTAGGTGGCGTCGGCGGACGCGCCGGCCGCCATGACCTGCGCGGCCCAATCGGCTTCCTCATGCGCCATGCCTTCCTGGGCGTGCAGCCGGCCGGCGCGGCGCCGGCGCCGGTCGATCACGCGCGCGGCCGCGAAGCCGCTCAGGGCCAGGATAACGAGCCCCGCCAGCGCGATCGTCAGCAGGCCGCGCTGCCGGCGGGCGACCGAAGCCATGTGGGGCGCCCGGTCCACCCCGACCGCCAGGATCGCGGGCATGTCCGTCACTCGCCGCCAGGCGGCGTGCACGCCTCGGCCGTCCAGGGGGCTGGACAGGCGCACCGGCGTTGACGTTCCCACCAGGCTATCCAGGAAGCGCGCGTCCATGCTGGCCCCGACATGGACACGCGCCGCCTCGCTGCGGGCGAGGACGAGGCCGTCATCCCGTATCAGGGTGACGACCGTAGGCTCGCCCCCCGTCACCGAGCCGGCGAGGAACTCCGAAAGAAGCTCGGCATCGAGCACGGCGCCAAGCCCGCCCACGACTTGGCCGGAGGGGCTCCGCAACTCCTGCCGGAAGCAGACGAACGGCTGCTGCAGCATGGCGGCACGGCGTGGCCGGCCGATCTGGACGGCCCCCGCGTCGCCCGCCATGTCGAGACAGGAGGTGACCGTGGCGCGGGCATGGGGACCAGCGCCCGTCCCTTGCGACCAGAGTAGCGCTCCGGAATTGTCGAAGAGCAGGATGTCGGCGACGATCCGGCGGAGGCTCCCGCTGGCCGCCTCGATATAGTGAAGAAATTCGTCGTTCGGCAGCGTCAGCTCGCCGCCCCGCGATACCAGTTCGGCATCGGCGAGCCCCTGCATGCCGAGCAACATGTCCGCCACGCGCTGCATCCGGGCCTCGGCGGCCAGGACCGCGCTGCGGGCGAGGGCATCCAGACGGGCCTGGGCCTCCCGCGTGCTGACCGAGACGGAGCGGAGCAGCAAAGCCGCCGTCAGGGCGGCGGCGATCAGGAAAAGCAGGAAAAGGGCCAGCCGCGTCGCCGTGCCATCGCGCGCGCCGCGCTCGGCACGTTGTGCCCGCGCCGGATTTGGGGGGCTGGACGCCGCGGCATCGATGGCAAGCCGGTCCTTGAACCCAAACACCCTCATAGGTTGCGCACTCCTCGCCTCCCGGGGGGCCAGGCGGCGGTACCTCCATCGGAAATCCCGAAAAGTGAGAACCTTTCCGATGGCGGGAAGGTTAACCATCGCCCTCGGCAACGCCCCCACCAGCGTTGCGTTTCAATGGAATGATTCTTTTTTGCGTGGGTGGGCGAAAGGCAGCCGGCAACGCTGGCATGCCGCTCGGATCGGCGCTGGAACGCGGCTTTCCACAAAAGAATACATAACTCCGGTTGCACAACCCATGCGGGTATTTGTTCATCTATCGCACGGCATAGGTTCCCTTCAATCCCATTGATGGGAGCCGGCCGCTAGTTTGCGAGCGGGCCGAAGCCAGGAGGACCGAAGGCGTGTCGAACCGGAAATTGAGAGAGCCCCCTGCAGCCGCCGACGCATCCGATCTGGCCGTCGGAATTCGCCTCAGGCAACTCCGGGAGGGGCGCCGGCTGTCCCGGCGCTTGGTCGCCGCGGGGCTCGGGGTCTCCCCGCAGCAGGTTGAAAAGTATGAGACGGGCCTCACCCGGCTCTCCGTCGGCCGGCTGCTCCGTTTCGCGGCGGTGCTGGAAGTTCCCCCGGCCGCCCTGCTGATGAACCTGACGCCCGGCGGCGATGGCGAGGCCAATCCTCCCCCCGGCGACCCTGCCTTCGCCGATGCCTGCTCGGCCTTCGGTTACCTGGCGCGGATTCGCCAATCGGGCCTGAGGGACGCCATGCTCAACGTCCTGGCGGTCCTGGCCGCGCAGCCAAATGGCGCGGGGGCGGTCAGCCTGGCCACCCTGGGACGGGAAATCACCGGACCGGCGACAAAACTCTACAACGGCGGCAATACCCGCCGCTATGACGGAATCACGCAGGACGATACAATCATGTCGTGAGCCAACCGCAAGTGTCTCAACCATGGGGTGCCAGGGTGTGGAAATCAGTTCGTTGGAAGATCCACATGCGCCACGTGCCCGCACTTCGCGCGCTCGCCTTTTGGGGCGCCCTGTTGCTTGCCTGGGGCGCCGGGCCGGCCGCGGCGCAGTCGCCGATCCGCTTGAAGGTCATCGGCGGCCTCTGGGGCGTCAGCCAATACACCCGGTATGAAGCCCCCTTCTGGCAGGAGCGCATCACCCGGCTGACGCAGGGCCGCGTCCTGGCCGAGATCGAGCCCTTCGACCGCAGCGGCATCCTGCCGGGGGAAATGCTGCACCTGATGCGCCTGGGCGTGGTGCCCTTCGGGACCATCCTCATCTCCAGCGCTTCGACCGACGAGCCGGAGCTGCTGGGCGCCGACCTGCCGGTCCTCAATCCGGAGATGGAGAGGCTGCGCCATACAGTCGCGGCCTACCAGCCGCGGCTGTTCCGCCTCCTGGCGGAGAGCTACGACATCGAAGGCCTCGCGATCTACGCCTACCCGGCCCAGGCCCTGTTCTGCGCCCGCCCCTTCAACGGCCTCGCGGATCTCGCGGGCCGGCGGGTCCGCGTCTCCTCCGTCGGGCAGGCCGATGTCGTCACCGCCCTCGGCGCCACGCCCGTGGTCACGCCCTTCGCGGAGGTCGTGGCCGCGGTCCGGAACGGCTCGGTGGAGTGCGCCATCACCGGGACGCTGTCGGGCAACACCATTGGCCTCAGCGAAGTCACGACCCATGTCCATGCCATGGCGATCTCCTGGGGTCTGAGCGTCTTCGGCGTCCACCGGCCCACCTTCAACAGCCTGCCCCCCGACATCCAGCGGATCATCCGCGAGGGCCTTCGCGCGCTGGAGAGCGAGATCTGGACGGCGGCGGAGGATGAGACGGAGGACGGCCTCGCCTGCAACGCCGGCCGCCCGAACTGCCGCAACGGCCGCCCCGGCCGCATGACGATCGTGCCCGTGAGCGACGAGGATGAGGCACGGCGACGCATGCTGCTGCGCGAGGTGGTGCTTCCCGCCTGGCTCAGCCGCTGCGGGCCGAGCTGCGCCGACGCCTGGAACGAGAGTCTTGCCGCCTCCGTCGGCATGCCAGCCCGGCCTTAAGCCATGTCGCCGACGCGCCGGATCCGCCTTTCCATTATCCTGGCGCTGAGCGTTCTGTTGCTCGCGCAGGTGCTGGCGGTCACGCGCCTGATCATCAACGCGCGCGAAACGGCGGTCGAGGCCGCGTCCGACCTCGTCTCGCGGATCAGCCGCTCGGTCGAGGCGACGGTTAACCGCAGCTTCGTCCAGGTCGACGCGACCCTGATCGGCCTGCCTCTGATGCTCGCGCCGATCTCGACCATCGACGGCGTTTCCATCGCCGGGGCCAACGCCGTGCTGCGGCAGGTCAACAGCCAGAACTTCGCCTATCGTGACCTGCTCCTGGTCGGCGACAACAGCCAGCCGATCTCCTCCGCCTTGCCGGCATCGCGGCGCCGGCCGCTGCCCGTGCCGCTCGGCCCCGACTACGTCGATGCGGGGATGCAGTCGGGCGGCTTGAGCATTGGCGGGCCGGGGCGGAACCCCGCCACCGGCGAATGGGCGTTGTTCTTCGCCCGCCCGTTGCGAATCCCGGGCTTTGGCCAGGTACACGGGGTCGCGGAGGTCCCCTTCCCCGCCATTGCCGCCTTGCTGGGCGGCGGCGGCGAAGCGCCCGGCCTTCGGATCTGGCTGGAGCGGGTGGATGGAACGCTGCTCGCCGCCCTGCCGAACGACGAAAGCCGCCTTGGCACGAAGCTGACGCCGCTGGCGCGCTCGACGGGGCTGGAGGTCGGTCCCTCGCGGCTCGACGGGCGGGAGGTGGTCTCGGCGGTGCGCCCGACCTTCTACCCCAATCTCCGCATCGTGGCGGAGGTCGACATGGACACGATCCTCGCGCCGTGGCGGAAAGAGCGTAACCGCGCGATCGTCTTCTCGGTCGCCGTCACGCTACTTCTGGTCGCGCTGCTGATCGCCCTGCTGGTCTGGCTGGCCCAGCGCAACAAGGTGGAAGCGGAGCGGGCGCGCTGGCGCGCCACGCTCGAAATCGCCCTGAACAGCATGACCGACGGCTTCGTCATGTTCGACGCCGATGACCGCCTCATCATCTGCAACCAGAGCTATCGCGAGATGTACGCGATTTCCGCGCCCTTCATCCGCGAGGGCGCGCATTTCGCGGAGATCATCCGTGAGGGCGCGAAGCGCGGCCAGTACCCGCAGCTGACCGACGCCTCGGAGATCGATGCCTTCATCGCCGACCTCCAGCAGCAGCGGCATTCCGGCGGCCTGAACCTCGAGCGCCTGTTGCCCGACGGCCGCTGGGTCCTGATCACCGAGCGCGCGATGCCGGGCGGGGGCACCGTGGGCATCCGCACCGACATCACCGCGCTGAAGACCGCGATGGGCGAACTCGCCGCCGCCCGCGACGAGGCCGAGCGCGCCTCGCTGGCGCGGGGCATGTTCCTGGCCCGCATGTCGCATGAGCTGCGGACGCCCCTGAACGCCGTGCTGGGCTTCGCCCAGATCCTCCTGCAGGACCGCAGCATCGAGGGTGAATCGCGGGACCGGCTGCGGCTGATGCTCGACGCCGCGGCCCATCTGCGCGACGTGGTGAACACGCTGCTCGACCTCACCAAGGCCGAGGCCGGCAAGCTGGAGCTGCGGCTGCAGCCCACCGCGCTCCGCCCGCTCGCCGAGGCTTGCGTGGCCCTCGTGACGCCGGAGGTGGAGCGCAAGCGCATCGCCATCGCCCTCGACGTCGATGCCGCCCTGCCTACCAGCGTCATGGCGGACGCCATGCGCCTCAGGCAGGTGCTGCTCAACCTGCTCTCGAACGCCGTGAAGTTCAGCCCGCATGGCGGCCGCGTCGTCATGCGCGTCCGCTCCGGCGCCACGGTCGGGATGGTGCGCTTCGAGGTGGAGGATTCCGGCCCCGGCATTCCGGCGGACCAGCGCAACATGCTCTTCCGGGATTTCAGCCAGCTCAAGTCCACGGCGGAGATGGGAGCGGTGGGTACCGGTCTCGGCCTCGCGATCTCGGCCCAGCTGATTACCGCGATGGGTGGCCGGATAGGCGTGGAGGATGCGCCGGTCCATGGTGCGATCTTCTGGGCGGAGGTCCCGCTGCAAATCGCCACCGATGCTCCGCCCGCGTCGCCGTCCGCCGCACCGCCGCCCGCCACGCCGGCCGGCCCCGCCACGCCCGGCCGCGCGCTGCGGCTGCTGGTGGTGGACGATATTGCCGTCAACCGGACCCTCGCGCGCGTGATGCTCGAGCAGGCCGGATATGAGGTGACGCTGGCCAGCCATGGCGCCGAGGCTGTCGAGGCCGTCCGCAAGAACACCTACGACGCCGTGCTGATGGACGTGCAGATGCCCGTGATGGACGGGCTGGAAGCCACCCGGCACATCCGCAAGCTGCCGCCGCCGGCCAGCGAGATACCCATCATTGCCCTCACCGCATCGGCCATGGCCGACCAGGTCGAGGCCTGTCGCGCCGCGGGGATGGACGCGCATCTCGCCAAGCCGATCAACCGGGCCGAGATGCTGGCCGTCGTCGCCGAGGTTTCCCGGCGCCGCAGCGCGGGAACGGCCCCGCCGGCCCTGCCGGAGGACGTGGCCGTGCGGCTCCGCAAGGAGCTCGGCCTGCGGGCCGATGCGCTGATCGCCGAGCTGGTCGAGGAGGTGCGCCAGGGCCTGCGCGACATTCCGGGCCTGGCCACGGCGCAGGACACGGACGGCCTGGTCGCCGCCGCGCATCGCCTGCTGCCCGCGCTCCGCATGCTGGGGGCCGAGCCCCTGGCGCTCGCGACCGTGGCGCTGGAAGCCGCGGCGCGGAGCGGTTCCGGCCTGGATGACACCGCGCGCAGCTGGCGCCATGCGGCGGCGGAACTCGAGCCGGCACTGGGGCGCCTTCTCCCCATGGACGCAGCGCAGGGCTGAACCGCCCAAGGCCCGGGCGGGCGCCGCCCCCGGCCTCACACCAGCAGCGCGCCGATTTCCTCCGCCGCGGCGCGCAACACCGGCAAGGCAGTTTCCCGCAGCGCCGCCGCCGTGCCGCGCTCCGTATGCAGGCCCAGGTTCAGCGCGGCGATGACCCGCCCATCGTAACGGCGCAAGGGCACGGCGAGCGAGCGGAAGCCGATCTCGGCCTCCTGATCCACCAGCGCAAAGCCTTCCCGCCGCGCGGCCTGGATGCGGGCACGGATACGGCGCCGGTCCAGCTCGGTCTGCGGTGTGACGGGTGCGGGCTCCAGCGCGGCCAGGAAGGTGTCGAGCTCCGCATCCGGCAGGCCCGCGAGCAGAACCCGGCCGAGCGCGGTGCAGAACGCTGGAAGCCGCCAGCCCACCATTGTTGTCACGCTCGCCATGCGCGTCGGCTGGCCATAGGCGACGAAGACGATCTCCTCGCCATCCAGCACGGCGGCGGAGCACGGGCCGCCCAGTTCGAGGCTCAACCTCTCGCACCAGGGCTGCAGGATGGTGGAGGCGCCGTTGGAGCCGAGATAGGCCGCGGCCAGCCGCAGCACCCCGGGCGTGAGGCGGAACAGCCGCCCGTCGCTCTCCACATGCCCGAGCTCGGTGAGCGTGATCAGCGCACGGCGCACCGTAGCGCGAGGCAGGTCCACCTGGCGTGCCACCTCTGCCAGCGTCATCTGGCGGCGATCCGGCCCGAAGGCCTGCAAGACCGCGAGCCCGCGGGCCAGAGCCTCGAGGAAGTCCGGGTTCGTTCCCTGGCGCCGTTCCGCATCCTGCACGCGCAAACGCGCCATTCGTCTATTCCCTTCAGTTGCGCCCTTCGATCCACGCTTGTTATCATCGCACAACTGTTCGGTCATCGAACAGGCGCTTCTGGAGGCACCCCTCATGATCTCCGCCGAGCAGAATGACCGGCTGACGCGCGTCGGGCCCGCCACGCCGGGCGGCAAGCTGCTGCGCCACTACTGGCAACCCATCGCGCTTCTCGACGAACTGGATGCCAAGCGCCCCGTGCGCCCCGTGCGCGCGCTCGGCCAGGACTTCGTCCTCTTCCGCGACGAGAAAGGCCGCCTCGGCCTGCTCGACCGCGACTGCCCGCACCGCAACGCGGACCTCGCCTTCGGGCGGCTGGAGCATGGGGGGTTGCGCTGTTCCTTCCACGGCTGGCTCTTCGACGTGGAGGGCAAGTGCCTGGAGACGCCCGCCGAGCCGGAAAGCAGCACGCTCTGCTCGCGCATCCGCCAGCGCTCCTATCCCGTCGTGGAACGCAGCGGCGTCGTTTTTGCGTATCTCGGCGAGGGCGAGGCGCCGCCCTTCCCCGCCTTCGACTGCTTTGCCGCGCCGGAAAGCCACACCTTCGCCTTCAAGGGCCTGATCGAGTGCAACTGGCTGCAGGCGCTGGAGGTCGGCATCGACCCCGCGCACGCGTCCTACCTGCACCGCTTCTTCGAGGACGGCGACCAGAGCGAGGCCTACGGCAAGCAGTTCCGCGCCACCTCGGACGGCTCCGACCTGCCGATGACCTATGTGCTGCGCGAATTCTCGCGCCCGCGCATCGAGGTCGAGAACACGGATTACGGCCTGCGCCTCTATGCGCTGCGGGAGATCAACGAGGCGACGACGCATGTCCGCGTCACCAACTGCTTCTTCCCGCAGGCCTTCGTCATCCCCATGAGCGCCGAGATGACGATCACGCAGTGGCACATGCCGGTGGACGACACGCGCTGCTACTGGGTCGCGATCTTCACGAGCTTCGGTGCGCCGGTCGACCGGCAGCGGATGCGCGACCAGCGCCTCGCCAACTTCACCCTGCCCGACTACGTGCCCATCCGCGGCCGCCACAATGACTACGGCTACGACCCGCACGAGCAGGAGCACTCGACCTATACGGGCATGGGCGACGACATCAACACGCATGACCAATGGGCCGTGGAGAGCCAGGGCGCCATCCAGGACCGCACGCGCGAGCATCTGGCGAGCAGCGACAAGGCCATCGCCGCGCATCGCCGCCTGCTGCTGCGCGGCATGGCGGCGATCGAGGAAGGACGCCGCCCGCCACTCATGCAGGACGCCGCGACCGCCCAACTGACCGGGCCCAGCACCATCGACGGCATGGCCCCGACCGCCCGCTGGGAACAGCATTGGCGGGAGGCGGTCGAGCGCCGCCGGTCCGCGGCCCCCTGGGCCCCGCCCGCCCTTGCTGCCGAGTGAGCCGCATCGCGTGAGTTTCGCAGAAAAGCACGGCCTCCATTCCGAGCAGGCACGCGCCGAGATTCTTCACCGCATCGAGGCGGATGGCATCGAGCTCGTCCGCCTCGCCTATCCCGACCAGCATGGCATCCTGCGCGGCAAGACGCTGGTCGCGGCCGAAGCGTCGAAGGCAATGCGCGACGGCATCGCGATGACCACGACCTTGCTGCTAAAGGACAGTTCCCACCGAACCGCTTTCCCGGTCTTCACGGCGGGCGGCGGCGTGGGCGACCTCGCCTTCCAGGGCGCGGCCGACTTCCTCATCCTTCCCGATCCCGGAAGCTTCAAGGTGCTGCCCTGGGCGCCTCAGACCGGCTGGATGCTGTGCGACGCCTACTTCGCCGATGGCCGTGCCGCGCCGCAATCCACGCGCGGCATCCTGAAGCGAATGGTCGGCGAGGCCGCGGATCTGGGCTTCGACTACATCACGGGCATCGAGGTCGAATTCCACCTCTTCAAGCTGCTCGACCCGAAGCTCGCGCCCGAGGATTCCGGCCAGCCCGGCACGCCGCCGGATGTCGCGCTGCTCACCCAGGGCTACAACTACCTGACGGAGCTGCGCTACGATCAGCTAGATCCGGCGCTGGAAATCCTGCGGCGCGAGATCCAGGCGCTCGGTCTGCCGCTGCGTTCCATGGAAGTGGAATACGGGCCGAGCCAGGTGGAGTTCACCTTCCAGGCGCAGCCCGCCATGGCCTCGGCGGATCTGATGATCCTGTTCCGCTCGGCGGTGAAGCAGGTGGCGCGGCGCAACGGCTACCACGCGACCTTCATGTGCCGTCCGCGCATCCCGAACGTGATGTCGAGCGGCTGGCATCTGCATCAGTCGCTGGTCGAACGCGCGACGGGGCACAATGCCTTCATCGGCGACGACGGCGCGCTGCTGTCGCAGACCGCGATGCACTATCTCGGCGGGTTGCTGCATCACGCGCGTGCGGCGGCGCCCTTCGCCGCGCCCACCATCAACGGCTACCGGCGCTACCGGCCCTATTCCCTCGCGCCCGATCGCGCGATCTGGGCAGTGGACAATCGCGGCGTGATGGTACGTGCGCTGGGTCAGCCGGGCGATGCGGCGACGCGGCTGGAAAACCGCGTGGGCGAACCGGCGGCCAATCCCTACCTCTACATGGCCTCGCAGCTGGCCTTCGGCCTCGACGGCATGGCGCAGAAGCGCGATCCGGGGCCCTCGGCCGATACGCCCTACGAGACGCAGGCACCCCTGTTGCCTCGCAATCTCGGCGAGGCACTGGAGGCGCTGGAAAACAGTGCCACGGCACGTGAACGGTTCGGTTCTGCCTTTGTCGATTATTTTCTGCGCCTGAAACGCGCGGAGATTGCTCGCTTCGAGGCCGAAGTCTCCGAATGGGAGCACCGGGAATATTTTGAGCTCTTCTGAAGCCGCGCGATCCATCGCATGATCGCTTCCTAACGGGAGCACGCCTAAGCGGCTTTGGCAGGGTGGCTGGATGGAATTTCTCGAACTCGAAGCCGTCACGAAGGAGTTCCCGACCCGCGAGGGCCCGGCGCGGATCATGGACCGCGTCTCCTTCTCCATCCGTGAGGGCGAGTTCATGGCCGTGCTGGGCCCCTCGGGTTGCGGCAAATCGACGCTGCTGCAGATGGCCGCCGGCCTCCTGCCGCCGACCTCGGGCGAGGTGCGCATCGGCGGCCGTCGCGTCCATGGCCCGCCGCCCGAGGCCGTCTACGTCTTCCAGCAGTACACGCGCTCGCTCCTGCCCTGGCGCAGCGTGCGCGACAACGTCGCCTTCGCTGTCGAGCACCGGCTCGGCCGCCGCCGTGCGCGCGATGCAGCCGAGGGCCAGCTTGCAGCGGTCGGTCTTGCCGGCTTCGGCGACCACTTTCCCTGGCAGCTGTCCGGCGGCATGCAGCAGCGCGTCGCCATCGCCCGCGCGCTGACGGCGGAGCCGCAGATCCTGCTGATGGACGAGCCCTTCAGCGCGGTGGATGCGCTGACGCGGCTCGACTTGCAGGCGCTGATCCTGGACATCTGGACCCAGCGCAAGCTGACCGTGATGCTCGTCACGCATGATGTGGAGGAAGCGATCTACCTCGCCGACCGCATCGCCATGCTGACGCGCCGCCCCACCACGCTGGCCGAGATGGTGGAAGTCGGCCTGCCGCGCCCGCGCGATCCGATCACGACGCGTGAGGCGCCGCGCTTCCTCGAATTGCGGCACAAGCTGCTCGACACGCTGCTGGCGCGCCATGCTGTCTAGGCGCGTCCTCGGCTGGCTTCCTGGCATCGTCGTGCTGGGGTTGATCCTGTTCGGCCTGGAAACCGCCGTGAATGGCGGGCTGATCAAGCGCGCGCTGATGCCGCCGCCGAGCGCCATCGCCCTCGCGCTCTGGGACCTGCTGGAATCCGGCGAGTTCCTGGAACCTCTGCTGGCGACGCTGAAGCTCGTCTTCTCCGGCTTCTTCATCGGCAGCGTGATCGGCGTCGCGGCCGGGATCGCCATGGGATGGTTCCCACCTGTCTTCCGGCTGCTGGAGCCGCTGGTGGAGCTCATGCGCCCCATTCCCAAGGCCGCGCTGGTGCCGCCGCTGATGCTCTTCCTCGGCATCGGCACCACGATGAAGGTCACGTCGGTTTCGCTTGCCGTGCTGTTCCCGGTGCTGATCAACACCCTGCAGGGCGTGCGGGGGACCGATCGCGTGATGCTCGATGCCGCGCGCACGCACGGGTGGGGCACGGCCTACACGCTGTGGCACCTGGTGCTGCCGTCCGCGCTTCCCTTCATCCTGGCCGGCATGCGGATCAGCCTCGGCCTCGCGCTCGTGCTCGCCGTGTTGGCGGAGATGCTGGCGGGCCAGGGCGGGCTCGGCTTCCTCATCCTCGACATGCAGCGCAGCTTCGTGATCCGCCAGATGTACGCGTGGCTCATTATCCTCGCGGTGCTGGGCCTGGCGCTGAACGGGCTCTTCCTTCTTGCCGAACGCCGGATCCTGCATTGGCAACCGGCCAACCGAAACTGACCGACGGGAGACCAGGAATGACCAACATCCATCGCCGTACCGCGCTCGCCCTGGCCGCACTGCCGCTCGCGGCGCCGCCAGTCGTCGGCCAGTCGCTGACGAAGCTGCGCGTCAGCGTCATCCCCGTGCTGGACGTGGCGCCGCTGCACGCCGCGATCCGCGAGGGCTACTTCGCCGCCGAGGGGCTGGAGATCGACACCTCCACCACCGCGGGCGGCGCGACGGGGCTGCCCGGCATGGTGGCGGGCCAGTTCCGCCTCGTCTTCTCCAACACCGTCTCCATCCTGCTCGGCATCCGCGAGGGGCTGGACTTCCGCTTCGTGGCCGGGGCCTCCGCGGGCACGCCCAATCCGCCGGACATCTTCGCCATTCTCACGCGCAAAGGCTCGGGCATCGCGACCGGCAAGGACCTGGAGGGCAAGCGGATCGCCTCCAACACGCGCAACAACATCGTCTGGCTGCGCGGCATGGCCTGGGTGGAGAAGACGGGCGGCGACTGGCGCAAGGTCAACACCGTGGAAGTCCCCTTCCCCCAGATGGCCGACGCGCTGGCGGGCGGGCAGGTGGATGCCGCCATCTTCTCCGAGCCCTTCGTGGCCGGCGCGCTCGCCACGCACGGCGACCGGCTGGAGCGCATCGGCTGGCCGATCCATGATACGGCGCCCGGCTCCACCGTCGCTCAATACGTCGCGATGAAGGAAGACCTGGACCGCAATGGCGAGGTCTTCGACCGCTTCGCCCGCGCGCTGTTCAAGGGTGTCGACTGGGTCGCCGCCCGCCGCACCGATCCCGCTCTGCTCGACCTCATCTCCTCCTTCAGCCGCGTGCCGGTGGAGCGCCTGCGCCAGGTGGCCCTGCCCGCCTATCCCAAGGGCGTGACCCCGGCCGAGGTGCAGGAGGTCATCGCCACCATGTCGCGCTACGGCATGGGCGGCCGCTATCCCGCTCCGGCCTCGCTGATCTTCCGCACCGCCAACGCGTGATGGGACGCGCCGTCCGCCCTACGTCCGGCCTCCTGCTGATCCTGGGCCTCCTGCTGCTGTGGGAGGCCTCGGCGCGGCTGGGCTGGGTGGACAGCCCGAACTGGCCGCCCCTGACCGGCGTGCTCGCCGCGCTCGGCCATGACAGCCTCTCCGGCGAGTTGCCCTTGCTCGTCGGCGGCACGCTCTGGCGCATGTTCGCGGGGCTCCTGGCCGGAAGCCTCGCGGGCGTGGTGGTGGGGCTGCTCTTCGCCACGCTGCCCGTCACCGCGCGCCTTTTCGGCTTGGTGGTCGAGCTCGTCCGGCCGATTCCGATCCCGGCCATCATCCCGCCGCTGGTGCTCTTCCTCGGCCTCGACAACACGATGAAGGTCACCGTCGTGGCGCTGACCGCCTTCTTCCCCGTCCTCACCAACACGGTGCAGGGCGTGCGGGCGGTGGAGGCGGAGGCGGTCGCCATGGGCCGCACCTTCCACCTGCCCTTCTGGCGCCGCACGGCCTTCATCATCCTGCCCGCGAGCCTACCCTACATCTTCGCGGGTCTGCGCGTGGCCCTGGCGCTGGCGCTCGTCGTCACCGTGGTGGCCGAGATGATCGCGGGCGAGCAGGGCGTGGGCCACTACCTCGTCATGATGCAGTTCGCCGGCCGCGCGCCGGAGATGTATGCGACCGTCATCCTCCTCGCCGTGCTCGGCTATGTGCTCAATCGCGGCTTCCTTGCATTCGAGCGCCGCGCGTTGCATTGGTACTTCGCCCTGGGGGCCCAGAATGAATAGGGCAGCACCATGCGCATCGCCGTAATCGGAAACGGGATCGTCGGGACCGCGACCGCCGCCTGGCTGCAGCGCGAAGGGCACTACGTCACCTTCATCGACCCCCTCGGCCCCGCGGAAGCCACTTCCTTCGGCAATGCGGGCTCGCTTTCGCCTTCCGCCTGCCTTCCGGTCGGCATGCCGGGGATGTGGAAGAAGGTGCCGACATGGCTGCTGGACCCGCTCGGCCCGCTCACCGTCCGCTGGTGGTATGCGCCGGTGGTTGCGCCCTGGCTGATGCGCTTCCTGCGCCATTCGACGCGCGACGAGGTGATCCGCATCGCGACGGCGCTGCGCAACCTGCTGGGCCCCATCTTCGATTGCTACGAGCCGCTGCTGCAGCGCGCGGGCGCCATGGGGCTGATGACGCGCAGCGGCTGCCTCTACGTCTATTCCGGCCAGGACGCCGCGAAGCAATGGTCCTGGGGCATGAACCTGCGCCGCTCCCTCGGTGTCGATCTGCGGGACGTGAGCGAGGATGAGCTCGTCACGCTGGAGCCGGACCTGAAAGGTCGCTTCCGCTTCGGCATCCTGGCGCCGGAGAATGGCTCGACCGTCGATCCGGCCGCTTTCACCCGCGCGCTCTATGCCCAATGCGAGCGCGACGGCGCGCAAGCGGTGCGCCGCCGTGCCACGGGCTTCCAGACGGCGGGCGGGCTCGTGACCGGCGTCACGCTGGAAGATGGCGAGACGCTGGATTGCGAGGGCGTGGTCCTGGCTGGCGGCGCCTGGTCGGCGCAGCTGGCCTCGCATCTCGGCGCGCGCATCCCGCTGGAGACGCAGCGCGGCTATCACGTCACGGTCGAGAGCAGCAACCTCTCGCTCCGGCACACGGTCATGGCGGTCGAGCACAACATCATGGCGAACCCCATGCAGATGGGGCTGCGCATCGCGGGTTCGGTGGAGTTCGCGGGGTTGAACGCGGAACCCGACTACCGCCGGGCGGATGTGCTGCTGACGCGCGCACAGGACATGTTCCCGCACCTCGACACCTCGCGCACCACGAAGTGGATGGGCCACCGGCCCTGCCTGCCGGACAGCCTGCCGGTCATCGGCCGCGCGCCCGGCGTGGACAACGCCTGGTTCGCCTTCGGTCATGGCCACGTGGGCATGTGCGGCGCCGCGACCACGGGGCGGGAGATCGCGGCGCTGGTCGCGGGGCGCCGGCCCGAGGTAGACCTCACCGCCTTTTCGCCGAGGCGTTTCGGCCGTTGAATTGCGCGGGCCCGCCGACGGTGCGAGCTGACGCCTACCAGGGAAGAAACGCCGCCGACGATGGGGAGTCCTGGGATGGCCATGAGTTTCACCCGCCGCGCGCTCGGCGCCGGTATCGCGGCCCTGGCGGCCCCGTTTGTGGCCCACGCGCAAAGCCAGCCTTGGCCGGCACGCCCGCTGCGCATCGTCGTTCCCTTCTCGCCCGGCGGCAGCACCGATGTCCTTGCGCGCCGCCTCTCGGAGCGCCTGGCGACCGCCCTGGGCCAGACCGTGCTGGTCGAGAACCGGCCGGGCGCGGGCGGCACGACGGGGGCGGACTACGTGGCGAAATCGCCGGCGGACGGATACACGCTGCTGATGGGCGTCACGGGCAGCAACGCGATCGCGCAGAGCCTCTATCCCAACCTGCCCTACGATACCGTGCGCTCCTTCTCGCCGGTCTCGCGCGTGGTCTCGGCTCCGCTGGTGCTCGTGGCGAACAACGCCATGCCAGCGCAGGACATGGCGGGCTACATTGCCGCTGCCAAGGCCGCGCCCAACACCGTCACCCATGCGACACCCGGCAACGGGACCTCCATGCACCTGACGGGCGAGCTCTTCGCGCAGAAGGCCGAGGTGCGGCTCGTTCATGTGCCCTATCGCGGCTCGGCCCAGGCGATGACGGACCTCATCGCAGGCCAGGTGGTCTCGGCCTTCGCGGATATCCTGGTGATCCTGCCGCAGATCCGTGCGGGCGCGGTTCGCCCGCTGGCCGTGAGTTCGCTGACGCGCCACCCCCTTTTGCCGGGCGTGCCAACAATGGCGGAGTCCGGCCTCCCGGGCTTCGAGGCCTTCTCCTGGCAGGGGCTCTTCGCGCCGGCCGGCTTGCCAGCCCCGGTGATGGACAAGCTCTACGCCGAGGTTGCGCGCGCCATGCAGGCGCCCGAGATCCAGGAAAGCTTCGCCGCGCAGGGCTTCATCGTGGAGGCCACGCCGCCCGCCGACTTCGCGGCCTTCGTCGCCTCCGAGACGGCGCGCTGGGGCGCGGTGGTCCGCGCCGGAAACGTCACGCTCGGTTAGTCCCTGGGCTGATCACTCCAGCGCGCCGCGTCCCAGCCAGTGGACGTGGCGCGCGACGGAGGCGTTGATGGCGGCACGGCCGCCACGCGGGATCACGCGCTCCCAGAAGGCGCCGTAGATCGCGTCGAAATCGAAGGCCAGCACGCTCGCCGCGACGCGCTCCACGGCCGCCGCCCCCAGCGGGATGAAGTTCGGATAGGAACGCATGAAGCCGAGGTGACGGGAATCCGCTGTCACCTGGAGGATATCCCCGGTGAAGAGCGCGCCCTTCCCCTCCGGCCCGGCATCCCGCGCATGCAGGACCGTACCGCCAGGATAGTGCCCGCCCGCGCGGATGAGCGTCAGGCCCTTCAGCAGCGGAAGGGTCTCGCCCTCCCAGAAACGGATACAGGGATCGGGGCGCATCACCCATTGCCGGTCGGCCGCATGAAGGTGGACGGGAACGTCGCCGAAGCGACGGCTCCACTCCACCATGGTCGTGTAGTAGTGCGGATGGGAGATCGCGATGCCCGCGATGCCGCCCAGCGCCTGGATGATCTCGACCATCGCATCGTCGATCAGCGAGATGCAGTCCCAGAGCAGGTTGCCCGCTGGGGTCCGCACCAGCAGCGCGCGCTGCCCGATGCCGAAGGATGGCGAGGTGCCGATGCCGAGCACGCCGGCCTCATGCCTGAAGGTCGCGGCCAGTGTCCGGCGCATGGCCTCCAGCGTTGTCCAGCGCTGACCAGCGGCCGGGACGTATTGCCGCTCGTCATCGCAGATCGCGCAGCGCTCAGGCGCCGTCTCGCTCTCGGCATGCTGTGTGCCGCAGGTCACGCAGATGAAGTTCGCCATCAGCCTCGCCGCTTCTTCGCCGTTCCCGTGCGCAGAAGGGTGCGAGCGAACCCTGCGGAGCGCAAGCGAACCCGTGGCAGGCCCGGCCGGATTAATACGAGAAAATTTCGTTTTTTAGGACCGCACCGCCAAATCGATAAATCACTATCATCTATCTTGATGACTCCCTTAATTCACGATAATTGAAGTCATATATGGATTTGGGGAACTCGACGTTCGCGTTCTATCCGCGTGATCTGTCCGCCCACGGCGATCTCAGCGCCTGGGGAATTGCAGGAGTTGACCATGCCCGCGCCTGATGCGCTCGTCCCTGCGCCGTTGCTGAAGGCCGCTTCGATCAGCGGTGCCGCGCAGGAGTGGCACGAGGTTCTTCTGGAGAATGGCCGATACCGCCAGGACGAATTCACGCTGGATCGTCATGGATTTTCTCTGATGACCCTTCACGCAACCGGAGGCGAGGCCGATCTCCTGCGCGCGGAGACCGGTGCGAGCCGGGTCCATATCTTCGCCCGGGATCGCCGTGCCGCCGCCCCGGCCCGCGGCGCGCATGGCGATGCCTCCGCCGCGCGGGTCCTGCAACAGCTGTTTCCAGACGAGGCCGCGCAGCTTCTCGCCTACCGCTTCGCCATCGTGCATCTCTGGCGCGCGAGCGGCCCCACGCCGCCGCGCCCGCTGGCGCTCGCCGAATGGGACAGCATCGCAGGCCCGGATCTGATCCCCGCCGGCCCCGGCCGTGCCAGCCTCGACCTCCGGCACGATCCCCGGCACCGCTGGGTCCATTTTCCCCATCAACAGCCGGACGAGCTCCTGCTCATCAAGAGCTATGACAGCGAGACCGACGGGCGGGCGCGCTGCAGCTTCGCCACCCCTGTCGATGCGGAGGCCCCATTCGGCGAGGCGGAGGAACTGCGAGCCTTGCTGATCTGGGAACCACGGCTGCTGAACTGACGCCCGCGCCTCCAACGCGGCCACGCGATTGACGGCCGCGCCGCGCACGCGCGACACTTCGCGCAAGAAGACGTCGAGGGAGGCGATCGCGGCATGAGCGCAGCCGGCAGGATGGTCATGGCGGCGCCCATGGTGACCGATCCCCTTACCCGCGCGCGCACGGTCGCCCCGGCCATCGAGGCCGCCTCCCATCGCATCGAGGCCGCACGCGAGCTTCCTCCCGATCTTCTGGACGCCCTGCACGACGCGCGCCTGTTCCGCACGCTCCTGCCGCGCAGCCTCGGCGGGGACGAGGCGACGCCCGAGACCTACGTGCGCGTGATGGAGGTGATCGCGCGCGCCGATGCCTCCACCGCCTGGTGCATCGGCCAGGCCTCGGGCTGTTCCATGGCGGCCGCCTACGTGGCGCCGGAGGTGGCGCGCCGCATCTGGGCAGCGCCCACCGCGGCACTCGCCTGGGGCGCCGTGGGGCCCGACCAGATCGCACAGGTCGTGGATGGCGGCTATCGCGTCACGGGAAGCTGGCCTTTCGCCAGCGGCGGGCGCCACGCCACCTGGTTCGGCGGCCATTGCCGCGTGCGCGAGCGCGACGGCACGCTCCGCACCCTGCCCGACGGCTCACCCTACGAACGCACCATGCTCTTTCCGCGCAGCGCGGTGACGATGCGCGCGAACTGGCAGGTGATGGGCCTGCGCGGCACGGGCAGCGACACCTATTCGGTCGAGGACCTCTTTGTCCCCGAACCCTTCACCGTGCGCCGCGACCGCGACGAGGAGCGCCATCCGCAGGGCGAGGGCACGCTCTACCGCTTCACCACCACGCATCTCTATGCTTCCGGCTTCGCGGCCGTCGCGCTCGGTACAGCGCGCGGCCTGCTGGACGAGTTCGTGAAGCTCGCCGGCGCCAAGACGCCGATGTCGACCAGCCGGATGCTGCGCGACAGTCCCACGCTGCAGAGCGGCCTGGCCTGGGCCGAGGGCAAGTGGCGTGCCGCCCGTGCCGGCCTGCTCTCCACGCTGCGCGAGGTGCAGGAGCATCTGGAGACGGGCGCCACGATGAGCGTGGACCAGAAGGTCGCCATCCGCCTCGCCTCCACCTTCGCCATTCACCAGGCCAAGGAGGTCGCGGATTTCGCCTGGGCCGAGGCGGGCGCGACCGCCATCTTCGAGAGCCAGCCCTTCGAGCGCCGCTTCCGCGACATCCATGCCGTCACCCAGCAGGTGCAGGCGCGGCGCAACCATTTCGAGACCGTCGGCCAGCACCTGATGGGGCTTGCGCCGCACCCCCGCTTTCTCTGAGACCGGAAGGATCCCGCCATGCCGCTCGAAGGCCTGAACCACTACACCATCCGCCCCGTCGACCTCACGAAGACACGGGACTTCTACGTGAACGTGCTGGGCCTCGAGGAAGGCTATCGCCCGCCGCTCGGCTTCGATGGCTACTGGCTCTATTGCGGCGGCATGCCGACCGTTCATCTCATCGGGCCGCGCCCGCAGCGCGAGCAGGGCTGGCCCGAGCGCGTGGTGGGCCCGACCGGCCTGCTCGACCACATCGCCTTTTCCTGCACCGGCCTCGCCGAGATGCGGGAGCGCCTGAAGAAGAGCGGGCTCGACTACGAGGAACGCGTCATCCCCCGCGACAAGCAGACGCAGCTCTTCCTGCACGACCCGGATGGCGTGGCGGTGGAACTGAACTACCCGCCCTCGGAGACGACCGCGGCGTAAGCGCCTTCTTGCCTGTGGCGGTCTCGGGGCCGCTGTCCCGCGACCTCGGCGCCCGCGAGGTAGTCACTCCTGCGCGATGCCGGCGCGCGCGATGACCTCGCGCCAGGCCGGCACCTCGCGCGACACGCGGTTGGCCAGCGCCTCCGGCCCCTCGGGGCGGAGGATGTAGCCGGCGGCGCGCATGCGCGCGCTCGTCTCAGGGTCTCGCATCACCACCGCCGACTCACGCGCCAGGCGCTCGATGATGGGGGCCGGCGTGCCGGCGGGCGCGTGGAGGCTCAAGAAGGTCTCGCTGATGAAGCCGGGGAAGCCCAGCTCCAGCATCGTCGGCACCTGGGGCAGGTCCTCCCACCGCGCCGGGCCGGTCAGCGCCAGGGGGCGCAGCGCGCCCGCCTTCACCTGCGCATGCGAGGAAGCAAGCGCCGTCGCGCCGATCTCGGTATTGCCCGCGAGCAATGCCTGCACACAGAGCGCGGCGCTGCTGTGCGGCACCTGCACGAGGCTGAAGCCGCGCAGGATGGCCAGCCTTTCCCCCGCCAGATGCGGCGTGGAGCCGGAGCCCGGATTGGCGAAGTGCAGCCCGCCCGCCGTCGCCTTCGCGCGCTCGATCATCCCTTCCAGGTTGCGGATCGGCGAGGCCGCGCCCGCCAGGAAGACATCCGGGGAGGCACCGAGCTCCGTGATCGGCGCGAAATCGCGGATTGGGTCGTAGCCGGGATTGCGGAAGAGGCTCGCATTCACCACGAAGCCGGTGGAGGGCACCAGCAGCGTGTATCCATCCGGCGCGGCACGGGCCGCCAGCGCCGTGCCGATATTGCCCCCTGCCCCGCCCCGGTTCTCGATCACAACCGGCTGGCCAAGGAGGGGTGTCAGACCGTTCGCCAGCACGCGCGCGATGGTGTCGGTGGGGCCGCCGGGCCCGAAAGGCACCATGATGCGCAGCGGCCGGCTGGGCCAGGCCTGAGCCAGCGCGGGGGCGGAGAGCAGCGCGGGCAAGGCAAGCAGCGGCCGTCGCCCGATGCGGGCGCGCATGTGTCTCATCCGATCCTCCCCTTTTGTCGTCACGGTGGGATGGCGGCATGCGCCACGTCAAGCGGAACGCAGGCGCATTGAAGGCCAGCGCCCGTCGTGCCTAAGCTCGCCGTCAAAAGGGAGGATCCTGATGAGGAAGATGCTGCTGGCCGTACTGGCCCTTTTCGCCCTTCCCGCCCAGGCAGCCGACCCGCTGCCGCGCGCCGCGCCGGAAAGCCTGGGCTTCTCGCCCGAGCGTCTCGCGCGCATCCGCACCACGATGGAGGGCGAGCTCGCGCGGAACCAGCTTCCCGGCGCTGTGGTCGCCATCGCGCGGCGCGGCCGCCTCGCCTACTACGAAGCCTTCGGGCATCTCGACGGCGCGCGTACGCAGCCGATGCCGCTCGATGCCATCTTCCCCATCGCCAGCATGACCAAGCCGCTGACCGGCGTGGCCCTGATGACGCTGCTGGAGGAAGGACGGCTCGCCATCGGCGACCCGGTGAGCCGGTTCTTCCCGCAGCTGGCCAACCGTACCGTCGCGCAGGACGGGAACCCCCAGAACACGGTGCCTGCCGCGCGGCCCATTACGCTGATGGACCTGGCGCGCCACACCTCGGGCATCACCTATGGCGGGCGTGGGACCACGCCGCTGCACCGGCTCTATCCCGCCTCCTCCGGCTCGTCCTCACGCGAGTTCGACACGAATGGGCTGATCGCGAAGCTGGCCAGCCTGCCCCTGCTCTACCAGCCGGGCACGGTCTGGGACTACAGCCTCTCCATCGACGTGCTGGGCGCCGTGGTCGAGCAGGTGACGGAACAACGGCTCGGCGAGGTGATGCGCGACCGCATCTTCCGCCCGCTCAACATGGTGGATAGCGGCTTCCTGGTCTCCGAGGCGCAGCGCCCACGCTATGCGACGCCGCTGCCGCAAGACCCCGCGACCCGCCAGCCGCAATCGGTGGAGATGGGGCTGACGGCCCCGCGCTACGAATGCGGCGGCGGATGCGCGGTCTCGACCGCAGGCGACTACATCCGCTTCGCGCAGATGCTGCTCAACCGCGGCGAGCTCGACGGGCAGCGCATCCTGTCCCCCGCCAGCGTCGCGGAGATGACGCGCGACCACATGTTCCCCGGCATCCAGAACAACCTCACCGGCACCGAGGGCAACATGGTGAACTGGGGCTTCGGCCTGACCGTCGCCGTGCGGAGGGAGGGCGGGAGCGCCATGCTCGGCCATCCCGGCATGTACTCGTGGAACGGCGCCTATGGCACCGCCATGTGGGTGGACCCGCGCGCGGAGCTCGCCGTGGTGTTCATGGCGGCGACGCCGGGCCTGCTGCGGCAGTACTATCGCCGCGTGATCAACGCGCTCGTCTACCAGGCGATCGTGGACTAGCCGGCGGCGGCGAAGGTGACGAGTTCCGTCCCTTCCTCCACCATCTCCTCCACCTGGTGGCGGATGGTCTCCACCGTCCCCTCCAGCGGCGCGCGGAGCGTGAACTCCGTCTTCATCGCCTCGATCACTACCAGGGGCGCGTTCTTCGCCACCCGATCGCCGGGCTTCACCAGGACGCGCGTCACGCGGCCCGGCACGGGGGCGGTGACGCGATCGCTTCCCGCCGCCTCGCTACGGGGCGGGGCAAGCGGGTCTTCGACCGTAAGGGTGTAGTTGCGCCCACCCATCACGACCGTCAGATCTTCGCCGCGACGAACGACGCGAACGCGGCGCGAGACCCCGTCCAGGCTCAGGCGATCATCCAGCATCGCCGCCTGCACGCGGCCGCCGGGCAGGTCCAGATGGAAGCTCCCATCCGGCAGCGGATGCGTTCGCAGCGTGACCGCCGCGTCGCCCTGCCGGAAACGAAGATCCTGATAGCCGTCGCCGTTCATCCGCCAGGCATCGACCGCGGCCCAGGGCGAGTACGGATCGCCCGTGGCGCGCGCGGCCTCCTCGATGGCGGCGCGCTGGTCATGCACGACCGTCAGCGCGGCGGCGGCCCAGATCGCGGGATCGGCCGCGTCCTCGGCAGGCATGAGCTCCGCCGCGTGGCGGCCGATGAAGCCCGTGTCGAGCTCGGCCGCCGCAAAGGCGGCATTCCCGGCGATGGCGCGCAGGAGGCCCAGATTGGTCGTGAGCCCGACGACCTCGTATTCCGCCAGCGCCGCGGAAAGCTGGCGGACGGCCGCCGCCCGGTCCTCGCCCCAGACGATGAGCTTCGCGATCATCGGATCGTAGTTGGGCGTGATGGAATCCCCTTCCAGCACGCCGGTGTCCACGCGCACGCGCCCCGGCACCTCGGCGGGCTGGCGCAGATGTGCGAGGCGGCCGACCGCCGGGAGGAAATCTCGCGCCGGGTCCTCGGCATAGACACGCGCCTCGATGGCGTGCCCTCGAATGCCGAGGCGCTCCTCGGCCACCGGCAACGCCTCGCCGCAGGCCACGCGCAGCTGCCATTCCACGAGGTCGAGCCCTGTGACCATCTCGGTCACCGGATGCTCCACCTGCAGCCGGGTGTTCATCTCCATGAAGTAGAAGCCGTCGCCCTCGGCGATGAACTCCACGGTGCCGGCGCCGACATAGCCGACGGCCCGCGCCGCCGCGACGGCCGCCTCGCCCATCGCCTGGCGGCGCGCGGGGTCCATGCCGGGGGCCGGCGCTTCCTCGATCACCTTCTGGTGGCGGCGCTGGATGGAGCAATCGCGCTCGAAGAGCGAGACCGTGTTGCCCTGCGTGTCGGCGAAGATCTGGATCTCGATGTGCCGGGGCCGCGTCAGGTACTTCTCGATCAGCAGGCGATCGTCGCCGAAGGAGGCGAGCGCCTCGCGCTTCGCGCCCTCGATGGCCTCGTCGAGGCCGCCCGCGGATTCCACGACACGCATGCCCTTGCCGCCACCACCGGCCGAGGCCTTGATCAGGACGGGATAGCCGATCCGCGCGGCTTCGGCCCGCAGCAGCGCCATATCCTGCGCCTCGCCGTGATGGCCGGGCACGAGCGGCACGCCGGAACGCTCCATCAGCGCCTTGGATTCCGCCTTCGATCCCATGGCGCGGATCGCGGCCTCCGGCGGGCCGATGAAGACGATGCCGGCCTGTGCGCAAGCCGCCGCGAAATCCGCATTCTCCGAGAGGAAGCCGTAACCGGGATGGATTGCCTCCGCGCCAGAGCGGCGCGCGACCTCCAGGATCTTCTCGCCCGCCAGGTAGCTCTGGCGCGCGGGCGCAGGACCGATGGGCCAGGCCTCGTCGGCGAGGCGCGTGTGGCGCGCCCCGGCATCGGCCTCCGAATAGACGGCGACGGTCGCGATGCCGAGGCGCCGGGCGGTCGTGATGACCCGGCAGGCGATCTCGCCGCGATTGGCGATGAGGATCTTGCGGAACATCTCGCCTCTCACATCCGGAACAGGCCAAAGCGCGTCTCGGGCACCGGCGCATTGAAAGCGGCGGAGAGCCCGAGCGCCAGTACACGCCGCGTATCGGCGGGGTCGATCACGCCGTCATCCCAGAGCCGCGCGCTGGAATAGTAGGGATGGCCCTGCACCTCGTACTGCTCGCGGATCGGGGCCTTGAAGGCTTCCTCCTCCGCGGCGGGCCAGCTGCCGCCGCGCGCCTCGATGCCGTCGCGGCGGATGGTGGCGAGCACCGAGGCCGCCTGCTCGCCGCCCATCACGCCGATGCGTGCATTGGGCCACATCCAGAGGAAGCGAGGCGAATAAGCGCGCCCGCACATCCCGTAATTGCCCGCGCCGAAGCTGCCCCCCACGATGACGGTGAACTTGGGCACGGCGGCGGTGGCGACGGCCGTCACCATTTTCGCGCCATCCTTCGCGATGCCGCCCGCCTCGTACTTCTTGCCCACCATGAAGCCCGTGATGTTCTGCAGGAAGACGAGCGGGATGCCGCGCTGCGCGCAGAGCTCGATGAAATGGGCGCCCTTCTGCGCGCTTTCCGAGAACAGGATGCCGTTATTCGCGATGATGCCGACGGGATAGCCCCAGATATGGGCGAAGCCGCAAAGCAGGGTCTTGCCGTAGAAGCGCTTGAATTCGTCGAACTCGCTGCCGTCGACAATGCGGGCGATGATCTCGCGCGCGTCATAAGGCGTCCGCAGGTCCGGCGGCACGACGGAATAGAGCTCCTCCGCCGCGTAACGGGGCTCGACCGGGGCGCGCAGCTCCACGGGCGGGCGCTTCACCGTGTTCAGGCTCGCCACCACGCGGCGCGCGATGCCGAGCGCATGGGCATCGTTCTCGGCATAGTGGTCCGTGACGCCGGAGACGCGACTGTGCAGGTCGGCGCCGCCCAGCTCCTCGGCGGAGACGATCTCGCCTGTCGCGGCCTTCACCAGCGGCGGGCCAGCCAGGAAGATCGTGCCCTGGTTCCGCACGATGATGGTCTCGTCGGACATGGCCGGCACATAGGCGCCGCCGGCGGTGCACGACCCCATGACGACGGCGATCTGCGCGATGCCCTTGGCCGACATGTTGGCCTGGTTGAAGAAGATCCGCCCGAAATGGTCGCGGCCCGGGAAGACCTCGTCCTGGTTCGGCAGGTTGGCGCCGCCGGAATCCACCAGGTAGATGCAGGGCAGCCGGTTGGCCTCCGCGATCTCCTGCGCGCGAAGGTGCTTCTGCACCGTCATGGGGAAGTAGGTGCCGCCCTTCACCGTCGCGTCATTGGCGAGGATCATGCACTCCCGCCCCGAAACGCGGCCGATGCCGGTGATGATCCCGGCCGAGGGCACTTCCCCGCCGTACATGCCCTGCGCGGCGAGCTGACCGACCTCCAGGAAGGGAGAGACCGGATCGATCAGCGCCCGGATGCGGTCCCGCGGCAACAGCTTTCCGCGCGCGAGATGCTTCTCCCGCGCCGCCTCGCCGCCTCCCAGGCGCACACGCTCGGCGGTGTCGCGCAGCTCGCGCACCAGGGCGCGCATGGCCTCGGCATTCGCCCGCGCTTCGGCGGAGCGCAGATCCACCCCGGATTCGATCATCGGCATTCAGGCGTCCCTCTCAGCTCTTCTCGCCGGTCACGCCCAGCCTGTCGATCACGCCGCGGCGGCGCAACTCTTCGATGCGGCCGACCTCGCCCCGGCTTGTCGCAGGAGGGGTCGCCCCTCCCCCTTCGGGCAGGGGCGGGGGCGAGCCGCACCCGTTTTCCCGAAGATGGATCGGGCCCGGAAATTTCTGATGCCGCGGCTGCGGATTGCGTTAGCCTCCCATGCGGGGATTCTCTGTGAAGACCCCTGGGAGAAGAATGTCACGATGCCACCGCCGCACCGCCTGATGGCCGGAAACCCGGACGCATCCTGCGCGCCCGTCTGTTCCTAGCATCGCCTGACGACCGACTGTTCCGAGGATCCCATGTCGATGACCGCGATGAGTTCCGTGAGACGGGCAGCGCCCCACCGTCGCTCGTCGGTGCGCCTTGCCCTGCTGCCGGCAGGCCTGCTCGCTCTCGCAGGCTGCGACAAGCCCCCGGCTGAGCCGGCGGCCGCGGCACCGCCGCCCACGGTATTCGTGACCCGGGCCGAAAAAGGCACGATCACGCCATCGGTCGAGTTCATTGGCCGGGTCGAGGCGCTGGGCAAGGTCGACGTCCGGGCCCGCATCACCGGCTTTCTCCGCGCGCGGCATTTCGAGCAAGGGCAGCAAGTGCCCGAGAATGCGCTGCTCTTCACGATCGAGCAGGAGCCCTTCGCCGCCGAGGTCGCGCTGCGCGAAGCCGCGGTCGAACGGTCGACCGCGACGCTCCAGTTCAACACCACCCAGGTCCAGCGCGGGCGGGAGCTGGTGCGCACCAACGCCCTGCCCCAGGCCACCTTGGACCAGCGCATCGCCGAGCAGGCAATATCCCAGGGACAGCTTTCGGCGTCCCAGGCGGAGCTGCAGCAGGCGCGCATTCAGTACGCCTATACCGAGATCCGCTCCCCGATCGCCGGCCGGGCCGGCCGGTCCCCGCTCACCCCGGGCAATGTCGTGAGCCCAGAGACCGGCGTCCTGGTTACGGTGGTGAGCGACGACACGGTCCGCGTCCTTTTCCCCGTCACCCAGCGGCAGCTGCTGATGTTCCGGCGGCAGGAGAACGAAGGCCAGCTGGCCGCGGCCCGGGTGAACGTCCGGCTCCCGGACGGGACGATGATGGATACCCAGGGCCGCCTGGAATTCATCAACGTCACCAGCGAGCGTACGACCGACAGCGTGCTGGTGCAGGCCCTCGTTCCCAACCCCCACCATCTCCTGTCCGACGCGCAGGCGGTGACCGTCTCCGTCCAGGCCGGGCAGTCGCAGGAGGCGATCATCATTCCGCAATCCGCCCTGCAGATCGATCAGGCGGGCCCCTTCGTCCTGACGGTCGGCGCGGACAACAAGGTGGAGGTCCGGCGCATCCAGAACCGGCCTGGTCCCGCGGGCCAAATCGTGGTGACCGAGGGGCTTGAGGTAGGCCAATTGGTGATCACCGAGGGTTCGCAGCGCGCGAGGCCCGGCGCCACCGTCACGCCCCGCCCAGCCGTGCCCCCGCCCGCCGGGGCGGTTCCTGCCAACGCCGCCCGGCCGGGCTAACCGCCATGATCTCCAAGGTCTTCGTCGACAGGCCGCGGCTGGCCCTGGTCATCGCGATCGTCATGACGATCGCGGGCATCGTCTCGATGCTGCAGATCCCGGTGGCGCAGTTTCCCGACATCGTTCCTCCGCAGGTCACGGTCAGCGCAAATTTTCCGGGCGCTTCGTCGGAGGTCGTGGAGGCCACGGTCGGCCAGCCGATCGAAAGCCAGGTGAACGGCGTGGACAACATGATCTACATGCGGTCCACCAGCGGCAACGACGGCTCCTACTCACTGACCGTGTCCTTCCGTGTCGGGACTAACCCGGACCAGAACACGACCAATGTGAACAACCGGGTGCAACTCGCGCTCGCGCAGCTTCCGCAGGAAGTGCAGCGCCAGGGCATCACGGTCCGCAAGAAGTCCTCGGCTCTGCTGCAGGTGGTGTCCATCCGCTCCGAGGGCGGGCAGCAGGACCCGCTGTTCATCAGCAACTACGCGACCATCAACATCATGGACGCGCTGAAGCGCGTTCCCGGCGTCGGCGACGCCATCATGTTCGGCGCCCGCGACTATTCCATGCGCATCTGGTTCGAGACGGACCGGCTCACGGCACTTGGACTGACGCCGGCCAATATCGTCAGCGCCATCCAGGCGCAGAACCAGGTTGCGCCGCTGGGCCGCATCGGCGCCCAGCCCATGAGCGACGACACCTCCTACCAGCTCAATATTCGTACCACCGGGCGTCTCGTGGAGACGGAGGAGTTCGGCGCCATCCTCGTGCGCGCCAATCCCGACGGCAGCGTGCTCCGCGTCCGCGACGTCGCGCGGATCGAACTCGGCGCCTGGAACCGGGACGTCGAGACGCGGCTGAACGGGCAGGATGCCATCCTGATCCAGATCTACCTCGCCCCCGGCGCCAATGCCGTGGGCACGGCGGATGCCGTTGCGCGCACCATGCGGGAGCTCGCCACGCGGTTTCCGCCCGGCCTCGGCTACGCCGTCACATACGACACGACGACCTTCGTGAAGCTGACCATCGAGGAGGTGATCCACACGCTGGTCGAAGCCTTCGTCCTGGTCGTCCTGGTCGTGTTCCTGTTCCTGGGCTCTATGCGCGCGACCCTCATCCCGCTGATCGCCGTCCCCGTGAGCCTGGTCACCACCTTCGCCGTGCTGAATGCCATGGGCTATTCGGCCAATACGGTCTCGCTGCTGGCCATGGTCCTGGCCATCGGCATCGTGGTGGATGACGCGATCGTGGTCGTCGAGGCCGTGGAAGCGACGATGGAGCAGGACCCGAGCCTCTCCGTCCCCGACGCGACGAAGAAGGCGATGGAGTCCATCACCGCCCCGATCATCGCCATCACGCTTGTGCTGCTCTCGGTCTTTGTGCCCCTCGCGTTCATCCCCGGCATTTCGGGCGAGCTCTTCCGCCAGTTCGCGGTCACCGTCAGCGTCAGCATGCTGTTCTCCGCGATCAACGCCCTCACGCTGTCGCCGGCGCTTTGCGGCATTCTGCTCTCCGCCCATCACGGCCCGAAGAAGGGAATCATGGGCTGGGTGTCGCGCGGGATCGACCGTGTCCGCGACGGCTATGCCGGGGCCGTGACGAAGCTGGTGCGGGTTTCCGTGATCAGCCTCGGGCTGCTGGGCCTGTTCATGGCCGGCATCGTCGGCGTGGGCAGCCGTACGCCCACGGGCTTCCTGCCGCAGGAAGACCAGGGCGCCTTCTTCGTCGAAATCCGCCTGCCGGATGGGGCTTCGCTGAACCGCACGCGCGACGTGGCGCTCGAGATCGAAGGGACGCTGCGCCGGCTGCACGGCGTCCGCGACGTGCAGACCATCACCGGCTATTCGATGCTGAACGGCCTGGCCCAGTCCAATTCGGGCTTCTTCATCGTGACGCTGCAGCCGTTCCACGACCGGACGACCCCCGAGACGGGCGTTAACGGCCTTCTGGCAAGCGTCGTGCGGGAGACGGCGAACGTGCCGGCCCAGGTGATCCCGTTCAATCTTCCGCCCATCATCGGCCTCGGGACCTCCGGCGGGTTCGAACTGCAGATGCAGAACCTGGAGGGACGGCCTGTTGCCGAAATGGCGGCGGCGATGCGAGCACTGGTCCTCGCGGCCAATCAGGATCCGGCGCTCAACCGCGTTTTCTCGACTTTCGCCGCGCATACGCCGTCGGTCTTTCTGGATATCGACCGTGATCGCGCCCAGGTGCTGGGAGTCTCGATCAACGATGTGTTCTCGGCGCTGCAATCCGCCATGGGCGGCGCGTATGTGAACGACTTCAACCTCTTCGGCCGTACCTGGAAGGTCAACCTGATGGCAGAGGAGGCGGATCGGGCCAGCGTCGAGGACATCTACCGCGTTCACGTCCGCAACCGGGACGGCGACATGATCCCGCTGCGCGCGCTGGCCGAAGCGAGGGTGGAATTCGGGCCGGAGAGCATCATCCGCTACAACAACGTCCGCAGCCTCACCATCAATGGCGAGCCGGCGCCGGGGCGCAGCAGCGGCGATGCGCTCGCCGCCATGGAGCGCGTGGCGCGCGACACGCTGCCGCGAGGCTACAGCATCGAGTGGACGGGCACCGCCTTCCAGGAAAAGGCGGCTTCCGGCCAGACCTCGATCATCCTCGCTCTCGCGATCCTCTTCGCCTTCCTGTTCCTGGTCGGGCTCTACGAATCCTGGACCATTCCTGTGCCCGTCCTGCTTTCCGTCACGGTAGGCATCCTGGGTGCCGTGGCCTCGATCGGCGCCACCGGGCTTTCGCTCGATCTGTATGCCCAGGTCGGCATCGTGGTGCTGATCGCCCTCGCAGCGAAGAACGGCATCCTGATCATCGAGTTCGCGAAAGAGCAGCGGGAGAAGTTCGGCAAGCCGATCCAGGAAGCGGCGACACTCGGCGCGAAGCTCCGCTTCCGCGCCGTCATGATGACGTCCTTCGCCTTCATCCTCGGCCTGTATCCGCTCGTCACCGCGAGCGGCGCATCGGAGATCAGCCGAAGGGCGGTGGGCACGCCGGTCTTCTTCGGGATGCTGGCGGCATCGACCATCGGCATCTTCATGATCCCGATGCTGTATGTCGTGTTCCAGCACACGCGCGAGGTACTGAAGTCGCGCCTTGGCTTGGGAAGAAGGCCCTCCTCTCCGCCGAATGCCGTGCATACGGGGTGAGGCGGCACGGCAGAAAGCGCTTCCTTCCGGGCCGCCGGAGGGTCTAGCGATGCCCAGGTTGGGAGTCGTTCCGCAACCGGGAGAGAAACGATGAACCGCCGCACCGCCCTCTTGGGAGGGCTTACCCTTCTCGGCGCCTGCCGCAGCGTCGATGCCGAGGAGACCATCACGCTGAACGGCGTGGTGGAAACCGTCGATCCGACCGCACGCGAAGTCCTGCTGCGGGGCGCCGGTGGCGCCCAGTCCGGCGCGCTGGTGAGCCTGATCGCGGGTCAGAGCATCCGGCGCCTCGGCGAGATCCGGCCTGGAGACCGCGTCACGGTACGCTACTTCCAGGCATTGGCCGCCCAGGCGGTAACTCCCTTCTCGCGCACCAGCCAACCCTTTGAGGGCGTCACGGTCGATCGTCGCGAGACAGCCAGTCGGCCTGGCGGCGAAGTGACGCGGGTTCGCCGCGGCCGGATCACCGTCACGGCGGTCAACCCGGAAGCGAATTCGATCAGCTTCGTGGGCCCCAACAATGTGCCGCGGACCGTCGTTGCCGGAAATCCGGAAATCCAGGCCTTCATCCGGCGGCTGCGCGTCGGCGACCAGGTGGACCTCGTTTACGAGGAGGCCCTGGCCGTTTCGATCGAACCCATGAGAGGTTAGCTCCTGCCGGGATCAGGCGCCGGTCACGCGCCAGATCACGTCGCCGACATCGTCGGCCATGAGCAGCGAGCCGTCCGGCCCCAGCGTCACGCCCACCGGCCGGCCATAGGAGACCTTCTCATCCGGTGCGAGGAAGCCGGACAGAATGTCGCGCGCCGGGCCGGAGGGGCGGCCGTTTGCGAAGGGAACGAAGACGAGCTTGTAGCCGCTGAGCTTGCTGCGGTTCCACGAACCGTGCTGCCCGATCGCCATGCCCTCGCCGAAGCCGGGCAGAGTTCCGGCGGGCACCCAGCAGAGCCCGAGGGATGCGGTGTGGCCGCCGAGCGCATAGTCGGGCGTCAGCGCTGCCGCGACCTTCGCGGCATCCTGCGGGACGCGGTCATCGACGATCCGGTCCCAATAGCAATAAGGCCATCCGTAGAACCCACCCTCGCGGACCGAGGTGAGGTAGTCCGGCGGAGTTTCATCGCCGAGGCCGTCCCGTTCATTCACAACGGTCCAGAGGACGCTCGTCGCCGGCTCCCAAGCCAGGCCTACGGCGTTGCGGAGTCCGCTGGCGAAGATCCGATTGGCGCCCGTCTCCAGGTCCAGTTCCCAGATGGCGGCCCTGCCCTCCTCTGCCTCCATTCCCTCGTCGGCGATGTTGGTGAGCGACCCGACACCCGCATAGAGCTTGCGCCCATCCGCGCTGGGCAAGAGGCTGCGGGTCCAATGGCCACCGGGTTTGAAGCTCACGATCTTCTGACCGGGCGCCCTGATGCGATCCGCATCGGCCTCGTAGGGGAAGACGACGACACCGTCGGTATTGCCGACGTAGAACTTGTTGCCGATCAAGGCCATGCCGAAGGGCTGGTTCAGGCCCTCCATGAAAGTTTCCTGCGTTTCGGCGACACCGTCGCCGTCCCGGTCCCGCAGAAGGGTGATCCGGTTCGCGCTCTCGCCCACCGCGCCGGCCCGGCGCATGGTGGCGACCATCGCGTGGTCGAAGACGTTCCGCATCGCGGTGCGCGGCACAACGGTCGCTTCCGCCACAAGCACATCGCCATTGGGCAGAACATGGATCCAGCGCGGATGCTTGAGGCCGCGCGCGAAGGCGTTGACCTTGAGGCCCGGGGCAGCGATCGGCACCTGCCCCTCGATCCACCCCTGTGCGGTCGGCATCTTCAGCGTCGGGATGGAGCCCTGTGGCTTGGCATCGGGAATGGCCGGGGCATCGCCCCAGGCAGGGACCGGATCACCGTCCCGCAAATGCCGTATGCGCAGGGCCGTACCGCCGACCAGAGCCACAAAGCGCGCGAAGAGGCTGGGTGAGCTCAAAATGTCGTTCCTTCAAAGGGCGGAACAAAGCCTACGCGATGTATTGCGATACGGAAAACGAGGGCGCCGTCCCCCGCACCTCTGTTGGATGCAAAAAAACCCCACTGTTGGTGCCGGTGGGGCTTTTTGTTTGGTTTTGGTATGTTGGATGCGGGGACAGGATTTGAACCTGTGACCTTCAGGTTATGAGCCTGACGAGCTACCGGGCTGCTCCACCCCGCGTGAGGTGTTG